>NZ_CP126268.1:1236736-2473472 GCF_003234795.2 Curtobacterium sp. MCLR17_032 | reverse complement strand
TCATCAAGACCCGGCCGGACACCTCCATCGTGTCGAGCGTGTTCCTGATGGCCCTCGCCGACCGCGTCCTGGTGTACGGCGACTGCGCCGTGATCCCGGACCCGACCAGTGAGCAGCTCGCCGACATCGCGATCTCGTCCGCCGAGACCGCGACGCAGTTCGGCATCGAGCCCCGGGTCGCGATGCTCAGCTACTCGACCGGCGACAGTGGGTCGGGTGCGGACGTCGACAAGGTCCGTGCCGGCACCGCCTTCGTCCGCGAGCGTCGTCCCGACCTGCCCGTCGAGGGACCGATCCAGTACGACGCCGCCGCCGACCCGACGGTCGCGAGCACGAAGATGCCCGGGTCCCCGGTGGCCGGGCAGGCGACGGTCTTCATCTTCCCGGACCTCAACACCGGCAACAACACGTACAAGGCGGTGCAGCGCTCGGCCGGGGCGGTCGCGATCGGACCGGTCCTGCAGGGGCTCCGCAAGCCGATCAACGACCTGTCCCGCGGCGCGCTCGTCAGCGACATCGTGAACACCGTCGCCATCACCGCGATCCAGGCGGGCACGGCAGCGCCAACCGCTCGAACCGAAGCAGCGCCGACTGCTCGAACAGAAAGCGACCCCTCGTGAGTGCAGCCCTCGTCGTCAACTCCGGCTCGAGTTCCTTCAAGTACCAGCTCATCGAGCTCGACGACGAGCGCACGCTCGCGTCCGGACTCGTCGAGCGCATCGGCGAGTCCCGCGGGTCGTGGAAGCACACCAACGCGTTGACCGGGGAGACCTCGTCGAACGACAGCGCCGAGGTCCCCGACCACGCCGCCGGCTTCCAGGCGATGATCGACGCGTTCGGCAAGGTCGGGCCGTCCTTCGACGAGCACCCGCCGGCCGTCGTCGGTCACCGCGTGGTGCACGGTGGGACCCGGTTCGACCAGGCCACCGTCGTGACCGACGAGGTCGAGCAGGAGATCGACGACCTGTCGAGCCTCGCGCCGCTGCACAACCCGGCGAACCTCGAGGGCATCCGGGCCGCGAAGCAGGTCTTCTCGGACGTCCCGCACGTCGCCGTGTTCGACACCGCGTTCCACCAGACGATGCCGCCGCACGCGTACACGTACGCGATCCCGGCAGACCTCGCCGAGCAGTACCAGATCCGCCGCTACGGCATGCACGGCACGAGCCACAAGTACGTCTCCGAGCAGGCCGCGGTCTTCCTCGACCGGCCGCTCTCAGAGCTGAAGACGATCGTCCTGCACCTCGGCAACGGGGCGTCGGCCGCCGCCATCGACGGCGGGAAGTCGATCGAGACGTCGATGGGGCTCACCCCCCTCGAGGGCCTCGTGATGGGCACCCGCTCCGGCGACCTCGACCCGGCTGTGCTCATCCACCTGCACCGCGAGGCCGGGCTGTCCTTCGACGAACTCGACACCATGCTCAACAAGCAGTCGGGGCTCCTCGGCCTGACCGGCAGCGGTGACATGCGCGACGTCCAGGACGCCGCGACGAAGGGCGACGAGACGGCGGAGGCGGCGCTCGCCGTGTACCGCCACCGGATCCGCCGCTACGTGGGCGCCTACACCGCCCAGCTCGGCGGGCTCGACGCCGTCGTGTTCACCGCGGGAGTGGGGGAGAACAACGCCCTGCTCCGCCGTCGGGTGCTCGCCGGCCTGGAGCACCTGGGCATCGAGATCGACCCGGACCGCAACGAGCTGCACTCCAAGGAGGCTCGCCGCATCTCGACGGACGCCTCCAGTGTCGCGGTCCTCGTCATCCCGACCGACGAGGAACTCGAGATCGCGCGGCAGTCGGCAGCGGTCGCGCTCTGACCAGCGTCGTCCCGTCGGCCGGCGTCGTGCGCGGCGCGACCCCCTGACGGACGGGAGGCCCACCACCGGACCGGTGGTGGGCCTCCCGTCCGTCAAACGGTCCGGTCCGTCAAGGGTTCCGTTCCGTCAGCCGAGCGCGTTCAGCGCGGCCGGGATCGGCGTGTCACCGCTGGTGACCTCGAACTGCTTGCCGACCGCCGTGTCGTCGAGCAGCGCGTGCAGGACGACGGCCGCGACGTCCGCGCGGGGGATCGAACCGCGGGGGACCGTGCGACCCACCGTCACCGTGCCCTGCGGCGGGGTGTCGAGGAGGCCGCCCGGGCGGACGATCGTCCACCGGAACCGACGCATCCGCACGTTCGCGTCCGCCTCGGCCTTCGCGCGGAGGTAGACCTGGAAGACGTCGTCCTCGTCCTGGGCGGGCAGCTTCGCACGCTCCGGGTCGTACGCGTCCGCGCCCATCGCGGAGATCATCACGAAGCGCTCGATGTCCAGGCGCACCGCGGCCTCGGCGAGGAGCACAGCGGCGTCCCGGTCCACCGAGAGCTTCCGCTCGGCACCGCTGTTCGGCCCGGCGCCCGCGGCGAACACCACCGCGTCCACACCGCGCAGGCGGAGCGCCAGCTCGTCCTCACCCAGTTGTTCCAGGTCGGCGACCAGTGCTCGCGCACCCGTCTGTTCGACGTCGGAGACGTGCGCGGGGTTCCGGACGATGCCGATGGCGTCGTGTCCGGCTTCGGTGATGAGGCGTTCGAGGATCAGGGCGATCTGGCCGTGTCCCCCTGCGATGGCGATCTTCATGGGTTCGATGCTGCTCCTTCCGTCCGGTAGAGTGTTCAGCGGCTCCTCACGTGACGCCATCCAGGCCAACTCCCCCAGGGCGGAAACGCAGCAAGGGTAACCGGGCTCTGGCGGGTGCGTGAGGAGTCTTCTTCGTTTCTGGGGCGTGCTCGCGATGGGCACCGGGGCTGTGTTGGTTCCGTGCGTGAGGAGTCTTCTTCGTTTCTGGGGCGTGCTCGCGATGGGCACCGGGGCTGTGTTGGTTCCGTGCGTGAGGAGTCTTCTTCGTTTCTGGGGCGTGCTCGCTCTGTTTCGATCGCCGTCGGACGGGCTGTGGAGAGCGGTGTCGAGGTGTCGGCGGTCCCGACTACCCTGGTCGCGTGGTCACCGCCCTGTATCGCCGTTACCGGCCCGAGAACTTCGCCGAGCTGATCGGGCAGTCGCAGGTGACGGACCCGCTCCGCACCGCACTCCGGACCAACCGCGTCAACCACGCGTACCTGTTCAGCGGCCCGCGCGGCTGCGGCAAGACGACCTCGGCACGCATCCTCGCGCGCTGCCTGAACTGCGCCGAGGGCCCGACCGACACCCCGTGCGGCGTCTGCCCCAGCTGTGTCGAACTCGCGCGTGGCGGCAGTGGCTCCCTCGACGTGATCGAGATCGACGCCGCCAGCCACAACGGTGTCGACGACGCCCGTGACCTCCGCGACCGTGCCGTCTTCGCCCCGGCGCGCGACCGCTACAAGATCTTCATCCTCGACGAAGCGCACATGGTCACGCCGCAGGGCTTCAACGCGCTGCTCAAGCTGGTCGAGGAACCGCCCGAGCACGTCAAGTTCATCTTCGCCACCACCGAGCCCGAGAAGGTCATCGGCACGATCCGGTCCCGGACCCACCACTACCCGTTCCGCCTGGTCCCGCCGGCCACGATGCTCGAGTACATCGAGCAGCTCTGCACGCAGGAGTCCGTCTCGGTCGCCCCCGGTGTGCTGCCGCTCGTGGTCCGTGCCGGCGGCGGCTCGGTGCGCGACACCCTGTCGCTGCTCGACCAGCTGATGGCCGGCAGCGAAGACGGTGCGATCGCCTACGAGCGGGCCGTCGCCCTGCTCGGCTACACCGACGCCGCCCTGCTCGACGACGTGGTCGACGCGCTCGCCGTGGCTGACCCAGCGTCCGCGTTCTCGGCGATCGACCGCGTGGTCCAGACCGGTCAGGACCCGCGCCGCTTCGTCGAGGACCTGCTCGAACGCCTCCGCGACCTGATCGTCGTCGCGGCCACCAACGAGAGCGCCGGTGCGGTCCTCCGCGGCATCTCGCCCGAAGAGCTCGACACGATGTCCCGCCAGGCCGGGGTCTTCGGTGCCACCGCGCTGTCCCGGGGTGCCGACATCGCCAACCGTGCCCTGACCGAGATGACCGGTGCGACCTCGCCCCGACTGCACCTCGAACTCATGGTCGCCCGGATGCTCGTGCCCGAGGCCGACGACACCCAGCGCGGTGCACTCGCCCGTGTCGAGCGGCTCGAGCGTCGCGTCGGTGTCGGCGATGCCGGCGGACACCAGGCTCCGCCGGAGACGATGCCGGCCGCGACGACGTCCGCTCCGACGACGTCCGCTCCGAGGGGATCTGCTCCGGGGGGATCTGCTCCGACGGCGCCTGCTGCGGCACCCGTGGCTGCTCCCTCGGCCTCGGTGCCGACTGCTGCGTCCGCCGCCCCACCGGCTCCGGCGGGTGCCGCTCCGACCAGCACCGCGTCTCCCGTTGCCTCCACTGCTCCCGAGGCCCCGGCCTCGCACACGGACGAGGGCCCGGGCGAAGCGGCACGCGACGCCGCAGCGTCCTGGGCCGCCGCGGTCCCGGCGACCGACACCACCACCCGGAAGCCGGAACCTGCCACGGCAGAGCCCGGCTCTGCCGGAGACTCCGAGCCCGAGGGACAGGCCTCGCCGTCCTCCACCGGAGTCGGCACGGTCATCGGGTCCGAGCCCGCGGTCCGCTCCGTGACCCCGGTCGGTCTGCAGCAGATGCGGGACACCTGGCCGCAGATCGTCGAGCACGTCCAGCGCGCCAAGCGTTCGGCGTGGGCGGTCGTCGCGACGGCACAGGTCACCGCGCTCAAGGACGACGTCCTGACCCTGACGTTCCCGAGCCAGCAGGACGTGGCCTCGTTCAAGGAGATGAGCGGGCCGGACACCAGCGTCAGCGAGCACCTCCGCAGCGCGATCACGGACCTGCTCGGTTTCCGGGTGAAGTTCGTGGCACGCGGACCGGGCGCTGCCGGTGCCCGGCCGGCGCAGGCACCCGCACAGCAGCCGCCGGCGCAGCAGGCGCCCCCGCAGCCAACGCCGGTGCAGCAGGCCCCGGCGAAGCCCGAGCAGTCCGCCCGGACCACGGCGCCGCAGCAGGCTTCGGCGCCGAAGCAGGCAGAGTCTCCGGAGCAGCCCGAACAGCGCGCGCCGCAGGGTCAGCGCCAGCCGCAGGCCGATCCGGCGTCGGCGTCGCAGCCGTCTGCGCCGGAACGCCAGACGTCGGAACGCCTCACGCCGGAGCGTTCCGCCCCGCAGGGAGCATCCGCTCCCGAGCGCCCCGCATCCGAGCGTCCCGCCGCGGAGCGATCAGCTCCCGAGCGATCAGCCCCCGCGCAGCCCGCAGCCCAGGACTCCGGACCGGTCACCGAGTGGGCCGTCGCGACGATCCCCGCGTCGGACCCGACGACCGGTGCCGTGCCCGAGGACGTCGTCCCCGCGTGGGGCGCGCCCTTCGGCGTCGTCCCGTCGGACGCCACCGTCGCCCCGGCCGAGCGCGCCGCGCCTACCGAGACGGCCGCGCCTGCCGAGACGACCGCGCCTGCCGAGGCAGCTGCGCCCGCACAGTCGCCGGAGCCGACCCGATCGAGGACCGCAGCGTCCCCGTCCGGGTCCGCCGCGCCTCCCGTGCCGGCCGACGCGATCCCGGTGGACGACTACCCGCTGGACGACGAGCCGTTCGACGACGGCGCGCCCTTCCCGGACCCCGGTCACGGCCGTTCCGCACCGTCCGGCCGCGTCCCGTCGCAGCCCGCTGCAGCCAAGCCGGCTGCCGCACAGCAGCCGACCGCTCCGCAGCAGCCGAACGCCCAGGCGCAGCCGTCCCGTCAGGCCCAGCAGGCGCCGTCAGGCGCCCGTCGTGCCCCCGTCCCCGGACGCTACGGCGAGGCGGTCGTGCGTGAGATCCTCGGTGCGCAGTTCATCGAGGAGACGTCGCTGACCGAGGGGACGATCTGATGTACGACGGCATCGTGCAGGACCTCATCGACGAGTTCGGGCGGCTGCCCGGCATCGGTCCGAAGTCGGCGCAGCGGATCGCGTTCCACATCCTGCAGACCGAGTCGTTCGACCCGACCCGCCTGTCCGAGCTCCTGGCGGACGTCAAGGAGCGGGTCCGTTTCTGCGAGGTCTGCGGCAACGTCACCGAGAACGTGCAGTGCAGCATCTGCCGAGACCCGCGACGGTCGCCGGCGACGATCTGCGTCGTCGAGGAAGCCAAGGACGTCGCCGCGATCGAGCGCACCCGCGAGTTCCGGGGGCTCTACCACGTGCTCGGTGGGGCGATCAGCCCGATCGACGGCGTCGGACCGGACGACCTGCGGATCCAGCAACTCATGGTGCGGCTCGCCGACGGCACCGTGGACGAGGTCATCATCGCCACGGACCCGAACCTCGAGGGTGAGGCGACCGCGACCTACCTCAGCCGGTTGCTCGTCCCGATGGGCATCCGCACGACCCGTCTGGCCTCGGGGCTGCCGGTGGGCGGCGACCTGGAGTACGCGGACGAGGTCACCCTCGGCCGTGCGTTCGAGGGTCGTCGGGTCGTCGGCGGCTGACCCGGACCCGCACCCCGGACTGCCCGCCGGTCGAGCGACCTGTCCGGGTGCCCACGCGGGATCGTTGCGTGCCGACCCGCTCGGACGCAACATCCGTGGAACACCGTCTACGATTGTCGAGCCGCGTGACGTCGCGGAGAACCGTCCCCAGGAGTGCGTGCCCGTGGCCTTGATCGTGCAGAAGTTCGGTGGTTCGTCCGTCGCGGATGCCGAGAGCATCAAGCGCGTGGCGAAGCGCATCGTCGAGACGAAGAAGGCCGGCAACGACGTCGTGGTCGCGGTGTCCGCGATGGGCGACACCACCGACGAGCTCGTCGACCTGGCGCACGAGGTCACGCCGATCCCGGCCGGACGTGAGCTCGACATGCTCCTCACCGCGGGCGAGCGGATCTCGATGGCGCTCCTCGCGATGGCGATCAAGAGCCTCGGGGTCGAAGCCTCGTCGTACACGGGCAGCCAGGCCGGCATGCTCACGGACGCCCAGCACGGCAAGGCCCGCATCGTCGACGTCACCCCGAAGCGCGTGCGGGAAGCACTCGACGCCGGGCACGTCGCGATCGTCGCCGGCTTCCAGGGCTTCAACCGCACCACGGGGGAGATCACCACCCTCGGCCGCGGTGGCTCCGACACGACCGCCGTCGCCCTGGCCGCCGCGCTCGACGCCGACGTCTGTGAGATCTACACCGACGTCGACGGCATCTTCACCGCCGACCCCCGCATCGTCCCGAAGGCCCGCAAGATCGACCGGGTCACGACGGAGGAGATGCTCGAGCTCGCAGCATCCGGTGCGAAGGTCCTCTACATCCGCGCCGTCGAGTACGCCCGTCGGCACGGAGTCACCCTGCACGTCCGTTCCTCGTTCAGCAACGTCGAGGGCACCATCGTCTACAACCCTGCCGAGGGGGAAACCGTGGAAGAACCGATCATCACCGGCATCGCCGGCGACCTCTCCGAGGGCAAGATCACCGTCGTCGGCGTGCCCGACCAGCCCGGGAAGGCAGCCGAGATCTTCACGATCGTGGCGCGCGCCGGAGCGAACATCGACATGATCGTGCAGAACGTCTCGGCGGCATCGACCGGCCGGACCGACATCTCGTTCACGCTGCCGAAGGACCAGGGTCAGAGCGTCCTGACGGCGCTCGAGGTCTCGAAGTCCGACATCGGGTACGAGGGCATCCAGTACGACGACCAGATCGGCAAGCTCGCGCTCGTCGGTGCCGGCATGCGCACCAACGCCGGCGTCTCAGCGCAGCTGTTCCGCGCGCTGCACGACGCCTCGATCAACATCGAGATGATCTCGACGTCGGAGATCCGCATCTCGGTCGTCACCCGAGCCGACACCCTGAACGAGGCCATGCGCGTCGTGCACGAGGCGTTCGGTCTCGACGCCGACAACGAGGCCGTCGTCTACGCCGGCACCGGCCGCTGACCCCGAGCAGGAGCACCATGCAGTCCGACAACACCCAGCTCACCGTCGCGGTCGTCGGCGCCACCGGTCAGGTCGGTGCCGTGATGCGCCGTCTGCTCGAGGAGCGCGACTTCCCGGCGGACACGGTCCGCTTCTTCGCGAGCGCCCGGTCCGCGGGGACCACCCTGCCGTTCCGCGGTCAGCAGATCGTGGTCGAGGACTCGGAGACCGCTGACCCGTCCGGCATCGACATCGCGCTCTTCTCGGCGGGTGCGTCGGCGTCCCGTGCGCTGGCGCCCCGCTTCGCCGCCGCCGGCGCGCTCGTCATCGACAACTCCAGCGCCTGGCGGCTCGACCCGCAGGTCCCGCTCGTGGTCAGCGAGGTGAACCCGGACGCGATCGCCGCCGCCGAGAAGGGCATCATCGCGAACCCGAACTGCACCACGATGGCGATCATGCCGGTCCTCAAGGCACTCGACACCGAGTCCGGTCTGCGTCGCCTCGTCGCGACCACCTACCAGGCGGTCTCCGGCAGCGGACTGGCGGGTGTCGAGGAACTGCTCGGGCAGGCGCGTGCCGCCCTCGAGCAGGACACCGCGGCGCTCACCCACGACGGCTCGGCCGTGACGTTCCCCGAGCCGGTCAAGTACGTCCGTCCGATCGCGTTCGACGTCGTCCCGCTCGCCGGCAGCATCGTCGAGGACGGCTCGGGCGAGACCGACGAAGAGCAGAAGCTCCGCAACGAGAGCCGCAAGATCCTCGACCTGCCGGACCTGCTCGTCGCCGGCACCTGCGTCCGCGTGCCCGTCTTCACCGGCCACTCGATCTCGGTGCACGCCGAGTTCGAGCGCCCGCTCTCGCCGGAGCGTGCGACCGAGGTGCTCGCGTCCGCCCCGGGCGTCGAACTCTCCGACGTGCCGACCCCGCTGCAGGCGGCCGGGCAGGACCCGACCTTCGTCGGTCGCATCCGCGCCGACCAGTCGGCACCCGCCGGACACGGCCTGGCGCTGTTCGTGAGCAACGACAACCTGCGGAAGGGTGCCGCCCTGAACGCGGTGCAGATCGCCGAGGTCGTGGTCGCGAGCCGCGCCACGGCCGGTGCTGCCGCGTCCTGACGCACGCCACGACGGACGGGAGGCCCGCTACCAGCTGGTAGCGGGCCTCCCGTCCGTCGTGGTGCCGGTGGGTCAGGACCGACGCAGGCGTCGGCGCAGGACGGTCAGGAGACCACCCAGGCCGAGGAACACGCCGGCGGCGGCAGTGGCCGTGCCGACCTCGGCACCCGTGTAGGCGAGCCGATCGGGGAGTGCTGCCGTCGCCGTCGGGCTGCTGGTCGGCGTCGGTGCGGTGGTCGCGGACGGGGTACCCGGCAGGGATCCGGCGCCGGGGGCGGGATCGACGCCGGGCGCCGGGTCCGGGTCGGTGCCCGGGTCGGGGTCGGGTCCGGGCTCGGGGCTGGGGTCGGTGCCCGGGTCGGTGCCGGGGTCGGTGCCCGGATCCGTCCCGGGATCGGTGCTGGCGTCGGCGACGACGACGTGCACCGCGCGGGGGCCTGCCGGCTGGTTCGCCGCTGAGACGCCGTAGAGCTCGAGGTCGTGCTCGCCGACCTGCAGGTCGGCGGCGCACGACCACGCGCCGGGCTGCGAGGCGTCCTCGCCGGCGGCGTCCGCTTCGCAGAGCACGTCGGTACCTCGGACGACCACGACGTGGGCACCGGGCTGCGCGGTGCCGGCCAGGTCGGAACCGACCGTGATCGTCGTCTCGGTGAGCTCCGGAGCCGTGAACTCCCCGCGGGTGACGACGTCGAAGTCGGAGCCGGCGTCGCCGAGACGGAGTGCGGAGGACCCGGGGGTCTGCTCGAGCGTCAGTCCGTTGCCGGGGGAGAGTGCGTCGTCCGCGACGAACCGGAGCGAACCGTCGGCGCTCGCGACGGTGCGCATGGTGAGGCACCGCGACGGGTCGGTGGCGTCGATGACGAGCGCGTAGGGCAGACCCGGTCCGTTGAGCGGGCTGAAGCACCGATCGCCGATGATCAGCGGACCGCTGGCGCCGGGCTCCGGGTGGAGCACGGCGTCGGCGGTGGCGGCGTTCGTGTGTGCCTGCTCGACGCCGTCGACGCTGCCCACGGCGACGAAGCCGTTCGAGCCGGCGAGGCGGAGCGTGCTGGTGACCGTCGAGTCGGACGTGGTCGCGTCGACGACGGTCTGGGCGGAAGCCGACGTGGAGACGGCGAGGAGCGGGGCGGTCGCGAGGAGGGGGACGGCGACGAGCCCGGCCATGGTCGTGGTGCGGCGCATGGTGTGCTTTCGGTGGAGGGCCAGGAACCCCAACACTGTATGAGATATGTGGGATCGCAATCGACCATCAGGTGCAAGGTGATCCGCGGCCGCGCAGGGAACGGAGGTAGGCTCGACGGGTGGCAGTGAAGCAGGTGGACCCCATCGATGTCGTCCTCGTCGGGGGAGGGATCATGAGCGCCACGCTCGCCGCGATCATCCACCGGCTCGAGCCGGACTGGAAGATCCGCGTCTACGAGCGACTCGGCTCGGCAGCGCAGGAGTCCTCGAACCCGTGGAACAACGCCGGGACGGGCCACTCCGCACTCTGCGAGCTGAACTACACGCCAGAGCTGCCGGACGGTCGCGTCGAGATCGCGAAGGCCGTGACGGTCAACGAGCAGTTCCAGGTGTCACGCCAGTTCTGGTCGCACCTGGTCGAGGACGGCACCCTGCCCGACCCGAAGAGCTTCATCAACCCGACGCCGCACATCTCGTTCGTCTGGGGTGCGGACAACGTCGCCTACATGCGTGCCCGCTACGACGCCATGAAGGACCACCCGCTGTTCGCGGGGCTCGAGTACAGCGAGGACGCCGAGCAGATCCGCAAGTGGGCGCCGGCGCTCATCCCGGGCCGCAAGAAGGACCAGCCGATCGCGGCGACCTACTCGGCGGCCGGCTCGGACGTCGACTTCGGCTCGCTGACCCGACAGCTGTTCGACCGGCTCGAGATCGACGGGCTCGAGTTCGAGCCGTCGCACCGCGTCACGAAGATCGTCCGCTCGAAGGTGTCCGACGGCTGGGTGCTCGACGTCCGCAACGAGGTCGGTCGAACCAAGCAGCGCATCGCGGCGGACTTCGTCTTCGTCGGTGCGGGTGGTGGCGCCCTGCAGCTGCTGCAGAAGTCCGGCATCCCGGAGATCCGCGGCTACGGCGGGTTCCCGGTGTCCGGCGAGTTCCTCCGCACCGATGACCCCGAGGTCGTGCAGAAGCACTCGGCGAAGGTCTACGGCAAGGCGAGCGTCGGTGCTCCGCCGATGTCCGTGCCGCACCTGGACACCCGCATCGTCGACGGCAGCGCCTCGCTGATGTTCGGCCCGTACGCCGGGTTCAGCCCGAAGTTCCTCAAGCAGGGCTCGGTCCTCGACCTGTTCGCCTCGATCCGGCCGCACAACCTGCGGCCGATGCTCAGCGTCGCGTTCTCGAACTTCGACCTGGTCCGGTACCTGATCGGGCAGCTCCTGGCGTCCAAGCAGACCAAGTTCGACGCCCTCCGCGACTTCATGCCCGCAGCCGAGCCCGAGAACTGGCACCGGATCACGGCCGGCCAGCGCGTCCAGGTCATCAAGCCGGACAAGGACAAGGGCGGCGTCCTGCAGTTCGGGACCGAGGTCATCACGTCGGCGGACGGCTCGATCGCCGGGCTGCTCGGAGCATCGCCGGGTGCGTCGACGGCGGTGCCGATCATGTTGAGCATGCTCCGCAAGTGCTTCCCGGACCGGTGGGACGGCTGGCAGCCCACGGTGCGCGAGATGGTCCCGACGTACGGGCAGGACCTCGGCGACGACGCCGCGCTGGCGGACGCCACACTCGACCGCACTGCGGCGGTGCTCGGACTGCACCGCTGACTTCGGTCGCCTTGCGCCCCGTTCGAACGTGTGTTCGAATGAGTGCATGCGGTGGGACGGACAGGCGATCACGGCCGAGCGGAGCGACATGCTCCCCGGGCTCGAGTCGAACAGCGGGTTCGTCCGGAGTGTGACGACCCCGGAGTTCGCCGGCGTGACGTTCCACGAAGTCCTGGCGAAGTCGGCGCTGAACAAGGTCGGGGGAGCGGACGGCGGCACCTGGGGGGTGACCATCAACCCCTACCGGGGGTGCAGCCACGCGTGCGTGTACTGCTTCGCCCGCCCGACCCACACCTACCTCGAGTTCGACGGCGGCGCGGACTTCGACCAGCAGATCGTCGTGAAGACCAACGTGGCGGACGTCCTGACGCGCGAACTCGCCAAGCCGAGCTGGGACCGGCACCCGGTGGCACTCGGCACCAACACCGATCCGTACCAGCGGGCCGAGGGACGCTACCGCCTGATGCCCGGCATCATCCGAGCGCTGGCGGAGTCGGGGACGCCGTTCAGCATCCTCACCAAGGGCAGCCTGCTCCGCCGGGACATCCCGCTGCTGGTCGAAGCGGCGAAGTCCGTGCCGGTGGACATCGCCATGTCGATCGCAGTGTACGACGACGACCTGCAGCAGTCCGTCGAACCGGGGACGCCGACGACCTCGGCCCGGTTGGCGACCGTCCGTGCGGTCCGAGACGCCGGACTCGACTGCTCGGTCTTCCTCATGCCGGTCCTGCCCTACATCACGGACACCCGGGCCCACCTGCAGGACGCGGTCGGACGCGCGGCGGCGTCGGGTGCCACGAGCCTGATGTACTCCGCGCTGCACCTCAAGCCGGGCATCAAGCCGTGGTGGTACGAGTGGCTCGGCCGCACCCACCCGGACCTGGTCGGCCGGTACCGGGCGATGTACCTCGACAACACCTACGCGCCGAAGGACTACCGGCGGTGGCTGGCTGAGCGGGTCCGCCCCATCCTCCGTGAGCACGGGCTGTCCCTCGGGCAGGTCGACCCCGCTACCGGGTCGATGGGCTTCTCGGACGACGCCGTCCCGCGCACGTCCGACCAGTCGCCACTGAAGCGCGCCGACCCCGGGTACGCCCACCGGGCCGAGTACCGACCGACGAACGGGCGGCAGCCAGCGCGGACTGCTGCTTCGTCGTCGCCGTCGCTGGCGCCGTCGCCGACGTCGGCCCCGGTCCGGCGGACGTCGTCCGGTCCCGGCGGGCCGCGGCTGTTCTGACTCGTCGGAGGTCCACGAGCCCGTGTCCGGGGGACAGCAGAGGGTCGGTGGTCGCCGGTACCATGGTCCGGTCTGCCGCCTGAGGACCTGATCGGGGTACACCACCTCGTGCATCGTGGTTGGATCGATGGTGGCGCCCCCGCCGCTGAACGACCTCCCGAACGGTCGTCGGCTGTGGAGAGCACTCGTTGTCCGGGTGCTCCGTGACCCCTCGACCGCACGGAAGGACAGCCCCGGTGCTCGGCATCCCCACGCATCTCGCCCCTCGGGTGAACGCGTGGTCGACGGTGCGCGCCTTCCACGCGGCGGCGATCGGCTCCCTCGTGGCCGCGGCGCTGCTGTTGGTCCTCTACCGTCTCGACGCCCCGAACGACCACGTCCTCGGCGCCGTCCTGGCCGTCGTGCCGATGCTCGTCATGATCGCCGTGCACACGCATGTCGGTACCTGGCGGTCCGGCGCGGCCTTCCTCGTCGTCGGGGGCATCTGCGCGTGGTGGTTCGCCACGGTCGTGCAACGTGAACTCGCCGACGTCCCCTGGGTCAGCTCCTACCTGCTGTCCTTGGTCGTCGTGCCGCTCGTCCTCATCGGCGGATCGGGGAGTGGCACCCTCCGTGTCGTCCTCTGGTCGGTGTCCGGCTTCACCGTCGGGAGGGTCGTGACCTCCGTCGCAGCTGCTCGGTCCGGCGGCCCTGACCACCCCCTCGTGCTCGCCTGGGTGACGCTCGGCTTCGTCATCGCGCTCGTCGTCGCGGTCAGCCGGTCGACCGCGCGGTCCGAGCGCGTCCAACCCGAACTGCTGCGGTCCGCCCGGGAAGAACACGTCACCGCGTACCGCGCCGGCATCGAGGCAGAAGCCGCCGCGATCCTGCACGACACGGTCCTGAACCACCTCAACGCCATCGCCCTCGCACCGGCCGGACCGATGGACGAGCACCTCGCCCGGACCATGGAGTCCGACGTCGCGATGCTCACCGGCCGGGCCTGGCTCGCAGGGGACGCCGCCGCGTCGGACGGCGCCGATGCGGCCGACGCCGCGTCCGAAGCGGTCACCGCGTTCGAGCGGATGATCGACGAGCAGCGGGCCGCGGGCCTCCAGGTCGCCGTGACGGGCGACCCGTCGTCCGTCGGGCGCCTGGATCCGCGGGCCATGACCGCCGTCGTCCGCGCCGTCGGGCAGTGCCTGGCGAACGTCCTCAAGCACGCCGGCACCGACACCGCCGAGGTCAGCGTCTTCGACGACGGTGCGGCCTGCACCGTGATGGTGGTCGACGACGGGCGCGGGTTCGACGAGCAGGCGACCGGCGCCGACCGGATGGGCCTCCGGAACTCCGTCCGCGAACGCATCGGCCGCGTCGGCGGCGACGTCCAGGTGTGGTCGTCGCCCGGTTCCGGCACGAGCGTGATGATGAGCGTCCCGTACGCGGCGACGATCGGCTCCGCGCCGGTCGTGCACCTCGCCGGTGACGACGACGTGGAGCGTGCGTCGTGACCGCCGGCCGCGCGGACCGCGGCAGCGGCAGCGGCAGCGGCCGCCGGACCGCTCAGCAGTACGACCCGCTCGGCGCGATGGGGTCCCGACCCCTCGCGGTCGTGATCGGCGCCGGCGGGGTGCTCTGGGCGAGCCTGGTGTCCCTGTTCGACCGCGACGTCGTCGGCACCCCGACGGTCAGTGCCCTGACCGTCCTGCTGCTGGCGGCCTCCGCGGTGGTGGTGATCAGCGCCTCCAGTCCGTTCCGTGCGCCGTTCCCGCGCTGGTCGTTCGTCGCCCACGTCGCGTTGCTCGCGGCCGCGACCGTGACCAGTTCGGCGGCGCAGTGGGGGCCGGACCGTTCCCTCGTCAACGACTTCATGGTCCTGCTGTGCGCGGTCGGCATCGTCGAGGTCGCGCCGTACCGGCCGTGGGTGGACCTGGTCGTCGGCGGGCTCGTCCTGGCGGTTGTCAACGGCGTGACCGCCGGGACGGTCGCCGCGGTGTACCCGGCCGGCGTCCCGGTGTCCGTGGCCGCGTTCCTGGCGGCTGCGCCGACCCTGGTCCTGACCGCCGCGGCCGCCGTGTTCGCGCGGACCTTCGCCGGTCTGGCGGAACGGGTCCAGATCCGTGCCGGGTCCTACTCCGTCGAGCGGGCTGAACGCGACGGCATCACCGCGAGCGTCCAGCAGGACCGGTCCACGATCCTGGCGCGCGACGTCGCACCGTTCTTCGCCGAGCTCCGGACCCGCGCCTCGATCACCGACGCCGACCGTGCTCGAGCACGCGCGATCGCCGACGGCATACGCCAGGCGATGGTCGCCGAGGCGGACCGGACCTGGCTCGAGTACGCCGTCCGGGTGTCGGGCGACGCCGCGGCGACCGTCCACGACCCGGAGGGGCTGGCGTCGGCCATGGACGCGGACCAGCGGACCGTCGTCCGGACCTTCGTCCGGGCGCTGCTCGGCTCCGCGACGGTCGACCCGGCCGGCGTCCGGGTCACGGTCGCCCCCGTCGGCGCGCTCGCGCCCGGCCTGGGTGCGGACGGGCCAGCGGCCAGACCGACGGCCGGTGCCGCGGGCTCGACGACGCCGCGGGTCGGGATGACCTTCGACGTCGTGGTCGCGGACTCCGACGTCGGGATCCACCGGACGTTCGATCCCTACTTCGCCGTGCTCCGCGTGACGTTCCCCGACACCGACGTCGCCGTCCGACCATCGTCACTGACATTAAGGTTCTCGTATGACCAGCACTGACCCGAACCGTCTCGCGGAGGGCGGTCCGTCGATGCCGACCCCGGGTTCGCGACGGGTGCGCCTGGCCATCCTCGACGACCACGAGGTCCTGCTCGACAGCCTGTCGAGCTGGATCGCGGTGAACGCCTTCGACTTCGACCTGGCCCTCACCGCACACACCTGGCTCGAGATGGTGCACAGCGACAGCTTCCCGACCGACCTGGTGTTCCTCGACTTCCAGCTCAAGGAGCCCGTCTCCATCGAAGCCCGGGTGCGCACCTGCCGTGCCGCCGGTGCGAAGGTCATCGTGCTCTCCAGCGTCGACGCCCGCGAGTCCCGCGACCGGTCGCTCGCCGCCGGCGCGGCCGCGTTCCTGTCGAAGTCCCTGCCGATGCGCGAGGTCATGGACATCGCGCGCGAGGTCATGGGCGTCGCCCGCGAGACCCCCGCGCAGCGCGAGTGGCGGCCGTTGCCCACCGGCGCGAGCGCCCACCAGCGGCCCAAGCTCAGCCACGGTGAAGAAGAAGCGCTCCGCCTGTACGTCTCCGGCTACTCCACCAACGAGGTCGCCGCGCAGATGAACGTGCAGTACGAGACCGCGAAGACCTACCTGCGCCGCGTCCGCGAGAAGTACGCGAAGGTCGGTCGCCCGGCGTCGAAGAAGTCCGACCTGATCCGTCGTGCGGCGGAGGACGGGTTCCTCGCGTAGTGGCGAAGCTCTACTTCCGCTTCGGCGCGATGAACAGCGGCAAGAGCACCGGACTCCTGCAGGCCGCCTACAACTACGAGGAGCGCGGTCAGCGGGTCCTGCTCGCGAAGCCCGCCGTCGACACGAAGGGCGACCGTGAGATCGTCTCGCGGCTCGGTGTGACCCGGACCGTCGACGTGGTGCTGCCCGCCGACGTGGACGTCCGTGCCGCCGTCGCCGAGGCCGGTGCCACCGACCCGGAGTCCGCGCGCCTGGACGGCATGGTCCGACCGGTCAGCTGCGTGCTCGTCGACGAGGCCCAGTTCCTCACCCCCCGGCAGGTCGACGACCTGCTGCGGATCGCCGTCCTCGACCAGATCCCGGTCCTGGCGTACGGCATCCGCACCGACTTCCGCACCGAGGCGTTCCCCGGCAGCCGGCGGTTGCTCGAGGTCGCGCACTCCCTGGAAGAGCTCAAGACGATCTGCCGCTGCGGACGCAAGGCGGTGTTCAACGCGCGGAAGATCCACGGGCAGTTCGTCTTCGACGGGTCACAGGTCGCCATCGACGGCACGGACGTCGAGTACGAGTCGCTCTGCGCCAACTGCTACCTCACCGAGTCCGGTGGGCGGTTGGACGGCGCCGCCGAGCGCTGACGCGCCGTCCCGGACTGCTGACGCTCCGTCCCGGACTGCTGACGCTCCGTCCCGGACTGCTGACGCTCCGTCCCGGACTGGAGGCGCGGAATGGTCTCGGGGCGGCTCACGTTGGCTCCGACATGAGTGACGCACCCCTGCACCTTTCCGTCCTCGACCTCGCCACGCGCGAGTACGGCCAGTCGAACACCGAAGCCCTGCAGGGCTCGATCGACATGGCCGTCCGAGCCGAGCAGCTCGGCTACGAACGGATCTGGGTCGCCGAGCACCACGGCATGCCGGGCATCACGTCGTCCGCACCTGCCGTGCTGCTGAGCGCCGTCGGAGCCGCGACCTCCACCATCCGCATCGGATCCGGTGGTGTGATGCTGCCGAACCACGCACCCCTCGTCATCGCCGAGCAGTTCGGCACCCTCCGCGCCCTGTACGGCGACCGCGTGGACCTCGGCATCGGTCGCGCACCCGGTACGGACGGGGCGACCGCGATGGCGCTGCGTCGCACCGACCGCCTGGACGTCGACGACTTCCCGCAGCAGCTCGCCGACCTGATCGGGTTCTTCACCGGCATGGAGGAGTCGAACCCGCTCTCCCGGATCCGCGCCGTCCCCGGCTACGGCGACGTGCCCGAGTTCTGGCTGCTCGGTTCCTCCGGGTACAGCGCGCAGGTCGCCGGTGCACTCGGCATCGCCTTCGCGTTCGCGCACCACTTCGCCTCGGACAACACCGAAGCGGCACTGGCGCTCTACCACCAGTCGTTCCGGCCGTCCCGCTTCCGGTCGGAGCCCCTCGCACTGATCGGCGTGCAGGTCGTCACCGACGAGGACCCCGCCGTGGTCGAGGAGCAGAGCGCCCCGGGCATGATCTCCTTCATCCGGATGCGTCAGGGCACGAAGCCCGAGCCGGTGTCCATGGACGAGGCGCGCGCCTACCAGTTCTCGGACCGCGAGCGTCGGTTCATCGCCGCCCGCACCGAGCGTCAGGCGTACGGCACGCGTGAGCAGGTCGCAGCGAAGATCAACGACCTGGTCGAGTCGACCGGGGCGGACGGTGTCATCGTCGCTCCGGGCGCCGCACAGGCGCGCTACCGGCACCAGGCGCTCGAGGTCGTCGCCGGGCTGCACGCCGAGGGGCGTCTGGTCCGCCCGGGCGTCGCGGTGGCGTAGGGGAGCGGCCGGCGCCGCTGGCGGGCGCGGGCCGGCACGCAGCCTGGCTCGCGCTGCGCCGGTTCGGCATGGACAAGCACTACCGGAACCGGTTCGCGCCGCGGGAAACCCTGGCGCGGACCGGTTCTCGTTGTGCGGCGACCCAGCCGGTTGCCGGCTGCTCGGCACGCCGGCCTGGCTCGCCCTGCGCCGGTTCGGCCTGGACAGGCACTACCGGAACCGGTTTGCGCCGCGGGAAGCCCTGGTGCAGACCGGTTCTTGTTGTGCGTCGACCCGGCCAGCGGCACGCCGACCTGGCTTGCACCGTGCCGGTGCGGGTGCGGGGTGGAGATGCACTACCGGAACCGATTCGCACCGGGGGAGGCCCTGGTGCGGACCGGTTCTCGTTGTGCGGCGACCCGTTCGGCCGCCGGGCGGGACGACGGCTGATCCGGAAACAAGGAGAGCCCGCGGAAATGCAGAACGGCCCTGGTTCCGAGTGGAACCAGGGCCGTGGCTGTCGGGGTGACAGGATTTGAACCTGCGACCTCGTCGTCCCGAACGACGCGCGCTACCAAGCTGCGCCACACCCCGCGGTGTGATCACTCCGTTCCCGGAGCAACCCCAGAAGTCTATCCGATGTTCGGGGGTGCTCACGACCACGCGATGTCGGCCGGGCGCGTCGCGATTCGCCGCGTTGAGTCGGACCACACGGCCGGGCCTCCGCACACGGCTGCGGCCGCAGACCGGCGCGCCCCCCGGACCGGCGTCCCCCCGGACCGGCACCCACCGACCCGCGCGGGCGCACGCTGAGCGGCGGGGTGCCCGAGGACCGGCCTGGCGCCTACCGACGCGGCGCGGGAACAAGGAGATGCGCGCAACCGGCCCGCGACCGCAGCTGTCGTGGGAACCAGGACGTGCGGGCGACCGGCCCACGATCCCCTCCGGCGCCCGGCTGTCGCTCCGGCGGAGAGGTCCTCGGCGGACCCGATCGGGAGGCACGTGACCACCAGGTGCACAGGTGACAGCCGGGCGGCCGACCTCCGATGCGGACCCCGGTGTGGCTCAGACTCGGGCGGTGAGAGTGACGACCACGGCCTCGGGGCGTACGGCGAACCGGATCGGGGCGTAGATCGAGGTGCCGAGGCCGGCCGAGACGTTGAGCCACGACCAGTGCGTCCGGTTCTGCCACTGGTGCAGTCCGCTGGCGTACCGACGGGGGAGGTCCGAATTCGTCACCAGTGCCCCGACTCCGGGGACGGCGACCTGGCCGCCGTGGGTGTGCCCGGCGAACACGACGTCCGCGCCCTGCGTGACGAAGGCGTCCAACACTCGACGGTAGGGCGCGTGCGTGACGCCGATGGAGACGGGGGAGGGGCCGGTCTCGTCCTCGGACCAGGGGACCTCGGAGCGCATCTCGTCGACGTTGGCCGGCAGCAGATCGAGACGGTCCCAGCCGCGGTGCGCGTCGGAGGTGCCGAAGAGCTCGAAGCGTGAGCCGCGGACCTCGATCGCACGGGCGCGGTTGTTGAGGTCGAGCCAGCCGAGTGACTCGAAGAAGGCCGTCTGCCGATCGACGTCGAGCTTCGCCGGAGGCGCCTCGGGCCGCATCGTGCTCGGACCGGAGAGGTAGCGCGCCGGGTTCCGCGGGGACGGGGCGAAGAAGTCGTTCGAGCCGTACACGAACGCTCCGGGGATGCCGCGGAACGGCTCGAGGGTGTACTCGACGGCGGCGTTGGCGGTCTCGTGCCCGAGGTTGTCGCCGGTGTTCACGATGAAGTCCGGCTCGACCAGGCTGAGGTCGCGGATCCACTGCTGCTTGTCGGCCTGCCACGGCGCCATGTGGATGTCGGAGAGGTGCAGCACCGTCACGTCACGGGAACCGGCGGGCAGGACGGGGACCGTCTCCCACCGGATGCCGAACCGCCGGCGTTCGACCAGTGCGCCCCAGGCTGCCGAGGCGACACCGACCGCGGCACCCGCGGCCAGGACGCCGAGGGCACCGCGGCCGCGGCTCATCGGCAGTCCTTCGGCGCCTTGCCGTCCTTGTTGCCGAACAGCTTGAGGGTCACCCCGGTGGTCTTCGCCGTGGCCGTCCCGGCGCCCGGAGCGACCGCGGCGACCGTGCACTCGTTCTTGCCGTTGCCGCGCTCGTAGTCGCCCGCGACGGCCACGTTCGTGAACCCGGCATCGGACAGGGTCGATTTCGCGTCGTCGACCTTCTTGCCGCCGACATCGGGGACCGAGGCCTGCGAGCCGTCGGTGGTGTAGACCGTCACGCTCGAGCCCTTGGAGAGCTGGAGTCCGGCTGCCGGACTGGTCGACGAGACCGTCCCCGCGGTTCCGCCGCCGGACTGCACTCCGCCGTCGACGTAGGTCAGGCCGACGTTCGCGAGCGCTGCCCGTGCCGCGTCGGGGGTCTGCCCGGCCACGTTCGGGACGGTGATGCTGTTGCCGCGGATGGCCGCCGCGGACGGGGTCTCGAACTCGCCGCCCGGGTACTGGGTGTTCACGACGGCCTGCGCCTGGCGCCAGAGCGCGGTGCGGGAGCCGGCGTACTGGCCGTTCGGACCGTAGACGAACCGGAGGCTCTGCTTGCCCTCGATGTTGCCCATCCACGCAGCGGTCGCGGCCTTGCTGGTCGCGCCGACGAGCCAGATCTGGTCTGCTTCGTCGGTGGTACCGGTCTTGGCGAACTCGTCGAAGCCGTCCGGCGTCCGGCCGTTGACCGCGGTACCGATGGTCAGGACCTTCTTGAGCGCGTAGATCGCGGTGGCCGCGACCTGCGGGTCGATCGCCTGGGTGCAGTCCTTCGGCTGGCCGCCGAGCGACTTGCCGTCGGCGTTCGTGACGTTGTCGATCGCGATCGGCCGGCAGAACGTGCCCTTGTTCGCGATGCCCGCGTACGCGGCAGCCATCGTCAGCGGTGCGATGTAGTTGGTACCGAGGACGAACGACGGGTTCGTCCGGACGTCGCTCGTCGTCTTCTTGGACATGTCGTCCGCGTACTCGGTCGAAGTTGCGCGCGGCTTCGCCAGGTGCACGCCGAGACTCTCGGCCGTGTCGCGGATGTCGCAGAAGTCGAGCTTCTGGGCCATCTGGACGTACGAGTTGTTGATCGAGCGGTAGGTCGCGTTCTCGACGGTCATGTTGCCGCCCTCGCCCGGTGCGTCGTTCCGCACCGGGTACGGCGTGTAGATCGGCGACTTGCACTGCGTGAAGCTCGAGAACGTCCGCGGCGTCCCGTTCACGATCTCCTGCAGGCCGTGGCCGTTCTGCAGCCAGTTCAGCAGCGTGAACGGCTTGAACGTCGAACCGGTCTGGAAGCCCTCGCCGCCGCCGTACTGCTGGTCGACACTGAGGTTCAGACCCGTGTCGGTGGCCGGCGCACAGGCGTTCGGGTCTGCGCCCTGCGAGCCGCACTTGGCCAGCTGGTTGTAGTTCTTGTTCTGCACCATCGTCAGCACACGGCCGGTGTCGGCCTCGACCGAGTTCAGCACGCCACCCAGGGCGAACCTGGACTCGGTGTTCGGTGCGTACTGGTTGATCAGGTCCTTCTGCGCGTTGTTCAGGTCCAGGTTCAGCGTGGTCTGGATCGTGTACCCGCCGTTGCGCCAGGCTGCGTCGCGCTGCTTCTGCGTCGCACCGAGCTGCGACATCTGCTTGACGATCTGCACGGCGTAGTCGCAGAAGAACTGCGAACCGTTGCCGGCGGAAGCCTTGCAGCCCTGGGTCGGGTCGGTCAGGTGCACGTAGTCGGCCGGCTTCGAGGCGATGGCCTCGTCGAACTGCTTCTTGTCGATGTGCTTCTGCGCGTACATCGACTTGAGGATGACGTCACGTCGGGCGACGTTGGCCTCGTAGAACTTGGGGTCCGACAGGTTGCGGGTGTTCGGCGACTGCACGATGGCCAGGATCGACGCGCCCTCTGCGGGGGTCAGGTCCGTGGCGTTCTTGCCGTAGTAGTGCTGGGCCGCGGCCTGCACGCCGTAGGTCTGGTCGCCGAAGAAGGCGATGTTGAGGTACCCGGTGAGGATGTCCTTCTTCGAGTACTTCTTCGCGAGCCCGATCGCGAGCTTCATCTCCTCGAGCTTGCGGGAGACCGAGACCTTCGTGGCCTCGTTGTAGGCCTTGAGGCGCTCTTCCTGTGTCGGGAGCTCGAGTGCCTGCTGCATCTTGATGTTGCGGACCAGCTGCATGGTCAGGGTCGAGCCACCGCCCGAGTCACCGAGGCCACCGCCCGCGACCGTCCCCACACCAGCTCGCACCAGCGAAGTCATGTCGACCCCGCCGTGGTCCCAGAAGCGCTTGTCCTCGCCGTCGATGGCCGCGTTCTTCAGGTTGTCGCTGATCTGGTCGTACTTCAGTTCCTGGCGGTTCTGGTCGTAGACCGTCGCCAGGTGCACGGGCTTGCCGCCCTGGTACGCCAGCACTTCGTTGCGCTGGGGCAGGTCGCCGAGCTCGATGTACTCGGGCAGGGACTCGAACACCCCGATGGTCGAGGTCGTCGTCACACCGGCGACCGCGATGGCCGGGGTGACCCCGATCGTGACGAGCAGACCGGCGAGTGCGCTGAAGCCGACGAAACCGATGAAGGCGCCGACTGCGGAGACGGGCTTGGTCCGACGGGCAGACGTCTTCTGGGCAGACATAGGATGCAGCCTAAACGACACCTCGGACTGAAAGGCTGGCAAGGAACCGCATGCGCCGCTGGGAATACCTCACGACTCCGTTGATCATCCACAACACCACTGCCATCCTGAACAACTTCGGTGACCAGGGCTGGGAGCTGGTCCAGGTCGTCACCGGCCCGGAGGGCGGCCTGGTCGCCTACCTGAAGCGTCCGAAGGCCGACGCATGAGCATCGAGGACCGCCTGCGCGAGCTCGGCCTCACGATCCCGGCCGTCGCCGCGCCCGTCGCGGCGTACGTCCCGGCCGTGGTCTCGGGCTCGCACGTCTTCACCGCGGGGCAGCTGCCCTTCGTCGACGGCGCCCTCCCGGTCACCGGCAAGGTCGGGTCCGCGGTCGACGCCGAGACCGCGACCGCGCAGGCTCGGCAGGCCGCACTGAACGGCCTCGCCGCCGTGCAGAGCGTCGCCGGGTCGCTCGACCGGGTGGCGAAGGTCGTCAAGGTGACCGTCTTCGTCGCCTCGGACCCCTCCTTCACCGGTCAGCCCGGCGTCGCGAACGGCGCCTCGCAGCTCATCGGCGACGTCTTCGGTGAAGCGGGCATCCACGCCCGCAGCGCCGTCGGCGTCGCGGTGCTCCCGCTCGACGCCCCCGTCGAGGTGGAGCTGATCGTCGAGTTGACGGACTGAACCACCGGCGGACGTGACCGGTCCGCGGACAGCAGGAGAGCCTCCAGACCGACCGGCCTGGAGGCTCTCCGCACGTTCACCGCGTCACATCAGTTCCGCGATGGTCGCCATCACCGTCGGGTCGGCCAACGTCGTCGTGTCGCCGATGCGTCGGCCCTCGGCGGCGTCGCGGAGCAGGCGGCGCATGATCTTGCCCGAGCGCGTCTTCGGCAGCTCGGGGACGATGACGACCTGGCGGGGCTTCGCGATCGGGCCGATCCGCTTGCCGACCCAGTTGCGCAGTTCGGTCGCCGCGGACACGCGGTCGACGTCCGCCGCGGCGTCGGCGGTGAGGATCACGAACGCGACCACCGCCTGTCCGGTCGTCTCGTCGGCGGCACCGACGACCGCTGCCTCGGCGACGCCCTCGTGACCGACCAGTGCCGACTCGATCTCGGCCGTGGACAACCGGTGCCCGGAGACGTTCATGACGTCGTCGACGCGTCCCTGCACCCAGATGTCGCCCTCGCCGTCCAGACGGGCACCGTCGCCGGCGAAGTAGCGGCCGGGGAAGCGTGACCAGTACGTCTCGACGAAGCGGTCCTGGTCACCCCAGATGCCGCGGGCCATCGCAGGCCACGGCTCGGTGATCGTGAGGTAGCCGCTGCCACCCGGTCCGACGCGGTTGCCGTCGTCGTCGACGATCTCAGCGACGATGCCGGGCAGCGGAGTCTGGGCGGCGCCGGGCTTGAGCTTCGTGACGCCGGGCAGGGCCGAGATCATGATGCCGCCGGTCTCGGTCTGCCACCACGTGTCGACGATCGGGGTGCGGTCGTGACCGATGACCTGCCGGTACCACTGCCAGGCCTCGGGGTTGATCGGTTCCCCGACGCTGCCCAGCAGGCGCAGGCTTTCGAGGCTGCGTGCCTCCGGGATCTGCCGGCCGGCCTTCATCGCCGCGCGCACCGCGGTGGGTGCGGTGTAGAGGACCGTGACGCCGTACGCGTCGACGAGGTCCCACCACCGGCCGGGCTTCGGCTCGTCGGGGGTGCCCTCGTACAGGACCTGTGTCACGCCGTTCGCGAGCGGGCCGTAGACGACGTAGGTGTGCCCGGTGATCCAGCCGATGTCGGCGGTGCACCAGTAGACGTCCTTCTCTGGGTGCATGTCGAACACGTTCTTGTGCGTGTACGCCGCCTGGGTCAGGTAGCCGCCTGAGGTGTGCACGATGCCCTTGGGCTTGCCGGTCGTGCCGGACGTGTACAGGATGAAGAGGGGGTTCTCGGCGGGGAACGCCTGCGCCTCGTGCTCCGGGGCGGCTGCGGCGAACTCGTCGTGCCACCAGCGGTCCCGGTCGGTCCACTCGACGTCGTTGCCGCCGCGCTGGACCACCAGCACGTGCTCGACGCTCTCGGTGCCCTCGCCCTGCAGGGCCTCGTCGACCGCGGGCTTGAGCGGCGAGACGGCACCCCGGCGCCAACCGCCGTCGGCCGTCACGACGACCTTGGCGCCGGCGTCCTCGATGCGGGCGCGCAGGCTCTCTGCGCTGAAGCCGCCGAAGACGACCGAGTGGATCGCACCGAGGCGGGCGATCGCCAGCATCGTGACCACGGCCTCCGGGATCAGCGGCAGGTAGACGACGACGCGGTCGCCCTGCGTGACGCCGAGGCCCGCGAGCATGTTCGCCGCACGCTGCACGTCGGCGGTCAGCTGCGCGTAGGTGATGGTGCGGGTGTCGCCGTTCGCGCCCTCGAAGTGGATCGCGACGCGGTCGCCGTTGCCCGCGCGGACGTGCCGGTCCAGGCAGTTCTCGGCGACGTTCAACTCGCCGTCAGCGAACCAGCGGGCGAACGGGGCTGCGGACCAGTCGAGCGTGCTCGTGAACGGTGTCCGCCACTCCAGCAGGGCGCGGGACTGCTCGGCCCAGAAGGCCACCCGGTCCGCGCTGGCGGCGTCGTGCAGGGCTCGGTCGGCCACCGCGTCGGCCACGAACTCCGGCGACGGCGGGAACGTCGTGGCGTCACCGGGGGTGTGGTCGGTCTGGTTCTGGTCGGCCGGGTTCTGGCCGGCACCGGTCTGGTCGGCACGGGTCTGGTCCTGCTGCGGAATCGTCATCGATGTCCTCTCGTCTCGTCCGCCGGGGTCGCGGTCGGGCCACCGAGGCAGTCGATGACCGGGCGCCTCCGGAGACTACTCCGAGCGCCGACGCCGCCGAGGCGCCTGTGGACAACTCGCTCACCGCGGATGCTCGGCTCCGGTCCCGCACGGCCGGATGGTCGATCCACGCACTCGATCGCGTTCTCCGGTCAGAGGTGTCGTCGGATCCGGTTCCTGGGGTACAGTTGTTCCTGCCGGGCTCGTTCCCGGTGGCGCCGGCCAAGATTCCCCCCAATCCGCCGGTGTCCTGGCGGCACCCGTTCCCCCCAACAGGTGCCGCCTCTTCTTTTTCCCGCGGCGCCCGCATCTCCCGGGCCCTCCGTGAGGCCCGCTCAGACCTGCTCGATCCGCGCAGGTACGCGGAACGGTGGACAGAGCGGTCCACCGGCAGGATGACGCATCGTGCTCCTGCAACCACACGGACTGCACCGACCGATCTTCGAGTGTCCCCCTCATTGCGGACCGGCGAGAGCCCCGGAATCCTCGGGATCCGGGGCTCGACGGCGGGGTACGGCCGACAAGTTCGGGGTACAAGTCCCGCACTCTCGCCAGCGGTGGTTGCGTTCTCCACCGGTCCGTCCTGGAGGCACTGGCCGGGCCCGCCCCGTCCGTACCGTCGTCGACATGCACCGGCATCGCGCACCGTTCCTCCCCGGCACCCCACGTCCGGAGCACCGTCGTCAGGCCGCCGCGCTCGTCGACTTCGAGGAACTCGCACCCCTCGTCGCCGACGACCGCGTCACTGACGTCCTGGTGCTCGGGGGACGCGGGGTCTGGACCGACCGTGGCGGTGCGCTCACCGCGGTCAGCGGCCTGGTCCTCTCGGAACGGCGGACCCGTGACCTCGCTCGAGCCCTCGTGGCCCGCGGTGGTCGCCACGTCGACGAGACCACACCGTGCGCGGACGTCCGTCACGGCGACGGCATCCGGGTCCACGTGGTCCTGGCGCCGGTGAGCGTCCTCGGCACCACCATCTCGATCCGACTGCCACAGAACGCACTCCCGACGATCGACCGGCTCGCCGACGGCGGCTTCTTCCAGCACGTGCCGCGGGCCGTCGTCGAACGGGCCGTGCAGGAACGACGGAACGTCCTCGTCACCGGGGCGACCGGCAGCGGCAAGACGACCCTGCTCGCAGCGATGCTCGGGTCGGTCCCGACGAACGAACGGATCGTCACGGTCGAGGACGTCGCCGAACTCCGGATCGACCACCCGCACGTCGTCGCCCTCGAAGCGCGGCAGGCCAACGCAGAGGGCGCGGGTGCGCTCGGGACGGAACGGCTGCTCCGCGAAGCGCTGCGGATGCGGCCCGACCGCATCGTCGTGGGGGAGTGTCGGGGCGCCGAGATCCGCGAGCTCACCTCGGCGCTGAACACCGGGCACGACGGGGGAGCGGGGACGGTCCACGCGAACGGGGTCGGCGACGTCGCGGCGCGGCTCGAGGCGCTCGGGGCGCTCGCCGGGCTGGGTCCGGAGTCCTTGGCACGGCAGGCGGCGAGTGCGTTCGACCTCGTCCTGCACGTGGAGCGCCGGAACGGGGTCCGGCGGCTCGCGGAGGTCGGGCGGTTCGGCGTGGACCGGCAGGGGCGGCTCGAGGTGGTGGCGGTGGCGGAGTCCGGGGCTGGACTCGGGCCCGGGCCCGGGCCCGGGCGTGGGCCTGCGGCGGTGTCGGTCGGAGCGAGCACGGGGTTCGAGGGGCGCGGGCGGTCCGGTTCGCCCGCGGGGGCGTCCGGCGGGGAGCGGGCACGCCGCGCCAGGGTGGCGCCCGCGCGTGTCGACGGTGACAGCGACGACGGTGTCGGTCCTCTGCCCACCAGCGGGAACGCCAGCGGGGTCGATCGTGGCGTCACCGGCCCTCCCGACCGTCCCGGCGCTCCCGGCGGTCCCGGCGGTGGCGCCGGCGGTGGTGTCGGTCCCGCTGGAGTGCACGACGCCGACACCGGTGACGGCGGTGTGGCGCGCCAGCGACCTCGCGCCGCCAGCGGCGCCCATCGACGGACCCGCGGAGCGTGACGCCGCCGGATGATGCGCTCGCCGTGGCGCGCGCGGTGGATCGCGTCGCGGTGTTGGTGGCGGCCGGGGTGCCGCCGCCCCGGGCGCTGACGCTGGTGGCCGAACTCGGAGCCGGCGCCGGAGCCGGCGCCGGCTCCGGACCACGCCGGTCGTCGTCCGTCGGGAGGCCGCCCAGCCCCGGTGAGTCCGAGGTCGACGGCGTGCTCGCCGTGGCTGCCCGGACCGGATCGCCCGTCGTCCCCGCACTCCGCGCCCTCGCCGGAGCCCTGCGTGACCGGGCCGCAGCGGAGCGAGCGGTGCGCACGGCCCTCGCCGGTCCACGGGCCAGCGCCCGGGTGGTCTTGGCACTGCCGGCCTTCGGTGTGCTGCTCGGCTCGGCATGGGGCGTCGACACCGTCGGCGTCCTCACCAGGACGCCGCTTGGGTGGTCCTGCGTCGTCGTCGCAGCACTGCTCGTGGCCGTGGCCGTGCGCTGGAGCCGGCACCTGCTCGCCGCCGCGGCGGCCGACACCGGGGGAGCGCCCGGCCTGCTCCTCGAGGTCTGGGCCGTCGCGCTGTCCGGCGGCGGCGCCTGGTCCGACGCTGATCGGACGGTCGCGGCGGTCTACGGCGACCGCGACTGGCCCGAGGTGGACCGGCGGCGGCTCGCCGAGACCCTCGCCCTGGCAGACCACGCCGGCGTCCCGGCAGCCGGGCTCCTCCGCGCCGCTGCCGTCGACCGACGCGCTGACGCCGCTGCCGAGGGTCTGGTGCGGGCCGAACGACTCGGGGTGCGGTTGGTGCTGCCGCTCGGGGTCTGCGTGCTGCCGGCGTTCGTGTGCGTCGGGGTGGTGCCCGTCGTGCTCGGGATCCTCTCCTCCACATCTCCCGGACTCCGCTGACCTCTGCACGGACCGGATCGTGGCTCTCCTGCCCGAGGTCGTCCTCGCCGAAGGTGGATCCAGGGCAGGGAACGACGGACCACCTCGTTGCCGGGTCCGCCCAGAGCGCCGGAGCGGCCGGCGCCACAGTAGAGAGGAACGAAGAGATGCGGGAACACCATCGGGTGCACTGGACGGCGCTGCGGAGCCGGATCGCCGAGGAGCGGGGATCCGCCACGGCGGAGTACGCGGTCGTCATCCTCGCCGCGGTCGCCTTCGCCGGGGTGCTCGTCGCAGTGATGCGCTCCGGAGAGGTCCAGGCGATCCTGACCGACCTGGTCCGGACGGCGCTGACTCCATGAGAACTGACCCCATGAGAACTGACTCCATGAGACCTGGCCCCATGAGAGCAGTACATCGTGTCGGGTGCGGCCCCGGGCGCGACCGCGGCTCGGTCACGGTCGAGTTCGCCCTCGCACTGCCCGTCGTCGCGGTCGTCCTGACAGTCGGGATCGCCGGGGTGCTCGCCGTCGACGGGCAGGGGCGGCTGCAGACCGCCGCTGCCGTCGCTGCCCGGGCCACCGCTCGCGGGGACGAGCCGGCTGCTCGGCAGGCGCTCGACCAGGCGGACGCCGAGTCCGTCCGGGTCGAGCACGCTGCCGGCCTCGTCTGCGTCCACGCCGGGCGTCCCGCCGGGACGGGGCCCTTCTCGGGCATCGTCCTGCAGGGGGACAGCTGCGCAACGGACGAAGCCGATGCGGCCGGTCGGTGAGCGTGGTTCCGCGACGGTCGTGCTCATCGCGGTCCTGGCGACGACCAGCATCGTGACGGCCGCGTTGCTCGGTGCCGCCGGCCACCGGGTCGCGGCCGCGCGTGCCCGAGGCGCAGCTGACGCGGCGGCGCTCGCCGCGGCGGCAGCGACCGTCGGCCTCGTGACGGACCCACCCTGCGTCGCCGCTGAACGACTCGCTCGGGTCAACGCAGCCGTCCTCGTCGGCTGCGGTGTCGACGGCGCGCGCGCCCGGGTCGAGGTCTCCGTCGGCACCGGTCCGCTGTCCGCCCACGCGGTCGCCGTCGCCGGTCCGCGGCCGTGATCGGCGACGCGCCGACGGCAGTCCGAGCGGTCCGGTCATGTGTGGCGGACCGGCTCCGGCTCCACCGGCCATCCCCACCGGAGTGTGTATGGTGTGCCTGTCGGCCCGCCGGTCACCGAATTCCCGGTCGACCCGGACGCTTCCACGACGTCCGTCGGCCGATCAGCACCATCGATCAAGGAGACACGTGCCAGGCACGAAGAAGCTCGTGATCGTCGAGAGCCCCGCGAAGGCGAAGACGATCGCGCAATACCTCGGCGACGGATACGAGGTCCAGGCCTCCGTCGGACACATCCGTGACCTCGTCGAGCCCAAGAACCTCCCGGCCGAGCTCAAGAAGGGCTCCCTCGGCAAGTTCTCGGTCGACGTCGACAACGGCTTCGAGCCGTACTACGTCGTCTCCGATGCGAAGAAGAAGACCGTCGCCGACCTCAAGCGCGCCCTGAAGGACGCCGACGAGCTCTACCTCGCAACAGATGAAGACCGCGAAGGCGAGGCCATCGCGTGGCACCTGCTCCAGGTGCTGAAGCCCAAGGTGCCCGTGAAGCGCATGGTGTTCCACGAGATCACCAAGGAAGCGATCCAGCGCGCCCAGGAAGCCACGCGTGAACTCGACACCGCGCTGGTCGACGCCCAGGAGACCCGCCGCATCCTCGACCGTCTCTACGGGTACGAGGTCTCGCCGGTCCTCTGGCGCAAGGTCGGCCCCGGGCTCTCCGCCGGTCGTGTGCAGTCCGCCGCCACCCGCCTGGTCGTCGACCGGGAGCGCGAGCGTCTCGCGTTCGTCTCCGCCAACTACTGGGACCTGACGGCCCGCTTCGAGAAGCCCGAGCAGGGCGGCTTCACGGCTCGCCTCGCCCGGATCCACGGCAAGCGCGTCGCCTCCGGTCGTGACTTCGACGACCAGGGCCAGACCACGTCCGACGTCGTCCGTCTCGACGAGGGTTCCGCCAGCTCGCTGTCCGCGGTCCTCGACCGGGCCGGCGACGCCGTCGTCCGCAGCGTCGAGTCGAAGCCGTACACGCGGCGACCGGCCGCTCCGTTCACCACGTCGACGCTGCAGCAGGAAGCGGCGCGCAAGCTCCGCTTCTCCGCTCGCCAGACGATGAGCGTCGCGCAGTCGCTGTACGAGAACGGCCACATCACCTACATGCGTACCGACTCCGCGTCGCTGTCGCAGCAGGCGATCTCCGCTGCTCGGAAGCAGGCGACCACGCTCTACGGAGCGGACTCGATCCCGGCCAAGCCCCGGTCCTACGCCGGCAAGAGCAAGAACGCGCAGGAGGCCCACGAGGCCATCCGTCCCGCCGGTGACACGTTCAAGACGCCGTCGCAGATGGAGGGTGTCCTCCGAGGCAACGACCTCCGTCTCTACGACCTCATCTGGAAGCGCACCGTCGCGTCGCAGATGGCCGACGCGAAGGGCTCGACCGCGTCGGTCGTGCTCGGCATCGCGTCGACCGAACCGGTCGAGGGCCTCGCGAGCACCGCGAACGGCACCGACGTCGAGTTCACCGCCTCCGGTACCGTCATCACGTTCCGCGGCTTCCTCAACGCCTACGAAGAGGGCCGGGACGAAGAACGCGCCTCGAGCGACTCCGCCGACGACGCGAAGCTGCCGCAGATGGCCGAGGGCGACCACCTGGGCGTCTCAGACGTCGCTGCCAAGGGACACGACACCTCCGCTCCGCCGCGCTACACCGAGGCCAGCCTGGTGAAGACGCTCGAAGAGCTCGGCATCGGACGCCCGTCGACCTACGCCGCGATCCTCTCCACGATCATGGACCGTGGGTACGTGACGCAGCGCGGTACCGCTCTGGTGCCGAACTGGATCGCGTTCAGCGTCGTCCGACTGCTCGAGGACTACTTCGGCGACCTGGTGCAGTACGACTTCACCGCCGAGATGGAGAACGACCTCGACCGGATCGCCAACGGCGAGGAAGACCGCGTCGACTGGCTCAAGGAGTTCTACTTCGGTGGCGGTGACCAGCGCGGTCTCCGCACGGTCATCGACAACCTCGGCGAGATCGACGCCCGCGAGATCAACTCGGTCGAACTCGCGCCGGGCCTCACCCTCCGCATCGGTCGGTACGGCCCCTACATCGAGACCCCGAGCGACGACCCGGAGAAGCCGCGCCGCGTCAACGTGCCCGAGGACATCGCGCCGGACGAGCTCACCCTCGACAAGGCCCGTGAACTGGTCGAGGCCCCGGTCGTCAGCGACCGCGTGGTCGGCATCAACCCGGAGACGGGCAAAGAGGTCCTGGCGAAGGACGGCCGCTTCGGTCCGTACGTGACCGAGCGCACCCCTGAGCCCGAGCCGACCGTCGACCCGGCCACGGGAGAGGTCCTGGCGGCCGAACCCGAGCCGGCAGCAGCGGCAGCCGACACGAAGACCACCACCAAGACGGCCGCGAGCAAGACCGCGGCCGCGAAGAAGGCGCCCGCCAAGAAGACGACGGCCAAGAAGGCCGCCGCGCCGAAGGAGCGCACCGCATCCCTCTTCAAGTCGATGGACCCGGGTTCGGTCGACCTCGAGACCGCGCTGAAGCTCCTGGACCTCCCGCGCACCGTCGGGAAGGACCCGGAGTCCGGCGACGAGATCACCGCGCAGAACGGGCGGTACGGGCCCTACCTCAAGAAGGGCACGGACACCCGGACCCTCCCGAGCGAGGACGCCATCTTCGACGTGGACCTGCCCGGGGCCCTCGAACTGTTCGCGCAGCCGAAGTACGGAGCCAAGCGTGCCGCCAGCGCTGCGCTCAAGGAGTTCGACGCGGACCCGGTGTCCGGCAAGCCGATCAAGGTGAAGGACGGCCGCTTCGGCCCGTACGTCACCGACGGTGAGACGAACGCCACGATCCCGCGCGGTGAAGAGGTCGAGACGGTCGACTTCGAGCGAGCCGTCCAGCTGCTCGCCGACAAGCGCGCCAAGGGCCCGGTCAAGAAGAAGGCCCCGGCCCGTCGCGCCCCCGCGAAGAAGAAGTGACGACGGACGGCGCCGACCGCGGCTGGTTCATCACCCTCGAGGGCGGTGACGGCGCAGGCAAGACCACGCAGGCCGAGCGTCTCGAGCAGTGGCTCGGGGCGCACGGTCGGCGGGTCGTCCGGACCCGGGAGCCCGGTGGCACGGACCTCGGGCAGCGCATCCGCGAGATCGTCCTGCACGACCGCGGCCACGTGACACCCCGTGCTGAGGCGCTGCTCTACGCCGCCGACCGCGCACACCACGTCGAGACGGTCGTCCGTCCTGCCGTGGCCCGCGGTGACGTCGTCCTGCAGGACCGGTACATCGACTCGTCGGTGGCGTACCAGGGCGTGGCGCGTGACCTCGGCGCCGACCAGATCCGTTCGGTGTCGGACTGGGCGGCCGACGGCATGACGCCGGACCTCACGGTGCTGCTCGACCTCGACGTCAGCATCGGGCGCGAACGTGTCGCCGCCGCTCGCGGTGACGTGTTCGATCGCCTCGAGTCCGAGGCGGCGACCTTCCACGAGACCGTCCGGCAGGCGTTCCTCGACATGGCCCGTGCCGAGCCGCACCGGTTCCTGGTCGTCGACGCCGCCGAGTCGGCCGACCTGGTGCAGGAGCGCATCCGAACGGCCGTCGCCGCCCTGATCGGCGCTGCCTGATGCCCCGCGAGGCAGTGACGCGCCCGTCAGCGGGCCGAGCGTCCGGCCCGTCAGTGGGTCCTGCGAGGATCGTCGCGTGAGTGTGTGGGATGGCCTGACCGGGCAGGAAGAGTCCGTCGCCGCGCTGCGGAGTGCCGCCGAGTCGACCGACGGCACGGGTGGCATGACCCACTCGTGGTTGATCACCGGCCCGCCCGGCTCTGGTCGCTCCAACGTCGCCGCGGCCTTCGCCGCCGCCCTGGTCGGCAACGGCCCGGACGACGACCACACGCTCCGGCTGATCAGCGCCGGCACGCACCCCGACGTCGCCCGACTGACGACCCAGCGCGTCATCATCACGATCGACGAGATCCGACAGCTGGTGACCTCGTCGCACTTCTCGCCCTCGGTGGGCCGGTACCGCGTGCTGATCGTCGAGGACGCCGACCGGATGACCGAACGGACCTCGAACCTCCTGCTCAAGGCGCTCGAGGAACCGCCGGAGCGCACCGTGTGGATCCTGTGCGCCCCGAGTGAGGCCGACCTGCTGCCGACGATCCGGTCGCGCGTGCGTTCGGTCCGACTGCGGGTGCCGGGCATCGAGTCGGTCGCCGACCTGATCGTGGCGCGGACCGGTGTGGACCGCGGCCTCGCGACCGATGCCGCCCGTCAGGCCCAGAGTCACATCGGCATGGCGCAGCGCCTGGCCACGAGCGAGGACGCCCGCGACCGTCGCCGACGGACACTGACCACGGTCCTCGCGATCCGCAGCGTCGGCGACGCCGTGAACGCCGCGGCCGCGTTGCTGGCCGTGGCGGACGAGGACGCGAAGGCGATCACCCTCGAACGGGACGCCGAAGAGCGCGATGCCGCCCTCCGGTCCCTCGGCGTGCAGCCGGGCGGCACCGTCCCCCCGGCCCTCCGCTCGCAGCTCCGCGTGCTCGAGGAGGACCAGAAGCGCCGGGCGACCCGCAGCCTCCGCGATGGTCTGGACCGCATCCTGGTCGACGTGTCCTCGCTGTACCGCGACCTGCTGTTGCTCGGACTCGGTGCGCCGACCGAGCCGGTGAACCTGGCGATCCGACACGAGCTCGAGCGGGCTCTGCCGTCGGTCCCGCCCGCGGCGGCGCTCGAGGTACTCGATGCCATCGCGACGGCCCGGCAGCGGATCGGGGCGAACGTCGCAGCGCTCCTGGCCCTCGAGGCGCTGCTCGTCACGGTCGCCCGCGCGGTCCGCTGAGGACCGGCACATGAGCGGACGGGACCTCGACGCAGCCTGGGGATCCCGACAGGGTTCTCATGCTGGGCGCGATGGTCGACGTGGGAGGATCGCCCCATGACCGACGCTGCACCGGGCCTCCGCGAACGGAAGCGCCGCGCCACCCGCCTGGCGATCCAGCAGGCCGCGCTCAGCATCGCGATCGAGCACGGGCTCTCGGCGGTCACGGTCGACGAGGTCTCCCGTCGCGCGGACGTCTCGCCGCGCACGTTCTTCAACTACTTCCCGAGCAAGGAGCAGGCGATCCTCGGCGACGACCCGACCCTGCCCCAGGGTGAGGACGTCGAGACCTTCGTCGCCGGCGGCCCGTCGGGGGAGTTGCTCGCCGACCTCGGCGCCCTGCTCGTGCACTCCGCACACGAACTCATCGACGAGCGCGGGCTGATCGGCGAGCGGCAGCAGGTCCTCCGCGCGAACCCGGAGCTCTTCAGTCAGCGGATGGCGTCGATGAAGGAGTTCCAGGCCGCTGTCCAGTCGGTCGTCGAGCGACGGCTGCGGCGCGAGGACGGCCTGCCGGACGAGAGCAGCGCGCCCGCGACGCCGGCAGACGACGAGGTCCGTCGCCGCGCCCGGCTGGCGTCGCTCGTGGGCATGGCCGCTCTGCGGCACGCCTGGTGGGAGTGGTCCGAGGGGGATGCCGACGCGCACCTCGTCGACGAACTCGCGCGGTCCTTCGCCGATCTCGGCGCGCTCGTTTCGCGCTCCCTCGTCTGATCCTGTACAGTGATTTCTCGTGCCGCTCCGGATCTCCGAAGCGTCCGCCGCCTTAGCTCAGTCGGTAGAGCGATTCACTCGTAATGAATAGGTCGTCGGTTCGATTCCGACAGGCGGCTCCGAAACCCCCTCGTTCCTCCCGGAGCGAGGGGGTTCTCCGTTCCCGGAGCGGCTCAGTGCACAGCAGTGCAGCCCGGAGCAGTGCAGCCCGCACCAGTGCAGCGCGCAACCCGCACGCACGTCGACGATCACCCGGCCCCACCCCGGGAGGCCCGTCACCGGCACTCGTGCACGCGCGCCTCCCACGGACGCAACCGCCCGGCGACCGCCGGCTCACCGAGGTTCCCCAGCACCAACGCCCCCACGCGCCTCCGGACCGACTCCGGCAGCTCCAGGTCCGACGCCGACAGGTTCGCGACCACGACGAGCGGTGCCTCGTCCGCGTCGGGGAGCGCCCGTGTGAACGCCCACAGCGCCGGGTGCTCGGGCTCGAGCAGCGCGAAGCTCCCGAGCCGCACGGTGCGGGAGCGGTGCCGCAGGTCGATGAGCCGACGGTGGTGCTCGTAGACCGAGCGGTCCCCGGCGGCCCGGTCACCCGCGACGGTGACCTGCGGCCAGCCCTGCCCCATGCCGATCCACGGTTCGGCGGTGGAGAACCCGCCGGCGGGCTCGCTGTCGTCCCAGGGGATGGGCGTGCGGGCGTTGTCGCGGCTGCGGAAGGCGAGGGCCTCGATCGCCTCGGGCTCGGGCATCCCGCCGCCGACGGCTCCGCGGAACCAGTTCAGCGACTCGATGTCCCGGTACTCGTCCAGGCTGGTGAAGCCGGCGTTCACCATGCCGATCTCGTCGCCCTGGTAGACGTACGGGGTGCCGCGGTGCAGGTGCAGCACGGTCGCGAGCAGCGTGGCCGACTCGTAGCGGAAGGCGAAGGGGTCGGACAGCCCGGCGCCGAACCGGGACACCGGCCGTGGCTGGTCGTGGTTCGACAGGTACAGCGAGTTCCACCCGCGTTCCTCGAGCCCGGTCTGCCACCGGGCCAGGGAGCGCTTGAGCGCGGGCAGGTCGGTCTCCTGTCGGGTGAACTTCGACGAGGGCGTGTGGTCGAGGCCGACGTGCTCGAACTGGAACACCATGTCGAGCTCGTGGCGTTCCGGGTCGGTGAAGAGCGCGGCGTCCTCCACGGTGACACCGGGCATCTCGCCGACGGTGAGCAGGGCCTCCCGACCGGCGAAGACGCGTTTGTGCATCTCCTGCAGGTGCTCGTGGATGCGCGGTTGCATGACGTACGCGTCGCTGTCGCCGGAGAGGGCGTCGTCGTCCTTGGCGATGTGGTTGATGACGTCCATCCGGAACCCGTCGACACCGCGGTCCAGCCAGCGGTTCATCATGTCGTACACGGCGGCGCGGAGGTCCGGGTTCTCCCAGTTCAGGTCCGGCTGCTGCGGCGTGAACATGTGCAGGTAGTACTGACCGGTGCCGGGGTCCCACGACCAGGCCGGGCCACCGAACGCGGCACGCCAGTTGTTCGGCTCGTGGCCGTCGACCGGGTCGCGCCAGATGTACCAGTCGTGCTTCGGGCAGGTGCGGGACTGCCGGGCGGCACGGAACCAGGGGTGCTGGTCGCTGGAGTGGTTGACGACGAGGTCCATGACGAGCTTCATGCCGCGCTGGTGCACCTCGACCAGCAGCGCGTCGAACTCGTCGATGGTGCCGAACAGCGGGTCGATGTCCTCGTAGTCGGCGATGTCGTAGCCGTTGTCGGCCTGGGGCGACCGGTACACCGGCGACAGCCAGACGACGTCCACGCCGAGCTCTGCGATGTGGTCCAGGCGGCGTCGCAGGCCGGCGAGGTCGCCGACCCCGTCGCCGTTCCCGTCGGCGAAGCTCCGCGGGTACACCTGGTAGACGACGGCTCCTGTCCACCACGGTTCCGGTCCGGTCACGGCGCCTCCTCGCGTCGGTGCGCGCCCCCGGCGCGCGTGCCCACCAGTGCGTCGGACTGGAGGCCCGTCCCGCGTTCCGGTGTCGGGCCTCCAGTCGTGCCGGCTGGTGACCCGCACGGTACGCTCCGCGTCCTGACGGCCGGTGCACGGAGGACCTGCGCACGGAACGACCCGCGCACGGAACGACCTGTGGAGAGTGCGACCTGTGCAGCACGGATCTGTCCACAGGTCGCCGATCTCGCCACGACCGGGGCGGGCGCTGCTGGTAGACACGACGCATGGCCATCCGATGGGGAGTACTCGGGACCGGCGGCATCGCCCGGTCCTTCGTCCGCGACTGCCGTGCCGCGGGGGTGGTGTTCACCGCGGTCGGTTCCCGGACCGACGAGTCCGCTCGGGCCTTCGCTGACGAACACGGCATCCCGCGTGCCCACGGTGACTACGCCGCCCTGGTGGCGGACGACCAGGTCGACGCGGTCTACGTGGCGACGCCGCACTCCCGACACGCCGAGGATGCCCTGCTCGCGATCGCCGCCGGCAAGCACGTCCTGGTCGAGAAGGCGTTCACGATCACCGCGGCAGAGGCCCGACGGGTGCGTGACGCCGCGCAGGAGCGCGGTGTCCTCGTGATGGAGGCGATGTGGACGCGCTTCCTGCCGCAGACCGCGATGATGCGCCGGGTCCTCGCCGAGGGCCGGATCGGCACACCCCGGCTGGTGCAGGCGACGCACCACCAGGCGCTGCCGACGGACCCGCGGCACCGACTCAACGACCCCGAGCTGGGTGGCGGCGCCCTGCTCGACCTCGGGGTGTACCCGGTGTCGTTCGCGGTCGACGTGCTGGGCGCGCCGACCGGTGTCGCAGCCTCCGGCACGCTGAGCGACCAGGGCGTCGATACGCAGATGGGCATCGTCCTGACGCATCCGGGCGGTGCCCAGTCCACGGTGCACTTCGCCCTCGACCTGCGCAGCCCGAACAGTGCGTCGATCATCGGTACCGAGGGGCGCATCGACCTCGACCCGACCTGGTGCACGCCGACCACCTGGCGCATCCGCGACGCCGACGGCGCGGTGGTGGAGGAGTTCGACGGGCGCGAGGAACTGGCCGGCTACCACCACGAGGCCCGCGGCTTCGAATCGGCGATCACCGCCGGGGTGCCGGCGGACAGCAGCACGCACCTCGACCACACCATCGCGATCATGGCGGTGATGGACGAAGCCCGGCGGCAGGTCGGCGTCCGCTACCCGGCCGACGACGTCGACTGAGTGCCACGGTTGACCCCGTCTGACGACGGCCCGCTGTCGACCCTGGGCCTGGAGGCTCGGGCCCGCGTCTCGTAGGATCGCCTGGATGTCTCCGCAGTCACCCCAGCCGCCCGTCGGCGGCCCCGTCCACCGTTCCGTGGCTGCCCTGCGCGCCTCCGTCCGCCGGAAGCCCGTGCCGTGGGCGGTCGGTGGACTCGTCGTGGTCCTCGCGGTCGCCTCGGGCGGGGTGGTCGCGGTGAACGCGGCGACTGCGGACCAGCCGAGCGCTGCGGGGTCGGCCAGCGCCTCCCGAACGCCGCTCGCCACCCGGACACCGACGTCGTCCGCGACACCGACGCGGACCCCGGCGGCCACACCGACCGCGAAGCCGACCGCGACGCCGACACCGACCGCGTCGGCGCAGGCGGCCGCTCGGACCTGCTCGGTCGCCGCTGCGGCCTCGGCCAGCGGTCTCGGCCGCTTCGAGGGCTACGTGATGAACGCGGCCACCGGGGAAGAGCTGTTCTCCCGTGAGGGCGGGACGCCCGCGCAGACCGGCAGCGTGATGAAGACCCTGACGAGCGCGACCGCCCTGGCGGTCCTCGGAGGCGCACACACCATCCCGACGACCGTGACCGACGAGGGGAACGGCAGCATCGCCCTCGTCGGGCACGGCGACGCGACCCTGACGGCGGGCCGCGGCTCCGTCTACCCGGGGGCCCCGAGCCTCGGGCAGCTCGCGCAGCAGGTGAAGGCGCGACTCGGCAACACGCCGGTGACGACCATCGTCGCCGACGGCACCTGGTGGAGCGCGGCCGACGCCTGGGACCCGACCTGGCCGATCAGCGAGCGGACCATCGGGTACCAGCCGAACGTGACTGCGCTCATGGTCGATGGTGACCGCGCGAACCCGGCGGCCGCGACCTCCCCGCGGTCCACGGACCCGATCGGCCGGGCGGGCGTGGCCTTCCGTGCGGCGCTCGCCGACGCCGGTGTGGTCGGTGCGTCCACCGCCCAGGTGACGCAGCGCGCGACGACCTCGCAGAACACCATCGCCCAGGTGCAGTCGCAGCCGGTGTCGACGCTGATCGGGCAGATGATCCCGAACTCGGACAACACCCTCGCCGAGATGCTCGCCCGGGTCTCGTCGAAGCAGGCTGGCGCCGGTGGGACCGCGGCCTCGCTGACCAGTGTCTACAGCAACGCCCTCCGCGGGTACGGCGTCGACCCGTCCGGCATCCGCATCGTCGACGGCTCCGGTGAGAGCGCGTCGAACGCCGTGTCGCCGTCGTTCGTCGCCCACCTGATGGTCCCGGTGACGCGGGGCGACAAGGGCCTCGGCATCCTGGCACAGGTCCTGCCGGTCGCCGGGGTGTCCGGCACGCTGTCGAGCCGGTTCACGGGGGCGAACGCGGTCGCCCGTGGCAAGGTGCACGCGAAGACCGGGTGGATCGACAGCGCGAACACCCTCGGCGGCTACATCGACGCCGCCGACGGCACGAAGCTGACCTTCGCCTTCTACGCCATCGGGTCGCCGCGGGCCGCCGCGCTGCCGGCACTCGACACCGTCACGGCCGCCGTCTACCGGTGCGGAGGCTCGCTCACCGGCTCCTGACCCGACGGGTGTTGGATGGAGGCATGGCCAGGGCACTGCTCATCACCGACGTCCAGAACGACTTCACCGAGGGCGGCGCGCTCGCGGTCGACGGGGGAGCGGTACTCGCCGAGCGCATCACCGCGTTCCTCCGCCGGCACGCCGACGAGTACGACCTCGTGGTCGCCTCCCGCGACTGGCACGACGCCACCGGCGACAACGGTGGACACTTCGCCGTGACCGACAGCCCGGACGGCGCCGACGGCCCGGACTTCCGGACGACGTGGCCGGCGCACTGTGTCGCCGACACGCCGGGGGCCGAGTACCACCCGGCACTCGACCTGTCGTTCGTCGACGTCCACGTCCGCAAGGGCCAGGGCGAGCCGGCGTACTCGGCGTTCGAGGGCACGACGGAAGCGGGGGCGGACCTCGTCGACGTCTTCTTCGACCGCGACGTGCACGCCGTCGACATCGTGGGCATCGCCACCGACCACTGCGTCCGGGCGTCCGCGCTCGACGGGGTGCACGCGGGCCTCGACGTCTTCGTGTACGAGGACCTCGTGGTGGGCATCGACCCGGCGAACAGCGAGGCTGCGCTCGAGGAGGTCCGCGACGAGGGCGGACACACCGGGCACAGCGACATGGACGAGGGGCGTCAGCGCCCGGGAGGAGCGGTCCTGTGACCGACCAGACCACCACCAGCAACACCGCCAGCACGACGGACACCGCAGCCACCAGCACCACGGTCGGGGACGCGCACGTCAGCGTCCCGGACGTCCCCACCGGCCTGTTCATCGGCGGCTCCTGGCGTCCGGCCAGCGGCGGCGCGACCTTCGACGTGCGTGACCCGTCCACCGGCGCGGTGCTCGCGAGCGTCGCGGACGCCACCCCGGAGGACGGCATCGCCGCCCTGGACGCCGCCGTCGCCACGCAGGAGGACTGGGCCGCGACCGCACCGCGGCGTCGCTCCGACCTGCTCCGGCGGACGTTCGACCTCGTGCACGAGCATGCGGACGACATCGCCGCGATCATGACGCTCGAGATGGGCAAGCCGCTGGCGGAGTCCCGCGGCGAGGTCGTCTACGGCGCCGAGTTCCTCCGCTGGTTCTCGGAGGAGGCCGTCCGGATCGGCGGCGACTACCGCACGAACCCCGAGGGCACCGGTCGCGGCATCGTCCTCAAGCGCCCGGTCGGTCCGGTGTACGCGATCACGCCGTGGAACTTCCCGCTCGCGATGGCGACACGGAAGATCGCACCGGCCCTGGCCGCCGGGTGCACGGTCGTCCTGAAGCCCGCCGACCTCACCCCGCTGACGACGCTGTACCTGGTCGAGCTGTTCCGTCGTGCCGGGCTGCCGGACGGGGTGCTCAACGTGGTGCCAGCCTCCGACGCGAAGGCCCTGTCCGCACCGGTGATCGCGGACCGACGGCTCCGCAAGCTCACGTTCACCGGCTCGACCCCGGTCGGTTCGGCGCTGCTCAAGCAGGCGGCGGACAACGTGCTGAAGACGAGCATGGAGCTCGGCGGCAACGCCCCGCTGCTGGTGTTCGACGACGCCGACCTCGACCGGCGGTGGACGCGGCCATGCAGGCGAAGTTCCGCAACGTCGGCGAGGCCTGCACTGCGGCGAACCGCTTCTTCGTGCAGGACGGCATCGCTGACGCGTTCACGGCGGCACTCGCCGAGCGGATCGACGCGCTGCGGATCGGCCGGGGCACTGAGGAGGGCACGGACATCGGGCCGCTCATCGACTCCCGCGCGGTCGACAAGGCCGCGGGGCTCGTCGACGACGCGGTCGAGCGGGGCGCCCGACTGGTCTCCGGCGGGCAGCGGGTCGAGCGCGAGGGCACCTACTACGCGCCGACGCTGCTGGACGACGTGCAGCCCGGGTCCGACATCCTGACGACCGAGATCTTCGGCCCGGTGGTGTCGATCACGCGCTTCGCGACCGAGGAGGAGGGCATCCGCCTCGCCAACGACACCGAGTACGGCCTGGTCGCCTACGCGTTCACCGAGGACATGCGTCGTGGGCAGCGTCTGGCCGAGCGCCTGGAGACGGGGATGCTCGGGTGGAACACGGGCGTCGTGTCGAACGCGGCGTTCCCGTTCGGCGGCGTGAAGGCCTCCGGGCTCGGCCGCGAGGGTTCGCACGAGGGCCTCGAGGAGTACCTCGAGACGGTCTACGTCCTGACGCCCGACCCCTTCGCCGCCTGACACCGCCGCGAAACGCAACGTGGGCGGTTCCTCGCAGCGGTACTCCGTCGCGTGGCGCCGCCCACGTTGCGTGTTGCGGGAGGGCCTCAGACGAGGAGCTGGTGCTTCGCCAGGTCCCGGTAGAGCGGGGTGCTCTGCACGAGCTCGGAGTGGGTGCCGACACCGACGACGCGGCCGTGCTCGAGCACGACGATGACGTCCGAGTCCACCACGGTGGACAGCCGGTGGGCGATGACGAGCAGCGTGCGGTCCTCGGCGACCGCGTCGATGGCCAGGCGCATCTTCTGCTCGTTCACGCCGTCGAGCGAGGACGTCGACTCGTCGAGCAGGAGGATCGGGGGGGCGGCGAGCAGGGCCCGCGCGATGGCCAGGCGCTGCCGTTCACCGCCCGAGAGCATCACGCCGTCCTCGCCGACCTGCGCGTCGAGGCCGCGGGGGTCGCGGTGCAGGACGTCGCCGAGGTTCACGGCTTCGAGCACCCGGACGCACTCGGACTCCGAGGCGTCCGGTGACCCGAGCAGCAGGTTCGCCCGGATCGTGCCGGCGAGCACCGGGGCGTCCTGTTCGACATACCCGATCTGCGCCCGCAGCTCGCCGCGGTCGAGGCCCCGGACGTCCAGACCACCGAGTCGGATGACACCCTCGGTCGGGTCGTAGAACCGTTCGATGAGCGCGAGCGTGGTCGACTTGCCGGCACCGGACGGTCCGACCAGGGCGACCCGAGCGCCGCGGGGGACGCTGAACGACACGTCGTGCAGCACGGCCGGGTCGTCACCGACCCCGAGGGCCAGAGCGCCCGCACCGGCACTGGCACCCGCATCCGCATCCGCACCGGACGCCCGCGCGCCGTCCGCGCCCACGGCGTCCGGGGCTGCCGCGTACCGGAAGGTGACGCGCTCGAACGTGATGGCGTCACCGGTCGCGATCGCCGCGGCCGGCCGCACGGCGGCGTCGTCCTGGTTCTCGGTCGGCAGGTGTAGGACCTCTTCGATGCGTCCGAGCGCGCCGAGCGCCTGCGCCACGGCGACGACCGCGCCGAGCGCCTGACCGAGCGGCATGATCATCATGAAGAGCAGCAGGATGAACGTGATGAGGGTCGCGATGGTGATCGTGCCCGCCGCGACCTGCGCACCGCCGATGCCGAGCACGGCGATGAACGCGACCTGCATGACGATGCTCGCGACCGGCACGACGAACGCCGACATCCGGGCGATGACGAGGCCGCGCTGGTACGCCTCGGTCGCGTGCTGGTCGACCTCGCTGACCTCACGCGCGGTGGCACCCGCGGCACGGATGGTGCGGACGGCGCCGATGCCGCGTTCGACGGCGGCGGTGAGGTCGCCGACCTTCTCCTGGGCGGCCTTCGAGGCGACCCGGATGCGCCGGCTGAGCCCGCCGACGACGACCACGGCGACGATCACGATGACGATCACCACGACGAGGAGCAGCGGGTCGATGACCGCCATCGCGATCACGGCTCCGGTGAAGGTGAGCGCGCCGCCGATCGACTCGATGAGCCCCTGCGTCAGGACGGCCCGGAGGAGCGTCGTGTCACTGCCGACGCGGGACACCAGGTCACCGGTGCGGCGGACGTCGAACTCCGAGATCGGCAGGTTGAGGATCCGCGCGATGAGCTTGCGTCGGGTGGAGAGCACGACGCCCTCGCCGGCCCGCTGCAGCAGGAAGTGCTGCACGCCGTTGAGGACCCCGGCGACGAGCACCAGGACGACGAGGATCCACACGAGCGTCGACATGCCGGTGCCCTGCTGGACGGCGGTGACGACCTGGTTGACGAGCAGTGGCTGCGCCAGGGACGCCCCGGCCCCGAGGATGCTCAGCACGATGATGACGACCATCGCCGGCTTGTTCTCGAACAGGTAGGACAGCAGTCGGCCGAAGGTGGCGCGGGGGCCGTCGGTCTTCTTCGGGCGTGCGAACAAGTTGCTCATCGTGCATGGATTCTCTCACTGCAGGACCGACAGACGGACGGGAGGCTCCCCACTGGTCCGTGGGGGAGCCTCCCGTCCGTCGGGTGCGCGCGCCGGCGCGGTCGTCGCTACCGAGCCACCCGCTCCGGGAGCGGCTGGTCGTCGGCGGCGTCCTCGAGGTCGCTGCCACGGGTCTCGCGGACGAGGAACAGCGCGACCAGCGTCACGACCGCCGCGATGGTCAGGTACAGGCCGACGAGGAAGATGTTGCCGTCCGGCTGCCACAGCTTCAGGGCGATCGACGGTGCCAGCGAGGCGCCGAGGATCGACGCGACGTTGTACGCCAGGGCGGAGCCGGTGTACCGGACGTTGGTCGGGAACAGCTCCGGCAGCAGGGCACCCATCGGCCCGAAGGTGAGCCCCATCAGCGACAGGCCGACGATGAGGAACGTGACGACGGTGATCGGTCCGTGCGCCGCCGCGAACCAGAACTGGAACGTCAGGCCGAACAGCGCGATGCCGATCGTGGTCGGGATGAGGGTGCGCCGACGTCCGAACTTGTCGGCGAGCATGCCGGCGATGGGGGTGCAGATGCCGAAGAACACGACGCCGATCATGAGCAGCGACAGGAACTCGCCGCGGGAGTAGCCGAGGCCGATCTGCGGGACGAGCTTCGAGGCCACGGTGCCGGTGGTGCCGTAGTTCAGCGTGAAGGTCGTCATGAAGTAGAAGAGCACGTAGGTGGCGACCATGCCGAAGGTGCCGACGACGACCGCGCGCCACGAGGTGCGGAACACCCGGCCGAGCGGCACCTTCGCGACCGAACCGGAGTCCTGCACGCCGCGGAACACCGTGGACTCGACCAGACGGAAGCGCACGTAGAGCCCGATCAGGACGAACACCGACGAGACCAGGAACGGGATCCGCCAGCCCCACGCCTGGAAGTCGGCGTTCGGGGTGCCGTCGGCGCCGGCGGGCAGCGCGGCGTTGATGATGATGAACAGGCCGTTGGCGAGCAGGAAGCCGATCGGGGCGCCGAGCTGCGGCATCGAACCGAACACGCCGCGCTTGCCCTCGGGGGCGTTCTCGGTCGCGAGCAGTGCCGCGCCGGACCACTCGCCGCCGAGGCCGACGCCCTGGGCGAAGCGGAGGACGCCGAGCAGCACCGGCGCCAGGACCCCGACCGAGCCGAAGGTCGGCAGGCAGCCGATGAGGAACGTCGCGATGCCCATCACGAGCAGGGACGCGACGAGGGTGGTCTTCCGGCCGATCCGGTCACCGAAGTGGCCGAACAGGATCGACCCGACCGGGCGGGCGAAGAACGCCAGCGCGAAGGTGACGAACGAGGACAGCTGCGATGCCGTCGGGTCCTCGTTCGGGAAGAACAGGGTGGGGAAGACGAGGACGGCGGCCGTCGCGTAGACGTAGAAGTCGTAGAACTCGATCGTGGTGCCGACGAGGCTCGCGACGACGACGCGCGAGCGCGGGTTCGTCTTCGGGGCGGACGTCGTGGTGGCCGGTGCGGCGGACATGCGTGTGAGGACCTTCGAGGTGCGCGCGCGTTCGGACAGCGCTGCGGTGACCGGACGGCGGACTGACGACGCGGTTCGCGCGGGGTGGCGCGGACACCGGGTCGGGTGCGTTCGGAGGTGGTGGTCCCGCTCGTGACGGGGTCATCAGTGTACGACGGATGTCGGACACCTGCGAATCGACCCCGAGCGAGCCGTCAGTTCGCCGTGCCGGGTCAGGCCGTGCCGGCCGTGCCGGATCAGGCCGAGCCGGTCGTGCCGGGTCAGGCCGCGCCGGTACCCAGGTGCGACGGCAGCGTGTGGCCCATCCGGTCGCGCTTGGTGTCGAGGTACCCCGAGTTCTGCGCGGAGATGCCGACGACGAGCGGCACGAGGGAGTCCACCGTGATGCCGTGCTCGACGAGCTGCCGACGCTTCTCGGGGTTGTTCGTGAGCAGCCGCACGCGGGTGATGCCGAGGTCGGCGAGGATGCCGGCGGCGCCGCCGTACTCGCGGGAGTCGGCGGGCAGGCCGAGCGCCAGGTTGGCGTCGAGCGTGTCCAGGCCGTCCTCTTGCAGGCGGTACGCCTTGAGCTTGTTGATGAGGCCGATGCCGCGACCCTCGTGTCCCCGCAGGTAGACGACGACCCCGCCTTCGGCCGCGATGGTGTCGAGCGCGGCGTCGAGCTGCGGGCCGCACTCGCACTTCAGCGACCCGAAGGCCTCGCCGGTCAGACACTCCGAGTGCACGCGGACGAGGGCGCCGTCCGAGGGGGCCTGCCCGTCGGGGGTCTTCGCGATCACGGCGACGTGCTCGGCGCTCGTCACGAGGTCCCGGTAGGCGCGCATCTCGAAGAGCCCGTGCGTGGTGGGGACGTTCGTGGAGACTTCGAACGAGACCGGGCTCCCGGGGGTGGCGGAGGTGAGTGCGTCGGTCATGTGGTGCTCCGGTCGGTGGGGGCCCCGTCGACCGCGCCGTCGGGCCGCTGCGGGACCGTGCGGGCGCGGACCAGCAGGTCGGGGCCGAGGCTGGACGTTGACATTACACGCAACATCCGCGCTGCGTGGATACTTCCCACCCCGATGTCGCCGAGTGCGACGCGGGGTCCGCCGAGGAGCACCGGGGCCAGGTAGACGAGCAGTTCGTCGGCCAGTCCGGCCGCGATGAACGCCGACGCGACGGTCGGTCCGCCCTCGACGAGGACACTGTGGACGCCCCGCTGGCGGAGCGAGCGGAGGGCGGCGTCGAGGTCGTGGCCGGGGATGGTGACGACCCCGCGGGGATGGCGGTGCAGGGCCGCGTCGGCCGGCAACGGCCGGTCGCCGAGGACGACGGGCAGCGGCTGGTCGGCGAGGAACTCCCCGGCGTCGCCGCGGGCCGTCAGGCTCGGGTCGTCGGCCAGGGCGGTGCCGGTGCCGACGAGGACGGCGTCGTGCGCGGCACGCTGCTCGTGCACGTGCTGCCGGGCCGCGGCACCGGTGATCCACTGGCTGGTGCCGTCGGCCGCCGCTGCACGACCGTCCAGGCTGGCGGCCCACTTCACGGTCACCCAGGGGCGGCCGAGCCGGACCGAGAGCAGCCAGCGCTCGAGGAACGCCTCGGCCTGGTCGGCGAGCACGTCCGGCACGACGTCGACGCCGGCGGCTCGCAGCCGGTCTGCACCGCCGTGGGCGGCCGGGCCGGGGTCGTCGACGGCGTACACGACCCGGGCGACACCGGCGTCGATGAGCGCGACGGAGCACGGCCCGGTGCGGCCGACGTGGTCGCAGGGCTCGAGGGTCACCACGGCGGTCGCGCCACGGAGGTGCGCCGGGTCGACCTTCGCCATCGCGTCGACCTCGGCGTGCGGGGTGCCGGCACCCCGGTGCCAGCCCTCACCGAGCACCTGGCCGTCGGGGGAGAGCACGACGGCACCGACCCGGGCGTGGTCACCGACGACGGGGCCGCGGGCCGCGAGTTCGAGGGCACGGCGCATCGCCCGGACCTCTGCTTCGCTGGCGGGCGGACCGGACGGTGCCGGGGTCGTGTCGGGTGCGGTGTGGCTCACGGAGCGAGACTACCGGCGGGCCCCGACTTCGATCCGGGAGGCCAGGGCAGGTCCGACGCGGGCGTCCCGTCCGCGCGCCGCAGGCCCTTCCACGCGGGTGCGGGGGAGCCGTCGCGGTTCGGCACGAGGGCGTCCCCGCTGCCGGTGTACGCGAAGCCAGCACGACGGGCGACGGCGGCCGAGGCCGTGTTGCCGACGTAGCACTCCCAGTACACGTCCGGGGCACCCTGTGCGAAGGCCCAGCCCACCACGAGCTCCACGGCGTCGGACACCAGGCCCGCACCACGAGCGCTCGGGGCCAACCAGAACCCGAGGTCCCGGCGGGCGGTCCGGTAGCTGATCACGCCGTCGAGCCAGGTCGACCCCTGCCGCCGGATCGCCCAGGTGTACTCACGGTCGGACGCCCACCCGGGGCCGACGAGCGCGTCGACGAACGCCTGCGCGTCCTTCGCCCGGTAGGGCTGCGGGATCGTCGTCCAGCGGGCGATCTCCGGGTCCTGGCAGGCCTCGGTGATCGCGACCGTGTCCGCGCGCGTCGGCAGGTCGAGCCGGACCCGTGCCGACTCGAGCGTGACGGGGAGCACGGTCGGTCAGCGGGCGCGCGGGACGAAGCCGATGGCGTCGTACACGCGGGCGAGGGTGGCGTTCGCGATCGTCTCGGCACGGTCGGCGCCGACGGCGAGCAGCCGGTCCAGCTCGGCCGGGTCGTCGAGGAGCTCCAGCGTGCGGGCGCGGACCGGCTCGAGCTCGGCGACGACGGCGTCCGCCACCTCGCCCTTGAGATCGCCGTACCCCTTGCCGACGAACGACGCCTCGAGGTCGGCGACCGGGGTGTGCGTGAACGCGGACAGGATCGCGAGCAGGTTCGTCACGCCCGGCTTCGCCTGCCGGTCGGCGCGGATCTCCCGCTCGGTGTCCGTCACGGCCGACCGGATCTTCTTGGCCGTGCGCTTCGGGTCGTCGAGCAGGCGGATGAGGCCGCTGTCGGACGCCGCCGACTTGCTCATCTTGCTCGTGGGGTCCTGCAGGTCGTAGATGCGCGCGGTCTCGGCGCCGATCCGGGCCTCGGGCACGACGAACGTGTCGCCGAACCGCGAGTTGAAGCGGCCCGCGAGGTCGCGCGTCAGTTCGACGTGCTGGCGCTGGTCGTCGCCGACGGGCACGACCGCCGTGTCGTAGAGCAGGATGTCGGCGGCCATCAGGACCGGGTAGGTGAACAGCCCGACCGAGGCGGCCTCGGCGCCCTGACGCGCGGACTTGTCCTTGAACTGGGTCATCCGGCTGGCCTCGCCGAAGCCGGTCAGGGTGTTCAGCACCCAGGCGAGCTCGGCGTGCGCGGGGACGTGCGACTGCACGAACAGCGTCGACCGCGACGGGTCGATGCCGGACGCGATGTACTGCGCCGCCGTGGCACGCGTGCTGGCCCGGAGTTCGGCGGGGTCCTGCGGGGAGGTGATCGCATGCATGTCGACCACGCAGTAGATCGCGTCGTGGTCGTCCTGCAGGTCGCGCCACTGCATGAGTGCGCCGATGTAGTTGCCGAGGTGGAGGGACCCGGCCGAGGGCTGGATGCCGGAGAAGATGCGCGTGCTGGTCATGCGGGAGTCCTGGTGCTCGTGAGCGAGTGGGGGATCAGAGTTCGTAGTCGACGACCACGGGGGCGTGGTCGGACCATCGCTGGTCGTAGGCGGCGGCCCGGTCGACGGTGTACGAGGTCACCGTGGCGGCGAGCTCCGGCGTCGCGACCTGGTAGTCGATGCGCCAGCCCGAGTCGTTGTCGAAGGCCTGCCCGCGCCAGGACCACCAGGTGTACGGCCCGTCGACGTCGCCGGCCTGCGCACGTCCGACGTCGACCCAGCCGAGACCGGGGCCGGTGCTGCCGTCGGCACCCTCGACCGGTTCGCCGTCGGCACCGAAGAAGCGGCTGAAGTACGCACGCTCACGCGGCAGGAACCCGGCGCGCTTGACGTTGCCCTTCCAGTTCTTGATGTCCCGCTGGTCGTGGCCGACGTTGAGGTCGCCGACGACGACGGCGAGCGGGTTGTGCTCGCGGAGGGCGGGCAGGCGCTCGGTCATCGCGTCGAGGAACTTCCACTTCTCGTCCTGCTTGGGGGTGTCGACCTCGCCCGAGTGCACGTACGTGGAGACGACCGTGACGGTGCGTCCGCCGATCTCGTAGTCGGCCTCGATCCAGCGACCGGCGGAGTCGAAGTCCGCGGCCCCGAGTTCGACGCGGTGCAGCTGTGCCCGGTGGCGGGAGGCGATGGCGACGCCGGCGCGGCCCTTCGCCGACGCGGGGTCGTGCACGACGTCCCACTCGTCGCCGAGCAGGCCGGTCAGGTCCTCGGTGGAGGCGCGCACCTCTTGGAGGGCGAGCACGTCGACGTCGCGGTCGGCGAGCCATTCGCCCATCCCCTTCCGGAACGCGGCACGGATGCCGTTGACGTTGACGGTCGCGAGGCGCAGGCGTGTCATGCGGTCCAGCCTATCGGCGGCGCCCGACGGTCCCGACGACGGACGGGAGGCCCGGTACCAGCTGGTACCGGGCCTCCCGTCCGTCAGGTGGTCGCGCAGCGACCGGCGCGCGTCAGGCCGCGTCGTGGTCCGTCTGCAGGAAGTCGACCAGGCTGTCCGCGGTGGTCTCGGCGTCGTCGCCGGACACGGTCAGCGTGACCTGGTCGCCGTTCTCGACGCCGAGGCCGAGGAGGCCGAGGATGCTGCCGGCGTTGGCCGACTTCTCGCCCTTGGCGATGGTGACCTGGTGGCCGGACGCGGTGACGGTCTGGACGAACAGCGACGCGGGCCGTGCGTGCAGGCCGGAGGCGCTGGCGACGGTGACGGTGCGGGTGGCTTCGGACATCGATGGGCTCCTGTCGACGGGTGGTGCGCTCATGGTAGCGAGCGCCTGTGGGGTGGGTCTGGTGGTTCGTGTCCGGCGGTCGGGGCGTCAGTCGCGGCCGGGCCAGAAGACCTCGGTGCCGGCGGCCTCGACCTCGCGGACCAGGTCCAGGTTGACACCGGGGTCCGTGATGATCGTGTCGATCGCGGCGAGCGGGGCGACGCGGCCGAACTCCTCGCGTCCGAACTTGGTGTGGTCGGCGAGCAGGATGCTCCGGCGCGCGGACTTGATCATGGCGCTCTTCACGGCGGCCTCGGCCATGTTGTGCGTCGTCAGGCCACGCTCCGGGGTGATGCCGTTGATGCTGACGAAGGCGACGTCGACGCTGACCATGCCGATGAGCTGGTGCGTCCACGTGCCGACCCCGGCGAGCGAGTCGCTCCGGATGTTGCCGCCCAGCAGGTGCAGGTCGATGCCCGGGCGGTTCGCGACGGCCATCGCCACCGGCAGCGAGTGCGTGACGACGGTCAGGCCCCGGTCGGTGGGCAGCATCTCGGCCAGGCAGATCGTCGAGGTACCGGCGTCGATCATCACCGAGCCGTTCTCCGGCAGTTCGGCGAGAGCGGCCTCGGCGATCACCATCTTCTCGGTCTGGTTGATGCCGCCACGGTCGCCGACCCCCGGGTGCAGGGTGATCCGCTCGACCGGGATCGCCCCGCCGTGGGCGCGGCGGACGAGCCCGCGACGCTCGAGGCTCGTCAGGTCACGGCGGATCGTCTCGGGCGTGACGGCGAGCAGCTCGGCGAGGTCCTTGACGTCGACCCGGCCGTGGGCGCGCGCCTGCTCGACGATGCGCTGGTGGCGTTCTGGTGCGTACATGGGGCCTCATCTGGTGAGCGGATCGCTCGGGTCGGGCTGTGCGTCGGGGCTGTCCGTCCGGGCTGTGCACCAGGTCGGGGAGGGCGATGTGGAGCGGAACGGACATGCTCGGGCACGTTCCGACCGGTCGGCCCGCTGCAGTCCTGGACGGCAAACGCAAACGGGCATCTGTTTCTGCATTTTTATCCCCGGATGTGTTTGTTTGTCAACGCGACGCGATGTATGGTGCTGCAGAGTCGTCCGGACGCAGCACGCGCCGGACACCGCACCGCCCCCGAACCACCCACCGCTGCTGCGCGTGAGATGAAGGAGTCTCCCCATGTCCGATCTGCTCGGAACCGGCGTCGGCCGCGGCGTTGCCCACGGCCCCGTGCTCCGGATGGCGGACCCGCTGGGAGCCCCCTCGACCGCACCGCTCGAGGGCTCGGCCGACGACGCCAAGCAGGCCGTGCACACCGCGCTCGCCGCGGTGGCCGAAGAACTGAACGAGCGCGGGCGGCTCGCCGGCGGCGACGCCCAGGCCGTGCTCGAGGCGCAGGCGCTGATGGCCCAGGACCCGACCCTCCTGGACGACGTGCACGCCCGCATCGACGGCGGCACGAACGCCGAGCGCGCCGTGTACGAGGCGTTCGCCCAGTTCCGCGACCTGCTCGTCGGCATGGGCGGCTACATGGGGGAGCGTGCCGCCGACCTCGACGACGTCGCCCAGCGCATCGTCGCGAAGCTCCGCGGTGTCCCGGCCCCGGGCGTGCCGGAGTCGGCGACCCCGTTCGTGCTCGTCGCCCGCGACCTCGCACCGGCTGACACCGCCCTGCTCGACCTCGACAAGGTCCTGGCCCTCGTCACCCGTGACGGCGGACCGACCTCGCACACCGCCATCCTGGCCCGCGCCAAGGGCATCACCGCGATCGTCGGCGTCACCGGTGCGGACGACCTCGCCGAGGGCCAGCACGTGGTCGTCGACGCGGGCGCGGGCACCGTCGTCACCGAGCCGAGCGACGAGCTCGTCGCCGACGTCGAGCAGCGCATCGCCGACCGCCGTGCCGCCCTGGCCGCACCGCTCACCGCCGGCGCCCTCGCCGACGGACACGTCGTGCCCCTGCTCGCGAACCTCGGCAGCCCCGCCGACGCCCAGGCCGCCGTCGACCTCGGCGCCGAGGGTGTCGGCCTGTTCCGCACCGAGTTCCTGTTCCTCGACTCGCCCACCGCTCCGACCGTCGCGTCCCAGCAGGCGTCCTACGAGCAGCTCCTCGCCGCGTTCCCCGGCAAGAAGGTCGTCGTCCGTGCGCTCGACGCCGGTGCCGACAAGCCGCTGCCGTTCCTCACGGACAAGGACGAGGAGAACCCGGCGCTCGGCCGTCGTGGACTCCGGGCGCTCCGGAACCACGAGCAGGTCCTCCGCGACCAGCTGACCGCGCTGGCCCAGGCCGACGCCGCGACCGAGGCCGACCTCTGGGTGATGGCCCCGATGGTCGCCGACGCCGAGGAGACCGAGTACTTCGTCGACCTCGCCCGTGAACTCGGGATCCGCACCGCCGGCGTGATGGCCGAGGTGCCCTCCCTGGCGCTGATGGCCGAACAGGTCCTGCGCTCCGCCGACTTCGTGTCCATCGGCACGAACGACCTGACCCAGTACACGTTGGCCGCCGACCGCATGCTCGGCACCGTCGCGCACTACCAGGACCCGTGGCACCCCGCCGTACTCCGCCTCGTCGCCCAGCTCGGCGCGGCCGGAGCGGACGCCGGCAAGGCGGTCGGCATCTGCGGTGAGGCCGCGGCCGACCCGCTGCTCGCCGTCGTCCTCGTCGGCCTCGGCGCCACCACCCTCTCGATGACCCCCGCGGCCCTCGCCGACGTGCGTGCCGAACTCGGCAAGCACACCCTCGACGAAGCCCGCGAGATGGCCCAGGCGGCACTCGCCGCGAGCACGGCAGCGACCGCCAGGTCCGCTGCGGCCGCAGCGCACGCCGTCTGAGCCCGCACCACGCCCCACAGCACCCCACCCGATCCCTGCAGCAGCACCCCACACAGAGAGTCAACGCACATGACAACGTCGTCCGTTGCAGCGCCAGACACCCGCGACAAGTCGCGGGGTGGCGCTCGCGTCGCCGTCCAGAAGTTCGGCACGTTCCTGTCCGGCATGGTGATGCCCAACATCGCGATCTTCATCGCGTGGGGCCTCATCACCGCGTTCTTCATCGAGACCGGGTGGACGCCGGTCGGCGTCCTCGGTGGCTTCGGGGAGACCAACGGCGTCGCCAACATCGGCCTCGTCAGCCCGATCCTGACCTACCTCATCCCGCTCGCGATCGCCTTCCAGGGCGGCCGCATGGTGTACGAGACCCGCGGCGCCGTCGTCGGTTCCGTGATGGCCATGGGCGTCATCATCGGTGCCAACGGCACGATCATGATCCTCGGCGCGATGATCTGTGGTCCGCTCGGTGCGTACCTCATCAAGCAGATCGACAAGATCTGGGACGGCAAGATCAAGCCCGGCTTCGAGATGCTCGTCAACAACTACGCGGCCGGCATCCTCGGGTTCCTGCTCGCGTTGGTCGGCTTCTTCTGGCTGGCCCCGCTCTTCAAGCTCATCGCCGAGGGTCTCGGTGCCGCGGTGAAGTTCCTCGTCGACAGCTCGCTGCTGCCGCTCGCCAGCGTCATCATCGAGCCGGCGAAGGTGTTCTTCCTCAACAACGCGATCAACCACGGCGTGCTCGACCAGCTGGGCGCGCAGCAGGTCCAGGAATCCGGCAAGTCGATCCTGTTCCTCCTCGAGGCGAACCCCGGCCCCGGCCTCGGCATCCTGCTCGCCTTCACCTTCTTCGGTGTCGGCATCGCCCGCTCGACCGCTCCCGGCGCGATCCTCATCCAGTTCTTCGGTGGCATCCACGAGATCTACTTCCCGTACGTGCTGCAGAAGCCGATCCTGTTCGTCGCCGTCATCCTCGGTGGCGCGACCGGTGTCGCCACCAACGTCGCCTTCCAGTCCGGCCTCGTCGCGCCGGCCTCGCCCGGTTCGATCATCGCGGTCCTCACCGCGACGGCGAAGGACAGCTACGTCGGCGTCATCCTCTCGGTCGTCCTGTCCGCAGCGGTGTCGTTCGCGGTGGCGTCGTTCTTCCTCCTCGCCAGCCGCAAGCGTGACCTGGCCTCCGGCACCGGCGGCGACATGAGCGCCGCGATGGCGAAGCTGCAGCAGAACAAGGGCCGCGACGTCAACTCCGCGACCTCGGGTCTGCTCGGCAACAACTCCCCGGCCAACGAGGAAGAGGCCGAGGCCTCCCTCGGGGGTGTCGGTTCCGCCAGCACCGCCACGGCGACGCGCGTCGAGAACGTCGTGTTCGCGTGCGACGCCGGCATGGGTTCGAGTGCGATGGGCGCCAGCGTCCTCCGCAACAAGATCAAGAAGGCCGGGATCGAGAACGTCACGGTCACCAACAAGGCGATCGCGAACCTCTCGGGTGACGAGGACCTCATCATCACCCAGGAAGAGCTGACGGACCGCGCGAAGCAGAAGAACCCGAACGCCCAGCACGTGTCGGTCGGTAACTTCATGAACGCACCGCAGTACGACCAGGTCGTCGACCAGCTCAAGAACCAGTAAGACAAGAGCACGATGGGGGAGGGGACGGGCGACCGTCCCCTCTTCCGCCGTCCACCACGAACAAGGAGAACCGTATGCCCGTCCTGCAGGAGAGCCAGATCCGCATCCACACCGAGGACGCTGCGCCGACCAAGTCGGAGGCGATGAAGGAGGCGGCTGCGATCCTCCAGGAGGTCGGCGCGGTCACCGCGGACTACTACCCCGCCATGCTCGAGCGCGAGAAGAGCGTCTCGACGTACATGGGCAACTCCCTGGCGATCCCGCACGGCACGAACGACGCGAAGGACGCCATCAAGGCCTCCGCGCTGTCCTTCGTCCGCTACGCCACCCCGATCGACTGGGACGGCAACGACGTCCGCTTCGTCGTCGGCATCGCGGGCGTGAACAACGAGCACCTCGACATCCTCAGCAAGATCGCGATCGTGTTCTCGGACGAGGACCAGGTCCAGGCGCTGACCGACGCACCCGACGTGGCCGCGATCCTCGCGATCCTCGGTGAGGTCAACGAGTGAGCACCGCCGTCCACTTCGGTGCGGGCAACATCGGCCGCGGGTTCGTCGGTCTGCTGCTCCACCAGGCCGGGTACGAGGTCGTCTTCGCCGACGTCGCCGCCCCACTGATCGACGCGCTGGCCGCCGCCGACTCGTACACCGTGCACGAGGTCGGTGCCGGAGCCCAGGACCACGTCGTCACCGGCTTCCGTGCCGTGAACAGCGCCCAGGACGAGGCCGGTGTCGTCGCCGAGATCGCGACCGCCGACATCGTCACCTGCGCCGTCGGACCGACCGTCCTGAAGTTCATCGCCCCGGTCATCGCGAAGGGGCTGCAGCAGCGCTCCGCGGACGCCGCCCCGCTCGCCGTGATGGCCTGCGAGAACGCGATCAACGCCACCGACCGCCTCCGCGAGTTCATCGTGGACGCACTGCCGGCGGACGAGCGTGAGGACGCCCTCGCGAAGGCCGTGTTCGCGAACACCGCCGTCGACCGCATCGTGCCGGCGCAGGCGCCCGGCGGCGGCCTCGACGTCACCGTCGAGACCTACTTCGAGTGGGCCATCGACCGGACGCCGTTCCACGGCACCGAGCCGGCGATCCCCGGCGCGCACTACGTCGACGGCCTCGCCGCGTCCATCGAGCGGAAGCTCTTCACGGTGAACACCGGGCACGCCACCGTCGCGTACCACGGCTTCCTCGCCGGCGCGGACAAGATCTCCGACGCGATCGCGATCCCCGCCGTGCGCTCCGCGCTCGAGTCGGTGCTCGGCGAGACGAGCGACCTGCTCGTCCGTCGTCACGAGCTCGACCCCGAGGTGCACCGCGCCTACGTCGAGGCGATCATCGGTCGCTTCGAGAACCCGCACCTGCCCGACACGGTCACCCGCGTCGGCCGCCAGCCGCTGCGGAAGCTGTCCCGCGACGAGCGCTTCGTCTCGCCGGCCGCCGCGCTGGCCGAGAACGGCACCGAGCCGACCGCGCTCCTCGACGCGATGGGCGCCGCACTGCGGTTCGACGTCGCGGACGACGAGCAGAGCGTCGAGCTGCAGGCGCTGCTGCGTTCGGACCGCTCGGACGCCGACATCGCGTCCGAGATCACCGGTCTCGGCGGCGAGCACCCGCTGCACGCCTCCTTCACGGGGCGGGTCGGCGCGGCGCGCGTCTGACGGACGCAACAGCCTGACGGACGGGAGGCCCGGTACCAGCTGGTACCGGGCCTCCCGTCCGTCCGGCGTCCGTCCGTCCGGCGTCCGTCCGGCGGTCGGCTCGAAGCCGCGGTCGTGGCCGCGAGTACCGTCGCGAGCATGACGAAGCAGTGGGTGGCACCGCGTCCCGGCGGCAGTGACGTGTTCGAACTGGTCGACGTCGAGGTGCTGGTTCCCGGCCCCGGTGAGGTGACCGTCCGTGTCCGCGCCGCCGGCATGAACCCCGCCGACGCGAAGCACACGCAGCGTGGCGACCCAGCCGACTTCCCGGTGCCGATCGGGTACGAGGTCGCCGGCGTCGTCAGCGCCGTCGGGCCCGACACGACGATCGCCTCCGGGCCGGTCGCCGTCGGGGACGAGGTCCTGGCGTTCCGCGTCCGTGGCGGCTGGACGGAGGAGATCACGCTGCCCGCCGCGGACGTGTTCGCCAAGCCGGCGTCGCTCGGGTTCCCGGAGGCGGCCAACCTGCTCCTCGCGGGCACGACGGCGGCAGACCTCCTCCGCGTCACCGCGGTGCAGGCGGGCGACACCGTCCTCGTGCACGGAGCCTCGGGCGCCGTCGGCGTCAGCCTGCTCCAGCAGCTCCGCGCACTCGGTGCGCACGCGATCGGCACCGCCTCCGAGGGCAACGCCGACACCGTCCGCGGCTTCGGCGGTACGTGGGTCGCCTACGGGGACGGCCTGGAGGCGCGGGTCCGTGACCTCGCCGCCTCCGGAGTCGACGTGGCCCTGGACTGCGTCGGGTCCGACGAGGCCGTCGACGTCTCGCTGGCCCTGGTGGCGGATCGGAGCCGCATCGCCACGATCGCGGCGTTCGGGCGGGCGGAGGACGCCGGCATCACCGCGATCGGCGGTGCGCAGCCCGACAGTGCCGCGTTCCGGGACTCGGTGCGCGCACGACTCATCGACCTTGCCGGACGCGGCGAGCTCGTCGTGCCGGTCGCACGGACGTTCCCGCTGGCCGAGGCTCGGGCGGCCCTCGAGTTGCTCGAGTCGGGGCACCCGGGCGGGAAGATCGCACTCCTGCCCTGACCGCTCCGGCGTCGTCCTGCCGCGGCGCTGCTGTCGCGGCGGCGTCGGTGCTGGCACACTGGGTCCCAGCGCGCGGGGTCAGCGTGCGGGGGAGCAGGATGGTCGGGGCACGTGTCCCGGCCGCCGGGGCCGCCGCCGAGGTCACCGTGGGCACACCGACCCTGCACCCCGGAAGGAACCGCCGTGAGCGACCAGTACCCCCAGGACCCGTACGCCAAGCGGCCGGGTGACGAGCCCGATCCGGCGCAGGGGGCGCCGTCCGGCCAGCAGCCGCCGGCGCAGTCGCCGTACGGGCAGCCGCAGTCACCGTACGGTCAGCAGCCGCCAGCCCAGCAGCCGCCGGCGCAGTCGCCGTACGGTCAGCAGCCGCCCGCGCAGTCGCCGTACGGTCAGCCGCAGTCGCCCTACGGTCAGCAGCCGCCGGCGCAGTCGCCGTACAGCCAGCCCGGCCAGTCCGGACAGTACGGCGGCCAGCCGGGTCAGTACGGGCAGCAGTCGCCGTACGGGCAGCCGGGTCAACCCGGGCAGCCGGGGCACCCGGGTCAGTACGGACAGCAGCCGGGGCAGTTCGCCCAGCCGGGGTCCTACGGGCAGCAGGCCGCGACGCAGGGCGAACCGCCGCTCTGGGCACCCTGGTACGGCATCCCGTTCCCGAAGGCCTTCACGCGCTTCTGGAAGAAGTACGTGCGCTTCGACGGCCGCGCCAGCCGCAGCGAGTTCTGGTTCTGGGCGCTCTGGTGGGTCATCGGCAACTTCGCCACCAGCATCATCGACACCGTCATCGGTGGCGGTGCCAGCGGCGACTCGAACGTGGTCGGCGGCCTCTGGGCACTCGCGACGTTCGTCGGCTTCATCGCGCTCACCGTGCGACGCCTGCACGACGTGAACTTCTCGGGCCTGCTGGCGCTGCTGTTCATCATCCCGCCGATCGGGGCGCTCTTCGCCATCGTCATCGGTTGCATCCCGTCCGTCCGCGAGGGCGCCCGCTTCGACCAGCCCGAGCGCGGCTGACCGACGGCGCTGCACGGACCGCTCCGGCCCGCGCGACCCCACCACCTGCGACGGCCCCACCATGCGGTGGGGCCGTCGTTCGCTTCCGGGAGTGGCCCCTCGGTCGGGGGTGGTCACGGTCGTCCAGGGGGACGGGGTTCCTGGTTGACTCGGAGCCGAGTACCACTCGACACCAGGGAGACACCGTGAGCGACAACCCGCAGCAGCCGTACGGCACGCCCGACGGCCAGCAGCCGCACGGGCAGCAGAACCCGTACGGACAGCCCGACCAGTACGGCCAGCAGCAGTACGGTCAGCAGCAGTACGGCCAGCAGCCGTACGGCCAGCCGCAGGGCTACGGTCAGGGCGTCCAGACCGGCCCGAACGGTGAACCGCCGCTGTGGGCCCCGTGGTACGGCATCTCGCTCCCGAACGCGGCCAAGCGCTTCTTCAAGAAGTACGCCCGGTTCGACGGCCGTGCCAGCCGCAGCGAGTTCTGGTGGTGGTACCTGGTCAGCACCGTCGTCTACGCGGTGCTCTGGACCCTGGTCGGCATCGGCTTCGCCCAGTCCGAGCGGCAGACCGTCAGCACCGGGTACAGCTACACGTCCGTGATGACGTCGCCGTCGCCGCTCTACCTCATCGCGTACTCGTTGGTCGGACTGCTGTCGCTCGCGATCCTGGTGCCGTCCTTGGCACTGGCATGGCGACGCCTGCATGACGGGAACTTCGCCGGGCCGTTCTACCTGCTCGTCCTCATCCCGGTCGTCGGCCCGATCATCGTGCTCGTGCTGTTCCTCATGCCCTCGAAGCCCGAGGGCCAGCGCTTCGACCGCCCCGAGCGCGGCTGACGCACCGCACCACGACAAGCCCTCCTGCCCCGATCGGGGGAGGAGGGCTTCGTCGTGGTGGGACGGTCCGGCTCGGCTCAGACCACGCGGACGCGGGCCAGGGACCCGTCGACGACCAGGTCGCGGACGGTCGCCGTCGGGTTCGCGATCTCGAAGCGGAGCGCCCCACCCGGCTGGTCGAACCACGGCCGGACGAAGCGGACGGTGACGAGGAACGGGCGCTCGACGACGTACCGGTGCACCTCGGGCGATGCGGCGGTGTGCGGCGGCAGCGACCGGGCGGGCAGCGGCGTCTCGAGCGGGTGCAGGAGGTAGCCGTCCGGTCCGCCGATGCGGTCCACGGGCACGCCGGCGGGGATCTGGATCGTCAGACCGGCGTCCCCGGTCGAGGCGACCTGCTGGGCCAGCTGCGGGTAGGTCGACGCCGACCGGTCGCGCATCTGGTCGAGGTCGCTGCGACGGATGTCGCGTGCGTCCGGGAACGGCCGGTTGAGGAAGCGTCGGAGCATCTCGACGGCGTCGGACTCGTTGCCGGCCGTGGCCAGGCGACGGGCCGTGCCGTAGTCGACGACCTCCAGCGCGAAGGAGCCCCCGTCGGCCGGGATGATGCGCAGCGCACCCTCCACCGGCGGCTCGTGGAGCGTCTCACCGGGGAGCTGCACGTACCGGACCGTGTAGCCGAGCTGATCCAGGATGGGGCGGGTGTCCGCGAACGTCATGAGCGGGAGCCTAGCGCGCCCGCCCATGACGTTCCTGTCGGCATCGGCGTGCTAGGCCCGGCCGCGCATGACGGCCTGCTTGACCTCGGAGATCGCCTTCGTCACCTGGATGCCGCGGGGGCAGGCGTCGGTGCAGTTGAAGGTCGTGCGGCAGCGCCAGACGCCCTCCTTGTCGTTGAGGATGTCCAGGCGCACGTCGGCCGCGTCGTCGCGGGAGTCGAAGATGAACCGGTGCGCGTTGACGATCGCCGCCGGGCCGAAGTACTGCCCGTCCGTCCAGAACACCGGGCACGACGAGGTGCACGCGGCGCAGAGGATGCACTTGGTGGTGTCGTCGAAGCGGGCACGGTCGGCCACCGACTGGATGCGCTCCTTGCCCTTCTCCGGCGCGGACTTCGGCTGCAGGAACGGCTGGACCTCGCGGAACGACTTGAAGAACGGCTCCATGTCGACGATCAGGTCCTTCTCGAGCGGCAGGCCCTTGATCGCCTCGACGTAGATCGGCTTCGAGATGTCGAGGTCCTTGATCAGCGTCTTGCACGCCAGGCGGTTGCGGCCGTTGATGCGCATCGCATCGGAGCCGCAGACACCGTGTGCGCAGGAGCGTCGGAAGGTCAGGGATCCGTCCTGCTCCCACTTGATCTTGTGCAGCGCGTCGAGGATGCGGTCCGTCGGCAGCATCATCACGTCGAAGTCCTGCCAGCGCGGCTCGTCGTCCACGTCCGGGTCGAACCGGCGGACGATCAGCGTGACGGAGAACGATCCGGGAGGGGCGTCCTGCACGGTGTCGGTGCGGGGTGCCTCGGAGACCAGGGTGTCGGTCATCTCAGTACTTCCTCTCCATCGGCTGGTACCGGGTGATCACGACCGGCTTCCAGTCGAGCGTGATGTGGTCGTCGGCGAGGGACGAGTGCGGATCGCCCGTCAGGTACGCCATGGTGTGCTGCATGTAGTTCTCGTCGTCGCGCTTCGGGTAGTCGTCGCGCATGTGCCCACCGCGCGACTCCTTGCGGTTCCGTGCGGAGTAGACGACGACCTCGGCCAGGTCGAGCAGGAAGCCGAGCTCGACCGCCTCGAGCAGGTCGGTGTTGAAGCGCTTGCCCTTGTCCTGCACCGACACCTGCATGAAGCGGTTGCGGAGCGTGTGGATGGTCTCGGTCACGCGGGCGAGCGACTCGTCGGTGCGGAACACCTGCGCGTTCTTGTCCATCTCCTCCTGCAGCTCCTTGCGGAGCACGGCGACCCGTTCGGTGCCGGTGGAGGCCCGGAGCTGCTCGAGCATGCCGCGCACGTTCGCCGCGGGGTCCTCGGGCAGCGGCAGGAACTCCGCCGTCTGCACGTACTCGGCGGCGTTGTTGCCCGAGCGCTTGCCGAACACGTTGATGTCGAGCAGCGAGTTCGTACCGAGGCGGTTCGAGCCGTGCACCGAGACGCAAGCGCACTCGCCGGCGGCGTAGAGGCCCGGGACGACGGTGTCGTTGTCGGAGAGGACCTCGGCCTTGACGTTGGTCGGGATGCCACCCATGGCGTAGTGGGCGGTCGGCATCACCGGCACCGGTTCGACGACCGGGTCGACCCCGAGGTACGTGCGGGCGAACTCGGTGATGTCCGGCAGCTTGGTCTCGAGCACCTCGGCACCGAGGTGCGTGCAGTCGAGCAGCACGTAGTCCTTGTTCGGCCCGGCACCACGACCCTCGGCGACCTCCTGCACCATGCAGCGGGCGACGATGTCACGCGGCGCGAGGTCCTTGATGGTCGGGGCGTAGCGCTCCATGAACCGCTCACCCGAGGCGTTGCGGAGGATGGCGCCCTCACCGCGGGCACCCTCGGTCAGCAGGATGCCGAGGCCCGCGAGCCCGGTCGGGTGGAACTGGAAGAACTCCATGTCCTCGAGCGGCAGGCCGGTGCGCCAGACGATGCCGACGCCGTCACCGGTCAGGGTGTGTGCGTTCGAGGTCGTCTTGTACATCTTGCCGAAGCCACCGGTCGCGAAGACCATCGCCTTGGCGTGGAACACGTGCAGCTCGCCGGTGGAGAGCTCGAACGCGACGACGCCGGCCGGCTGCTTGCGGGTGACGCCGTCGTCGCCCACCACGTCGACCATGATGAGGTCGAGCGCGTAGAACTCGTTGAAGAAGTTCACGCCGAGCTTCACGCAGTTCTGGAACAGCGTCTGCAGGATCATGTGCCCGGTGCGGTCCGCCGCGTAGCACGCTCGGCGGACCGGGGCCTTGCCGTGGTCACGGGTGTGGCCGCCGAAGCGTCGCTGGTCGATCTTGCCCTCGGGCGTGCGGTTGAACGGCAGGCCCATGTTCTCGAGGTCGATGACCGCGTCGATGGCCTCCTTCGCCAGGATCTCGGCGGCGTCCTGGTCGACCAGGTAGTCGCCGCCCTTGATCGTGTCGAAGGTGTGCCACTCCCACGAGTCCTCTTCGACGTTCGCGAGCGCGGCCGCCATGCCGCCCTGCGCCGCACCGGTGTGGGAGCGGGTCGGGTACAGCTTCGAGATGACGGCGGTCTTCGCCTTCGGGCCGGCTTCGATGGCGGCCCGCATACCGGCGCCTCCTGCGCCGATGATGACGATGTCGAACTGGTGGTGGTGCACGGTGATGTCGGTCACTGGGGTCTTTCGATCAGGAGGCGGAGCGAGCGAGAGCGTGTCGCCAGCGCGGGATGACGCGGACGGCGGCTACTGCGCCGGGCAGAACGAGGGCAGGTCCGCGGCGGCAGCGCCGGCGGGGCACGGGTCGAACGTCCAACAAACGAGCGTGCCGAGGACGATCAGCAGGACGCACGCGGCGAGCACGGCGACGAGCAGGGTCTTCCGGACGCCGGGCTTCGCGACGTAGTCGTTGATGATCGTGCGCATGCCGTTCGAGCCGTGGATCAGCGCGAGCCAGAGCATCAGCGTGTCCCAGATCTGCCAGAAGGGGCTCGCCCACTTGCCGGCGACGAAGGCGAAGTCGATCTGCTTGACGCCTTCGCCGGCGACCATGTTGACGAACAGGTGGCCGAAGATGAGGACGACGAGCAGGACGCCCGACGCCCGCATGTAGATCCAGCCCCACTTCTCCCAGTTGGTGGTGCGGCGGGCAGCGTCGGCGCTGCGGGGCGGGGCGATGGTCTCGGTGGTCATGACAGCCCTCGGTTCAGTTGAAGTCGGCGACGAGGTTCATGAGCTGACGCGGCAGGAAGCCCGCGATCGCCACTGCCCAGAGCACGAGGACGACCCAGAACATGGCCCGCTGGTACTTCGGCCCCTTCGACCAGAAGTCGATGAGGATGATCCGCAGCCCGTTGAACGCGTGGAACACGATGGCGGCGACCAGGGCGATCTCGCCGAGGTTCATCAGCGGCGTCTTGTACGTGCCGATCACGGCGTTGTAGGCCTCGGGCGAGAGCCGGACGAGTGCCGTGTCGAGGATGTGCACGAGCAGGAAGAAGTAGATCGCGACACCGGTGATCCGGTGCAGCACCCACGACCACATCCCGACCGAGCCGCGGTAGAGCGTGCCCTGCGGCGCGCGCGTCCGAGGTGCGTCGATCGACGTCCCGTCGATGGTCACCTGCGGGGTGGCTGTCGCCGTCCCGCCTGCGGTCTGCTCGGCCATGAGCTCGCCTTCCCGTAGGTCTGGCGCACCGATCGGCGCGCCGTTGCCGTCGTGTTCGTGTGGAACGACACCATCCTACGTCCGAGCACCGACCTTCTCGTGCCACCCGGTGCGAGCCGTGCGGGTCGCGGCCGGCGGAGCGCCGATCGTCCGCGCCGTCTCGTGGTGCGCGAGCAGCTCGTCGCCCACCGACTCCCACGTCGTGCCCTCGACCCGGAGCCGCCCCGCCGAACCCATCCGCTCGGCCAGCGCACGGTCGGCGTGCAGCCGCGCCACCGCCGCGCGGAGGGCCAGCGGTGCTTCCGGGTCGTACAGCTCGCCGTCGAGACCCGGGGACACCAGGTCGAGCGGTCCGCCGGAGGCCGGGGCCACCACCGGCAGGCCCGCCGCGTGCGCCTCCTGCAGGGTCTGCCCGAACGTCTCGGCGGCCCCGGTGTGCACGAACACGTCGAGCATCGCGTAGGCATCGGCCAACGCGTCGCCACACAGCGGGCCGGTGAAGGTCACGTCCAAGTGGCGCAGGCGCCGTTCCAGCAACGCCCGGGAGGGTCCCCCTCCGGCGACCACGACCCGGATGCCCGGCATGCCGCCGAGTTCTGCGAGCCGCTCGACCTCCTTCTCCGGTGCCAGCCGCCCCACGTAGCCGACGATGGTCTCGCCGCGCGGAGCGATGCGCCGTCGCAGGGCCCGCACGTGGGACGAGGAGCGACGGTCCGGGTGGAAGAGGGTCGTGTCGACGCCGCGGCCCCACCGGGCCACCCGCGGGACGCCCTCCTCGGCGAGCATCGCGGCCGTCGCCGACGACGGTGCCAGCGTCAGCGACGCTCCCGCGTGGATGCGCCCGAGGACCCGGCGGACGAGCGGAGCCGCCGCGGACAGGCCGTTGCGGCGTGCGAACCCGGCCACGTCGGTCTGGAAGACGGCGACGGAGGGGATGCCGAGCCTCCCGGCCGCCGTGATCGCACGCCCACCCAACAGGAAGGGGCTGGCGGCGTGCAGCACGTCGGCCCCGGAGGCGGCGAGGATCGTGTCGAGGACCGGGTGCGGGAGCGCCACCGGGAACTGCCGGTACGCGACCGCCGGGATCCGGTGCACGTCGAAGCCGTGGTGCCGCTCCTGCTCGGAACGCGAGCGCCAGGCGGCGAGGCCCGGCGTGTCCGGGGCGATGACGACGGCCTGGTGTCCGCGGCGCCGCAGGTGCTCGAGCACCGCGAGGACGCTCGTGGTGACGCCGTTGAGGGTAGGCAGGAAGCTCTCGGTCACGACGGCGACGGTCCGGGGGGACTCGGTGCCTCGCTCCATGCGGCTGCGTGCGTTCATGGCACGGCCCATGCTCACGCCGACGCGTGGACGACCGGGGGGCACGACGTGAACGCGGTACGCGCGAGGGGTGAACAGACCGTGCGCGGATCCCGGTGCCGTCCACGACACGTCCAGACGTCGTGCAGCCGCTGCACGGGGGCGCCGGTACGGTGGGCGCGTGACGGACGCACTCGACGACTTCTACGCGATCATCCCGGCCGGCGGCATCGGATCGCGCCTCTGGCCGCTCTCGCGCGCCGACGCCCCGAAGTTCCTGCACGACCTGACCGGCTCGGGCTCGTCGCTGCTCCGGCAGACCTGGGACCGACTCGAGCCGCTCGCCGGCCCCGACCGCATCATGGTCGTCACCGGCCGGGCGCACCGCATCGCCGTCGAGTCCCAGCTGCCCGGGGTCGAGGACCACAACGTCGTCCTCGAGAGCGAGCCCAAGGACTCCACGGCGGCGATCGGCCTCGCCGCGGCGATCCTGCACCGCCGCGAGCCCGACGTCGTCATCGGCTCGTTCGCCGCCGACCACGTCATCGGCGACGCCCGCGGCTTCCGCCGGTCCGTCCGCGAGGCCGTCGTCGCCGCCCGCGCCGGCTACATCACGACCATCGGCATCACGCCGAACGAGCCCGCCATCGGCTTCGGGTACATCCACGCCGCTGACGAGGCGCTCGGGGTCGACGGTGCGACCACCGCGCACGCCGTCCGGTCCTTCGTCGAGAAGCCCGACCTGAGGACCGCGAAGAAGTACGTCGCCGACGGCTCGTACCTCTGGAACGCCGGCATGTTCATCAGCCGCGCCGACGTGCTCCTCGCCGAGATCGGACGCAACGAGCCCGAGCTGCTCGCCGGCATCGAGGAACTCGCCGCGGCGTGGGACACCTCGGCGCGCGGGATCGTCGTCGACCGCATCTGGCCGTCGCTGAAGAAGATCGCCATCGACTACACGGTCGCCGAACCGGCCGCCGCCGCCGGACGCATGGCCGTCGTGCCCGGCGACTTCGACTGGGACGACGTCGGCGACTTCGCCTCGCTCGCGAAGCTGCAGTCCGGCGGGCGGAAGAACAACCTGGCCGTGCTCGGCGACAACGCCCGCATCCTGGCCGACTCGGCGAGCGGCATCGTCGTGTCGCAGAGCAACCGGCTGATCTCGCTGATCGGGGTCGAGGACATCGTCGTCGTCGACACCCCGGACGCGCTGCTCGTCACCACGAGCGCGAACGCGCAGCGGGTCAAGGGTGTGGTGGACGCGCTGAAGATCAGCGGGCGGGACGACGTGCTCTGAGGGGTGGCGTGCTCTGAGGAGCACCCATCCGGAGACCAGGAGCGGCAAGCTGCGTTATCGTGGGTGGTCGCAGCGGGGGCTGCGGGGGAGCCTGGGGAGAGCAGATGGTCGACATCGAGTACGACGCGGGGGACGCGTCATCGCTGAGCAGTGCGCTGCGTACCGCGGATGGCGTCCTACGCGGGCAAGCGGGCAAACGTTCCGGGGCGGTGTCGACAGGTCTGCAGGACTTCTCCGGGGCCTACGCGAAGCGGTTCCAAGAGGCCGCGGTGATCGAGGCCGAGGACCGGGGCAAGCTCGCCGGGGTACTCGCCGACTTCGCTGATGACATCGATGCAGTGAGTCGCCAGGCCGTGGAGGAACGTCAGCGGATCAGCGACCACGATGCGTGGAAGCAGCGAGAAGCACAACGCAACGCTTTCGTCCAGGCGTCCGGCGGCGGCGGCGTGGGGGTGGCAGTACCGCTGTGGGAGTTCGTCACGGACCACGAACCCTCGACCACGCCGATCACCCCGAAGCCGCTGACGGCGGCCTTCCACGCACGGCAGCGTCCGCACTCGGCCGGCGGCGATGGCAGCGGGAAGAGCTCGGCAGACCCGACCCACCTGCGCACCTTCGTGTCCACCACCCGCTCGGCCGACAGTGACGCCGACACCGAGCTGCAGCGGCTGCAAACCGCATGGTCGAGCTTCAAGGCATCGTGCAGCTGGGCGGTCGTGGACGGGCAGAGCGCGCTCTCCGGGTTCCGCCAGTACCTGCAGCACAACGAGTCGGACTGCACGTGGAGCGAGCACGTCGCCAGCGCCTTCGAGAAGGCAGGGGGCGCCGGAGTGCTCCCCGACATGGTGCTCGCCGTCGCCACGAACGGGCGGACGCCACCGGTGCTCGATGCGTTGTTCGCGGAGGGCCTGACCCCGGCCGAGGTCGCGAAGCGGTGGGCAGCGCTGGGGCTGTCGAAGGCCGATGCGCCGGCACTCCGCGCTCTACCGCAGTCAGTACTCGAGAAGCTGGGCAACCTCGAGGGCGTTGCCTACTGGGCACGAGACGCGGCCAACCGATCGGTGCTCGGTCTCCGCATCGACCAGGTCCAGAGCCAGCTGGCGACCGCGCAGACCGGGTCCGCCTGGTCGGGTCAGTACGGCACGCCGTTCCAGCAGCAGATCGCCTCGCTCGAGAAGGAGTTGAAGGCCTTGCTCAACATCGAGGCAACCCTGGGGAAGAAGGGCGAAGGTGCTCGGTCCCTGGTGTCTCTGACCGACGACGTCCCGCCGCTTGCAGCCGTCTCGATCGGTGACCTCGACACGGCGGACAACGTGACCTGGGCGGTGCCGGGGATGAACACCACGACGGCTGACATGTCGTCGTGGACAAACGCCGCACAGAACATCTACAACCAGCAGATCGTGGCCGCTGGCGAAGGCGAGCGTGCAGTCATCTCCTGGATCGGGTACGAGACCCCCGGAGAGACGACTGTCCTCGGCATGGACAAAGCGGAAGCCGGTGCCGAGAAGCTGGCGGCGTCCGTACACGGACTAGACGCTGTCCGGGCTGATGGCATGCCCACCACGAACATCGTCGCGCACTCGTACGGCACGACGACAGCGGGGGTCGCGCTCTCCCGGTCGGACATCCACGTCGATAGATTTGTTGCCCTGGCCTCCGCTGGTCTGCCGGACGCGGTCGATTCGGCGGACGACCTCCACGCCGGCGAGGTTTACGCCGGACAGGCACGGAACGTGCTCTTCGACGAAGGCGGAAAGGGGGACGAGTGGGCGACGGTAGGCCGGAGCTTCAGCCATGGCCATCACGTCGACCCGTCGAAGCCGGGCTTCGGTGCGACGACGTTCGGGGCGAACGGCGGTACTGCGGCTGACGGCACCACGACGAACCCGGTCTTGCACCACGATCCGTTGAACGCGGATGGTGGCGGGTACCTCGACCAGAACACCGAAACGCTCTACAACGTGGGCGCGGCGACGACCGGACGGAAAGACAAATTGACGGAATTCGATCCGACTCCTCCGACCGTGCGAGACCAGTGGCTGTTGGGCGTCAGAGATCCCGACGGCGGAGAGTGATGTCGATGCGTACACGTGGTGTTCGGTTGGCCGGGATGCTTCTCCTACTCGCGCTGTTCGGCGGATCGGCTGTCGGCTGTGCACAAAGTCCTGCCCCTGAACCGCAAGCAGTGAGGACACCCGCGGTGGATTCCGAGAGCGCGCAGCAACGAATGGTCGAAGTCGTGAGGGACGCGACGGAGAGCCTCGGTGGTGACTGGAAAGTCCGGTCTGGACCGGACTATGCAGAAGCCTGCCGATTACCCGACGGGGACACCGGAGCAAAGTGGACGTACTTCCTCACCCGCGCGCAGACCGGCGACGTCTCTGCCGACTCAGCCAAGGTCGAAGCGCGTTGGAAGGCCCTGGGAATGTCCATCGAACACCTGGGCACGAAGACGGAGCCGACAGTCATCGGGCGGGGCGGCGATCGCACCGATTCCATCAGCTTCTCCATCGCGCCTGGGCTCTACGCCATCCAGAGCGTTTCGCTTTGCTTCCCGGGTGATGCAGACCAACTCTGAACGAACGCGCTGCCGGACTGACGGATGACCGGCAGTTCCGGCCTGCGTCGGAGCGCGGTGTGCGCACTGGTACTCGTTCCGATCGAACTGATTGTCGCCGCTTGTGCGCAGCACCCGTCGGTCACGACCACCCCGCTCGCGACGGCGGCGGTGACGGCTGCGGCCGCGAAGCAGCAGATGGTCGGTGCGGTGGACGACCTCACCGGACGGCTCGGCGGGGACTGGGAACAGGGCACGGGACCGGACTACGCCGATGCGTGCGCCCTGCCGGGCGGACAGCCGGGTGCGCAGTGGGTGGACGTCCGGACGCGTTCGTCGGTCGGGAACGTCGCGGAGGACCTATCCGCGGTCGAGGCGCAGTGGAAGCGGCAGGGCATGGCCATCGACCGGTGGGGCTCGACAGCTCATCCGACCCTCGTCGGCCGCGGTGGTGCGGCGACCGACTCGATGAGCCTCTCGGTCACCGACGACCAGTACGGAGTCCAGGCGCTGTCGCGGTGCTTCCCCGGGGACCCCGATGAGCTCTGACGCGATCATCCCACGCCGATGGGCCGCAGCCACGGTCGGCGTGCTCGTCGTCGGCACGCTCGTCGGCTGTGCAACGCCCGCTCCGACACCCACACCGACACCGAGCGAGACGGCGACACCGGTGCTCGACGCGGACACCGCGCAGCGGCAGATGGTTGAGGCTGTCGACCGGGTGACCACCGCGTTGGGCGGCACGTGGCAGCACGAGACCGGTCCCGACTACGCGGAGGACTGCCGGTTGTCGAACGGCGAGCCGGGTGCGCAGTGGCGCTTCCTCGTCACACGCGGCTCGCTCGGGGACGTACCTGCGGACGTCGCCGCGGTGACGGCGCGGTGGAAGGGACAGGGCATGTCGCTGGAGCGGTGGGGAACGCAGGACGAGCCCACCATCACGGGCCGTGGCGGTGGGACGACGAGGTCGATCAGTCTCTCGGTCGCCCCGGACCTGTACGGCGTCGAGGCCGTCTCGCTGTGCTTCCCCGGAGACGCTGATGCGCTCTGAGCACAGGCTGCGCCGACCCGTCGGGGTCCTCGGCACCGGTGTGCTCGTCGTCGCCGCGCTCGTCGGCTGCTCCGCGGCTGGCCCGGCCCCCGCACCGGCACCGACGTCCGAGCACGCTGCCCCGGCCGTCCACCGGGACGTCGCGCAGCAGCAGATGGTCGACGCCGTCGAGGCGGTCACCGGTCGACTCGGTGGGACGTGGCAGCCGCGGACCGGCCCCGACTACCTGGAGGACTGCCGGCTCCCCGACGGCGACCAGGGTGCGAAGTGGCGGTACCTCGTCACCCGCTCGTCCAGCGGCGACGTGACGCAGGACGTCACCACCACCGAGGACCGGTGGACGGAGCAGGGCATGACGATCGACCACTGGGGGACGGCGGACCGCCCGACCATCGTGGGTCGTGGTGGCGGGCGGACCGACTCCGTCCGGTTGACGGTGTCGGACGGACAGTACGCGGTCCAGGCTCTCTCGCTGTGCTTCCCCGGCGACGCGGACGACGACTTCTGAACCGCCCTGCGGACCGGCGGATGTGGGGGATGCCTGCACGATCCTCCAGACCGGAGCCCGGCTGTAGCGCTCCATCACGAAACCCCGCGAACTGGGGGCACGAACCGACCATCGCGTTTCCGGCGCGTTACGGCGCGGTCGCGATCGCGTAACCGATGTCGGAGGGCCTCCGGACCGGTCCTGTACCGCCCGGCCGGTCGTGTACTGTCCTGACGATCGCCCGGTGCGCAGTGACTCCGGGTCGACTCCCGATCTCCCCGGAGGAACCCCCGTGTCATCTCGTACCCGTCGCGTCGCCATGAGCGGTCTCGCGCTCGTCGGCACCGTCGCCGTGCTCGCCGGCTGCGCATCCGCACCGTCCAGCTCGACCTCGTCCAAGAAGTCCGACTTCCTGCCCTGCATGGTCTCCGACGCCGGTGGCTTCGACGACAAGTCGTTCAACCAGCTCGGCTTCGAGGGCATGAAGGACGCCGCCTCCGACCTGGGCGCCCAGTACAAGGACGCCGAGTCGAAGGACGCGACCGTCTACGACTCGAACATCCAGCAGCTCGTCAACCAGAACTGCAACCTCATCGTCACGGTCGGCTTCAACCTCGCCGCCTCGACGAAGAAGCAGGCCGCGGCGAACCCCGACACCGACTTCGCGATCATCGACGACAACTCGATCGACGCCAAGAACGTCAAGCCGATCACGTTCGACACCTCGCAGGCGGCGTTCCTCGCCGGCTACGCGGCGGCGTCCTACTCGAAGTCCGGCACCGTCGGCACCTTCGGCGGCATGCAGATCCCGACCGTCACCATCTTCATGGACGGCTTCGCGGACGGCGTCGCGTACTACAACGAGCAGAAGAAGAAGGACGTCAAGGTCGTCGGCTGGGACGTCAAGAGCCAGAAGGGCTCCTTCACCGGTGGCTTCGAGGCCGGCACCCAGGCGAAGTCGGTCGCGCAGTCGCTGCTCGACCAGGACGCCGACGTGATCCTGCCCGTCGGTGGCCCGATCTACCAGTCGGCCGCAGAAGCGATCAAGGACGCCGACAACGGCTCCGTCCTCATCGGCGCGGACAGCGACCTCTACGAGGCCGACCCCCGCTACAAGGACATCGCCTTCACCTCCATCGAGAAGGGCATGAAGCCCGCCACGAAGGACGTCGTCGAGCAGGCCGCCAAGGGCGACTTCTCGAAGACCCCGTACGTCGGCACGCTGAAGAACGACGGCGTCGGCATCGCGCCGTTCCACGACTACGAGTCCAAGGTCGACTCGGGTCTGCAGGGCGAGCTCGACAAGATCAAGGCCGGCATCATCGACGGCTCGGTCAAGGTCGACACCGAGGCATCCGTCAAGTAGTCCGACGAACGCGGGCGGGGGAGCACTCCTCCGCCCGCGTTCTCGCGCGCACGGGGACCCGTGCACGCCCGAGACAGAAATAGACTCACCGACATGAAGCTCGAACTCCGCGGCATCACGAAGCGGTTCGGCAGCCTGGTCGCCAACGACCACATCTCGATCACCGTCGAACCGGGCGAGGTGCACTGTCTCCTCGGCGAGAACGGTGCAGGCAAGTCGACCCTGATGAACGTCCTCTACGGCATGTACCAGGCCGACGAGGGCGAGATCCTGCTCGACGACGTCGTCCAGGCCTTCGACGGACCGGGCGACGCCATGCGCTCCGGCATCGGCATGGTGCACCAGCACTTCATGCTCGTCCCCGTCTTCACCGTGGCCGAGAACGTGATGCTCGGGCAGGAGGAGACCGCGTTCGGCGGCCGCCTCGACCTGGCCGGCGCTCGCAAGCGCGTCCGCGAGATCTCCGAGCGCTTCGGGTTCGACGTGGACCCCGACGCCCGCGTCGAGGACCTGCCGGTCGGCGTGCAGCAGCGCGTGGAGATCATCAAGGCGCTGTCCCGCGACGCCTCCGTGCTGGTGTTCGACGAGCCGACGGCCGTCCTCACCCCGCAGGAGACCGACGAGCTGATGGGCATCATGCGCCAGCTCCGCGAAGCCGGCACCGCCATCGTCTTCATCACCCACAAGCTCCGCGAGGTCCGCGAGGTCGCCGACCGCATCACCGTGATCCGCCTGGGCAAGGTCGTCGGCGAAGCGTCCCCGACCGCGTCGAACAGCGAGCTCGCGGCACTCATGGTCGGCCGCAGCGTCGAACTGGTCGTCGACAAGGCACCGGCCACCCCGGGCGACGCCGCCCTGGTCGTCGAGGGGCTCACCGTCACCGACCCGACCGGCCTGGTGCTGGTCGACGACGTCTCGTTCACGGTCCGCCGGGGCGAGGTCCTCGCCATCGCGGGCGTTCAGGGCAACGGCCAGACCGAACTGACCGAGGCGATCATGGGCCTCGAGCCGGTCCGCTCCGGTCGGATCACCCTGGACGGCCGCGAGGTCACCGGCCGCAGCGTCAAGCAGATCCTGGACGCCGGCGTCGGGTTCGTCCCCGAGGACCGCAAGGAAGACGGGCTGGTCGGGGAGTTCACGATCGCCGAGAACCTCATGCTCGACCGCGCCGACTCCGCCGACTTCGTCCGTGCCGGCACCATCCGCGCCGCCGAGCGGGACGCCTTCGCCGACGAGAAGATCGCCGAGTTCGACATCCGCACGCCCGGGCGCACCACCGCGGCCGGTCGGCTCTCCGGCGGCAACCAGCAGAAGATCGTCCTGGCCCGCGAACTCAGCCGCCCGCTGCGGCTCTTCGTCGCCGCGCAGCCCACGCGCGGCATCGACGTCGGCTCGATCGAGTTCGTCCACAAGCGCATCGTCGAGACCCGCGACAGCGGCGTCCCGGTGATCGTCGTCTCCACCGAGCTCGACGAAGTCGTCGCGCTCGCCGACCGGATCGCCGTGATGTACCGCGGCGCGATCGTCGGCATCGTCCCCGCGTCCACACCCCGGGACGTCCTCGGACTCATGATGGCGGGCGAACTGCCCGCAGGAACGGAGCTCGCCGCGTGAGCGACCCCACGCCGCAGCACGACGGCACCACGCCGTCGGACCGCACCGCACAGACCGACGCGACCACGGGCCTCCCGGCCGACGCGACGAGCGCCGACGCGACGAGCGCCGCCGCGACGACCGCCGACGCGACGAGCGCTGCCGCGACGAGCGCCGCCGCGACGACCGCCGACGCGACGAGCGCTGCCGCGACGACCGCCGACACGACGCACGACGCCGCGACCCCCGCCGTCGACGACCGTCTGCAGGAGGTCACCGGCGCCCCGCACCTGATGACCGACTCCGCGACCGACAGCGAGCGCCGCGAGGGCCGCTGGAGCGACGCCCTCCGCAGCATCGTGAACGGCTCGGTCCTGACCACCGTCCTCGCGGTGGTCCTGGCCCTCATCGCCAGCGGTGTCCTCATCGCCCTGACCGACAAGGACGTCCAGGCCGCGGCGGGGTACTTCTTCGCCCGCCCGCTCGACACGCTCCGTGCGGTCGGGACGGCCGTCGGCGGCTCGTACTCGTCGCTGTTCCAGGGTTCGGTCGTCAACTTCGGCGCGCCGTCGTTCGCGACCGCGATCGCCCCGATCACGCGCTCGGTCGACTACGCGGTGCCGCTCATCGCCGCCGGCCTCGGCGTCGCGGTCGCGTTCCGCACCGGTCTGTTCAACATCGGCGGGCAGGGACAGGTCCTGATGGCCGCCGCGGCCGCCGGCTGGGTCGGGTTCTCGTTCGACCTGCCCGCGATCGTGCACATCCCGCTGACGATCCTGGCCGGCATCGTCGGCGGTGCGGTCTGGGCGGGCATCGTCGGACTCCTCAAGGCCCGGACCGGTGCCAACGAGGTCGTCCTGACGATCATGCTCAACTACGTCGCCCTGTACCTGGTGAGCTTCATGCTCCGCACCCCGGGCCTCCTGCAGGCCGGCGGCAGCCCGAACCCGATCTCGCCCGCGACCCGCGACTCGGCGGTCCTGCCGTCGCTGTTCGGCTCCCGGTTCGGCATCGACGTCGGGTTCCTCGTCGCCCTGGTCGCGGTGGTCGTCGTGTGGTGGCTGATGAACAAGTCGTCGCTCGGCTTCCGCTTCCGCACGGTGGGCGAGAACCCCCGCGCGGCCCGCGTCGCCGGCATGAGCGTCCCGGCACTGACCGTCTGGGTGATGGTGATCTCCGGTGCCCTCATCGGGATCGCCGGTGCTTACCAGGTCGAGGGTGCCGTCACGACGGGCTTCACCTCGGGCATCGACGCCGGCATCGGGTTCGACGCGATCACCGTCGCGCTGCTCGGCCGCTCCAAGCCCTGGGGCACCTTCTGGGCCGCGATCCTGTTCGGCGTGCTGAAGAACGGTGGCTACGCCATGCAGGCCGCCAACGGCATCCCGATCGACATCGTCGGCGTCATCCAGGCCCTCATCGTCCTGTTCATCGCGGCCCCGCCGCTCGTCCGCGCGGTCTTCCGGATCCCGCAGCCGGGCGCACGTCGTCGCACCGGCAAGAACTCCAAGCGGAAGGCGGTCGCCGCGTGAGCACCCTCAGCCCCACCGCGGCCCCGGCCGCACCCGTCGCGGACCGAGCGGTCGAGACCACCCGTAGCTGGAAGGCACCGATCGCGTTCGCCGTGTTCTCGGTGCTCGCCGCCGTGCTGTTCCTCGGCGTCCGTCGTGGCGGCACGACCACGTTCCGTCTGGCCAACGCCGGCGACTTCGTGCAGCTGCCGAACGTCGGGCTGCCGTCGTTGGCGACCGGCGTGGTCGTCGTCGTCCTGCTGTCGCTCGGCACCGCCGTCGCGTTCTTCCTGGTCGGCCGGTTCCGTCCGGTGCCGCTGTGGCTGACGAGCGTCTTCGCGGTCGTGTTCGTCGTCGGCTTCCTCACCTGGGCCGCCGCCGGCAAGACGATCCCGCTGCCCGGCCTGCTGGTCGGTGCGATCGGCCTCAGCGTCCCGCTGGTGTTCGGTGCCCTCGGTGGCGTCATCTCGGAGCGGGTCGGCGTCGTGAACATCGCCATCGAGGGACAGTTCCTCGCCGGTGCGTTCACCTCGGCCCTCATCGCCTCGCTGACCGGGTCCGCCTGGGTCGGTCTGATCGGTGCGCTCATCGCCGGTGTGCTCGTGTCGTTCGTCCTCGCGGCGTTCAGCATCAAGTACCTCGTCGACCAGGTCATCGTCGGTGTGGTCATCAACGCGTTCATCTCCGGGCTCACCGGGTTCCTGTACTCGCAGGTGCTCTCGCCGTCCGAGACGACGCTCAACGTCGGCATCCGCTTCCCGAAGATCGAGATCCCGGTCCTGCACCAGATCCCGGTGATCGGCCCGGTGTTCTTCGAGCAGACCGTCATCGTCTACCTGGCCTACATCGCGGTCGCCGTCGTCACCTTCGCGCTGTTCAAGACCCGCTGGGGCCTGCGCCTCCGCGCGGTGGGCGAGCACCCGGAGGCCGCGGACACCGTCGGCATCAACGTCACCGGCACGCGCTTCTGGAACGTCTCGCTCGCCGGTGCGATCGCCGGCCTCGGTGGTGCGTACTTCACGCTCGACGCGGTCGGTCCGTTCACGAAGGACATGACGGCGGGCGCGGGCTACATCGCGCTGGCCGCGGTCATCTTCGGCCGCTGGGACCCGATCAAGGCGACGCTCGCCGCGCTGCTGTTCGGCTTCGCGTCGAACCTGCAGAACACCCTCGGGGCGATCAACTCGCCGGTGCCGAGCGAGTTCCTGCTGATGCTGCCCTACGTCGTCACGATCTTCGCGGTGGCCGGTCTGGTGGGCCAGTCGCGAGGCCCGGCTGCGTCCGGCAAGCCGTACATCAAGAACTAGCCGGGAGGCCCGCCACATGACCGACACGAACGCTGCGGGTGACCAGGGGGTCACCCTCGACCCGACGACCGGCGAGCCGTCCTGGACGGACCCGGCCCAGAGCCTCCCGTCCGATCCGGACACCGCGATCGACGGGACCGTCGACGTGGACTGGACCGCCCTGCGGGAGGCTGCGACCACCGCGATGGGCCGCGCCTACGTGCCGTACTCGTCCTTCCCGGTGGGGGCTGCGGCGCTCACCGACGACGGCCGGATCGTCTCGGGCTGCAACGTCGAGAACGCCTCGTACGGGGTGACCCTGTGCGCCGAGTGCTCGCTCGTGTCGCAGCTGTTCATGACCGGCGGCGGCAAGCTCGTCGCGTTCACCTGCGTCGACGGCGACGGGGCGACCCTGATGCCGTGCGGGCGCTGCCGGCAGCTGCTGTTCGAGCACTCGACCGAGGGCATGCTCCTCGAGACGGTCTCGGGCATCCGCACCATCGACGAGGTCCTGCCCGACGCCTTCGGGCCGCGCACCCTCATGACCTACCAGCAGGAGCACTGACCATGGCCGTCGAGCCGTTCGACACCGTCGACCTCATCCGCACGAAGCGCTCCAGCGGGACGCTCTCCACCGCCGAGATCGACTGGCTCGTCGACGCGTACACGCGCGGCTACGTCGGGGACGAGCAGATGGCCGCGCTCGCGATGGCGATCTTCCTCAACGGCATGGAACGTCGTGAGATCCGTGACCTGACGCTCGCGATGATCGCGTCGGGGGAGCGGATGTCGTTCGGTTCGCTCGGCAAGACCACGGTCGACAAGCACTCCACCGGCGGCGTCGGCGACAAGATCACCCTGCCGCTCGCACCGCTGGTCGCCACGTTCGGCGTCGCGGTGCCGCAGCTGTCCGGTCGCGGACTCGGCCACACCGGCGGCACGCTCGACAAGCTCGAGTCGATCCCGGGCTGGCAGGCCGCGATCTCGAACGAGCGCATGTCCGAGATCCTCGCCGACGTCGGTGCGGTCATCTGCGCGGCCGGGTCCGGTCTGGCACCCGCCGACAAGAAGCTCTACGCCCTCCGCGACATCACCGGGACGGTCGAGTGCATCCCGCTCATCGCGTCCAGCATCATGTCGAAGAAGATCGCCGAGGGCACGGCAGCGCTCGTCCTCGACGTGAAGTTCGGCTCGGGCGCGTTCATGGCGGACTTCGCGCAGTCGAAGCTCCTGGCGCAGACGATGGTCGACCTCGGCAAGGACGCCGGGGTCGCGACCTCGGCGCTCCTCACCGACATGGAGGTCCCGCTCGGTCTGACGATCGGCAACGCCCTCGAGGTGCGCGAGTCCGTCGAGGTGCTCGCCGGTGGCGGGCCCGCCGACGTCGTCTCGCTGACCGTGTCGCTCGCCGAGGAGATGCTGCGCCTCGCCGGGGTCACCGACGCCGACCCGGCCGCCGCCCTCGCCGACGGCCGCGCGATGGACACCTGGCGCCGGATGATCGAGGCGCAGGGCGGCGACGCGTCGGCCGCGCTGCCGGTCGCGGCCGAGACGCACGTCGTCACCGCGACCGAGTCCGGTGTGCTCGCGACGCAGCAGGCGCTGCCGTTCGGCATCGCGGCCTGGCGGCTCGGTGCCGGTCGCGCGCGGGCGCAGGACCCGGTGCAGGCCGGCGCCGGCATCGAACTGCACGTCAAGCCAGGCGACACGGTCACCGCCGGTCAGCCGCTCTGGACGCTCCACACGGACGAGCCGGAGCGCTTCGAGCGGGCCCTCGAGTCGCTCGAGGGTGCCTGGTCGATCGGCGAGTCCGCGCCGGAGCGCGGCCCGATCGTGCGAGAGCGGATCCAGTAGCGGCGTCCGTCGCACGCTCGGAACCGGAGGCTCCCCACACGTCCTGTGGGGAGCCTCCAGTCCGTCCTCCACGGGTTTGTCGACCCCGCCCTGCGGGGGTCGGTGACCACCGATAGCCTTGGGCGCATGAGCGACGCCGCCACCATCCACCGCCTGCCCGACGCCGGAGCGGTCATCAACGACCTGCCCAAGGTCTCGCTGCACGACCACCTGGACGGCGGCCTCCGTCCCGCGACGATCATCGAGCTCGCCGCGACCGACGGCGTCGAGCTGCCGACCACCGACCCGACCGAGCTGGCCGCGTGGTTCGCCGACCAGTCGAACTCCGGCTCCCTGGTGGAGTACCTCAAGACGTTCGACGTCACCACCGCCGTGATGCAGACCGAAGCCGGGCTGACCCGCGTCGCGAAGGAGTTCGTCGAGGACCTCGTCGCGGACGGTGTCGTCTACGGCGAGATCCGCTGGGCCCCGGAGCAGCACCTGCAGCGCGGGCTGACGCTCGACCAGACGGTGGAAGCCGTCCAGGCCGGCATCGAAGCCGCGGTCGACGCCGCCGGTGGGTCGATCCGCATCGGCCAGCTCGTCACCGCGATGCGCCACGCCGACCGCTCGCTGGAGATCGCCCAGCTCGCGGTGCGCCACCGCGACCACGGCGTCGTCGGCTTCGACATCGCCGGCGCCGAAGCCGGGTTCCCCGCGTCGAACCACAAGGCGGCGTTCGACTACCTGGCCTCCGAGCTGTTCCCCGTCACCGTGCACGCCGGCGAAGCGGACGGCCTGGCTTCGATCCGGTCGGCGCTCGTCGACGGCCGCGCGCTGCGCCTCGGCCACGGCGTCCGGGTGTTCGAGGACGTCGCCCTGACCGACGGCGGCGACGGCTCGATGCTCGCCACCCTGGGCGAGGTGGCCTCCTGGGTCCGCGACCGCGAGATCCCGCTCGAGGTCTCGCCGTCCTCGAACCTGCAGACCGGCGCCATCGCCGCGTGGGGCGACGACCTGGCCGACCACCCGTTCGACGTCCTGTACCAGCTCGGCTTCCGGGTGACCGTGAACACCGACAACCGCCTGATGAGCAACACGACGCTGTCGAAGGAGCTCGCGCTCCTGGCCGGCACCTTCGGCTACGACCTCGACGACCTCGCCGCGTTCCAGATCAACGCCGCCCTCGGTACCTTCCTGCCGCTGGAGGACCGCGAGGAGATCATCGCCGCGATCACCGCCGGGTACGCGGAGGCCTGAGCCGATGGGCCTGCCGCCGCTGCCGGACCCGGCCGTCGTCCTCGGGGCGTCCGCGTCGTCGTGGCGCGACGCGCTCCGGAGCGCCGGCGACGCCCTCGTGGCCTCCGGTTCGACCACCGACGCCTACACCGACGCCATGATCGCGATGGTCGAGGAGCACGGCGCGTACATCGTGATCTCGCCCGGGTTGGCGTTCGCGCACGCCCGGCCGGGGTCGAGCGTGCTCCGTGACGGGCTGGCGGTCGTCACCCTGGCCGAACCGGTCGTCTTCGGGCACCCGCACAACGACCCCGTCTCGGTCGTCCTCGGCCTGGCCGTGGCCGAGGTCGGCACGCACCTCGAGTCGATCGGTGCGATCGCGAACCTGTTCAACGACCCGACCGTCACCAGGCGACTGGCGGAGGCCACCAGCGCGGACCAGATCCGGAGCATCATGGGAGTGAGCACCGCGTGAAGATCGTGACCATCTGCGGCGCCGGCATCGGTGCCAGCGCGATCCTCAAGGTGAACGCCGAGAAGGCCCTGGCGGCGCTCGGGCTGACGGCGGAGGTCGTCGCCGCCGACGTCGCCTCGGTGCGGGACGTCTCCGACGACGCCAACGTGATCCTCACAAGCCAGGAGTTCGTCGAGGCCATCGGGACCACCTACGCCGAGGTCATCGTGATCCGGAACCACTTCGACCAGAGCGAGATCACGGCGGCTGTGGAGAAGGCACTCGGCTGACCTGCCGCCCGGTACGATCGGCGCATGCTCAGCACCGAGAACCCCCTGAACGACCCCGCCGTCGACCCCTTCGACGTGGCCCGTGACGCCGCCGCAGTCATCGCGGAGCGGTCCGGCATCGAGCGGCACGACATCGCCCTGACGCTCGGCTCCGGCTGGGGCAAGGCCGCCGACCTGCTCGGGGAGACCGTCTCCGAGATCCCCGCTGCGGACGTCCCCGGGTTCAGCGCCTCGGCCGTCCCCGGGCACTCCGGCACCGTCCGGTCGATCCGTCTCGCCGACGGTCGGCACGCGCTGGTCATCGGCGCGCGCACGCACTACTACGAGAACCACGGCGTGCGTCGCGTCGTGCACAGCGTCCGAACGGCTGCCGCGACCGGAGCCTCGGTCATGGTCCTCACCAACGGCGCCGGTGGCATCAAGGAGACCTGGACGCCCGGCACGCCGGTCCTGATCAGCGACCACATCAACCTGACCGCCGACAGCCCGCTGGAGGGCGCGACGTTCATCGACCTGACCGACCTGTACTCGGCCCGTCTCCGTGCGGTCGCGAAGTCGGTCGACCCGTCCCTCGACGAAGGCGTCTACACGCAGTTCCGCGGCCCGCACTACGAGACCCCGGCCGAGGTCCAGATGGCGAAGGCGATCGGCGGGCACATCGTCGGCATGTCCACCGCGCTCGAGGCGATCGCCGCCCGGCAGGCCGGCATGGAGATCCTGGGCTTCTCGCTCATCACGAACCTGGCTGCGGGCATCCAGAAGACGCCGCTGTCCCACACCGAGGTGCTCGAGGCCGGCAAGCAGGCCGAGCCGGTCATCGCCGACCTGCTCGCCCGCGTGGTGGCGGCACTGTGAGCGTCGTCGACACCGCCCTGGCCTGGATCGAGCAGGACCCCGACGACGAGACCCGCGCCGAGCTGCAGCGGCTCGTCGACGCGGGGGACACCGAGGAACTCGACGCCCGGTTCGCCGGCCGGCTGCAGTTCGGCACCGCCGGGCTCCGTGCCGAACTCGGCGCCGGCCCCCTGCGGATGAACCGGGTCGTCGTGACGCAGGCCGCCGCGGGGCTGGCCCGCTTCCTCATCGACTCCGGGCGTGACCGCAGCGTCGTCATCGGGTACGACGGACGGGTCAACTCGGACGTCTTCGCTCGCGACTCCGCCGAGGTCATGCGGGGCCTCGGCCTCGACGTCACGCTGCTGCCCTCGGCGCTGCCGACACCGCTCGTCGCGTTCGCCGTCCGGCACCTCGGCGTCGGCGCGGGCGTCATGGTGACCGCCAGCCACAACCCGCCGCGGGACAACGGGTACAAGGTCTACCTCGGCGGCGACGACGAGGGCTCGCAGATCGTGCCGCCGGTCGACGGCGAGATCGCTGCGGCCATCGACGACGTCGCAGCGGGCGACATCCGCTCGCTCGAACGGGCGACGGACTACACCGTCGCCGACGCGTCGCTCGTCCAGGCGTACGTGGACGCGACGGCCGCGACGGTGCCGGCCCCGGCCCTCCCGGCCGACGCGCAGCCGTCCGTCGTCTACACGGCCATGCACGGCGTCGGGTGGGAGACCGCCCGCGCGGTCTTCGCGCAGGCCGGGTTCCGTGAGCCGGCCGTCGTGCCGGAGCAGATCGAGCCGGACGGCGCGTTCCCGACGGTCTCGTTCCCGAACCCGGAGGAGCCGGGCGCGATGGACCTGGCGATCGCCCGCGGTGTCGCGGTCGGCGCCGACCTGGTGATCGCCAACGACCCCGACGCCGACCGTCTGGCTCTCGCGATCCCGGACGGCTCCGGCTCGTACCGACGTCTCGCCGGCAACGAGGTCGGCTGGCTCCTCGGCTGGCGCGCCGCCGCTCGTGCAGCCGACGCCGGCGTGACCGGGGTGCTCGCCGCGTCGATCGTCAGCTCGCCGGCCCTCGCCCGGGTCGCCGAGCAGTACGGGCTCGGGCACCGGGACACGCTGACCGGGTTCAAGTGGGTGTCGCGCGTGCCGGACCTGCTGTTCGGGTACGAAGAGGCGCTCGGCTACCTGGTCGACCCGCAGGTGATCCGCGACAAGGACGGCATCTCCGCCGCACTCGAGCTGCTGTCGCTCGCGACCGAGCTGGCGGCCGAGGGCAAGACCATCGCGGACCAGCTCGACGCCTTCGCCGAGCGGTTCGGGGCGTTCGCGTCCGGGCAGGTCGCGACGCGGGTGGACGACCTGTCGCGCATCGGCGAGATCATGGCCTCGCTCCGGACCGCCACGCCGACGGAGCTCGGCGGTGTCGCGATCGCGTCCGTGACGGACTTCCTCGACGGGGTGGAGGGGTTCCCGCCGTCGGACATCCTGCGCTTCGACCTCGAGGGCGGTGCCCGGGTCATCGTCCGCCCGAGCGGCACCGAGCCGAAGGTGAAGGTCTACATCGACACCGTGGCGGCCACGCCCGCCGAGGCGTCGGCCCTGGCCGACCGCCTGGCCGCCGCCGTCCGCCCCTTGGTCTCGTAGGGCGCGCCCGCGGCCGCGGCCGTCGCCGGCGCCGCCGCCGCCCGCCGGCGCCGACCGGCTGCGCACAACAGGAACCCGCTCGAACCGCTGCATGCCGCGGTTCGAGCGGGTTCTCGTTGTGCTGCGCCCGTCGGAACCGGCACTCCTGCACGACTGGGGTCGGCCGGGAGGCTGTCCACAGCAGGCAGGAAGAGCCGCGCAGGCACCGTGGTCCTGCCGGAAGCTGCCGACATGCAACGACTGGAGATCATCAGGGGCGGGAGTGCCGACCCCACCGGCCGGCGGGGCCGGGACCTCGCGGCAGCGGCCGACCGGGGTGCCCTCGTCCGGCTCGCACCCGGCCGGTTCGTCGACGCCGATCGCTGGCGGGCGGCGGACGCGCGGGTCCGACACCTCGCGCGGATCGACGCGATCGACGAGCTGGTCGCTCCGCGTCTGGTCCTCTCGCACGTGTCCGCCCTCGCACTGCACGGGCTGCCCTGGAGCGGCGAGTTCCCCGAGGTCGTCGACGTGATCGACCCCGAGCGCGAGACGTCCCAGTCCCTCCGGCTGCTGCGGAAGCACCCCGGTAAGAACCGCCCGATGCGCCTCGCCCGGACGCTCTCGGGGCGGGCGGTGTCGGACCTGTCCAGCACCGTCGTCGACATCGCGCTGACGCAGGAGCTCCGGCGCTCCGTGCCCGTCCTCGACGTCGCGCTCCACCGCGGTGTCGACCGAGCGGCACTCCGCGCACGACTCGATGCCTCGAGCGCCGTGCACGGCCGTGATCGGGCGCGGTTCGCGATCGACTTCGCCGACGCCCGCAGTGGATCGGTGGGGGAGTCGGTCGCCCGGGTGGCGCTCGACGAACTCGGAGCGCCGCGGCCGGAACTGCAGGCGGAGTTCCGCGATGCCGCCGGCTTCGTGGCGCGGGTCGACTTCTGGTTCCCCGACCACGGCATCGTCCTCGAGTTCGACGGTGCGGCCAAGTACCGGGACCCGGCGATGCGCGCGGCCGGCCTCACCGCCGAGGACGTCCTCCTCCAGGAGAAGCGCCGCGAGGACCGACTCCGCCGGGTGCCGGACGTCCGTCAGGTCGGCCGCTTCGGCTGGCCCGAGACGCAGGACCCGGCTCGGCTCCGTGCGCTGCTGCTGGGGACGGGCCTCCCGCTCGAGGCCCGGCGCTTCCGCCGGATCCGCTGACACCGGCCGGCGTCAGCTGGCGTCGCACAACGGAAACCGCCCCGAACCACGGGAAGCCGTGGTTCGGGGCGGTTGCTGTTGTGCGGAGCCGATCGGCGCCGGGCGGCGGGCGCGGCGGCCAGGCGCGCCGGCCGCCCTACGCGAGCTCGAGCAGGACGTGGCCGGACGAGACGGTCTGGCCGACGGGGGCGTTCAGCCCCGTGACGACGCCGTCCTTGTGCGCCTGGACGGGCTGCTCCATCTTCATGGCCTCGAGGACGACGAGCAGGTCGCCCTTCACGACGGTGTCACCCTCGGCGACCGCGAGCTTCACCACGGTGGCCTGCATGGGCGACGCGACCGAGGAGCCCGAGGCAGCACGGCCGCCCTTGACGCCGGAGGACCGACGCTTCGGCGGAGCAGACGGCCCGGCCGGGCGGCGGGCACCCGCGGCACCGCCACCGACGACGGCGGGCATGGTCACCTCGATGCGCTTGCCCTGGACCTCGACGACGACCGTGTCGCGGGACGCCGGGGCCGGCAGTTCCTCGGGGGAGCCGCTCCACGCCGGGATGTCGTTGACGAAGTCGGTCTCGATCCACTGCGTGTAGATGCTGAACGGCTCGTCGTCGGACGTGGCGAACGCCGGGTCCGCGACGACCGCGCGGTGGAACGGGATGACGGTCGGCAGGCCGGCGACCTCGAACTCGGCGAGGGCACGGCGCGAGCGCTCGAGTGCCTCTGCACGGGTCGAGCCGGTGACGATGAGCTTCGCGAGCATCGAGTCGAACGAGCCGGAGACGACGTCGCCGGAGACCACACCGGAGTCGACGCGGACGCCCGGACCGGACGGCGCGTTGAAGACGTGCACGGGGCCCGGTGCGGGGAAGAAGTTGCGGCCCGGGTCCTCGCCGTTGATGCGGAACTCGAACGAGTGGCCGCGCGGGGTCGGGTCCGCGTAGTCGAGCGTGCCGCCCTCGGCGATGCGGAACTGCTCGCGCACCAGGTCGATGCCGGTGACCTCTTCGGAGACACAGTGCTCGACCTGCAGACGCGTGTTGACCTCGAGGAACGAGACCGTGCCGTCGGCGCCGATGAGGAACTCGCAGGTGCCGGCACCGACGTAGCCGACCTCGCGGAGGATCGCCTTGGACGACTCGTAGAGCAGCGTCTGCTGCGCCTCGGTCAGGTACGGCGCGGGTGCCTCTTCGACGAGCTTCTGGTGGCGGCGCTGCAGCGAGCAGTCACGCGTCGAGACGACGACGACGTTGCCGTGCTCGTCGGCGAGGCACTGGGTCTCGACGTGCCGCGGCTTGTCCAGGTACTTCTCGACGAAGCACTCGCCACGCCCGAACGCGGCGATGGCCTCGCGCGTGGCGGACTCGAACAGCTCCTCGACCTGCTCGCGCGAGCGAACGACCTTGAGCCCACGACCACCGCCACCGAAGGCGGCCTTGATCGCGACGGGCAGTCCGACCTGGTCGACGAAGTCGATGACCTCGGACACGTCCTGCACGGGCTCGATGGTGCCGGGGGCGAGCGGCGCGCCGACCTTCTCGGCCACGTGCCGCGCGGAGACCTTGTCGCCGAGGCGCTCGATCGAGTCGGGCGACGGGCCGATCCAGGTCAGCCCGGCGTCGATCACGGCGCGGGCGAAGTCGGCGTTCTCGGCGAGGAAGCCGTACCCGGGGTGCACGGCGTCGGCGCCGGACCGTCGGGCGACGGAGATGATCTTCTCGATGACCAGGTAGGTGTCGGCGCTCGTGGTGCCGTTCAGCGCGTAGGCCTCGTCGGCGAGGCGGGCGTGCTGGGCGTCACGGTCCTGGTCGGCGTAGACCGCCACCGAGGCCTTGCCCGCGTCGCGGGCCGCTCGGATGATGCGGACGGCGATCTCGCCGCGGTTCGCGATGAGGACCTTGCTGATGCGGGGCATGGAACATCAGCGTATTCGTGTGCCGAGGTCCTGTTTTGACCGCCGTCCACAAGAAACACCGTGGGCAGCAGGTGGATGTCTACAGCGAGCGGATCCGACTACTGCGCCCAGAGGTCGTGCCAGGCGATGCCGAACCCCCGCAGCAGCATCGAACGCAGGACCGGCAGCGACAGGCCGACGACGGCCGAGGGGGCACCGTCGATGCGCGTGATGAAGGCCGCGGCGCGCCCGTCGATCGTGAACGCGCCGGCCACCTCGAGCGGCTCACCGGTCGCGACGTACGCGTCGATCTCCGCTGGCGTCATGTCGTCGGCGAACGTCAGCACCGCGCTGTCCACCGCGACCACCCGGTCGCCGTCCACGACGAGCGCCGACCCACCGGGCGCGACGGGGCCGAGTGCGAGCGCACCCACGGGACGGACGGGAGGCTCGTCTCCGGCCCGCACCGCGCCTCCCGTCCCCGGGGCGGTCGTCTCGTCGACGGAGCGGGCGACGGAGCGGACGCCTGCGCGACCGTCGATGACGCGCCGGTCGATGACGCAGTGTCCGCTCCACAGCGTGCCGCCGCCGGCGGCGAGCATCTGCCGCCACCGCTGCCGGGCGACCTCGGGGTCGTGGGGCTTGCCGTAGAGGACGCCGTCGACCTCGAAGGCCGAGTCGCCGCCGAAGACGATGCCGTCGAGGCCGGACTCGTCAGCGAGCCCGACGAGGCCGTCCGCGACCGCCGTCGCCTTCGCCACCGCCAGCAGCGCCACGAGCTCCGGACCGGTCAGCTCGCGACCCAGACGGTCCCGCTCGGCGGCGGCCGCGGCGTCCTCGTCGACCCCCGGCGAGACGAGCACCGGCTCGATCCCGGACTGCGACAACAGGGCGCGACGGGCGGGGGAGGTGCTCGCGAGGTACAGACGCATGGGAACATCGAACCATGGGTGAATCCGTCGGCACACTGCTCGAACTCGACGTCACCGGGATCGCCCACGGCGGCATCTCGGTGGCACGGCACGAGGGGCGCGTGGTGTTCGTCACGGACGCGATCCCCGGAGAGCGGGTCGTGGCCCGGGTGACGGAGGACCGGAAGAAGTCGTTCTGGCGTGCCGACACCGTGCAGGTCCTCGAACCGAGCGAACACCGGGTGGACCACGTCTGGCCCGAGGCCGGCCTCGACCGGGACCCCGCGGTCCGTCCGGGTGGCGCCGAGTTCGGGCACATCGCCCTGGCCCACCAGCGGACCCTCAAGCGCGACGTGCTGGTCGACTCGTTCTCCCGCTTCGGCAAGATCGACCTGGACGCCGTGCTCGGCGCGCCGGTCGTGGTCGAGGCCGCGCCCGGCGACGACGAGGCGAACGGCCTCGGCTGGCGCACCCGGATCCGCCTGCACGTCGACGCCGACGGCACGCCCGGACCGTTCGCCGCGCGGTCGCACACCGTCGTCCCGGTCACGTCGCTGCCACTGGCCACCGCGACCGTGCAGGGCTCGGCACCGCTCGGCCGCGGCTCGATGCCCGGTGCCGAGGTCGTCGACGTCCTCAGCCCGAGCGGCTCCGGCGGCGCCCGACTGGTCATCGACGCGCAGCGCCCCACCGTCGTGCAGGAGGTCGTCGGCGAGCGGACGTTCGCGGTCGACGACGACGGCTTCTGGCAGGTCCACCGCCAGGCGCCGGCCGTCCTCACCGCGGCCGTGCAGGACCTGGTCGACCGCGACCGGCTCGACCCGGAGGGCCAGCACCTGGACCTCTACGGTGGCGTCGGTCTGCTCGCCGCCGCCCTCGCCGACGTCGTCGGACCCCGCGCCCGCGTGACGAGCGTCGAGAGCGCGACCCGCGCGACCGAGCACGCACTCGAGAACCTGTCCGAGTGGATCGGCGCGCGTGCCGAGACGGGCCGTGTCGACCGGTGGCTGTCCCGCACGGTCGAGTCGGCCTCCCGTCCGGAGCGCGACCGCTTCCGGGCCGGCACGATCGTGCTCGACCCGCCGCGGTCCGGGGCCGGGCGCGAGGTCGTCGTGTCGATCGCGGCACTGCAGCCGGCGCAGGTCGTCTACGTGGCCTGCGACCCCGTCGCCCTGGCCCGCGACGTCGCGACGTTCGCCGACCTCGGGTACCGCCTGGAGGCCCTCCGCGCCTTCGATCTGTTCCCGCACACGCACCACCTGGAGGCTGTGGCACGGCTGGTGCCGGTCGGCTGAGCTCCGGCGGGTGGTCGCCCCCGTCGGGTTCCGCAGCGGGGTACGAAGCTGAGGCTGACCTGGGTATCCTGGGTGACGACGGCAACCGGGATCAGGGCCCGGCGCGTCGTCGGAACGAGAGGCAACCGTGGGAGACACCACCAGCACATCGACCGGCACGACAGGGACTGCCGGTCTCGAGACCCGGCCGGTCCGGGTCGCCATCGTCGACGACCACGAGTCCGTCCGACTGGGGATCCAGGCCGCCTGTCAGAACGAGGGGTTCGAGGTGGTCCTCACCGCCGCGAGCGTCCCGGAGTACATCGCGCAGCTCGGTGGGCGTGAGGTCGACGTGGTAGTCCTCGACCTGTCGTTGGGCGACGGCTCGACCGTGACCGAGAACGTCAAGGGCGTGCAGGGCACCGGCTCGGCTGTCCTCGTGCACAGCATCGCCGACCGGGTCGCGAACGTCCGAGAGGCACTGGCGGCGGGGGCTGCCGGCGTCATCCCGAAGTCGTCCGCGACGAAGACCGTGATGGCCGCCGTCGCGACGGTGGCGCGGGGCGACGTGCTCAACAACCTCGAGTGGGCGAGCGCCATCGACGCCGACCGGGACTTCGCGAAGGCCCAGCTCGGGCGCCGCGAACGCGAGATCCTGCACCTGTACGCATCGGGGCTGCCGCTGAAGCTCGCGGCCCAGCAGCTCGGCATCGGGTACTCGACCGCTCGTGAGTACCTGGACCGCATCCGCGTGAAGTACGTCGAGGTGGGTCGCCCCGCCCCGACCAAGGTCGACCTGCTCCGGCGCGCCGTCGAGGACGGGATCCTGCCGGGGCTCGATTCCGGCATCGACCCCGACGGCGATGGTCGCTGAGGAACTGCGCGTCGGACGGTCCTCGTGACCACTGACGCAGCGCCGGACGCCGGGCCCGCAGCGGCCCGGCGTCCGTCGTCCCCGGGCGGCGCAGCTGCCATCGGCGCCGTGCCGACCGGCCCCGCGCCGACCGGCCCCGTGTCGGCCGGTGGCGCAGGCCACACCCGGGGCACCGGCTGGGCCGACCCGTCGCGGTCGGTCCGCGCCACGATCACGCAGGCGTCGCTCGACCGGGCCTTCACGATCCTGATGGCGATCGCCGCGATCGGATTCGGCGCGGTGAACGTCCCTGGGCTCCTCAAGCAGCTGCCGTACCTCGACGCGTTCTGGGCTCCGGCAGCGGCGATCACCATGGCGCTCTCGCTCGTCGCGGTGGGGATCTCGGCGATCGCACAGCGGTGGTCGCAGGTGGCACAGGCCGTCTGCGCGCTGCTGTTCCTCGTCGCACTGCTGACCTTCCCGCTGACGGTCCACCACGGACTGCCGGGTGACCAGGTCCCATGGCCGTGGTGGCTCTGCAACGTCGGGACGATCGCCGCCTCGCTGAGCTTCGCCACGTGGCGCGCCGCGGTCTACAACGCCCTCGTGCCGATCATCTACGTCGTGCTGCGGCTCTCGCCTGCCGGCGGCGGGGTGAGCCTGCAGCGGGCGTTCCTCGACGGTGCCTACACGGCGGTGCTCGGCATCGCGGCGCTGGTCCTCATCGTGGTGCTCCGCCGGGCCGCAGCTGCGGTGGACGCCGCCCAGGCCACCGCGGTCCGCCGGTACTCGCGGGCCATCCGCGAGCACGCGACCGAGGTCGAGCGGGTCCAGGTGGACGCCATCGTGCACGACAGCGTGTTGACGACGCTGCTGTCAGCCGCCCGTGCGGACACCCCGGACGCGAAGACCCTCGCCGCGCGGATGGCACGGAACGCCATCGACCACCTCGCCGCCGCGGCCGCTGACGGCCCGGGGGAGGACCAGGTCGTGCCGTTCGACGTCCTGCGGGACCGGATCGTCGCCTCCGTCACGTCCCTCGGCGCGCCCGTCGAGGTCCGGAGCGCCCCCGTGACGGGCCCGGGGCTGCCGTTCTCGGCTGCGGACGCCATCGCCTCGGCCGCGCTCCAGGCCGCCGTGAACAGCGTGCAGCACGCCGGCGACGACGTCTCGCGGTGGCTCACGATCATCGTGGACGGATCGAGCGTCCAGGTCGAGGTCGCCGACGACGGCGCCGGGTTCGACGCGCACGCGGTGCCGGCCGAGCGCCTCGGGGTCCGCCGCTCGATCATCGAGCGGATGGCCGCCGCCGAGGGCGAAGCCGACCTGCGGACCGCCCCCGGCTCCGGGACCCGCATCGTGCTCCGCTGGCCGGCACTCGGCTCCGAGGACCGCGACGTCGTCCGGCCCGAGATCGGGACCGGCTCCGGAGAGCCCGAGGCACACGCATGAGGGCCTCGATCCCCGCGGGCGTCGCGACCGGACTCGCCGCGCTCTTCTCCCTGCTGCACCTGGTCCTCGCGGTCACCACGCTGCCCGGCGCGCCGTCGAAGGCCGCGCCGGTCATCGCCTGCATGGTCCTCTACGCCGCGGCGACCGCCCTCGCGCTGTTCGTGCGCGGTCCGGTGCTGCCCGTGTGGGTCGCCTGGTTCGCGCTCGCCACGGCCGTCGTGATGCCCATCGTCTGCTCGACCGTCGTCGACCTCGCGGTCGCGCCGACCTACGCCACGTGGTGGATCGCCGCCGTCGGCACGCTGATGGTCGTGCTGGCCGTCCGCCAACGCGGACGCTTCGCCTGGGTGGGCGTCGCCTTCTGCACGGTCCACTCGGTGAGCTGGGCCGGCCTGGAGGCACTGGGCGAGTTGGGTGCGCTCGGCAACGTGATCTGGTTGTCGGTCGCCACCGGGTTCGCGATCGCGATGAGCCACGCCACCCGGATCACCCGCGACTTCGTCCGGGCCGAGCAGGAGACCGTGGACTGGCAGGCGGCGCAGGACGCGCATGTGTCCGAGCGGCAGGTCCGGCTCGGACAGACGACCAGGATGGCGCGGCCGATGCTCCAGCGCATCATCGACACCTGCGGCGGTCTGAGCGACGACGAGCGTGCCGAGAGCCTGCACCTGGAGCAGGCGATCCGCGACGAGATCCGCGGCCGCTCCCTGCTGTCCGACGACGTCCGCGCCGAGGTGATGCGCCTCCGTCGTCGGGGCGCGGTCGTCCAGCTGCACGACGACGGCGGGCTGGACGACCTGGAGACGGTGGAGCAGGAGCGCGTGCACGCCGAACTCGCCGAGGCGCTTCGTCGTGCGTACGAGGCGGACGCCGACAACGTGATCGTCCGGACGGTGCCGGACAACGCCGACGCCGCGGTCACCGTGGTGGGACTGCGGCTGGACGCGGCCGAGAGCGAGTCCGCGGCACTCGGGACGGCGGACGAGGACGACGATGACGGCGAGGACGACTCCGTCGCGCTGTGGCTCGAGATCGACCGGCACGCGGCTCGCGCCTGAGCGCGGTCGGGAGCACGGCCCGAGACAGGCACGGCCCGAGACAGGCACAGCCCGAGACGAGTACAGCCCCGGAAACGGGGAACGGGCCGGTCGGAGCTACCGACCGGCCCGTTCTCAACCCGAGTCAGAGCGACAACCCGAATATCGCCCTGACTCGTCACGGTGGTGGCTTCGTACCCTAGTCGGCCACCGACCGGCGATGCACTTCAACGAAGAACACCGAACACAGACAATGATGCCAACAGCACCGGGGGGTGTCAGTCGTCATTTCGGGGGACAATTCCACGGATCTGCGACAGTTCTCCGGCTGCACGACCCCCGAGCGAGGGGAGACCGAACGGTGCGTCCGCCCGATGATGACGTCGACACCGGTCGGTATCGAACGGGGTACAGCGGCCTGACATGCCCGAGCGGGTACCGAGGCGGTACCGGAACGACGCGCCGGGAGCAGCTCAGGTCAGCGGAGTGACCGGCTCCAGGCGCCCTGCTGGAGCGGCTCGCGCATGCCCCGTGCCGACCGGGTCCAACCGTCCCGGGGTGACGTCTCCGCCTGGGCCCGTCCGGCCGCTGCGGCCTCGTCGGCCTGGCGCTGGAGCACCGCGACGACGGCTGCCAGTTCCTCCGGCGACGGGTGGCCGCCGACGACCCGGACGTCCGCGACCGACGCGGGGGCGTCGGCCGGGACGGCGGCAGCGTGACGGGGGCTCACAGCGGGATGTTCCCGTGCTTCTTCGGCGGCAGGCTGGCGCGCTTGCCGCGGAGCGCCCGGAGGGCCTTGATGACCGACACGCGGGTGGCGTGCGGCTGGATGATCCCGTCGAGCTCCCCGCGCTCGGCCGCCAGGTACGGCGACGCGACGTTGTAGGTGTACTCGTTCGCGAGCTTCGTGCGGACCGCGGCGACGTCCTCACCGGCCTCTTCGGCACGCTTGATCTCGCTGCGGTACAGGATGTTGACCGCGCCCTGGCCTCCCATGACCGCGATCTCCGCCGTCGGCCAGGCCAGGTTGATGTCGGCACCGAGCTGCTTCGAGCCCATCACGATGTACGCGCCGCCGTAGGCCTTGCGGGTGATGACGGTGACGAGGGGCACGGTGGCCTCGGCGTAGGCGTAGAGGAGCTTCGCGCCACGGCGGATGACGCCGGTCCACTCCTGGTCGGTGCCGGGCAGGTAGCCCGGGACGTCGACCAGGGTCAGGATCGGGATGCCGAACGCGTCGCAGAACCGGACGAAGCGTGCGGCCTTCTCGCCGGCGTCGATGTTCAGCGTTCCGGCCATCGCCTGCGGCTGGTTCGCGATGATGCCGACCGTCCGGCCCTCGACCCGACCGAAGCCGATCATGATGTTCGGCGCGAAGAGCGGCTGCACCTCGAGGAACTCGCCGTCGTCGACGACGTGTTCGATGACCTGCGTGACGTCGTAGGGCTGGTTCGTGGAGTCCGGGATCACGACGTCGAGCTCACGGTCGGCGTCGGTCGTCTCGAGCTCGGGGGCGACGTCGTAGGCCGGGGCGTCGGACAGGTTGTTGTCCGGCAGGAACCCGATCAGCGACCGGGCGTAGTCGAGCGCGTCGGACTCGTCCTCGGCCAACCAGTGCGCGACACCGGAGACGGCGTTGTGCGTGTGGGCACCGCCGAGCTCCTCGAAGCCGACGTCCTCGCCGGTGACGGTCTTGATGACGTCCGGCCCGGTGACGAACATGTGGCTGGTCTTGTCGACCATGATCACGAAGTCGGTGAGGGCGGGGGAGTACACCGCGCCGCCGGCGGCCGGGCCCATCACGATCGAGATCTGCGGGATGACCCCGGAGGCCGCGGTGTTGAGCCGGAAGATCTCGCCGTACTTGCCGAGGGCGACCACGCCCTCCTGGATGCGGGCGCCACCGGAGTCGAGGATGCCGATGATCGGGACACCCGTCTTCAGCGCGTGCTCCATCACCTTGATGATCTTCTCGCCGGCGACCTCGCCGAGGGAGCCGCCGAAGACGGTGAAGTCCTGCGCGTAGACGGCGACCTGGCGGCCGTGGATCGTGCCGAAGCCGGTGACGACCGCGTCACCGTAGGGCCGCTTGGCGTCCATGCCGAAGGCGTGGGTGCGGTGCCGGACGAACTCGTCGAGCTCGACGAAGGAGTTCGGGTCGAGCAGCTGCTCGATCCGCTCGCGTGCCGTCGTCTTGCCCTTGGCGTGCTGCTTCGCGATCGCGGTCTCGCCTGCGGCGGTCACGGCTTCGTGGTAGCGCACGCGGAGGTCGTCGAGCCGGCCGGCGGTCGTCGAGAGATCGGGGGTGTCTCCTGTGGTCACCCGATCACCCTACCGGCGGTGCAGGACGGCCCCGTTGGAGGACCCCCACGGTTCCGGGCCGTAGGTTTGCGTGCATGTCCACACCGGTCACGCCCGACTTCGCCTCCGCCCGCGCCGCCGTCGAGGGCGCCGGAGCGACGATGACGGTGCTCCCGACGACCGGGTCGACGAACGCTGACCTGCTCCGCGACGCCTCGGACCGCGCCTCCGGCAGCGTCGTCGTGACGCTCGAGCAGACCGCCGGTCGCGGACGCCTCGACCGCTCCTGGGTGGCCCCGGCCGGCCAGACCCTGGCGGCCAGCGTGCTGGTGCGGGCGGACCTCGACCCGCGCGACCGGGGTTGGCTGCCGCTCGTCGCCGGCGCTGCGGTCCGCGACGCCGTCGCCGGCGCGCTCGACACCGCCCACGACCGCGTGCTCGTGAAGTGGCCGAACGACGTGCTCGTCGACGGCCGGAAGGTCAGCGGCGTGCTCTGCCAGGTCGCCGCCGACGGGTCGGTCGTCGTCGGGGTCGGTGTGAACCTCACCATCCCCGCCACGGACCTGCCGACCCCGACCGCGACCTCCCTGCTCGTCGCCGGGGCGACCGGACCGGCCACGGCACTCGCCGACGCCGTCCTGGCGGGCTTCTGGACGGGCCTCCAGGAGGCCGTGGCCGGGCTGGTCGCCGGTGGTGCGGCTGCCGACGCGGTCCGCTCCCACGTGCGTGCCGTGTGCGGGACCGTCGGCCAGCGGGTGCGCCTCGAACTGCCGGACGGGTCCACCGTCGAGGCCGACGCGACCGGCGTCGACGACGACGGTCGCATCACGATCCGGGACCGGACCGGTGCCTCCAGGGGCGTCGCGGTGGGGGACGTCACCCACCTGCGCTATGCATGAGCCCATGACCGACGAGCCTGCCCCCGAGCTCGTCGTCGCCCGGCTCCGGCCCCACGCCCGACGTCTCGTCCGGCCCGCGGTCTTCGTCGTCCTCGTCGCGGCCGCGGGCGGGTTCGGCTTCGGGGTGTTCCGCGCGGAACTCGCCTGGCTCAACGTCGTCGTCGCGGTCCTCGTCGTCGTGCTCGTGCTCGTCGGCGGGCTGGTACCGCTGCTGCGGTGGATGTCCGAGCGGTACGTCGTGACCACCCGGCGACTCGTCGTCTCGCACGGACTCGGCACCCGGACCCGGCGCGAGCTCCTGCACTCCCGCGGGTACGACGTCACCGTGCGACGGCAGGGTGCCCAGGGGCTGTTCCGGTCCGGTGACGTGCTCGTGTTCCCCGGCGACGACCCGGCGCTCGTGCTCGCCGACGTGCCGCACGCGGACCTCGTCGTCGCCGTGCTGCACGACCTGGTCGAGGCGCACGAGGCCCGACGTCGACACCGCGAACCCGACTGGGACGACATCGTCCGGGGCACCGCACGACACGACCGCTGACGGCTCGGGCGGCCGCCGCTCCGGCCACACTGCGGAGAACCGCCGCGGTTCTTGCGGTTCACCGTCTCGTGGACCCGGCGACGACCCGGTACCGTCGTCCCGTGCGTATCTCTGTCATCGGCTGCGGTTACCTCGGTGCCGTCCACGCCGCCTCCATGGCCAAGCTCGGACACGACGTCGTCGCGGTGGACGTCGACCCGGGGAAGATCGAACGACTCGCGGCGGGCGAAGCGCCGTTCTTCGAGCCCGGTCTGCCCGAGATCCTGACCGAGGCCCTGGCCTCCGGCCGGATCCGGTTCACGACCGACATGGCCGAGGTCGCCGGCGCCCGCGTCCACTTCGTCGCGGTGGGCACGCCCCAGGGCCCGACCGGTGCGGCCGACCTGAAGTACGTCGACGCGGCCGTCGCCTCGCTCACCGAGCACCTGTCCGCCGGTGACTTCGTCGTCGGCAAGTCGACCGTGCCGGTGGGCACCGCGGCCCGCCTGGCCGCCGACGTCAGCGCGGCCGTCCCCGGTGCCACGCTGGTCTGGAACCCCGAGTTCCTCCGCGAGGGCTTCGCCGTGCAGGACACCATCGCGCCGGACCGCCTGGTCTACGGCGTGCCCACCGGACCCGAGGGCGAAGCGGCCGTCGCGGCCCTCGACGAGGTCTACGCCGTTGCGCTCGCCGACGACACCCCCCGGCTCGTCGTCGACCTGGCCACCGCCGAACTCGTCAAGGTCAGCGCGAACGCCTTCCTGGCGACCAAGATCTCCTTCATCAACGCGATGGCCGAGATCGCGGAGGTCGTCGGTGCCGACGTCACCGCGCTCGCCGACGCCATCGGTCACGACGCCCGCATCGGGCGGAAGTTCCTCAACGCCGGCCTCGGGTTCGGCGGTGGCTGCCTGCCGAAGGACATCCGCGCGTTCCAGGCCCGTGCCGACGAGCTCGGCGTGGGGGAGTCGCTCGCGTTCCTCGCGGACATCGACGCGATCAACCTCCGTCGTCGGGCCCACGTCGTCGAGCTCGCCACCCAGGCCCTCGGCGGGGACGTCACCGGCAAGCGCGTCGCGGTCCTCGGGCTCGCGTTCAAGCCGAACTCCGACGACGTCCGTGACTCCCCGTCGCTCGACATCGCCGCACGCCTGCGTGAGCTCGGAGCCGAGGTCGCCGCGTACGACCCCGAGGCGATCGGCACCGCACGCCGACTGCACCCCGAGCTGGACTACGTCGAGTCCGCGACCGAGGCCGTCACCGGCGCGGACATCGTGCTCGTCCTCACCGAGTGGAACGAGTTCCGCGAACTCGACGCCACCACCGTCGCCGCTGCCGTCGCGAACCCGGTCGTCATCGACGGTCGCAACTGCCTGGACCGCGACGCCTGGCGTGCCGCGGGCTTCGCGTACCACGGCATGGGGCGCTGACCATGGCGCTGCGTGTCGGGGTCATCGGCGGCGGCCAGCTCGCACGGATGATGGTGCCCGCGGCGGTGGAACTCGGCCTCGACATCCGGGTCCTCGCCGAGGGGCCGGGCATGTCGGCGGCGATCGCCGCGACGGCCGAGGGTGACTACCACGACGCCGAGACCGTCCTGGCGTTCGCACGGGACGTCGACGTCGTGACCTTCGACCACGAGCACGTGCCGCAGGACGTCCTGGCCGCGCTGGTCGACGCCGGCGTCGCGGTCCGCCCGGGTCCGGAGCCGCTCGCGGTCGCGCAGGACAAGATCACGATGCGCCGTCGGCTCAGCGACCTCGGACTGCCGGTGCCGGACTGGGCTGCCGTGCACGACGCGGACGAACTCCGTGCGTTCCTCGCCGAACACGGCGGACGCGCGGTCGTGAAGACCCCACGGGGCGGCTACGACGGCAAGGGCGTCCGCGTCGTCACCGACCCGGCCGACGTCGAGGACTGGTTCACCGCGGTGGCCGAGGTCGGCGGCGACCAGGCCCTCCTGGTCGAGGAGCTCGTCGCCTTCACCCGCGAACTCGCGCAGTCCGTTGCGCGCCGGCCCTCCGGGGAGATCGTCGCCTGGCCGCTCGTCGAGACCACCCAGCGTGACGGGGTGTGTGCCGAGGTCATCGCCCCCGCACCCTCGAGCGCCGGTCGGATCGCCGACCTGGCCGAGGCGATCGCCGTCCGCGTCGCCGAGGAGCTCGGCGTCACCGGGGTGCTGGCGGTGGAGCTCTTCCAGACCGACGACGAGCGCATCCTCATCAACGAACTGGCGATGCGACCGCACAACACCGGGCACTGGTCCATCGACGGCTCGACCACGAGCCAGTTCGAGCAGCACCTGCGTGCCGTGCTCGACCTGCCGCTCGGCGCGACGGGTGCGACGGCCCCGGTCGCGGTGATGGTGAACGTGCTCGGCGGACCGGCCGACGGCGACCTGGCCGGGCGCTACCCGGCAGCGCTCGCGGCGTTCCCGGAAGCGAAGTACCACTTCTACGGCAAGGCGCCGCGCCCCGGTCGGAAGATCGGCCACGTCACCGTGACCGGCGACGACGTGGACGACGTGGTGTACCGCGCCCGGGCTGCGGCAGCGCACTTCGACGACTGACGTCACCAGGTCCGGGTGCCACCTCGTCGGGTGGCACCCGGACTGGCGGGTGGTGCGCTGCGGGTGCGCGTGGTGCCATGGGGAGGCTGACCACGCTGACTCCCGGGGGACCACACATGCGCACGACCAGGGCACTGCGCTCGACGACGGCACGGCCCTCGACGACGGCACGGCGCACGACGGCACTGCGTGCAACTGCACTGCGCGCCGCCGCACTCCGCGCGACGAGGGCGCTCGCCGTCGGGCTCGTCGCCACCGTCGTGACGGCCGGACTCGTCGTGTCCGGGATCGACGCGACCCCGGCCTCCGCCGCGACGCCGACCGAGCTCCGCGCACGGACGGCGGCACAGGTCTACGGCCGCGGTCAGTACAACCCGCCGACGAGCGAGGCCGCGAAGGCCGCCGCGGCCCTGGCGACGAGTGACCCGGCCGGAGCCGCTGCCGCCAGCACGATCGCCCGCTACCCGGTCGCGACGTGGCTCGGTGAGTGGACGCAGGGCGCGACCCTGACCAAGACCGTGACCGCCGCCACGGACGGTGCGGCCGCCACCGGCACGACCGCGGTGTTCGTCACGTACGCGATCCCGCAGCGCGACTGCGGCGGCTACTCGGCGGGCGGGTTCGACGAGAGCGCCTACGACCGCTGGGTGGAACAGGTCGTGTCACTCGTCGCCGGCAAGCGTGCGGTGGTCGTCGTCGAACCGGACTCGCTCGCGATGCTCAGCAACAGCGCCTGCACCGGCTCGCTCGACCAGCAGCGCTACCGGATCCTCTCGCGCGAGGTCGCCGCCTTCACCGCTGCCGGCGTCCCCGCGTACCTCGACGCCGGGAACTCCAACTGGGTCCCGGCCGCCACGATGGCCGAGCGTCTGACGAAGGCCGGCGTGCAGTCCGCCCGCGGGTTCTCCACCAACGTCGCGAACTACTACCCGGTCGCCGCCGAGCAGGCGTACGCCGAGCGGGTCTCCGCGCTGACCGGAGGCTCGCACTACGTGATCGACACCTCCCGGAACGGCACCGGCTGGCGCGGCACCTGGTGCAACGCCCCGGGCGCCGGTCTCGGCACCACGCCCCGGGTCGCCACCGACGGCACCGCGCTCGACGCCCTGCTCTGGGTGAAGACGCCCGGCGCGAGCGACGGCACCTGCAACGGGGGACCGCGGGCCGGGAACTGGTACTCCGCGTACGCGCAGAGCCTCGTCGCGAACGCCGCGCTCGGCACCCCGGCGCCGCAGACCCCGGCGCCCGCGCAGACCGCGGCGCCGAAGCGCCAGCAGTCGGCCGCCCCCCGCGTGACGCTCGAGTCGGCCACCGCAGCGCCGGCGGGCATCGCGGTCCGCGGCTGGGCGGTCGACACCGACGTGCCCGCGCGTGCCCTCCGGGTGGACGTGACCGTCGACGGTCGAGTCGTCGCCTCGCCGACCGCGGGCCTCGACCGGCCGGACGTCGCACGGACCACGGGTGCCGGCGCGGCGCACGGGTTCCAGGCCGTCGTCCCCGGTCCGGCGGGCACCCACCGGGTGTGTGCGGTCGTGTCCGACGTCGCGCCCGGCGGCACGGCGGGCACCGTCGCACCGACGTCGGTGTGCCGGACCCTGACGATCGCCGCCAGTGCCCCGGTCGGGCGGGTGGACGCTGTGACGTCGCCGGCGAAGCGTCGCGTGGCCGTCTCCGGGTGGGCCTTCGACCGGGACGCCGTCGCGACCCCCGTCACCGTCACCGTGCGGGTCGACGGTCGGGGTGCCACGGGCATCGCGGCATCGGGTTCCCGGCCCGACATCGGCCGCGCCTACGGCGGCGGGGCGGCACACGGGTACGCACGGACCCTCGCGGTGGCTCCGGGCCGGCACACGGTGTGCGTCACGGCGACCGGGCTCGGGCGGGGCGGGGACTCCTCGCTCGGCTGCCGCACGGTCACGGTCCGCTGACCAGACGCACTGCTGCCGCCCGCCGCTAGGCTCGACAGGGTGACCGACAGCTCCGCTCCCGCCCCCCTCGTCTCCGTCATCATGGGTTCCGACTCGGACTGGCCCACCATGCGCGCCGCCGCCGACGTCCTCGACGAACTCGGCATCCCCTACGAGGCGGACGTCGTGTCGGCGCACCGCACCCCGGACAAGATGATGCGCTTCGGCCGTGAGGCTGCCGGCCGCGGCATCCGCGTCGTCATCGCCGGCGCCGGTGGGGCCGCCCACCTGCCCGGCATGGTCGCTTCGGTGACGACCCTGCCCGTCATCGGGGTGCCGGTGCAGCTCGCCCGCCTCGACGGCCTCGACTCACTGCTGTCGATCGTCCAGATGCCCGCGGGCATCCCGGTCGCGACGATGGCGATCAACGGGGCAGCGAACGCCGGACTGCTCGCGGCCCGCATCATCGGCAGCTCGGAGCCCACGGTCGCGACCCGCCTGGCCGAGTACGCGGCCGAGCTCGAGCAAGCCGTCGAGCGGAAGGCGCAGGCGCTCCGCGACGCACGCTGAGGTCGTCCGGCCCGACGCGCCGCCACGAGCGACGGCAGGCAACAGCGCCCCAGCCGGTGGGCGGGGCGGCCACCGGTCAGCAGGACGACCTGTCGGTCAGGAGGCCCGGGCCGCGCCCGTCACGCCGTCCACGGTCACGGTACGGGTGGCTCCACCCGTGGCGACCGTCGCGGTCCACACCGGTGCGGAACCGCTGCCACCGAGCTGCAGGCCGCGGAGTGAGCTGCCCGGGACCGCCGCGGTCGCCTTCGCCGCGGCCGCGTTCGCGTCGACCCGCAGGCCGGCAGCGCGTGCTGCGTTCGCCGTCTTCGTCGCGGCGTCGGAGTCCTTCGGGAACGGCCCGGACGTGACCCGGCCGAGCGTGGCGGACACGACGGACTGCGTGAGCGACCCGTCCGGTCCGGCGACGACCACGGTCCAGAGGTCACCCGAGCCCGCGAGGGAGACGACCTTGCCGCCGCCGGCCGCCGCGATGCCCTGCTGGGTGACGGTGCCGAAGTCGACGCTGACGGGGTTCGTGACGCCGCCGCCGTTCCCGGTGCCCTGTCCGGACCCGTCGGCGTCGCCGCCGTCAGAGTCGCCGCCGTCACCGGGAGCCGGTGCTGCCGTGGCGCTCGCGGGGGTGGACGGGACGGCCGGGGTGGTCGCCGTCGGGGTCGGCGAGGGGGTCCGGGTCGGCTTCGGGGTCGTCGTCGCGGTGGCCGTCGCGCTCCGGGTCGGTGCCGGGGTGTCGCCGCCCGAGCAGGCGGTGAGGAACAGGGCCGCACCGACGCCGACGGTGATGGCGGCGGTGAGGGCCGTGGACGGGTGACGACGGGTCATGAGCCGATCCTGGCAGGCAGGGACGAGCCTCCCGGCCAGGGACACGGCGGAGCCGACGATCGATGCCGAGCCGTGACGCACCCGAGGGGATCCGCTGGTTCCGGCGGACGCCGCCCCACCGGAACCCGTCCGGACCCGCGGATCCCGCGGGTCAGAGGTCCGCGTGCAGCTGCCAGGTCTCGAGGGCGGAGTCGCGCCAGTCGAACATCCGCGCACGGTCCGGCCCGGCGATCGCGAGCTGCCCGGCGAGGTGCGGGTCGTTGACGACCTGGTACATCGCCTGGGCCAGCCGCTCCGGGTAGGACGCACGCGGGTTGCGGGCGACGCTGATGCCGGCGTCGGAGGCGACCTCGGTGACGGCGTCGTCGTCGGAGTGGATGACGGGCACGCCGAAGCTCATCGCCTCGATCACCGGGAGCCCGAAGCCCTCGGCGAGGCTCGGGAACACGAAGACGGTGGCACGGTCGTAGGCCACGGCGAGGTCGGCGTCGTCGACGCGGCCGAGCACCTTCACCCGGGACGGGTCGAGTCCGGCGCGCTCGGCGGTGCCGTGCACGTCGACGTCGCCCCAGCCGTCCGGCCCGGAGATGACGAGCGGGACGTCGTCCGGCGCCTCGGGGTGGGCCATGGCCTCGATGAGGGCGGTCAGGCCCTTGCGCGGTTCGAGCGTGCCGACGGCCAGGACGTAGCGTTCGGGCAGTCCGAGCCGCTCGGCGCGGAGGTCGGCGTCGACCGGCACGCGCAGGCGTCCGCTCGGGGCGCCGCCGATGACCCGCAACCGGTCGTCGAACCGGTGGATCTCGTTGAGCTGCGCGGCGACGGCGTGGGTCGGCACGACGACGGCGTCGGCGTACTTGTACGCACGCTTCACCATCGCCTTGTGGAAGTGCACGCCGCGCGGGGTCAGGGTCTCCGGGTTCGTCCACGGCACGGTGTCGTGCACCGTGACGACCGTCTGCCGGCCCGGCTCCTGCACCCGGTCGTGCTTGACCAGCGGGGCGAGGACGCTCGGGGCGTGCACCATGCCGTGCGAGGCACCGCGGGCCAGACCGCCCTGCCACGCGAGGGACAGCTCCCGCCGGGGGAGTGCCAGTCGGTCGAGGCCGGCGAGCCCGGGCAGCAGGATCCGGAGCCGTTCGAGTTCGGCGGCCGAGGACGCCGAGACGACCGCTTCGACGTCACAGCCGTCCGGGGCGGTCGCGATCAGCTGCCGGGTGAGTTCCTCCGCGTAACGGCCGATGCCGCCGGGTACCGGTGCGAGCACCTGGTCGACGATCACGCGGAGAGTGGTCATCTGGCAGGGCTCCTCGGTGGTGCGGTCCGGGTGGTGCGGGGGACGACTGACGAGGCTACCAGTGGCGTTCGGCAGAACCGGGGAGGTCGCTGGTGGCGTCCTCAGCCGGAGAACGCCGACGTCGGCGTTCTCCGAGGACCGCGGCACCGGCGAACACGAGGTCGACGACCGTCAGCAGCACCCGCGAGGTCACGGCGACGCTGACCGCGGCGGAAGCGCCGAGCGGTACCCCCGCGGTGAGCAGGGCGGTGAGGACCGCTTCACGGCCGCCGAGTCCGGCCGGCAGGAAGAAGACCAGGAAGCCGACGAGCCAGGCGAGGGCGTAGGCACCGACGGTCAAGGTCGTCACGCGGAGGTCGACGTGTCCGAGCGGCATGAGCACCAGCACGATGTGCAGGCCGAACACGACCCATGCCAACAGCGCCCAGCCGAACGCCCGGACGACCGCGCCGGTACTGATCTCGAGCGTGCCGAGGTCGCGCCGAGTGACCCTCGAGGCGAGCCGCAGGCCGAAGCGGAGCACGGCGGGGTGCAGCGCGGCGAGGACCACGGGCACGAGCAGCACCACGAACCAGTACCGCGAGAACGCGTCGGGTTGGACGAACGGGATCGTGACCGCCGCGATCGAGACACCCGCGCCACAGCTGATGAGGAGCGTGAGCATCCCCACCGCGACGCTGCGCGCCGCCGGCACCCGGTGCTCGCGGCCGAGGTCGGCCTGCGCCACGATCGGCCAGACGGACCCGGGGATGTACTTGCCGATCTGCGACAGGAAGAACACGCGCTGGGCGGCGCCGAGGGGGATGCGGTGACCGGCCCCGGACATCAGCGCCCGCCAGGACAGGAACGTGACGTAGGTCGCTGCACCGCCGGTGACGAAGGCGGCGACGAGGGTCAGGGGGTCCTGCCGACCGAACGCGTCCACGATGTCCCCGGCGCGCGGGACGAGGAAGGCCACGCACAGCACGAGGGCGACGACCAGGCCGACGACCCGGACGATCGTCTTCGTCCGGGAGCGTCCGGCGGGCTGCTGGGGTTCGGTCATTCTCACCTAGGGTTGATCGGGCGCCGGCTCGGATGCGGCGCACGCGAGCATCGGAGAGGACGGCCCACGTGCGGATCTTGGCCTTCGGAACATACCAGGCAGCGGACCACCCACGGGTGCGCGTGCTCGCCGACGGCCTCCGCGCACGAGGACACCGGGTGGCCGAGGCGAACGTCCCGCTCGGCCTGTCGACGCGGGAGCGCGTGGCGATGCTCGGCGCTCGGTCCGGAGCCGTGCAGATGGCCGTGCGACTCGTGCGCAGTTGGTCACGACTGACCGGGAAGGCCCTGCGCGCGCGGGCCGCCGGACGACCCGATGCGGTACTCGTCGGCTACATGGGGCACTTCGACGTCTGGCTCGCACGGCTGCTGTTCCCGCGGACCACGATCGTGCTCGACCACCTGGTGTTCGCCGCGACGACCGCACAGGACCGCGGTGTCGGCGGCACCGGGCTCAAGCAGCGGCTGCTCCGCGCGATCGACGCGGCAGCCCTGCGGATCGCCGACGTGGTCGTCCTGGACACCGACGAGCACCGGGACCTGGTGCCCGAGCGGCTGCGGGCGAAGGCGGTCGTCGTCCCCGTGGGTGCCACGGCGCAGTGGTACGACGCCGCCCAGCCCGTGTCGCCCGTCGACACGACCGGCGGGCCGCTGCGCGTGGTGTTCTACGGGCTCTTCACCCCGCTGCAGGGCGCGGCGACGATCGGTGCCGCGATCGGCCTGCTCCGACCGGAGGAGCCGGTGCACGTCACCATGATCGGCTCCGGTCAGGACCTCGACGTCGCGCAGGCCGCGGCTCGGGGCGGCGCCAGGACCGAGTGGATCCCGTGGGTCACGTCCGAGGACCTCCCGGCACTCGTCGCCGGCCACGACGTCGGCATCGGCATCCTCGGGACGACGCCGAAGGCGCAGAAGGTCGTGCCGAACAAGGTCTACCAGTGCGCCGCCGCCGGTCTCGCGGTGGTGACGAGCGACACCGCCCCGCAGCGTCGCGCGTTCGGCGATGCCGTCATCGGTGTCCCGCCGGGGGACGCTGCCGCGCTCGCCGACACGCTCCGATCACTCGCCGCGGACCGGTCGCTGCTCGCCGGACGTCGCTCCGCTGCTGCTGCGGCCGCTGAACGGTTCCGTCCGGCGGCCGCCGTCGGACCGCTCGACGAACGGCTGCGCGCGGTCGTCCGCTGACGCGACACGTCCGCTGACGCGACACGTCCGCTGTCGCGACGTCCCGGACCGACGACGGACGGGAGGCGCGGTGCCAGCTGGCACCGCGCCTCCCGTCTCGTGTGTGGCTGGCGGCTCAGCGCCGGAGCGCGCCGGCCTCGACCGCCGCGTGCAGCGCCTCGCGCCAGTCGCGCATCGGCGCGAGGCCCGCACGGGACCACGCGTCGTGCCCGAGCACGCTGTACGCCGGACGCGGTGCCGGACGGACGAAGGACGCACTGTCGGTCGGCAGCACGCGCTCCGGGTCCAGCCCGTTCTCCGAGAAGATCGCGCGGGTGAAGTCGTACCAGGAGCCCTGGCCCGAGTTCGTGCCGTGGTAGGTGCCGGCCGGGGCGTCCGTGTCGACCAGTTCGACGATGCGAGCAGCCAGGTCCCCGGTCCAGGTGGGCTGTCCGACCTGGTCCGTGACGACCGACACCGTGTCGTGCGTGGCGGCGAGCCGCAGCATCGTCGCGGCGAAGTTCGGCCCGTGCTCGCCGTAGATCCACGCGGTGCGGACGATGTACGACGAGTCCGGCGCGATCTGCCGCACGAACGCCTCGCCGGCCGCCTTGGTCCGCCCGTAGGCGTTCAGCGGGTCGGTCGGGGCGTCCTCGGCGTAGGGCGCGGTGCCGTTGCCGTCGAACACGTAGTCCGTCGAGATCGTCACGAGCTTGGCGCCGTGGCGGACCGCCGCCTCGGCCAGGAGCTTCGGGCCGGTGGCGTTCACCGCGCCGGCCTCGTCCTCGTGGGTCTCCGCGTCGTCGACCTTCGTGTACGCCGCGGAGTTGATCACGACGTCGTGGCCGGCGACCGCGGCGTCGACCGCGTCCGGGTCGGTGATGTCGAGGTCGGCGCGGCCGAGGGCGGTCACGTCACGACCCTGCAGCGCGAGCTGCAGGTCGCGACCGAGCATGCCGGCGGCGCCGGTGATGAGGGTGCGTGTCATCGTCGTCGCCGGGCTCAGCTGAGCGCCGCGCGCTCCTTGAGGGGCTCCCACCAGGTGCGGTTGTCGCGGTACCACTGGACGACGTCGGCGAGGCCCTGCTCGAACGGCACCTGCGGTTCGTAGCCGAGCTCGGCCTGGATCTTCGAGATGTCGACCGAGTAGCGGAGGTCGTGGCCGAGGCGGTCCTGGACGCGGTCGACGTACGACCAGTCCTTGCCGGTGGCGTCGAGGAGCAGCTGGGTGAGCTCCTTGTTGGTGAGCTCGGTGCCACCGCCGATGTTGTAGATCTCGCCCGCGCGGCCCTTGGTGAGGACCATCGCGATGCCGCGGGTGTGGTCGTCGACGTGCAGCCAGTCGCGGATGTTGTTGCCCTCGCCGTAGAGCGGCACGTGCCGGTCGTCGATGAGGTTCGTGACGAAGAGCGGGATGACCTTCTCCGGGAAGTGGTACGGCCCGTAGTTGTTCGAGCAGCGCGTGATCGAGAGGTTCAGCCCGTGCGTGCGGTGGTAGCTGCGAGCGAGCAGGTCGCTGCCGGCCTTCGACGCCGAGTACGGCGAGTTCGGCTCGAGCGGACGCTCTTCGTCCCACGAGCCCTCGCTGATCGAGCCGTAGACCTCGTCGGTGGAGACGTGCACGAAGCGCTCGGTGCCGTGGCGGAGCGCGGCGTCGAGCAGGCGCTGGGTGCCGACCACGTTCGTCTCGACGAAGATGCCGGAGTCGCGGACCGAACGGTCGACGTGGGACTCGGCGGCGAAGTGCACGATCGCGTCGATGCCCGGGACGACCTCGTCGAGCTTCGCGGCGTCGGTGATGTCGCCCTGCACGAAGGTGTACCGCGGGGAGTCCGCGACCGGTGCGAGGTTCTCGAGGTTGCCCGAGTAGGTGAGCGCGTCGTAGACGACGACGTCGGCACCCTCGAGGCCGGGGTAGGCGTCCTGCAGCGTACGACGGACGAAGTTCGAGCCGATGAAGCCGGCCCCTCCGGTGACGAGGATCTTCACGCGTTGTTCCTTCATTGATCGGTGAGCGGTCGGTCGGCGGTGAGTCTAGCGGTCGCCGTGGTCGGGGCCGGGGCCGGGGCCGGGGTCCGGGTCCGGCAGCGCAGCGGGCGACGAGCCCGGGGGACGCGGCGCGGGAAGGGTGTCCACCGTCTCGCGTGTCCCGGTGGCGTCATCCGCTCCGACAATCGCGGCGGGCGTTCCGCTGCGTGGTCCGCTGCGTCCGACGGCACCCCATGCCAGCACGGCCGTCGCCAGCCCGACCACGGCGACGGCGACGGCGATGGCGACGAGCGGACGGAGACCGTAGGGCAGGGAGCCGATGAGCGTCTGGCGTCCCGCGACCGAGATCCGGAACACGAGCTCTTCGTAGGACCCGGAGTAGAGCAGCGCGAGTGCTGCGGCGGCGACCAGCGGCGGGACGACGATCGCCGCGCGTGCCAGACGGATCCGGACGGTCTCGCTGTCGACGAGTGCTCGCCACGCGCAGGCCTGGACCACGAGCAACGCGGCGAGCGACGGGAAGAGGAACCGGCCCTGGTTGACGGTCACCCCGAGATGACTGGCGTACGTGGCCCAGTCGCGCACGAGCACGACGACGAGCGCCGTGGCGGGGAAGGCAGCCGCGACGAGCATGGTGCGGCGGTCCGCGCTCTGGCGGGTGAGGCCCCAGACGACCGCGGCCAGGGCGATCACGGTCAAGGAGTCGACGAGCACGGCCGAGAGCGGCCACTCGTACCGGCCGAGGAGGCCCCAGAACGAGTTGGACATGCCGTTCCAGAACGCGCCGGCGAACTGCGTGGGGGCAGGGGACTCGTTCGCGGGCCAGGTCGACGACACGGCCGGGAACGGGTCCGGCTGGGGGGTTCCGGTCTGGACGGCCAACGCGATGTACCACCATCCGGTGGTGACGGCGGGGACCGCGAGCACCACGAGCGCGCGCAGCAGGCGGCCGAGCGGACCGGACCCGTTCCGCGCCAGGACCACGGCCAGGAGCGCGAACGGCACGGCGATCGCGCCGCCGGCCATCATCGCGGTCCCCACGGCCAGTGCGCCGCCGAGGGCGAGAGCCGTCCACCAGGAGCGGTCCCCGGTGAGCACCCGCACCGCGAGCCACGTGGCGAGCACGCCGGCGGTGATCACCGGCACCCACACCGAGACCGACGAACCGAGTTGTGCGAGCTGCGGCACGGCCAGGAGGGTCGCGGTCGCGGCCAGGGCGGTGCGTGGTGAACGGGTGGCGCGTCGGACGCTGGCCCAGACGAGCGCCGGGACGGGGAGCATGACCGCGACGTCGACCAGTCGCATGCCCAGCACGACGATGTCCCACCTGCGCCCGGCGAAGTCGAGCAGGTGTGCGACCACGGCCTGCACCAGGAACCACGTCGGCGGGTGCTGTGACATCGGGTTGACGAGCGCGTTCTCCGAGCCGTCACCGACGATCGTCGCGAAGTCCGGCCGGTCGAGCGCCGGCGGGAGGTGCACCGGGACGTTCTGGCCGAGCAGACCCTGCAGGTAGTGCAGGTCCCCGGCCGGCGGCCACCCCTGTCCCATGGCGAGGTGGATCGCGGCGTCGACGTTCGCGAGTTCGTCGGGGCCGTGGAGCGCCGGGTTGAGGTACGCCCAGAGCATCAGGACGAGCCCGAACACGACGGTGATGCCGATGACCGTGGCGAGTTCACGGCGACCGACTGGCGGTCCGACACGTCGGCGGACGACCGCGGGACGGACGGCCTCCGCGTGGGTTCGTGTTCGCGGTGTGCTCATGCTGTCGTCCCTCCACGGCGGCCTGTGTCGAGCGGGACCGTCTGGCCGCCACCGCCATCGCCCGTCCGGACTGTGGCGGCGAGCACCACCGTGGCGGCGAGCACCACGACCGCGACGACCCACCCGACGACGATCACCGTCACCGGCACCGGGGACGACGCGGCCAGCACGTCGAGTCCGCGTGGGGTGACCCGGATCCGGGAGTGCTCGGCGACGCTCCCGTACGTGAACAGCAGCCCGTACACCGCCAGCCCTGCCGACAGCGCCGAGACCACGACCGCGAATCGGCGGTGCCCGCGGTCGGTCTGGACGGCTCGGCGCCAGGCGATCGCGCTGAGCGCGATGAAGGCGAGCAGCGCCGGGAAGTAGTAGCGGCCCTGGGTCGCACCGATGAACGTCGTCGCTTCGTAGCTGCCCCATGCGTTCGAGGTCTGCAGGACGAAGACCGTGGCCGGCAGCACCGCGAGTGTGATCGCGACGCGGAGCCCTGGCGCGCGACGGAAGGCCCAGACGAGCACGGCTCCGAGTCCCAGGACGGTGGCGGTCTCGAAGACCACGGGGGAGAGGATCCACTGCGCGCGGCCGCCGAAGCTCCCCCAGAACGTCCGGGCGATGGTCGACCAGGACACGTCGACGAAGGCGGCCGGGTCCGGACCGGTGCCGGCGGGGAACGGCTTCGGTGGGCGGATCGCCGAGAAGCCGCTGGGCTGCAGCGTGTGGAAGACGAGGAGGTTCCGGACCCACCACCACGCACCGACGACGGCGGCCAGGGCGAGGACCCAGAGGGCCCGGACGGCACGTGGCAGGACCCCGGCACGGCGCAGCGGTGCGACGAGCACGGCGACCGCCACGAAGGGGATCAGTGGCAGCGCGGTGCCCTTCCACAGGATCGCCACGCCGAGGGACAGGGCGAGCGCGAGTGCCGTCCGCACCCGGTCGTCGCCGGTCATCACCCGGACGGCCAACCACACCGTGGTCGCGGCGAAGAGCACGACCGGGGCGTCGTTGGACGCCGAGGCGCCGATCGAGGCGAGCTCGGGCACGGCGAGGACGGCGAACGCCCCGACCAGTGCTGCGCGCGGGGACCGGGTCACCCGACGGACCGTGGCCCACGCGAGCGCCGGGAGCGGCAGGACGAAGAGCGCACCGAGCAGCCGGACCGCGAGCAGGGCGGCGTGGGGCTGGAGGGACTCGAAGTGCACCAGGTGCAGGACACCCGCTGCGACGACGTAGTACGCCGGCGGGTGCTGCGTCATCTGGTCGACGGCGTCCGACGGCGCTGCGCCGGTCGACCGCAGCAGGTCGCCCATCGTCGGAGCGCTGTCGGCGTGTGACGTGCTCGTCGCCTGTTGGACGGCCTCGAGGATCCGGAGATCGCCGGGGTCGGGCCAACCGTCACCGATCGCGACGTGCACGGCCGCGTCGAAGTGCGCGCGCTCATCGGGCGCCTGGAAGGTCGGGACGAGCGCGGCCCACAGCACCAGCAGCAGGCCGAACGTCGCCGTCACGGCGGCGATCACGACCCACTCGCGACGCCGCACCGGAGGGACGGGGTCAGTCACCGTACCGCGCGAGCTTCTGCAGGTCGAGCTGTTCCTCTGCCAGGGTCCGGTTCAGTCGCGTCAGGTCGGCGACGACGCCGATAGTCATCGCGAGCACCGCGGTGATGACGAGGACGAGCCCGAGCAGGAGCGACTGCAGGTGGTTCCCGCCCGAGTCCGTGGCGAGCAGCACCAGGTACCGGATGAACGGGATGAGCCCGCAGGCGGCCAGCACTGCGCTGACCCAGGCGAACAGCGCCATCGGTCGGTACATCAGGTAGACGCGGGCGATCGCGGACCCGGACTCGAACATGTGCTGCCAGATGTTGCTGAACAGTCGCGACTCACGCGTCTTCGCGTTCGTCGTGATCGGCACACTGGCGATCGCGATGCGCTTGTAGCCGGCCTGCACGATCGTCTCCATGCAGTAGCTGAACCGCGTGACGATGTTGAGCCGGATCAGCGAGTACTTGGAGTACGCGCGGAACCCGCTCGCGGCGTCGGGCAGGTCGAGACCGGCGGCGCGGCTGGCGACCCAGGAGCCGAACCGTTGCATGAGCTTCTTGAAGCCGGAGAAGTGCTCGATGGTGCGTGTCTGCCGGTCGCCGATGACGATCTCGGCCCGCTTCTCGAGGATCGGCTGCACCAGGTCCGCGATCTGCGCCTGCGGGTACTGGTTGTCACCGTCGGTGTTCACGACGATGTCCGCACCGTGGAGCAGCGCGTAGTCGACGCCGTCGCGGAACGAGCGGGCGAGGCCCATGTTCTGCGCGTGGCGGACGAAGTGGGTCACGCCGTGGGCCTGTGCGACCTCCACGGTGCGGTCGGTGGAACCGTCGTCGATCACGAGGATCTCGATCTCGTCGATGCCGGGGATCGACCGCGGGATCGTCTCGAGGACTGCGGGGAGCGTCTGCTCCTCGTTGAGGCACGGGATCTGGATGAAGAGCTTCACTGCGTTCGGGCGTCTCGATCTGGTCGTAGGGCGCGCATGCTCGAGGTGATGGCGCGCGGATGCGTTTCAGGCCGCGTTCACCCTACGTGATGTCATGCACTCACCGGAGGCACGGGCACGCGGGCCGGCGCGGATGGCCCGGTTCGGAACACGCTGTGGGAGGATCGCTCATCGTGCGCCGCCCGACCCTGACCCTCCACGCCGGCATCGTCCTGGCGGCGGCCGTGTTCGCCGTCTTCGCCGCGATCGCGATCGGGTTCAGCGCCCCGCCCTTCAACTCGGGCGACGAGGCCGCGCACTTCGACTACGCGGTGTCCGTGTGGCATGGTCACCTGCCCGTGTTCGAGGACGGACTCACGATCAAGGCGTCCTTCGGGACGTCGCCGCCGGTGCAGTGGGTCTCGCAGCACCCGCCCCTGTTCTACGCGATCCTCGCGCCCGTCGTCGGGCCGCTCTGGGACGGCGGCCACCAGTACCAGGCGGTCTTGGCCGGACGAGCGGTGAACGCCCTGCTCGCCGGTCTCACCGTCCTGGCAGCGGGCTGGGCGGCGCGGCGGGTACTGCCGACCCGACCGCTGGCCGCGAGCGTCGCCGCCGTGGTCGTGTCGATGACGTCGATGTTCCTGCTGGTCGGCGGTGCCGTCTACAACGACCTGCCGAACATGGCGTTCGGCGCACTCGCGGTCGGCGTCGCGGCCACGGCGCTCCGTCGCGGTCTCTCCACCCGGCTGGTCGTCCTGGCCGCGGTCGTGACGGCTGCCGGCATGCTCAGCCGCCTCACCTTCGCGGTGTTCGTGCTGGCTGTCCTCGTCGCCGTCCTCTGTGCCCGTGGGAACGGTTGGTGGAACAGCGTGGCCGGCCGCGTGGTCGCGGTCGTGATCGCCGCCGCCGCCCCCGCCTCGGCCGCGGGCTGGTTCTTCCTCCGCAACGAGCGGCTGACCGGCAACATCGCCGGCAGCCAACCGGCGTGGGCTGCGGCGCACCTGCACCGGCAACAGCACGGGTTCGTCGAGACGGTCACCGATCCCGGCTTCTGGACCGGCGTCTTCTCGGTCTTCCGAGGGCACTTCGCGCCGGACGTGCACTGGACCTGGTGGCTCCTCGTCGGACCGCTCCTGCTCGCGGTCGTCGTCGCGGTCGTGCCCGCACTGCGGCGGAGCGGGCGTGTCGCGTCCGGAACGCCCGCCGTGGTGGCCGGTCGGGGTCGCGTCGCCTCCGACCGTCTCGCCGACGTGCTGGTCGCCCTCATGCTCGCCGCGGTCGTCGTGCTCGTCGTCTTCCTCCAGATCCGGTTCACCATGCAGGGCGGCGCCTCCCAGGCCCGGTACGGCCTGCCGGTCGTCCCGGTGCTCGCCGTCGTGATGGCGATCGGCCTCGCCGGGTTGGGTCGGTTCCTCTCGCCGCTGGTCGTCACGGTGTGGGTCGCCGCCGCCGGGTACGACTGGTTCGCCATCGTCGACCTCTCGGCTCCGGCGTTCCAGGTGCCGGCGACGTTGACGATCAGCCGGATCGCGGTCGTCGTCGCGTTCGTGGCGCTCGCTGCGGTGCTCGCGTTCGTCTGGACCGCGGCGCTCCGCCGTCCAGCCACCGTCGCGGCGCCCACCGATGCCGACGCCGACGAGACTCCCGTCCCGGCGTGACAGGATGACAGCGTGACGTCGTTGCGCTCCCGACTCGCGCGGTTCATCACCCGCCGTCCCGACCAGCGCGACCCAGCGGCCGGTACGGCACCGGAACCGCCTCTGGTCGGCTTCGTCGTGCACGGCGCCGGCGGCGTGCACCCGGCCTCCGCGCACATCCGCGTCACCGGTCGGATGTCGGCGCTCGCCGCCTCCGGAGCGGCCCGCGTCGCCCAGGTCGAGCCGATCCGCTGGGCCGACGGGACGGACACGGCCCACCTCGACGTGCTCCTCGTGCAGCGCGACGCCTTCCCGCTCGCCTCGCTCGACGCCGCGATCGAGCGCGCACACCGCGAGGGCACCCGCATCGTCGCGGAGGTGGACGACGACTTCTTCAGCCGGGAGGCCCGTGCCCGGCTCGTCCGCGCCGAGTACGACCCCGACCGACTCGCGTCCGTCGAGCGCCTGGTGGCGGCCGCCGACGTGGTCGTCACGTCGACGGAGCCGCTGCGCGCGGTGCTCGCGGCGGCGGGCATGCCGGCGGTGGTGGTGCCGAACGCCGTCCAGCCGGGGCTGTGGGGGACCGGCCCGTCCCGCCCGGACCCGACCGGCCCCCGCCGGATCCTCTACATGGGGTCCGCGACGCACGGCGACGACCTGGCGCTCCTCCGGCCGGCATTCGACGGGTTCGTGGACGACGACGGGCGTGCGGTCCGCCTCGAGGTGGTCGGCGTGACGGACTCCGACGCCGACTGGTTCGACCGCCTGGACCTGCCCGAGGGGGCGACGCACTACCCCGAGTTCGTGGCGTTCCTCCGGGACTGTGCGCACCGTTGGTCGGCGGGGGTCGCACCGCTCACCGACGACCCGTTCAACGACGCCAAGAGCGACCTCAAGTTCCTCGAGGTCAGCATGCTCGGGCTGCCGTTCGTCGCTTCGGACCGGCCCTCCTACGCGGGCATCGACGCGCACGGTGGTCTGCTCGCCACGAACGAGCCGGCCGCGTGGCAGCAGGCACTGCGGACCGCCTTCCGGGAGGCCGACGACCGGGTGGCGCAGGCCCGGTCGTACGTGCGTGCCGAGCGGCTCGTGACGGCCGACGGCGACTGGCGAGGAGCCCTCGGCCTCTGAGCGCAGCAGTCTTGCTAGGCTGCCCCGGTGCAGATCCGAGAACTGAAGATCCAAGGCGCGTGGGAGTTCACCCCCGTCCAGCACGGTGACGCCCGGGGCGCGTTCCTCGAGGCCTACCGCGCGGACGTGCTCGAGGAGACCGTCGGCCACCCGCTCGACCTCCGTCAGGTGAACATGTCGATCTCGTCGCGCGGCGTCGCACGGGGGATCCACTACGCCCTGGTCGCACCGAGCCAGGCCAAGTACGTCACGGCCGTCCGCGGAGCCTTCATCGACTACATCATCGACATCCGCGTCGGTTCGCCGACGTTCGGCCAGTGGGACTCCGTCCGGATCGACGACGTCGACCGCCGTGCCGTGTACCTGTCCGAGGGGCTCGGTCACGCCATCGTCGCGCTCGAGGACCAGTCGACGGTGAACTACCTGGTCAGTGCGCACTACGACCCCCAGCGCGAGAAGGGGATCAGCATCCTCGACCCCACCGTCGGGCTCGAACTGCCCGACGGCATCGGCGAGCCGGTGCTGTCCGAGAAGGACACCAGCGCGCCGACCCTCGAGCAGGCCGCCGAGCAGGGGCTGCTCCCCACGTTCGAGGAGTGCCTCGCCTACACCGAGTCCCTCCGGACCACGACGAAGTAAGGACGCACCCCCATGAAGGGCATCATCCTGGCCGGTGGTTCCGGCACGCGCCTCTGGCCGATCACCAAGGGCATCAGCAAGCAGCTCATGCCGATCTACGACAAGCCGATGGTCTACTACCCGCTGTCGACGCTGATGATGTCCGGCATCCGCGAGGTGCTGATCATCACGACGCCGGAGTACAACGACCAGTTCAAGGCGCTGCTCGGTGACGGCTCGGCCCTCGGCATGGACATCCAGTACGCGGTGCAGCCGTCCCCGGACGGTCTGGCCCAGGCGTTCGTCATCGGTGAGGACTTCATCGGTGACGACAGCGTGGCCCTGGTCCTCGGCGACAACATCTTCCACGGCACCGGGCTCGGCACGAACCTCCGCAAGAACACCGAGGTGCAGGGCGCGACGATCTTCGCGTACCACGTGGCCGACCCGAAGGCGTACGGCGTCGTGGAGTTCGACGACGACTTCACCGCCGTCTCCATCGAGGAGAAGCCGGCGGAGCCGAAGTCGAACTACGCCGTCCCCGGTCTGTACTTCTACGACAACAAGGTCATCGAGATCGCCAAGACCATCGAGCCGAGCGCCCGCGGCGAGCTCGAGATCTCGACCGTCAACGAGCGCTACCTCGAGGCGGGGGAGCTCGGCGTGCAGGTCCTCGACCGTGGCACCGCCTGGCTCGACACCGGCACGTTCGAGTCGATGATGCAGGCGTCCGAGTACGTGAAGGTGATCGAGGACCGGCAGGGCTTCAAGATCGGCTGCATCGAGGAGATCGCCTGGCGCAACGGCTGGATCGACGACACGCAGCTCGCCGACCTCGCCGCACCGCTCGTCAAGGGCGGCTACGGCGTCTACCTGCAGAACCTGCTGCGCGGCTGACGGTGGCCCGGTCCGGGTGGCGTCGGCTCCTCGGCCGGTCCGACGGCCCTGGCGCGAGCCCGTCGGCAACTGGCGCGAGTCCGTCGGCGGCTGACGGTGCCTCGTCGACACCCGACGCGACCCCGTCGGGACCGGTGCCGACGTACCCGGACGAGCCGCGCCTCCCGGTCGACACGTCGCTGGTCGCCGAGCCTGCACGAGCGGGCGACCACGGCGTCGACGTCGTCGTCACGGTGGCGGAACCGGCGTTCCGTGACGGCGCCCACCTGCCGGCCGTCCGGGCCGCGCGGGACGCCGGTGCCGCGACCGTCGTCGTCAGCGTGTACGACGTGCACGCGGGTCCCACGAGCGTCTACCCGCCGGTCGTCGCCGGGGCGGACCACGTCGTCGCCCGCGCGAGCGTCGCGGCGACCTGGGGCGGTGCCGTCGCTGCCGCACGACCGCTCCTCGGCAGCGCCGTCGTCGTCGTGCAGGACGCGTCCGTCGCGATGCCCGTCGGCGGGTACGCGACGCTGACGGCGGCACTCGACCGTGCGGCCGTCGCGGTGGGCGTCGTCCGCACCGGTGACGACCTCGTCGCCAGCGCCGGAGCCATGCTGGTGCGCGGCACCGCCCCGGTCGCCTCCCTGCTGCGCGGCCACCCCGCCGAGGACGCGGACCTGCTCGACGGCGCCGAGGTGTTCGCCGCCGACGAGCCCTGCTTCGCCGTCCGCACCCGGGACCTGGCGCTGCCGGTCCCGACCGTCGACACCCGGACCGCCATCGCGCGACTCACGCGGGACAGCGCGGACGCTGCCGACGGTCCCTGCGTCGCCGTCGCACTGGGACGGGTGTACCGGACGAGCGTGCTCCGAGAGCGACGCTACGACACGGATGCGGCATCGGCGCTCGTGCACTGGCGGACGCGGACCGACGACACCGCGGCTGTGGCCCTCGCCCGCGCCGGACTCGTGCCGGGCGTCCCCACCGCCGACCCGGCAGGCGCCCCCGTCGCCCTCCGCGAGCCCGTCGTCCGCGCCGAACGCGGCCCCGAGCGGCTGGCGCTGCGTGACCGCGGTGTCCGGCTGCGCTGGTCGATCCGGATCGCGGCCCACCCGGGACCCGGTGGCGACGACTGGGGCGACACCTTCTTCGCGCGCGACCTGGCGACGGCGTTGCGGTCGCTCGGGCAGGAGGTCGTCGTGGACCATCGCGAGTCGCACGTCCGGCCGGCGTCCGAGCACCTCGACGACGTCGCGCTGACGCTCCGCGGCCTCGACGACACCCCGGTGCACCCCGCGGCGACGAACGTGCTCTGGGTCATCTCGCACCCCGACCTCGTGTCGGCGGACGAACTGGCCCGCTACGACCTGCGTTTCGCCGCCGGGCCGGTGTGGGCGGACCGGGTCTCGGCGGAGACCGGCCTCGAGGTGGCACCGCTCCTGCAGGCGACGGACCCGGCCCGGTTCCACCCGGGGGCCGCCGCACCGGAGTACGCCGACCTCGACACCGCGTTCGTCGGCAAGACCCGCGAGGTCTTCCGCCCGGTGGTGCGCGACGCGGTGGCCGCTGGACTCGACCTCGCCGTCTGGGGCGAGGGGTGGGAGGGGCTGCTGCCGGAAGGAGTGCACCGCGGGGTCTTCGTCGCGAACGACGCGCTTCCGGCGCTGTACCGAAGTGCCAGGGTGGTGCTCAACGACCACTGGGACGACATGGCCCGCGACGGGTTCGTGTCCAACCGGCTGTTCGACGCCGCCGCCACGGGGGCGCTCGTGCTCACCGACCCGGTACCGGGCGTCGACGAGTTGTTCCACGGCGCCGTCCGGAGCTACCGGGGCGTGGACGAACTCCGGGAGCTGGTCCGGCAGGGGGAGACCACGTCGGCCGCAGACCGGGCCGCACGCGGGGCGCGGGTCGGTGCGGAGCACGCGTTCGTCCGCCGGGCCGAGGCGCTCCTCGACGCGGTGCGCCGGCACCGGGGCGTCTGACCCGCAGCGCTGCGCATGGTGTCAGCGCGTGCGTGCTCCGCGGGGCGTCAGCGCTGCACGTACGCGCACGATGCCGAGAGGTTCCAGTTCGCGCTGGGGGCGACCGGGACCATGATCGTGGTGTCGGCTGGCTTGCCGATGCACTGCTCGGTCGCCGTCACCACGCCGTCACTGAACAGCGGGCCGCCGTCGCGGGTCGACCACGGCACGGTGAAGTTGACGACCGCACTGACGACGAGCGTCGCCGTCACGACGGCTCCGAGCGTCGGTCCGGCCCAGCGCGGCAGCCGAGACCACCGCGTACCGGCGACGACGTCGACGACGACCAGCAGCGCCATCATGATGAACATCGACGCGACCGCCGTGTAGCGGACGACGTGGAACACGCCGAACTGCTCGAGCGTGTAGTGCGCGAAGAGGAACCCGGTCGACGGGGTGATGATGAGCGGCGCCGCCCACGACGCCGCCGATCCGACGACCAACGAGCCGAGGATGATGCGCTGCGGCGCGACGCCCCGCCAGAACCCGACGGCGACCACCAGGAGCACCACCGCGAAGGGCACCGCGAGGACCCACCAGCCGTGCCGGAAGACGATCGAGCCGACGCGGGCCGCGTCGGTCGTCCACGTGCTGGCGAACGGCTGCACGAGGTAGCCGGCCGCGATGTCGGAGAGCCCGAGGTCGACGTCGTTGCGCCCGGTCCGGGGCGCCAGGTTCAGGGAGATCAGCTGCGTCGCGAGCCCGAGGACGGCACCGACCACGACCGGCGACTTCCGGACCCGGTTGACGCCGATGAGCAGCAGCGGCACGAACAGCAGGGTCTGCGTCTCGGACAGCGTCATGAGCAGCGCCGCGACCCCGAGCAGGCCGCCGGAGACCCAGTGGCGCGGGACGAACGCGAACAGGAACGGCGTGGCCACCAGGACGTACCAGTGCAGGTTCGCCAGGTTGCCGGCGGTCTCCATCGGGATCGTCGGGACGAACGCCGGCACCAGGCCGATCAGCACCCGGACCCAGGTGTGGCGGACGAACTGCGATGAGAGCACGAACACCAGAGCAGCGAAGAGCCCGGCGATGCCGCAGGAGACGATGGTGACGTCCCGGGCCAGCCCCGAGAAGTCGCCCGCGCGGAGCGCCAGCCACCCGCCGATGCGCGGGACGAACTGCAGGTACCCGCCGTAGGGGATCGTCAGCGACTCGAGCAGACCGACCCGGATGTTCTCGCCGACGAAGCGGGTGGCATCGTCGGCCCACATCGTGTTGCGTGCCGTCTCGGGGATCCGGACGAACGTCACGAGGGCGACGACGACCGCGATGGCGGCGGCGGCGGCCGGGGTCAGGACGCGACGGGAACGGGCCTCGAGAGTCAACTGCACCCGATGACGATACCGGCGGCGAGGACGGCTCAGTGCCCGCGGAGGCGGCGCGCCATCGCCTGGGCCTTGTCGGCGTAGCGCACGGCTCGGCGCCCGCGCATCGCGGCGAGCTCCGACTCCAGTTCCGCTACCCGGTGCAGCGCGGCCTCGGCACGGTCCCGCTCGAACTGCACGGTGGCCCGCAGCATCTCGGCGGTGGCCTCGCTCGTCTGGAGGGCATCCTCGAGCGTCTCGATCCGGTGGTCGCGGCCGACGACCGCGTGCCCGACGGCCTGCAGACGGCGCAGCTCGCCCTCCGGCACGACCGGGTCCGGCGCGGCGTCCAGGGCGGTCGACCCGACCGAGCGCAGCACCTCGGCGATGCCGTCGTCACGGGTGAAGGCCCCGGCAGCAGCGTCCTCGTCGGTGACGAAGCGCAGCGCGAAGGTCGCCTGCAGCACGCCCTCCCGCAGGCGGTGGAGGTCCCGCATGCCGTGGTGGCGAGGGCTCGGGGTCAGGTCGGGGTTCGCCTCGTACGCCCGGCCGCTGACGTCGACCCGGTGCTCGTACTGGGCCCAGGACCGCCAGGGCAGGTGCAGGACCTCGAGCCGGAGCCCGTCGGGCACCGGGGCGCCGTTCGCGACGCTGACCTGGTGGTTGCCCTGCACGACCGTCACGTCGGGGTCCCCGACGTGCACGGCGTTGGTGGTCGGGGGGCCGATCAGCCCGATCGCCTGCAGCTCGGGCACCGATCGCTCGTCCCGCCAGTGCAGCCGCTCGATGCCGTCGCCGGACTCGGCGAGCATCCCGGTCATGTTGACCACCGGCACCGTGAACGCACCGACCGCCGGGTCCAGACGCTCGAACACCTGGCGCACCGTCAGGGAACGGTCGACCGGCAGGATGAACTCGTCGGCGTCGGCGTTCACGACCCAGTCGGCGTGGTGCGTGCGTGCGGCGTCGCGGGCCATCCCGGTGACGACGGTGCCCTGCTGCTTCCGGTGCACCGGGTCGTGGCGGAGGTCCACGGTGACGTCGGTGCGCGCGGCGAACGCGGTGAGGAGTTCGGTGGTCCCGTCGACCGAGCCGTTGTCGGTGATGACGAAGACGTCGAAGCCCTGGGCCACGTGGTGGTCCAGCCAGGCCGGGACGACATCCGCTTCGTCGCGGACCATCAGGGTGACAGCGAGGGTCATGGGTGGGGGTCTTCCGGGTTCAGGGTCGCCGGGGGAGGCGGTCGGATCGAGCGACGATACCGTGTCAGCGGGTCTTCGTGGCGTGGGCGCGCACAGCGAGGGCAGCACGCAGCACGAGCCGGAGCGGCCACAGCCACCAGGCCGGGTACTTCCGTGCCAGGAAGCGGTACGCGCTCTCATGGTGTGCGCGGCGCATCCGCTCGGAGGACCCCTGCGTCGCGGTCCCGCCGATGTGGGTCGCGGTCGCGGCGGGCTCGTACACGTTCCGGAGTCCGAGACGCCCGATGCGCCAGCCGAGGTCGACGTCCTCGAAGTACATGAAGTAGCCCTCGTCGAAGCCACCGAGCCGGTCGAGGACGTCACGGCGAACCAGGACGCAGGCACCGGAGAGCCACCCGGCGTCGCGCTGCCCGTCGTGTTCGCCGTCCTGCCGGTACCGCCGGGTCCACGGGTTGCCGGGCCAGACGTTCGCGAAGACCGCGTGTCCGAGCCCGGTCCGGAGGGAGGGCACGAGGCGGGCGGACGGGTAGACCTCGCCGGTGGGTTCGAGCAGCCGGGGACCGGTCGCACCGATGCCCGGGTCGCTCTCGGCGGTCGCGACGAGCCGGTCGAGCGCGCCCGGCTCGAGGACGACGTCGGGGTTCGACACGAGGACCCACCGCACCGCCGGGTCGAGCGTGGCGACGGCCCGGTTCACGGCGCCGCCGTAGCCGCGGTTCTCGCCGAGTGCCAGGAACCGTGCGCCGGCGGCCTCGGTCACGGCACGGAGCGCGTCGGCGTCGGCCGAGTCGTTGTCGGCGACGACCACCGGGACGACGTCCGTGCTCGCCGCTGGCACGGAAGCGAGGAACGCCGGCAGGACGTCGCCGGAGTTGTAGGAGACGGTGACGATCGCCGCGCGTGCCGCGGCCTCGCCGCTCACCGGTACACCCCGAGGTGCGCGCGGGCACAGGCGGCCCAGGTGAACCCGTCGGCTCGTCGGCGTGCGCGGGCGATCCGGTCGGCCCGGTCGGCGGGGTCGCCGTCGAGCAGGCCGGCAAGCGCGGTGCGGATGGGGCCGGCGTCGGGCTCGGTGTACGTGACGGTGTCGCCGCCGACCTCGGGGATCGCCAGGCGGTCGGTGGTCAGGACGTCGGCCCCGGAGGCCATCGCCTCGAGCACCGGCAGGCCGAAGCCCTCCGCGATGCTCGGGTAGGCCACGACGCGCGACCCGCCGAGCAGCGCCCGCAGCTCGTCGACGGGCAGGTACCCGAGGTGGCGCAGCGGTGCTCCCGGACGGTCACCAGCAGCCGTCAGCTCGCGTTCGGCAGCTTCGTCCCAGCCGAGCCCGCCGGCGACGAGCAGCGCGGGGACGTCGGACCGCTCGGCGCCGAGCGCCCGGTGTGCAGCGATGAGTTCCGGCACGCGCTTGCGCGGTTCGACGGTGCCGAGGAAGGCGATCCACTCGGCGTCCGCCGCCAGCTCGTGCGCCGCGCGGAAGGCGGCGAGGTCGGCGTCGGTCGGCGGGTGGAACAGCGAGCGGTCGACGCCGAGGTGCGCGACGACGGTCGCGCGACGCGGTCGGCCGGCGAACCGGTCGAGTTCGCGGACGGTCGCCGCGCTGGGCGCGACGGTCGCCCGGGCGAGACGGCGGGCCAGTCGCGTCCACGCGCGGAAGAACCGCACCTTGAGCGTCGAGTGCGCTGCCGGGTCGCTGAAGAAGGTCGCGTCGTGCAGGGTGACGACGGTCCGGGAGGCCCGGATCACCGGGAACGTGTAGTGCGGGCTGTGCAGGACCGCGGCTCCCACCCGCCGGGTCAGGGCGACCAGTCCGGTCTGCTCCCACACGAGGCGCAGCGGCCGGGAGGCGGTCCACTCCGGAGCCGCGTGGTACCGGTGCCCCGGCGCCAGCCCGCGGAGCCACGCGACGTCGTCCGGCTTCGCCACCACGTCGACGTGCTCGCCGAGTTCGTCGAGCCCGGCCAGGAGCCCGGAGATGTACCGGGCCACGCCGCCGCGGTTCGGTGGGATCGACGTGGCGTCGACCAGCACCGGGAGTCCGCCCAACGTCAGCCCTTGACCTGGCGCTCGGTGGTCTTCGTCCAGGCGATCCCCGACTGCGTGTCCTCGTCGACCACGACGAAGCGGGCGGCCTCGCGCTCCATGACGATGTGCTCGCCGTTCGTCTTCGCCAGGAACACGTGGACGAAGTACTGCCCACCGCCCAGGCGCAGGTCGCTGAGGTGCCACTCGACCGTCGCCGTCCCACGGAGCGGGTCGTGCCGGACCTGGGTCTGGCGGCTGTCGATGCCGAAGGCCGGGTTGCCGAGGTGGTTCTCGATCTTGATGCCGGCACGCCACTCGGGCAGGACGTCCTTGTGCGAGAACGTCGCGCGGATGACGAGGTCGTCGCCGTGGTGGTGCTCGGCGCCGCGGGCACGGCCCGGGATCGAGAGCTCGACGTGCTCGACCTTGCCGGGGTTCGCGTCCGCTTCCGGGTGCGCGGCCTCAGCCTCGGCGATGCGGCGGCCCTCGAGGATCTCGCGGAAGTTCTTCACCGCCAGGCGCGCGGAGCCCTGGAACTTCACCTCGCCGTGGTGCAGCACGACGGCGGAGTCGCAGAGTTCCTGGACCTGTCCCAGGGAGTGCGACACCAGGATGATCGTGCGGCCCTGCGCCTGGAACTCGCGGATCTTGTCGAGGCACTTCTTCTGGAACTGCTCGTCACCGACGGCCAGGACCTCGTCCACGAGCAGGACGTCCGGGTCGGTGTTGATCGCGACCGCGAAGGCGAGTCGGACGTACATGCCGGATGAGTAGAACTTCACCTGGGTGTCGATGAAGTCGCCGATGCCGGAGAACTGCAGGATGTCGTCGAAGCGTGCCTCGGTCTCCTCCTGCGTCTGGCCGAGGATCGCGGCGTTCAGGTAGACGTTCTCGCGACCGGTCAGGTCGGGGTGGAAGCCGGCGCCGAGCTCGATGAGCGCGGCCAGGCGACCGCGACGCTCGACGGACCCGGTGGTCGGTTCGAGGATGCCGCCGATGGTCTTCAGCAGCGTCGACTTGCCGGAGCCGTTCGGGCCGAGCAGGCCGATCGTCGTGCCGGCGGGGATGTCCAGGCTGATGTCCTTGAGTGCCCAGAAGTCCTCGCTGTGGCGGCGTCCGGCGCGACCGAGCGTGACGATGCGCTCCTTGAGGGAGTTGTCCTTGCGGATCGTGAAGCGCTTCGAGACGTTCTTCACCGTGACCACGGCGGGGGCGTCCGAGAACGGGGAGCGGGTCTCCTGCGTCAGGTTGGCGTCGATGGTCATCGGATCAGATCTCCTGGGCGAAGTTGCCCTGCAGCTTGGCGAACACGCGCTGGCACAGCAGCAGCGCGACGAGGCCGACGAGCCCGGCGACGCACAGGCGCAGCAGCAGGTGTGCCGGGTACTCCGAGTCGGGGCCCGCGGTCCAGAAGGCCCGGTGGATGCCGAGCACGGCCAGCGTGATGGGGTTGGACGTGTAGAGGGTGAGGAGCCACTCCGGTGCCCGCGTCGCGACCATCTGCCAGGCGTAGACGATGGGGGAGCCCCACATGAGCAGGAGCACCAGGACCTCGACCAGGTACTGCATGTCGCGCAGGTACACGTTCGCCGCGGCGAGCAGCAGTGCGAACGCGGTGGCCCAGATCAGGATCACCAGGGTCGCGGGGAAGAAGTAGAGCAGGTCGAGCCGCACCCAGGCGAAGCCGCTCTGCAGGATCGCGGCGGCGAGGAGCACGACGAGCTGGACGCCGAAGTTGAACAGCGCCGCGCCCACGCTCGCCAGCGGGTAGATCTCACGCGGCAGGTAGATCTTCTTGATCAGCCCGCCGTTCGAGACGATCGACGCCGTCCCCGCCGCGACGATCTCGCTGAACAGGCCGTAGAGCGTCAGACCCGAGAACACGTAGATCGCGAACTCGGGGATGTTGCGGGACGCGCCGAGGATCTCGCCCAGGACGAAGTAGTAGATCGCCAGCTGCACGAGCGGACGGATCAGCGTCCACGCGAACCCGAGCGCGCTGTCCTTGTACCGGGACTTCAGGTCACGACGGATCAGCAGGTCGAGCAGCTGCCGGTGCGCGAAGACCTCTCGGATCGACCCGATGACGGCGGTGGCCGGGCGACCGGCCGGGATCATCCGCTCCTGGCGGAGCCGATCGAACCGCTCGGTGACGATGTTGCTCAAGGTGTTTCCTCACATTCGACGCGGGCGACGGACAACTGTACATCGGCGGCCACAGGGGGCCGCCGGACGTCAGCGCCCGTTCTTGCTCTCCCGCATGATGCGCACACGGTTCTGGACCTTGTCCCGGAGCCCGGTCACGCCGTTCTCGCGGAGGTACCAGGTGGCCAGGCGCACGTCACGCGAGATGCCGTGCCGGCTGTTCGCGATCTGGTGGAACTGGAGCTCGCGCTGCCGGGCCGGGCTCAGCTGCACGCGCGGGCGTCCGGCTGCGGCGACGGAGCCAGCCGGGACCGCTGCTTCGTGGGCGCGGTCGGCGGCGACGTGCGGGTCCTTGCAGAACTCGACGAGGGGTTCGAGCGCCCGCTCCCAGGTGAAGTCGGACCGGACGCGGCTCACGGCATCGCGGGCAGCCTGGGCGGCCTCGGGGTCGTACAGCATCGACTCGAGCGCAGCGGCGAGTCCGTCGACGTCGCGCTCCTTGACCGCGACGCCCATGCCCTCGGCCGCCACCAGGTCGCCGAAGCTGTCGCCGTCGGTGGTGACGATCGGCAGGTTCGCCCACATGTAGTCGAGGATGCGGGTGCGGAACGAGAACGTCGTCTCGATGTGCGCGAAGTGCGTCGAGACGCCTGCATCGGCCTCGAGCAGGTAGTTCTGACGGTCGTCGAGTGCGACCCACTGCTCGTTGAAGAACACGTGCTTGTTCGTCAGACCGAGCTGGTCGCTGAGGCGACGGGTCTCGGACACGATCGCCATCTCCGGCACGTCCGGGTTCGGGTGCGCGACGCCGAGGAAGAACAGGCGGATGTCGTCGTGCGTCTCGGCGACCTTGGCGATCGCGCGCACCAGCGACGGGGTGTCGAACCAGTTGTAGATGCCGCCGCCCCAGATGACGACCTTGTCGTCCTCGCCGATGCCGGGCGTGACGCCGCGGATGGCCTTGCGCTCGTGCGCCGGCGGGGTGAAGTCCATGCCGAACGGTGCGATGGCGATGAGCTTCTTCAGGTTGTCGTCGGCCAGGTAGTTGTCCGGGTTGACCCGACCGACCCCGGCGAGCTGTCCGAGCCAGAACAGGCGCTGCCGCTCGGAGGCGCAGAGGAAGAAGTCGCCGCGCTCGAGCTGGCGGTTGATCACCTCGGTCGTGCTGGTCACCTGGTTGCGCCAGCCGACGTCGCCGTTGTCGCGCGCCTGCTCGAGCTGCTCGAGGTGCATCGGGTCGTACAGGTCGACGACCATGACCTTGTTCGAGTTCTGCAGGGTCTGGAAGTGGTGGAGCGCGTAGCCCTGGAAGAAGATGACGTCGGCCCACTCCTCGTGCTCCCGCATGGCGCGCTCGTGCTGGAGCGGGACGCGGGACACCTCGAAGCGGTCGGTCTTGCGGTTCGCGACGTTCCAGGTCACCAGGCGGACGTCGTTGTGCTCGCTGAGGGCCTCGGCGATCTTCCACGCACGCATGCCCGGGCCGGCCATCTTGGCACCCAGGGCGTCACCGGTGATGACGAGCACGCGGGTGCGGTGCATCGGCTGCTCGACGTCGAACGCCTCGATGATGGCCTGGTAGCCCTCGAGGAAGTAGCCGTCCTCGAACAGCGGCTTGAAGGCGTCGCCGAACAGGCGGAAGACCTCTTTGTCGGTCTTGACGCGCTGCCCCTGGATGCGTCGCCGTTCCTCCGACAGGCGGGGGAGGTCTGAGACGAACTGGTCGAGCGCGTACAGCCCGGCCACCGCCTCCTTCGACATCGGGGTGGTCGGGTCGAACTCGTCCGGGGCGCCGGTGAAGCGACGGATGTCGAACTCCTCCGAGTCCCGGCCGCTCTTCGCCACCGCGCGACGGGCGAGCAGGGCGAGGGCGGCGGGCAGGAAGACGCCGAGGTTCTCGTCGGACAGGTTCTTGTAGAGCAGGTGCAGGGCGTTCCGCTCGAGCAGGTACATCTCGCGGTGGTCGCCGAACGACTTCATCGAGCCGTGGTGCTTGTGGTAGACGACGGACCGCGGTGCGAACCGGACGCGGTAGCCGAGCAGGTTGAGGCGCCAGCCGAGGTCCACGTCGTCGTAGAACATGAACAGGCCCTCGTCGAAGCCACCGACCTCGAGGAAGACGTCGCGGCGGACGAACAGCGCCGAGCCGGTGCCGAACAGCAGGTCCTGCGGCTCGTCGAAGCGGCCGTCGTCGAGCTCGGCGATGTGGTTCTTGTAGCCCATGCCGAACCAGCTGAGGCCGGACTCGACGAAGTCGATCGTCTGGCCCTCCCAGTCGAGGACCTTGCTGGCGACGGCTGCGACGCGGGGGCTCGGGGCGAACCCGGCGATGCCCTCCTTCACCCAGTTGACGTCCGGCTTGGCGTCGTTGTTGAGGAAGGCGACGACGTCACCGCTCGCCTCACGTGCACCGAGGTTGCTGCCGCCGGTGAAGCCGAGGTTCTCGGCCGACACGATGATCTTCACGTTCGACTGGGCACCGAGCGCGGCCCGGAGCCGCTGTTCGCTGTCGTCGCCGGAGCCGTTCTCGACGACGACGATCTCGAGGCGGTCCGCCGGCCAGTCGACTTCGCTGAGGCGGGCGATGCACTCGAGCGTGTCGTCCGTCCCTCGGAAGTTGATGACGACGACGGACACGCGGGGCGCGGAGGTGGACACGGAACGGACTCCATACGTCGGCTGGCGAAGGTGCCTGCGGAAGGCGGGTACGACTATACCGACGCGATCTCCGGACACCCGGGACCTGGGAGACTGACGCCGTGGACGTCTCCGTGGTCATCATCGACTGGCACCAGCCCGAGCTCACCCGCCGGGCCGTCGAGTCCGTGCTCTCCCAGCGGGTCGACGCGTCGGTCGAGGTGGTGCTCGTCGTCAACGAGGCCGACGACGCCACGGTCGCCGCGTACCGCGCGGACCTGCCGGACGTCGTCGTGGTGCCGGAGCCCACCAACTCCGGGTTCGCCGGTGGCGTCGTGCGGGGGATCGCCGCCGCCTCGGGCGAGGTCGTCGTGCTCCTCAACAACGACGCGGTGGCCGACCACGGGTTCCTCGACCGCGGACTCGCCGTCCTCGCGGCGGGCGGCCCACGGGTCGCGGCCGTCGCCGCCACGGTGGTCCTCGAAGGACGGTTCGCCCCGGTCCCCGCCGGTGACCCGCGGTCCGCGGACGACCTCGTCGCACCGGACGGTCGACGCTGGCGACGCGCGGAGGTCGGTCAGACCCTGGTGAACGGCACGGGCGTCGTGCTGGACCGCTCCGGCAACGGACGCGACCGCGACTGGCTCCGCCCGCTCGACGACGGGCCCGAGGCCGCGCCGCTGTTCGGCTTCTCCGGGGGAGCGGCGTTCCTCCGTCGCGAGCCCCTCGACGCGGTCGGCGGTTTCGACCCGTCCCTCTTCATGTACTACGAGGACCTCGACGTCGCGTGGCGCCTCCGCCTCGCCGGCTACGAGGTCCGGCACGCCCCCGACGCGGTCGTCGTGCACCGGCACGCGGCCAGCTCCGGCAGTGACTCACCCCTGGTCCGCTCGCAGAGCATGCGGAACCGTCTGGCCGTCGTGCTGCGGAACGCCTCGGCCGGGTTCGCCCTGCGGGTCGTGGTCCGGACCGCGGGTCGCCTGGTCAGGGACCTGCTGCGGCCGTCGTCGGCGCAGCTCACGCCGGCCGCGTGGTGGCGGCTCTGCCGGGAGGCTCCTGCCGTCCTCCGCCACGCCCGTCGCGCCCGGCGCGGCGACGGCGTGGGTGCGGCGGTCCGTCGCCGGGTCGAGGCGTCACTCGACCCGAACTCCTGAACCGATGCTCAGGCGTGCGGGACGCGGGTGACCGCGGTCCGGAGCGGGCGCGACGGGGACGAGCCGGGCCTCCCGTTCGGGGGCAGGACTGGGGGCTGTGTGATCACTGTGATCCAGGTAACCTGATGTGACCCGTGTGCACCGGCCGTTCGTCAGGGGTCGACCGACTGCGCAGAGCGCATCGCGCACGCCACCCAACCCCGTCGACGCCAACGGAAGGCCCCACGACGTGAAGAAGGTCGTCGCCATCATCGCGAGCATGCTCGCGCTCGCGAGTGTGCTGGTCGGTTTCCAGCTGTCCGGTCCGAACACCTCCCAGGACTCCGCGTCCGCGGTGACGGGTTCGTCGTTCTCGGCGGGCAACATCATCTCGGACGCCAACTTCTACGACGGCGCCTCGATGAGCGCCGCGCAGATCCAGTCGTTCCTCAGCACCCAAGTCGGCACCTGTGCGTCGAGTTCCTGCCTCAGCAACGGGAGGTTCAGCATGAACTCCCGCGGCAGCGACCCGATGTGCCGCGCCGTCACCGGGGGGTCGAACCTCTCGGCCGCGGTGATGATCTCCCGCGTCGCCGCCGCCTGCTCGATCAGCCCGAAGGTCATCCTCGTGACGCTCCAGAAGGAGCAGACCCTGGTCAGCGGCGCCACCGCGCGGAACCCCTCCGCCTCCCGGCTCGAGCGCGCGATGGGCTACGCCTGCCCCGACAACGTCGGCGGCCACTGCGACCCGGCCTACGCCGGCGTCGGCAACCAGGTCTACTGGTCCGCGTGGCAGTGGAAGCGCTACGGCAACCCCGCCGGCACCAGCAACTACTTCACCTGGTTCAACCCGGGCGTGCGCCAGATCCAGTACAACGTGCCGACCTCCTGCGGCACCAAGTCGGTCTCGGTCCAGAACAAGGCGACCGCCGCGCTGTACTACTACACGCCGTACACCCCGAACACGGCCGCGCTGAACAACCTCTACGGCACGGGTGACTCGTGCTCGGCGTACGGCAACCGCAACTTCTGGCGGATGTACACGGACTGGTTCGGCTCGCCGACCTCGAACGCCCAGCCCCAGGGGCGCCTGGACGGCGTCACCGGTGGCGCCGAGAGCGTCACCGTCAACGGTTGGGCGATCGACCCGACCGACAAGGCCTCGACCAAGGTCGACGTGACCGTGGACTCCACCGTCACCCGGATCACCGCATCGGCGTCCCGCCCGGACATCGGACGGGCGCACCCCGGCTTCGGCAACGCGCACGGCTTCAAGTCCAGCATCGCGGCGGCGCCGGGCTCCCGGAAGGTGTGCGTCACGGCGCTCGGGACCGACGGCCTGCGCAGCCAGAGCCTCGGCTGCAAGACCGTCACCGTCATCAAGGCGGCCCCGTTCGGTGCCGTCAACGGGGTCACCGCGGTCCCCGGCGGCCTGCGGGTCAACGGCTGGACGATCGACCCGGACAAGAAGGCGACGTCGATCAAGGCCCGCATCGCGGTCGACGGCAAGGCCACCACGGTGACCGCGTCGGCGTCGCGGTCCGACGTCTCCCGCGCCTACCCGGGTGCCGGGGCGAAGCACGGCTTCGACGTCACGGTCCCTGCGGCCGGTGGGACGCGCTCGGTCTGTGTCACCGGTGTGAACGTCGGACCCGGTGCGGACAAGCTCCTCGCCGCGTGCCGCTCGGTGCGCGTGCCGGGCTCGACCCCGACCGGCTCCGTCGACTCGATGACCCCGACCGCCGCGGGCATCGCGATCCGTGGGTGGACGGTCGACGGTGACGTCACCAGCCCGATCTCCGTGGACGTCTACGTCGACGGTGTCGGACGCCGGATCAGCGCGAACCAGAGCCGCTCGGACATCGCGAAGGTGTTCCCGGTCTACGGCGCAGCGCACGGGTTCTCGACCACCGTCGCCGCGAAGCCCGGCTCCCACAAGGTGTGCGTCTACGCGATCAACGCCGGCGCGGGCACGACGAACCCGGCGCTCAAGTGCGCGACGATCCAGGTCGGCTCCGCCCCGGTGGGCGCCTTCGACAGCGCCACGGCGGTCAGCGGCGGCATCGCCGTGTCCGGCTGGGCCTGGGACGCCGACACCACGGCGCTCATCCCGGTCGACGTGACCGTCGACGGCAAGGCCACCCGCGTCCAGACCGGCGCCGTCCGCGCCGACGTGGCGCGCGCCCACCCGACCGCCGGACGCCAGCGTGGGTGGACGACGACGATCACGGCCACCGCCGGGACGCACCAGGTGTGCGCCACCGCGGTGGACGCCTCCGGGTCGTCGGGCACCGCGCTCGGCTGCAAGTCGGTCGTCGTCCGCTGAGTCGTCCGACGCTCCGTGTCACCGTGCCCGTCCGCTCCTGCGGGCGGGCACGGCTGTTCCTCCGACCACCGTGAGTCGCGACCGGACATCGTGTCTGGCGATCGGACCGAGTCTGGCGACCGCGCTGTGTCCGGCGATCCGGACGCTGTGTCTCCGATCAGACACCCCGGCCCCTCGGGACGGCAACCGGGCCGCGACACCGTACGATGTCGCGAGGTCGGACGGCAGCGTCCGGTGCGCCGGACCGATGAGGGGCCCGGCATCCGGGCGGGTGACGTCCGTGCTCGTCCGAGACCGTAGAGAGAACCATGGCTGAATCCGTTTCCCCCCGCACGCTCGTCATCGTCCCGACCTACAACGAGGCCGAGAACGTGACGGACATCCTGGACCGCGTGCTCGGCGTGGTGCCGGAGGCGCACGTGCTCGTGGTGGACGACGGCAGCCCGGACGGCACCGGCGACCTGGTCGCCGCACGTGCGACGGACGACGACCGCGTGCACCTGCTGCGCCGGTCCGGCAAGCTCGGTCTCGGCACCGCCTACGTCGCGGGGTTCCGCTGGGGACTGGAGCGCGGGTACGAGTTCCTCGTCGAGATGGACGCGGACGGGTCGCACCCGGCGGACCGGTTGCCGGCGCTGATCGCGGCCGTGGCGGACGCGGACCCGGCCGACGGGGTCATGCTGTCGATCGGATCGCGGTGGACCGCCGGTGGGTCGGTGGTCGACTGGCCGAAGCACCGTGAACTGCTGAGCCGTGGCGGCAACGCCTACGCGCGGATCATGCTCGGGTTGGACGTGCACGACATCACCGCGGGCTTCCGCGTGTACCGCGCCGACGCGATCGCGCGGATGGCGCTGGACGAGATCGACTCGAAGGGCTACTGCTTCCAGGTCGACATGACGCTGCGGGTGCACGACCTGGGCGGCACGATCGTGGAGGTCCCGATCCGGTTCCGTGACCGGGTGCACGGGGTGTCGAAGATGAGCCAGGCGATCGTGGTCGAGGCGATGCTCCGCACGACGCAGTGGGGCCTGCAGCGCCGGTTCGGGCGCGGGTCCCGTCGTCGCTGACCTGCTCTGACCCGCTCTGGCCTGCACTGCGCGAGCCTGCGGGTTCGCTCACCCGGGTGGTGCTCCGACATCATGTCGCCATGAGCTCCCTCGTCGCCGGTCCCGCCCGGCCCGCCGGTGGCATCGCCGCGGTCTCGCGCGTCGCCCGGCGCCCTCGAGGCACCCTGCTCCCGCTGCTCCCGCTGCTCGTCGGGGTCGTCGCGTCCGGGCTCGCCTGGTTCCGACTCCTGCCCGGCGCGCGGAACACGCTGTGGGCCGAGGACGCCGCAGTGTTCCTCACCCAGCGCTTGCACTCCGGGCCGCTCGTGTCGCTGGTGCTGCCGTACGACGGCTACCAGCAGCTGGTCCCGCGCCTCCTGACCGACGTCGCGACCGCCGCCCCGGTCGCGGACTACGCCCGGACCCTCACGCTGCTCTGCTGCCTCGTCGTGGGCCTCGCCGCGGCGGGTGCGGTCGTCTGGACCCGGGAGGCGCTGCAGCACCCCGCCACGCGGGTCCTGTTCGCCCTGGTGCCGGTGCTGACCCCCGTCGTCGCCTTCGAGGTCCTCGGCAACACCGCGAACCTGCACTCGTTCCTGCTGTTCCTCGTGCCGGTGCTGCTGCTCGTCCGGCCGAGCAGCACCCGCGGCGCGCTGCTGCCGGCGCTCGTCGCGTTCGTCGTCGCGATGAGTGAGATCCAGGCGCTGTTCTTCGTCCCGATGCTGCTGCTCGGGGTCCGGCACCGGCGGTCGTGGACGATCGGCGGGGCGCTGCTCCTCGGACTCACGGTACAGCTGTCCACCGCGGTGCTGGTGCCGCGCGTCCGCGTCCCGGTGGCACAGCAGCCCCTCGACGTCGTCCGCGGGTGGTTCCTCGAACCGCTGCTCAGCATCGTCTGGCCGCGGGTCGGGCCCGCGGTGACCCGGCTCGTGCAGGTCGGGCCGGTGCTGCTGGTCGTCCTGGCCCTCGCCGTCGTCGCCGCCGTGGTGGTCGCGCTGTGGGGCCGGTGGCGGCGTGACGACGGACTCGGCACGCTCCGGACCCTGACCGTCGCCCTCGTGGTCGCCTCACCGCTGGTGTGGTGCGTCGCCCTCGCGGTGAACCCCACGTCACGGATCGACTTCACGCACCACGGCGTCGAGCTGCTCGCGGCCGCCGGCTACCTGCGGTACGCGGCCGTGCCGTCGATGTTCGTCCTGGGCATCGTCGTCCTCGCTGCCGAGCGCCTCTTGCGGGTGCGGAGCCGTGCCGCGACGACCGCCGGTGTGGTGGTCCTGGCACTGCTCGTCGGGCTGCTCGGATGGCGCGCCCTGCCGGGCGAGAGTGCTCGCACGGGAGCGCCGAGCTGGTCGGCCGAGTACCGCGCCGCCCGTCGGCACTGCGTCGAGGGAGCGACGGAGTACCGCTTCGACCAGGCACCGCAGGGGTGGAACGTGACGCTCGGGTGCGCCACCGTCCGGCGGGGTGCGTTCCCGACCACCGAGCGCTGAGGCACCCGACGTCGACCGGTCAGACGCAGCTCACGGGCGAGGGAGCTCGAGGCGTCGCCGCCAGGACCGTCGACGCGCCGACACGACGAGCACGGTCACGAACACCATCAGTCCGGCGCCGTGCAGCAGGGTGCTCTCGGCGGCGCTGGTCACCCCGAGCAGCACGAGGACCGCGGCGGGCCAGACGTAGGCCACGCCCGGGTACGTCGTGGCGGTCACCCAGGCGCGGGCGAACGCGAGCAGGGCGGCCGCGACCAGCAGCAGCATGCCCGCCAACCCGACCTGCAGCCAGGCGTCCACGACGACGTCGAGGCCCGACGTGAAGCGGGCGCCGGCCGGGTCCACGAAGGTGACGTAGGGGACGACGGGTTCGCTCGGCCACGACCCGACCCACCCCCAGCCCTGCACCGGGTGCTGCTCGATGAAGTCGCGGATCTGCGACCAGAGCGCCAGCCGCGTGGACGTCCCACCGGCCGCCCCGATCTCGGGCAGGACCCGGTTCCGGGCGACCACCAGGACCGTCCCGATGGCGAGGACGAACACCCCCAGGACGGTGTTGATGACCGGGCGGGACGTGGCCGGCGCCCGCCGGAGGGACCACATCGCCAGGGCGGCGACGGTGAGGGCGATCATCGCGAGCCCGGTGATGGGGGACTGCACGAGCATCAGCGTGACCACGGCCAGGGCGGTGGAGCCGATCGCGCGCCAGTGCGGCACGGATCGGGTGAGGTACTCGACGACGAAGGTCACGAGTGCCGTCGCGGCGATGAAGCCCATCACGTTGCGGGTCCCGCCGATGCCCTGGATCGGGCCGCCGTACGCGATGTCGCCGTGGATGCCGAACGCGGGGAACGGGACGTCGATGACCAGGCCGGAGAGGACCTCCAGGGCGAGCGCGACCACCAGCAGGATCCGGAACGCGTCGCCGCACGCCCGGATGACCTGCACGAGGTCGCGGCCGAGTGCCAGGTAGAGCCCGAGCCCGACGAAGCCGAGGGTCTCGGCGAACCCGCGGAGGGCGACCCAGGAGTACTCGCTCCACAGCACGCTGAGCCCGCAGTACCCGATGAAGGCGAGCAGGGACAGCGGCAGCACGCCGTGCCACTCGATCCGGTAGCGCTGCCCGAGCAGGCTGAGCCCGGCGAGGACGACGAGCGTGACCAGGACGGCCCAGGTGCCTGCGGTCCCGACGAGCACCCGCACCGTCGGCTCACCGAAGGCGAAGAGGACGATCGCGGTCGCCAGCGCCTGACTGAACCGTCCGCCGGCCGAGAACCCGATCCACGCGGACAGGTACCGGCGCGCGAGGGTGAGTCGCGTCGTCCGGGCATCCGTCATCCGTCCATGATGACGCAACCCGCGGGGAGGGTCCGACGCATCGCGGTGCGTCGATATCGCGGATCGTCGTCATCGCACTACCGTCGAGCGCGATGGGACACACGCGGCGGGGCCGGGAGACCGCACTCGCCGCGACGGTCACGGCGCTGCTGGTGGGTGCGCTCGCCGCCGCGACCGCGTGGCTGCGGCTCGGACCGGTCGCCCGCGGCACCGTCTGGGCCGAGGACGGCGGGGTCTTCCTCCGTGAGCACCTGGCGCTCGGACCGGTCGCGAGCCTGGTCCACCCGTACGCCGGGTACCTGCACCTGGTCCCGCGGCTGGTCGTGGACCTGGCGCTGTCGTTCCCGGTCGCGGACTACGCCCTCGTGGTCTCCGCGACCTCGTGCCTGCTCGCCGGTGCGGTCTGTGCGGCGGTGTTCCTGCTGGCGCGCGACGTCGTGCCGTCGTGGCCGCTCCGGCTCGTGCTCGCCGTGGTCCCGGTCGTCCTGCCCACCGCGCCGTGGGAGGTCTCCGGCAACGCGGCGAACCTGCACACCTTCGCGCTGTTCCTCACGCCCTGGCTGCTCGCCTACCGGAGCCGGACCTGGTGGGGTGCCGCGGGTCTCGCCGTGGTCACCGTCCTCGCCCTCGGCACCGAGGTGCAGGCCGTCCTCTTCCTCCCGCTCCTCGCGCTGGCCTGGCTGCCGACGCGGAGGCCGTCCCCCTCGGGCTGGCTGGCCGGAGCGCAGCCCCACCGCCTCGTGCCCCTGCCCGTGACCCTGGCGGCCCTCGCCGCGGGGACCGCGCAGGTCGTGACGGCGCTGACGACCACCCGCGTCGCCCGCCCCGGTGACCCCACCGCCGCCGACGTCGTCGCGGGCTGGCTGCTGCAGACCTTCGGCGGGCTCTGGGACGCGGACCTGACGGCCGTGGCCGGTACCGTCCTCGACCACGGGTGGTGGGTGCTCGTGGTGCCCGCCGTCCTCGTGCTCGTCGTCGTCCTCCTCGGCAGCGTCGTCGCGCTGCGCAGCGGCCGCTGGCGGGCCGCGGTGCTCGCCGTGTCGCTCCTGGTCGGAGCCGGCGTGGTCTGGACCGCGGCGCTCCTGGCGAACCGTTCGGCCGACGGCCGGTGGTCGACGGCCCCGCCGGCGGCGCTGGTCACCGCCACGCCCTCCCGGTACGCGGCCGCCGCCGGCATGCTCCTCACCGCGGCCGTCGTGGTCGCCGCCGCCGTCCTGGTCGAGCGTGTGGTCACGTCGGGCCGCAGCGGACGTCGCGTGGTGGGTCGGGCCTCCCGGTCTGGAGGCGCGGCGCACGTCGTCCGGTCGGCCGTCGGCTGGTGCGTGGTCGCGGTCCTGGTGACGACGTGGGTGGCGAACGCGTCCACCGTCACGCGCCGGGACGGCGGGCCCGAGTGGCAGCCCCAGTTCCGCGACGCGGTCGCGACCTGCCGGGCGGACCCGCGAGCCGTGGTCGAGGTCCGCACGGCCCCGTGGACCGCAGGTGTGCCGTGCAGCCTCGTGCTCCGCGACCGGTGAGTCCGGCGCCCGGTCGCGACGTCGCTCGTCGGGTTGTCGGGTCAGCCGATCGGGCGGGTGGTCCGGCGGCTCAGGGGTTCGCCGCCCACCGGAACGCGCGTTTCGCGATCGGCGTACGTGGGCCGTCGCCGACCGACGGGGGCTCCTCGGTGACCAGGACGATGCGTGACTTGATCGCGAGCAGGGCGAACAGCACCCAGTTGCCCTGGTAGAGCAGCCGAGACTCCGCGATCGCCTGTACCAGCAGGGCGACGACGACCAGCAGCGGGAACAGCCCGACCGCGTCGAACGGCCGTGGCGCCAGGTCGGGGCCGAAGCCGACGCGGGTGGCGCCCGCCCAGGAACGGCTGAGCGTCGTCACGACGTAGACGGCGAAGAGCACGAGACCGACGAGCCCGGTCTGCATCCACACGTCGAGCGCCGCGTCGTGCGCCTGCAGGTAGGTGACGCCGTTGCGCGGAGCGAGGTGCGCGAGCAGGGGGATGTCCGGCCACCAGTAGCCGATCCAGCCGAACCCGAGGACCGGGTGCTGCTCGATGAGGCCCCACACGGCCTTCCAGATCGTCCCGCGCCCCGTGAGGTCCGAGGACCGACCCAGCACGGCGACCAGGGAGTCCTTCGCGAGCACCACCCCGACGAAAACGACCACCAGACCGAGGACGATCGCCCCGTACCGCGGCGCCCGGCGCTCGGTCGGGACCCGACGCATCCCGAGCGCGAGCGCCAGGACCACGAGCACGACGAACGCGGCGACGAGCACGGTGCTCGAGCGGGTCAGCGCGGTCACCAGCACGGCGACGACGAGCCAGCCGATCGCCCGCATCCGGCGCATCCGACCCTCGGCGAGCTGCACGGCCACGACGATCGCCGCGAGCAGGGCGACCATCGCCAGCAGGTTCGCGTTGCCCGGCAGCCCCTGGATGCGACCGCCGGTGAAGAGCTCGGCCCGCGAGAAGTAGAACGCGTCCGGGATGTCCCGGTCGCCGTAGTCCGTCCAGATCGGAGCGATCGGGTGCCGGACGACGACGGCGACGACGGCCTCGAACAGCAGGGACAGCCCGAGCACCCAGCGGAACGCCAGGCTCATCGCGTCGAGGATCCGCCGCCAGGTCAGGGTCGAGGCGATCGCGAAGGCGACCAGCGCGCACAGCACCTGCGCCACGGTGCTCGCCAGCGTCGCCGGCCGCCAGTGCGACCAGAGCACGGACACCAGGCACCAGGCCAGGAAGAGCCAGAGCGCGCGCGGGGTGCGCGTCAACGGCGGACGCGCCCGGACCACGACGCTGACGCCCCAGGCACCCTCGAGTGCCCAGACCGCCGCGGCACCCCACCAGGTGATCGTGTTCGGGACGGCGTCGCCCGCCGACAGCGTCAGCAGGACCGTGGCGGCGAGGGCGAAGGCCTCTCGTTCGGGCACGGAGCCGCGCGCCAGTGGCCAGGTGTTCGTCACGGAGGACAGGTTAGTGCCGCGCATCGCCGGATACGCTCGACCCATGTTCCTCGGCATCACGAACACCCCGCGCGACTACGCCTGGGGGTCCGTCTCCGCGATCCCCGAACTGCTCGGACGGACCGTCACCGGCGTCCCGCAGGCCGAACTCTGGCTCGGCGCCCACCCCGGCAGCCCGAGCGTCGTGGTGAACCCCGCCATGGTCGGCGGCGCGGACACCGTCCTCGACTGGATCGACGCCGAACCGCAGACCGCCCTCGGCGACGACCGGACCGGCCTGCCCTTCCTGCTCAAGGTCCTGGCCGCCGCCGCCCCGCTCTCCCTGCAGGCACACCCGACGCCCGAGCAGGCACGCGAGGGCTTCGACCGTGAAGAAGCCGCGGGCGTCCCGGTCGACGACCCGGCCCGCAACTACAAGGACCCGTTCCCGAAGCCCGAGCTCGTCGTGGCACTGAGCGACCGGTTCGAGGCCCTCAGCGGCTTCCGCCCCGTGGCCGACGCGCTCGCCGAGGTCGAGACGCTCGACGCCGGGTCCGGTCGACTCGGACCGCTCGTCGTGCACCTGCAGCAGGGGCTCGAGGACACCGTGCGCTGGCTCGAGGAGACCGACGACTCCGCCCGCGCCGTGATCGGTGCGGTCGGACACCTGACCGCAGCGGCCGTGGACGCCGCCACCACGGCCGACACCACCGTCTCGCCGAACACCGCGACCGCCGCCGACCTCGCCCGGGCCTACCCGGACGACCCCGGCGTCGTCGTCTCGCTCCTCATGCACCGCGTGACGCTGACCCGCGGCGAGGCGATGTACCTGCCCGCCGGCAACATCCACGCGTACCTCGACGGACTGGGCATCGAGCTGATGGCCCCGTCCGACAACGTGCTCCGCGGCGGCCTCACCCCGAAGCACGTGGACGTCCCCGAACTGCTGCGTGTCCTCGACTTCACGGCGTACCCGGCACCGCTGCTCGAACCGGAGCACCTCAGCCCGGTCGTCGACCGCTTCGCTCCCGAGGGCGTCGGGTTCGCCCTGGTGCGCGTCACGAGCGACGGTCGCCCGGTCGGACTCACGACCGGCGGGACCGCGCCGCTGTCGGGTCCGTCGATCGCGATCTGCACCGAGGGGGTCGTCACGCTCGTCGGGGCGCACTCCGCGACGCTGCTCCGCCAGGGGGAGTCCTGCTACATCACGCCGGACGAGGGCGACGTGTCGGTCGAGGCGGACGCCGGCAGCGGCCGCACCGCGACGGTCTTCATCGCGACCGGCGCGTAGGGGAGCGCACCGGACGCCCGGGGCGGCCGGCCGGTCCGCTAGCGTGGCGGCATGAGTTGGTTGGTCACCGGCGGTGCCGGGTACATCGGGTCCCACGTCGTCCGAGCGCTGGTCGCGGCGGGTCTCGACACGGTCGCGTTGGACGACCTCTCGAGCGGCTTCCGCGCGTTCGTGCCGGAGAGCGTGCCCTTCGTCGAGGGCACGATCCTGGACGGCGAGCTCCTCGCCCGCACGCTCCGTGAGCACGAGGTCACGGGTGTCGTCCACGTCGCGGGCTTCAAGTACGCGGGTGTCTCGGTCGAACGGCCGCTGCACACCTACGAGCAGAACGTGACCGGCATGGCGACCCTGCTCCGTGCCGCCGCCGACGCCGGTGTCGACAAGGTCGTGTTCTCCTCGAGCGCCGCGGTCTACGGCACGCCGGACGTCGACGTGGTGGTCGAGGAGACCCCGAAGGCCCCGGAGTCCCCGTACGGCGAGTCGAAGCTCATCGGTGAGTGGCTGCTCCGGGACATGGAGGTCGCGGCGGGCTTCACGACGACGTCGCTCCGCTACTTCAACGTCGTCGGGTCGGGGGAGCCGGACCTGTACGACGCCAGCCCGCACAACCTCTTCCCGCTCGTCTTCGACGCCCTGCTGGCGGGTCGGACGCCGCGGATCAACGGCGACGACTACGCCACGCCGGACGGCACGTGCGTCCGCGACTACGTGCACGTCGCCGACCTGGCGCACTCGCACGCGGTCGCCGCCCGCAAGCTCGAGGCGGGGGAGCCGCTGCAGCGCGCGTACAACCTCGGCAGCGGTGACGGCGTGAGCGTCCGCCAGATCATGGACGCGATGGCCCGGGGGACCGGCATCGACTTCCGGCCCGAGGTCGCCCCGCGTCGCGCCGGGGACCCGGCCCGCATCGTCGCGACCGGCGAGGCGGCCGGTCGGGACCTCGAGTGGGCGATGCGGCACACGCTCGACGACATGGTGACGAGCGCCTGGGAGGCCCGGCAGCGCGCCGCGTAGACAGCGTCGGACCGCCACGCCCCGCCTCCACCCCGGACGCGGGGCGTCGCTGTCCCCCGAAAGGCCCGCAGACACGCCGCGACACGCCCGAATGGGGGACATGCCACGGCAGAAGCCGGAGCGGCTTCTATGATCCGCGACTTGACTCCGGGGAATCACACCGATGTAATTACACCGACGACACCGTCGTCAGGGACCCGAACCGAGACGTCAAGGGGTGATCAGGGTGAGCGCATCCGACTTCGAAGCCGGAGTGCCGGACGACTGGCACGTCGATCCCGTCGCCCTCGGCGTCCCGGGGGTCCGACGGTCGACCGAGGCCGACGAGGAGAACCCGCTCTCGTGGCAGGTCGACTCGCTCTGCGCCCAGACCGACCCCGAGGCGTTCTTCCCCGAGAAGGGCGGCTCCACCCGCGAGGCGAAGAAGATCTGCACCTCGTGCGAGGTCCGCTCCCAGTGCCTCGAGTACGCACTCGAGAACGACGAGCGGTTCGGCATCTGGGGCGGCCTCTCCGAACGCGAGCGTCGCAAGCTCCGGAAGCGCGCCTGAGGCTCCCACAGGTTCACGCCGCGCCGCCGTCGGCGGCCGGCACCGTGCCTCCCGGCCCGTAGAGTCGCTCCCGTCATGCAGCCCAGTGCCTCCACGCCCCGCGTCACCGCGATCCTCGTCGCAGCCAACGGGTCGGACCATCTCGACCGCACCCTGAACGCCCTGGCGGCGCAGACCCGCCCGCCGGAGGGGCTCGTGGTGGTCGACGTCGGCTCGACCGACGGATCCACCTCGGAACTGTCCTTCGGCGGCAGCGCCCAGCTCTCCCGCATCGCGGCCGGTCGCCCCTTCGGCGAGGCCGTCCGCCACGGCGAACAGGTCGCACCGCGCGCCGAGGCCGGAGACGGCGTCGACGAGTGGCTGTGGCTCCTGGGCCACGACAACAGCCCCACGCCCGGCACGCTCGCCGCCCTCCTCGGCGCCGTCGAGATCGCCCCCTCCGTCGCGATCGCCGGCCCGAAGCTCGTCAACGTCGACGACCCCGCCCGCATCGCCGCCTTCGGCGAGAGCATGACCCGGATGGGCCGCTCGATCACCCTCGTCCAGGACGAACTCGACCAGGGCCAGCACGACCGGCACACCGACGTGCTCGGCGTCTCCGCCGGCGGCATGCTCGTCCGCCGTTCGGTGTGGAACAGCCTGGGCGGGTTCGACCCGGCCCTGCCGGACGTCGACGCCGCGCTCGACTTCTCGGTGCGCGCACGCCTGGCCGGCCACCGTGTCGCCGTCGTCCCGGAGGCCCGCGCGACCAGCGCCGGGCCGATCGAGGAGTTCGGCCGCGCCAAGGTCTCCGAGCGTCGCCGCGTGCGGATGCACCGCCAGGCGCAGCTGCACCGCCGCCTGACCTACTCGTCCGCCGGGGTCCTCTGGATCCACTGGCTGACCCTCGTGCCGTTCGCCCTCGGCCGCGCGATCGGCCACCTCGTCGCGAAGCACCCGGCCGCCGTCGGTGGCGAACTCGCCGCGGCGTTCGCGGTCGCGTTCGGCGGTGGCGTCGGTCGTGCCCGGAAGGCCCTCGCGGCGAACCGGAAGCTCGGCTGGGCCGCGGTCGAACCGCTCCGGATCAGCTGGCGGCGGGTGCACGAGCACCGCACGACCTCCCGCGACGTCGAGCTCGCGCGGGTCGAGGACGCACCGATCGCCCGGGCCTCGTTCCTGGCCGACGGCGGCATCTGGGTCGTCCTCGCGGCGGCCGTGCTCAGCGTCGTCACGCTCTTCCCGCTGCTCGGGTCGCCCGCGCTCACCGGCGGCGGACTGCTGCCGCTGAGCACCGACGTCGGCGACCTCTGGCGGAACGTCGGGTTCGGCTGGCACTCCCTCGGGACCGGGTTCACCGGCCCGTCGGACCCCTTCGCCGCGGTCGTCGCGGTGCTCGGTTCGATCACGTTCTGGTCGCCGTCCACCTCGGTCGTCGTGGTCATGCTGCTGTCCTTCCCGCTCGCCGCCCTCGGTGCCTGGGCCGCGGTGCGCAAGGTGACGACGCGCACCTGGGTGCCGGTCATCGGCGCCGTCCTCTACACGGTCGCTCCCGCGCTCGTCGGTGCAGTCACCACCGGTCACCTCGGCGCCGTGATCGCCCACGTGCTGCTGCCCTGGCTGTTCCTGACCCTCGTCGAGGCGCACCGCTCCTGGGCGTCGGCCTCGGGCGCCGCCCTGCTCTTCGCCGTCATCGCCGCCTCGACACCGTCGCTCCTGCCGGTGCTGCTCATCGGCTGGCTCGTCGCCCTCGCCGTCGGCTGGCGGCACGCCCACCGACGCGTCTTCGTGCCGGTGCCGGCCGCGGTGCTCTTCGTCCCGCTCGTGCTCGCGCAGATCGCCCGGGGCAACCCGCTCGCGGTCTTCGCCGACCCGGGCGTCCCCTCCGCCACTCCTGCGCCGAGCGCCCTGCAGCTCGCGATCGGGCAGCCGCTGCCGGACTGGAACGGCTGGCTGTCCGCGGTCGCGCCGCTCGGTCTCGGTGACGCGGTGCTGCCGATCGTGATGGCGGTGCTGGCCCTGCCGGTCGCCGCCAGCGCCGTCGGAGCCGTCCTCGGTCACCGCTGGTCGCTCGCCGGCACCGCGCTGGTCGCCGCACTCCTCGGCTACGCCACCGCGTTCGGCGCCACGCACCTGGCCGTCACCGGCGTCGGGTCCACCACCACGATCGTCTGGCCGGGCAGCGCGCTGTCGGTGTTCGCCCTCGCGATCGTCGTCGCCGCCTGCATCGGTGTCGACACCGTCCCCCGGGCCGCACCGGTGGTCGGACTCGTCGCGACGGTGTTCGCCGCCGTCGCGGTCGCCCCGGCCTTCGCCGCCTTCTACCTCGACCGTGCGGCCATCCAGCCGACCTCGGGCCGGGTGCTCAGCGCCTACGTCAACGCCGAGGCGCAGGCCAACCCCGACGTCGGCACGCTCGTCGTCCAGCCGCAGACCGACGGCTCGCTCGCGGTCGCCCTCGAGCGCGGTCAGGGCTCGACGCTCGACGACCAGTCCACCCTCGACGCCACCGCGCTCTCGCTGAGCCGGTCGGGCAGCCGCCTGGCGACCCTGGCCGGCAACCTCGCGAGCCGCAGCGGCTACGACCCCGAACCGGCCCTCCGTGACCTCGGCGTCAGCTTCGTCCTGCTCGACGACGCCCCCGCCGACCCGGAGGCCCGCGCCGTGCACGACCGTGCCGCCGGCGCGATCGGCCAGGACGCGCGCTTCACGAGCATCGGCGAGACCACCAACGGGTCGCTGTTCCACTACGAGGGCGACGTCGACCGGACCAGCACGGGCTCGGCCGCCGCGAAGGCCACCCACGTGCTCTACCTCGTGGTGATCGGCGTGGTGTTCGGCGCCGCCGCACTGCTCGCCGTGCCGACCGCGCCGCGCCGCCGCCGTGCGACGTCGAACGTCCTCGAGGCCGACGAACCCGCCACCACCTTCGACGAGGAGCGCGACGAATGAGCACGAGCACCGCGCGCCGCTGGGCCCTCCGCGGCACCGCCACCGCCGTCGCCGTGATCGTCGCGGCCGGCACGATCGCCGCCGCACACACGATCGGCACCACCGAGGACCCGGGACACCCCGCCGGTCGGACCGTCATCCCGGTGCCGGCCGCCGCGGAGCGCGTCTGCGCCGGCAGCGCCCTGCGTCTGTCCGACGACGCCGGAAACGACGCCACCCGCGCGAGCACCATCGGGTCGCCCCAGATCGCCACCGCCACCACCGGCGACCGGGTCGACCGCAGTGAGCTCGGCAGCGCGAGCACCGGCAGCAGCGCACCGACCCTCCTCACCGCACCGGCGGGGAAGACCGCGCCGCAGGTGGCGGGCAGCAGCTACCAGAGCGTGTCCGACGGCGACGTCGTCGGCGTGGGCGCAGCCTCCTGTGACGACCCGTCGCAGTCGACCTGGTTGGTCGGCGGCTCGACCGAGACCGGCCGCACCAGCCTCGTCACGCTCAGCAACCCGACCGACGTCAACGCGACCGTCGACCTGACCATCGCGGACGCCACCGGCACCGTCAGCGCCCCGGGCACCACCGGCATCGTGGTCGCCCCGAACTCGCAGAAGGTCGTGCCGCTCTCCGGTTTCGTCACCGACCAGGGCTCGACCGTCGTGCACGTCACCTCGTCCGGTGGCCAGATCGTCGCCCACATGCAGGAGACCGTCGTCCGGACGCTCACCCCCGGCGGGTTCGACATCGTCTCCGGCGGGGCGGCGCCGTCGCGCAGCCAGGTCATCCCCGCGGTCGTCCTCGACGACGCCGAGGGGGCGCAGCGCGGTGAGGACACCGCCGACGCGGGCCCGGTCCTCCGCCTCTACGTGCCGGGCACCGAGGTCGCACGCGTCACCCTCGGCATCACGACGGCGGACGGCGGCGGCACCACGGTCGACGCCACCGCCGAGCCGGGCGTCGTCACCGACGTGCCGCTCGACGACTTCCCGGACGGGCGCTACTCGTTCACGATCGACTCGTCGGTGCCGATCGTCGCGGGCGCCCGCACCACGACCCCCACCGACGACGACCGGACCGACCTGGGCTGGTTCGCCTCGGCCGAGCCGCTCTCGGGCACCACGGTCACCGCGGTCGCCGCCGGCTCCGGGGCGCGGCTGAACCTCGTCAACCCGACCCGGCAGGACGCGACCGTCACCGTGCGCTCGGGCGACGACTCGCAGGAGGTGCAGGTCACCTCCGGTTCGACCGCCACGGTGAAGGTGCCGACCGCACAGCAGGTCACGATCAGCGGCGCGGACGGGCTGGTCGCCGGGGTCACGTACCAGGGGGACGACGGCATCGCCGGGTTCCCGGTGCGGCCGGAGACCGAGGTCTCGAGTCCGGTGCGCATCTACCCCTAGGGCTCGGCCCGGTCCGGTCCGTCACCAGTGGCGGTAGCGGTCCGGTGCCAGGTCCCACGGGTCCTTGTCGAGCAGCTCCGCCACGGCGCGGAACACCGCGGTCTCGACGACGATCCGCCGGTCCACGTCGTCCTTCTCGGGGCTGTGGGTGACCCGCTCGACCGGGATCCGGAAGACGGTCACCCGACGGTCGTCGCGCTCGATGCGCCACCGGGGCAGTTCGTCCGGCAGGCCGGTGTCCGTCGGCATGTCCGCGACCTGGAACACCACGCCCGCCAGTTCTCCCGGCCAGAGTCCGACCAGGTAGTGGGCGGTGTCGCCGACGATGCGGTCGAAGGTCTCGGCACGGGTGATCACCGGCGCGAGCTCGGGTCCGGTCACGCTCGACCGGTGGCCGCGGCCGTGGCGGGAGCGTCCGCGTGCACGGTCGACCGGGGTGACGATCCTGGGCTTGCGGCGCATCCGGCCATCGTACGCGGCCGCACCCCGGGCAGGGTCCCCGGGACACGGCCGGTAGGGTCGTCTCCGGTATGGACGTACGGATCTGCAGCAAGGTCGCCTGTGGCGCGGGCGCCTCGGCGACCCTGACGTACGACTACGCCGACTCGATGGTCGTCGTCGGGCCGCTCTCCGGTCGCGTCGAACCGCACGGGTACGACCTCTGTGCCCGGCACGCCGCGACGCTGCGGGTCCCGCAGGGCTGGCGGGTGATCCGCCGCGACCCGCCGCCGCGGACGCCGGAGCGTCACCCCTCCTGACGGGAGGCCCGTCCAGCGCTCTCCTGCACCCGCGGCCGTTCCCGTGGTGCTGTCCACGGACGTCACGAGACCCCACCGTCGTCGGCAGCGCGTGGAAGACTGACGATCATGCCGACCGACACCCGCGCCGCCGTCCCGTTCCGCGTCGCCGACCTCTCGCTCGCCGAGGCCGGACGCCACCAGATCCGTCTCGCCGAGAACGAGATGCCCGGCCTGATGGCCCTCCGCGACGAGTTCGGCACCGCGCAGCCGCTCGCCGGGGCGCGCATCGCCGGCTCGCTGCACATGACCGTCCAGACCGCGGTCCTCATCGAGACGCTGGTCGCCCTCGGGGCGCAGGTCCGCTGGGCCAGCTGCAACATCTTCTCCACGCAGGACGAAGCCGCGGCCGCTGTCGCCGTCGGGCCGACCGGCACCCCGGACGCCCCCGCCGGCGTCCCGGTGTTCGCCTGGAAGGGCGAGACCCTCGACGAGTACTGGTGGTGCACGAACCAGGTCTTCGACTGGAGCGCCGAGGCCGCCGCGTCCGGCGCCGACTGGACCGGCCCGAACCTGATCCTCGACGACGGCGGTGACGCCACGATGCTCGTGCACACCGGTGTGGACGCCGAAGCGGCCGGTCGCGTGCCGGACGCCGAGCCGGACGCCAGCGCCGAGTGGAAGATCGTGCTGGCCACGGTCGCGTCCTCGCTCGAGCAGTCCGCCGACCGCTGGACCCGGATCGCCGCCGACATCGAAGGCGTGACCGAGGAGACCACCACGGGCGTGCACCGCCTGTACGAACTGGCGCGCACCGGCGAGCTGAAGTTCCCGGCGATCAACGTCAACGACTCGGTCACCAAGTCGAAGTTCGACAACAAGTACGGCATCCGACACTCGCTGCCGGACGGCCTGAACCGGGCCACCGACGTCCTCATCGGCGGCAAGGTCGCCTTCGTCGTCGGCTACGGCGACGTCGGCAAGGGGGCGGCCGAGGCCCTCCGCGGCCAGGGTGCCCGCGTCATCGTCAGCGAGGTCGACCCGATCTGCGCGCTCCAGGCAGCGATGGACGGCTACCAGGTCGCCCGGCTGCAGGACGTCGCCGACCAGGTGGACATCGTCGTGACGTGCACCGGCAACCTCGGCGTCGTCGGGGTGGACGACATGCTCGCCCTGAAGCACCTGGCGATCGTGGCGAACGTCGGGCACTTCGACAACGAGATCGACATGACCGGCCTCGAGTCGATGGCCGGTGCCGAGAAGGTCGAGATCAAGCCGCAGGTGCACGAGTGGCGCCTGCCGAACGGCCGCTCGATCCTGGTGCTCAGCGAAGGCCGCCTGATGAACCTCGGCAACGCGACCGGGCACCCGTCCTTCGTGATGAGCAACTCCTTCACGAACCAGGTGCTGGCGCAGATCGAGCTGCACACCCGGCTCGACCAGTACCCGATCGGCGTGTACGTGCTGCCGAAGCACCTGGACGAGAAGGTCGCGCGGCTGCACCTCGACGCCCTCGGGGTCCGGCTCACCGAACTCCGGCCGGAGCAGGCCGCGTACATCGGTGTCCCGGTCGACGGCCCGTACAAGTCGGAGCAGTACCGCTACTGAACCCGGACCGGTGCGCAGCGTCGTTCGAGCGTCCGGGCGTCCGGGCGTCAGCGCGGGAAGCCCGGCGGACGCGCGCTCGCCGCGACGCTCGCCCGCTCGAGGGTGCGCGCCCGCCCGGTGAACGCCCGCAGGTCACGGGCACGGCGCAGGGCGACCACCCCGGCGAGGAACTCCTCGGCCGGCACCGTCGGCACCGGCTGGGCGTAGTCGGCGACCTCCGCCGCCAGGGCCCGGGCCACCTCGGCGCGCAGGCCGGGCTGAACCGACCCCGCACCCCGGAAGAACGCGGCGATCCGGTTCTCCAGCCGCTGCGGCAGCCGGCGGACGTCCGCGACGCCGGCCCACCCGACGAGCGACGGCGGCAGCGTCACGACCGGGTCGACCGACCGACGCAGGCGCTCGTGCTGCACGACGGTGCCGGCCAGCAGGTCGCCGAGACGCCGAGGGCGGGACCCGAACAGGGCGACGAGCAGCGCCAGCGACCCCACGGTGAGCCAGAGTTCGAGGAGCCCGACGAGCGCCCGGGTGAACGCGTGCCGGAACGACACCGCGCCGCCGTCGACCCGCACCACCCGGGTGCCGAGGGCGTACCGGCCGACGCTCCGGCCACGCGTCACGGTCTCGACGGCCGCCGGTACGAGCACGAAGACGACGACCATCACGACGATCTGGGTCGCGGCGGCCCAGCCGGAGTCGATGTCGGCCGGCATGACGCGCGACAGCCCGAGCAGCAGCATCACGAGGAGCGCGACGAGGCACAGCGCGTCGAGCAGGGCCGCCGCGCCCCGCAACACGATGCTCGCGGGGACGACGTCGAGCGCGACCGCCTCACCGACGACGAGTGCGTCGTCGGTGTCGTCGAGGGCGCGGACGAAGCGGCGGTCCGCGAGGTCCCGGGGCGTGGCGCGCTTCGGCATGGGATCATTCTGTCGGAAGACGACCACGAGCGGTCGGGGACCCGGAGCGCGGCTCCGACCAGCACGAGGGGGAGCGCATGGACCTGGACGCCTACGCGGAGACACATCGTGCGCGGTGGGACGAACTCGACCGGCTGGCACGGCGTCGTCCGACCTCCGGTGACGACGTCGACCGGATGCTCGCGGACTACCAGTCGGCCGCGACGGACCTCGCCCGCATCCGGCAGGTGTCCCCACGCTCGGCGACCGGGGACCGGCTGTCGCTGACCCTGCACCGTGCGCGGCTCCGCTTCACGGGCACGCCGGTCGACCCGGTGACCGCCGTCGTCGGCTTCTTCGCCCTGCAGCTGCCGGCTGCGCTGTACCGGATCCGCTGGGTGACGATCTGGGTCGCCGTCGCGACCGCCCTGATCGCCGCCGTGACGGCCGTCTGGATCAGCTCGACGCCCGGTGCCGTCGCGACGTTCGGCTCGGACTCGGCGCTCCGCCGGTACGCCACGCAGGACTTCGTGGACTACTACTCCGACCACGGGCTCGGCGCCTTCACCGCGCAGGTGTGGACGAACAACGCGTACATCGCCGCGAGCATGGTGGCGTTCGGCATCACCGGGCTCTTCGTGCCGTACTCGATCGTGCAGAACGCGGTGAGCCTCGGCGTGTCGGCGTCGATCATGCACTCGCAGGGGCGGCTCGGGGACTTCTTCCTCTACATCGCTCCGCACGGACAGCTCGAGCTGTACTCGATCTTCCTGGCGGGTGGGGCCGGCCTGATGATCGCGTGGTCGTGGATCGCCCCGGGACACCGGACCCGCGCGCAGGCCCTCGCCGAGGACGGCCGCGCGCTCATCACGGTCGCGATCGGCCTCGTGCTCACCCTGCTGCTCTCCGGGATCGTCGAGGGGACGGTGACCCGGCAGGACTGGCCGTGGCCGGTCAAGATCGGCATCGGCACGGTGGCGCTCGCGCTGGTCCTGACCTACCAGTGGGTGGTCGGCGGGCGCGCGCACCGTGCCGGGGAGCGCGGCGACGTCGACGAGTTCGACCGGGGAGCCACCGAGATCGTCGCCGGCTGACAGTGCCGACCAGCGCCTCCCGGCCGGCGCCTCCCGATCAGATCAGAGCCGCCCGGCCGCCTTCGCCCGCAGGTACGCGTCGGCGGTCCGCGGCGGGACCTCCTCGGGCAGACCACGGATGACCTCCGCGCCGGCGCGACGGGCGACGTCCGCGACGCCGTCGGCATCGAGCAGCGACCGTTCCGCGGCCGCCCGCCGGTACACGTCGACCGACCCGTGGGTCGCAGCGGTCCCGGTCGGGAGGCCCGCCTCGCTCCCGCCCCGCCGGTCACCCTCGCCGGTCGCCGCCATCCGCGCCACGGCCGGGTCCTCGACGGACGTCACGACGACGGCGTGCCGCCGAGCGAGCAGGGGAAGGACCGTCAGCAGGTCGCCGGAGGCGCCGACCGAGTCCAGGCTGGTCGCGAGCACCACGAGGGCGCGCTGCGTGGTCACGGCGTCGACGATCCCGGGGACCGCGGCCCAGTCGGTCGGCCGGAGTTCCGGCTCGGCCAGCGCGAGGGCCTCGCCGAACCGCTGGACCACGTCCGAGCGGGTCGCGCTGTGCACCCGGCCGCGCACGGCGTCGTCGAGCACCACGAGGTCGACCCGGTCACCGGCGGCCGCCGCGAGGGCACCGACGAGGAGCGCCGTCTCGATGGCGGTGTCCAGGCGGGGTTCGTCGTCGACCCGGCCGGCGCCCGCGCGTCCGGCGTCGACGATGACGACGACGCGGCGGTCGCGCTCGGGGCGCCAGGTGCGGACGACCAGGTCCTGACGGCGCGCCGTGGCCCGCCAGTCGATGGACCGGACGTCGTCACCGCGGACGTAGTCGCGGAGGGAGTCGAACTCGGTGCCGTGCCCACGCAGCTGTAGCGTGGTCTCGCCGTCGAGTTCGCGGAGCCGGGCAAGTCGCGACGGCAGGTGGCGCCGGGACCGGAACGGCGGCGTGACGACGAGTTCGCCGGGGGCTGGGACGACCCGCTGGCGGGCGACGAGGCCGAGTGGACCCGAGGCCCGGACCGCGATCCCGGTGGTGGTCCGTCGTCCGCGCCGGAACGGGGTGAAGCGCATCCGGGCGGTGCGGCGTTCGCCGGACGGCACCGTCAGACGGACGCGACGCGGTTCCTGGCCGGCCGACGGCTCCCACATGTCCCGGACGAGGGCGCGGAGGACGCGGCTGCCGTCGTTGGTCAGGACGAGCGTGCCCTCCGCCGCGGTGTCCCGACGCGCGAGTCGCGGCATCCGGCGGTCGACCCGGACGCGGGTGAGGTCCGCGGCGAGCAGCAGGTCGACGGCGCTCGCCAGGAGCAGCAGGCCGATCCACGCCAGCGCGCCCCACCCGCTGCCGAGCAGCACGGTGGGGACGACGGCGACCACCAGCAGCGCGACGAACCGACCCGAGACCGCCACTAGATCGGCACCCGGACCTGTTCGAGGACCTGCTGCAGCACACCGTCCGCGTCGACGCCCTCGAGCTCGGCGTCGGCGGCGATCCGCAGTCGGTGCCGCCACACGGGCAGCAGCATCGCCTGGACGTGGTCGGGGGTGATCGCGTCGTAGCCGGTCAGCCACGCCCACGCCTTCGCGGCGGCCAGCAGCGCGGTGGACCCGCGCGGGCTCACGCCGATCCGGACGGACGGGGCCTGGCGGGTGGCGCGGGCCAGGTCCACGACGTAGGCGAGCACGTCGTCCCGGGCACCGACGGCACGCACCGCGCGCTGCGCGGCCCGGACCTCGTCGACGCCGACCACGGGGACGATCCCCGCCGAGCGGACGTCGCGCGGCACGAACCCGTCGGCGTGGCGGCGGAGGACCTGCCACTCGACCTCGCGCGGCGGCAGGTCGAGCGTCAGCTTCATGAGGAACCGGTCGAGTTGTGCCTCGGGGAGCGTGTAGGTGCCCTCGAACTCGATCGGGTTCATCGTGGCGGCGACGAAGAACGGGTCGGGCAGCATCCGTGCTGCGCCGTCGACACTGACCTGCCGTTCCTCCATCGCCTCGAGCAGGGCGGACTGTGTCTTCGGCGGGGTCCGGTTCACCTCGTCGGCCAGCAGGACGTTCGTGAACACCGGTCCCTCGCGGAACGGGAAGGTACCGGTCGACGCGTCGTACACCAGCGAGCCGGTGACGTCGCCGGGCATCAGGTCGGGCGTGAACTGGATCCGCTTGGTGTCGAGCGACATCGCCGCGGCCAGGCTGCGGACCAGCAGGGTCTTCGCGACACCGGGGACGCCCTCGAGCAGCACGTGGCCCTGGGCGAGCAGCCCGACGATCATGCCGGAGACGGCGCCCTCCTGTCCGACGACGGCCTTTCCGACCTCGGTGCGGACACGGCCGAGCACCTCGCGGAGCGCATCGCCGCCCGGGGTCGGCCCGGAGGTGGGCCCGGAGGCAGTCGCGGCGGCAGGCACGGCGTCAGGCCAGGAGGCCTTGCCGGAGGGCGGGGTGGTGGGCAGGTCGGTCACGATCGTCCTCCTGGTCGTTCGGGCGTGGTCGGTGGTGTCGGTTCCGCGGGTGTCCCGGTGGGCGCCGACCGGGAGGCCCGTCCAGCGTCCCCGGAGCGGGCTCGGCGGACCGCGTGCTCGAGTTCGTCCAGGGCGGCTGCCCCGTCGACGAGCGCGCGGTCGTCGTCGGTGCTGCCGCCGACGAGCACGGCGCCGACGCGGTCGGCGGACCGCCCGGTCACGGCGGCGGTGCGTCGGACGACCTCGTCGACGTGGGCCGACCGGGGGAGCCCGAGGCTGCGTCCGATCCGCCGGACGGCCGCGAGCCGGAGGGTGTCGAGGGCGTGGGTGCGGTCGCGGACCCGGGCGTAGAGGCGGGCGCGTCCCTCGGTGGTCTCGGCGGCGCGGACGACGACGGGCAGGCGTTCGACGACCAGGGGCCCGAGCCGGCGGCCGCGCCAGAGTGCGGCGGCGACCGCGACGAGCCCGAGGACGGCGATGGCGCTCGGCACCCACGGCGGGGCGAGGTCACCGAGGGACGGGGCCGCGTCGCTGCCTGCGGCGGTGGGGACGTACCAGACCAGGCGGTCGCCGCTGCCGAGCAGGCCGAGCGCGAGGGCCGCGTTGCCCGCACGGGTGACGGTGTCGTTGCGGAGGACACCGGTGGTGCCGAGGAGGGTGACCCGACCGTCCACCGTGGTGGTCCGCAGCAACCCCCAGCGGGTGTCCGCGCCCGTGCCGGACGGCGCACAGCGTTCCACCGTCGGGTCGTCGGTGTCGTAGGTGGCACCGACGACGGTGACGGAGCCCGCGGTCCGCGCCGCCGGGATCGGGCAGGACGCGGTCGAGGCCACGCGGGTCGACGACGTGCTGCCAGCCGGACGGGCGTCAACGTCGAAGGACTCCAGGACGCCCGGGTCGTTCGTGACGAGCACCACGTCCGGAGCCGTCCGGGCGATGCGTCGGGCCACGCCACGGTCGAGCACCCCGGCGGAGTCGTCGACCAGGACCGTGTCGCCCGTGCCGACGTCGAGCGCGTCGGCGTCGTGCACCACGTCGACCCGGGTGCCCTGCTGTTCGAGGACCCGGACCACGGCCCGGGAGCCGCTGGTCGCCGTCGAGGTCGGGTCGAGCGGGACGGGTCGCAGCGGGTCACCCTGGCCCACCGCGGCGGTCAGGGCGGCGAGCAGCAACCCGACGACGACGACCGCGATCCAGCCGCCGATGCGGAGGACGCGGTCCGAGCGCGGCCTCCGGTCCTCGCCGGCGGCGGCGGGAGCGGGAACCCCGGTCGGCGCCGGTGCCGGTGCGGGTGCGGTCGGGGCGCTCATGCGGGGACCGCCGGCCGGTCCGTGGGAGTGGGGCGGGCCTCCCGGACGGCGCGCTCGGTCTCGAGGACGCGACGTGCGGCGGACTCGTCGGCTTCGGCGCCCAGGTAGCGGACGGCGTCGAACGTGTCGGAGGCACCGCGGAGCACGTCGCCGAACTGCGGGAACGGGACGGTGGCGCGGTCGGCGATCGCGCGCGCGGTGGCACCCGGCACGACGAGGACCAGGTCGCGTTCGCCGAGCCCGCGGGCGAGGGCGCGGTACCCCTCCAGGACGGCGGTCGCCCAGTCCCCGGCGCGGAACGCGGCCGAGGCGGCGGCGGACACGACCTGTGCCGAGCGGAGGTCGTCGTCGTCGAAGACGCCGCCGGGTGCCGTCGGCCGGAGGCGGGCACGGCGGCGGGGGAGGCCTCGTGTGACGACGACCAGGACGACCACGGCGACGAGCACGAGGACGGCGATGACGAGCAGGGTGCGGCCGACGCCGGGCGAACCGACACCGTCCGGGGCCAAGGAGCCGAGCCAGTCCAAGAACGACCGCGAGGCCCGGTCCCACCACGTCTCCTGCGCGCCGCGGTACTCCCGGTGGGCGAGTTCCTGCTCGAGCAGTCGGCGCGCCTCGTCGGGCCCAGGGGTGCTCATCCGCGGGTGTCCGGCGGCTGCGGGGTCCAGGGCTGTGGCGGCTGCTGTGGTTGCTCGGGCTGCTGGGGCTGCCAGCCCTGCTGCGGTTGCCACGGCTGCTGCGGGCTCCACGGCTGCTGCGGCTGCTGCGGCCAGCCCTGCTGCGGCTGCCACTGCTGCTGCTGCTGCTGGGGCTGCCACTGCTGCGGTGGCCACGGCTGCTGCGGCGACCACGGCGCGCCCGGCGTCCACGGCGGACGCGCCACCGGGGCGTGCGGGGCGAACGGGTCCGCGGGCTGCCCGGTGTCCAGGTGCGACGCGATGCGCTGGTCGAGCGCCTCGGTGCGGATGCGGCGGTCGATCGCCAGGAAGGTCACGACGGAGGCGCTCAGCACGTCCGTCACGGACTGCACCGCGATCACGAGCAGGCTGCCGATGACGAGGGCGATGACGCCGCCGACCGACGGGCTGCCGCTCGTGGACGCGGTCTGCCCGAGCGGGTCGAACACGCCGGAGAACAGGCTCAGCCCGAGGGTGAGCGGGATGCTGGCGATGCTGCCCGCGATCCCGAGCACGACCTGCACGAGGAGCAGGATGCCGAACGTGCGCCAGAACGCGCCGCGGGTGAGCCGCCACGACTGTCCGGCCGCCGAGAAGACCCCGCGTCCCTCGAGCGCGATCGTCGGCACCGTGAAGGCGAACCGGGTGACCAGGAACGCCAGGAGCACCGTGAACCCGAGGGCCATGACGACGATCGCCAACACGTACCAGCCGGCCGAACTCCGGCCCGCGGCGAGGGCGGCCACGAACGCGATCACGACCACGACGAAGACGACGGCGACCGCGATCCCGGCGACGAGCTGCAGGACGATCCAGCCGATCACGGCACCCCGGCGCCCGGCGAGCAGCGACCACAGGCCACGGAACGTGCCGCGCCGGCCGAGCACGCGCTGCCCGGTGTCGACCGCGACCGGGGCGACGAGGAACCCGCGCGCCAGGTAGGTCAGGAAGGGCAGGCCGATCGACAGCACCGCGTACAGGGTCACCGTGCCGGCGATGATGCTGTCCGTCTCCCCACGGGCACCGCCGTCGACGGCCGAGAGCACACGGCTCTGCAGGATCCGCTGGCCGGCCGTGGTGCCGAGGGTGGCCAGCAGCCCGAGGACACCGGAGAGCAGGACGGCCCAGAGGAGCAGCACGCGGGCGTTGCGGCGGAAGACCGTGAAGGCGCCGGCCAGCACGTCCGCGAGACCCAGCGGCCGGAGTGGGACCACCGGGCGGGACGCGGGCGGCAGTGGGGCCGGCCCACCGATGGGCGGGACGGGGAAGCCGGGGGTGGGCGTGCCTCCCGGCTGTCCGACCGGGCCCCAGGCCGTCGGGTGCGGCGAGGCCGTCGGGTACGGCGAGGCCGTCGGGTACTGCGGTGCCTGCGGTTGCGGCGTCAGCGGCGGCTGCCCACCGCCACCGTGCTGCGGCCCGTTCGCCCCCGGGACCTGCCATCCGTCGTCGACCATCGAACTGCCCCCTCGCCTGGTCGCTGCCGGAACAGCGCGACCGTGTCCATCCTGTCGGAAAACCTCCGATGACGGGGCCTCGGCTATCGTGAGCGGAGAGCACCCGTCCCTGGGTGCCCACCCTGCCCTCCGGAGTCCGCATCCCATGACACCGCGCATCCTCGTCGTCGACGACGACCAGGCCCTCGCCGAGATGATCGGCATCGTCCTCCGGTCGGAGGGTTACGAGCCCGACTTCAGTGCCGACGGCAACGACGCCGTCGAGGCGTTCCACGCGACGAAGCCCGACCTCGTGCTGCTCGACGTCATGCTGCCCGGTATCGACGGCATCGAGGTGTGCCGACGGATCCGGGCCGAGAGCGGCACCCCGATCATCATGCTCACCGCCAAGGGCGACACCGCCGACGTCGTCGCCGGGCTCGAGAACGGTGCCGACGACTACGTCGTGAAGCCGTTCAACCCGAAGGAGCTCGTCGCCCGGATCCGGACCCGCCTGCGGCCGACCGCGACCGACGCGACCGTCCTGCACGTCGGTGACCTGGTCGTCGACGTCCCCGGCCACGAGGTCCGCCGGGGCGACGCCGCCATCGCCCTCACCCCGCTGGAGTTCGACCTGCTCCGGGCGCTCGCCGAGAAGCCCAGCCAGGTGTTCACGCGCGAGATGCTCCTCGAGCAGGTCTGGGGCTACCACTACAAGGCGGACACCCGCCTGGTGAACGTGCACGTGCAGCGCCTCCGCGCCAAGATCGAGCACGACCCGGACAACCCGCGCATCGTGACCACCGTCCGCGGGGTCGGGTACCGGGCCGGCGCGCAGAGCTGACGTCCGTGCCGTCGTCGTCGGCCCCGGCGCCGTTCCGCCGCGTGCGCCGGCGGGTCCGCACCTGGCTCCGCCGGATCTGGCGCGGGATCGCGTACCTCTGGCGTCGCTCGCTGATGGTCCGGTCCGCCGCGATCACCGTCGCGACCACCGGGCTCGCCGTCGCCGTGATCGGCACCGCGGTCATGGTGAGCATCTCGAACAACGTCTACTCGCAGCGCCGTGACCAGATCGAGGCCGAGTCGGCGCGCGCGACGATCGTCGCGCAGAACATCTTCGACGCGGCCACCGCGGCCGAGGACAACAACCAGACCGAACTCGAGTCGCTGCAGAGCGAGGCGCAGAACGCGATCCTCTCGAACACGACCAGTCCGGGTGGGACGAGCATCGCGATCGAACGGACACCGGGAGCCCGGACCCCGCAGATCCTGCAGAACGTCGCCAGCACCGGGTTCCCCGACTCCGTGATCACCGACGACCTGCGGAAACGGGTCGCCGCCGACACCGGCGAGCTCAGCCTGCAGCCCGTGCGGCTCGACGGGCCGGGCGGTCGGGGACCGGGACTCGCCGTCGGCTCCACCCTGCAGATCCCGAGCGCCGGGCAGTACGAGCTGTACATCGTGTACGACCTGTCCGATGCGCAGCAGACGCTCGACTTCGTGTCGCAGACCCTGTCGATCGGCGGTGTCGCCCTCATCGTGCTCATCGCCCTCGTCACCTCGCTCGTGGTGCGCCTGGTCGTCGTCCCCATCCGCGGCGCTGCCGAGACCAGCCGCAAGATCGCCGCCGGCCGCCTGGACGAACGCATCCCGGTCCGGGGCGAGGACGACATCGCCACGCTGGCCCGGAGCTTCAACGACATGGCCGACGCCGTCAGTCGACAGATCACCCAGCTGGCCGAACTCTCGCGCGTCCAGCAGCGCTTCGTGTCCGACGTCTCGCACGAGCTCCGCACCCCGCTGACGACGATCCGCCTGGCCGGAGACCTGCTGTTCGACGCCCGCCACGCCTTCGAGCCGTCCGTCGCCCGCTCCGCGGAACTGCTGCACGCCCAGGTCGACCGGTTCGAACTGCTGCTCGCCGACCTGCTCGAGATCTCCCGGTACGACGCGCAGGCCGTCGAGCTCGAGACCGAACCGGTCGTCCCCGCCGCACTCGCCGCCGACATCGTCGAGGAGTTCCGCCCGCTCGCCGACCGTGCCGAGATCGAACTGCGTCTGGCCACCCCGGGCGGACACACCACCATGCAGCTCGACGCCCGCCGGATCCGCCGGGTGCTCCGGAACCTCGTCGGCAACGCCATCGAGCACGGCGACGGCCGCCCGGTCGACGTCGTGGTCGACAGCGACTCCCGGTCCGTCGCCATCGCGGTGCGCGACCGAGGAGTCGGGATGCCGGCCGAGGACACCGCCCGCGTGTTCGACCGCTTCTGGCGCGCCGACCCGAGCCGAAAGCGCACCATCGGCGGCACCGGACTCGGGCTCGCCATCAGCCTCGGCGACGCCCAGCTGCACGGCGGCCGCATCGACGTGTGGTCCCGTCCGGGCGAGGGGTCCGCGTTCGTGCTCACCCTGCCCCGCCGGAGCAGTGAGGCCCCGCCGACCTCCGCGATCCCGCTGCCCGCACTCGACGAGTCCTACGAGGGACCGACCGGAACGGAGGAGCCGGCATGACCCGGACCGACCGCCACGGAGGAACCGGCACGACCCGGACCGACCGACGGACCCGCACCACGCGCCTCCGGCTCGTGCTCACGGCCGCGCTCGCCGCCGTGACGCTGCTCGGCGCCACCGCCTGTGCCGCGATCCCGACCGGCGGCCCGGTCCGCTCCGGGCAGTCGATCACGAACGAGTCGCCCACCGGCGGAGTCGACTACCGCCCCACCGGACCGGAGGACGGTGCGAACCAGACTGACCTGCTCACGCAGTTCATCGATGCCGCCACCGGTGCCCAGAACGACTACGCGGTCGCGCGCGAGTTCCTCAGCAGCGGGTTCTCGCAGAAGTGGAACCCGCGCCAGGGCGTCACCATCCGGCAGGGCGACGGCGACGTCGAACGGGTCGGGGACGAGGAACTCACCTACACGCTGACGGCGAGTGCCTCGGTCGACGCCGACGGCGAGTACACCCAGGCCGTCCGGCCGACGTCCTCGACGCTGACGTTCCAGTTCGTCCGCGAGGACGGCCAGTGGCGCATCAGCTACGCCCCCGACGGGATCATCCTGTCGCCGGTCAACTTCACCTCGGTGTTCCAGCCGCACGCCCTGTACTTCTACGACCCGACCTACCGGTTCCTCGTCCCCGACGAGCGGTGGTTCCTGGCCCGGTCCTCGACGAGCACCCGCATCGTCAGCGCCCTGCTCGCCGGACCCGCCGAGTGGCTCGAGGGCTCGGTCGTGTCCTCGTTCCCCGAGGGCACGCAGCTCTCGCTGAACGCCGTCACGATCGAGAGCGGCAGCGCGCAGGTCGACCTGTCGAGCGAGGCGCTCCGGGCGAACACGGTCGAGAAGGTCCGGATGCGCGAACAGCTCACCGACTCGCTCTCCTCCGTCGCCACGATCTCCTCGGTCGACCTCACGGTCGAGGGCGTCCCCGTCCCGTTGCCCGACTCCAGCGGCACGAGCGCGCAGCGCAACCCCGACGTCGACGCCCGTCCCCTCGTCGTGCAGGACCGGGTCACCGGGTACGCGACGGCCGGCACCGGGGACGTCACCGCGCTCGGCGGCGGCCTCAGCGACCGCATCGCCGGACTCCGACCGCAGTCCCTCGCGCTCTCCGCCTCCGGCACGGTCGCCGCCGTCGGCAACGACGACGGCGTGTTCGTCGTCCGGTCCGGCAAGGCCCCCCTCCGCATCGACACCCGGGAGGACCTGGTCGCCCCGAGCATCGACGACCAGGGCTTCGTCTGGGTCGCCCAGCGGTCGGACACCCGGTCGATCACCGCCTACGGCCTCGGCGGCGACCCGCACACCGTCACCTCGACCCTGCCGGACGGGAAACTCGTGTCGTTCCAGGTGTCCCGCGACTCGACGCGCGCCCTGGCCCTGCTCGACACCGACGACGGGGCAGCGCTCTACGTCGTCGCGATCACCCGGGGGTCCGACCGGGCACCGACCTCGCTCGGACCGCCGGTCCGGGTGCAGGCCGCCGAGGGCGACCCCGTCGGAGCCGCCTGGGTCGACGAGCTCGACGTCGCCTCGGTCGGACGCAACAGCGCCGGTTCGAGCGTCGTCCGCACCACCGTCGGCGGCCAGTGGGACACGCTCGCCAAGCCGGACGGGCGGGCCACGGGGATCGTCGGGGGGAGCGGCAGCGCGATGCTGCTCCGGATGTCGGACGGGTCGGTGCTGCAGTCCACCGGGGGCGCGTGGGACACCACCGGCGTCGAGGCGTCGGTGCTCGGCGTGCAGCGCTGACCGTCGGGTCGGTGTTGGTCCGGTCGGTGCTGGTCGGCGTGCAGCGCTGACCGCCGGGTCGGCGCTGGTCGGGTCGGTGCTGCTCCGGTCGGTGCCGGCTGGTCGCCTCGTCCTGCACATCCGGCCCGGCCGGGAGGCCCGTCCACAGTCCGTCCCGCCGGCCCACGCCCGGTGCTCCCCGCCCGGCACCCTCGGGTCATGCCGACGCTCCAGACGCCCGCCGTCCCGCCACCCGCCGTCCCGCCAGCCGCCGTCCCCTCATCGGCGCGCTCGCCGCGACCGCCGACACCGCCGCGCTGCGCGGCCCGGCCCTGGTCCGATGCCGCCGCCACGGTCCTCGCCCTCGTCCTGCCCGTCGTCTGCGTCGGCTGCGGCGCCGCGGACCGTGCCCTGTGCCGCGCCTGCCGGTCAGCACTCGACGCCCTCCCCACGCGGACCCGGCTCGTCGCCGGGGTCCGGCTCGACGCCGCCCACGAGTACGACGGTCTCGTCCGCACCCTCGTGCTCGAGTGGAAACTCCGGGGGCGGGTGGACGTCGTCCGTGGGCTCACCCGACGGACCGCGGACCTCGTCCGGTCGGCGCTCGCCGCAGCGCCTGCGGGCACGGTGGTCCTCCGCGTCCCGCCCTCGCAACGTGGGCACCGGCGACGCGGCTTCGACCCGGTGGTGACGGTGCTGCGGCGTGCGGGCGTCCGACGCGCCCGGGCACTGCGGCGCGTCCCGCTGCCGGATCCAGTGCGCGGTGACGGACCGCACGCGGCCGTGGCAGCCGGCCGCGGGCAGAAGGAACGGACCGCGATCGAGCGCGTGGCGGCCACCGTCGGCACCCTCGTCGCGGACGGGGTGGACGGCCAGGACGTCGTGCTCGTGGACGACGTCGTCACCACCGGCGTGACGATGGCCGAGGCGATCCGGGCCGTCCGGGCCGCCGGTGGCCGGGTCGTCCGCTGCGTGGCCGTCGCCACGGTGGAGGTGTGAGCGTGCGCGCCGAGCACGAGCACGAGCACCCGACGACGGACATGGACGTCGCCTGGGCATCCGGTGGAGGTCTCCGGCACGCGGGCCCGCACCGGCACGGGTCGAGCCCGCAGGGTCTAGCCTCGCGGCAAGGCGTTGGTGTTCGCCGGACGCAGGCGAACCGCCGAATGTGGATGGGAGCCGCCATGGACGTGACGATCACGGGCCGCAACGTCGGGGTCACCGACCGATTCCGGGCCTACGTGGAGCAGAAGTCCGAGAAGATCGACGTGCTCGCCGACCGGGCCCTCGCCTTCGAGGTGCGGGTGAGCCGGCACCACGAGAAGAGCAGCGGGGCGCAGGGCGAGGACCGCGTCGAACTCACCCTCATCGGACCCGGACCGCTCGTCCGGGCCGAGTCCGCCGCGTCGGACAAGTACGCCGCCTTCGACCTGGCGTTCGCGCGCATCGCCGAGCGCCTGCGCCGGGCACGTGACCGCAAGAAGGTGCACCGCGGGCGTCACCGTCCGACCTCGGTGGCCGAGGCCTCGGGTGCGGGGTTCGAGGGCATGGGCGTCGAGCCCGCCGACGGCAGGCTCATCGAGACCGTCGCCACCGGTGCCGTCCCCGTGGTCGACGCCGACCAGGAAGCCGGGCGCGACGAGGAAGACGCCGCGTACTCGCCGGTCGTCATCCGTCAGAAGGTCTTCGAGGCCGCACCGATGACGGTCGACGACGCGCTGTACCACATGGAGCTCGTCGGGCACGACTTCTACCTCTTCGTCGACTCCGAGACCCACCGCCCGAGTGTCGTGTACCGCCGCAAGGGCTGGGACTACGGCGTCATCGGCATCGACGAGAACCCGGGCGCCGACGCCCGGGGGAGCGAACACGTCCTCGTCGAGGAGTCCGTGTCCGCCACCGCGTAGTCGACGCGACGCACCACCTCCGAGTGCGCACGGTCCCGTCCGGGGTCGTGCGCACTCGCGCTGCTCCCAGCGCCGGACCCCGGCGGGTTGCTAGCATGACTGGCTGATCGAGCGCGTCGACCGCGCACGACGACTTCGTAAGGAGCTCACGTGGCAAACGTGTTGGAGAAGGTCCTCCGCATCGGTGAAGGGCGGACCCTCCGTCGGCTGAAGGCGTACGCCTCGGCGATCAACGACCTCGAGGACGACTTCGCGAGCCTCACCGACGAGGAACTCCAGGAGGAGACGACGGAGCTCCGCGAGCGGTACGCCAACGGCGAGACCCTCGACGACCTCCTGCCGGAGGCGTTCGCCGCCGTCCGTGAAGCCTCGAAGCGAACCCTGGGCATGCGGCACTTCGACGTGCAGCTCATGGGTGGCGCGGCGCTGCACCTCGGCAACATCGCCGAGATGAAGACCGGTGAGGGCAAGACCCTCGTGGCGACGACCGCCGCCTACCTCAACGCGATCCCGTCGCGCGGCGTGCACGTCATCACGGTCAACGACTTCCTCGCGTCGTACCAGTCCGAGCTCATGGGCCGCGTGTTCCGTGCCCTCGGCATGACCACCGGCTGCATCATCGCCGGGCAGTCGCCGATCGAGCGCCGCGAGCAGTACGCCGCCGACATCACGTACGGCACGAACAACGAGTTCGGCTTCGACTACCTGCGCGACAACATGGCGTGGCAGGCCTCCGACATGGTCCAGCGCGGCCACTTCTTCGCCGTGGTGGACGAGGTCGACTCGATCCTCATCGACGAGGCCCGCACGCCGCTCATCATCTCCGGCCCCTCCTCGGGTGAGGCGAACCGCTGGTTCACCGAGTTCGCGTCCATCGCGACCCGGCTCACCCCGGGCGAAGACTACGAGGTCGACGAGAAGAAGCGCACCGTCGGTGTCCTCGAGCCCGGCATCGAGAAGGTCGAGGACTACCTCGGCATCGACAACCTCTACGAGTCCGCGAACACCCCGCTGATCTCGTTCCTCAACAACTCGATCAAGGCGTCCGCCCTGTTCAAGCGCGACAAGGACTACGTCGTGATGAACGGCGAGGTGCTCATCGTCGACGAGCACACCGGCCGCATCCTGATGGGCCGTCGCTACAACGAGGGCATCCACCAGGCGATCGAGGCGAAGGAAGGCGTCGAGGTCAAGGCCGAGAACCAGACCCTCGCCACCGTCACGCTGCAGAACTACTTCCGCCTGTACCAGAAGCTCTCGGGCATGACCGGTACCGCGGAGACCGAAGCGGCCGAGTTCATGTCGACCTACAAGCTCGGCGTGGTCCCGATCCCGACGAACCGGCCGATGCAGCGCATCGACCAGACCGACCTCGTCTACAAGAACGAGCAGGCCAAGTTCGAGCAGGTCGCGAACGACATCGAAGAGCGCCACCACAAGGGCCAGCCGGTCCTCGTCGGCACCACGAGCGTCGAGAAGTCCGAGTACCTGTCGAAGCTGCTCGCCAAGAAGGGCGTCAAGCACGAGGTCCTCAACGCGAAGAACCACGCGCGGGAAGCCGCGATCGTCGCCCAGGCCGGTCGTGCCGGTGCCGTGACGGTCGCCACGAACATGGCCGGTCGTGGTACCGACATCATGCTCGGCGGCAACGCGGAGTTCCTCGCCGTGCAGGAGATGCACGCCAAGGGCCTGTCGCCGACCGAGACCCCGGACGAGTACGAAGCCGAGTGGGACAAGGTCTTCACCGCGATGAAGGCCGCGGTCGAGCAGGAGAGCGAGAAGGTCCGCGACGCCGGCGGCCTCTACGTCCTCGGCACCGAGCGCCACGAGTCCCGTCGCATCGACAACCAGCTCCGTGGACGCTCCGGTCGTCAGGGTGACCCGGGCGAGAGCCGGTTCTACCTGTCGCTCACCGACGACCTGATGCGTCTGTTCAACTCCGGTGCCGCCGAGAGCCTGATGGGCCGCGGCAACGTGCCGGATGACCTGGCGATCGAGAACAAGCTCGTCGGCCGCGCGATCCGTTCCGCCCAGTCGCAGGTCGAGGGCCGCAACGCCGAGATCCGCAAGAACGTCCTGAAGTACGACGACGTCCTGAACCGCCAGCGCGAAGCGATCTACAGCGACCGCCGGCACATCCTCGAGGGCGACGACCTGCACGAGCGCGCGCAGTCGTTCCTCAAGAGCGTCATCGACGACGTCATCGACACCCACACCGGCGAAGGGTCCCCGGACGACTGGGACCTCGACGCCATGTGGACCGAGCTCGGGACGCTGTACCCGATCTCGATCACCATCGACGAGGTCATCACTGAGGCCGGCTCGAAGGGCAAGGCGACGCGGGAGTTCCTGGCTCGCGAGATCCTGTCCGACGCGCAGCTCGCCTACAAGAACCGCGAAGAGGCCCTCGGCGACGAGGCCATGCGTGAGCTCGAGCGTCGCGTCGTCCTCTCGGTGATCGACCGCCGCTGGCGCGACCACCTCTACGAGATGGACTACCTCAAGGACGGCATCGGGCTCCGGGCGATGGCGCAGCGCGACCCGCTGGTCGAGTACCAGCGCGAGGGCTACGCCCTGTTCCAGACGATGATGGGGCAGATCCGCGAAGAGTCGGTCGGCTTCCTCTTCAACCTCGAGGTCCAGGTGCAGTCAGACGGCGAGAGCGCGGTCATCGAGGCGAAGGGGCTCAACGAGGAAGGCGAGAACGCCGGACTCGAGTACTCCGCGCCGTCGATCGACGGCGAGGTCGAGGTCCGCGACGAGGCCGGGCGCCTCGAGCAGGCCGCGACCGCCCGTGCACAGCGTGCGCAGGCCGAGCAGGAAGAGGCCGCTGGCGCCGAGAAGGGTTCCGCCTTCGGTTCGGCGGCGACCGCTTCCGGGCAGGCCGACGCGAGCAACCGCGCCGAGCGCCGCGCGGCAGCCAAGAAGGGCTGACACACAGCCCCATCGTGACGGGAGGCCCGGTACCAGCTGGTACCGGGCCTCCCGTCCGTCGGTGGTACCCGACCACCGGTCGCCGTGACCGTCAGAGCACGCCGACCGCCGTGGCCCGCCACCGTCCCTTACGTTCCTCGAGCCGGATGGCGACCGCGCGGGCGTGGCTGCGCGTGTGCACCACGACGGCGGCCTCGGCGACACCGTCACGCGGCACGCTGACGACGACGCTACCGACCCGGATCACCGGGCGGTGTCGGCGCCGACGGGCGGCGGAGCGTGCGCGGGCCGCCAGTGCGGCGCGGTGTTGCAGGTGTCGTTGGACCTCCTCGGTGATCCAGCGCGAGATCGTCTCGACCTCGCGCGCCCCGGTCAGGATCTCCGCCACGCAGAGCGCCAGCGACCGTGCTGTCTCGCCGGGGTCGGGCAGTTCCGCCGCCGGTGCCGGCGGTCCCTTCTCGTGCTGTTCATCGTGTCCCTCGTGCTCCACGTGGTCGTCGTGGCGGCCTTCCAGCCCCGCGTCCGTTCCGTGCGTGTCCGGCTCGTCTTCGATCCGTCGTGCGTTCTCCGCCACTCCGGCCCCTTTCATCAGGCCGAGCGTAGGGTTCGTGGAACATCACATACGGTCGATCGGACCGACCTGTGGACAGACCGTTCTCGTCCACAGCGGCGCGTGGTCGGCTTCGGGAGCCACACCTAGACTGGTCGGGTGTCGACCCTCAGTGACCTCGTCCTCGCACAAGGCCGTTCCTCCGAAGCCGACGTCGAGTGGCTGCACCTGCTCGTCGGTGACTGGCAGTTGCTCGCCGACCTGTCCTTCGCCGACATGGTGCTGTGGGTGCCGACCCGCGACGACTCGACCTTCGTCGCCGTCGCCCACGCTCGTCCGTCGTCCGCGGCGACGCTGTTCTACCGCGACATCGTCGGACAGGAGATCCGCGAGGAGTGGCGTGACCAGGTCACCCAGAGCTTCACGGGCAGCCGGGTCGTGGACTCGGCCGAGCCGGACTGGTACGAGGACACCCCGACGCGGGTCCGCGCGATCCCGGTCCTCCGCCGGCTCACCGCCAAGAGCGCACAGACCACCGACCGGCCGATCGCCGTCGTGACGCGGCACTCCAACCAGGACGAGTCGCGCACGCCGAGCCGTCAGGAACTCAACTTCACCGCCAGCGCGAACGACCTGTTCGGGATGATCGCGACCGGCGACTTCCCGGACCTCGGCGCCCCGGCCGGTCCCCGTCGTGGGGCGCCGCGGGCCAGCGACGGTCTGCTCCGACTGGACACCGACGGCGTCGTCACGTTCGCCAGCCCGAACGGCCTCAGCGCCTTCAACCGGATGGGCTTCGACGGCGAACTCGAGCGCAAGTCCCTGGCCGAGGTGACGACCGAGCTCCTCGGTGCGCAGCTGGACGTCGACGAGTCCCTGCCGCTCGTCGTGACCGGGCGCGCTCCCTGGCGTGCCGACATCGAGGCGAAGGGCGTCACCGTGACGCTCCGGTCGATCCCGCTGCGTGACCACGGTGAGCGGATCGGGGCGGTCGTGCTCTGCCGCGACGTCACCGAGATGCGTCACCAGGAGCGCGAGCTGATCACGAAGGACGCGACGATCCGTGAGATCCACCACCGCGTCAAGAACAACCTGCAGACCGTCGCGTCCCTGCTCCGCATCCAGGCCCGCCGGACGCACTCGGACGAGGCTCGGACGTCCCTGCAGAACGCGATGCGCCGTGTCGCCGCGATCGCCGTCGTGCACGACACCCTGTCCACGGGCCTCAGCCAGACGGTCGACTTCGACGAGGTGTTCGACTCCGTCCTCAAGCTCGTGACCGAGGTCGCCGCGTCGCACAACACGACGGTCCACCCGAAGAAGACGGGGGAGTTCGGCGTCCTGCCGTCCGAGGCGGCCACCCCGCTCGCCCTCGGGCTCACCGAACTCGTCACGAACGCCGTGGAGCACGGGCTCGACGGACGCGACGGCGAGGTTGAGATCGTCGCGAACCGTCACGACGACCACCTCGAGATCCAGGTGCGCGACAACGGTGTGGGCCTGCCCGAGGGCAAGGTCGGCTCGGGTCTCGGTACCCAGATCGTCCGCACCCTCATCCAGGGCGAGCTGGGCGGCACCATCGACTGGCACACGCTCACGGGCAGCGGTACCGAGGTCACGATCTCGATCCCGTTCCGCTGGCTCACCGCCGGGACGGCTGCGTAGCGACCCTGATGGCACCTCGGCGCCGGGCGCGACGACGCCCGCCGGCCTTGAGGGGCACGGCGGGCGTCAGACGGTCTTGTGGCCCTGCGGTGTCAGGAGGCGCGGCGGGCGCGGGCAGCGCGGCGCTTGAGCGCGCGACGCTCGTCCTCGCTGAGGCCACCCCAGACGCCGGAGTCCTGGTTGTTCTCGAGTGCGTACTGGAGGCACATCTCGGTCACGGTGCATCGAGCACAGACCGACTTGGCCTTCTCGATCTGGTCGACGGCCGGGCCGGTGTTCCCGACGGGGAAGAAGAGCTCGGGGTCCGCGGTGAGGCAGGCTGCCTGGTCACGCCAATCCATGTGGTGGTGCTCCTTGCGTTAGATGCTCGAACGGCAGGCCGGGGCCGTGACTCGGGGGATCGGGACTCTGCACATGCTCATGTGATGTACGGGAGGCTTCCTGTGGGGAGGAGCCCGCTCGGGGAGAGTTCGACGCCCGCAGAACGCTCGGGGGAGGAGCGTCGAACCACGGGAGACGCACACCACATCGTGCCGTCCAAACGACCTCGAACATCGTTCCATACTGGTATGGCCAAATCAAGGGTTTCACTGCTGGAGGATCGCTGTGCCTGACACCATCCCGGACGACCAGGTCGTCCCCCGGGGGCGGCCTGCTGCGCTCCTCGTGCTCGTCGTCGTCGTCGGACTCGAGTTCCTGGCGATGGCAGCGGTGACCGTCTTCCTGCTCGTCGAGCTCCTCACGGCCCCCGCGGCGAGCGTGGCCTCAGCGGTCGCACTGCTCGTGCTGGCCGTCCTCGCGACCCTCTGGCTCGGCGCCATGGTCGTCGGCCTGCGTCGCGGTCGGGCGTGGGTGCGGAGTGGGGTCGTCGTCTGGCAGGTCCTGCAGGGGGCGCTCGCGATCGGTGCGTTCCAGGGCGTGTTCCGCGTCCCGGCCGTCGGCTGGGCGCTGCTCATCCCCGCGCTGCTCGCGATCACCCTGGTGCTCTCGAAGTCGGTGACCGCGGTCCTCGCACGACGCGACTGAGGGAACTGCCGCAGCAGCGCCGCACGAGGACGGCGGCGGGAGGCCGTCAGACCAGCCCGAGCTTCTTCCGCAGGCTCGCGACGTGGCCGGTGGCCTTCACGTTGTAGAGCGGCAGCTGGACCGAGCCGTCCTCGTCCACGACGACCGTCGACCGGATCGTGCCGGTGACGATCTTGCCGTAGTTGTTCTTCTCTCCCCAGGCGCCGTACGCCCGGTGCACGGCGAGGTCCGGGTCGCTGAGCAGCGGGAAGCTCAGGGCCTGCTCGTGGTGGAACCGCTGCAGGGCCGGCAGGTCGTCCTTGGAGACGCCGAGGACCTCGTACCCGGCGGCCTGCAGGGACGACATGTTGTCGCGGAAGTCACACGCCTCGGTCGTGCACCCCGGGGTGGACGCGGCGGGGTAGAAGTACACGATGACCTTCCGCCCCCGGAGGTCGGCGAGCGCGTGCTCGGTGCCGTCCTGGTCGGGGAGGGTGAAGTCGGGTGCGGTGTCGCCGGCGGCGAGACGGTCGCTCAAGGGGGCTCCTGTTCGTTGGGCGCCCCGAGTGGTCAGGGGCGCGCAGAAGTCATGCTATTGTTGATTCCCGTCGCGGGGCGCACGCCCAAGCGGCCAGACAACTCAACACTCGCACCTCTAGCTCAATTGGCAGAGCAACTGACTCTTAATCAGTGGGTTCTCGGTTCAAGTCCGAGGGGGTGCACCACACGAAGACCCCGACCGATCCGGTCGGGGTCTTCTGCGTTGCAGGTCGATCGCCGCTGGAGCACCGACTGGTCCGCGCCACGCCCGAGGCGCGGACGGCCCCCAACGTGCTGGCCGGCGTACCTGTGCAACACGGCAGGCGGGTGCTCCGGACCGGAGCACCCGCCTGCCGGGGGTCAGTGCCGCCGCACCCGTCGGAGCCCGACGAGGACCCCGCCCGCGGCCGTCAGGAGCAGTGCCGCCGTGCTGGCGGCCAGCAGGCCCGTGCTCCCGGTGAACGCGAGCGCGCCCGCCGTTCTCGTCGCGCCGGCGCTGCTGTCCCCGGACGCCGGGGCTGGCGTGGGGGAGGCGGTGGCGTCGCCGGACTCCCCGGAGTCGCCGGGGAGGTCTGGTTCGACCGGGACGACGCCGAAGCCCGGATCGACGGTGCCGGGCGGATCGACGACGTCGTTCCCGGGCAGGATCCCGGCGTCGATCGTGTCGATCCGCTGCACGCCGACCAACTCGTCGTCAGCGTCCGTGACCCGTGCGACCGTGGTCTCCGCAGTCCGGCCGTCCGGACCCGCGTCGGAGTCCACCGTCCGGTCCGTCCCCACCAGCGCACGGGTGAACGAGCGGCCCTCGGGGGCGCGGAAGACGACCTTGTACTCGCCGGGCCGGAGCGCTCCGAAGCGGTAGTCGCCGGCGCCGTCGGTCACGGTGGCACGATCCACGGTTCCGCCGTGGTCGTCCGTCCCGGTCAGGCGGACGTCGACACCCGCGATGCCCGGCTCGCCAGGGTCCTGGATGCCGTTGCCGTCCTCGTCACTCCACACGTGGTCGCCCAGGGCGCCGGCGACGATGCGGATGCTCGCCGGGTTCGACAGCACGCCCAGCGACAGGTTCGAGGCGCGCAGGCCGAACCGGTTCGTGTACCGGTCGCCGTCGTGCTGCCCCTCGGTCTGCACGGTGATCCGGTGGGTGACTGTCTGGCCGACGGCGACGGGGGCACCGCGGAGGAGGCGGAAGGCCGTCACGTCGGCGAGGGAGTCCGGACACCCTGCGGTACCGAAGTCCACCTCGGCGCACCAGGTGGTCGACCCGCCGGGCTGGTTCGACGGGTGCGTCCCGTCGAGGTCCACGTCGCCCGCCGGTGCCGCGGTGTACATGACGGACTCGTCGGCCGCTGCCTCGGGTACGACCGCTGCGGCGAGGCGGACGGAGCCGTTGAAGGACGAGTTCAGGGCGTCCCGGTCGAACGGCAGGACGTCGATCAGGTCGGCGTCCTGGATCGGACTGGCGTCCGTGTTCGTGTAGTCGAGCTGCCACTCGAGGTGGTCGCCCGTGACGATGACCGGTTCGACGGCGGTCTCCTGGACCCCCACTCCGCCGGTGGCGACGATCTGCACGGCGCGCTCAGCCCCGCGGTACCGCTCGTCCGAACGGTCGCTCGGCGAGGCGACGACGACCTCGTTGACGACGGCTGCCGCGGGCGCGGTCTTCGACACTTCGGCGGTGTAGGTGATCGGGGCCACCTCGGTGTTGGGGGTGACGTCGTGGAGGGTCCAGCTCAGACGCTGACGCTGCTGGCCGTCGGCGTCCGTGATCGTGTCCGTCTCCGGAGCGAGCGATCCACTGCCGGCGACGTAGCTGACGTGCGGCGGCAGGACGTCCCGGACGGTGAGGTCGGACGGCTTGCCGGTCGTGTTGCCGTTCGTCAGGGACGGGTAGAGGGCGTAGTCGAGGGTGTTGCCCGCGACGGTGAAACTGGTCGTGTCCGGGGTGTCTGCGGCGTCGTACCCGGCATCGACGACCTTCTTCGTGACCCGTGCGAGGTTCTCGGTGACGAGGACGCTGTCCGAGAGCCCGCCGGCAGCGAGTCCAGGGTCGGAGGTGACGTCGTGGAACCAGGGCTCGTCCGTGCCGAACCGCAGGTGGCCGAAGTCACGAGCCCGGGTGCCGTCGGCGACGTCCTTCGTCTCGACGAAGGAGTACAGGGCTGCGGTCCTCCCGCCCGCGAGGTCGCCGGTGGCACGGATCGCTCCCACCGCGTCGATGCCGCCCGGGACGTCCTCGGGCTGGTCGTACCAGGGGCCGGCGCTGTCGTCGCACGTCGCCTGCCGCTGGCCTTCGACTGGGCTGGCCATGTCGTAGGCGGCGTACTGGACGGTCCCGCCGGTGAGTCCCGTGCTCCACGCCGCGATCCGTTGGGCACCGAGCCGTGTGAGTCGCTGGGTCGCACGGTCGTAGGTGTCGCAGAGCACCACGCCCTGGTAGGGCCGGAGGCCGGGGTTCGACGCGCCGACGTCGCTGCGGAGCCTCGTGCCGGGCGTCACCCACGGATCACCCTGCCGCGCCGAGCCGAACGATATCTTGGCGCCCTCGTCCACTCGGTAGAGGTGCTTGTACCCGTTGCCGGCCCCGAACTCGACGATGTTGCGAGTTGCGCGGTTGTCGGCGGCCGGCTCGGATGCTCCCGGGAAGTTCGTGGCTCCGCTGATCGAGGTGGTCTGCAGCGGCGAGTAGGTGTTCACCGAGTCCACGCTCGTGCCGGTCGGCGGCATGGGCATCCAGACGGACAGGTAGCCGGAGACGAAGTAGGCGCGGTTCGGCTGCGTCAGCGACCCGGTCAGTCCTGCCGTGGGGAGGTGGGTCGGGTCGGTGTCGGTGCCGGTGATCGTCACCGACACGGGCTGACCGGCACCGTCCTGCACGCAGGCGATCCTGCCGGAGTCTGTGACGCTGTTCCCCGTGCCACCGCGACCACCGGGGAGGTTGCCGAAGCGCCAGTCGGTGACCTCGTTCACACCGCAGACGGGGTGCCCACCGTTCCAGAGCACGGCTCCTGAGGGGAGATCGCCGAGGATCTCCGAGAGGTCGTCGGTGAAGGTCATCGGTCCGGCGCTCCGCTCGAAGCCCAACAGGCCCTGTCCCGGGACGACCGGCTCCCAGTCGACGGTGATGGGGTAGACCAGCTGGATGCCGCGGGTCGTGCCGTCCGGACCGAGGACCTCCGTGTTCAGGCGTGAGGCGGCGATGTTCTTGCTGAGGTTGTACCGCGCCGCGGCTGAGACCGTCACCGGCGGTGCGGCTGCAGTGATCACGCCGTTCTCGGCATCATCCGCCGTTCCGGTCGCCACGACGTCGAGCCGGTCGCCGTTCCGGAGGTCGCCGGAGAGGTCGAGGACGGCGGGGACAGCGACCGCCTGTCCCTCGGCGACGTCGCCGAGGTTGCAGACGAGATCGGCACCCGTGATCGAGGACCCCACTCCGCGGCAGGGGCCGGGGACGCCGGCCCACGAGGTGCCCCCAGGCGCCGTGAGAGTGAACCGTTCGTTCGTGCTCGTGCCCCCCGTCGAGTTCATGGTGACGCGGTAGGTGACGGCATCGAGGGTGCGGACGACGCCGTTGGTGGCACCCGTGTCGGCACCCGGACCGTCCTCCGGAGTGAAGGGGCCGTTGCCGTCCTTCGCGATCTCGAGGGCCAACCCGATGACCGCCCCGGTGGCGGCGATCGACGGTGGGGCGGTCGAAGTGGCCGCTGCGGCTGCGGCTGCGGTCGGAAGGGTCACGGCGAGCGTGACACCCAGCGCGAGAGCAGCACGCGTCATGGCGCGTGGTTGCATGAGGACTCCGTCTGTTGGTCGGTTCAGGCATCGCAGGTCGATGACTCCGGCGATGATATGCCGACATGATCAGGTGATACGCCCCACATGAACACGAAATACTGACCCGGTCTCGGACTCGTGGGTCACTCGAGATCGACGACCCGCTCCTCCCCGAGCACCGGCACGAGCGCGCCTGCCGACACGCTCGCCAGCTCCGCTTCGAGGGCCGCGATCCCGTCCGCCGGCACCCAGAGCTCGAACACCGCCTGTTCGCCGTACGCGGTGTCTCCCGAGGTGGCGTCGTGACGTGCCACCCAGGCCCGCAGGGCGTTGTCGACCCGCCCGGCGTCGGCATGCGGCACCACGACGCGCACCCTGGTGCGGGCGGCGCGTCGGACCACTGTCGCCCGGTCCAGCGCCTCGGACACGGAGGTCGAGTAGGCGCGGACGAGGCCGCCGGCGCCGAGCTTCACCCCACCGAACCACCGGCTGACGACCACCACCACGTCGGTCAGGTCGCGGCGTCGGAGCACCTCGAGCATCGGCACCCCGGCGGTGCCGGAGGGTTCGCCGTCGTCGGAGGAGCGCGCCTGGTCACCCAGGATGCCCGTCACCATCGCGCTGCAGTGGTGCCGCGCGTCCCAGGACCATCGGCGGACGTCGGCGATCACTGCCTCGGCGGCTGCCGGGTCCTGCGCGGGGTGTGCGGTCGTGACGAACCGGGAGCGGGAGACGACGAACTCGTGCTCGACCGGGCCGGCGATGGTCGAGGGGTACCGGCGCGACACCCTTCCGAGGGTAGTCGGGCGGTAGCATGGCGGAGCACGGGGATCGAAGGGGGACGACGATGACGGCATCACTGCCGAAGGGCGGCGTGCTCGACGCGGGTGAACTCGCGCGTCGGCTCAACCTGCTGCTCGACTTCGAGGAGTCGCAGCGCGGTGCCCCCGTGTCCTTCGCCGAGATCGAGCAGTACGTCGACGCGCGCGGCGGGTCGCTCTCCCGGGCGAAGTGGACCTACATGGTGTCCGGGGACGGCCGACGCAACAGCGACACCCAGCTGCTCCGACTGCTGGCCGGCTTCTTCGAGGTCGACGACGCCTTCCTGCTCGAGGACAGCGACCTGCCCGAACGCATCGGCGCGCAGCTCGCCCTCGTCCGGTCGATCCGGTCGGCACGGGTCAGTGGCTTCGCGGCGCGGACGTTCCCTGGGGAACTCTCCCCGGACGCCCTCCGGCGCATCGCCGAGGTCATCGAGCAGGAGTCACGTCGCGGCGGTGCCGCATGAGCGACCCCCGCGTCCTCGAACGCTTCTGGGAGATGGGTGCCGACGCGGGCTGGACGGGGATCGAGGACGCCGTCGCCGCTGCCGAGCAGCTCGTCGGCAAGCCGATCCGGGTCCGTGAAGAGTCGTTCCTCGCCGACGAGCCGGTGTGCGGCTTCGTGGCGACCCTCGAGCACCAGCACCTGGTGATGATCTCGCCGACGCCGTCCCCGACGTTCCGCGCGTTCGTGATCGGGCACGAACTCGGCCACGTCCTGCACGGGCACCAGGAGTCCGCTCCCCAGGCTGCGGCGATCCGCGCGCTGATCCCGGACCTGCCGCAGTACAAGGTCGAGCGGGCACTGGCCCGGGGCCTGTTCGAGAACGAGTACGAACGGCAGGCGGAGCTCTTCGCGGACCGTCTCGCGCAGCTCATCCGGGGTCACCGCGAGCGTCCCAGCGCGTTCCGCGGGGTCTTCGGGTGATCCTCGCGCTGGTCCAGGCGGTCCTGCTGGTCGTCGGCACGGTCGTGCTGGCGTTCCTGCAGCGCGGCCAGGACCGGACGCTGACCATGACGTTCCTGCTGTTCTCGGCGACGATCGTGGCCGGCGTCGGTCCGCTGTACCGCGCCGTGGACCCGTTGCTCGGTGGTCGGAACGTCCTGACGCTCGTCTGTGACGTGCTCATGGTCCTGGGGACCAGCACGCTGCTCTGGGGTGTCGCGAAGGCCGTCGGGGCAGCGCGCACCTGGATGCGGAACGTCGTCGTCGGCTCGTGCTCGGTCGTCCTCGTGCTGATCGTCCTGGCCTTCGCCACGCTCGACCCGGTCCCGACGACCACCACCTTCATGCTCGCGGTCGGACACCAGCCGACGGCGGCCGTGTACTCGATCGCGCAGACGACCTACCTCGGCCTGGCGCTCGGTGCGACGGGCGTCATCTGCGTCCTGCGCGTCCGGGAGGCCCGCACCGGCCTCGACCGCGTCGGACTCTGGGTGCTCGTGGCCGGCGGGGTGTTCGGTGCCGTCCGGATGGTCGTCGTCGCCGTGATGGACCTGGCGCACGTCGCCGGCCGGATCGACGTCACGCACGCACTGAGCCTGCCGTACGACGTCACGACCCCCGGAGCCGTCCTGCTCGTCGCCTCCGGCATGCTCCTGCTCGTCGTCGGTCACCGGGTCGGGCAGGGCCGGCGGAGCGCCGCCCTGTCGCGGGCCCTTCGGCGCCTCGAACCCGTCCACGCGCGGCTCGGCACCGACAACGAGTACCCCGACTCGGACGACCCGGCGACCCGGTTGAGCCGCTTGATCGTCGAGGTGAACGACGGCGCACGTCGCAGCCGCCGACCGCTCGACGCCGCGGACCGAGCGGCCCTCGCCGAGGCTGAAGCGGTCCTCGCGACCGCCTGAACGGAGCCCGCGCGCGAGCGCGTGCACGGCTCGGGACCGGGCCCGGAACCGGGCACTGAACCCGGCCCGGAACCCGTCCCGGACCCGTCCCGGTGGACATCCGGGGCGGATCCGTCGCGGCCCGTCGGGGCCGGCACGCCCCTCGTGTAGGCTCTGTAGCACGTGCTACACCTGGTGTGGTCGCGGGTCTCGGCCGGTCGTGGGGGGCGGCCGAGGCCCGGACGTACAATCGTCGGGTGCTCGTCTTCGCCGCAGTGGTCCTGTTCATCGGTGCCGTCTTCAACGTGATCGCCTGGCCGCGCTTCTTCCAGCGCGTCGCGAAGGACACCCGTGCCCGCGACGCCGCCGGCCGTCCGACGACGTTCTGGCGCGTGCACTTCATCCTGATGCTCATCGGGCTCGCGATCGCCGCCGCCTCGGTCGTGGCCGCGGTGCTGCTGCTCGTCTGACGACGGCACCGCACCCAGATCTGACGGACGGGAGGCCCGTGGCGGCACCGCCACGGGCCTCCCGTCCGTCAACCGCACCGGTGGACCCGTGCCGCCGGGGCACGAGGCCAGCCGCGCTCCGAGGCCGCCGGCACGAGGCCGCCGGCACGAGGACAGCCGCGCTACGACGCCGCCGGCATCGGCGCGCCGAGCGCCGAGCGCAGCGCCATGTCCGCGAGCGACTCGTCCGCGGGGGAGAGCAGGACACGCCAGACGTCCGCCAGCGTGACGAACTCGACGCACACCGCGTCGAAGTCGCACTCCTCGATCCGCCAGCCCAGGACGGCCTCCATCGGCACGGGCAGCAGCGTCTCGCGCTCGTAGCTGGTCTCGGCCGTCACGCGGTCGCGGAACACGCGGACCCGGCAGAGCGCACCACGCCAGGTGTGCTGCAGGTCGAGCGTCGGGAGAACAGGAGAGTCCGGCACCCGCTGATCGTACCCGCGGGTGCCGGACTCGGTCGACCCCGTCGGGGCCGGGCGGTTCCTGAGTGGACAGGGGTCAGGCGGTGCCGTCGTCCCCGTCGCGTCGGCGGACCTGGGCAGCCGGGTCGCGGCCGTTCACCGGGTAGGGCCCGGTGACGCCCTGCCGCAGCGAGGCGATGCGCAGGATGCGGTCACGCTGCAGGAACCAGCCGACGATGAGCAGCGGGATGACGATCACGAGCGACGCGATCGTGTAGGTCCCGATCGGGTAGTCGATCGCCATGAGCACGATCACCGCGGCGAGGAAGGCCAGCGTCAGCCAGGCCGTGACCGGAGCGCCCGGCAGCCGGAACGTCGGTTCCTTCGCGAGCCCCTGCTTTGCCCACTGCCGCAGTTTCATCTGACAGAGGATGATCGTGCCCCACGCGGTGATGATGCCGAGGCTCGCGATGTTCAGGGCGATCTCGAACGCCTGCCCGGGGACGAAGTAGTTCAGCGCGACGCCGGCGACGGTGAACGCGGCGGTCAGCAGGATGCCGGCGTACGGCACCCCGCCCTTCGACATCTTCGTGGTCCACTTCGGCGCGGAGCCGTTCATGCCCATCGAGTGCAGCGCACGCCCGGTCGAGTAGAGCCCGGCGTTCAGCGAGGACAGTGCGGCGGTGAGCACGACGAAGTTCATGATCGACCCGACGATGACGCCGACGTGCGGGTTGCCGAGCGACGAGAAGAACGTCACGAACGGGCTCTCGCCCTTCTTGTACGCCGTGTAGGGCAGCAGGATCGAGAGCAGCACGATCGAGCCGACGTAGAACACCGCGATGCGGAAGACGACGGAGTTGATGGCGCGGGGGATGACCTTCTCGGTGTCCTGCGTCTCACCGGACGCGGTGCCGACGAGCTCGATCGCGGCGTAGGCGAACACGACGCCCTGGATGACGAGGACGGCCGGCAGGACGCCGTTCGGCAGGATGCCGCCGTTGTCGCCCCAGATCGAGAAGCCGGTGCGGACCGCTTCGCCGCCGGTCTCCACCGGGAACGCGAAGACCAGCCAGATGATCGCGACCACGAGGAACGCGACCAGGGCGGCGACCTTGATGAGTGCGAACCAGAACTCGAGCTCGCCGAACACCTTCACCGCGACCATGTTCGCCGCCAGGACGACGACCAGGGCGATGAGTGCGAGCAGCCACTGCGGTGCGGCGGTGAACGCCGACCAGTACTTCAGGTAGACCGCGACGGCCGTGGTGTCCACGATCGACGTCATCGCCCAGTTGAGGAAGTACATCCAGCCGGCGGCGTAGGCGAACTTCTCGCCGTAGAACTCCCGCGCGTACGAGATGAACGAGCCCGAGGACGGCCGGTGCAGCACGAGTTCGCCGAGTGCCCGGAGGATGAAGAAGGCGAACACGCCCGCGATCAGGTAGGTGATCGCGAGTGCTGGTCCGGCGTTGTGCAACCGTTCCCCGGCGCCGAGGAAGAGCCCCGTGCCGATGGCGCCACCGATGGCGATCATCTGCAGCTGGCGGGGCTTCAACCCGTGCTGGTAGCCCTCTTGCTCGTGCGAGAAGTCGTTCGCCGGAGCGCGGTCCACGCCCGTGTCGTTCTTCGCTGTCATGGCGAGAACGCTACCGCTGGACGCACGTCGGGGGCACGCTGCGACACCATGGGGGGATGGACATCCTCCTCAGACTGCTCGTCGCGATCGGGTTCGCGCTGCTCCTCACGGCGGTGGCGGCCCTGGTCCTGCACCTGGTGTTCCGCGCCCTCGGTCGGCGTGAACGCTGGGCGCTCGCGCTCTCCCGGCGGACGAAACACCCGACCCGCAGCACCCTGCTCGTCGCCCTGCTCTGGACGGCGTTCACGACGAGCGTGCCGAACGACCTCGACCGGTTCCCGTGGCGCGACGACGTCTCGCACGTCTTCCTCATCGTGATGATCGGCGTCGGTTGCTGGCTGGCGTGCGAGCTGGCGATCTTCCTCGAGAGCCTCGGCCTGCACCGGTACCGGGTCGACGTCCCGGACAACCGTGTCGCCCGTCGGGTGCGCACGCAGGTGCTCATCATCCGCCGGCTGACGGTGGCCGTCCTCGTCATCATCGCCGTCGGCGCGATCCTGCTCACCTTCCCCGGGGTGGAGGCCGCGGGCGCCAGCGTCCTCGCCAGCGCCGGTCTGCTGTCGGTGATCGCCGGTCTCGCCGCGCAGTCGATGCTCGGCAACGTCTTCGCGGGCATGCAGCTCGCCTTCTCCGGGTCGATCCGCGTCGACGACGTGGTGGTGGTCGAGGCGCAGTGGGGACGGATCGAGGAGATCACCCTCACGTACGTCGTGGTGCACCTGTGGGACGACCGACGGTTCGTGCTGCCGTCGACGTACTTCACGAGCACGCCGTTCGAGAACTGGACGCGGACGAGCAGTGAGCTCCTCGGTGCCGTCGAGTTCGACCTGGACTGGCGGGTCAGCCCGTCCGACATGCGCGAGGAACTCGACCGGATCCTCGCGACGAGCACGATCTGGGACGGCCGCACCAAGGTCCTGCAGGTCACAGACGCGGTCGGTGGGTTCGTCCGGGTGCGCATCCTCGTCACCGCCCCCGACGCCGGCGGGCTCTTCGACCTGCGCTGCTACGTCCGCGAGGAGATGGTCGAGTGGGTGCAGCGCCACCACCCCGACGCGCTCCCGCTGCAGCGCGTGCAGCTCACGGAGCCGACCCGCACGCCGCCGACCAAGCGCAGTGCTCGGAACGAGTCGGACTCGCAGCTCTTCGGCGAGGGCGACGAACGCTCCGCCCTCTTCACCGGGCCGATCCAGACGTCCGGCATCCACGCCGACGAGGTCCCGCCCGATCCCCGAGCCCGGTAGGCACGCCGACCCGTGCCGCAGACGGACGGGAGGCCCGGTACCAGCTGGTACCGGGCCTCCCGTCCCCGTCCGTGGTCGCGTCGCGACCACGGTGGGGGACTAGCGCTGCTTCGACTTCACCGCACGGTCGTCCTCGACGACCGTCCCGACCGCCACGATCGTCGTCGCGAGCCAGGCCACCCAGGTCAGGGCGAGCCGCCAGTCGCGCGGTCCGCGCCTGGACGTCTGCAGCACGCTGTAGCCGCTGATGAGCGAGCCCCACACCGCACCACTGAACATGAACTTCCGCACGGGTTCCTCCTCTTGGTCGTCCTCGCCACGTTACCGGGCGCTACATTGGAGCGCCGCCGGGCGCACAGGGACCTCCGGCAACGAACGAGGAGCCACATCGTGCGCCAAGCAGTCATCGGAGCCGTCCTGCTCGCCGTCGGGGCGGTGTGCGTCGCCCTCGGCCTGTTGCCGCTGCCGGAACTCGGGGCCCTCGCCGCCCGCGTGCTGCCGGTCCTGGGCTTCGTCCTCGGCCTGACCATCGTCTCCGAACTCGCCGCGGACGCCGGCGTCTTCGACCGGCTGGCCGACGTCGCCGCCCGGGTCGGTGGCGGCCGGACCATCGGGCTGTGGGGCGCGGTCGTCGTCCTCGCCGTGGTGTGCACGGTCTTCCTGTCGATCGACACCACCGCGGTGCTGCTCACCCCGATCGTCATCACGCTCGCGCGCCGGGTGGGGTTGCCACCGATGCCGTTCGCGCTGACCACCGTGTGGCTCGCGAACACCGCGTCCCTGCTGCTGCCGGTGTCGAACCTCACGAACCTGCTCGCCGTCGACAAGATCGGGCTCGACGGGCCGCTGCCGTTCGCCGGCCTGATGGTGTGGGCCGCCCTCGCCGGGGTCGTCGTGCCGTGCGCGGTGCTGCTCGTCGTGTTCCGCCGGTCGCTCTTCGGCCGGTACACGCCGGTCGGGCTGCGGAAGGCGTCCGACCCGGTGTTCTTCTGGGCGGCGTCCGCGGTGCTCGTGGCCCTCGTCGTCGCGCTGACCGCCGGGGTCGAGGTCTGGGTGGCCGCGGTCGCCGCCGCGGTCCTGCTCGTCGTCGTCGCCGCGTTCCGGGCGCCGTCCGAGCTCAAGCCGTCCCGGGTGCCGTGGTCGACGCTCGTCTTCGCCGCCGGGCTCTTCGTCGTCGTCGAGACCCTGCACGCCACCGGCGTCACCGACCCGATCGTGCACGCCCTCGGTGGCGGCACGGGCAGCGGCTCCCTGCTGCTCCTCGGCGGTGCGGGCGCGGTCGCCGCGAACGCGATCGACAACCTGCCCGCCTACCTGGTGCTCGAGCCGGCGGCGGGGCACGAGGCCCTGCGGTACGCGGCGCTGCTCGTCGGCGTCAACGCGGGCTGCCTGATCACTCCGTGGGCCTCGCTCGCGACGCTGCTGTGGCACGCGCGACTGACGGCCGAGGGCATCCACCTGTCGTGGGGTCGCTACATCGCGCTCGGCTGCATCGTGGCGCCGCTCACCGTCGTCGCCGGCGTGTTCGCGCTCGCGATCTGATCCCGGCCGGGCCGGGCCTCACAGCCCCCGGGCCGGGCTGGTGCTCACAGCCAGTCGCGGTGCTTGAACGACCGGTAGAGCAGCAGCGACGACGCCACGGTGAGCGCGATCGACGCCCACAGCCCGCTCCAGGCCCCCTCACCGGGGAACTCCACGTTCTGCCCGAAGAAGCTCGTGATGCCGGTCGGGATCGCGATGATCGCCGCCCAGCTCGTCACCTTCTTCATCACGGTGTTCTGCCGGTTCGACGCCAGGTTGAGGTTCGTGTCGAGGACGCTCGACACCGCGTCCCGCTGCTGGTCGACCGAGTCGGCGATCGACACCAGGTGGTCCTCGACGTCCCGGAAGTACGGACGGACACCGTCGATGATCGTCTCGGCGTCGCCGTGCAGCAGTGAACCGACGCTGTCCCGGGTCGGCACGACCAGCCGGCGGAGCACCCCGAGCGCCTTGCGCAGGCGGAACGAGCGGCGCTGGATCTGCTGCTCGCGCGGGTCGCCGGTCTCGAACAGGTCGTCCTCGAGCGCGTCGATGTCCCGCTCGATGGTCTCGAGGACGCTCGTGGCGTGGTCGACCACCGCGTCGAGCAGTCCCCAGAGCAACCAGGGCACGCCGTGGTCGGCCAGGTCGCTGTTCGCGTCCCACCGGCGCTGGACGGCCGCGGTGTCGAAGTCGGCGCCGTGGATCGTGACGAGGGCGTGCTTCGTGACGAAGGCCTTCACCTCGTGGGTGACGATCGCGCCGTCCTCCCCCGGACCGTGGGCGTCGTAGACCACCAGGAACAGGCTGTCCCGGTACCGGTCGAGCTTCGGCCGCTGCCCGCTCTCCACCGCGTCCTCCACTGCGAGGACGTGGATGCCGAGTTCTTCCTGGACCTGTTCGAGGTCCGAGGCCTGCGGATCGGTGAAGTCGATCCAGACGAAGGCACCGTCGCGGGCGACGAGGTCCGAGACCTGCTCCACGGGGAAGTCCCGCTCCGCCGACGAACCGTCCTGCCAGCAGCGCGTGCTCACCATGGGGCGAGCCTAGTGACGGTGCGCTGCGTGCCGGACCCGGCCCCGGGCCTCCCGGTCGGGCACGGGTGAACGTCCCCTCAGCCCGGCCACCCGCGCGCTGGTAGTTTCGGTGCCGACGCCCCGGCAGGCCGCCGGGCAGGAACGGAGCACCCGCCACCCATGCCCGCAGACCGCACCGACAGCACGCGCTACGCCTTCGTCGTCGCCTCCAACCGCCTCCCCGTGGACCGCGTCGTCGAGGACGACGGAACCGAGGGCTGGCGGCACTCGCCGGGCGGCCTCGTCACCGCACTCGAGCCGGTGATGCGGGCGAACGACGGAGCCTGGGTCGGATGGGTCGGGCAGCCGGACGTCACCGTCGAGCCGTTCGACAACGAGGGCATCCACATCGTCCCGGTGCCGCTCAGCGCCGACGACGTGCAGGAGTACTACGAGGGCTTCAGCAACGACACGCTCTGGCCGCTGTACCACGACGTCATCGAGCACCCGAGCTACCACCGTGACTGGTGGAACGCCTACAAGCGCGTGAACCAGCGCTTCGCGGAGCAGATCGCCGAGATCGTCGAGCAGGACGGCATCGTCTGGGTGCAGGACTACCAGCTGCAGCTCGTGCCGGCGCTGCTCCGTGCGCTCCGTCCCGACCTGACCATCGGCTTCTTCAACCACATCCCGTTCCCGCCGGTCGGCATCTACGCGCAGCTGCCGTGGCGCGCCCAGATCCTCGACGGCCTGCTCGGCGCCGACGTGATCGGGTTCCAGCGCCAGGACGACGCCAGCGACTTCCTCCGCGCGGTCCGGCACATCAAGGGCTACACGACCAAGGGCTCCACGGTGGACGTGCCCGTCGACGACCCGAAGGCGCCGCGCAGCCGCAAGGGCATCACGGTCCGCCACGTCGAGGCCCGCCATTTCCCGATCTCGATCGACGCCGAGAGCTTCGAGGAGATCGCCCGCCGGCCCGAGGTGCAGCAGCGCGCCAAGGAGATCCGTGACGGTCTGGGCAACCCGAAGACCGTCCTGCTCGGTGTCGACCGACTCGACTACACCAAGGGGATCCGGCACCGCATCAAGGCGTTCGGTGAACTGGTGGAGGACGGCCGCCTTGCGGTGGAGGATGCCGCGCTCATCCAGGTCGCCAGCCCGAGCCGCGAACGGGTCGACACGTACCGGATGCTCCGCGACGAGATCGAGCTCAGCGTCGGTCGCATCAACGGCGACCTCGGCGTGATCGGCCACCAGCCGATCTCGTACCTGCACCACGGGTACCCGAGAGAAGAGATGGTCGCGCTGTACCTGGCGGCCGACATCATGCTCGTCACCGCCCTCCGCGACGGCATGAACCTCGTCGCGAAGGAGTACGTCGCCTCCCGCCACGACAACGACGGCGTCCTGATCCTGTCCGAGTTCGCCGGTGCCGCCGACGAGCTCAAGCAGGCCGTGATCGTCAACCCGCACGACATCGGGGCGCTCAAGGACTCGATCCAGCGCGCCATCGAGATGCCGCGCCGCGAGCGCTCGACCCGGATGCGTGCGCTCCGCAAGCGCGTGAAGGACAACGACGTGGCCCGGTGGTCGCGCTCGTTCCTCGAAGCCCTGGACCGGCACGCCCCGAAGGGCGCCCAGATCGACCCGGAATCGGTCGAACAGGGCGAGCCGCACCGCGAGGCCCAGACCGACGGCACGTCGATCTTCGACCAGGACGCGCAGAAGGCGCGCGCCGCCGAGGACACCCGGGAGGACCGTGATGCCTGACCAGACGACGGACAGCGGTCTCGTGCCGGCTCTCGAGACGCTCGCGGCTGCGCCGCGACTGCTCGTGGCGCTCGACTTCGACGGCACGCTCGCGCCCTTCGCCGACGACCCGTCCCAGGTCGGCGCGCTGCCCGGCAGTTGGGCGGCGGTCCTGACCCTGCAGCGGGCCCGCGACACCGAGGTCGTGCTCGTCTCCGGGCGACCGCTCGGCAGTCTGGCCGCGGTGTCGCACGCGCCCGAGGGCATGGCGCTGATCGGCTCGCACGGCGTCGAGTGGCGGGTCGACGGCCACGACGAGGACGCCCTCACGCCGGAGGAGACGGCCCGGGTGGCCCGCATCGGTGCGGCGCTCGACGAGGTCGGTGCCCGGCACCCGGGTGTCGTCATCGAGCACAAGCCCGCCGGCCACGGCGTGCACACCCGACGGGTCAGTGCCGACGAGGCGGCGGCCACGAACGCCGAGGCCAGCCGGGCGGCGCACGACGCCGACGCCGACGTGCTCGAGCGCGGTGGCAAGGACATCCTCGAGTTCGCCGTGCGCCACGTCACGAAGGGCGACGCGATCGAGCGACTGCGTGCCCTCCGCGGTGCGGACGCGGTGTTCTTCGCGGGTGACGACGTCACGGACGAGGACGCCTTCCGGGTGCTCCACGACGGCGACGTCGGCGTGAAGGTGGGGGAGGGCGAGACCCTGGCCGCCCACCGGGTCGCCGACCCGGCGGCCCTGACCGACGTCCTGAAGCAGCTGGCGCGGGCGCGGGCGACCCGCTGACCCGGCCACGGGCCTCCCGTCGGGCCCGTCCGCGGGCCCTCCGCTCGGCCTGACCCGCAAGAAACCGGTGTTCGTCGGATGCGCCGCGTGATCGCGCGGTGTGATCGACGAACACCGGTGTCTTGGAGGACCATCAGGCAGAACAGCATGCGGACGCATGGTGTTGCGCCATTGGTATCCCAAACGGTCCTAGACTCTGGACATGCCTGACATCGACGTGAAGCCGCGCAGCAGGGTCGTCACCGACGGGATCGAAGCAACCACTTCGCGTGGCATGCTGCGGGCCGTCGGGATGGGCGACGAGGACTGGGAGAAGCCGCAGATCGGCATCGCCTCGTCCTGGAACGAGATCACCCCCTGCAACCTGTCCCTCGACCGGCTCGCCCAGGGCGCCAAGGAAGGCGTGCACGGCGGCGGCGGCTACCCGCTGCAGTTCGGCACCATCTCGGTGTCCGACGGCATCTCGATGGGCCACGAGGGCATGCACTTCTCCCTCGTCTCGCGCGAGGTCATCGCGGACAGCGTCGAGACGGTCGTCAACGCCGAGCGCCTCGACGGCACTGTCCTGCTCGCCGGCTGCGACAAGTCGCTCCCCGGCATGCTGATGGCCGCCGCGCGCCTCGACCTGGCGAGCGTCTTCCTGTACGCGGGCTCGGTCATGCCGGGCTACGTGAAGCAGGCCGACGGCTCGATGAAGGAAGTCACGATCATCGACTCCTTCGAGGGCGTCGGCGCCTGCAAGGCCGGCACCATGAGCGAGGCCGAGCTCAAGAAGATCGAGTGTGCGATCGTCCCCGGCGAAGGCGCCTGTGGCGGGATGTACACCGCGAACACCATGGCGAGCCTGGCCGAGGCGCTGGGCATGTCGCTGCCCGGGTCCGCCGCGCCGCCCAGCGCCGACCGTCGGCGCGATTACTACGCGCACCGGTCCGGCGAAGCCGTCGTGAACATGCTCCGCCTGGGCCTGACCGCCCGCGACGTCCTGACCCGCGAGGCGTTCGAGAACGCGATCACCGTGCTCATGGCGCTCGGTGGCTCGACGAACGCGGTGCTGCACCTGCTCGCGATCGCGCACGAGGCCGAGGTCGAACTGTCCCTCGACGACTTCAACCGCATCGGCTCGAAGGTCCCGCACCTGGCCGACATGAAGCCCTTCGGACGCTTCGTGATGAAGGACATCGACCAGCAGGGTGGCATCCCGGTGGTCATGAAGGCGCTGCTCGACGCGGGCCTGCTGCACGGCGAGTGCATGACCGTCACCGGCAAGACCGTCGCCGAGAACCTGGCCGAGATCGACCCGCCGGAGCTCGACGGCGAGGTCTTCCGGAAGATCGACAACCCGATCCACGCGACCGGTGGCCTGACGATCCTGCAGGGCTCGTTCGCTCCCGAGGGCGCCGTCGTGAAGACCGCCGGCTTCGACGCCGACGTGTTCGAGGGCCCGGCCCGGGTGTTCGACCGCGAACGCGCCGCGATGGACGCCCTCACCGAGGGACGCATCCAGAAGGGCGACGTCATCGTCATCCGCTACGAGGGCCCCAAGGGCGGCCCGGGCATGCGCGAGATGCTCGCCATCACCGCAGCCATCAAGGGCGCGGGCCTCGGCAAGGATGTACTACTCTTGACCGACGGTCGATTCTCAGGCGGCACAACCGGCCTCTGCATCGGCCACATCGCACCGGAAGCCGTGGACGCAGGTCCAGTGGCGTTCGTGCGCGATGGCGACCGCATCCGTGTCGACATCCCCGCTCGCTCGCTCGACCTACTGGTCGACCCCGCCGAGTTGGAAGCCCGCCGTGACGGCTGGGCCCCGCTGCCCCCGCGCTACACCCGCGGAGTCCTCGCGAAGTACGCCAAGCTCGTCCAGTCCGCTGCCCTCGGCGCGGTCACGGGCTGACGTCGACACCCGCACCATCGCCATCCCTCCAGGCAAGGAACCCTTCATGCCCACGGAAGCCACACCGCGCTCCGCTGCCGGAGCCCGTCGATCGCCCGAGGTCCTGACCGGCTCGGGCGCCGTGCTCCGCACGCTCGAGCACCTCGGGATCACCGACGTCTTCGGTCTGCCCGGCGGCGCGATCATCCCGTTCTACGACGAGCTCATGGCGTCGACGACGATCCGCCACATCCTGGTCCGTCACGAGCAGGGCGCCGGTCACGCCGCCGAGGGCTACGCGTCCTCGTCCGGCAAGGTCGGTGTCGCGATCGCCACGTCCGGTCCCGGTGCGACGAACCTCGTCACCGCCATCGCCGACGCCTACATGGACTCGGTGCCGTTCATCGCGATCACCGGCCAGGTGTTCTCGACGCTGATGGGCACCGACGCGTTCCAGGAAGCCGACATCGTCGGCATCACGATGCCGATCACGAAGCACTCCTTCCTGGTCACGAAGCCCGAGGACGTCCCGGCGACCCTCGCGGCGGCGCACCTCATCGCGACGACCGGACGACCCGGCCCGGTGCTGGTGGACATCACGAAGGACGCACAGCAGAAGTCGGCGCCCTACATCTGGCCGCCGAAGCTCGACCTGCCGGGCTACCGCCCGGTGACGAAGGCGCACGGCAAGCAGATCACCGCGGCGGCGCAGCTCCTGGCCGAGTCGTCGCGCCCGGTGCTCTACGTCGGCGGCGGCGTGATCCGCTCCGGTGCCTCCGCCGAGCTCCTGGCGTTCGCCGAGGCCACCGGCGCCCCGGTCGTCACGACGCTGATGGCCCGCGGGGCCTTCCCCGACTCGCACGCGCAGCACCTCGGCATGCCCGGCATGCACGGCACGGTGCCCGCGGTCCTCGGGCTGCAGGAGAGCGACCTCATCATCGCGCTCGGCGCCCGCTTCGACGACCGCGTGACCGGCAAGGTCGACGACTTCGCCCCGGACGCCAAGGTCGTGCACGTCGACATCGACCCGGCCGAGATCTCGAAGATCCGCTACGCCGACGTGCCGATCGTCGGCGACGCCAAAGAGGTGCTCGTCGACCTGGTGGCGGCGTGGGCCGACGTGCCGGTCGACCAGCGGGCCTCCACGGCCGACTGGTGGGCGCACCTCAACCAGCTGCTCGAGGACTTCCCACTCGGGTACACCGAGCCGACCGACGGGCTGCTCGCCCCGCAGGCGATCATCAAGCGCATCGGCGAGATGACCGGACCCGAGGGCGTCTTCGCCTCGGGTGTCGGCCAGCACCAGATGTGGTCGGCGCAGTTCATCCAGTACGAGCGCCCGAACGCCTGGCTCAACTCCGGCGGTGCCGGCACGATGGGCTACTCGGTCCCGGCCGCGATGGGTGCAAAGGTCGCGCAGCCCGACCGCGTCGTCTGGGCGATCGACGGTGACGGCTGCTTCCAGATGACCAACCAGGAACTCGCGACCTGCGTCATCAACGACATCCCGATCAAGGTCGCGATCATCAACAACTCGTCGCTCGGCATGGTGCGGCAGTGGCAGACGCTGTTCTACGACGGCCGCCACTCGTTCACCGACCTGCAGACCGGCCACGGCACCCGGCGGGTCCCGGACTTCGTGAAGCTCGCCGACGCGTACGGTGCGCTCGGGATCCGGGTCGAGAAGCCGGAGGAGGTCGACGCGGCGATCCAGCTCGCGCTCGACACCAACGACCGCCCGGTGGTCATCGACTTCGTGGTCAGCCGCGACTCGATGGTCTGGCCGATGGTCCCGCAGGGGATCGGCAACTCGTCCATCCAGTACGCCCGCGACCTCGCCCCGACGTGGGACGACGAGGACGCCGACATGACGGGGGAGCCCGCATGAGCCACGTCCTGTCCCTCCTGGTCGAGGACAAGCCGGGTCTGCTGACCCGTGTCGCCGGGCTCTTCGCCCGTCGCGGCTTCAACATCGAGTCCCTGGCCGTCGGCAACACCGAGGTGGACGGCCTGAGCCGCATCACCGTGGTGGTCGACGTCGAGGACCTCCCGCTCGAGCAGGTGACGAAGCAGCTCAACAAGCTCGTCAACGTCATCAAGATCGTGGAGCTCGACTTCCCCCAGTCGGTGCAGCGCGAACACATGCTCGTCAAGGTGCGGGTCGACAACCAGACCCGGTCCGCGGTGCTCGACGCCGTGACGCTCTTCCGGGCGCAGGTCGTCGACGTCGCCACCGACTCGCTCGTCGTCGAGGTGACCGGTGATCCCGGCAAGATCCAGGCGATCCTGCGTGTGCTCGAGCCCTACGGCATCAAGGAGCTGGCGCGCGCCGGGCTCCTGGGCATGGGCCGTGGACCGAAGAGCATCACCGACCGGGTGCGCTGAGCACCGGTCGCCCCAGACACCCCACAACCAAGGAGACCACGCACCGTGACTGACATCGTGTACGACGCTGACGCCGACCTGAGCCTCATCCAGGGCAAGAAGGTCGCCGTCATCGGCTACGGCTCGCAGGGCCACGCCCACGCCCTGAACCTCCGCGACTCCGGCGTCGAGGTCAAGATCGGCCTCAAGGAGGGCTCGAAGAGCCGCCAGAAGGCCGAAGAGGCCGGCTTCGAGGTCCACACGCCCGCCGAGGCCACCAAGTGGGCCGACGTCGTCGTCATCCTCGCGCCGGACCAGGTCCAGCGCATCGTCTACAAGGACGACATCGCCCCGAACCTCAAGCAGGGCGCGACCCTCGTCTTCGGCCACGGCTTCAACATCCGCTTCGGCTACATCGAGGCCCCCGAGGGTGTCGACGTGTCGCTCGTCGCCCCGAAGGGCCCGGGCCACACGGTCCGTCGCGAGTACGAAGCCGGCCGTGGCGTCCCCGTCATCGTCGCGGTCGAGGTCGACGCCTCCGGCAGCGCGTGGGACCTCGCCTGGTCGTACTCGAAGGCCATCGGCGGTCTCCGCTCCGGCGGCATCAAGACGACCTTCACCGAGGAGACCGAGACCGACCTGTTCGGTGAGCAGGCCGTCCTCTGCGGTGGTACCTCGCAGCTCATCCAGTACGGCTTCGAGACCCTGGTCGAGGCCGGCTACCAGCCGCAGATCGCCTACTTCGAGGTCCTGCACGAGCTCAAGCTCATCGTCGACCTGATCTGGGAGGGCGGCCTCACCAAGCAGCGCTGGTCGATCTCCGACACAGCCGAGTTCGGCGACTACGTCTCCGGCCCGCGCGTGATCTCGCCCGAGGTCAAGGAGAACATGAAGGCCGTCCTCGCGGACATCCAGAACGGTGCCTTCGCGAAGCGCTTCATCGAGGACCAGGACGCCGGCGCGCCGGAGTTCACCGCCCTCCGCGAGAAGGGCGAGGGTCACCCGGTCGAGGCGACCGGCCGTGAGCTCCGCAAGCTCTTCGCGTGGAAGCAGGGCGACTCGGACTACGTCGACGGTTCGGCCGCGCGGTAGTCTGCCTGAGACAAGCTCGACCCGCGAGGCGGCGGTGCACTGCACCGCCGCCTCTCGACGTGACCCGGACACCATGCAGCAGCTCCTCCACCACACGGACGTCTCCCGACGGCGTCCGCGCAGCGCGGCGACGCGCGTCGTCGTCGACCCCACCGGCCCGTCCACGGGGTGGCGTGGGTGCACCGATCGTCGTGGGATGATCGTCTGATGGCGGTGACGAGACGAGCGGTCCACATCGGCGCCGGCAAGATCGGGCGCGGGTTCGTGGGCCAGTTCCTCGTGTCGAGCGGCTACGACCTCACCTTCGTCGACGTCGACGAGCGCGTGGTCTCGGCCCTGAACGAAGCCGGGCGCTTCGTGGTGCACGAGGTCGGCGAGATGCCGGTCGAGCACCTGGTCTCCGGGTTCCGTGCGCTGAACAGCAAGACCGACCGAGAACGCGTCGTGCAGGCGATCGCCGACGCCGACGTCGTCACCACGGCGGTCGGGGCGCGCACCCTGCCCCTCGTGGCCCCGCTCATCGCTGAGGGGCTCGCGGCACGCCCGCTGGACCGCGGCGACGTCACGATCGTCGCCTGCGAGAACGCGTTCAACGCCACGGACTCCCTGCACGCCAGCATCCGCCGGGCGCCGATCCTCGAGGACCGCGACATCGCCGCGGTGTTCGCGAACTGTGCGATCGACCGCATCGTCCCGGACCAGTCCGGGGTGCTCGGGCAGTCCGGCGGTCTCGACGTCGTCCTCGAGCCCTTCTACGAGTGGGTCATCGAACGCACGCCGTTCGCCGGGACCGGCTCCGAGCCTCCCGTCATCGACGGCGTGACCTGGGTCGACGACCTGCAGCCGTTCGTCGAGCGCAAGCTCTACACCGTGAACACGGCCCACGGGGCGGCCGCCTACCACGGGTGGGTCCGGGGGATCCGGCTCATCCGGGAGGCCCTCCAGGACCCCGACGTGCGGGCGGAGGTCGACGGGGTGCTCGCGGAGACCACCGCGCTGCTCGTCGCGAAGCACGGGTTCGACCCGGCGGAACACGCCCGGTACGTCGCGGCGAACCTCACCCGCATCGCCAACCCCCTGCTGCCCGACACGACCCGTCGGGTCGGTCGCAACCCGCTCCGGAAGCTCGGCCGTCGCGAACGGTTCATCGGCCCCGCCGCGCAGCTCGCCGAACGCGGTCTGCCCGTCGACCACCTGATCGGCGCCGTCCGGGTCGCACTCGAGTTCGACGACCAGGACGACCCGGAGTCGATCGAGCTGCACGCTCTGCTGCGCTCCGGGGCCACCGCGCACGCCCTCACCGAGATCCTGACCGGGCTCATGGAGGGACACCCGCTGTTCCCGGCCGTCCGTGACGTCGTCGCCGGGGTGCTCGAGACCCAGCCCGCCCAGGCATGAGCCACGACCCTCGTAGGATCGACGGCATGACCGAGACCCGCGAACCGGACGACGACGCCGCCCTGTCGTGGGGCGACGCGGACGACGCGACCCACGTCGACGCCGCCCACAACCCGATCGCCGTCAAGGAACGCGACACCCGCGACCCCGACGCGCCCGAGACGTCCGGTGCCCTGATCGGGTTCGGGGTCTTCGGCGGGCTGTACCTGCTCTACACGGTCGCCTGGCTGCTCACCGCCTCGACGAGCTACCTGATGACGACCGACGCGGTCCTGTCCGGGTTCGTCACGCTGCTCCGCTTCCTGGCGATCGTCGCGCCGGCGCTCTGGTTCGCCGTCGTGATCTGGGTCGCCCGGACGCGCTCCACCCGCACCCGGCTGCTCTGGATGCTGCTCGGCGCGGTGGTGCTCTTCCCGTGGCCGTTCCTGTTGACGCGGAGCTTCGGGTGACCGCCGTCGAGCGTCCCGCCACCGGCGCCACTTCCGCGCGGTCGCTGGTCGGGCGCATCGTCGTCTGGGTGGTCTTCGCGGTGCTGTTCGCCTACATGACGGCGCAGAGCGTCGGCAACCTCGTGGTGATCACGGACAAGCTGCAGAAGTTCAACGAGTTCGTCGGCTCGGCCGGTGGCGCGTCGCTGAAGCGCCCGGTGCCGTGGGTGTGGCTGGTCCTCGACGTGGTGGTCCCGCCGCTCGCGTACGCCGTCGGCGTGTGGGTGACCCGCCGGTCCACGGCCGTCGTGACCGTCGCGGTGCTCGTCGTGGCCTTCGCCGGTGCGGGGGCACTCTGGCTCACGCTGCAGCTCTACGTGCCGAGCCTCGTCGACCTCTGACCTGCCTCCCGGCGTCGTAACCGGGTCCGGCCGTCGATAGGGTGGTGGTACACCACCCGTCTCGTGTGAGGAACAGCAGTCGTGTCGAAGCCGGTCGTCTTGATCGCCGAAGAACTCTCGCCCGCCACCGTCGACGCCCTCGGGCCCGACTTCGAGATCAGGAACGTGGACGGCACCGACCGTCCAGCCCTGCTCGCCGCGCTGTCCGACGCGCACGCGATCCTGGTGCGCTCCGCCACCAAGGTCGACGCGGAGGCGATCGCCGCGGCTCCCGAGCTCAAGGTCATCGCCCGCGCCGGCGTCGGCCTCGACAACGTCGACATCAAGGCGGCGACGACCGCCGGCGTGATGGTCGTCAACGCGCCGACGTCGAACATCATCTCGGCGGCCGAGCTGACCGTGGGCCACATCCTGTCGCTCGCGCGGCACATCCCGGCGGCGCACGCGTCGCTCGCGGCCGGCGCCTGGAAGCGGTCGTCCTACACCGGCGTCGAGCTCTACGAGAAGACGGTCGGCATCATCGGCCTCGGCCGCATCGGCGCCCTGATCACCCAGCGCCTGCAGGCGTTCGGCGTCTCGGTCATCGCGTACGACCCCTACGTCACGTCGGCGCGTGCCCAGCAGCTCGGCGTCGAGCTCGTCTCGCTCGAGGACCTGCTCCGCCGCGCGGACTTCACGACGATCCACATGCCGAAGACGCCCGAGACGGTCGGCATGATCTCCGACGACCAGTTCGCGCTGATGAAGCCGACCGCCTTCGTGGTGAACGTCGCGCGCGGTGGCCTGATCGACGAGGACGCGCTGCACCGTGCGCTCACCTCGAACACCATCGCCGGTGCCGGCCTCGACGTCTTCGTGTCGGAGCCGCCGAAGGACTCGCCGCTCGTGTCGCTGCCGAACGTGGTCGTGACCCCGCACCTCGGTGCCTCCACCGACGAAGCGCAGGAGAAGGCCGGCGTCGCGGTCGCGAAGTCGGTGCGGCTGGCCCTCGGCGGCGAACTCGTCCCGGACGCGGTCAACGTCGCCGGCGGCGTCATCGACCCCTACGTCCGCCCCGGCATCCCGCTCGTCGAGAAGCTCGGCCAGGTCTTCACGGCGATGGCGACCTCGCCCGTCACGAGCATCGACGTCGAGGTACACGGCGAGCTCGCGGCGTACGACGTCAGCGTGCTCAAGCTCGCCGCGCTGAAGGGCGTCTTCACCGACGTCGTCAGTGACCAGGTCTCCTACGTCAACGCCCCGCTCATCGCGGAGCAGCGCGGTGTCACCGTCCGGCTCATCACGGACGCCGACAGCCCGGAGTACCGCAACCTCCTCACCATCCGCGGGGCACAGTCGGACGGCCCGGCGATCAGCGTCTCCGGCACCCTCACCGGCCCGAAGCAGGTGGAGAAGCTCGTCGAGATCAACGGCTACGACGTCGAGGTCGCGCTCGACAAGCACCACGTCGTGATGGCCTACACGGACCGTCCGGGCATCGTCGCGGTGTACGGCAAGGAGTTCGGCGAGGCGGGCATCAACATCGCCGCCATGCAGATCGCCCGCCAGTCGGCCGGTGGCGAAGCGCTCAGCGTGCTGACCGTCGACTCGCCGGTGCCGGACGACGTCCTCGAGCACGTCCGTTCCACGATCGACGCGGCCTCGCTGCGTGAGATCGACATCACGCTCTAGGAGACCCCCATGTCGCAGACGCTCAAGTTGGCGGTCATCCGTGGCGACGGCATCGGCCCCGAGGTCGTCGACGAAGCGCTGAAGGTCCTGCACGCGGTGGCCGACGGCGAGCTCGACGTGCAGGAGACCCCGTTCTCGCTGGGGGCCGAGCGCTTCCTTGCGACCGGCGACGTCCTCACCGAGGACGACATGGCCGCCCTGGCCGAGCACGACGCGATCCTGCTCGGCGCCGTCGGTGGTGACCCCCGCGACCCGCGGCTGGCCGGTGGCGTCATCGAGCGCGGCCTGCTGCTGAAGCTCCGGTTCGCGTTCGACCACTACGTGAACCTGCGACCGACGAAGGTGCACGCGGCGGTCGGGTCACCGCTGTCCGACCCGGGCGAGGTCGACTTCGTCGTCGTCCGTGAGGGCACCGAGGGCCCGTACGTCGGCAACGGCGGCGCGATCCGGGTCGACACCCCGCACGAGATCGCCACCGAGGTCTCGATCAACACCGCCCACGGTGTCGAGCGGGTCGTCCGGTACGCGTTCGACCTGGCGATGCGACGCCCCCGGAAGCACCTGACCCTCGTGCACAAGACCAACGTGCTGGTCCACGCCGGTTCGCTCTGGCAGCGCACGGTCGCCGCGGTCGCCGTCGAGTACCCGGACGTGACGGTCGACTACCAGCACGTCGACGCCGTGACGATCCACATGGTGCGCGAGCCGTCCCGCTTCGACGTCATCGTCACCGACAACCTGTTCGGCGACATCATCACCGACCTGGCCGGCGCGATCAGCGGCGGCATCGGTCTCGCGGCCTCGGGCAACCTGAACCCGGACGCCACCTTCCCCAGCATGTTCGAGCCGGTCCACGGGTCCGCGCCGGACATCGCCGGCCAGCAGCTGGCCGACCCGACCGCCGCGGTCCTCTCCGTCGCCCTGCTGCTCGACCACGTCGGTCGCGCGGACCTGGCGGCAGCGGTGACCCGGGCGGTGGAGGCCGACCTCGCCGACCGGGGCACCACCCGACGGTCGACCGCCGAGATCGGCGACGCCATCGCCGGGGCCGCGGTCGCCGCACGCAACACCACGGCCTGACAGGAGTCACCCGCATGAGCGACAGCACCACCGAGACCACCGACACCTTCGCCCTCGACTTCTCGACGACGCCGTCCCCGGAGCGCCGCGCAGCCGCCGAGCGCGAGGAGATCCTCGCCGACCCGGGCTTCGGCAAGCACTTCACCGACCACATGGCCTCGGTCGAGTGGACGATCGACGACGGCTGGCACGACGCCTCGGTCCACCCGTACGGGCCGCTCTCCCTCGACCCGAGCGCCAGTGTCCTGCACTACGCGCAGGAGATCTTCGAGGGCATGAAGGCCTACCGGCACGCCGACGGATCGATCTGGTCCTTCCGCCCGGACGCCAACGCCCGTCGGTTCGCCCGGTCGGCACGCCGTCTGGCGCTGCCGGAGCTGCCCGAGTCGGTGTTCGTCGAGTCGATCCGGCAGCTCGTCACCGCGGACCAGGACTGGGTGCCGTCCGCTCCGGAGACCAGCCTGTACCTCCGTCCCTTCATGATCGCGACCGAGGCCTTCCTCGGGGTCCGCGCCGCCCACGCCGTGCAGTACCACTGCATCGCGAGCCCGGCCGGGGCGTACTTCACCTCGGGGCCGAAGCCGGTGTCGATCTGGCTCTCGACGCAGTACGCCCGGGCTGCCCGCGGCGGCACCGGTGCTGCGAAGACCGGCGGCAACTACGCGGCGTCCCTGCTCCCGCAGCAGGAGGCGTACGAGCACGGCTGCCAGCAGGTGATGTTCCTGGACTCCGAGAAGGGCGAGTACCTCGAGGAACTCGGCGGGATGAACGTCGTCCTGGTCCGCTCGGACGGCACGCTCGTGACCCCGGACTCGGACTCGATCCTCGAGGGCATCACGCGCGACTCGATCCTGCAGCTGGCGCTCGACCGGGGCCTCCGGGTGGAGCGTCGTGCGGTGTCCCTCGCCGAGTGGCGTGACGGTGTCGCCGACGGCTCGATCACCGAGGCGTTCGCCTGTGGGACCGCCGCCGTGGTGACGCCGATCGCCGAACTGCGTGGCGACGGCTTCACGATCGGTTCGCCGACCACCGGTGCCGGCGAACTGACGATGTCCCTGCGCGAAGAGCTCACCGACATCCAGTACGGCCGCCGGCCCGACCCGCACGGGTGGATGGTCCGGCTCACGGACCCGACGCCGAGTGCTGAGTAGGGTCGACCCGTGAAGATCGCACGGTTCAGCACCGAGGGGGAGGACCCCCGTTACGGCATCCTCGACGAGCGCGCACTGGTGGTGCTCGCCGGAGACCCGATGTACCAGGGCTTCGAGACGACGGGGGAGCGGGTGTCCCTCAAGGACGCGAAGCTGCTCGCCCCCGTCATCCCGCGGTCGAAGGTCATCGGGGTCGGCCTCAACTACGCCGAGCACGTCTCGGAGATGGAAGAGCACACCGCGGACGACCCGGTGGTGTTCCTCAAGCCGAACACCTCGGTCATCGGACCGGAGGACCCGATCCGGCTGCCGGCGGACATCGGTCGGGTGGACCACGAGGGTGAGCTCGCCATCGTGATCGGCTCGCTCGCGAAGAACGTGGCGAAGGAGGACTTCGCCAGCGTGATCCTCGGCTACACGATCGCGAACGACGTGACCGCCCGTGACCTGCAGGCCCGCGACGGCCAGTGGGCGCGCGCGAAGGGGTTCGACACCTTCTGCCCGCTCGGTCCGGTCATCGAGACCGAGATCGACCCGTCGGACATCCGCATCGAGACCCGTGTCGACGGCGACCTCCGTCAGGCGGCCTCGACGAACGAGATGGTGCACGACATCCCGACGCTCATCGAGTTCATCTCGTCGATCTGGACGTTGCTGCCCGGTGACGTCATCCTCACCGGCACCCCCGCAGGCGTCGGCGCGATCCGTGACGGCGAGGTGGTGGAGGTCACGATCTCCGGCATCGGTTCACTGCGCAACCCGGTGATCGCCCGCCACTGACCGGCGCGCTCCCCACCGTCGACTCCCGACCTGGAGGCCCGGCACCCCTCGGGTGTCGGGCCTCCGTCCGTTCCGGGGCTGGTCCCGACGGGGGAGCGGAGCCGCGGCCGGGCGGCGACACGCCCGGGTGAGACACCCGGTTGGCAGGCCCTCGGACCGTGTGTAAAGTAATCACTCGTTGCCGCTGAGGCGGAACGGAACGGCCGAGACGGTCACCGGGTGCACAACCCGGGGGATGCAGTCCGGACGGGGTCCGCCTCCAGCAACCAGCCCATCGATCAGATGTCGACTTCGTGTCGGTCATCCGGTGGGTTCGAGAACGACAGCCTCTCTGGCGAGACACCGTTTCGGTGTTGAGTGGGGAGTGCGTCTGGTCCTTGAGAACTCAACAGCGTGCACATTGTCAATGCCAATTTTATTGACCTCGTGCCCGGTCGGCTTCGGTTGACTGGGTCATGAAGCAATTCCTTTTGGATTGAAGATTGTCAGTAGACAGTCAACAGTCAAGATCAACTCGCTGACACTTTTAGTGTTGGTTGTAATTTTTTACGGAGAGTTTGATCCTGGCTCAGGACGAACGCTGGCGGCGTGCTTAACACATGCAAGTCGAACGATGATCAGGAGCTTGCTCCTGTGATTAGTGGCGAACGGGTGAGTAACACGTGAGTAACCTGCCCCTGACTCTGGGATAAGCGTTGGAAACGACGTCTAATACTGGATATGATCACTGGTCGCATGGCCTGGTGGTGGAAAGATTTTTTGGTTGGGGATGGACTCGCGGCCTATCAGCTTGTTGGTGAGGTAATGGCTCACCAAGGCGACGACGGGTAGCCGGCCTGAGAGGGTGACCGGCCACACTGGGACTGAGACACGGCCCAGACTCCTACGGGAGGCAGCAGTGGGGAATATTGCACAATGGGCGAAAGCCTGATGCAGCAACGCCGCGTGAGGGATGACGGCCTTCGGGTTGTAAACCTCTTTTAGTAGGGAAGAAGGGAGCTTCGGTTCTTGACGGTACCTGCAGAAAAAGCACCGGCTAACTACGTGCCAGCAGCCGCGGTAATACGTAGGGTGCAAGCGTTGTCCGGAATTATTGGGCGTAAAGAGCTCGTAGGCGGTTTGTCGCGTCTGCTGTGAAATCCCGAGGCTCAACCTCGGGCTTGCAGTGGGTACGGGCAGACTAGAGTGCGGTAGGGGAGATTGGAATTCCTGGTGTAGCGGTGGAATGCGCAGATATCAGGAGGAACACCGATGGCGAAGGCAGATCTCTGGGCCGTAACTGACGCTGAGGAGCGAAAGCATGGGGAGCGAACAGGATTAGATACCCTGGTAGTCCATGCCGTAAACGTTGGGCGCTAGATGTAGGGACCTTTCCACGGTTTCTGTGTCGTAGCTAACGCATTAAGCGCCCCGCCTGGGGAGTACGGCCGCAAGGCTAAAACTCAAAGGAATTGACGGGGGCCCGCACAAGCGGCGGAGCATGCGGATTAATTCGATGCAACGCGAAGAACCTTACCAAGGCTTGACATACACCGGAAACGGCCAGAGATGGTCGCCCCCTTGTGGTCGGTGTACAGGTGGTGCATGGTTGTCGTCAGCTCGTGTCGTGAGATGTTGGGTTAAGTCCCGCAACGAGCGCAACCCTCGTTCTATGTTGCCAGCGGGTTATGCCGGGGACTCATAGGAGACTGCCGGGGTCAACTCGGAGGAAGGTGGGGATGACGTCAAATCATCATGCCCCTTATGTCTTGGGCTTCACGCATGCTACAATGGCCGGTACAAAGGGCTGCGATACCGTAAGGTGGAGCGAATCCCAAAAAGCCGGTCTCAGTTCGGATTGAGGTCTGCAACTCGACCTCATGAAGTCGGAGTCGCTAGTAATCGCAGATCAGCAACGCTGCGGTGAATACGTTCCCGGGCCTTGTACACACCGCCCGTCAAGTCATGAAAGTCGGTAACACCCGAAGCCGGTGGCCTAACCCTTGTGGAAGGAGCCGTCGAAGGTGGGATCGGTGATTAGGACTAAGTCGTAACAAGGTAGCCGTACCGGAAGGTGCGGCTGGATCACCTCCTTTCTAAGGAGCATCTGGTCAGTGCTGTTCACCGTCATGGTGAGTGGTGGCTGGTCCAGGCGCCCGATTCGGACCGAACGTGTCCGACGGGTAGCTCATGGGTGGAACATTGACAGTGCAGTCGGGAGCGCGTCTTCCGGTCTCAGTACGTTCCTCATCGTCGGTCTTGTGCCGGTGTTGGGGGGTTGGAACGGGTCGGGGGTGAGCGGGTTGGCTGGTGCACGTTGTTGGGTCCTGAGGGACCAGGCTTCCTGCTGTGGGTGGTGTCCGTGATGGATGCTCATCCGTGGTGGGGGTTGGGCCTTGAGGGTCCTTCGTTGGGCCACATGAGGTCACACCGTTGGGTGTGGGGGAGTGTGGTGCCGATCGTATGTTGAGAACTACACAGTGGACGCGAGCATCTTTAGATTCGCGTCATCGATGATCGTCGGCTTTCGGGTTGGCGTGTGTCGTGGCGTTGGATCGCAATTTTAATCTTTGTGGTCAAGTTTCTAAGAGCAAACGGTGGATGCCTTGGCATCTGGAGCCGAAGAAGGACGTAGAAATCTGCGATAAGCCTCGGGGAGCTGATAATCGAGCTGTGAGCCGAGGATTTCCGAATGGGGAAACCCCGCCAGGCGCTTTTGTGACCTGGTGACTCCCGCCTGAATATATAGGGCGGGTAGAGGGAACGTGGGGAAGTGAAACATCTCAGTACCCACAGGAAGAGAAAACAACATGTGATTCCGTGAGTAGTGGCGAGCGAAAACGGATGAGGCTAAACCGATCATGTGTGATAGCCGGCGGGCGTTGCATGGTCGGGGTTGTGGGACACGTCACTCAGTTCTGCCGGACTGGGACGGTTACAGCGCATCATAGTCGAACCGGTTTGAAAGCCGGGCCGTAGTGGGTGCCAGCCCCGTAGACGAAATGGTGTTATGGCCGGATGTGTATCCCAAGTAGCACGGGGCCCGAGAAATCCCGTGTGAATCTGTCAGGACCACCTGATAAGCCTAAATACTCCCAGATGACCGATAGCGGACAAGTACCGTGAGGGAAAGGTGAAAAGTACCCCGGGAGGGGAGTGAAATAGTACCTGAAACCGTTTGCTTACAAACCGTCGGAGCCTCCTTTGTAGGGGTGACGGCGTGCCTTTTGAAGAATGAGCCTGCGAGTTAGCGATATGTGGCGAGGTTAACCCGTGTGGGGTAGCCGTAGCGAAAGCGAGTCTGAATAGGGCGATTCAGTCGCATGTCCTAGACCCGAAGCGAAGTGATCTATCCATGGCCAGGTTGAAGCGACGGTAAGACGTCGTGGAGGACCGAACCCACTTCAGTTGAAAATGGAGGGGATGAGCTGTGGATAGGGGTGAAAGGCCAATCAAACTTCGTGATAGCTGGTTCTCTCCGAAATGCATTTAGGTGCAGCGTTGCGTGTTTCTCGCCGGAGGTAGAGCTACTGGATGGCCGATGGGCCTCAACAGGTTACTGACGTCAGCCAAACTCCGAATGCCGGTGAGTGAGAGCGCAGCAGTGAGACGGTGGGGGATAAGCTTCATCGTCGAGAGGGAAACAACCCAGACTACCAACTAAGGTCCCTAAGCGTGTGCTAAGTGGGAAAGGATGTGGAGTTGCACAGACAACCAGGAGGTTGGCTTAGAAGCAGCCACCCTTGAAAGAGTGCGTAATAGCTCACTGGTCAAGTGATTCCGCGCCGACAATGTAACGGGGCTCAAGCACACCACCGAAGTTGTAGATTTCGCACACTCGACAAGCCTTCGTGGTTCAGTCGTGCGGAGTGGTAGGAGAGCGTCGTGTGGCGAGTGAAGCGGCGGAGTGATCCAGCCGTGGACGCTACACGAGTGAGAATGCAGGCATGAGTAGCGAAAGACGGGTGAGAAACCCGTCCTCCGAAAGACCAAGGGTTCCAGGGCCAGGTTAATCCGCCCTGGGTAAGTCGGGACCTAAGGCGAGGCCGACAGGCGTAGTCGATGGACAACGGGTTGATATTCCCGTACCGGCGAACAACCGCCCAAGCTAATCCAGTGGTGCTAAGAGTCCTAACCCGGCACTTGTTGATCCCTTCGGGGTGAGACGGGCCGGTCTAACGCTCGACCCCATGCTGGTGCGGTTAGCGTATGAACAGGTGTGACGCAGGAAGGTAGCTGAGCCAGGCGATGGTATCCGTAAGGTGAACCTGGTGTAAGGATGTAGGGCTGACGATAGGCAAATCCGTCGTCTGTATGCCTGAGACCCGACGCGTACCCGTAAGGGGAATTCAGTGATCCTATGCTGCCGAGAAAAGCATCGACGCGAGGTTGCAGCCGCCCGTACCCGAAACCGACTCAGGTGGTCAGGTAGAGAATACCAAGGAGATCGAGATAATCGTGGTTAAGGAACTCGGCAAAATGCCCCCGTAACTTCGGGAGAAGGGGGGCCGGACACGTGACCGGACTTGCTCCGTGAGCGTTGAAGGCCGCAGAGACCAGTGGGAAGCGACTGTTTACTAAAAACACAGGTCCGTGCGAAGTCGCAAGACGATGTATACGGACTGACGCCTGCCCGGTGCTGGAAGGTTAAGAGGAAGGGTCAGCCTCACGGCGAAGCTCTGAATTTAAGCCCCAGTAAACGGCGGTGGTAACTATAACCATCCTAAGGTAGCGAAATTCCTTGTCGGGTAAGTTCCGACCTGCACGAATGGCGTAACGACTTCCCAGCTGTCTCAACCGCGAACTCGGCGAAATTGCACTACGAGTAAAGATGCTCGTTACGCGCAGCAGGACGGAAAGACCCCGTGACCTTTACTACAGTTTGGTATTGGTGTTCGGAGTGGCTTGTGTAGGATAGGTGGGAGACTGTGAAGCGGGCACGCTAGTGTTCGTGGAGTCATTGTTGAAATACCACTCTGGTCACTTTGGATGTCTAACGTAGGACCCTGATCGGGTTCATGGACAGTGCCTGATGGGTAGTTTAACTGGGGCGGTTGCCTCCCAAAGAGTAACGGAGGCGCCCAAAGGTTCCCTCAACCTGGTTGGCAATCAGGTGGCGAGTGTAAGTGCACAAGGGAGCTTGACTGTGAGACTGACAGGTCGAGCAGGGACGAAAGTCGGGACTAGTGATCCGGCAGTGGCTTGTGGAAGCGCTGTCGCTCAACGGATAAAAGGTACCTCGGGGATAACAGGCTGATCTTGCCCAAGAGTCCATATCGACGGCATGGTTTGGCACCTCGATGTCGGCTCGTCGCATCCTGGGGCTGGAGTAGGTCCCAAGGGTTGGGCTGTTCGCCCATTAAAGCGGTACGCGAGCTGGGTTTAGAACGTCGTGAGACAGTTCGGTCCCTATCCGCTGCGCGCGTTGGAAATTTGAGAAGATCTATCCCTAGTACGAGAGGACCGGGATGGACGAACCTCTGGTGTGTCAGTTGTTCTGCCAAGGGCACCGCTGATTAGCTACGTTCGGACCGGATAACCGCTGAAAGCATCTAAGCGGGAAGCCGTCTTCGAGATGAGATTTCCATGCACCTTGAGTGTGAGAGGCTCCCAGCAGACTACTGGGTTGATAGGCCGGATGTGGAAGCGGGGACTAACGACCCGTGGAGCTGACCGGTACTAATAAGCCGAAGACTTGACACACACTTTTTTCCTGACCCTCACGGGTCAGGGCTCGCGTCCACTTTGTGGTTCCCGACAGACGATCGGGAATCAAACTGAATAGTTCAGCTACCCCACCGGTGTGGGGTGTCATCAACCCTGTTTCGGCGGGAGTGATGACACCGAACCGTTGGTGGGGGATGGCTGGAACCTGTTTGATCCGTTTCGGGTCGATGGTGTTCCGGTGGTCATAGCGAGAGGGAAACGCCCGGTCACATTCCGAACCCGGAAGCTAAGCCTCTCAGCGCCGATGGTACTGCAAGGGGGACCTTGTGGGAGAGTAGGACGCCGCCGGACTTCTCTTCAATGGAAAGCCCCTGACGGGTGGAGCATCACGCTCCACCGGTCAGGGGCTTTTCTGCATTCCCCGGCGCAGCCCTCATTGAGGGTCGCCGCTGCACGGCCGCCTCCGCACAGCTGCCGGTACAGGGCCGCCGGCTGGACGGGCGGCCACGGTAGGATCAGGGCGTCATGACAGCGCCATTCTCCCCTGCCACCGGTTCCGACGTCCGCGTCCGGTTCTGCCCGTCGCCCACCGGAACGCCGCACGTCGGCCTCGTCCGCACCGCCCTGTTCAACTGGGCCTACGCCCGGCACACCGGCGGCAAGCTCGTCTTCCGCATCGAGGACACCGATGCCGCCCGTGACAGCGAAGAGTCGTACGCCCAGATCATCGAGGCACTGCGCTGGCTGAAGCTGGACTGGGACGAGGGCGTCGAGGTCGGGGGACCGCACGGCCCGTACCGACAGTCCGAGCGAGCCGACGTCTACGCCGACGCGATCGCGCAGCTCACGGCGGCCGGCCACGTGTACGAGTCGTACGTCACGCCGGAGGAGATGGAAGCCCGCAACGTCGCGAACGGCCGCGACCCGAAACAGGGCTACGACAACCACGAGCGTGGCCTCACCGACGCCGAGCGTCAGGCGTTCCGCGACCAGGGTCGGGCGCCGGCGCTCCGCCTCCGCGTGCCGGACCGTGACCTCAGCTTCCAGGACCTCGTCCGCGGTGAGATCACCTTCCCGCAGGGCTCGTTCCCGGACTTCGTCGTGGTGCGTCCGAACGGCAAGCCGCTGTACACGTTCACGAATCCCCTGGATGACGCCCTGATGGGGATCACGCACGTCCTCCGTGGCGAGGACCTGCTCTCGTCGACGCCGCGTCAGATCGCGCTGTACGAGGCCCTGTACGAGATCGGCCTCGCGCAGTTCATCCCGCAGTTCGGTCACCTGCCGTACGTGATGGGGGAGGGCAACAAGAAGCTCTCGAAGCGCGACCCGGAGTCGAACCTCTTCCACCACCGCGCGAACGGCATGGTCCCCGAGGGCCTGGTCAACTACCTCGCCCTGCTCGGGTGGTCGATCGGTGCCGACCGCGACGTGTTCTCGATCGACGAGATGGTCGCAGCCTTCGAGGTCACCGACGTCAACCCGAACCCGGCGCGCTTCGACCACAAGAAGGCCGAGTCGATCAACGGCGACCACATCCGTCTGCTCGACCCTGCCGACTTCCGTGCTCGTCTCACACCCTACCTGACCGACTTCCTCGACGACCCGGCGACGGCGGAGCAGCAGCGCGTGCTCGAGCTGGCCGCCCCGCTCGTCCAGGAGCGCATGCAGCTGCTCAGCGAGGCGCCGGGCATGCTCGGCTTCCTGTTCACCGCGGACGACGACCTGGTGGTCGAGGACGACGCCCTCGGTTCCCTCAAGGGCGACCCGGCCCCGGTCCTCCAGGCGGGCATCACGGCACTCGAGCAGCTCGACGACTGGTCCACGGCCGCCATCGAGCAGGCCCTGCGGACGGCGCTCATCGACGGCCTCGAGCTGAAGCCCCGGGTGGCGTTCGGTCCGCTGCGTGTCGCGGTGTCCGGTCGTCGGATCAGCCCGCCGCTGTTCGAGTCGATGGAGATCCTCGGCAAGCAGTCCACGCTCGCGCGGCTCCGTTCCCTCGCGGCACGCTGACGTCCGTGGTCGACGTCGTCGTCATCGGAGCCGGTCCGGCCGGGCTCAGCGCTGCGCTCAACCTGGTGCGGGCGAAGCGCACGGTGTTGCTGCTCGATGCGAACCGACCCCGGAACGCCGCGACCCTGCGCTCGCACGGGTTCATCACACGGGACGGCATCTCACCCCTGGAGCTGCGGAAGCTCGGGCGCGACGAGGTGGCCGGCTACCCGGAGGCCACGGTGACCCAGGCCGTCGTGGACCGGGTGTGGCAGGCCGACGGCGCGTGGAACGTGCACGGGACGTGGCGGGGCGCCGAGGTGTCGGCGACCGCGAGGGCGGTGGTGATCGCCACGGGCCTCCGTGAGTCGTTCCCCGCGCTGCCGTCGCTCCGGGCGTTCTACGGCACGGACGTGCACAGCTGTGTCGAGTGTGACGGGTACGGGAAGGCGGGGCAGCCACTGGCGTTCATCGGCGAGACCGACGACGTCGTCAACCGTGCGTTGCTCGTCGGCTCGTGGTCGGACGACCTCATCGTCTTCACGAACGGCGTCGCGCCGGTGACCGACGCGGGGCGTGCGCGTCTCGACGCAGCGGGCATCCGTGTCGACGAGCGTCCCCTGGCGGACCTGGAGGGCGACCGCACCGGCATGACCGGCGTCCGGTTGGCCGACGGGGACGTGGTGTCGCGCTCCGGTGCCTTCGTGCGGCCCGAGTGGCACGCCGACCTGGACTGGGTCGACGCGGCCCTCGACCGCGACGCCCAGGGCTTCGTGCGGGTGGACCGGCTCGGTCGCTCGAACCTGCCCGGGCTGTACGCGGTCGGGGACGTCACACCGCCCGGACCGGAGCAGCTCATCGTCGCTGCCGGTCACGGCGCCTCGACCGCCGCGGCTGTGCACCGTGACCTCGTCGGTGGTCTCGAAGACCTCCGGGATGCTGTACAGTAGTTGATCGTGCCCCGGACAACGGGGCGCGGGGCCGCAGGGCCTTTGGGGTATGGTGTAATTGGCAACACAGCGGTTTCTGGTACCGTCGTTCTTGGTTCGAGTCCAGGTACCCCAGCAAGTGGACACACGGAAAGCCCCCGGGAAACCGGGGGCTTTCGTCGTTCCCAGGCGAAGGCGTCGTTCCGGCGCGCGAGTCTGCCGACCGGCTATCGTCGATGCACGAGCGCGGACAGCGCGCCGCCACGCCCGGACACCGTCCGGGCGACACGACCAGGGGGACCCATGATCATCTTCGGCAGCCGCACCCGTGACGCCCTCGTCGGGGTGCTCTTCTTCGCCTGCACCCTCTGCGGGTCCACCGCTGCGCAGCGCCTGCACCGCCTGCGGACGTGGTTCACGCTGTTCTTCCTGCCGGTGTTCCCGTTCGGGCACGGTCGGTACGTGCTGCAGTGCGCCTACTGCGGCGGCCAGTCGGCCATGCCGCGCGAGGGCGCCGAGCGGTTCATCGCCGACAGCGAGCGGGCGCAGCAGGCGCACCTGGCGCAGGAGACCCTGCCGCCGACCGGCGCCTGAGCCGCAGGACACCGGACGCGGCAGCTCGCCCGGCACAGCTCTGTAACGCTCCGGTCACGGTGCGACTGCAACCGGTTGCACCACCCCCGTCCGGGGCGTAGCGTCCTCGCTCAGCAGGCAGCGTCGCCTGCTCCAGTGCAGCGTCGCCGGCAAGGTCCGGCGATGCTCCTGGTGATCTCGATGAGGAGACAACGCTGTGAAGAACACACGTGCGAAGGGCCGCGTGGCCTCGATCGCAGGGATCGCGGTCGTCGGCCTGTTGCTCGCGAGCTGCTCGAGCGGGAGCTCGGCCTCGAACGACGCGAAGAGCGGGCAGGACAGCCGCGGACCGATCACCTACGTCCAGGGCAAGGACAACTCGAACGTCGTCCGCCCGCTGATCGCCAAGTGGAACAAGGCCCACCCGGACGAGAAGGTCACCTTCAAGGAGCAGTCCGACCAGGCCGACCAGCAGCACGACGACCTCGTGCAGCACTTCCAGGCCAAGGACGACAACTACGACGTGGTGGACGTCGACGTGGTGTGGACTGCGGAGTTCGCCGCGAAGAGCTGGCTCACCCCGCTGACCGGTGACATGAAGATCGACACGTCGAAGCTGCTGCCGTCGACGGTGAAGACCGCGACGTACAACGACACGCTCTACGCGGCCCCGCAGACCTCCGACGGCGCGCTGCTCTACTACCGCAAGGACCTCGTGAAGACCCCGCCGACGACGTGGGACGAGATGATGAAGGACTGCTCGATCGCGAAGGACGCCGGCATCGGCTGCTACGCCGGACAGTTCGCCAAGTACGAGGGGCTGACGGTCAACGCCTCCGAGGCGATCAACGGCGCTGGCGGCGCGGTCCTCAACGGCAGCGGCAAGCCGGACGTGGACACCTCCGACGCGAAGGCCGGGCTGCAGAAGCTCGTCGACGCCTTCCAGGACGGCAACATCCCGAAGGAGGCGATCACCTACCAGGAGGAGCAGGGTCGCCAGGCGTTCGAGGACGGCAAGCTGCTGTTCCTCCGCAACTGGCCGTACGTGTACAGCCTCGCGAAGACGGACGGCTCCAGCAAGGTGAAGGACACCTTCGGCATCGCCCCGATCCCGGGTGCGGACGGCGTCGGTGCCTCCACCCTGGGCGGCCACAACGCCGCGATCAGCGTCTACTCGAAGCACAAGGCCACCGCGCACGACTTCCTCGAGTTCCTCATCTCGAACGACACGCAGAAGTTCTTCGCGACGCAGGGATCGCTCGCCCCGGTCATCGGCGACCTGTACACGGACCAGGAGCTGACGGCGAAGCTGCCGTACCTCCCGACGCTCCTCGAGTCGATCAAGTCGGCCGAACCGCGTCCGGTGACGCCGTTCTACCCGGCCGTGACGAAGGCGATCCAGGACAACACCTACGCCGCCCTCAAGGGGTCGAAGTCCGTCGACTCGGCGATGCAGGACATGCAGGCCGCCCTCAAGTCGGCGACTGACGGCAGCGGCAACTGACACCGCGGGCGGCGCACGCCGCCCACTGACGGGAGGGTCGTGGTCACGCGACCACGACCCTCCCGACTCCACTCTGTGCGTTCCCGACACCGGCAAGGAGGCCGTCCGTGTCAGCAGCAACCGAGATCCCCGCAGCGATACCCGAACCCCAGGGGATGGAGCCGCCGAAGCGCCGCAAGGGCGGGCTCAACGCGGACCACGGCCGCTGGGCCGTCTACCTGATCGGCCCGACGATCGTGCTCCTGGCGATCGTCATCGGCTACCCCGTCGTCAGCGCGGTCATCCAGTCGTTCCAGCTCGACCAGGGCCTCGACAAGGCCACCGGACTGTTCGTCGCGGGTGGCTTCGCCGGCGTCACGAACTACGTGCACTGGCTCGGCCAGCAGTGCGGGAACGCCGCCTGCCCGCCCGGCAACCTCGGGTCGCAGTTCTGGACGGCGTTCGGCAACACGTTCTTCTTCACGGTCGTGACCGTGGCACTCGAGACCGTCATCGGGCTCTGGATGGCCATCATCATGAACCGCAACTTCAAGGGCCGCGCCCTCGTCCGCGCCGCGATCCTCATCCCGTGGGCCATCCCGACCGCCGTCACCGCGAAGCTCTGGTACTTCATCTTCGACGCGAACGGCGTGCTCAACCACGTCATCGGCCACCAGGTCCTCTGGTTCTCGGACGAGTGGGCGTCGCGGTTCGCGATCATCATCGCCGACACCTGGAAGACGACGCCGTTCATGGCGCTGCTCATCCTGGCCGGGCTGCAGCTGATCCCCGACGAGGTGTACGAAGCCGGCAAGATGGACGGCGCGTCGACGATCCAGCGCTTCGTCAACATCACGCTGCCGCTCGTCAAGCCGGCGCTCATGGTCGCCATCCTGTTCCGCGTGCTCGACGCGCTCCGGATCTACGACCTCATCGCGATCATGACCGGCGGCGGTGGTGGGTCCGGCAACGCGACCGTCTCGCTGTCCGTGCTGGTCGTCGACCAGATCCGGCAGGGCTTCAACTCCGCCTCGGCACTCTCCACCATCACGTTCGTGGTCGTCTTCGTCGTCGCGTTCGTCTTCGTCCGGTTCCTCGGCGCGAACGTCGTGCAGACCCAGGCGGCACAGCAGAAGGGCGAACTCAAGTGACCCTCGCAGCAGACCGTCTCCACATCCCCGCCGAACGTGCTGGCGCGCGCAGCGACGTCCGCGTGAAGCGCCACGTCGGGCCGAAGCTCCGCACCGGCATCCAGGCCGGGGTCATCGCCCTGTGGTGTCTCCTGCCCTTCTACTGGATGATCGTCACGTCGTTCCGTGACGTCGGGTACACGTTCGACCCGACGCCGTTCTTCACGCACGTCACGCTCGACAACTACGCGACCGCGTTCTCGACGGCCCTCGGCAACCACCTCGGGCGGGCACTGCTCAACAGCGTGTTCATCGGGGCCGTGGTGACGATCATCGCCCTGCTCGTCGGCACGACCGCGGCCTACGCGCTGGCCCGGCTGGAGTTCCGCGGCAAGTCCCTCATCGCCGGTGCGATCCTCGCGGCGTCGATGTTCCCGGGCGTCGCGCTCATCTCGCCGCTGTTCCAGCTGTTCACGGACATCGGCTGGATGGGCACCTACCAGGCGCTGATCCTGCCGAGCATCTCGTTCGTGCTGCCGCTGACGGTCTACACGCTCGCGTCGTTCTTCCGCGAGATGCCGTGGGACCTCGAGGAAGCGGCGCGCATCGACGGGTGCACCCGGGTGCAGGCGTTCCGTCGGATCATCCTGCCGCTCGCCGCCCCGGCCGTGTTCACGACCGCGATCCTGGCGTTCATCTCGTCCTGGAACGAGTACCTCATCTCGTCCCAGCTCTCGAGTGACGCCACCCAGCCGGTGACGGTCGCCATCGCGTCCTTCGCCGGGTCGCAGCCGCACCAGGAGCCGTACACCGCGGTGATGGCGGCGGGCACGATCGTCACGATCCCGCTCGTCATCCTGGTGCTCGTGTTCCAGCGACGCATCGTGGCCGGCCTCACCGCCGGCGGTGTGAAGGGCTGACGATGGCCCAGCGCGCGCCCCTCCGGCCGACGTCGCGGATCGAGGAGGCCATCGGTTTCGTCGGGTGCTTCGGTCTGCTGTTCTTCGGCGTCACGGTGTTCTGCGAGCTGACCGGGCGACCGGCGCTCGGGTGGGCCCTCACCCTCCTCGGCGCCGTCGTGGCGATCGTCCTCCTGGACCGGTGGCGACGCCGGGTGCTCCGGCGGACCGCGGACGCTGCCCAGGCCGAGCACGGGCCGGCCGCGACGCGCGTGTCCGGCCGCTGACGGGCCTCCCGGCAGAAGCACGTGGGGATCCAGGAGATCGCGCACGCGACGGGGCTGTCGAAGGCGACCGTCTCGCGGGCGCTCCGCGGCCTGCCGACCGTTGCGGGCACGACCATCGACCAGGTGCGTCGGGTCGCCGACGAACTCGGGTACGTCCCGAGTTCGGCGGCGGCCGGTCTGGCCACCGGCCGCCAGCACGCGGTCGGGGTCGTCGTGCCGGTGATCGACCGCTGGTTCACCACGAAGGCCCTGGGCGGGGTCGACGCGGAGCTCCGGGCCGCCGGCTACGACCTGGTCCTCTACAACCTCGGTGGCCCCGGCGGCGACCGGCACCGGGCCTTCCGCCGCACGATGCTGCGCCAGCGGGTCGACGCGCTGGTGCTGCTGTCGCTGGTCCTCGACGCGACCGAGCGACGCGAGCTGCAGGTGAGCGAGCTGCCGACCGTCGTGATCGGCGGTCCAGCGCACGACCTGCGGAACGTCGGCGTCGACGACCACGAGGTCGCGGCCCTGGCGGTCACGCACCTCACCGGCCTCGGACACCGCGAGGTCGCCTACGTCGGTGGGCAGGACGAAGCCGGGTTCAGCGTGGCCGTGCCGTACCGCCGGCGCGACGGGTTCACCGCGGCCATGGAGCGCGCCGGAGCGCCGGTCCACCCCGCCTGGTACGCCGACGGCCGGTTCTCGTTCTCTGGCGGCGTCGTCGCCGGTACCGCCCTGCTCGACGTGCCGGCTGCCGAGCGACCGACCGCGGTCGTCTGCGCCTCCGACGAGATGGCACTCGGCGTGGTGGTCGCCGCGCACCGGCTCGGGCTCGACGTGCCACGGGACCTCTCCGTCACCGGCGTCGACGGGCACGAGTACGGCGAGGTCCTCGGTCTGACGACCGTCGCGCAGGACCCGGAGGCGCAGGGTCGCGTGGCCGCACGGGCCGTCGTCCTGGAGGCCCAGGGTGCTTCCCCGGCGCCGCTCGCGCCGTCCGCCGCGCGGCTGGTGGTGCGCGGGTCGACCGCGCCGCCGTGCCGGTGAGGGCCTCTGGCGGCGTCGGGCGTAGCCTCGCCCGCATGCTGGTCACGAAACTCGAGCACGCTTGTCTCGTCGTCGAGCAGGACGGCGAACGCCTGGTCATCGACCCCGGTGCCTACACTCGGCCGGTCGACACGGGTGGCGTCGTCGCCGTCGTCGTCACGCACGAGCACCCGGACCACGGCACGGCGGGGCAGCTCACGCGGATCCTGCAGCGGAACCCCGGCATCCCCGTGTTCGGACCGGCCGGGGTCGCGTCGGCGCTCGCCGGGTCCGTCGCAGTCGACGTCGTGACGGACGGGGACACCCGGACCGTGGGTGCCTTCACCCTGACCTTCCACGGCACACGGCACCAGCTCATCCACTCGTCGGTGCCGGTCGTCGACAACACCGGGGTGCTCGTCAACGGCTCCTTGTTCCACCCGGGCGACGCCTACATCGACCCGGGGGTGCCCGTCGAGGTGTTCGCGACGCCGGTCGGGGCGCCGTGGCTCAAGATCGGCGAGCTGATGGACCACCTGGCCGTCGTCGCCCCACGCCGGGCGGTCCCGATCCACGAGGCCACCCTCTCCGACATCGGGTTCGCCGGGCACACCGACCGGATCCGGCAGGTCGTCGAGCCCGCCGGCCAGGTCGTCGTGCTCGAGCCGGGGGAGTCGCTCACGGTCTGAGGACCGGCCGGGAGACACCGCTGAGACCGGCGACACACCGGCGTGGGCACGGCCGTTTTGGCGCTCGATCACACCCTGTGCAATACTTGTCGAGTTGTCGGAACGGCCCCATCGTACAGTGGCCTAGTACGCCGCCCTCTCACGGCGGTAACGCGGGTTCGAATCCCGCTGGGGTCACCACGAGTGACACACTCCGAACCGACACATCGCCGCGGCCCCATCGTATAGCGGCCTAGTACGCTGCCCTCTCACGGCGGTAACGCGGGTTCGAATCCCGCTGGGGTCACCACGCATGCAGTCCCTCGTCCGGGTTCCGGGCGGGGGACTTCGTCGTTCCCGGGCGAACGGGTGCAGGAGGATGTCGGTATGGACTCGACCGGAGCACCACCGCAGGACGGACCGCCACACACCCGCTGGTCGCTGATCGCCCTCGTGGCGCTCGGCGGCGCGGTCGGCACCGCCGTCCGGGCGCTCCTCGCCCAGGCGTTCCCGGCCGTCGACGGGATCAGCTGGAGCATCCTCGCGATCAACGTCGTCGGCGCGTTCTGCCTCGGCCTGCTGCTCGACACCCTCGCGCGTCGGGGCCCGGACGTCGGCCGACGTCGGTCGCTCCGACTGTTCGTCGGGACCGGCGTGCTCGGCGGCTTCACGACGTACAGCACCCTGGCCGACGACACCGCACGGCTGCTCGACGGTGGTCGGTGGGCTGCCGGTAGCGGGTACGCACTGCTGTCGGTCGTGCTCGGGCTCGTCGCCGTGGTCGCCGGACTCGCGGTGGCCGGTGCGCTGACGGAGCGGGCAGCGCGGTGACCGCCCTCGTGCTGGTGGTCGTCGCCGTCGGTGGCGGGGTCGGGGCCGCGCTCCGGTTCGTCCTGGACGGCGTCGTCAAGGCACGGGTGACCCGGTTCCCCCTCGGCACGCTGCTGATCAACGTCTCCGGATCACTCGTCCTCGGCTTCGTCACGGGCCTGGGGGAGGCCGGCACACTCGCCGCCCCGATGGTCGCCGTGCTCGGGACGGGCATGATGGGTGGGTACACGACGTTCTCGACGGCGAGCGTCGAGACCGTGCAGCTCCTCCGATCCGGCAAGACCCGGCTCGCCGTCCTGAACGGCCTCGGGATGCTCGTCGTCTCGGTCGGCGCTGCTGCGCTCGGCCTCCAGCTCGGAAGGAACACATGACCTCGGAACGCCCCGGCGAACTCGTCCTCGTCCGCCACGGAGAGACGGAGTGGTCGAAGAGCGGGCAGCACACCGGCCGCACCGACATCCCGTTGACGGAGAACGGCGTCGCGCAGGCCGAGCGGGCCGCCCGGTACCTGGCGGACCGCGACTTCGCGCTCGCCCTGTCGAGCCCCCTCGCCCGGGCCCGCGAGACCGCCCGCATCATCGGCGTCGACCCGGAGCTCGACGAAGACCTGTACGAGTGGGACTACGGCGCGTACGAGGGCCTGACGACGCCGCAGATCAAGGTCCAGCGGCACGGCCCGTGGGACCTCTGGACCGACGGCGTCCCCGCCGGTGACACGCCCGGCGAGAACGCCGCCGAGGTCCGGGTCCGGGTCGAGCGGGTCATCAACCGCGCGCGCCCGGTCCTCGCCGAGGGCCATGACGCGATCTTCGTCGCGCACGGCCACGTGCTCCGTGCCCTCGGCGCCGCCTGGATCCGTCTCGCGCCGCAGGACGGCGCGGTGCTCAAGCTCGGCACGGCGACGGTCAGCACGCTCGGGTACGAGCACGGCCGACCGGTCATCGACGCCTGGAACATCACCCCGTCCTGAGGTGACGAACGGCACGGGCGGCGGTGACGATCCCCGCCGCCCGCCGCCGTCCGGCCCGGCGTCCGCGGTCAGTCGGCGCTGAGCACGATCCCCATGCCGAGGCTCGGGGTGACGTCCTCGAACCCGAGCGAGCGGTACAGGCGCTGCCCCGGCGGGTCCCCGATGAGCGACACGTAGGGCCCCTCGGGAGCCCGGTCGCGGATGTCCGCCACCAGCCACTCGACGACCGCTCGGCCGAGCCCCTGCCGCTGGTGTGCCGGGTCGGTTGCGACGTCGACGACGTGGAAGTACCAGCCGCCGTCGCCGATCACGCGTCCCATCGCGACCGGTGTGCCGTCGGCGTCGACGACGTGGCAGGCCGACCAGGCACCCGCGATCGCCGGCGCACCCTGCTCGGCCGTCACCGGGGTCAGCCCGGAGTCACGCCGGAGCCGCAGGTAGTCCTGGAGCGGCGGGGCGGTCGGCAGCAGCGTGTAGTCGGCGGTGTCCATGTCCCCAGCCTGCCCGATGCCGGCGTCGGGGGCGGTGCGGTCAGACCGTGCGGATGCTGCTGGTCGCCCCCAGTGCCCGACCACGGCGCCGTTCGACGACGCGTCCGACCGCCAGGAGCGCCACGCTGACGACGGCGCCGAGCAGCGTCTGCACGATCCGGTCGAGCGCCAGGAGCCCCGGGGCCTCCGGCAGGCTCAGCCACGACACCGCCAGGGCCAGCGGCGTGAGGAACAGCAGGCAGACGGCGTAGTTCCGCGCGACGAAGACCTCGGCCATGAACTGCCCGACGACGGCGATGACGACGATCCACCACGCCGAGGGTTCGAGCAGCAGGATCCCGACCGCGACGACCGTCCCGCCGACGGTGCCGACGACACGCTGGACGGCGCGCGAGACCGTGTGTCGCTGCCGGAGCGCCGGCAGCGTCGACACGACGGCGATCACGGCCCAGTACGGGTGACCGAGACCCGGCAGGGACTCGGCGACCGTCCCGGCCGCGAGCGCGCCGACGACGTTGTGGCCGATGGTCTCCCAGAGTGCCGAGGTCCGGAGGACCGCCAGCGACCGGTGCTTCCGGGCCGCGAGCGGACGGAACCGGTGCGGTGCGTGCGGGTGCAGGACCCGGCGGAAGCCCGCGCCGGACATCGCGACGAGCCACGCCCAGGCGACGGAGCCGAGGATGATCGCGGCGACGAGCGGCAGGTCGCCGGTGTGCACCGGCACGAGGGCCGAGACGACGAACGCGAACACCGGGAAGATCGGTTGGGCGGGGATCGTCCGGAGGGCGCTGAGCGTGGCGACCGCGACGACCAGCACCACGACGAGGCCGGCGCCCTGCAGCCACAGCGGCGACCCGAGCAGCGACACCGCGATGCCCGCGGCCATGCACGCGACCTGCAGCGACCCGGCGACCCCGGTGGTCACGGCACGCTGCCGGTACGGCTCGGTCGCGCCGAAGATCGCGGTGAAGCCGGCGAACAGCGCGAAGGCGGCGTACTGCGGCATCCCGAGTCCGACGAGCAGCGCGAGCGGGACACCGCCCGCGATCGCGGCGCGCGCTGCGCCCTCGAGGTTGGTCGTGCGGGTCGAGTGCGGAGCGGTCGTCATGTCCTGGCCATCCTCTCACCGCGACGGGTGTCGTCGACTCGTGGCGGGCCTCCCGGCTGTCGTCACGCGATTGGTATACCAAGCTGCTAGAGTGCTCGGACGACGCCGTGTCAGCGGTGTCGCAACGCGAAGCGAGGAGGCACGGGCATGGGCAGGACGCTCGCCGAGAAGGTGTGGGACGACCACGTCGTCGTCAAGGGGGAGGACGGCAACCCCGACCTCCTGTACATCGACCTCCACCTCGTGCACGAGGTGACCAGCCCGCAGGCCTTCGACGGCCTCCGTCAGGCCGGTCGCCCGGTGCGTCGCCTCGACCTCACGATCGCGACCGAGGACCACAACACGCCGACGCTCGCGATCGACCGGCCGATCGCGGACCCGACGAGCCGCACCCAGATCGAGACCCTGCGCCGCAACTGCGCGGAGTTCGGCGTCCGGCTGCACTCCCTGGGCGACAAGGAGCAGGGGATCGTGCACGTCGTCGGTCCGCAGCTCGGTCTGACCATGCCCGGCATCACCGTCGTCTGCGGCGACTCGCACACCTCGACCCACGGGGCCTTCGGCGCGATGGCGTTCGGCATCGGCACCAGCGAGGTCGAGCACGTCCTGGCGACGCAGACCCTGCCCCTGAAGCCCTTCAAGACGATGGCGGTCACGGTCGAGGGCACGCTGCGGCCGGGCGTGACGGCGAAGGACATCATCCTGGCCGTGATCGCGCAGATCGGCACCGGGGGTGGGCAGGGCTACGTCCTGGAGTACCGCGGGTCGGCGATCCGGGCGCTCTCGATGGAGGGCCGGATGACCATCTGCAACATGTCGATCGAAGCGGGCGCCCGCGCCGGCATGGTGGCCCCCGACCAGACGACGTACGACTACGTCCAGGGCCGCGACCACGCCCCGACCGGCTCCGACTGGGACGACGCCGTCGCGTACTGGGACACGCTCGCCACCGACGACGACGCGGTGTTCGACGCCGAGGTCTTCATCGACGCCGACACGCTCGAGCCGTTCGTCACCTGGGGCACGAACCCCGGCCAGGGCGTCTCGCTCTCCGACTCCGTGCCGGACCCGGCCGGCTACGCCGACCCGAACGACCGCGCCGCGGCCTCCCGCGCGCTCGAGTACATGGACATCCAGGCCGGGACGCCGATGAAGGACATCGCGGTCGACGCGGTCTTCATGGGGTCCTGCACGAACTCCCGCATCGAGGACCTCCGCGCCTTCGCCTCCGTCATCAAGGGCCGCGAGAAGGCGCCCGGTGTGCGCGTGATGGTCGTGCCGGGGTCCGCGCGAGTCCGGCTCGAGGCCGAGGCCGAGGGGCTCGACCAGGTCTTCATCGCCTTCGGTGCCGAGTGGCGCTTCGCGGGCTGCTCGATGTGCCTCGGCATGAACCCCGACCAGCTCGCGCCGGGGGAGCGCTGCGCCTCCACCTCGAACCGCAACTTCGAGGGCCGGCAGGGCAAGGGCGGCCGCACGCACCTGGTCTCGCCGCTCGTCGCGGCAGCGACCGCTGTCCGCGGAACGCTCTCGAGCCCGTGGGACCTGGAAGACGACGACGCACGCCGGGCCGTCCCGGTGACCGCTGGAGGGAACCACTGATGGAGAAGATCGGCACCGTCACCGGGATCGCCGCACCGCTGAAGCGGTCGAACGTCGACACCGACCAGATCATCCCCGCGGTCTACCTGAAGCGGGTCACGAAGACCGGCTTCGAGGACGCGCTGTTCTCCGGATGGCGGCAGGACCCCGAGTTCGTGCTCAACCAGCCCGACTTCCAGGGCGCCCGCGTGCTGATCGCCGGACCGGACTTCGGCACCGGCTCGTCCCGCGAGCACGCGGTGTGGGCCCTGCGCGACTTCGGCTTCCGCGTGGTCGTGTCCCCCCGTTTCGCGGACATCTTCAAGGGCAACGCCGGCAAGCAGGGATTGGTCACCGCGATGGTGCCGGAGCCCGAGATCGAGCGGATGTGGGCCGCGATCGACGCACAGCCGGGCATCGAGGCGACGGTGGACCTCGCGACACAGCGCGTGTCGATCGGCGACGTGGACGTGGCTTTCGAGATCGACGCTTACACTCGTTGGCGGTTGATGGAAGGGCTCGACGACATCGGGCTCACCCTCCGTGACGAGACCTCGATCACGGAGTTCGAACACTGCCGCTCCAGTTGGCGGCCGAAGACATTGCCGGTGAAGTAGTGAACTCTCTCGTACAGGACGCAGCAGCCGCAGGGGCGCGCGTCGGGTTGAAGTCGGACGAGATCGTCATCCGCGGGGGCAAGCCCCTCGTGGGACGCATCGAGGTCCGCGGTGCGAAGAACCTGGCGACCAAGGCCATGGTCGCCGCGCTCCTCGGAGACACCCCGTCGATCCTCAAGGACGTCCCGGACATCTCCGACGTCAAGGTCGTCCGCGGCCTGCTCGAGGTGCACGGCGTGCGCGTGACCGACCCGGCCCGTGGCGAGCTCATCCTCGACCCGTCCCGCGTCGAGTCCGCGCACTTCGCCGAGATCGACGCGCACGCCGGGTCGAGCCGGATCCCGATCCTGTTCTGCGGCCCGCTGCTGCACAAGCTGGGCGAGGCGTTCATCCCCGACCTCGGCGGTTGCCGCATCGGCGACCGTCCGATCGACTTCCACCTCGACGCACTGCGCGCCATGGGTGCCGTCGTCGACAAGCAGATCTCCGGCATCCACATCACGGCGCCGAACGGTCTCAAGGGCGCGAACATCGAGCTGCCCTACCCGAGCGTCGGGGCGACCGAGCAGGTCCTGCTCTCGTCCGTGCTCGCCGAGGGCACCACCGAGCTCCGCAACGCGGCGATCGAGCCCGAGATCATGGACCTCATCGCGATCCTGCAGAAGATGGGCGCGATCGTCACGGTCGAGCCCAGCCGCACGATCTTCATCGAGGGCGTCAAGTCGCTCCGCGGGTACACCCACCGCGCGATCAACGACCGCAACGAGGCCGCGAGCTGGGCCTCCGCCGCGCTGGCCACCAACGGCGACATCTTCGTCGAGGGCGCCAAGCAGCAGGAGCTCATGACGTTCCTCAACGTCTTCCGCAAGGTCGGCGGCGGGTTCGACATCCAGGAGGACGGCATCCGGTTCTACCGCGAGCTCGACGTCCTCAAGCCGGTCGTCATCGAGACCGACGTGCACCCCGGCTTCATGACCGACTGGCAGCAGCCGCTCGTCGTGGCCCTGACGCAGGCCGAGGGCCAGAGCGTCGTGCACGAGACCGTCTACGAGAACCGCTTCGGCTTCACCGACGCGCTGAACGAGATGGGTGCCGACATCGTCGTGCACAAGGAGGGCCTGCCGGGTCACGACCGCCGTGTCGCCCGTCGTCCCTTCGAGCAGGCCGCGGTCGTCACCGGCCCGACGAAGCTGCACGGTGCGAACGTCCGTGTCCCCGACCTCCGGGGCGGGTTCAGCCACCTCATCGCGGCACTGACCGCCGAGGGCGAGTCGCACATCACGAACGTCGGCATCATCAGCCGCGGCTACGAGCACTTCATCCCGAAGCTCCGCAAGCTCGGCGCGGACTTCGACTTCGCGGGATGAGCACCGAGCCGGCCGACGCCCGAGCCGGTGCGGTGGACCAGGTCACCACGGGCCTCCCGAACCCCGGGAGGCGCTGGAAGCGTGGTGACCTGAACGTCGCGTTCCGGATCACCTCGGTCTTCGTGATCCCGTTGTTCCGTCGGGTGGCGGCGTACCGCTGGCACGGCCCGAACCGCCTGCCGGCGGACGGTGCGTTCGTGCTCGCGCCGAACCACTACACGAACATCGACCCGCTGGTGGTCGGCACCGCCGTCTGGGTGAGCCGCCGACCACCGCTGTTCCTGGCGAAGGCGTCGATCTTCGACGTGCCCGTCGTCGGCAAGCTGATGACCGGCATGGGACAGATCCCGGTCGAGCGGTCGGGCCGCACCCGGTCCAGCAACCCCCTGCAGGGCGGCGGCGGCCTCGTGCGGAACGGCGGCGCCGTCATCGTCTATCCGGAGGGCACACTCACCCGCGACCCGGACCTGTGGCCGATGCGCGGCAAGACCGGCGCGGCCCGGATCGCCCTCGAGAACGACGTGCCGCTCATCCCGATGGCCCACTGGGGCACGCAGCGGATCCTGCCGCGGTACTCGAAGCGCCTGAACCTGTTCCGCAAGGCCCACGTCGACATCCTGTTCGGCGAGCCGATGGACCTGTCGGCGTACCGGGGCAAGCCGATCGACCAGGCGCTGCTGCAGGAGGTCACCGACGCGCTGATGGCCGAGATCACGAAGCTCGTCGAACAGCTCCGTGGGGAACGCGCCCCGGAGAAGCGCTGGGACCCCAGCGCCGCCCGCCAGAAGGAGACCGGCAAGTTTGAGTGACGCAGCCGACCGGGGGACCGCACCCGGTCTCCGACCGCACGACGACCACCCGGACCCCTCCGTCGCCGCACGCGGTGCGGTCGACACCGCGGCGATCCGTGTCGTGATGCAGTCCACCGACAAGCCACGTGTCGCCGTCATCGGGGCCGGCAGCTGGGGGACCACCTTCGCGAAGGTCCTGGCCGAGGGCGGTGCCGAGACCGTCGTCTGGGCTCGCCGTCCCGAGGTCGCCCGCGAGATCACCGAGACCAAGCGCAACTCGGACTACCTGCCCGGCATCAACCTGCCGCGCACGCTGACCGCGTCGACGTCCCTCGCGGCGGTGCTCGCCGGCGCCGAGCAGGTGTACGTCTCGGTGCCCTCGCAGACCCTCCGCTCGAACCTCGCCGCGATCCGCGAGCTGCTGCCCGCGGACGTGCCGGTGGTCAGCCTCATGAAGGGCGTCGAGAAGGCCACCGGACTGCGGATGAGCGAGGTCCTGCTCGAGGGGCTCGGCATCGACCAGGACCGCATCGCCGTGGCCAGCGGACCGAACCTGGCGCTCGAGATCGCCCGCCGGCAGCCCACCGCCGCCGTCGTGTCGTCGTCCAGCGTCGACACCGCGACCGCCGTCGCCGCGGTCGCGACCAACCCGTACTTCCGCTCGTTCATCAACACCGACGTGATCGGCACCGAGTTCGGCGGGGTGCTCAAGAACCTCATCGCGGTGGCGATCGGCATCGTCGACGGCGTCGGGTACGGCGAGAACACCAAGGCGTCGATCATCACCCGTGGTCTGGCCGAGATGACGGAGTTCGCGGTGTCGCTCGGCGCGCAGCCGTCGACGTTGTCCGGGCTCGCCGGCCTCGGCGACCTGATCGCCACGTGCCAGTCCCCGCTGTCGCGGAACAACACCGCCGGTCGACTGCTCGGCCAGGGGTACCGCTTCGACGAGGTCGTCCGACAGATGAACCAGACCGCGGAGGGTCTGGCCTCGGTCGCGCCGATCCTCGAACTGGCCCGGGCGAACGGCGTCGACATGCCCATCGTCGGGCAGGTCGGCGAGGTCCTCGCCGGTAGGCTCGATCCGCGCAACATCGCGCCGCACCTCACGGAGACCGACGAGCCCCAGGGCGAGTGACCGGTCCCGGTACCCACCGCTTGGAGCGTCCATGAGCAGCACCGCGCCCGCACCCGAACCGACCGACGCCGAGCTCACCCCGGAGACCGACGAGCGGACGACCGTCGCGGTGCTCTTCGGCGGCCGGTCGAGCGAGCACGAGATCAGCTGCGTGACCGCCGGCGGGATCATGGACGTCGTCGACCGCGACCGGTACGACCTGCTGCCCATCGGCATCACGAAGGACGGCGCGTTCACCCTGCAGGCGGACGACCCGTCGGACTGGGCCCTCCGCGGCCAGGAGCTGCCCACCGTGCCGGACAACGGCACCCGCGTGCGCTTCCCGGTCTCCGGTGACTCCCGCGAACTGTTCGTCGAACTGCCCGACGGCTCGGTGGAGTCCCTGGGCTCGGTCGACGTGGTGTTCCCGATCCTGCACGGTCCGTTCGGCGAGGACGGCACGATCCAGGGCCTGCTGGAGACCGCCGGCCTGCCCTACGTCGGCGACGGCGTGCTCGCCAGTGCCCTGGCGATGGACAAGCACGTCGCGAAGGCCGTCCTCGAACACGCCGGCCTGCGCGTCGCGCCCTGGACGACGGTGCTCCGTCGGCAGTGGCAGTCCGACCCGGTGGACGTCGCCGAGTCGGTCGCCGCACACGGCTTCCCGCTCTTCGTCAAGCCCGCCCGCGCCGGCTCGAGCATGGGCGTCTCGCGCGTCGACGACCCCGCACAGCTCGGTGCCGCGATGGACCTGGCCTTCGAGCACGACAACAAGGTCATCGTCGAGCCCCGCGTGATCGGGCGCGAGGTCGAGGTCGCCGTCCTGGAGGGCCGTGACGGCACCCCGCGCACGAGTCTGCCCGGCGAGATCGTCGTCGCCGAGGACGGCTTCTACGACTTCAGCGCCAAGTACCTGGGTGGTGACGAGCAGCTGCTCTGCCCGGCCCCGCTCACCGAGTCCGAGACCGACGAGATCCGGTCGATCGGTGCTCGGGCGTTCGAGGCGATCGGTGGCGCCGGACTGGCGCGGGTCGACTGCTTCCTGACCGACGGCGGGTTCGTGGTCAACGAGGTCAACACCATGCCCGGCTTCACGCCGTTCTCGATGTACCCGCGCTGCTGGGCGGCCTCGGGCATGGCGTACCCGGACCTGGTCGCCGAACTCATCGAGCTGGGGCGGGTCGCGGTCCGCTGATCTCCGCGGGCGCCGAGCGCCCAGCGCCTCAGCCGACGTCCTGCGGAGCAGCGCTCTGGCCGACGTCCTCCGGAGCAGCGCCTCAGCCGACGTCCTGCGGATCGAGGCAGCGGTGCCCGTCCTTCGGCAGCGTCGACACCGCGTCGCCGAGGTCCTGCAGGGCGTCGGGCGTCGCGCGCTTCGTGTCGATGACGACCTGCACCGCGGGCGAGCGGCCGAACGTCGTGTAGACGACGTTCTGTCCGCGGTCGTCGCGGATCCAGTCGACCGAGCCCTGCGCGAAGCACGGCAGGTCGGAGACCGTCGGCACGGCGACACCGCAGTGGTAGAGCACGGCGGCGGGGGACCCCCACGCAGCAGTCGCCTGCGCCGAGGTGTTGCGCAGCGGCAGCGTGCTGTTCACCGTCGCGGGGAGTCGGACCTGCGCTCCGGCGCAGGCGGCCGCGTTCGCGGAGGGAGCGGCCTGCATCGCGACGGCGTTCGTGCACCCGGTCAGTCCCACGACGACGGCCGCGGCGAGGACGAGACCCGCGACGGCACTGCGCCGACGGGTGACCGTCCGGGGGCGACGGGTGACGATCCGGGGGCGGCGGGGTGCGGTGTCCATCGGCGTCCAGGCTACCGTTCTGGTGTGGACGCGACCGACGAGCAGGACCCCGGCACCCGGCCCCGGACAGCAGCAGACGCGACGGTCGGGGCGCTCGGCGAACTGGCCGTGCTCGCCCGCGTGACCCGACGCCTCCCGTCCGGATCGCCGCTGCTCGGACCCGGTGACGACTGCGCCGTCGTCGCCGCTCCCGACGGACGCTTCGTCGTGACGACGGACATGATGGTGCACGGCCCGGACTTCAGGTGGGCCTGGTCCTCGCCGGAGGACGTCGGCTGGAAGGCCGCCGTCACGAACCTCTCCGACGTCGCCGCGATGGGCGCGGTGCCCTCGGGCCTCGTCGTCGCGATCGCCGCCCCGCAGGAGACGCCGGTGACCGTGCTCGAGGGCATCGCCGACGGCTTCCGACTCGCGATCGAGGCCCTGGCACCCGGGATCGGGGTCGTCGGCGGCGACCTGTCGACCTCGGCGACGTTCTCGCTGACCGTGACGGCGTTCGGCGACCTCGGTGGCCGTGCTCCCGTCGTCCGCTCGGGTGCGCAGCCGGGTGACGTCCTGGCGGTCTCGGGCGAGCTCGGGCCGGCCGCACGGGGGCTCGCCCGCCTGTTCCGCGACGGGGTCGACGACGCCGGTGAGCCGGACGCCGCCCGGGTCCGCGCGAGCGGGGCGGACACCGACCCCGACGTGAGCCGGCAGCGCCGCCCGGTCCCGCCGATCGCCGACGGGCCGCTCGCCGCCGCAGCCGGAGCGACCGCGATGCTCGACCTGTCCGACGGTCTGGCGATCGACGCCGGCCGGCTGGCGCGCGCGAGCGGGGTGACGCTCGAGCTCGACGTCGAACCGGCACTGGACCCGGTCGCGCTGCACGGCGGCGAGGACCACGGGCTGCTGGCGACGTTCCCGCCCGGCGCGAGCCTGCCCGGTGGGTTCCGACGGATCGGGGTCGTCCGCGCACGCGCGGCGGACCACGGCGTCGACCTGGTGCGTGGCGGGGACGCGGTCCCGACGACGGGCTGGGACCCCTACGCCGACTGGGACGGCGCGGCAGGCTGAGCGCGCCGCACGTCTGGCACCAGCAGCGCGCTGTGTGCCCGGCTCAGGCCGCTCGGTGCCGGGCTCAGCCCGCGGCGTCCGCCAGGGCTTCCCAAGCGACGGTGTCGCCCCAGGACCGCTTGCTGAACGGCGTCAGCCCGGCAGGCCACGTTGGCTCCGGCGAGCGGGTGCCCCGTTCGACGACGACGACCGCTTCGGGCGTCAGCCGGGACACCAGGGCGTCGAGGACGTCGGTCAGCTCGGACTCGGGGACCTCGTACGGCGGGTCGATGAACACCAGGTCGAACGTCTTCGCCGTGGTGCGGAGGTAGCCGAGGGCCGGCTGCGCGTGCACCGCGACCCGGACGCCCGGCACACGCTTCTGCACCGCCTTCGCGTTCTCACGACAGGCCGCCGCAGCGGGTGCCGCCCGATCGACGAGCGAGACCTCGACCGCGCCCCGCGAGGCCGCTTCGAGGCCCAGGGCACCGGTCCCCGCGTACAGGTCGGCGACCGAGGTGTCGTCGATCAGCCCGCGCGACTCGAGCGACGAGAAGAGCGCTTCGCGCACGCGGTCGCTCGTCGGCCGGGTGCCGGACTTCGGCACCCGGAGCGTCGTGGAGCCGGCGGCACCGGCGATGATGCGGGTCATACAGCCACCGTAGCGGGCAGCCGGTGCCCCTCCGGCGTTCTCCACAGGCGTCCGGGAGGCCCGTGGCAGGTCGGTCGTGCCGGGTACCGTGGGCCTGTGGTCACCTCCCGCGCCGACTCCGCTCCGACGACGCCCGACAGCTCCGCGCCCGACGGCCTCGCACCCGCCACGCCCGACGTGCAGTGGGGACCGGCGCCGCTCGACGTGAAGCTGGCGAACGTCCTCGGCGGGCGGACCGCGAAGGCGATCGAGAAGGCCTTCGGTCACCGGACCGTCGGCGAGTTCCTCGAACACGCCCCCCGGCGCTACGCCGAACGCGGTGCGCTGACCGCGCTGGACTCCCTGGCGATCGGCGAAGCGGTGACGATCGTCGCCGAGGTGATCGAGGTCCGCGAGCGCACGATGCGCGCACGGCGCGGGTCGATCCTCGAAGCGAAGATCGGGGACGGCAAGGGCCTGCTGACCCTGACGTTCTTCAACCAGGGCTGGCGCACGAAGGACCTCGTCCCGGGTGCCCGCGGGGTCTTCGCCGGCAAGGTCGGCGACTACCGCGGTGCCCGGCAGCTGGCGCACCCCGACTACGAGTTGTTCGACCGCGACGACCCGCGTGCCCTGGCGGACCCCGAGTCGGACGAGGCCATCCGGTGGTCGCGGCAGCCGATCCCGATCTACCCGGCGACGGCCTCGCTGTCGTCCTGGCAGATCGCGAAGGCGATGGGCATCGTCCTGGACACCCTGCCGGACGTTACCGACCCGATCCCGGCCACGGTGCGGACCCGTCTCGACCTGGTGCCGTTCCGGAAGGCGCTGGAGATGCTGCACCGGCCCGAGAAGGTCGCCGACTTCAAGCGCGCGCAGGACGCCCTGCGCTACCGCGAGGCGTTCGTGCTGCAGACCGCCCTGGTGCAGCGTCGGATCGCGGCCCGCGCGACGGCCTCGGTGTCACGCGTCGCCGCGCCGGGCGGGATCCTCGAGCGGTTCGACGCGACCCTGCCGTTCACGCTCACCGACGACCAGCGATCGGTCGGTGCCGAGATCGCCCAGGACATGGCCGGCAGCTGGCCGATGCACCGCCTGGTGCAGGGCGAGGTCGGTTCCGGCAAGACCCTCGTCGCGATCCGGGCGATGCTCACCGTGGCGGAGTCCGGCGGGCAGTCGGCCCTGATCGCCCCGACCGAGGTCCTGGCGGCGCAGCACCTCCGGTCGATCGTGAAGTTCCTCGGCCCGGACCTCGCCGCGGAGCTCCGACCGGTGATCCTGACCGGGTCGCAGTCCACCGACGAACGCCGACGCGCACTGCTCGCCGCGGCCTCCGGCGGTTCCCGGCTCGTCGTCGGTACGCACGCGCTCCTCGGGGACCGCGTGGACTTCGCCGAACTCGGTCTGGTGGTCGTCGACGAGCAGCACCGGTTCGGCGTCGAGCAGCGTGAAGCCCTGCGGACGAAGGGCACGACCCCGCCGCACGTGCTGGTGCTCACCGCGACGCCGATCCCGCGCACGGTCGCGATGACCGTGTTCGGCGACCTCGACGTGTCGACCATCCAGGGCATGCCCTCCGGTCGCGCCGGGGTGGAGACCTTCACGGTCGGGCTCGCCGAGCATCCCGGGTGGGAGTCCCGGATCTGGACCCGGATGGCCGAGGAACTGGCCGACGGTCGGCAGGCGTTCGTCGTCTGCCCCGCCATCGACGACGCCCACGGCGAGGACGACGGCGCCCCCGAGCCCGCCGCCGACGGCAGCGACCCCGAGGGCACGCCGACGCGGAAGCCCGTGACCGTCCTGGCGACCGCCGAGCGGATGCGCACGATGCCGGTGCTCGACGGTCGGCGGATCGAGGTCCTGCACGGTCGCATGACGGCAGAGGAGAAGGACCGGGTGATGACGTCCTTCGCCGACGGGGCCGTCGACGTGCTCGTCGCCACGACGGTGATCGAGGTCGGGGTCGATGTGCCGAACGCCTCGATGATGGCGGTGCTCGACGCCGACCGGTTCGGCGTCTCGCAGCTGCACCAGCTGCGCGGACGCATCGGCCGCGGACAGTACGCGGGCGTCTGCCTGCTCGTCACCCACGCCGAGGCCGAGACGGTGTCGCGCGAGCGGGTCGACGCCGTCGCGGCGTCCGACGACGGGTTCGAACTGGCACGGGTGGACCTGGAGCTCCGGCGCGAGGGCGACGTCCTCGGTGAACGCCAGTCCGGCGGACGGTCCTCGCTCACCCTGCTGCGGGTGGTGCAGCACGCCGACGTCATCATCGACGCCCGCGAAGAGGCCGAGCGGGTCCTCGAGCGCGACCCGGACCTCAGCGGCAGCCCGGCGCTGCTGGACGCCCTGGCACGGCGACTGGACGAGTCCGACGCGGCGTTCCTCGGCAAGAACTGAGCACGCGGCTATCGAGCACGGAGTCGGACGGGCGCCGCAGCGGGTCAGGACGGGGCCGGTATGGTCGCGTGCATGACGAAGATCGCCGTCGTGCCCGGTTCCTTCGACCCCGTGACGCTGGGGCACCTCGACGTCATCGCCCGCGCCGCGGAGCTGTTCGACGAGGTCCACGTGCTCGTGGTCCACAACCCCGACAAGAAGGCCGCGCTGTTCGACGCCGGCGACCGGGTCCGCCTCATCGAGGAGTCCCTGACCGAGGTCGGCGTGCCCGGCACCGTCGTGGTCGGGGAGTGGACCGCCGGGCTCCTGGTCGACTACTGCCGGCAGGTCGGCTCGAGGATCCTGGTCAAGGGCGTCCGTTCCGGCGAGGACGTGGCGTACGAGACCCCGATGGCGATCATGAACCGCCACCTGGCCGGCGTCGAGACGGTGTTCCTGCTGCCGGACGCTGCCCGGGCGCACGTGTCGAGCTCGCTCATCCGACAGGTCTCGGGCCTGGGCGGCGACGTCACGCCGTACGTGCCGCAGGTCGTGGCGCGCGCACTCGCCGCCCGGCACTGAGACCGGCACCACCCCGACACGCGTCGGGTGCTCGACTCCTCGGCTCGGGCGCGCTAGGCTGGTTGATCGTGTATTCCTCCGTGAACAGCCCCTACGCCCTGCGTGTGCGTGAACTCGCGCAACGGCCGGGCGAGATGCGCGAGGTCTCGCTCGACATCGCGGTGCCGAGCACGCTCGGCGCCGGGCTGATCGCCGTGCGCGAGGGCGACCAGATGCACCTCGACGTCAAGCTCGAGGGCCTGCACGAGGGCATCCTGGTCTCCGGACACGCCCGGGCCGAGGCGACGGGGGAGTGCTCGCGCTGCCTCGTCGACATCAGCGAGCCCGTCGAGGTCGAATTCGCGGAACTGTTCGCGTATGATGCCTCGGAGGAATTCGACTACCAGGTTCACGATGAGCACGTGGATTGTGAACCGGTCGTCCGAGACGCAGTGGTGCTGTCGCTGCCGTTCACCCCGCTCTGCCGACCGGACTGTCCAGGACTCGACCCGGTGACGGGTGAGCGCCTGGCGGACGCCGGTGAGCGACCGGCCCCGTCGGCCAAAGATCCCCGTTGGGCGGCGCTCGGCGGGATCCAGTTCGACAGCAACGACCACCAGGACCCCAGCGGGCACCACGCCGCTGACCAGACCACCGCGGACGAGGAGCGGGCGCCGGCCGACCAGGCCGAGTGACCGCCACCATCCACGACTGACCACCGACCAAACGAAAGAGAACCACCATGGCCGTTCCGAAGCGCAAGCAGTCCCGTGCGAACACGCACGCCCGTCGATCGCAGTGGAAGGCCGCTCCGGTCCAGCTCGTGAAGACGATCGAGAACGGCAAGGTCGTCTACAGCCTCCCGCACCGTGCGAAGGTCGTCGAGGACTCGGCCGGCACCCCCCTGTACATGGAGTACAAGGGCCGCAAGGTCGCCGACGTCTGATCGGACTGCACTCATGACTGCGACGTCCGGCGCCGCGGGGTCCAGCCCCGTGGGGCCGGACGTCGTTCGTCTCCGTGACCTCCTCGGGGTCCCTGTCGATCTCGAGCTCCTCCAGCTCGCGCTGACCCACCGTTCGTACGCGTACGAGCACGGCGGGATCCGGCACAACGAGCGGCTGGAGTTCCTCGGCGACTCCATCCTCGGTCAGGCCGTGACCGTCAAGCTCTTCCGGGACTACCCGGAGCTCGACGAGGGTGAGCTCGCCAAGCGGCGCGCGAGCCTGGTGTCGACCGTCGCCCTGGCGGAGATCGGTCGGCACATCGGCCTCGGTGCGTACCTCCGGCTCGGCAAGGGCGAGGAGCAGACCGGTGGTCGGGACAAGTCCTCGATCCTCGCCGACACCGTCGAAGCCGTGATCGGTGCGACCTACCTGTCCGCGGGTGCTGACTCCGCCACCGACCTGGTGCTCGGTCTCGTCGCCCCGCTGCTCGTCGATCCGGCACGCTTCGGCGCCGCGATGGACCCGAAGACCAGCCTGCAGGAGCTCGCGTCCGCGCTGACGCTCGGCAACCCGGCCTACCGGATCACCGAGGCCGGCCCGGACCACGACAAGACCTTCCACGCCACCGTCGTGCTGCAGGGCGAGGACATCGCCACCGGCACCGGGACGAGCAAGAAGACCGCCGAGATGTCGGCCGCGCTCGACGCCTGGACACGCCTGTCCGGGCGGACCGCCGGGGCCTGACCAGGTGCCCGAACTCCCCGAGGTCGAGGTCGTCCGCGCGGGCCTCGAACCCGCGGTCACCGGTGCGCGGGTCCTGCACGTGCAGGTGCTCGACGAGCGTGCCCTCACCCGGCACGACGGTCCGGCCGAGGACTTCGCGCACCGCCTGACCGGCCGGACGATCGCCGCTGCCGTCCGCCGTGGCAAGTTCATGTGGTTCCCGCTGAGTGACCAGGCAGCACAGAGCGACGAGGCAGCACAGAGCGACGAGGCAGCGCAGGGCGACGACACGCAGCCCGAGGCACTCGTCGCCCACCTCGGCATGAGCGGCCAGATCCTGCTCGGCCGCGACCGCCCCGCCGCCCGCCACCGCCGCATCGTCCTCGACGTCCAGCCGCCCGGCACGGACCGCGACGGTGCTCCGGAGACACCCGTCCAGCTCGAGTTCGTCGACCAGCGGACCTTCGGGTCGATGGCGATCGACCGGATGCTGCCGACGATCGACGGCGCTCCCGCCGGTCTGGCCGGCGCCGTGGACACGATCGACCCCGACGCGGCCTGGCGTCGCCGGATCCCGTTCCAGGTGTCGCACATCGCCCGCGACCCGCTGGACCCCGCGTTCGACGACGACCGCTTCCTGGCCGCGGCACGCAAGCGGTCGAGCGGCATCAAGCGGGTCCTGCTCGACCAGGGTGTCATCAGCGGCATCGGGAACATCTACGCCGACGAGTCACTCTGGGCAGCGAAGCTCCACCACGACCGCCCGGCCGACCGGCTGCCGCGTGCGACCCTCCGCGGGCTGCTCGACGAGGTCCGAGCGGTGCTGCGGCGCGCGCTGGAGGACGGCGGCACGAGCTTCGACGACCAGTACGTCAACGTGAACGGGCAGTCCGGCTACTTCTCGCAGCGCCTGGCGGTGTACGGGCAGCAGGGTGAGCCGTGCCCGCGGTGCGGCACGCCGATCGTGCGCGAGCCGTGGATGAACCGCTCCAGCCACCGTTGCCCCGTGTGCCAACCGAGGCCGCGCGTCCGCCTGCGTTAGCCTGACGCGGACGCCGAGGACCCCGGAGACCGCATGTACCTGAAGAGCCTGACCATCAAGGGGTTCAAGTCCTTCGCGCAGCCGACGACGTTCGCGTTCGAACCCGGCGTCACGTGCATCGTCGGACCGAACGGCTCCGGCAAGTCGAACGTGGTCGACGCCCTCGCCTGGGTGATGGGGGAGCAGGGCGCGAAGACCCTGCGCGGCGGCAAGATGGAGGACGTCATCTTCGCCGGCACCGCCACCCGCGGGCCGCTCGGTCGGGCACAGGTCACGCTGACGATCGACAACGCGGACGGGCTTCTGCCGATCGAGTACGCCGAGGTGACGATCGCCCGCACGCTGTTCCGCAACGGCGGCAGCGAGTACGCCATCAACGGCGAGAACTGCCGGCTGCTCGACGTGCAGGAGCTGCTGAGCGACACCGGCCTCGGTCGTGAGATGCACGTCATCGTCGGGCAGGGCCAGCTCGACAAGGTGCTGCACGCCACCCCGGAGGACCGCCGCGGCTTCATCGAGGAGGCCGCCGGCATCCTCAAGCACCGTCGCCGCAAGGAGAAGACGCTCCGCAAGCTCGAGGCGATGCAGACGAACCTCACCCGGCTGTCCGACCTGGCGGGGGAGATCCGGCGGCAGCTGAAGCCGCTCGGTCGGCAGGCGGAGGTGGCCCGGAAGGCGCAGTCCGTCGCCGCGGTCGCCCGGGACGCGAAGGCGCGGCTCCTGGCGGACGACGTGGTGCGCCTCCGCCGTGAGCTCCGGGACCACCTGGCCGTCGAGACCGGTCGGAAGTCCGAGCGTGGTGTGCTGCAGGAGCGGCTCGACCAGATCCGGCAGCGCCAGCAGCAGGTCGAGGCGAGCATGGTCGGCGACGACGTGGACCGCGCCCGGACCGTGGTGCACCGCCTCGAGAGCGTGCAGGAGCGCCTCCGCAGCCTGTCGATGCTCGCCAACCAGCGCCTGATGTTCCTGGCGCAGCAGGCCGAGGCGCCGCAGCAGGGTCCGACGATCACCCCGGAGCGGGTCGCCGGTGTCCGTGCCGAGGCCGACCGGCTGGACGAGCGCGCCCGCGAGATGCAGGCCGGCACGACGACCGTCGGCGACCAGGTCCGGGCCGCGCGTGCCGCACTCGACGCCCTCGACGAGCAGATCGCCGCGCAGGCCGCCCTGGTCGCGCAGCACGACCTCGACGGGCAGCGCCTGGCGAGTGCGGTCGAGGTCGCCCGGTCGAAGCGCTCCGCGGCCACGAACGACCGGGAACGTCGGGAGCGGTCGCTGACCGAGGCCGTCGCCCGTGCCGAGCAGGCGGCCGCCGCGCTCGAGGACGTCGGCCGCGACCCGGCTCTCGACACCGACGAGGACGCCCTCACGGCGGCACTCACCACCGCGCGGGAGCAGCTCGACCACGCCCAGACCGACCGGGACGCCCACCGCGACCGGCTGCACACGCTCGAGCGTGAGCGGGACGCGCTGGACGCCCGGATCGCCGCCCTGGCGCTGTCGATCGACGTGCGCGACGGCTCCCAGGCCGTCATCGACGCCGGTCGTGCGGGCATCGTCGGCCGCCTGGCCGACCGCCTCACGGTGACGCCCGGGTTCGAGGCGGCCGTCGCCACGGCGCTCGACGGCCTGGCCGACGCCGTCCTCGCCGACGACCGCGCGGTCGCACTCGGCGCCGTCGAGCACGCCCGGTCCGCCGACCTCGGCCGCATCGACGTGGTCGTCGCCGACGTCGCCGGCTCCGGTTCCCGACTGCCGGCCGTGCTGCCGGCGTCGGTCCACCGGGCGCTCGACCTGGTGCAGGGCCCGCCCGCCCTCACCGCCCTGCTGGCCGACACGCTGGTCGCGGACGACGACGTCGACCTGGAGGCCGTGCTCGCCGCCGCCCCGGACGCCACGGTGGTCACGCGGTCCGGCGACCTGGTCCGCGCCGCCCGGGTGACCGGCGGCGGGGCACGGACCACGTCCCGCATCGAGCTCGTCGCCGACCGGGATGCCGCCGAGACGCGACGACAGACCGTGGTGACCGAGGCGGAGGAGGCGGCCACGGGCCTCCAGGCCGCACGGACCGCGGTCGAGACGGCACGACGGGCGGTGGACGAGGCCGACCGTGCCGCGCGTGAGCACGCCCGCGCGAGCGCCGAGTACGACCGGGCCAGCGCGTCCGCCCGGGCCCGCGCCGAGAACACCGCGGCCGAGGTCGACCGTCTGCGTGCTGCCCTGGCCGAGACCGACGGCACGACGGCCGCGACCGACGCGGCGCTGGCCGAGGCGGAGACCGCGCTCCGGCAGTTCACCGACCGGCCGAAGCCCGTCGTCGACGCGTCGGCCCGACCGGCGGCGCAGGACGCGGTCGACGCCGTCCGGGCCGCCGAGATCGAGCACCGGCTGCAGGTCGAGACCGCCCGGGAACGCGCGCGTGCCGAGCGCCGACGCGCCGACCAGCTGGAACGGCAGCTCGAGGCCGAGCGTGCCGCGGCCGAGGAAGCAGCCCGGCTCGCGGTCATCCGCCGGGCCCACATCGCCTCGGCCGAAGGGGTGCTCGCGGACCTGCCGGTGGTGCTGGCCGCGGTCGACCGGTCCCTCGCCGAGGCACGGGTGCAGCTCGCGTCGGAGGAGTCCGAGCGGTCCCGCCGCAACACCGAGCTGCAGACGATCCGGAACGAGGAGCGCGAGCTGCGCGACCGGTTGCAGACCCTCACCGACGGTGTGCACTCGCTCGAGATGGAGATCTACGAGAAGCGGCTGCACGTCACCGGGGTCCTGGACCGGGCGCAGAGCGAGCTCGGGCTGGGGGAGTCCGTCCTGGTCGCCGAGTACGGGCCGGACGTCCCGGTGCCGGTCGACGTGCTGATCGACCCGAGGGTGCTGGCACGACGGCACCGGGAAGCGGCACGGGCGGCGGCAGCGGTCACCGGCGACGACACGACCGAGGACACGACAGCGGTCACGACCCCGGAGACGGACGTCGACGCCGATGCCGACACGGACACCGAGCTCGTGGACGCCGAGTCGACCCTGCCCGGCGGACCGGCGCTGCCCGAGTTCGAGGCGCCCGACATCGACCCCGCCACCGTCCCGACCACCCCCTACGTCCGCGAGGAGCAGGAGCGCCGACTGGCCGCTGCCGAGCGGGACCTCGGCCGCCTCGGCAAGGTGAACCCGCTGGCGCTCGAGGAGTTCCAGGCGCTCGAGCAGCGGCACGCGTTCCTGTCCGAACAGCTCGAGGACCTGCAGCAGACCCGCACCGATGTGCTGACGATCATCGAGGAACTCGACGGCAAGATGCAGACGATCTTCGCGTCGGCGTTCGAGGACACGCGGGCGGCGTTCGACATCGTGTTCCCGATCCTGTTCCCGGGCGGTTCGGGTTCGATCTCGCTGACGAATCCCGACGACATGCTCACCACGGGCATCGACGTGCAGGTGAAGCCCGCCGGCAAGAAGATCGACCGGCTCACGCTGCTGTCCGGCGGCGAGCGGTCCCTGGCGGCGGTGGCGCTCCTGGTCGCGATCTTCACCGCGCGGCCGAGCCCGTTCTACATCATGGACGAGGTCGAAGCGGCCCTCGACGACGCCAACCTCGGCCGTCTGCTCACCGTGTTCGGCCGCCTGCGCGAGGCGTCGCAGCTCATCGTCATCACGCACCAGAAACGGACGATGGAGATCGCGGACGCGCTGTACGGGGTGTCGATGCGGCAGGACGGCGTCTCGGCCGTCGTCGGCCAGCGGGTGCAGCGGCCCGAGCCCCCGGCCGAGCCGGCGGTCGCGTAGCCGCCGCGGAGCCGCTGTCGCGGCCGCACCCATGACGGACGGGAGGCCCGGTACCAGCTGGTACCGGGCCTCCCGTCCGTCATGTGGGGACGCCTACTTCGCGTCCGCCTGGACCTCCGACGGCTTCTCGCCCGCCGGGGTGAGGCCGCGCTGCTGGCGACGCTTCGACACCACGAGGCTGGCCACCGTCGCGACGGTGATCGTCAGCAGGATGAACCCGAGCGAGAACCAGATCGGGATCTCCGGGGCCCACTCGACGTGCTGCCCGCCGTTGATGAACGGCACCTCGTTGACGTGCAGCGCGTGGAAGACGAGCTTCACGCCGATGAAGGCGAGGATGACGGCCAGACCCTGGCCCAGGTAGATGAGCCGTTCGAGCAGCCCGGCGATCAGGAAGTACAGCTGACGGAGACCCAGCAGCGAGAACGCGTTCGCGGTGAACACGATGAACGCGTCCTGGGTGAGACCGAAGATCGCGGGGATCGAGTCGAGCGCGAAGAGGACGTCGGTCAGACCGATCGAGACCATGACGAGGAGCATCGGGGTGAAGAGGCGCTTGCCGTTGACCCGGGTGGTCATGCGGTCACCGTCGAAGTGGTCCGAGGTCGGGATGACGCGGCGGAGCAGACGGATGAGCTTCGAGTCGCCGTCCTCGGCACCGTGCTCGTCGCCGCCCTTGGCCTGCGACCAGGCGAGCCAGAACAGCAGGATGCCGAACAGGTAGAACACCCACGAGAAGTTCTCGATGATCGTGACACCGAGGGCGATGAAGACACCGCGGGCGACGAGGGCGATCGCGACGCCGACCAGCAGGACCTTCTGCTGGAACTCCTTCGGCACCGCGAAGGTCGTCATGATGATGAGGAAGACGAAGAGGTTGTCGACGGACAACGCCTTCTCGGTCAACCACCCGGCGAAGTACTCACCGCCGGCCTGTCCGCCGCCGAACACCCAGACGCCGACACCGAACAGGATCGCGAGGGCGATGTAGACGACCGACCAGAAGGCCGATTCGCGGATGTGCGGCACGTGCGGGGTGCGCACGTGCGAGAAGAAGTCGAACACGAGCAAGGCGAGGATGCCTGCGATCGTGATGAGCCACACGTACAGGGGAACGTCCACTGGAACCTCCAGGTCAGGGGCGCACAACATCGTCAGTCGACGAGCTCCGACCACGGAAGTGGTCCGGAAAACGGGTACGCCAGAGCCTGAAGGTCTCTTCCGCCGCGGTCCTGATCGGTGTCCGACGAGGTCGGTTCCGAACTGGGCCGCGACCGACGCCCCGGGTCCGGGTCGTTCCGGGCCGTACTGACGGGGTCGCCGAGAGGGAATACTCCCCTTCGCGTCTCCGACACTACCGAAGGTCGCGCTCACCCGGGCCCCTCTAAGCTGGGAACATGGCGAGTAGTTGGTCACTGTCCTCCCGGCTCCGGGGTCTCTTCCAGCGGAAGACCATCGACGAGACGACGTGGGAGGACCTCGAGACCGCACTCATCGGCGCCGATTTCGGTCCCGACATCTCGGAGGAGATCATCGAGGACCTCCGCGCCCGGGTCGACCGCTACGGCACGACCGACCCGGCCGACCTCAACCGGATGCTCCGCGAGGTACTCGAAGAGCGGCTGTCGAAGCTCGACACGACGCTGAAGCTCAGCGCCCGGCCGGCCGTCGTGCTCGTCGTCGGCGTGAACGGCGTCGGCAAGACCACCACCATCGGCAAGTTCGCCAAGTTCCTCCGCACCTACGACCGCACGGTCCTGGTCGGCGCGGCCGACACCTTCCGTGCCGCCGCCGTCGAGCAGGTCGCGACCTGGGCCCAGCGTGCCGGCGTCGACGTCGTCCGCCCGTCGCAGCCCGGGCAGGACCCGGCCTCGGTCGCCTACCAGACCGTCGAGCAGGCGATCCGGACGGGGATCGAGATCGTCGTCATCGACACCGCCGGCCGGCTGCACACCAAGGCCGGACTGATGGACGAGCTCGGCAAGATCAAGCGCGTCGTCGAGAAGCAGACCGAGATCGCCGAGGTCCTGCTGGTCCTCGACGCGACGACCGGGCAGAACGGCCTGGCACAGGCGCAGGCGTTCATCGAAGGCGCCGGTGTCACGGGCCTGGTCATCACGAAGCTCGACGGGTCGGCCAAGGCCGGGTTCGTGCTCAGCGTGCAGGAGAAGACCGGCATCCCGATCAAGCTCATCGGGCAGGGCGAGGGCATCAACGACCTCACCGGCTTCACCCCGCACGTCTTCGTGCAGAACCTCGTCGGCTGAGCCCGGGTACCGTCTGGGCAGTACACGGATCGTCCAGGTACATCGGAAGGGGTCCACACATGCCCGCACTGCTCCTCATCGCCATCATCATCGGCATCGTCCTGCTCGTGACCGGGATCGTCAGCGCCGCGCTGAAGTTCCTGCTCTTCATCGGCCTGGTGCTCATCGTCCTCGCCGTGATCGGCTGGATCCTCCGCCGCGTCCGCGGTGGCGGGACGCGCGTCTGACGCGCAGCACGACGACCGACGGGAGGCTCCCCACCAGCTGGTGGGGAGCCTCCCGTCCGTCTGTGGTGCACCCGCGCTTGCCATGCTCTGTCGGTCAGAGTATCTTCGTCACATGAGCACCGCTGAGATGCGCGAACCGACCCTGCTCGTGCTGACCTCCCTGGCCGGGGGACGCAAGCACGGGTACGGCCTCATCGGCGACGCCGCCGAACTGTCCGACGGGCGGGTCCGACTCAAGGTCGGCACGCTCTACGCCGTCCTCGACCGACTCCTCGACCAGGGGCTCGTCGCCAGCGCGGGGGAAGAGGTGGTCGACGGACGACTCCGTCGTTACTTCGAACTCACCGACGCCGGAGCCGACGCCCTCGACACCGAGGTCCGCCGCATCGAGGCCAACGCCGCTGCTGCACGGGCACGGCTCACGGCATGGCGGCCGAGTCCAGCAGTGCGCAGCATCCACATCCGACCGGGGGGAGCGTCGTGACGAACACGAGACTGGAACAGGACTACGACCGGGCGCTCGGGTGGTACCCGACGCGGTGGCGACGGACGCACGGCCCGGCGATGCTCGGCACGCTGCTCGACGTCGCCGACGGTGAGGGCCGCACCCGACCGGCGCACGGCGAGCTCGCCGAACTGCGGTGGCAGGGCCTCCGCGAACGCGTGAACGTCCTCGTCCCCGGGGACGTCCGGGTGCTCGCGGCGTCGATCGGCACCGGAGCCGCCGCCGGGTTCGCCCTGGTCTACCTGCTCGCTGTCTCGTGGGTGCCGTGGGGGCCGCCGCCCGGCACGGCCTGGCCCGACCTGCCCGCGTTCGGACCGTTCCGGAACCCCGGCGTGCTGTTCGCGGTCCCGATCCTGCTCGGCGCGCTCGCGGCACTCGGCCGACAGCGGATGCTCGCCCACCTCGCCGGTGTCCTGGCGGTGCTCGGCATCGTCGTCGCCCGCATCACGGTGCAGGCGACCGAGAACTGGAACGGACCGGGGACGACCACGCTCGTCACGGTGGCGGCGCTCGTCGTCGTCGCGAACACCGGGGCGCCGCGGGACCGCCGCGCCCTCGGCAGCGCGTTCGGAGTCGTGACGGCCGGACTCGCGCTCTTCGTCGGCCTGCAGCTGCCGACCGGGCACCCGTTCGAGGCGACCCTGCTCACCGACGGATCGTGGTGGGGAGCCGGGGTCACACCGGCCCTCCTCGGCGTGGTCGGGGTGCTCGTCCTGGTCGCCGTCGGCGGACTCGTCCGCGGTCGGCACACTGTCCCTGCCGCGGCGCTCGCCGTCGCCTGGATGCCGTGGGCGCTCGCCGGCACCATCACGCTCCGGTACTTCGCCGCCGAGGACGGGGCATCGGTCCTCATGGCGGTGGGCTCGACCCTGATGGCGCTCACCGCCCTGGTGATCGCGCGTCGGGTGCCGCAGCGGTCCCGACGCGAGCGCGCGTGAACCGTGCCGGCGGGGCGGGCCGGTGCCGCGCCTCCCGGGCCGCACGCCACGGACGGTAGGATGGTCGGATCATGGCGCAATTCGGTTCACTCTCCGATCGGCTCACCGAGACCTTCCGCAACCTGCGGAGCAAGGGACGGCTGACCCCGTCCGACGTGGACGGCACCGTCCGCGAGATCCGGCGGGCACTGCTCGACGCGGACGTCGCACTCGAGGTCGTGAAGTCCTTCACCGCCTCGGTGCGTGAACGGGCACTCTCGGACGAGGTCAACAAGGCGCTGAACCCGGCGCAGCAGGTCGTCCAGATCGTCAACGAAGAACTCGTCGGCATCCTCGGCGGGCAGCAGCGACGCCTCGAGTTCGCGAAGCGGCCGCCGACGGTCATCATGCTCGCGGGCCTGCAGGGCGCCGGCAAGACGACGCTGGCGGGCAAGCTCGGCAAGTGGCTCAAGAAGGACGGCCACACCCCGATGCTCGTCGCGGCGGACCTCCAGCGTCCGAACGCAGTCCAGCAGCTGCAGGTCGTCGGCGAGCAGGCCGGCGTGCACGTCTTCGCCCCGGAGCCCGGCAACGGCGTCGGTGACCCGGTCAAGGTCGCGAAGAACGCCATCAAGGCCGCGGTCGACCAGCAGTACGACACCGTGATCGTGGACACCGCCGGCCGCCTGGGTGTGGACGCCGAGCTGATGAAGCAGGCCGCGAACATCCGCAAGGCAGTCGACCCGGACGAGGTCCTGTTCGTCATCGACGCGATGATCGGTCAGGACGCCGTCACGACCGCTCGTGCCTTCCAGGAGGGCGTCGACTTCACCGGCGTCGTCCTGTCCAAGCTCGACGGTGACGCCCGCGGTGGCGCGGCCCTGTCGGTCGCCTCGATCACCGGACGCCCGATCATGTTCGCCTCGACCGGTGAAGGGCTCGACGACTTCGAGCCGTTCCACCCGGACCGCATGGCGAGCCGCATCCTCGACCTCGGCGACATCCTGTCGCTCATCGAGCAGGCACAGGGCGCCTTCGACGAGGACGAGGCCCGCAAGGTCGCCGAGAAGATCGCGACCGACAACTTCACCCTGAACGACTTCCTGCAGCAGATGCAGCAGCTCCGGAAGGCCGGGTCCATCAAGGGCATGCTCGGCATGCTCCCCGGCGCGAAGGGCATGCGGGAAGCGCTCGACAACTTCGACGAGCGCGAGATCGTCCGCACCGAGGCGATCATCCAGTCGATGACGCCGCAGGAGCGCGAACTGCCCAAGCTCCTCAACGGCTCGCGCCGCCTGCGCATCGCCCGCGGTGCCGGCTCGACGGTGACCGAGGTGAACGCCCTGGTCAACCGGTTCGAGCAGGCCGCGAAGATGATGAAGACCGTCGCCCGCGGCGGTGTCCCGCAGATGCCGGGCATGGGGCCGATCCCGGGCATGCACGGCGGCAAGAAGCAGCAGCCGCAGGGCAAGAAGAAGAAGGTCGGCAACCCGGCGAAGCGCGCGGCGCTCGCCTCCGGTGCCGCTCCGGCTCCGCAGCAGGCGCCGAAGGGTGCGGGCCTCGGGCTCGGCATGGGGTCCGGGAAGAACGGCGGCGCGCCGTCCGAGGAAGAACTCGCGTCGTTGCAGAAGTTCCTCGGTCGCTGACCATGTGACGCTGACCGCCTGACGCTGACTGCGTACGTCAGCGCCCGACGGACTGGAGGCCCGGTACCAGCTGGTACCGGGCCTCCCGTCCGTCCGTGGTCGCGTCGCGACCATCCCCTGTGGGGCGCGTGCTCAGAGCGAGTCGCGGAGCTCGCCGACCAGGTGCTGCACGACCGCGCGGAGGTCGCCGCCGTTCTCCTGCGCGACCGCGAGCTGCCGCTGGTACGAGGCGCCCCGTTCGATCATCGTGTCGAGGTGGTGCAGTTCCTCCTGGCAACCGAGTCGTTCCGCGACCGGGTCGAGGCGCGACACCAGGTCGTGCACCTCGTCCGTGACCAGTCGCTCGTCCCCGGCGATGTTCGTGATGATCTCGGCGTCCATGCCGTACCGGGCGGCTCGCCACTTGTTCTCGCGGACGAACCACGGCTGCATCGCCTGCAGGGTCTCGCCGGCGTCGATCCGGTCCGAGCTCTCGGTGACCAGGCACTGCACCAGCGCGGTGACCGCACCCACCTCGTGCAGGGTCGAGATGCCGTCGGACACGCGGTTCTCGATCGTGCCCCAGCCCGGCGAGGGGCGGATGTCCCAGCGCAGGTCCTTCACGCCGTCGATGACGCCGGTGTGCACGAGGTCGCCGACGACCTCCTCGAAGTTCGCCCACGCACCGAGCTGCGGCGGGAGTCCACCGGTCGGGAGCTGCTGGAACATCAGTGCCCGGTTCGAGGCGTAGCCCGTGTCGGTGCCCGCCCAGAACGGGCTCGAGGCCGTGAACGCCTGCAGATGTGGGACGTAGCCGAGCATCGCGTTCATGATCGGGACGGCCTTGTCGCGGTCGTCGATGCCGACGTGCACGTGCACGCCCCAGATGAGCATCTGCCGGCCCCACCAGCGGGTGCGGTCGATGAGGGTCGTGTAGTGCTCGCTGTCGGGCGTGATCTCCTGCTGGTCCCACTGCGCGAACGGGTGCGTGCCGGAGCACATCACCTGCGCGTCGAGGGGCTCGGCGGCGTCGATGACCTCGCCGATGATCCCGGACAGCTCCCGGGTGGCGCCGCCGACGGTGTCGTGGACGCCGGTGACGACCTCGACCGTGTTGGTGAGCAGTTCCTCGGTCACCCGGTCCGGATCGTCCAGGCGTTCGCGGACGGCGGCGAGGACCGCCGGGGCCCGGGGCGTGAGGTCACCCGTCGCGCGGTCGACGAGGGGCAGCTCCCACTCGACGCCGATCGTCGACGGAGCGGATTCGGAGAACCGGATGTCCATGGGGCCATCCTGCCCGTCCGTCCCACCGGAACGACGGAGAGTCCGGCGTGTCCGCTCTGCCGCCGAGCGGGCACGTTCGCCTAGTGTTCGTTGCGTGACCGCTGTCGTTCCGCCCGTTGCCGACGTGCCCGCCGAGCTCCGTACCGTGGCCTCGCCCTGGACGCTCGGCCCCCTGCGCCTGTCGAACCGGGTGGTGATGGGGTCGATGCACACCGGGCTCGAGGTCCTGGACGACAGCGGTGTCGCGATGGCCGAGTTCTACCGGGAGCGCGCTGCCGGCGGTGTCGCGTGCATCATCACCGGCGGCATCGCGGTGAGCGACGAGGCCCGCGGCGGCCCGGACTTCGCGGTGTTCGGTGTCGGGGGTGCCGACGAACGGTTCCGCCGCGCGGTCGCCGCGGTGCACGACGAGGGCGGTACGGTCCTGGCGCAGCTGTTCCACGCGGGCCGGTACGCACTCGTCGGGGGACTGACCGACCGCGACGGCCGACCGCAGCGGGCAGTGGCCCCCTCGGCGCTGCCCTGGGCGGCCACGCGCGGGGTGCTGCCCGAGGAACTCACCGCCGACGAGGTCCGCCGGACGATCGAGGACTTCGCCACGGCTGCCCGCACGGCCGCGGCGATCGGCTTCGACGGTGTGGAGATCATGGCGTCCGAGGGGTACCTCGTGAACCAGTTCCAGTCGCCGCTGACGAACCTGCGCGACGACGAGTGGGGCGGGAGCCCCGAGCGCCGCCGTCGCTTCGCGGTCGAGGTCGTCCGCGTCGTCCGCGCCGCCGTCCCCGAGCTGGCCGTCACGATCCGGCTCTCCGGCGCCGACCTGATGCCCGGGTCCTCCACGGACGCGGACGTCGACGCCCTGGTGCGCGAACTGCTGCCGCTCGGCCTCGACGCGATCTCGGTCGGCATCGGCTGGCACGAGTCCCGGACCCCGACGATCCAGGCGTCCGTGCCACACGGCGCGTGGATCGAGCAGGCGAGCCGGATCGCCGACGTGGTCCGGGCCTCCGACCACCCGGACGTGCGCGTGATCGCGTCGAACCGGATGACGGACCTGCGCGACGGCGAAGCGGTCCTCGCCGACGGCCGGATCGACGCGGTTGCGCTGGCACGACCGTTCCTGGCGGACGCGGAGCTCATCGAGCGCTCCCTGGCCGGCCGCTTCGACCTGGTGAACACGTGCATCGGCTGCAACCAGGCCTGCCTCGACCGGTCCGTGGTCGGTGCGCCGGTGTCGTGCCTCGTCAACCCGCGCGCCGCCCGCGAGGTGCGGTTCCCGCTCCGTCCGACGGCGGCCCCGAAACGCGTGGACGTCGTCGGCGGGGGACCGGCCGGTCTCGCCGCAGCGGTCGACGCCGCCCGACGTGGGCACGACGTCCGGCTCTGGGAGGCCTCGGACGTGCTCGGCGGGCAGTTCGGCCTCGCCGCCGAGATCCCCGGGAAGGAGGACTACGCCGGCCCCGTGCAGGCAGCCCGCGCGGAACTCGCGGAGCGCGGTGCGACCGTCCACCTGGGGCGTGCCGCCACCCTCGCCGACCTCCGTGACAGCGACGCCGTGGTGCTCGCGTCCGGGGTGACCCCGCGCGTGGTCGACGTCCCCGGGGTGGACCTGCCGCACGTGCTCACGTACGAGCAGGCCCTCCGCGACGGTGTGCCCGACGGCACGGTGGCGGTCATCGGCGGCGGCGGGATCGGCGTCGACACCGCCGCGTTCCTCACCGAGTCGCCGGACGAGGCCGTACGTGCCGCCGAGTTCGGCGCGCGGTGGCAGGTGCCGGTGTCCGACGAGCTCGTCGGGGACCTGCCGCAGCGCCAGCCGACCGCGCAGCGCACGGTCCGGCCCGGGCACCAGGTCACGGTCCTCCGCCGGTCGGGCAAGTTCGGGCAGGGGATCGGCCTCACCTCGCGGTGGGTCGCGCTCGGCCGGCTCCGGGACGCCGGGGTCCGGATGGTCGGCGATGTGCAGGAGTACCTGCGGATCGAGCCGGGTCGCCTCTGGATCCGCGACGAGTCCGGGGACGAGGTCGCCGTGCCGGCCGACGTCGTCGTGGTCTGTGCCGGACAGGAGGCGCGGGACGAGTTGACCACGGGCCTCCAGTCCGCAGACGTGCCGTACGCGGTCGTCGGCGGCGCCCGGGACGCCCGCAGTGTCGACGCCGTCCGGGCGACGAGCGAGGCCCTGGAGGCCGTCCGACGCCTGGCACCGTAGGGCGCCGCCGACGCGCCGCGGGACGTGGCTCGCTTCCCGCTCCGGAATCTGCAAGAATGAACGGTCGAATCGTGTCCGCTCGACCCTCTATCCAGCGGATCGCGATCTCATCGAGCTTCCACCGTGTGTGCCCCCACGCCCGCGGTTCCGGTTCAACCACAACACGTACGCAACAGGAGTCATTGTGGCTGTCAAGATCCGTCTCAAGCGCCTCGGCAAGATCCGAGCGCCCTACTACCGCATCGTCGTCGCCGACTCGCGCACCAAGCGCGATGGTCGTGTCATCGAGGAGATCGGCAAGTACCACCCCACCGAGGAGCCCTCGTTCATCGAGGTGCAGTCTGAGCGTGCGCAGTACTGGCTCAGCGTCGGTGCGCAGCCGACCGAGCAGGTCGCCGCACTCCTCAAGCTGACCGGTGACTGGGCCAAGTTCAAGGGCGAGAAGGACACCGCGTCCAAGGTCCAGGTCCGCGAGCCGAAGCCGGCCTTCACGGTCGACAGCTCCAAGAAGGCCGTCCTCAAGCCCAAGTCGGAGAAGACGGCCCCCGCCGCTCCGGCCGCAGCCGAGACCGCCGACGAGACGACCGAGGCGTAGTCCTTGCTCGAATCCGCGCTGACGCACCTCGTCAAGGGGATCGTCGATCACCCTGACGACGTGCGCGTCGCCAGCTCCACCTCCCCGCGGGGCGAGGTCCTCGAGGTGCGTGTGCACCCCGAGGACCTCGGCCGCGTGATCGGTCGCGCCGGTCGCACCGCGAAGGCGCTCCGCACGCTCGTCACGGCCCTGGCCGACGGCAAGCGCGTGCGGGTCGACGTGGTGGACAGCGATTCCTAGGGAGACGACCCAACTCCGGGTGGGTCGCATCACGAAGGCGCACGGGCTCAAGGGCGGCATCAAGCTCGAGCTCTACACCGACGACCCGGATCGTCGGTTCACGCCAGGAGCGGTCTTCACGCTCCAGGTCCCCGACGACTCTCCCTGGTCGGGGAAGACCATCGCACTCGACGAGCTGCGCTGGTACAACTCCCACCCGGTCGCCTTCTTCGAGGGCATCGCCGACCGGAGCGCCGCCGAGACCCTCGCACGCGCCATCCTCTGGGTCGAACAGGACACCGAGGAAGAGACCGGCGAGGACGACGCCTGGTACGACCACCAGCTGGTCGGCCTGACGGTCCTCCGCGACGGCGTGCAGGTCGGCACCGTCGCCCGGGTCGACCACATGCCGGCCCAGGACCTGCTCGCGGTCGACACCGAGTCCCGCGGCGAGGTCCTCGTGCCGTTCGTCGCGGCGATCGTCCCCTCGGTCGACCTGGAGGCCGGCACCGTCACGGTGACGCCGCCGACGGGGCTGTTCGAGGACCCCGAGGACATGAGCCGTCCCGAGACGTTCACGCCGGCTCCCGACACGTCGGCTGACGAGTCGTCGGCTGCCGAGTCGCCGGCTGCCGAGTCGTCGGCATCCGACACGTCGGCTCCCGACTCCGAGGACTGATCCGTGCGGATCGACATCGTCACGATCTTCCCGGAGTTCTTCGGGGTGCTCGACGTCTCCCTGCTCGGCAAGGCACGGCAGGGCGGGCTGCTCGACCTGCACGTGCACGACCTGCGCTCGTGGACGACCGACCGCCACCGCACCGTCGACGACACCCCGTACGGCGGCGGCGCCGGCATGGTCATGAAGCCCGAACCGTGGGCCGAGGCGCTGTCCTCGATCCTGCGGTCCGACGGCTCCTCGACCCTCGTCGTCCCGACGCCCGCGGGCACCCCCTTCCGGCAGACCATCGCCCGCTCGCTCGCCGAGCACGAGCACCTCGTCTTCGCCTGCGGGCGGTACGAGGGCATCGACGCCCGGGTGTTCGAGTGGGCGGCCACCCGGAGCACCGTCGTCGAGCTCTCGCTCGGCGACTACGTCCTGAACGGCGGCGAGGTCGCGGCGATGGCCATGATCGAAGCCGTCGGCCGTCTGGTCCCCGGTGTGGTCGGCAACCCCGAGTCCCTCGTCGAGGAGTCCCACGAGGACGGCCTGCTCGAGTACCCCTCGTACACGAAGCCGGCCTCCTGGCGTGGCCTCGACGTGCCGGACGTCCTGCTCAGTGGGCACCATGGGCGGATCGCCGGCTGGCGGCACGAGCAGCAGGTCGAGCGGACACGCCGCGTCCGGCCGGACCTGCTGCCGGACTGAGCGGGTCGCGGACCCGCCGTCGACGTCACGGGAGGCCCGTGACCAGCTGGTGACGGGCCTCCCGTCCGTCGTGTGGCCGGCCGGGCCGGTGTCAGGCGTCGCGCTGTGCCCGGCGGAGGGTGAGGACCTCCGGGCCCTGCTCGGTCACCGCGACCGTGTGCTCGACGTGCGCCGCGCGCGAGCCGTCGACGCTGCGGAGGGTCCACCCGTCCTCGTCCTGGTAGAGCTCGTCCGTGCCCTGCATGAGCCACGGCTCGATCGCGACGACCAGTCCGGGGCGGAGCTTCAGGCCGCGGCCAGGGCGGCCGTCGTTCGGGACGTGCGGGTCGCCGTGCATCGTGTGTCCGACGCCGTGTCCGCCGAACTGCAGGTTCACGTCGTAGCCGGCGCCACGGGCGACCGAGCCGATCGCGGCCGAGACGTCACCGAGCTTGTTGCCGGGGGCCGCCTGGGCGATGCCCGCGGCCAGGCACTGCTCGACGGTCGCGATGAGTCGCTGGTCCTCGTCGCGCGGGGTGCCGACCTGGACCGTGACGGCGGAGTCCGCCACCCAGCCGTCGACGCTCGCGGCGAAGTCCAGGCTGACCAGGTCGCCGTCCTGCAGGACGAGGTCGTACGGCAGCCCGTGCAGGGCGGCGTCGTTCACCGAGGTGCAGAGGTTCTTGCCGAAGGGGGACTTCCCGAACGACGGGTGGTAGTCGACGTAGCAGCTCTCCGCCCCGCGCTCGGCGATCATGCGTGCTGCGACGCGGTCGAGGTCGAGCAGGTTCACGCCGACGTCGACGGTCTCGAGCAGGGCGTCCAGGACGTCAGCGACGAAACGGCCGGCGACACGCAGTCCGTCGAGTTCGGCGGGGGTGCGGAGTTCGATCATGGGACCATCCTGCCGGTTGGCCGCAGTGCACTTGTTGTGGCATGATGATCGATCGTGCCCTGGCTGGACTCTGCCACGGGGGAGTCGCCGACACTGGGCACGTCTCGTTCTTTCCGAATTCGATCCGCGGCGACCCGTGTGCGTCCGCAGGAAGTGACACCATCATGCAGCTCCTCGACCACGTGACCGCCGGTGCCCTGCGCACCGACCACCCTGACTTCCGCCCCGGCGACACGGTCAAGGTCCACGTCAACATCGTCGAAGGCACGCGCTCGCGTATCCAGGTCTTCCAGGGTGTCGTCATCGGCCGCCAGGGCCACGGCATCGGCGAGACCTTCACGGTCCGCAAGGTGAGCTTCCAGGTCGGTGTCGAGCGCATGTTCCCCGTGCACTCCCCGATCATCGACCACGTCGAGATCGTCACCCGCGGTGACGTCCGTCGCGCGAAGCTCTACTACCTCCGCGAACTCCGCGGCAAGGCAGCCCGTCGCAAGATCAAGGAGAAGCGCGACAACTGATCGTCTTCACAGGGAGCGCCGGGAAGCCGGTTCCTCTGCGAGCCCCTCGTCCATGTACGGTTGTGCATCGGCGGGGGGCTCGTCCGTTCCTGGAGCCCGTCGCCACCGGGGCAGGAGCATCTCGGAAGCACTTCCGGGAACAGGTCGACGAGAGCGGAAATGACGGACACGACAGAGGGTGAAGCCCGTCGGCCACGAACGGCGAAGAAGCCGCGCAACGGGGTCCTGACGTTCCTGCGCGACCTCGTCATCATCTTCATCGCGGCGCTGCTGGTGTCGTTCCTGGTGAAGACGTTCCTGATCCGCTCGTTCTACATCCCGTCCGAGTCGATGCAGAACACCCTGCAGGTGAACGACCGCGTCATCGTCAACGAACTCGTCCCCGGCGCCGTCAAGCTCAAGCGCGGCGACGTCGTGGTCTTCAAGGACCCGGGCGGGTGGCTCACCGGTGAGACCCTGCCGAACGTCCAGCCGACGACGCCGATCGGCAAGGCCGCGGACTGGCTGCTCACCCAGGTCGGTCTCGGCACCGGCGACAGCGACGACCACCTGATCAAGCGCGTGATCGGCCTGCCGGGCGACAAGGTGAGCTGCTGCAACGACCTCGGACAGATGTCGGTCAACGGGGTCCCGCTGACCGAGCCGTACCTGAAGCTGCCCGCGGGCGACACCCGTGCGTCGCAGACACCGTTCTCCGTCACCGTGCCGAAGGGCACCATCTGGGTGATGGGTGACAACCGCGACAAATCGCGCGACTCCCGCTACAACGGTGACACCCCGTCGAAGGGCTTCGTGCCGCTGTCCGACGTCACCGGCCGGGCCTTCGTGATCTCGTGGCCGACCAACCGCTGGACCTGGCTCGACGACCACCCCGAGGTCTTCGCCGGGGTGGAGCAGCGGGACAAGTGACCCCGGTCCGGCCCTCACTGCGGCTCGAGAAGTCGCTGCTCGCCGCCGGGCGGGTCACCGTGATCGGCGTCGACGAGGTCGGCCGTGGCGCGATCGCCGGCCCGGTCGGGGTCGGCGTCGCCGCCGTCACCCTCGACGTCCGTCGGGTGCCGCCGGGCCTGGCCGACTCGAAGCTCCTCACCCAGGCGCGGCGGGAGGCCCTGGTCCCCGTCGTGACGCGCTGGGCGCGCACCGCGGTGGGGATGGCGTCGGCGCAGGTCGTCGACGAACAGGGCATCGTCGCCGCGCTCGGACTGGCCGGGGCCCGGGCGATCGGGGCACTCGTGCAGGACGGCGTGTCACTCGAGGGTGCCGTGGTGGTTCTCGACGGGTCGTTCGACTGGCTCACCCGCGCGCTGCCGGCCGAACACCGGCCGCTCGACGTCCAGGTGCGGGTGAAGGCCGACCGGGACTGCGCGTCGGTCGCAGCGGCCTCGGTCGTCGCCAAGGTCGCTCGAGACGACCTGATGATCGCCGCCCACGACGACGCGCCGCACTACGCCTGGGCGTCGAACAAGGGCTACGGGTCCACGGCGCACTACGACGCGATCCGCATGGTCGGACCGCACGAGCTGCACCGGAAGACCTGGCTGCACGCGGCGTCGAGTGTCGCGCTGGACGGGTTCGACGAGCTGGACACCGTCGGCGGGTGAGTGCGGTCCTGCGCGGTTCGCCCCTGTTCTCGGCGGTTCTCGGCGGTTCTCCGCGGTCGGACGGTCAGGAGGCCGTGGTCGCTCTGGAGTGTCGGTCGCTCTAGACTGAGCGGGCCATGGATGACGAAGAATTCGACGACTACGACCGCGAGGTCGAACTGGCCCTGTACCGCGAGTACCGCGACGTCGTGGGGCAGTTCCGGTACGTGGTCGAGACCGAGCGGCGGTTCTACCTGGCGAACGAGGTCGAACTCGTGCGCCGGGACACCGAGCACGACTTCTACTTCGAATTGACGATGAACGACGTGTGGGTCTGGGACGTCTACCGTTCCGACCGCTTCGTGAAGTCGGTCCGGGTGCTGACGTTCAAGGACGTGAACGTGGAAGAACTCACCGCGCGTGAACTCGAACTGCCGAAGGAACTCGCGCTCGACGAATGAGGCGCGCCGGGCAATTCGACCGTTCCGCATTGTGCTGCGATACTCTGAGTTGCAATAACGACTCTGAAGGAGTGCACGATGGCGCAGAAGGTCACTGTCCAGCTCGTCGACGATCTCGACGATTCGCCGATCGCCGCTGGCGATGGCCGAACGGTCGAGTTCGCGTTCGACGGTTCGTCGTACGAGATCGACCTGTCGAACGACAACGTCGACAAGTTCCGGGACGCGATCTCGGACTACATCGCCGCAGCGCGCAAGACCGCCGGTCGCCGCACCGGTTCGACGGGCAAGAGCCCGTCCGCCCCGAAGCGGGGGAACTCCGAGGAACTCGGGAAGATCCGCGAGTGGGCCAAGGAGAACGGGTACGAGGTCTCTTCCCGCGGCCGTATCTCCACGCAGGTGCAGGAAGCGTACGCAGCCGCACACTGAGCATCCGACCGGCGCATCAGCGCTGATCACGGCACGAGCCGGAAATTCCGTGAGGAATGGTCCGGCTTTTGTCATGTGCGGCAACATTTCCGGCTCTTTCCTGCACAGGACGGTCGTTCTGCCTGGTTGTCCCCAGATTGCGGGTACCGGCCCGGTCGTTTCGCTCGGTGATTCATCGTTGCTCCATGACGAATCGTGCAGACCGACCGGACGTCGGCGGCGCTCTTCCCCGACGTGATCCGCGCCGGACGACGGGCAATGTCGGAGAAGACCACGCGGTGGAATGGCTCGAGCGGCACGGCTTCTCGATCATCGACCGGAACTGGCGATGCGCCCGCGGCGAAGTCGACATCGTCGCGCGGGACGGTGACACGATCGTCTTCATCGAGGTGAAGACCCGCACGGGGCAGACGACCGGACATCCGCTCGAAGCGGTGACGCCCCGGAAGCTCGCACGCATCCGGCAGCTCGTGCCGGCCTGGTTCCACGCACACCGCGACCAGACGGCGCGTGCGATCCGGATCGACTGCATCGCGGTGACGATGATCGCTGACCACGTGGCGATCGAGCACGTCGAGGCGCTCGGGTGAGCGACATCGGACGGACCTCGGCGGTCGCGCTGGTCGGCGTGCAGGGCAGCCTCGTCGAGGTCGAGGCGCACCTGACCAGCCAGCTGCCCGCGTTCAGCATCATCGGGCTGCCGGACACCTCGCTCGGCGAAGCCCGCGAACGGGTCCGGTCCGCGGCGGCGATGGCGGACTGTCCGCTGCCGGCGCGACGCATCACGGTGAACCTCACCCCGGCGAGTGTGCCGAAGCGCGGATCCGGCTTCGACCTGGCGATCGCGATGGCCGTGCTCGCCGCTGCCGGCACCGCACCCGGGGCCGATCGCGGGGTCGTCTACGTCGGGGAGCTCGGGCTCGACGGGCGGGTCCGACCGGTGCCGGGGATCATCCCCGTGGTCCTGGCCGCGCGGGCCGCCGGGATCGAACGGGTCGTGCTGCCGGTGGGCAACCTCACCGAAGCGCGGGCGGTCCCGGACATCGCGCTCACCGCCGTGGACTCGCTCCGCTCCGCGGCGATCGACGCGGGGGCCGACCTGCCCGCCGGCTTCGCCGACCCGGTCCTGCCGCCGCCCGTGCCCGACGACACTCTTCCGTCGCTGGAGCTGGCGGACGTCGTCGGCAACGCGATCGGGGTGCGTGCGGTCATCGCCGCGGCGGCCGGCGGGCACCACGTGCTGCTGCTCGGACCACCGGGCGCCGGCAAGACGATGCTCGCCGAACGCCTGCCGGCCCTGCTGCCGGACCTCGACCCGGACGCTGCGCTCGAGGTGGCGGCCGTCCGCTCCGTCGCCGGCCACGGGGAGCGCTCGTGGACGCTCCGACCGCCGTGGGAGGCACCGCACCACTCCGCCTCCGCCGCGGCACTGATCGGCGGCGGGACCGGGCAACTCCGACCGGGAGCGGTGTCACGGGCGACGCGCGGGGTGCTGTTCCTCGACGAGGCGACCGAGTTCCCGCGGGCGGTGCTCGACGCACTCCGGCAGCCCCTCGAAGCCGGGCGCATCACGGTCCACCGGGCCGGGGGATCAGCGGAGTTCCCGGCACGCTGTCAGCTCGTGCTGGCGGCGAACCCGTGCCCGTGCGGCAACGCCGGGTCCACCGGAGGCGCGGGGTGCTCGTGCGTCCCGAGTGCGGTCCGGCGGTACCTCGGTCGGCTGTCCGGACCGCTGCTCGACCGCATCGACATCCGGGTCGCCGTCCCGCGGGTGACGACCGGCATGCTCCGGGCCGACAGCGGTGCGACGCCCACCACCGCCGCGGCCCGTCGGACGGTGCTCGAGGCTCGACAGCGGATGAGTACACGCCTCCAGGGGACCGGGTGGAGCCGGAACGCCGAGGTGACCGGTTCGTGGTTGCGCGAGGAAGGACGTGCGGCTGACGGCGCGACGGACCTGCTCGACCGGGGCCTCGACCTCGGAACGCTGACCATGCGGGGGTGGGACCGGGTGATGCGACTGGCGTGGACGATGGCCGACCTCGACGGTGACGACCGACCGGAGCGACGGCACGTCGAACGGGCGCTGGCGTTGCGGACAGCGCTGTGAGCGGCACCGGAGCCGGGTGGTCGCCGTCGGACCGCGACGCTGCCCTCGGCCGGCTGCGCGCCTCGGCGGGCCGTTCGACCGGCGGTGACGAGCACGACGAGGTCCTGGCCCGGGTGGCGTGGTCGACCGTCGTCGAGCCGGGGGACTCGGACGCGGGACACCTGGTCGCGCGCCTCGGAGCGGGCCGGTCGATCCGGGCCGTGCTCGAGGCGCTCGACGCCGGACCGCTCGAGGTGGCGGAGATGCTGGTCGGTGCGGGTGCGGGTGCGGGTGCGGGTGCGGGTGCGGGAGTACGGGGTTCGACGGGGTCTGCTGTCCGTTCCTGTGACGAAGACGAGATCCGGGAGCGTCTGGTGGAGTCCGCCGCCACGGCACTCGTCCCGGCACTCGCGCGGTGGCGGCCCCGGCTGCTCCGGCTCGACGTCGACGCCGTGCTGGCGGCAGCGTCAGCGGTCGGGTGCGCCCTCGTCGTGCCCGGCGACCGGGACTGGCCCGCGGGGATCGACGACCTCGGTCCACACGCGCCGCTGGTCCTCTGGCGGCGCGGAGCACCGTGCACCGCCGGACGTCCGGCCGTCGCGGTCGTCGGTTCGCGGGCGAACACGGTCCTCGGTGCCGAGGCCGCCGCCGAGATCACCTCCGCCGCCGCCGATGCCGGCTGTGTCGTCGTCTCCGGGGGCGCGCACGGCATCGACGCCGTCGCGCACCGGGTCGCGATGGCCGCCGGCGCTCCGACGGTCGCCGTGCTCGCCGGCGGGATCGACCAGCTCTACCCGGCCGCGAACACCGCGATGCTGCACGCCGTGGCCGAGCACGGCGCCCTGCTCGCCGAGTGTCCACCGGGGACGCGACCGTCCCGCTGGCGGTTCCTCGCCCGCAACCGGTTGATCGCCGCCCTCGCGACCACGACCGTCATCGTCGAGGCCGGAGCACGCTCCGGGGCACTCAACACCGCGAACCACGCCGGTCAGCTGGGACGGACGGTGTTCGCCGTCCCGGGGCCCTACTCGTCGTCGGCGTCGGTCGGCTGTCACCGGCTGATCGCGGACCGGCGGGCGGAGATCGTGGTGCAACCGCGCGACCCGGCCGAGACGGCAGTACGACTGTGGGCGGGGGAGCGGATCGTCGCCGGGGCCGAGGTCCCGATCGCCGGAGCGCGGACCGACCCCGAGGTGCTCCGTGTCGTCGACGCCCTGGCCGCGCGGCGCCGGACCCCGCTCGACGAGGTCGCCCGGCGGTCGGGGCTCTCACTCGCCGACACCACCGATGCCCTGGCGCTGGCGGAACTGCAGGGGTTGGTCCAGCAGGGCCCCGGGGGATGGACGACCACGTGAGCCGTACTCTGGCGTCATGCACGACACCGAGGACGACCAGCAGCACGCGGGTGGGACGCTCGCGGCCGTCGTCCGGGTGTTCCTCGACCACTGTCGGCACGGCCGCGGCCTCAGCGAACAGACCGTCCGGGCCTACCGTGCCGACCTCGACGACCTCGTGGCGTTCGCCGCCGAGCGGCAGGTCGTCACGGCCGCGGGTCTCACGCTCGAGGTGCTCCGCGACTGGCTCTGGGCGGCGACCGAACGCGGCCTCGCCCGGTCGACCATCGCGCGCCGGAGTGCGTCGGTCCGGGCCTTCACCCGGTGGGCGAGCGAGACCGGTGTGCTGGCCGTCGACCCGGGGGTGCGTCTCCGCGCTCCGAAGGGCGCGGCTCACCTGCCCCGTGTCGTGGCGCAGGACCAGGTGCGGTCGATGCTCGACGGGCTCGCCGTCCGCGCCGCCGGGGACGACCCGGCGGCGCTCCGCGACCGGGCGGTGGTCGAGCTGCTGTACGCAGCCGGCATCCGGGTGAGCGAACTCGTCGGACTCGACCTCGGCGACGTCGACCGGAGCCGCCTGACCGTCCGCGTCCTCGGCAAGGGCGGCAAGGAGCGGGTGGTGCCGTTCGGCGTCCCGGCGCACGACGCCCTCGAGGCGTGGCTCGACCGTGGTCGGCCGGCGCTCGCCGCAGCGGTTGCAGCTGGGGGACCGGCAGACAAGGCCGCTGTCACTGCCGCGCGTCCCGCCGGCGCGGCCCTGTTCCTCGGCGACCGCGGTGCCCGACTCGGCACCCGGAGCGCCTACCGCATCGTCGCCCGGCTGCTCGAGGCCCTGCCCGGCGAGGGCCCGAGCGGTCCGCACACCTTCCGGCACACCGCGGCGACGCACCTGCTCGACGGGGGAGCGGACCTCCGGGCGGTGCAGGAGCTGCTCGGGCACGCGAGTCTCGGCACGACGCAGATCTACACGCACGTCTCCTCAGCACGCCTCCGCGAGGTCTACCGCACCGCTCACCCTCGCGCCTGAGACTCCGGCAGCAGCACCGGCCAGGCGGGTCTCGACAGGAGCGGCAACGGATCCACGTACCGGCCGTCGACCCGGGCGCCGAGGTGCACGCACGGCTCCGCCACCGGACAGTGACCGCTGCCGACCGTCCCGACCGGGTCGCCTCGTCGGACGAGCGTGCCCGCCGACACCGACGGCAGGACCGGATCGAGGGTGCTCACCAACCCGCCGCCGTGGTCGATCGTCACGACCGGACGGCCCCCGACCTGCCCGGCGAACGCGACGGTGCCGTCCGACGGAGCCGTCACCGGCGTCCCGGGGCCGGCGGGCACGTCGAGCCCGCGGTGTCCCGGACCGTAGTCGGTCGCCGGCGCCTCCCACGGCCGGAGCACGACGCGGGACGACGTCGGCCACGACCACCGCGCCGGTGCCTCGGTGTCCGCGAGCCAGGCGTGAGCGGAAGTTGCGCCCGGCAGCGCGCCGGACACCGCCAGCACGGAAGCCGACAGCGCGGTCGTCGGCAGCGCGCGAACCGGCAGCGCGTGCCCTGGCAGCGCGCGAACCGGTAGCGCCACGACCGGCAGCATCACGACCATCGCGAGCACCAGCCTCGCCCGGGCCGACACACGCCACGCCAGCACGCGAGCCCGTCGCGAACCGCGCCACGTCGATCCGCCCCACGTCCCTCCGCCCCGCATCCACCGGCTCCGCATCCACCCGCGCCCGGTCCACCCGCGCCACGTCCACCCGTTCGACATCCCGTCCTCCCAGGCCCACGTTCCCGTGTCCGACGCGGCCGCGAGGCGGGCCGGAGCCGACCTGTGGGCGGTTCCCCGGGCCTCCCGTCCGGTGCAGGAGAGGACCAGCTGGACCACACCTGATGTGCTGACCAGCCGCAGAAGGGGTACTGTCGGGGCCGCTCCGGACACCGCAACGCCGCTCGGACGGCGATCCAGCCGACCGCCGGGGCACCGTGCACCACCCGGCACGGCGGCGGGAATCCAGGAGCATCGTGTCGAACACGACCACCGGACACGGCGAAGACCGTGCGTTCAAGGGGAAGGTCACACTGTTCGCCATCGCGGCGGCAGTCGGTGGCTTCCTCTTCGGTTTCGACTCGTCCGTCATCAACGGCGCCGTCGAGGCCATCAAGGGCGAGTTCGACCTGTCCGAGGGCGCCAGCGGCTTCGCGGTCGCCTCGGCCCTCATCGGCTGTGCGTTCGGCGCCTACTTCGCCGGTCGTCTCGCGGACCGTTGGGGTCGCACCCGGGTGATGTTCTGGGCCGCCGTGCTGTTCTTCGTCTCGTCGATCGGTTCCGGCTTCGCGTTCGCCACGTGGGACTTCGTCCTCTGGCGTCTCATCGGTGGTCTCGGCATCGGCACCGCGTCGGTCATCGCCCCCGCGTACATCTCCGAGGTCTCCCCGAAGGCGATCCGTGGGCGGCTGGCCTCGTTCCAGCAGCTCGCGATCACGCTCGGTATCTTCGCCGCGCTGCTCTCCGACCAGTTCTTCGCCGTCACCGCGGGCAGCGCCTCGGCCGAGGTCGCCGGGCTGCCGGCCTGGCGCTGGATGTTCCTGGTCGGTGTGATCCCGTCGATCGTCTACGGCATCCTCGCGATCACCCTGCCGGAGTCGCCCCGCTACCTGCTCACCAAGGGCCGGAAGGACGACGCCCGCGACGTCATGACGAAGATCGTGCCGCGTGACACCGTGAACACGAGCCTGGAGGAGATCCAGGACGGCATCACCAAGGAAGCCAACGAGAAGAAGGGCTCGATCCGCGGCGACCGCTTCGGTCTGCAGCCCATCGTCTGGGTCGGCATCATCCTGGCCGTGCTGCAGCAGTTCGTCGGCATCAACGTGATCTTCTACTACTCGACCACCCTCTGGCAGGCCGTCGGGTTCAAGGAGAACGACTCGTTCCTCATCTCGACGATCACCTCGGTGGTCAACGTCGCGGTCACGTTCATCGCGATCTTCCTGGTGGACAAGGTCGGCCGCAAGCCGCTCCTGGTCGCCGGTTCCGCGGGCATGTTCGTCTCGTTGGCGATGGTCGCGATCGCGTTCTCGCAGTCCGTGATGGTCGACGGTGAGCCGAGCCTGCCGGGTGCCTGGGGCATCATCGCGCTGATCTTCGCGAACCTCTTCGTCGTGTCGTTCGGCGCCACGTGGGGTCCGCTCATGTGGGTGCTCCTCGGCGAGATGTTCCCGAACCGCATCCGCGCCACCGCGCTCGGCATCGGGTCGGCAGCCAACTGGATCGCCAACTTCATCGTCACGATCTCGTTCCCGGTGCTGTCCGGCTTCAACCTCACGGTCACGTACGGCATCTACGCCCTGTTCGCGTTGATCTCGTTCTTCTTCGTCATCGCGAAGATCCCCGAGACCAAGGGCCGCTCCCTCGAGGAGATGGGCATCAGCGCCGAGGGGGAGACCAGCGCCGCCAAGGCCTAGTCACCTCCGCAGTACCGGACGGGAGGCCCGGATCACCATCGCCGATCGGCGCACGTGATCCGGGCCGCTCTTCTGTTAGCATTTCTCCAGCAGCGCGCCGAGCGCGCTGACTTCGCGTGTCCACGCAGAACACATGGTCATCGGTCCCGCTCTCGCGAGCGGGCGGCTGTGTGTCAGGGCACCAGGGACCACGACCTCCGGTCGTGGTCGACACAACCGCACCAGGTGCACGGCCATGCCGTGCGCCGAGAACACAGAAGGAGGACGGCACATGGCCGTCGTCACCATCCGCCAGCTGCTCGACAGCGGCGTCCACTTCGGACACCAGACCCGTCGGTGGAACCCGAAGGTGAAGCGCTTCATCCTCGCCGAGCGCTCGGGCATCCACATCATCGACCTGCAGCAGTCGCTGGCCTTCATCGACCGCGCGTACGACTTCGTCAAGGAGACGGTCGCGCACGGTGGCACGATCCTCTTCGTGGGCACCAAGAAGCAGGCGCAGGGCTCCATCGCCGAGCAGGCGACCCGCGTCGGCCAGCCGTACGTCAACCAGCGTTGGCTCGGCGGTCTGCTCACGAACTTCCAGACGGTCTCCAAGCGCCTCGCGCGCATGAAGGAGCTCGAGGAGATCGACTTCGACGACACGACGAAGGGCTTCACCAAGAAGGAGCTCCTCATCAAGAAGCGCGAGCTGGACAAGCTCCACAAGACCCTCGGTGGTATCCGCAACCTCACGCGGACCCCGAGCGCGCTCTGGATCGTCGACACGAAGAAGGAGCACCTCGCCGTCGACGAGGCGCAGAAGCTCGGGATCCCGATCATCGGCATCCTCGACACCAACTGCGACCCGGACGAGATCACGTACCCGATCCCGGGCAACGACGACGCGATCCGCTCCGTCGGCCTCCTGACCCGCATCGTCGCCGACGCCGCGGCCGAGGGCCTGAAGACCCGCCACAACGGCGGCAACGACGACGAGGCCACCGAGCCGCTCGCCGAGTGGGAGCAGGAGCTCCTCGGTGGCGTCAGCGCGACCCCGGCCGCCGACGCCGCTCCGGAGGGCGCGACCGTCCAGGAGAACGACGCCGACGCGCAGGTCGCCGCGAAGGAGATCGGCGAGCCGATCGCCGACGCCGACAAGAACGCCGAGCCGACCGCCGAGGCCGAGAAGGCCGCGGAGACCACTCCCGCCGAGTGATCACCAGGGGCGCCGGACCGGCATCGGTCCGGCGCCCCTGCCTCGCTCCCCACTCTCCACACACGCACAGTCCAGAAAGGACGCCTGTCAATGGCAAACTTCACCGCACAGGACGTGAAGAAGCTCCGCGAGGACCTCGGGGCCGGCATGATGGACGCGAAGAACGCGCTCGTCGAGGCTGACGGCGACTACGACAAGGCCGTCGAGCTGCTCCGCATCAAGGGCGCGAAGGCCGTCGCCAAGCGCGACGACCGCGCGACCTCCGAGGGTGTCGTCGTCGCCACCGCCGACAACGGCGCCGCGACCGTCGTCGAGCTCGCCAGCGAGACCGACTTCGTCGCCAAGAACGAGAAGTTCACGACCCTGGCCGACAAGGTGCTCGGTGCGGTCGCCGCAGCCGGTGCCACCGACGTCGCCTCCGCGAACGCCGCGCCGCTCGACGGCAAGACGGTGCTCGAGGTCATCAACGAGAACGCCGCCGCACTCGGCGAGAAGCTCGAGGTCCGCACGGTCCGCCGTGTCGAGGGCTCGGCCTTCGAGATCTACCTGCACAAGACCAGCCAGGACCTGCCGCCGCAGATCGCCGTCGTCGTCGCCTACCAGGGTGACAACGCCGCCGAGGCACGTTCGATCGCGCAGCACGTCGCGTTCGCGAACCCGTCGTACCTGACGCGCGACGAGGTCCCGACCGAGGCCATCGAGAAGGAGCGTGCGACCGTCGAGGCGATCACGCGCGAAGAGGGCAAGCCGGAGGCTGCGCTCCCGAAGATCGTCGAGGGCCGCGTGAACGCCTTCATCAAGGGCATCTCGCTCCTCGACCAGGACTACGCGAAGGACAACAAGATCTCCGTCGCGAAGGCCGCCGAGAACGCCGGCATCACGATCCAGGGCTTCGCCCGCGTCAAGGTCGGCGCGTAACGAACCCATGACGGGGCCAGGAACCAACCGGTTCCTGGCCCCGTTGTCGTGCGCCCCCGCGCACCGAGTACATTTCCACGAGACCACGACGAAGGGTGCCCCGACATGACCGACGAGAAGACCGGACGCCGACGAGTCCTGCTGAAGCTCTCGGGAGAGGCGTTCGGCGCCGGTTCCCTGGGCGTCAACCCGGACGTCATCGGCACCATCGCCAAGCAGATCGCCGCAGCCGCCCACGAGGTCGAGGTCGCGATCGTCGTCGGCGGTGGCAACTTCTTCCGCGGCGCCGAGCTCTCGCAGCGCGGCATGGACCGCGGACGCGCCGACTACATGGGCATGCTCGGGACGGTCATGAACGCGCTCGCGCTGCAGGACTTCCTGGAGCAGGCCGGTGCCGCCACCCGTGTGCAGTCGGCGATCAGCATGACCCAGGTCGCCGAGCCGTACATCCCGCGGCGTGCCGAGCGCCACCTCGAGAAGGGCCGCGTCGTCATCTTCGGCGCGGGTGCCGGCCTGCCGTACTTCTCGACGGACACCGTCGCGGCGCAGCGGGCGCTCGAGATCGGTGCCGACGAGGTCCTCGTCGCCAAGAACGGCGTCGACGGCGTCTACTCCGCGGACCCGAAGAAGGACCCGACCGCCGAGAAGCTGCACCACGTGACCTACCAGGACGCACTGCTCAAGGGCCTCAAGGTCGTCGACGCCACCGCGTTCTCGCTCTGCATGGACAACGGCATGCCGATGCACGTCTTCGGCATGGAGGGCGAGGGCAACGTCCGCGCCGCCATCCAGGGTGAGCGCATCGGCACCGTGGTCAGCAACTGACCGGCGCCTCGTCGCCGACTGACTAGACTCGACCCGTACCGAAGGAGAACCACCGTGATCAGTGACGTCATGACCGATGCGACCGAGAAGATGGCCAAGGCCGTCGACGTGGCGAAGGACGACTTCGGCACCGTGCGCACCGGCCGCATCAACGCCGCCCTCTTCCAGAAGATCCCGGTCGAGTACTACGGTTCGCCGACCCCCCTCGCGCAGCTCGCGTCCCTGCAGACGCCGGAAGCCCGCACGCTGATCGTGACGCCGTACGACAAGACGGCGCTCAAGGAGATCGAGCGGGCCATCGCGACCTTCCCGAACCTCGGGGCCAGCCCGACCAACGACGGCGAGATCGTCCGCGTGACGATCCCCGAACTGTCGGCCGAGCGCCGCAAGGAGTTCGTGAAGATCGTCAAGAGCAAGGGCGAAGACCACAAGGTGGTCCTGCGCAACATCCGCCGCAAGGCGAAGGACGACCTCGACGCGCTGAAGGGCGAGGTGTCCGACGACGACATCGCCCGCAGCGACAAGGAGCTCGACGCGCTCACCAAGAAGCACGTCGACCAGATCGACGAGGCGCTGAAGAAGAAGGAAGCCGAACTCCTCGAGGTCTGATGCGCCGTCCCGACCAGGGCGACGACCGCCCCACATCTGATGACCGCCGCATGTCGGGGTTCCGACAGGACTTCGATGCGCGGGCGAGGGCGGCCCGGAACGACTTCGAGGCGCAGATCCGGCAGCGCCGAGCAGAGTTCGGTGCCCGGAACGAGGCACTGACCGCACGGACGGGTCGCAACCTGCCGGCGGCCATAGCGATCGCCCTGGCGTTCGCGGTGGTCATGCTCGGCTCGCTGCTGCTGTACACGCCGTCGTTCATGATCGTGGCGGCGTTCCTGCTCGGGCTCGGCGTGTACGAGCTCGCGAGTGCGATGCGCTTCGCCGGCCGTGACGTCCCCCGGATCCCGAGCGTCGCGGTCGCGATCGCCACGGTGCCGGCCGCGTTCCTCGGTGGACAGATCTGGGCGCTGTTCACGTTGCTCGGCGGCGTCGTGTTCATCTCGCTCTGGCGCCTGGTCGAGGTCGCCGTGTCGCGCACGAAGCCACCGGCCTCGAGCGTGGCGCGTGACCTGACGAACGGGCTGTTCGTCCAGGCCTACGTGACCCTGCTCGGCGCCTGTGTGGTGCTCCTGTCGGCACAGCCGCAGGGTCAGCTGTGGGTCGTCGGGTTCATCCTGGTGGTCGTCGCGGTCGACACCGGGGCCTACGCCACCGGGATCAACCTCGGGAAGCACCCGATGGCGCCGAAGATCAGCCCGAAGAAGACCTGGGAGGGCTTCGGGGGCTCGGTCGGCGCGAGCATCATCGTCGGCATCCTCGTCACCTGGTTGATGCTCGGTCTGCCCTGGTGGACCGGGATCATCCTCGGCGTGCTCATCTCCGGGTCGGCGACGCTCGGGGACCTCACCGAGTCGATGATCAAACGCGACCTCGGCATCAAGGACATCTCGTCGTTCCTGCCCGGGCACGGCGGACTGCTCGACCGCATCGACAGCATCCTGCCGTCGGCCGCGATCGCGTACCTGATGTACCTCGTCGTCAACCACTGAGCTCGTTCGGCCGCTCGGGCGCGTGTGACCAGGCGCCGGGCACTCAGGTCCCGAGTCCGCGCGTCCAGGTGGCGCACTGGTCGGAGCCTGGCACAATGGCGCCGTGCCATCGACGTTCCCGACTGCCCCCCGCTCGGTCCTCGGCTACGACTCCGACGAGGTCGATCGATTCCTCGAGGACGCTCGTCGCGCCTACACCGCGAACGACAGCGCCCCGGGGATCGAGGCCGCCAAGATCCGCGCGACCGCGTTCTCGATGAAGAAGGGCGGCTACTCCACGGTGCACGTGGACGCCGCGCTCGAGCGTCTCGAGGACGCCTTCGCCGCCCGGGAGCGCGAGCGCGAGATCGCCGACGTCGGCCAGAAGGCCTGGTACGCGGAGGCCCGTGGCAAGGCCTCGGACGTCGTCGCGCGTCTCGGGCGTCCCGACGCGCAACGGTTCCAGCGCGTCAGCTTCCTGACGACCGGGTACCACCCGAAGGACGTCGACGCGTTCTCCCGTCGGCTGCACGGGTACTTCAAGGACGGCAAGCCGCTCAGCCTCACCGAGGTGCGCTCGGTGGTGTTCCGCCCGAAGCACGGCGGCTACCGCGAAGCGCAGGTGGACGCCCTGCTCGACGCCGTCATCGAGGTCATGCTCGCCGTCCGCTGAGGACCCGTACCGGGGCCGACCCGAGCCTCCCGTCCGGACGGACCGGACTCACCTGCCCCAGGTGCTTCGCTTTCCGTGATCGTTCCGTTATCCTGGTCAGACTCATGGGCAGGCACACGGCAGACCAGCGATCCGACCGCGCAACCCGCGCACTGGACGATCACCAGATCGTCAGTGAGCGCCGCGCGGCGAAGAACCGAACCGACACGGCGGAGACCACGGTCGTCCGTCCGGTGACTGCACCGCAGGCGGAGCAGCACGCGGCTCCCGTCATCGCGCCGGTGTCCGTCGCCGCGAACCGGGTCTCGGACGCCGCGGTGGCCCGCGCTGCGGTCGCGCCGACGTCGGAGTCGCCGCGCGTCGTCCGCGTCGCCCGCACCCGTGCGCTCGCCCCGGTCAAGCCGACGACCCCGCGGTCGTTCGGGGGCTTCGTGCGGCAGCGCTCGACCATCCCCGTCCTCTCGTTCTTCGCCGTTTCGGCGTTCGTCGGCGGGTCGCTCTTCAACCCGATGCAGACGGACGCCGCTTCGGCAGCGCCCGTCCTGGCCCCGGCGCCGATCTCGGTGCCGCAGCAGTTCTCGGCCCACGGCACCTACGGCGACTTCGACGCAGCCCGCGACGGCTTCGACGTCACGAAGCCGGCGCCGAAGCCCACGCCGACGCCGACCCCCACAGCAACGCCGGACGCCGACGCGACCGACACGGATGCAGCCGCGACGTCCACCGCCGCGCAGCAGCCCGTCGCGAGCACGCCGGTCGCGCCCGTCGCCACGCCGGACCCGGGCAGCGCCCAGGCCATCGGCCAGCAGATGGTCGCCGCCCGCGGCTGGGGCAACGACCAGTACAGCTGCCTCGTCTCCCTGTGGAACAAGGAGTCCGGCTGGCGGGTCAACGCCTACAACCCGAGCGGTGCCTACGGCATCCCGCAGTCGCTGCCGGGCAGCAAGATGGCGTCCGCCGGTGCCGACTGGCAGACCAACCCCGCCACGCAGATCACCTGGGGCCTCAACTACATCACGGGTGTCTACGGCACCCCGTGTGGCGCCTGGGCCCACAGCGTCTCGTACAACTGGTACTGATCGGCGTCCGGGGTGCCGCGGAGCAACCGGCCGCGGAACCCACGCGGCCGAGGCCATGACGTCGAGCCGGAGGACTCCGGTTTCGACCGCATGCTCAACGGCTGGCGGCGCACCGAACACCGGCGCGGCCGTGAGTGGTCGGTGCAGCCCATCTCCGCAGCCTCGGCGCAGAAGGAGTACGTCTGCCCCGGCTGCGGACTGACGATCGAACCCGGCGTCGCCCACGTCGTGGTCTGGCGTGCCGACGGCGTCCTCGGTGACGCAGCCGACCTGGCGGCACGCCGTCACTGGCACCACCACTGCTGGAGCATCGCATGACCTCCGAGCCGACCTCCGTCGGAGACAGCGCCGAGATCCGGTCCGGCAGCGTCCTGCCCGGTCGTCGGACCGACATCGAGCTGGTCACCGACGACCACCTGACACTGGTCGGGGAGCTCGCCGAACCGCTCGACCGGGTCGCGCGGGGGACCGTTGTGGCGTTGCACCCACTGCCGACTGCGCAGGGCTTCATGGACTCGCACGTCCTCAAGAAGGCCGCGGCTCGTCTGCCCGCCCTGGCCGACATCGCGGTGCTGCGCTTCAACTTCCGATCGGTGACCTCACCCCGGGGGACTTCGGAGGGTGTCTTCGGCGACGGGGTGTCCGAGGGGTTCGACCTCCGAGCCGCCGTGCAGGACGTCGTCGACCGGGGACTCCCCACGCCGTGGCTGGTCGGCTGGTCCTTCGGGACGGAGGTCGTCCTGAAACACGCCCTCGAGCACGTCGAGGCCGGACACGTGGCCGGCGTGGTGCTCCTTTCGCCGCCACTGCACCGCACGTCGGACGCGGAGCTCGCACGCTGGGCCGCGGTCGACGTGCCGGTCGTCGCCCTCGTCCCCGAGCACGACGACTTCCTGCAGCCCGACCAGGCAGCGCGACGGTTCGCCATCGCGCCGACGGTCCGGGTCGTCCCCGTCGCCGGGGCGAAGCACCTCTGGGTGGGGGAGAAGTACGTGCGCATCGTGCTCGACACGATCGTCGACCTCGTCGTGCCGGGCAGTGCGCCGCTGCCGACGCACTGGCCCGCGGCGGACCAGCGACCGTAGCGGCAGCCGGCAGCCACCCGGTCCGGAGACGGGGTGGGTGCCCTCAGCGGCCTGGCGTCCCCTCAGCGGACGGTCGCGTCCGGTTCGTCGGCGTCCACGGGGTCGCCCGGCGCCGGTGCCTGCTGGTCGATGACGCCCGCCGCGTGGCTGAGGACACCCCGGAGGTTCTCCAGGTACCCCGCGACGGCCTCCCGCTCGGTCCGGATGGCCCCGAGTCGGTCCTCGGCGTCGGCGAGCAGTTCCGCGGTGCGGTCCTCGGCGTCCGCGACGAGCCGGTGCGCACGTTCCTGTGCGTCACGCACCAGGTCGGCGGCGTGCTCCTGGGCGGCCGTCTCCTGTTCGCGTGCCAGGTCGGCGGCTTCCCGCTCGAGGCGGTCTGCGGTCTCGCGGGCGGTGGTGGCGCGGCGCGTGGCCTCGGCGAGCTGCAGGTTCGCCTCGTCCAGGTACTTCTGGGTCTCGGTGACCGTGGCCCGGTGCCGGTCGAGGTACTCCTGCTCGGCGTCGTCGCGACGCGCGGCGAGTTCGGTCTCGAGAGCGGCACGTGCGTCGTCCCGTTCGCGGGCGATCTCGGCGCGGACCTCGTCACGCTCCTGGGTGAGACCGGCGCGCGCGGTGTCGATCTCCTGGCGGAGAGCCGTGCGCTCGGCGAACAGGTCGTCGAGTTCGGCGGTGCGACGGTCGGCGATCTCGGTGTCGACCTCGGCGTGCTCGCGCTCCCGGCGTGCGGCGAGTTCGTTCTCGTGTTCGCGGGCGGCGCGCTCGGCCTCGGCAGCGGCGGTCTCCCGCTCGCGCTCGATGCGGGCGGCGTGCTCGGCGGTCTCGCGCTCGATGCGGTCGGTGGTCTCCTGCACGCGCCGGGCGTTCTCGGCCGCGGTCTGCTCCGTGTCGACGCGGAGCTGGGCACGGGCTGCGGCGATCTCCTGCTCGAGGTCGGTGCGGGCGACGGCGAGCTCACGGTCCCACTCGGCGCGGGCGGCGGCGAGTTCCTCGTCGAGGGCACTGCGGCGGTCGTCGATCTCGGCGGCCAGTTCGGCACGACGCTGCTCGACCTCGGCCGCGAGTTCGGCACGGCCGGTCTCGAGTTCGAGTTCGAGAGCGCGGCGGGCTTCACCGTGCTCGCGCTCCCACGCCGTGCGGGACTCGGCCAGCGTGCGGTCGAGCTGTTCGCGACGGGTGGTCTCCTCGCGGTCGAGGTCCTCCAGGCGGCGTGCCTGGTCGGCCTCGAACACGCTGCGACGGTGCTCGGTCTCGCGGTCGAGGTCGGCGGCCGCGCGACGGGCGTCGGCGGACTCCCGCTGGGCGACCTCGCGCAGCTCGGCGACCTCGTGCTGGACCTCGGCGCGGAGGGCGTTGGTCTCGCGGATGGCGACCGAGCGGACCTCGGCGGCCTCGGTGACCGCGGCTCCGCGCACGGCGGCGGCTTCGTTGCGGGCGTCCTGCACGAGGATGCCGGCTTCGGAGCGGGCGCGCTCGACGGTGTCGGCGGACTCGGCCCGGGCACGGGAGAGCTCGTTGGTCGCACGGGTGCGGGCGTCCTCCAGGGTGACCTGGGCTTCGTCGCGGGCTTCGCGGAGGGTGCGCTCGGCCTCGGTGCGACTGGTGGCCCGGAGGCGCTGGGCGTCGATGTCGGCCTGGCTGATCAGCCGCGTGGACTGTTCCTCGGCGACGCGGAGGGTGGACTCGAGCCGCGTGCCCAGACCGCTGTAGGTGGGGGTGCCGGCCTCGTCCAGCTCGCCCTGCAGGTCCGAGACGCGGGACTGCAGGAGACGGATCTCCTTCGCGGCCTCGGCCCGGTCGGTGTTCGACTTGATCAGCTCGCGGCGGAGGTCGTTCAGAGCCCGTTCGACCTCGTCCTTGCGGTAGCCCCGCAGCTCGGTCCCGAACTCTGCCTCGTCGTTCGCCACGTGTCGCTCCCTGTGGTCGTCCCGGACCACCCCGTGCAGTCCGGACCCCGATTGTAGTGGTGCGTCCGCGACGGCTCCTGAGGCCGACGGTGACCCCGGGGATGCGCCTCCCAGCTGTCCTGGGTACCCTGGGCCGTTGTCCTGCGCCGATCCACCCATCCCGGCGCGGAGGGAGAGAGATCCGTGCGATTCGTCCTGGCGATCGTCAGCTTCGTCATCGGGGTGCTCCTCGTCGGCCTGGGAGTCGGGCAGCGGACCGTGTTCGCGCCACCCACCTCGATCGTCGCGGCGACGAGCGGGTCGAACGCCGCTCCCGTCACCGTGCTGCCCGGCAGCGTGCTCAACGCGAACCCGGGCTACCAGCGCGTCAACGTGTCGGGCACGGGCAAGGTGTTCGCCGCCTACGGCAAGACGTCCGACGTCGACGCCTGGATCGGCGACACCGAGCACACGACCCTCCGCTACGACGCCGAGGAGGCTTCCCTGAAGTCCCGCACCACCGGATCCGGCTCCGACCTGCCCGACCCGAAGGGCAGCGACCTCTGGTACCAGGAGTACGACGATGCCCGTCAGTTCACCGTCCGACTGCCCGCCGACGTGTCGCTCGTGGTGATGGGCGACGGCTCGGACGCCGCACCCTCCGACATCTCCGTGACGTGGCCGCGTGACACCGCGACGCCCTCCGTCGGGCCGCTGCTGACGGCCGGTGGGGTCTTCGTGCTCGGTGGCCTGGTCATGCTCGTCTGGGCCTTCCTGCACCAGCGCCGCTCCCGTGGTCCGCGCCGTCGGAGCGGTGGTGGCCGCCCGCCGCGCGTGCGTGCCTCCCGTCGCGCCGCCGCCGCCGGTGCCCAGGTGCCGGCACGGAGCCGTCGCGGTCGTCGCGCCATCATCGCCGTCCCGGTGCTCGTCGCCGGCGCCCTCGTGCTGAGCGGGTGCTCGTCGGAGTACTGGCCGACCGGCAGCGGAGCGGACGCGACCCCGACACCGACCGCCACGGCCACCGGCGCCGCGGTCCCCGACGCCTCGACCGCCGCCACGAAGCAACAGATCGCCCGCATCGTGTCCCGCGTGGCCGAGGTCGCCGAGAAGGCCGACGCCGACAAGGACGCCAGTCTCGCCGCGACCCGCTTCGCCGGACCGGCGCTCGAGATCCGCAAGGCGAACTACACGATCCGCGACAGTGACGCCAAGGCGCAGGCCCTGCCCGCCGTGGCCGCCGACGACGTCTGCGTGGCGCTGCCGCAGCAGACTGACACCTGGCCGCGCACCGTCTTCGCCGTCGTCGCTGCGGACTGCACCGACAAGAAGACGGCCCCGCAGGCGTTGACCCTCGTGCAGCAGGACGCCCGCTCGGACTACAAGGTCGAGTACGCTGTCTCGCTCGAGGCCGATGCCCAGCTGCCGTCGCTCGCGCCGACCTCCGTCGGTGCCGCCCAGCTCGCACCGGACACGAAGCTCCTGGCGCTGGCCCCGAACGCCGTCGCCGCGGCCTACGGCGACATCCTGTCGAAGGACACCGCGAGCGAGTCCGCCGACCTGTTCGACAGCGACGGCGACGACCTGCGCTCGCGGATCGGCAAGTCGTACAAGGACGAGAAGGCGAAGGGGCTGCCGGACACCGCGAAGATCGAGTACTCGTCCGAGGTCCCCGAGGACTCGGCCCTGGCCCTCGCCACGAACACCGCTGGTGCGCTCGTCTCCGTCGACCTCAACGAGATCGAGAAGGTCACCCCGACGGCCGCCGGTGCCGAGGTCAACCCCGAGGGTGCCGTCAAGGCACTGTCCGGCGTCGACTCGAGCACCAAGGGCGTGACCGCCACGTACGGCGTCCAGTTGCTCTTCTCCGTGCCCCCGGTGGGTTCGGACGACAAGATAGAACTCCTCGGGTTCACTCAGGGCCTGATCGCAGCGAGTGAGGTGCAATGACCAACGTCCCCCCGACCCCGTCCAGCCTGCGCGGAGCAGTCGACCTCTCGTCCCTCGTCGACCGGGCCCAGCGTCCGCCGCAGGGTGCCGCCGGACCCGCCGGGAGCCCCGCCACGCCGGGCAACGCTGGCGCGACGGCCGGTCCGGCAGCCGGTGCCGGGCCCACGGACAGTGTCCTGAGCGTCCCGTCCCTCGTGATGGACGTCACCGACCAGAGCTTCCAGGACATCGTCCAGCTCTCCACCGTCGTCCCGGTCATCGTGGACATCTGGGCCGAGTGGTGCGGTCCGTGCAAGCAGCTGTCGCCGGTCCTCGAGCGGCTGACCGAGGAGTACGCGGGACGCATCGTCCTGGCCAAGGTCGACGCCGACACGAACCCGCAGCTCGTCCAGGCGTTCCAGGCACAGTCGATCCCGACCGTCGCGGCCGTCATCGGTGGCCGTCCGCTCGGACTGTTCGTCGGTGCCCTGCCCGAGGCCGAGGTCCGCGACGTCTTCGAGCAGGTCCTGCAGGCGGCGGAGCAGAACGGCGTCGCCGGCCGGGTCCAGGTCGACGGAGCCGTCGAGGCCGACGACGCGGAGCAGGGCGAGCCGGAACCGGAGCCCCTGCCGCCGCACCACCAGGCCGCGTACGACGCGATCGAGGCCGGGGACTACGCCACCGCGATCAGCGAGTACCGCACCGCGATCCTGCAGGACCCGCACGACCAGATGGCCGTGGCCGGTCTGGCCCAGGTGTCGCTGCTCGACCGGCTCTCCGGCAGGACCGCGGACGAGATCCGCGCGGCGGCCGGTGCCGGCCCGGCGGACGTCGCGGCCCAGCTCGCCGTCGCCGACCTCGACATCAGCGGTGGACACGTCGAGGACGCCTTCGGACGCCTCCTCGACCTCGTACCGACGGTGTTCGGCGACGACCGCGAAGCGCTCCGCGTGCGCCTCGTCGAGTACTTCGAGCTGATCGGCGCCGAGGACCCGCGCGTCGTCGCCGCCCGGCGGCGACTCGCCAACGCGCTCTACTGAGCGCGGGTCGCGCGACGCGACACGGAGCACGACGGGAGGCCCGGTACCAGCTGGTACCGGGCCTCCCGTCCGTCGTGCCCGTGGGTGCTAGTCGGCCAGGCGCAGCCAGACGGCGCCCAGCGGGGGCACCACGAGGTTCGCCGAGGCCGGGCGACCGGCCCAGGGGACGTCCTCGGCCTGGACCGAACCGAGGTTGCCGACACCGGACCCGCCGTACGCCGACGCGTCGGTGTTGAGCACCTCGTTCCAGGTGCCCGCCGTGGGCAGGCCGAAGCGGTGCTCGACCGGGACGCCGGAGAAGTTGACGAAGACCGCCAGCTTCTCGTCGCCCGCCTTGCGGAGGAACCCGAGCGTGGAGTGCGGTGCGTCGCCGCTCTCGAGCCACTCGAAGCCCTCGGCGCTGGAGTCGAACGTCCAGAGCGCCGGGTTCTCCTTGTACACGCGGTTCAGCTCGGCGACCAGGTCCTGCACGCCGCGGTGGCCCGGGTCGTCGAGCAGCCACCAGTCGAGACCGTTGGCCTCGCTCCACTCGGTGGGCTGGGCGAACTCCTGGCCCATGAAGAGCAGCTGCTTGCCGGGGTGTGCCCACATGAAGGCCAGGTAGGCACGCACGTTGGCGAGCTTCTGCCACTCGTCGCCGGGCATCTTGCCGTAGAGCGAGCCCTTGCCGTGCACGACCTCGTCGTGACTGATCGGCAGCGTGAACTGCTCGCTGAACGCGTAGACGAACGAGAACGTGATCTCGTCGTGGTGGTACGAGCGGTACGCCGGGTCACGCTCGACGTACTGCAGCGTGTCGTGCATCCAGCCCATGTTCCACTTCTGGCCGAACCCGAGGCCGCCGGCGCTGGTCGGCTGCGTGACGCCGGGCCACGAGGTCGACTCCTCGGCGATCATCACGATGCCGGGGTAGCGCTTGTACGCGGTGGCGTTCGTCTCCTGCAGGAGCGAGATCGCCTCGAGGTTCTCGCGACCGCCGTGGATGTTCGGCAGCCACTCGGTGCGGGAGTAGTCCAGGTACAGCATCGAGGCCACGGCGTCGACCCGGAGGCCGTCGATGTGGAACTCCTCGAGCCAGTAGAGCGCGTTGGCGACGAGGAAGTTGCGCACCTGCGGCTGCCCGAAGTCGAACACGTAGGTGCCCCAGTCGAGCTGTTCGCCGCGGCGGGGGTCCGGGTGCTCGAACAGGGCGTAGCCGTCGAACTTCGCCAGCGCCCACTCGTCCTTCGGGAAGTGCCCGGGGACCCAGTCCATGATGACGCCGATGCCGGCCGAGTGCAGCCGGTCGATGAGGTACCGCAGGTCGTCGGGGGAGCCGAAGCGGGCGGTCGGCGAGTAGTACCCGGTGACCTGGTAGCCCCACGAGCCGCCGAACGGGTGCTCGGCGAGGGGCAGGAACTGGACGTGGGTGAAGCCGGTGTACTGCAGGTGCCCGATGAGGTCGTCGGCCACCTCGCGGTAGCTCAGCCCCGGACGCCACGAGCCGAGGTGTACCTCGTAGACGCTCATCGGCGCGTCGTGGGTTGTCGCGTTGGCGCGCTCGGCCATCCAGCGGGCGTCGCCCTCGGACCAGGTGTGGTGGGCGCTCGTGATCACGGACGCGGTGAGCGGCGGGACCTCGGTGCGGCGGGCGAACGGGTCGGCCCGCTCCACCCAGCCGCTGTCGGTGAGGATCTGGAACTTGTACCGCTGCCCCTCGAGGGCGCCGGGCCAGAACAGCTCCCACACGCCGAGGTCGTTCAGGCGGCGCATCGCGGTGGTGCGGCCCTCCCAGCCCTCGAAGTCGCCGATCACGCGGACGGCGGTGGCACGCGGCGCCCACACGGCGAACGCCACACCGTCGACACCGTCGACCGTCTGCACGTGCGCGCCGAGGTGGTGCCAGAGCTGCTCGTCGCGACCCTCACCGAACAGGTGCAGGTCGAGCTCGCCGAGCGTCGGCGGGAACCGGTACGCGTCGTCGGTGGTCCAGGTCTCGTCGTCCTCGTAGTCGGCCTCGACGCGGTACCGGCCGAGCTCGCCGACGGTCGCGCCGGCCCAGACACCCTCGCCCTCGTGACGGAGTTCGACGTCGTCACCGTCGGGTCGGACGATGCGGACCGCGGTCGCCAGGTGGCGGACCACACGGACGCTCGTGCCACCGGCGACGGGGTGCGGGCCGAGCACGTCGTGCGGCTGGGACCAACGTCCCTCCGCGACCTGCTGGCGGACCCACTCGTCGACGGGGCCGGGGACGGGCTCGGTCGTCGCGACGGCCGTGCTGTCGGACGTCAGCGTGGTGGACGTGGTCGCTGCGGACGTGGGCGTGGCGGGCGCGTCCTCCGTCCGGGAGGCGCTGGCTGCCTCCGCCTCGTCCGTCGCGTCCGGCGTCGCCGACGTCAGCCCGCCGGCGAGCGTGGCCGACTCCGGCACGTCGCGGGAGGGGGACTCGGGCGGGGCGACCGGTGCGCCCGGGAGGTCCTCACCGGGAGCCGAGGTGTTCGGCTCGGTGCGGACCGCCTGGCGTGGGATCGCGGGAGGCGGCGGCGGGACCGGCGGCAGGCCGGGACCGCGGGGCGGCTGCGGCGCGCCCTGCTGGGGTGCGCTGGTCTGGGGTGCGCTGGGCTGCCCGGGGTTGGTGGGATCGGTCATCGGTGCGGTCCTTCCACGACGAGCAGGTGCACGGGCTCCTGGAAGGCATCCAGGCGCACGTAGTTCGAGGAGCCCCAGGTCCAGCGGGCGCCGGTCACGACGTCGCGGACGTCGAACTCGGTGCCGGGCTCGAGACCGAGGGCGGCGAGGTCGAGGTGCACGGTGGTCTCACGGGCGGAGTGCGGGTCGACGTTCGCGACGACGATCACCGTGTCGTCCCGACCGGACCGGGTGAACCGCCCGGGCAGGTGCTTCGAGTACACGACGATGGCGTCGTCCTCGGCGCTGTGCACGGTGGTGTTCCGCAGCTGCCGGAGCGCGGGGTGCGCCGAGCGGAGGCGGTTGAGCATCGTCACGTACGGGGCGAGGCTCGCGCCCTCCGCCTCGGCGAGCGCGAAGTCCCGCGGCTTGTACTCGTACTTCTCGTTGTCGATGTTCTCTTCGGAGCCCGGGCGGGCGACGTCCTCGAAGAGCTCGTAGCCGGAGTACATGCCCCACGTCGGGGCGCCGGTCGCGGCGAGGGCAGCGCGCACCTTGTAGCCGGCGCGGCCGCCGTACTGCAGGAACTCGGTGAGGATGTCGGGCGTGTTCACGAAGAGGTTCGGGCGCAGGTAGGCGCTCGTCTCGTGGGAGAGCTCGTCGAAGTACGTCTCGATCTCCTCCTTCGTGTTGCGCCAGGTGAAGTACGAGTACGACTGCTGGAACCCGGTCTCGGCCAGGGCGCGCATCATCGCCGGGCGGGTGAACGCCTCGGCCAGGAACACGACGTCCGGGTGCTCGTCGCGGACCTCGCGGATCACGCGCTCCCAGAACCACAGCGGCTTGGTGTGCGGGTTGTCGACGCGGAACACCTTGACGCCGAACGTGATCCAGTGACGGAGCACCCGGAGCACCTCGGCGACCAGGCCCTCGGGGTCGGTGTCGAACTGGATCGGGTAGATGTCCTGGTAGCGCTTCGGCGGGTTCTCGGCGGTGGCGATGGAGCCGTCGGCGCGCACCGTGAACCACTCCGGGTGCTCGGTGACCCAGGGGTGGTCCGGGGAGCACTGCAGCGCGAAGTCGAGGGCGACCTCCATGCCGGTGTTCTTCGCCGTCTCGACGAAGGCGCGGAAGTCGTCCTCGGTGCCGAGGTCCGGGTGGATGGCGTCGTGGCCACCCTCGGGACCACCGATCGCCCAGGGGCTGCCCGGGTCGTTCGGCCCGGCCTCGAGCGTGTTGTTCGGGCCCTTGCGTGCGGTGCGGCCGATCGGGTGGATCGGCGGCAGGTAGACGATCTCGAAGCCCATCCGGGCGACGGCGGGCAGACGGCGGGCCGCGGTGCGGAAGTCGCCGCTCTTCCACGAGCCGTCCGGGTTGCGCTTGGCACCCTCGCTGCGGGGGAAGAACTCGTACCAGGCGCCGACACCGGCGCGGGTGCGCTCGACGTCGAGCAGCTGCAGGGCGGAGCTCGTCCGCAGGGAGTCGATCGGGGTCTCGTCGATCTCGGCGACGACGCGGGGGTCGTCCACCGCTGCCAGCCGCTCAGCCGGGTCGAGGTCGGTGTCGCGCAGGCGGACGGCGGCGCGGGCGGCCACGGCGGAGCCCTGACGCTCGAGCAGCGCGGCGCCGTCGAGCAGGGTCGCCTCGGTGTCGACACCGGCGGCGATCTTCAGTCGGGCGCCGTGCACCCAGGTCGCCCAGTCGTCGGAGTACGCCTCGACGTGCCACTCCCAGACGCCGGTGCCCTCGACCTGCACGGTCGCCTCGTACCGGTCGGTGCCGGCGGCGACGAGGGTCAGCGGGACGCGGAGGGTGCGCTCGTCGACCTGCAGCGCCGGCGGGGCGGGGGTCTGCTGGGCGACGGCCTGGGTCGTCTCGGGCTGCTGGCCCGCGGGGCGGACGAGGACGAGGTCCGCGCCGATGATGCCGTGCCCCTCGCGGAAGACGGTCGCACCGAACGTGATCACCTCCCCGTCGAAGCCCTTGCCCGGGAAGCCGTTCGGCGTCGTCGGGGCGAGTTCGGTGATCGGGATGCGCCCGATCTTCGGACGCCGGGGTCGGTCTACGGAGGCCACGGACCAGACGCTACCCGGCTGGGCCGTCCGTGTTCCCCGGGAAGCGTGTCGCGCCTCCCGGCCGGGGTGGCGGGCGGGAGGCCGTCAGGCCGCACCGACGTCGGCTCAGATGACGTCGAAGACGTGGATGCCGGGGCCGTAGGCGCTGAACACGGTACCGGCGGGGCGGTGCCGGTCGTGGTCGCGGTGCTTCTCGCTCGACCATGCCAGCCGGTACGCGAAGACGTCCTCGCGCGTCGGCAGGGTGAGGTCGCGGGTCCGCCCGCTGCCGTGCACCACGACCAGCACGCGGTCGTACGGCTCGTGCTCGGGCGTCGACTCGACGAAGTACTGCAGCGCGCGGTGGATGGGCTGGTCCCAGCCCTCGGCGGTCATCGCCTGGCCGTCCGGGCCGTACCAGGTCATCCGCGACGCCGACGGCGTGGTCTGGCCGGGGACGCCGAAGCGCGACGGCCGGAGGGCCGGGTGCGCGGCGCGGAGCCGGGTCAGGGCCGCCATCGCCTCGGTCATCGACTCGGCGTCCTCGTCGTCCGACCAGTCCACCGGCGTCAGGTCGTCCGAGACGACGTACGCGTTGTTGTTGCCGTGCTGGGTGCGGCTGCGCTCGTCACCCGCGGTGATCATGGGCACCCCGGCGGAGAGCAGCACGGTCGCCATCAGGTTCCGCATCGACCGCCCGCGCGCCGCACGGACACCGCGGTCGGCCGTGTCGCCCTCGATGCCGTGGTTGAACGAGCGGTTGTCGTTCGACCCGTCGCGGTTCTCCTCGCCGTTCGCCTCGTTGTGCTTCGCGTCGAAGGACACCAGGTCGTGCAGGGTGAAGCCGTCGTGGGCGGTGACGAAGTTGACGCCGGACAGCGGACCGCGCTCCGGGCCGAACAGATGACGCGAGCCGGTGAGGGCTCCGGCGAGCGCCCCGATGCCGGACTCCGGGGCTCCGCGGCGTCGTTCGTCGGCGAGGTCCTCGAGCCAGAACTTCCGGACCGTGTCGCGGAACCCGTCGTTCCACTCGAGCGTGCGGGCGCCGAACGAGCCGGTGCGCCAGCCGTCCGGGCCGACGTCCCACGGTTCGGCGATGACCAGGGTGTCCTGCAGGTCGGGGTGGTTCCGGATCCGTTCGAGCAGCGGGTGCTCCGGGTCGAAGACGTGGTCGCCGTCGCGGGCCAGGGACGCCATGAGGTCGAAGCGGAACCCGTCGACCTGCACCTCGCGCGCCCAGTAGCGGAGGCTGTCGAGGATGAGGTCGGCGGTCGCGGTCACCGAGGTGTCGAGCGTGTTGCCGCACCCGGTCGTGTCGTAGTAGGTGTCCGTGTCGGACCAGCGGTACCGGCCGGCGCCGTCGATCCCGCGCAGGGAGGTGGTGGGACCGCCGAGGCCCTCTTCCGCGGTGTGGTTGTAGACGACGTCGAGGACGACCTGGATCCCGGCCTCGTGCAGCAGCCGGATCATGCCCTTGAACTCGCGGAGCACCGCATCGGCACCCGCGGCCCGGGCGCCGGCGGAGGCGTGTCCGGCGTGCGGGGCGAAGAACCCGAGCGTGTTGTAGCCCCAGGCGTTCTCGCGCCCGGCCTCGCGCAGCCACCGCTCGGTGTCGAACGCCTGCACGGGCAGGAGCTCGAGCGTGGTCACGCCGATGCGCTGCAGGTGCGCGATGGTGCTCTCGTGGGCGACGCCGGCGTACGTGCCGCGGAGTTCCTCGGGGATCGCCGGGTTCGCGCTGGTGAGGGTCCGGACGTTCGCCTCGTACACCACGGCGCGGTCCAGGGGGACGACCGGCTTGGTGACGCCGCCCCAGTCGAAGGTGCCGTCGATGACGACACTGGTCCACCGCGGGGCGTCGCCGGTCGCGACGATGCCGCGTGCGTACGGGTCGAGGAGCGGGCGGGTCGGGTCGAACTCGTGCCGCGGCCCGGTCGGCCCGTCGACGAGCAGGTGGTAGGTGTCCCCGACCTGCACGCCGGGCGTGGCGGCGCTCCACTCGTCGGTCTCGTCGATGCGCGCCAAGGGGAAGGCACCTCGGCCGTCGACGACCACCGTCACCGCGGTCGCCGAGGCGGACCGCACCGTCATCCGGGGGTCCCCGTCGTCGACCCGGAAGCCGGGCGTGGTCTCGGTCGCGGTCTCGTACACGCCACCAGGGTACGAGGCCAGCCGGGTATCCTGAAAACGCTCCAGAAAGGGGTACCCCGTGCCCGTCTACCTCGACCACGCCGCCACCACGCCGATCCTGCCGGAAGCGCTCGCCGCGTTCACCGACGCGCTGACCACCGTCGGCAACCCGTCGTCGATCCACAGCGCCGGCCAGCGCGCCAAGATGCTGCTCGAGGACGGCCGTGCCCGGGTCGCCGCGTCGCTCGGTGCCGACCCGGTGGAGGTCGTCTTCACCTCCGGCGGCACCGAGAGCATCAACCTCGCCGTCAAGGGCCTGTTCTGGGCCCGGCAGCGCGACCGACGCCGTCCCCGCATCGTCGTCCCGGCGGGGGAGCACCACGCGACGGTCGACACGGTCGACTGGCTGGAGCGCCACGAGGGCGCCGTCGTCGACGTCGTCCCGCTCGACGCCGAGGGTCGCGTCGACCTCGCCGGACTGGAGGCACGACTCGCCTCCGCCGACGACGTCGCCCTGGTCACGTTCCTGTGGGCGAACAACGAGGTCGGCACCATGCAGCCCGTCGAGCGGATCGTCGCGCTCGCCCACGCCGCCGGTGTCCCGGTGCACAGCGACGCCGTGGCCGCGTACGGCCAGGTGCCGGTGGACTTCGCCGCGTCCGGCCTCGACGCGTTGAGCGTCTCGGCGCACAAGATCGGCGGCCCGGTCGGGGTCGGGGCGCTGGTGCTCGGCCGACGCGCGGTCGTCGAGCCGCTCATCCACGGCGGGGGTCAGCAGCGCCAGGTCCGGAGTGGCACGCAGGACGCCCCGGCCGCCGCGGCCTTCGGGGTCGCCGCAGCCGCGCCGCACGCCGACGTCCGGCACCTGCGGGACCGCCTCGTCGACGGGGTCCGGGCCGCCGTGCCGTCCGCGGTGCTGATGGGGGACCCGGTCGACCGGCTGCCGAACAACGCGCACTTCACGTTCCCGGGCTGCGAGGGGGACTCGCTGCTGTTCCTGCTCGACGCCGCCGGGGTCGCCGTGTCCACCGGGTCGGCGTGCCAGGCCGGGGTGCCCGAGGCCTCGCACGTGCTGCTCGCGATGGGCCTCAGCGAGGACGCCGCCCGCGGTGCGCTCCGGATCACCCTCGGCCACACCTCGACCGAGCAGGACGTCGATGCCTTCCTCGCCGCGCTGCCGGTGGCCGTCGAGCGTGCCGGTGCGGCGGGCATGGCGCGGCGGGAGCCCTCGCTCGGGCGCTGACCCGGACGCCCGGCCGGTAGGATCGGGGACCATGGTCGAACTGGACATCAGCGAGCAGGTCAACGCCCTCCGAGTGACCTTCGGGAACATCCGCTCCGTGGTCGACGTCGACCGCCTCGAGCGTGAGATCGCCGAACTCAGCGAGCAGGCCGGTGCCCCCGACCTGTGGGAGGACACCGACCACGCGCAGCAGGTCACCAGCGCGCTCGCCCACCGGCAGTCCCAGCTGAAGAAGCTCACGGCGACCGAGCAGCGCCTCGACGACCTCGAGGTCCTGGTCGAGTTGGCGAACGAGGCCGAGGACCAGGAGTCCGCCGACGAAGCGGCCGAGGAGCTCAAGGCCATAACGAAGACGATGGGCGACCTCGAGGTCCAGACGCTCCTCGACGGCGAGTACGACGACCGTCCCGCCGTCATCACGATCCGTGCCGGTGCCGGTGGTGTCGACGCCGCCGACTTCGCCGAGATGCTCATGCGCATGTACCTGCGCTACGCCGAGCAGCACGACCAGAAGGTGACCGTGATGGACACCTCCTACGCCGAAGAGGCGGGCATCAAGTCCGCCACGTTCGAGGTGGACGGCCCGCACGCGTTCGGCACCCTGTCGGTCGAGGCCGGCACGCACCGCCTGGTCCGCATGTCGCCGTTCGGCGCCGCGGGCAAGCGCCAGACGTCCTTCGCCGCGGTCGAGGTCATCCCGCTGATGCCGGAGACCGCGGTCATCGACATCCCGGAGAACGACATCCGCGTCGACGTGTTCCGCTCATCCGGCCCCGGTGGACAGTCCGTCAACACGACCGACTCCGCCGTGCGCCTGACCCACCTGCCGACCGGCACGGTCGTGTCGATGCAGAACGAGAAGTCGCAGATCCAGAACCGTGCCGCGGCCATGCGCGTGCTGCAGTCGCGCCTCCTGCTCCTGAAGAAGGAAGAGGAGAACGCGAAGAAGAAGGAACTCGCCGGCACGATCACCGCCAGCTGGGGGGACCAGATCCGCAACTACGTGCTGGCGCCGTACCAGATGGTCAAGGACCTGCGGACCGAGTACGAGGTCAACAACCCGTCGGCGGTCTTCGACGGCGACCTGGACGGCTTCATCAACGCCGGCATCCGCTGGCGCAAGCGTCCCGACGAGGACTGAGCGTCGAACGGGGTCGGATCTGAGCGACCCCACCGGTTCCTGAGCCGCGCGCCTGGAGCAGGATCACCGGTTCGCGACCTACCCTGATCCGGTCATGATCAAATTCGACCAGGTCACCAAGGTGTACTCGGGCAACCCGAGTCCCGCTCTCGACAACGTCACCCTCGAGATCCTCAAGGGCGAGTTCGTCTTCCTCGTCGGTGCGTCCGGCTCCGGGAAGTCGAGCTTCCTCCGGCTCGTGCTGAAGGAGGAGAAGCCCTCCCGCGGGCAGATCCACGTGCTCGGGCAGCGTCTCGGCGCGCTCTCCTCCCGCAAGGTCCCGTACTTCCGCCGCAACCTCGGCGTGGTGTTCCAGGACTTCCGGCTGCTGCCGAACAAGAACGTCTTCGACAACGTCGCGTTCTCGCTGCAGGTGATCGGCAAGAGCAAGGGCTTCATCAGTGAGTCCGTCACCGACGTGCTCAAGCTCGTCGGGCTCTCCGGCAAGGCGACCCGCATGCCGCACGAGCTCTCCGGTGGTGAGCAGCAGCGCGTCGCGATCGCCCGCGCCGTCGTGAACAAGCCCGCGGTCCTGCTGGCCGACGAACCGACCGGCAACCTCGACCCGACGACCTCGGCGGGCATCATGGCGCTCCTCGAACGCATCAACCAAGGAGGCACGACGATCCTGATGGCGACGCACGACGCGAGCATCGTGAACCAGATGCAGCGCCGGGTCATCGAGCTCTCCGGCGGCAGTGTCCTCCGCGACGAGCAGGCCGGCGGCTACCAGACCCAGGCCCTGCCCATCCAGCGTGGTGGCGTCTCGAACACGACCGGCATCCAGACCATCCCGGGGCTCATCCGATGAGGCTCGGACTCGTCATGGCCGAGGTCGGTTCCGGCCTCCGTCGCAACGCCTCGATGGTGGTCTCCGTCGTCCTGGTGACCTTCATCTCGCTGACCTTCGTCGGCACCGCGATCCTGCTGCAGATGCAGATCAACCAGATGAAGGGGTACTGGTACGACCGAGCCCAGGTCGCCGTCTACCTCTGCACCGAGACCGACACCACCGGCAACTGCACCGGGGCGAAGGCGACCGACGACCAGCGCGCGCAGATCAAGCAGCAGCTGGCGTCGTCCACGCTGAAGCCGTACATCGAGAAGTCGTACTTCGAGGACCAGCAGGACGCGTACACCCGGTTCAAGCAGCAGTTCAAGGACTCGCCCGCGACCGAGTTCGTCAAGCCCGAGTACCTCAACGAGACCTTCTGGGTGAACCTGAAGAACCCGTCGCAGGCCGACGTCCTGGTCGAGAGCCTGTCGAAGGTCGCCGGCGTGCAGAGCGTCGTCGACCAGCGCGGGTACCTGCAACCGATCTTCAACCTGCTCAACGCGTCGTCCTACACGGCGATCGGCATCGCGGGGCTGATGCTCGTCGCCGCGGTGCTCCTCATCGCCACCACGATCCGGTTGTCGGCGTTCTCGAGACGACGGGAGCTCGGCATCATGCGGTTGGTGGGCGCCTCGAACCGGTTCATCCAGACGCCGTTCGTACTCGAGGGGGTGATCGCCGCTGCGGTCGGAGCCGTCCTCGCGGGTGGTGCGATCACGGCCGTGGTCTGGTTCTTCGTCCGCAACTACCTGACGAAACGGTTCTCCGGCACCGCGTTCATCGGCATGGACGACGCGGCGATCGTCGTGCCGGCGGTCATCGTCATCGGTGTGGTCCTGGCGGCGGTCTCCGCCTCCATCGCGATCCGGCGGTACCTCAAGGTCTGATCGCGACCGCAGGTCGTCCCGTCTGGAGGCCCGCACACCGAGAACGGGAGGGATCCCGGGAAGGTGTGCGGGCCTCCCGGCGTTCGGTATGCTGGGCGGCTCGCACGCAAGCGGGTGCGCACCCAACGAAGAGGAGCCGGTCATGGCGAAGGAACGCGGGGAGAAGGTCGTCGCGACGAACCGTCGTGCGCGCCACGACTACCTCATCGAGGACACCTACGAGGCCGGCATGGTCCTCAGCGGGACCGAGGTGAAGTCGCTGCGCGAAGGCCGGGCGTCGCTCGTCGACGGGTACGCCTTCGTCGACGCCGGTGAAGCGTGGCTCGACGCCGTGCACATCCCCGAGTACACCGAGGGCACGTGGAACAACCACGCACCGCGGCGGAAGCGGAAGCTGCTCCTGCACAAGCAGGAGATCGTGAAGATCTCGCACAAGACGTCGCAGGGCGGCTACACGCTCGTGCCGATGAAGATCTACTTCCACGACGGTCGGGCCAAGGTCGAGATCGCGGTCGCGAAGGGCAAGCGCGAGTTCGACAAGCGCCAGGCCCTGCGCGAGAAGACCGACAAGCGTGAGGCCGAGCGGGCCATGCGCTCCCGCAACCGTCTCGGCGACTGATCAGCCGAGTCGACTAGCGTCAGACTCGTTCAGTCGGTAGGCTGAATAGCTGCCTGACCCGGACGAACTCCGGACGCAGGCATGGCAACTCAACAGCGTGACAGCGGCTCGCACATCGGCCTGCATGGGGATGATCGGTTTCGACATTGCCTGTGTGCCGACGGGAAGCGGGCCGAGGACCCACGGTCATCTCGTCAACGATCCGTGGAAACCAACAAGTGCCAATTCCAAGCGCACTGACTTCGCTCTCGCTGCGTAAGCAGCCCAGCACATGAAGTCCGTCGGCCAGGTGATCGTCTTCTAACCTGAGTTCCGGCGTCATCCAGAGGACTTGCTGCACGGTTGCGCCTCAGGGCCGTGCGGGACTTGCACTGAGACTGGGCCCGTCGTCCGAGAAGCCGGTAGCAACGGACGGGGCCGAGCAGAACGAACATCCGGATACGCCCGTAGAAGACGTCGAATTGCAGCGATGGACGGGGGTTCGATTCCCCCCATCTCCACCACCTGCCGATCGTCGGACCGCTGTCACGTGAGTCGCCATCGAAGGCCCCGCATCGTCCCCGGACGTCGCGGGGCCTTCGGCATGCCCGGGCCATCTGCATGCTCGGGCCTTCGGCATGCCCGGCGGAGGGGACTACGCTCCGAGGCACGGTGCCGCAGCCCGTCGGCATCGTCCCGAACGAGAGGTACACCGTGCAGGAGATCGCGATCCGAGTCCGTCTGCGGGAGCAGGACCGTCTGGGCCTGGCCGAGTACGAGCGCATCGTGGGCTCCGTCGCCTCGGTCGCCGCCGTGGTCGCCTGGCTGCCGACGCCCGATGCCCGGTTGGTGCTGCGCGGGCGTGGTGCCGAACCGGTCCGGCTCGAGACGATGTCCTACGGCACGGTGTTCGAGATGCTCGTCGTGATGGACCAGCGCACCCCGGGCGTCGAGCGGGCGGCAGCTGCGGTGGCGGCGCTGCTGGAGTCGGTCCGGCACGAGCGCGTCGAGGACGACGTCGCCGGCATCGCGGGCGAGCTCGACCGGCTCGACCGTTCCGCGCCGCGTGGCCGGTCGGTGCCCGAGCGGGCGCTGCGGACGTTCCTCGAGGGTGCCCGTGCGGATGCGCTGGCCCGGAAGTCGACGACGCGACTCCGTGCTGCGCAGTCGCTCCTGCGGCTCGCGGAGTCCGGTGCCGAGGTGCTGGTCGAGCGGGTCGAGGACGCCCTCGCCCCGGTCGTCACCGAGCAGGCCGTCGACGTCCTGGCGGACACCGGTTCCGCTGTCGTGGTCGAGCCCGTCGACGGCGTCGAGCCGGTCGAGCCCGTCGCACCCGAGCCGGAGCAGCCGAAGCAGAAGGACGTCGACGAGAAGTCGTCGAAGAAGAAGAAGTCGAAGAAGAAGGACGACGACAAGAAGGACAGCAAGAAGAAGGACAGCAAGAAGTCGTCGAAGAAGAAGGACGACAAGAAGAAGGACGGCAAGAAGAAGTAGGCCGCAGAACGCAACCCCGGCGTCGAGACGCACCGCTGTCGCGTGACGTCCTGACGCCGGGGTTGCGTTCCGCGAGGGGTCAGAAGTCGAACAGGTTCGAGCGCAGCCCGCCTGCGCCGTACTCCCGACGGAGGATCCCGCGCTGCCGGAGCACCGGCACCAGGTCACCGAGCATCCGGTACACCTGCGCCGGGTGCAGGTCGCCGGACAGGATCACTCCGTCGTTGTCGGCATCGGACCCGAGCTCCTCGATGAAGTCCGCGAACTCGTCGGCCGTCCCGACGAAGCCCGAGCGGTCGGCGACCCGGCCGAGCCGTGCCTTCCGGGTGAGCAGTTCGCGCAACGGGGCGTCCGGCGTGTCCCCGAGGAGCCCGCGGACGGTACCGGCCGAGACGTGGTCGGCGAAGGTGCCCTCGGGGATCGGTGCGTCGAGGTCGAGTGCGAGCAGGTCGGTCTCCGAGTCGCTCGACCACGCCAGCGCGACGGTGCGCAGGGCCTCGTCGGACGGGTGCCGGGACGCCTCGACGATGCGGTCGGCCTCGTCAGGCGAGGACGCCACGACGGGCTTGAGGACGAACAGGACCCGCAGGTCCTCCGGTCGCCGTCCGACCTCGGCTGCGGCGGCGTGCACCTTCGCCCGGTAGGCGGCGACCGCGGTGGCCGACAGGGGAGCGAGGGCGAGCTGCACGTCGGAGTGCGTCCCGGCGAAGCCCAGTCCGCGTCCGGAGCCGCCGGGGGAGACCACGACGGGGTCGGACTCGAGCGGCAGCGCGTTGAGGGGTCCCGCTGTCCGGAAGTACTCGCCCTCGTGCTGGAACGCGTCGAGTTCGGCGCCGTCGGCGAAGTGCCAGTCGGACTCGGACTGCAGGTGCCCGGAGCCCCACGAGTGCCAGAGTCGGCGGAGCAGTCCCATCCACTCCTCGGCGCGGTCGTAGGCGGCGTCGTGCGGCAGCGGGTCGAGGCCGGCGTGCCGGGCGCTGCCCACGTCGGTGACGACGTTGACGCCGAGCCGGTCCGACGACAGGTGCGCGAGCGTCGCCAGCTGTCGGGCGGCCAGGTACGGCGGGGTGACGCCGGCGTTCACGGTCGGTGCGATGCCGATGTGCCGGGTCGCGGCGAACAGCCACGGGGCGAGCAGCAGCGGGTCGTGCTTGGGCCCGCCGTACGCCTGCCGGATGCGCAGGTCGAGGGTCGACGGGTTGCCGAGGGAGATCGCGTCCTCGGCGATGACCAGGTCGAGTCCGGCGTCCTCGAGGGCCCGCACCGACTGCTGGTACAGCTCCGGCTTCGTCCAGTCGTGTCCCCAGTGCCAGTCCGCGCGACCCCACGCCTGCGGACCGAACCCGCGCGAGAAGAAGTACCCGACGTGTTGCATCCGGGTCATCGGCCGGCCCCGTCGAGCACCGTGACGGACGTGACGGGGGCGGGGCGTGCCTCCCGGCCGACGACCGAGACGACGGACTCGACCGAGGGCACGGACGCGACCGAGGGCACTGGCGCGACCGACGCGCCCGCGCGGACCGCGGCGAACCCGCGTTCCAGGTCGCGGAGCAGGTCGGCGACGTCCTCGATGCCGATCGACAGGCGGACGAGCCCGTCACCGATGCCGAGCGCAGCCCGCTCGGCGGGCGTCCGTCCGGCATGGGTGGTCGTCGCGGGGTGCAGCACCAGCGACCGCACGTCGCCCAGGTGGGTCATCCGGCTGAACAGCTCGACCGCGTCGATGAACGCGTGGGCGGCCGCCTCGCCGCCGGCGAACGTGAACGCGAAGACGGACCCGGCTCCGCGGGGCAGGTAGCGCCGGGCGAGGTCGTGGTACGGACTGGAGGCCAGACCCGCGTGGTCGACGCTCGTCACCTCGGGCTGCGACTCCAGCCACGTGGCGACCGTCAGCGCGTTCGCCACGTGCCGCTCGACGCGGAGCGACAGCGTCTCGATGCCCTGCCGGAGGAGGAACGCGTTGAAGGGGGAGGGCGTCGGGCCGATCCGGGAGGCGACGACGTCCCGCGCGTAGGCGAGGAACGCACCGGTGCCGGCGCGGTCCACGTAGCTGGCACCGCCGAGGGCCCGGTCGGGCTGGGTGAGGTGCGGCCAGCGTTCCGGGGTGGCGGTCCAGTCGAACCGTCCGCCGTCGACGACGACGCCGCCGAGCCCCGAACCGTGTCCGGACAGGAACTTCGACGCGGAGTGGACCACCACGTCGGCGCCGTGCTCGACGGGTTGCACGAGGTACGGGGTCGCGAGCGTGTTGTCGACGACGAGCGGGACGCCGGCGCGGTGGGCGACCTCGGCGACGCAGGCGATGTCGAGGACGTCGTTCTTCGGGTTCGGGATCGTCTCGGCGAAGAACAGCTTCGTCTCGGGTCGGACGGCGGCGGCCCAGGCGTCGAGGTCCCGGGCGTCGGTGACGAAGTCGACGTGGATGCCGAGCCGGCCGAGGTTCTGCAGCAGCAGCCCGCGGGTGCCCTCGTAGATGCTGGCGGCGCTGACCACGTGGTCGCCCGCGGCGAGGAGTCCGAGGAAGGCGACCGTCGCGGCCGCCTGACCGCTGCTCACCAGGAGCGCGTCGGCTCCACGCTCGAGCAGGGCGATGCGCCGCTCGACGTCGGCGTTCGTCGGGTTGCCGAGCCGGGTGTACGTGTAGCCGTCGTCGGTGCCGGCGAACCGGTCGCGGGCCTGCGCGGCGTCCTCGAACAGGAAGCCGGAGGACATGTGGATCGCGGGCACCCGGGCGCCGTGGGCGGTGTCGGGCAGGAAGCCGCCGTGCACCTGTTCGGTCGCGAAACCGGGTCGTTCGTCCGTCATGCGTCAACCTCCGTGCCGGGTCGTCCGGCCGCTCGGGCGTCCGGTCGTTGCGCCGTACTCTCCCAGGCTCGGAGCGGTCCCGCGTCGAATGCGGCGTCGGGTTACGGCGACGCTGTGCGCGGTCGGCGGGCTAGGAGCCGACGAGCGCCCGGATGCCGGTCAGGACGGTCTCGCCGACCGCCAGCAGTGGGCCACGGGCCGCCCACACCGCGACGCCGTTGCCCGCCAGGAACAGCACGAACCAGACGACCGCGGGCAGACGCATCTCGGCGGCCGCGATGTGGAAGTCGGTCTGCACCCGTGCTCCGGTGAACAGCCACCGGACGACCTGCACGAGGGAGCGCAGTCCGTCGACGAGGAGCGCTGCGCCGAGGGCCGCGACGACCAGCAGGGTCAGGTCCGACGGGCGGACGGCGACCCACACGGCGAGCGCGTCGAACCCGATCACCACGAGCAGCCCGAACCAGTTCCGGACGAACAGGAGCGCGACCAGGCCCACGACGCCGAGCACGGCGACGGGCAGCCAGGGCGAGCCGACCACCGCCCCGGTGACGAGCAGGACACCGGCCCAGATCGGTGCGCTGTAGCCGGCGAACAGGTTGAGCAGCCGCACCAGCCAGCGGACCGCTCCCGGGACGCGGCCGAGCTGCACCCAGGCCTCGCCGGAGCCGTCCGGGTGCAGGTCGATGCGGCGGATACGGCCACCGAAGGGGACCACGACGACGCAGTGCCCGACCTCGTGCACGATCGTCGCGGCCAGGCGGGCGATCCGGCCGAGGAACGGCACGAGGGGGAGCACGGCGCCGATGAGCAGGGCGGCGAACACGGCGGAGGCGGGCAGGGAGGTCAAGCCGACATCGTGGCAGACCGTCCTCGGCGGTTCACTGGGAGACCTGGCTGGTCGTGATCACCCGGCGCCAGGGGCCGTTCGGGACCTTGTCGGCCTCGATGAACCGCCAGGCGATCCGGTCGTCCTCGCCGTCGAGTTCGGCGTAGTGCAGACAGCCGTTCAGCGCGGGGGAGACGTCCACCCCGGCGCCGTTGTACCGCTTGTTGGCTGGCCGCGCGTTCGTGGAGCCGAAGACGTAGGCGCTGTCGTGGTACGTGCCGGGGCCGGCGTCCTGGACCTGGCCGTAGCAGGTGCGTCCGTCCTTGGTGAGCTGGACCCACCGGTTCTTGAGGTAGCTGAAGCCGTCGTCGCCGCGGTGCTTCCGGTAGGCGGTGTCGCCGGCCCAGGGCACCACCCGGTCCCGGTCACGGAAGCCGATGCGGTCGTTGACGTCGTCGTACGGCACGTCGAGGTAGAACGGGTTCTCCTTCGGCTTCATGTGCACCGGGAAGTACCCGTTGCCGGCCGTGCGGCGTTCGGTCTGGCAGATGCGCTTGACGATCACACCGTCGCAGCCGCCGTAGCTGCCCTGCCAGTCGTCGTCGTAGGTGGAGTAGACCTGGCTGCCGTCGTCGGCGTCCGGGTCGAACACCTCGCCGACCCAGAACGTGGTGGAGACGATCCTGGTGTGCCACGGGTAGGTGCGGGCGACCGCTCCACCGCCGGACGGGCTGCCGCAGCCGGCGAGGACCGCGGTGAGCGCGAGCGTGCCGACGAGGGCCGCCGCCCTGCGCAGCCGGACGCCCCGGCCCCGGGAGCCGCGGAGGCGGGTCTCCCGGGGTCGGGGCTGGGGTGTCTTCCGCACGTCACCGGCCGATCGTGCCGGGCGCTGCGGGCGCTGCGGGCGCTGCCGGAGCGGCGGGCGCCGCCGGGGTGGGCACCGAGGGTCCGGCGGGCTGCGCCGGGGTGTCGAGCGGGGTCGCCATGCCCGACGTGTCGAGCTGCCCGAGGACCGCGCGGGACCGGACGGCCAGGGCGTCGACGGCCGGGGCGATCCGGCTGACGCTGCTGCTCGTCTTCGCCGACGTGGTCGCGCTGTTCGTCGTCGTCGTGGTGGTCGAGAGAGGCGGCGCACCGACCGTGTCGTAGGCGGCGACGTCGTCGGTGGTCAGCGTGCCGTTGGTGAACAGGTTCAGGCCGAAGCTGATGCCGTTGAACCCGGCCGGGATCTGGTCCGTCGTCCACACCGCCTGGGTCCACGTGGTGGCCGAGGCGTACCAGGGGCTCGAGGTCCAGTAGTGCCACGACCCGGTGGTCGAGTCGCGCAGGTAGACCGTGAACTGCGTCACCGTGTTCGCCTTGTAGTACTCGCGGAGCGAGTACGTGTGCCCGGCGACGACGGTGGGGGCGCAGTCGCCGAGGTCGAACGTCGGCAGCCACTTGGCGTCGCCGTCCGTGTAGTCGCTGACGGTGAGCGACGTCGCCTTGGTGGTGGTGCCGGTGCGACCCGGGCTGACGGTGCTGAACGCCGCCGTGTTCGACCCGTACCCGCCGTACTGCCAGCACTTCTGGCCGCTCGGGCTGGTGGAGGAGGTCGTCTGGAACGACGGGTTCTGCACGGCGTTGACGCCGGGTGCTGCCGGTCCGGGGACCGGTGACTGCACGACCGGCTGCACCGGGGTGCCGACCGCGTCGCCGACCGTCTTGACGGTGGTGGCGTTCGCCGGGTCTGCCGAGTACGCGGCGAGCCACTGGGCGAACTGCGCGAACAGGGCCGGTGAGGTCGTCGGGTCGAGCGAGGTGTCGTCGCTGATGTGGTGGAAGGTGAGCTGCACCCAGCCGCCCCTGTCGGTCTTCGCCTGGGTGACCTGCTTCTGCAGGTCGGCCAGGGTCCAGTCCGCCTCGACCTGGCTCGGTGCCCGGGTCAGCATGGCGTTGCGGGGCGGCAGGGTCTCCGCCGTGACGCAGCCGGTGCAGTCGTACGGGGTCTGCACGTCGCCGAGGCCGCGGGCGCTGGTGTACCCGCAGGCGCGGACGGCGTCACGCGTCTTCTTGGTCGACTCCGCGAAGGGGTAGGCGAAGCTCCGGACGGTGTAGCCCCACGACGACAGCGTGGCACGCGACTGGCAGGCCTGCCGCTGCGCCTCGGCCTGGGACAGCGCCGACATGTCGGGGTGGGTGACGCTGTGGCCACCGATCTCGTTGCCGGCGGCCGCGAGGGTCGCCAGGTCCGACTGCTGCATGTAGCCGGGGGCGTTGAGGTACCCGGTGATGATGTAGAACGTGCCGGTCAGGCCGTTCTGCTGCAGCACCTGCGCGGCCGGGATCTGATCGGCGTCGCCGTCGTCGAAGGTCAGGCTGACCGTGACGGGCTTCGTGACCGTCGCGGCGCGTGCCGGGGCGGCTCCGAGGAGACCCGTGACGACGATCGCCACGGCCGCCAGGACGGCGAGGATCACCGTCAGGCGGTTGAAGGACTGGTCCTTGGTCATTCGACCGTCACCGACTTCGCGAGGTTGCGGGGCTTGTCCACGTCGCAGCCGAGCTGCAGCGCGAGCTCGCGGGCGAGCATCTGGAGGGGGACGACGGACTCGAGCGGCCCCCAGAGCGACATGCCCTGGTCGGTCACGTCGGTCCGTCGGGAGAGCAGCCGGCCGGCGTCGCGACCGAGCGCGGGCACGTCGGCGCCGACACCACCGATGGTGATGACGAAGCCACCGCGGGCGCGGACCTCGGCGACGCTCGCCTGGATCTTGTGCTCGCCGTTGTCGACGACGACCACCGGGGTGCCGTCGGTGACGAGTGCGAGCGGGCCGTGCTTGAGCTCGCCGGCCGGGTAGGCCTCGGCCCACCGGTAGGACAGCTCCTTGAGCTTCAGCGCACCCTCGGCGGCGAACGGGAGGCCCGCCCCACGTCCCAGGAACAGGAACCCGGAGGCGTCGCGCACGCTCGAGACGAGCAGCGGGATCCGGTCGAGGGACGCTTCGGCCGCGCCGGCCAGGAGGCCCGGCAGCCGCTGCATGTCGCCCACGAGCGCCAGTGCACGCGAGCGGTCGATCCGGCCGGACGCCACCAGTGCGGAGATCATCGCCGAGACGCCGACGACGACCTGCGCCGTGAACGTCTTCGTCGCGGCGACACCGATCTCCGGACCGGCGTGGCAGTCGAGCACCGCGTCGGCCCGACGGGCGAGCGACGAGTGCAGGTTGTTCGTCAACGCGAGCACCTGGTACTGGTCCGCGAACCGGTCGAGCGCGCGGAGAACGTCCGCGGTCTCGCCCGACTGGCTGATCGCGACGACCAGGGTGCCGGGCGTCAGGACGGCCTGGTCGGCCTCGCTGGCGACGACGGTGTCGGTGGGGACACCGCCGAGTCCGCGGAGCGCGGTCGCGATGACCTGCCCGGCGTTCAACGAGGTCCCGCACGCCACGACGGCGACGCGCTCGAACGGCGCGAGCCCGAGGCCGCGCCACATCGAGCCGTCGACCGCGCGGCCGGCGATCCGGTCGAGGATCTCCGCGACGACGGCGGGCTGCTCCTCGATCTCCTTCGCCATGTGGTCGGTGTGGTCACCGAGCTCGAGCGCCTCGGCGGCGAACGGCGACGGTGTCGCGAACGGCACCGCCACGACCTCGCCGCGGGAGGACCACGTCCAGCTCTCGCCGAGCTCGACGACGTCCCCGTCCCGGAGCGCCACGAAGGTCTCCGCCCACGTGGCGATCGCACCGATGTCGCTCGCGACGAAGTCACCGCGGGCGGCACGGGCCACCACGAGCGGGGACCGGTCGGCGGCGACGACCATCCGGCCGTCCCGGGCGTCGAGGACCACGATGGCCCAGGAGCCCTCGAGCTGCGCGGTCGCGATCTGCACCGCGAGCATCAGGTCCGGGTCGACCGCCAGGGCACGCTCGACGAGGTGCGTGATGACCTCCGAGTCGACCTCGGACACGAACACGTGTCCCTGGGCGCTCAGCTGCTCGCGGAGCAGGTCCGCGTTCTCGATGATGCCGTTGTGCACGACGCTGATCCGACCGGAGCAGTCGGCGTGCGGGTGCGCGTTCGTCTCACGGACGGCGCCGTGCGTCGCCCAGCGGGTGTGGCCGATGCCGATGCCCGTGAACGGGTCACCGGAGCGGGCGGCGACCAGCGTGCGCAGGTCGCCGACGCGGGACACCGAACGGATCGTCTCGGTGCGGCCGGTGCTGGTGCGGACGGCGATTCCGGCCGAGTCGTAGCCGCGGTACTCCAGACGCTCCAGCCCGTCCAGGAGGTACGGGGTGGCGTCGTCCGCCACCCGCGCCGCGATGATGCCGCACACGGCTAGACCGCCGCCGTCGCGCTCGCCGGAGTCGAGTCGGCGACCGCGCGGGAACGCACGTCCTCCGCGACCAACCGGACCACGGCCTCCAGGGGGGTCACCGGGGCGAACCCGACGGCGGCCTTGGCACGCGTGTTGTCCGGGACACGACGGCGCATGTCCTCGTAGCCCTCGCCGTACGCCTCGTCGTAGGGGACGTAGGTGATCTGGCTGTCCGAACCGACGATGTCGATGACGAGCTCCGCCAGCTCGGCGATGCTGATCTCGCGCTCGCCGCCGAGGTTGAACGCCTCGCCGTAGGCCGCGTCGTGCTCGATGAGCGCGACCATCGCGGGGACGACGTCGCCGACGAACGAGAAGCAGCGCGACTGGACGCCGTCGCCGTACACGGTCAGCGGCTCGCCGCGGACGGCCTGACCGACGAGGTTCGGGACGACCATGCCGTAGCGACCGGTCTGGCGCGGACCGACCGTGTTGAACGGACGGGCGATGGCGACCCGCAGGCCGTACTCCTTGAAGTAGGCGTGCGCGAAGGCCTCGTCGATGCCCTTCGCCGCGGCGTAGGTCCAGCGGGCCACGAGCGGCGAACCGAGCACGCGGTCGGCGGTCTCGTGCAGCGCGTCGGCGGTGTTCTTGCCGTAGATCTCGCTGGTGGAGACGAGGAGCAGCTTCGCGCCGGCGGCGACACAGGCGTCCAGGACGTTCTCGCTGCCGTGGATGTTCGTGCGGAGCCCCTGCAGCGGGTGGTCCACGATGAGCTTCACGCCGACCGCGGCGGCCAGGTGGAAGACCCGGTCCGAACCGGCGACCAGTTCGGCGACGAGCTCGCGGTCGAGGATGCTGCCCTCGACGACGCGCAGTCGCTCGTGTCCGGCGACGGCGGCCAGGTTGTCGGCACGACCGGTCGAGAAGTCGTCGAGGACGACGACGTCGTCGCCGTCGGCGAGCAGGCGTTCGACGAGGTGGCTGCCGATGAACCCGGCACCTCCGGTGACGATGGACTTCATGGCGTTCCCTTTCAGAGGAGGATGCGGCCGGTGAGGTCCGCAGCCCGGTAGGTGGTGTCGATCACGAGCTGCTCGCCGGTGATCCAGGACAGGTCGGCGTCGGTGTGCCGGGTGTGCAGCAGCACGACGTCCGCAGCGAACGCGGTCTCGTCGACGACGTCGTCGAGGACCGTGCCGTCGTGCAGGCGGACCGAGTCGAAGCGGTGGTCGGCGAACCCGACCTCGGCACCGGCGGCGATCAGACCCTCGAGGATCTCGAGTGCGGGGGACTCGCGGAGGTCAGCGACGTCACGCTTGTAGGCGATGCCGACGACGAGCACCCGGGCACCGCGGAGGCCACGGCCCGCGTCCGAGAGGACCTCGCGGGTGCGGTCGACGACCCGACCAGGACGGGCTGCGATCTCGGTCATCGCCTGGGTGATCATCGGCGCGGCCTGGCGGTCGGCCTTGAGCTGCCAGAGCAGGTAGTGCGGGTCGCAGGGGATGCAGTGACCGCCGACGCCCGGGCCCGGCATGAACGCCATGAACCCGTACGGCTTCGTCGCCGCGGCGTCCACGACGTCCGCCACGTCGATGCCCATCGTCCGGCAGATGTCCGAGAACTCGTTCGCCAGCGCGATGTTCACCGCGCGGAAGGTGTTCTCGAGCAGCTTCGTCATCTCGGCCGCGGCGAGCGAGGGCACGCGGTGCACCCGGGCGTAGCGGCCGAGCATCTCGTCCGCGATCTCGGCGCACTCGGGCGTCGCCGCACCGAGCACACGCGGCACGTCCTCGTGCGCGACCGAGGCGTTGCCCGGGTCGATGCGCTCCGGGCTGAACGCGACGAACACGTCCCGACCCGGCAGCAGCCCACGCTCGGTGAGGGGCTGCACGAGCAGGTCGTCGGTGCACCCGACGTAGGTGGTGCTCGTCAGCATCAGGAGCTGCCCGGGCACGGCGTGCTCGACGACCGTCGCGGCGGCACCGCGGAGGATCGCCAGGTCCGGCACCAGGTACTCGTCGACCGGCGTCGGCACGCAGACGATCACGGCCGCCGCACGGGCGAGCATCGACGGGTCGTCGGTGAGGACGAAGTCGTCCGCCAGGAACGCGGACTCGAGCCGCACCCGGTCGTCGTCGAGCAGGTCGGCGCCGCGGGAGCGGATGGTCTCGAGACGGCGCTGCGACACGTCGAGGCCGATCACCGAGGTGCCCGAGTGGTGGTACGCCAGGGCCGTCGGCAGCCCGACGTAGCCGAGACCCACGATCGCCACGTCGAACTCGAAGCCGCGGGTCCCGCCGTGTGCGGTGGTGCCCCGGGTGAGCGGCACGCTGCTGCTCAGGGGGGCCGAGACGTCCGGGGACGTCGGGACGGTCGTCGTCGTCGGAGCGACCGGCGACGTGCGGACCGACAGGGCGTCGGACGACGGAGGTGCGATGGACATGCGGGTTCCCCTCGGGTCGGGACACAACCGGGAAGTCCCGGCAGGCACCGACCGCCGTCGGGTGGGACCGCGGGATCGGGTGGGCCGTGTCCGGGCCACCGTCCGTCCCCGGATCAGGCGGGGGCGGACGGTGGCGGTCCGGGTGCGGCCGGTCGGGTACCGATCTCGGGTACGCGGTCCTGCCCCGATGACGGGGCCGGCGGTCGGTGCGTTGCCACCATCACGGGTCGGGCCACCCGCCGGCAACGCCACGGAGCCGGTCTTGCGGTGCCCCGCAGCACCGTGGCGGCGACTGCGGGACCGCATGCGGACTCCCGCAAGCGCATGCGGCCCCGGGTGCGGGAATGCGGTGCGGGGCCTCCGCCGCGCCGCTTAGCGTCGCCCCATGCTCACGTTCGTCGTCGCCCTCGTGCTCGTCCTCGGCGTCAACACGATCCTCTGGACCACGGTCGGCGCGACCCGGGTCGTCACCGCCCGTCTGCACCGCGTCGGCGCCGACGGCCGCGGTCGTCGGGCCCACCGCCGCGGCATGCCAGCACCCGTCCCGCGGGGCTACCGACCGCCGACGACCGCCGACGTCGCCGTCCTCGTCGCCGCGCACGACGAGGAGCTCGTCATCGAACGCACCATCCGCTCCGCGGCCGAGCACCTGCCACCCGAGCAGATCCTCGTCGTCTCCGACGGGTCCTCGGACCGCACCGTCGAGATCGCCCGCGCCGCCGGTGCCCAGGTGTACGACCTGCAGCCGAACCGCGGCAAGGCCGGTGCCATCGCGGCCGCCATCGAGCACTTCTCGATCCCGGAGCGCTTCGAGGTGATGATGCTCCTGGACGCCGACACCCACCTGTCCACCGACTACTTCACCACCGGGCTGCCGGAGTTCTCCGCCCCCGACGTCGTCGCCGTCGCCGGTCGCGCCACCACGATCCTGGAGCCCCGCGCACCCACCTTCTCCGGCCGCCTGCTCGTCGCGTACCGCGAACGCGTCTACGTCGCCGTCCAGTACCTGCAGAAGTTCGGCCAGGCCGCCCCCGCCGCCAACGTCGTCGCCATCGTCCCCGGCTTCGCCTCGATGTACCGCACCCGGATCCTCCGCGACATCGACATCACCGCCGAGGGGCTGGCCATCGAGGACTTCAACATGACGTTCGAGGTGCACGCCAAGGAGCTCGGCCGCGTCGCGTTCCGCCCCGGCGCCGCCATCGCCTACACGCAGGACCCCGACACCCTCCGCGACTACGCGAAACAGGTCCGACGCTGGAACCTCGGCTTCTGGCAGACCCTCCGGCGCCACCGCTTCGGCCTCCGCCGTTTCGGACTCGCCACCGGACTGTTCGTGCTCGAGCTCCTGACGTCGAGCGTGATGATGCTCCTGCTGCTGCCCGCGGTGGCGCTCGCCGGGACCGCTGCGGTCCTCGTGGCGCTCGGCATGGGCGCCGGGTTCCCGGACGCCGTGCTCGCCGTCGACCCGGTCACCGGGATCGTGGTCGGTGTGCTGCTGCCCGACTACCTGCTCACCATCGTCGTCGCGGTGGTCTCCCGCCGCGGCGTCTACGTCCTGTACGGCCTGACCTTCCCGCTCCTCCGGGTCCTCGACTCGTACCTGTGCCTCCGCGCCCTGTTCCTCGCCTTCCGCGGTGGTTCCAGCGGGGTCTGGCACAGCCCCACGCGGCGGGCGGCCACCGTCTGACACGGCTGGCGCGACCCCACGACGAACGGGAGGCCCGGTACCAGCTGGTACCGGGCCTCCCGTTTCGTCTGCGGTCGCGTCTACCCCAGCAGCGCCACCAGGTGCGAGCGCGAGCGCGCCCCGACCTTCCGGTAGATCTGCGTGAGTCGGAGCTCCACCGTCCGCTGCGACATGTACAGCGACGAGGCGATCTCGCGGTTCCGGTAGCCCTCCGTGACCTTCTGGACCACTGCCTGCTCCTCGGCGGTGAGCAGGGTGAGGACCGGCGTGCCGTCCGGTGCGCTCCGCGGCGTCGTCGGCGACGGCGTCGAGTCGAACTGCGACTGCCGGAGCGCCGACGACCCGACGGCCGGCGGCATCGCGGCGACGCCCTGCGGGGCGGCGAGCGGACGACGGAGCCCCGCTGCCTCGTAGGCCGCGGCGGACGCTGCCCCGAGCCGTGCGCGGTCCGGACCGGTGCCCGTCGACGCGAGCGCGGCGAGGGTCCGGGCGCGCTCGAACTGCGAGTCCGTGGGCTCGAACAGCTCGAGCGCACGGTGTCGTGCGGCCTCGCGGGTGGTGTCGTCGCTGACGAGTGCCAGACTCCGTGCCAGGACGAGGGCGCCCCAGCGCGACGGGTGTGCCCGGTGGTCGGCGGCGAGACGGGCCGTCGTGGTCCGCGCGTCGTCGGTCCGGCCGAGCCGCACGTACGCCTCGATCAGGTCGCCGAGGTGCCGGAGCACCGTCGGGTTCCGGACCGTCCGGCCGATCGCGTCGGCGGTCTCGAGTGCCGCCGCGGCTTCCTCGGCACGACCCTCGAACAGCAGGACCCGGCCACGGAACGCGTGCAGCTTCGCCGTCGCACCCCAGAGGCCGCTCGTGGAGCGGAGCGCGAGGCACCGGTCGAGCACCTCGAGGGTGGCCACCGGGCGACCCTCGAGGAAGTGCCGCCAAGCGATCGCGATGGCCCGCGAGGGCTCCCGCAGTCGCTCGACGACGCTCGACCCGGTCTCCCAGGCGTCGATCGCGCGGAGGGCGAGCCGGAAGTTGCCCGAGCGCACCTCGTTCTCCGCGGTCAGGTACCGGGCGGCCTCGACCCACACCGGAGCGGTGTGCGACGAGCGTGCCAGGACCAGCGCGAACACCCGGCGGGCACTGCGGTACCGCTCGGACAGGCTGAGCGCGTGGGCGAGCAGCAGCAGCGTCGGGTCGGAGAGGGCCAGCAGGCTGGTCGTCGCGAGACCGTCGTGCAGGTCCCGGTCCGGCGGCAGGTGTCCGTCGACCGCGGCGACCATCTGCCGTGCGGCCTGCAGGATCTGCGCCGTGTGCGGCGGCAGTGCCGGTTCGAACGGTTCGGCACGCTGCAGCAGGTCGCGGGCGTGCTCCAGCTCCCAGGCCTCGGCCCGGAAGCTGGCGACCATGGCCAGGAGGCCCGTGACGGCCTCCGCCTCGGCGGCGTCGGTCGCGTCGGCGGGGACGAGCAGCTCGTCCGCCTCGACGGCCTCGCCGCTGAGGTACTGCACCGAGTAGTGCAGCCGCAGGCGGCGCACGTCGTCGAGGCGGGACCGGAACGGCGCGATCGCGGCGAGGTAGCGCGCTGCGTAGCCGAGCAGGCGGTGGGCGAGCAGGACCTCGGCGACCGCGAGGAGCGCCAGGTGCTCGCGCTCCGACCGGGTGCCGACGTGCAGCGCACGCTCGGTGAGCGTCACCGCCGCCGCCGAGTCGCCGTCCGCCGCGTACGCCAGGGCGGCGTGCAGCAGGGCCACGGCGTCCGGCAGGTCGTCCGTGAAGCTCCGGTGCCACGACGCCGCACGCGGGTCGTGAGCGGCTGCGGACACGGCGAGCTCGGCGTGTGCCGCGCGGCGGTCGCGGGCCGTCATCCGCCAGTGCAGGAAGGAGCGCACGAGCGGGGACCGGACCGAGATCGACTGGCCGCGGACCGTGACGAGCCCGACGGACGCGAGGTCCTCGACGACGTCGCGGTCCCACTCCGGACCGCCCGCCTTCGTGACGGGGACCAGGGCGAGGCGGGCCAGGACGTCCAGATCGCGTCCGGGGACCGCCGCGACCACGGGTGCCACGATGCGGTCCGTCGTCGGGGTGGGACGCAGCGGCAGCACGAGGGGTTCCGTGCCGAGCAGCTGCTCACGGCGGAGCATGCCGAGCTGTTCACGGAGCACACCGGGGTTGCCGGCGGTCTGCTCGGCGATGACCGCCAGGACACCGTCGTTCGCGTCGTCGGCGGCCAGCTCCCGGGCGAGCAGCAGTGCCTCGTCCGGGTGCAGGGGCGCCAGGCGCAGCGACGGCAGGGCCGCGAGCGGGCTGTCCGACGGCACGGTCGCCACCGTGGCGACGACGCGGAGGGATGTCCCGACGAGTCGGCCGGCGAGGAACGCGATGAGCGTCTGGCTCGCCGCGTCCATCCGGTCGAGGTCGTCGATGAGCACCAGCGTCGGCGCCATCTGGAGGGTGCGCAGGGTGTCGAGGAGTTCGTGCGCCACGACGATGACCTGCGCGGGGTCCGCGTCACGCACGGTCCCGAGGATCCGGGAGACGTGTGCGGCGGCCCGGGGGTCGTCGAGTGCGCTGAAGAGCGTCGTCACACCACCGAGCGGCCAGCGGGATTCGCTGCCGTTCACGCCGATGCGGACGACGGGGAGGGAGACGCGGCTGCTGGCCGCGTCGAGGACGCTCGTGCGTCCGGAGCCGGGATCGCCGACGACGACCAGCGCGGACTCCCGGGGGAGTACGGCGAGGGTCGTGATCCGGTCGACCTCAGTGCGTCGACCGGTGAGTTCCATCAGGACTCACCGGCCTCCGGCGCCAGGGACGGGGAAGCGTGACGCACCGGCGGGGAAGCCGGCGACGTGGGAGCCCGCAGCGGAGTGGGTGGCTCCGCGGTGGGTGGTGCCGGCGGACGACGGGTGGGTGGCCCGGTTCGCTGGCAGGGTCGACGTGTGGACAGATCGCGGATGACGAGCCTGGGTGGGCTCGGTTCCGCTCGGGAACGATGATGTCATCGTCTTGATCACCCCTCGGGTTAGGGTCTTCGGACGAATGACGGCGGGTCCGTGCTCGCTGGGACTAGGGATCCCGGTGCGGTCACATGACCTTCCGTCAGGAGAACGCTAACCCCTCTTCGGCGATGCTGAGCCGTCCGTCAGGCAAAGGTCTCGATACGCGTGCCCCCAGTCCGGGGGGACAGGCGGACCCCCGTCCGGACGCCGTGGTAGGAGACGGGGTACAGAACCGTGGGTCTGCCCGGAGCACGGCCCGGGTACGAACGGGGCGGTGAGTGAGCGGACGGGCGAGCAGGCGGACGAACGGACAGCGGACCGACAGCGGTGGCGGGCGTTCGGGGTCTGCGTCGCGGTCGCGGCACTGACGATCCTGGACCTGTCGAAGGTCAACGTCGGCCTGCCGTCGATCGAGCAGTCGCTGCACGCCACGAGCTCCTCGTTGCAGCTCATCGTCGCCGGGTACGCCCTGGCGTTCGGCCTGGCGCTGGTGCCGGCCGGTCGGCTGGGCGACCTGACGAACCGGCGGCGCCTGTTCGTCATCGGGCTCGTCGCCTTCACCGTGTCGAGCCTGCTCTGCGCCCTGGCACCGACGATCGAGGTGCTCACCGTCACCCGGATCCTGCAGGGCTTCGCCGCGGGGACCCAGATGCCGCAGGTGATCGGCCTGGTGCAGCAGCTGTTCCGCGGCGAGGAACGCGGTCGGGCGTTCGGGCTGTTCGGCGCGGTGATCGGGGTGTCCACGGCACTCGGCCCCACGATCGGCGGCGGCCTCATCGCGCTCGGCGGCGAGCAGGACGGATGGCGTCTGCTGTTCTGGATGAACGTGCCGCTCGGCGTCGCGGCGCTCGTCGCCGCCTGGCGGTTGCTGCCCCGCGGTGACCAGGGCCGGGCCACGGACCGCGAGCTCGACGTCGTCGGGATCCTGCTGCTCGGGGTCGCGATCGTCGCCCTGATGCTGCCGTTCGTGACCACCTCGGGCGGTGGCGGATCGGCCGCCCGGTGGCTCTGGCTGGCGGTCTCGGCGGTCTTCCTCGTCGGCTTCGTACTGTGGGAACAGGGGTACAAACGCCGGGGGAAGTCCCCGGTCGTCCACTTCGAGCTGTTCCGCCGGTCGTCCTACCGGAACGGCCTGGCGATCGTCGCCGTCTACTTCGCGGCGCTGCCGGCGTCGTTCCTCATGGTCACGCTCTACCTGCAGGAGGGACTCGGGCTCGCTCCGGTGTTCGCCGGCATGGTGAGCATCCCGTTCGCGATCACGAGCGCGGTCGGCTCCTACGTCGGCGGACGCCTGGTGAACCGGATCGGTCGGGCGCTCGTCGTCGCCGGGCTCGGTGCGGTCGTCGTCGGCTTCGTGCTGCTCATGCTGGCCGCGGTCCTCACCCCGCCCGAGGTCACCCCGTGGGCGATGGCCGGGGCCTTCCTGGTCGGTGGACTCGGCGGCGGGTTCGTGGTCTCGCCGAACCAGACCCTGACGCTCGCCGAGGTGCCGGTCGAACAGTCCGGGGTCGCCGGGTCCATGCAGCAGCTCGGGCAGCGCGTCGGCACGGCGATCGGCACCGCGGTGGCGACGAGCATCTTCTACGGGATCGTCCGGAGCGAGTCCGCAGGGTCGGGTGGCGGGGCGGGTGCCGGCGGCCGGTTGGACGCGTACCACGACGCCTTCCGGAGCGGGACGACGTTCACGGTCTCGCTCATCGCGGTGGCGCTCGTGCTCGCGGTCGCCGACCTCGTGGTCCGGCGGCGCGCTGCCGCTCGCGAGGAGGGCCGGGGCGGCGTGCCCGACGGCCAGCACGGGGCGGAGGCGGGGCGGCAGGACTGAGGGGGCGTGCCTCCCGTCCGGTCGTCGGCGGCGGGGGCTCCCGTCAGCTGCGGCGGACGACCTCGACGACCGCGTCGTGGACCAGTCCGTTCGACGCCAGCGCGCTGCCGTGCCAGGGACCCGGGTCGCCGTCGAGCGAGGTGAAGCGTCCGCCCGCTTCCTCGACGATCGGCACCAGGGCGGCGATGTCCCACGGCTTGAGGTCCGGCTCGCCCGCGACGTCGAGGACCCCCTCGGCGACCATCATGTAGGACCACATGTCGCCGTAGGCGCGGGTGCGCCAGACCGTCCGGGACAGCGCGACCAGGGCGTCGAGCCGGTCGTCGTCGTCCCACTGCTGCAGTGAGTTGTAGCTGAGGCTGGCGTCCTCGAGCGTGCTGACACCCGACACGTGCAGCGGCCCCTCGAGCGAGTGCGCGCCGAGGCCGGTGGCTGCCCACCAGCGCTTGCCGAGCGCCGGGGCGCTCACCACGCCGAGGACCGGACGGCCGTCGACCGCCAGCGCGATGAGGGTCGCCCACACCGGGACGCCTCGCAGGTAGTTCGCGGTGCCGTCGATCGGGTCGACGACCCACTGACGGTGCCCCTCGCTCAGCGCGTCGGCGCCGGAGTCAGCGGTGGTCTCCTCGCCGAGGAACGCGTCGTCCGGGCGTTCCGCCGTGAGCCGCTCCCGCAGCGCCCGCTCGACGGCCTGGTCGGCGTCGGTGACCGCGGTGTGGTCGGCCTTCCGTGACACGTGCAGGTCGGCGGCGCGGAACCGGTCGAGGCTGATCGCGTCGGCGGTGTCGGCGAGGGAACGGGCGAAGTCCAGGTCGGCGCTGAGGTCCACGGGGGCCAGCGTAGCGGGGGAGTGCGCGCGGGTGCGGGGTGGTGGCTGTCCGGCTGCGGACCTCAGGCCGCCACGACCTCTTCCTCCTCGAGCAGCGTGACGGCGCGCTCGCGGGCGATGCGGGTCCGGCGGGCGACGAGTCCGTGCACGACGACGCAGAGCAGCAGTGCGGCGACCAGCCAGAGCGCCAGCACCAGACCGCTCCGGCCCAGCGAGGCGCCCGGGAAGTACTGCAGGTCCTGCGCGGCCTGCAGCCAGGCGGCGCCGCTCCAGAACGTGTTGAGGCCGGCGAAGAACCCGGGCTGGAACGCCGGCTGGAAGATCCCGCCCGAGGACGTGAAGTTGAGCATCACGAACAGCATCGTGAGCACCGGTGTGGTCCACCGGCCGATGAGCGGGTGCAGGCCGACACCGAGTGCGATGATGACCGCGTCGTAGAGCCACGCGAACAGGAAGACCTGCCACTGGTGGGTCGTCAGCACGCCGTACACCGGTCCGGCGACGACGATGCCGATGCCCGCGACGACGCCCGCGGTGACGAGCCCGACGACGGCGGTCCACACCGGACGGAGGCGCGTGGCGAACGCGGCGACGGCGATCGCGGACGAGTACCCGCCGACGCTCAGGCCGACCAGCAGGAAGAACAGCCCCTGGCCGGTGGTGTCCTGGTCACCGGTCGGGACGACGTCGACGACGTGGAACGGCAGGTGCTGCTCGAAGGCGATCGGCACGAAGACCTTCTGTGCGGCCGAGGCGGTGGTCTCGCTGGCAGCGGTCGAGACGTAGAGCGTCGCGGCCGAGTCGCTCGGGGCGTACACGGCAGCCAGGTCGCGGTCGCGGACCTGCTGCTCGGCGGTCTTCGTGTTGCCGACGACATGGGCGACGAGGGCGCCGTCGGACTGGTCGGTCACGGTCTGCGCGAACACCTGGGTGGCCGGGGTCGTGCCGACGATGCCGACGGGCAGGTCGTGCGGGGTGGGGGCGTGGAAGGCGCCGAGGTAGGCCAGCGTCATGCCGACCGCCAGGAAGAGCGGCACCAGGATGTGCGAGCCGAAGGAGCGGAGCACCCCGGCGAGTCCCTGCGGGCGCAGCACGCCGGGGGCGCGGTGCGGCGGGCGCTGGGCAGCGTGGCCGTGGGTGGCGGTCGGGCCAGGGGTGGAGGGGGACGACGCGCTCGGCGCATAGTTGTACTTTGCAACTTCGGACACGAGGGGACAGCGTACGCCCGCCCGTGCCCGAAGTCGAGCGACGCAGCTCGAGCGACGCGGCGGGCCTACGCCGTCCCGGGGTCCTCGGCGCCCATGCCCGTGAGCAGCGCCCGGAACGAGTCCAGCCGCTCCACACCCGTCGCCCCGAGCTCGCCGTTCTGCACCCGGTCGACGATCTCCCAGTCGTGCGCCTGGTCGAGCGGGATGCCGTCGGGGGAGTCCTGCACGGTCACCGCGTGCGAGGCGAACGCCCGGAACACGTTCTCCGGCTGCACGTGCCCCAGCCCGAACGACCGGACGCCCGGGGTGTCGATGATCCAGCCGCCGTCCCGCACCCGCAGCGCGATCGAGGACGACGACGTGTGCCGCCCGCGCCCGGTCACCGAGTTCACGACGCCGATCGCCCGCGTCGACCCGGTCAGGGCGTTCACGAGCGTCGACTTGCCGACACCGGAGTGCCCGACCGTCACGGTGACCTTGTCGTCGAGCAGGTCGTGCAGGGCCGCGAACGGGACGTCGTCCGAGCGGCTCGTCACGATGCGCAGGTCCAGGCAGGCGAAGTGCGCCAGGAACGGTGTCGGGTCGGCGAGGTCGGTCTTCGTGATGCAGAGGATCGGGTCGAGCCCCGCGTCGAACGCCGCCACCAGGTACCGGTCGATCAGACGCGTCCGGGGCTCCGGGTCGGCCGCGGCCACCACGATGAGCATCTGGTCGGCGTTGGCGACGATGACGCGCTCGACCTCGTCCGAGTCGTCGGCACTGCGTCGGAGCAACGAGGTGCGCTCGGCCACCCGGACGATGCGGGCCAGCGAGCCCTCGTCGCCCGAGACGTCCCCGGCGAGCGACACGTGGTCCCCGGTCACGACGGACTTCCGGCCGAGTTCCCGTGCCTTCGTGGCGGTGACGACGTGCTCGCCGTCCTCGTTCGTCACGAGGACGCCGAACCGACCGCGGTCGACGTTCGTCACCCAGCCGGTCGGGGCGTCGTCGTACGTGGGGCGGGTCTTGGTGCGCGGCCGGTTGCCCTTCGGGTTCGGGCGCACGCGGACGCTGGACTCGTCGTACTGGCCGTACGGCTCGTCCTCGTCGCCGCCGTCGTTGTCGTCCCACCAGCTCATGCCGGGTCCCCCTCGGTGGTGTCGGCGTCCGTGCTCGTCGCGAGCAGGTCGGCCCACAGCTCGGGGAACTGCGGCAGCGTCTTCGCGGTCGAGCCGATGTCGTCGACGGCCACGCCCTCGGTCACCAGGCCGATGACGGCCCCGGCGGTGGCCATCCGGTGGTCCTCGTAGGCGGCCCAGTCGCCGCCGTGGAGCCGCGCCGGGTCGATCCGCAGGCCCTCGGGACGTTCCGTCACCGCGCCTCCCAGGCCGTTGACGTCCGCCGCCAGCGCGGCCAGCCGGTCTGTCTCATGGCCGCGCAGGTGCCCGATGCCGGAGACCTCGCTCGGGCCGTCGGCCAGCGCCGCGAGCGCGACGAGCGCGGGGGCGAGTTCGCCGCCGCGTGTCAGGTCCAGGTCCACCCCCGGGACGGAGGCCCCACCCCGGATCCCGACGCCGCCGTCGAACACCAGGTCGTCACCGTCGCGTGTCACGGTCGCGCCCCACAGCGGCAGGAGCGACTCGAGGTCGGCACCGACCTGCGTCGTCTCGGTCGGCCAGGTCCGGATCCGCACCGTCCCGCCGGCGACGAGGGCGGCGACGGCGAACGGGGCCGCGTTCGAGAGGTCCGGTTCGATCGTGACGTCACGCGGCCGGATCGGTCCGGGGTGCACGACCCACTCGCCGACCGCGGGTTCGTCGACCTGCACGCCCCGGGCACGCAGGACCTCCACCGTCATCGCGATGTGCGGCAGGCTCGGCAGTCGCTCACCGGTGTGCCGGAGGTGCAGCCCCTCGGTGAAGCGCGGTGCGGAGAGCAGCAGGCCGGAGACGAACTGGGAGGATGCCGAGGCGTCGATGTCGAGCGTGCCGCCGCGGACCGAGCCGGTCCCGACGAAGCTGAAGGGCATCGCGCCGCCGCCGTCGTCGGTGACCTGCACGCCCAGGTCGACGAGTGCCTGGACGATCGCGGCCATCGGGCGCTTCCGCGCGTAGGGGTCGCCGTCGATCGTGACCGGTCCCTCGGCCAGGGCGGCGAGCGGCGGCAGGAAGCGCATCACGGTGCCTGCGAGCCCGCAGTCCACGCGGACGTCGCCGTGCATCGGACCGGGCGTCACCCGCAGGTCGGGGCCGTACGGGTTCGCCGGGTCCCCGGCGGCCGGCTCGACCTCGTCGATGCCGACGCCGAGCTGCCGGAGCGCGGCCGTCATCAGCGCGGAGTCGCGGGAGTGCAGCGGCAGGTGGATCGTCGACGGGCCGTCGGCCAGGGCGGCGAGCACCAGCTCCCGGTTGGTCAGCGACTTCGAGCCCGGCAGGGCGACGTCGCCGGCCAGCGGGCCGCGCGCGACCGGGGCGGACCAGGGGTGGGAATGCGTCGTGGCTGCCATCGGTTCACAACACTACTGAACCCATCGGGAGGAGCACGGTGATCGCACTCGCACCGTCACGAACGGCCGACACAGCACTGCTGCCTCGGGCCGTCACGACGCTCGCCGAGCCACAGGGCCCGGACACCACCGTCCGCCTAGACTGGCGGGCGATGACGACCGACGAACCGCAGCACGCACCGGACGACCTGGTCGACGAGACCGAGGACCAGCTCGACGCCGTCGAGGACGAGGACCTCGCCGGACTCGACGCCGACGCCGGACCGGAGCCCGTCGACGCGAAGACCGTGTCCGAGCACGAGCTGCGACGGCTGTTCGAGGACCAGGCACTGCCGTTCATGGACCAGCTGTACGGCGCCGCGATGCGGATGACCCGGAACCCGGCCGACGCCTCCGACCTGGTGCAGGAGACCTTCGTGAAGGCGTTCGCCGCTTTCCGGCAGTTCCGCCAGGGCACGAACCTCAAGGCGTGGCTCTACCGGATCCTCACGAACACGTTCATCAACACGTACCGCAAGAACCAGCGGAACCCGTACCAGGGCACCATCGACGAGCTCGAGGACTGGCAGCTGGGCGGCGCGGAGAGCGTCACGCAGTCGATCTCGGCGCGCTCCGCCGAGGCCGACGCCATCGACCACCTGCCGTCCTCCGCCGTGAAGGACGCGCTCCAGGCCATCCCGGAGGACTTCCGGATGGCCGTCTACTTCGCCGATGTCGAAGGGTTCTCGTACCAGGAGATCGCCGACATCATGAAGACCCCCGTGGGGACGGTCATGAGCCGCCTCCACCGTGGACGCCGGCTCTTGCGGGGGCTCCTGGCGGAACACGCACGAGAGACCGGCATCGTCCCGGACGCAGCGTCGACGGCGACGATGCGCGGACGAGGCCGAGGTGCAGGCACGCGGGCGGCCACGACGGCCGGCACCCGCACGACGCGGAAGGACGCACGATGAGCGGGTGCGACTGCTCGAAGGCGAAGGCAGAACTCGAGGAGTTCCTGCACGACGAGCTCCGACACGAGGACGCCGCGGACATCCGCGAGCACATGGACGGCTGCGAGGACTGCCTCACCGAACACCGCGTCGGTGTCGTCCTGATGGAGACCGTCAAGCGTGCCTGCCGCGAGACCGCGCCGGAGCAGCTCCGCGACGAGGTCCTCGCCCGACTCCGCGCGGTGCAGTCGACCCACTGACTGCGGCCCGGCCGGCCCGTCACACCGGCGGTCACGGCCCCGCGAACGGGTAGGGTGCGGACATGACCGACGCCGAGCCGATCAGCACCTGGACCGAACCCGACGTCGCCACGGTGACCGACCTGGTGCGCCTCCTCGGCCACCAGGTCGAACCCGCCGCGATGCAGGCCCGACTCGATCGCCTCACCGCCGAGGCCGGACACCGTACCTGGGTGGTCCGCGGTGACGACGGCCGACCGATCGCCGTCGCCGGCGCGCAGGTCACGTGGACCTACGCCAGCGACGAGCCGACCGCGCAGCTGCTGCTGCTCGTCGTCGACCCGACGGCCAGGAGGAGCGGCACCGGTTCCGCGCTGCTCGGCACCTTCGAGACGTGGGCGGCGGAGCAGGGCGCGCGCCGACTGTCCGCCGTCAGCGCTGCGGCGACGGACAACGCGCACCGCTTCTACCAGCGTCGCGGGTACCACGAGGCGGGCGTCCGGTACACGAGGTTGGTCTGATCTGTACGTTCCTCGCGAACGCTGTTGCATTCCTCGCGAACGTCGGAGCGCCTCGTGCGGGAGTCCAGCGGACTGCTGCACGAGGCGCTTCCTGGTCGGCTACACCGACGCGCTCAAGCGCTCAATGCCCGGTCGATGACGTCGGCGGCCTCCTGCGCGCTGCGCTTCGAGGAACCGGTCGCCGGGGCCGCGCTCGCTGAGCGGGACGCGACGGACAGCGGGCGGCCGTCCAGGTGCGGCGAGAGGTTCATGCAGACGAACGGCCAGGCGCCCTGGTTCTCGGGCTCCTCCTGCGCGAAGACGACCTCGGCCTCCGGGTAGCTCGCCAGGACCTCGAGGATCCGGTCGAGCGGCAGCGGCGCGAGCTGCTCGAGCCGGACGAGTGCGACGTCGTCGACGCCGCGCTTCTCCGCCTCGGTCCGCAGGTCGTGGTGGATCTTGCCCGAGTGCAGGACGACGCGCCGCACCGAACCCCGGTCGACGCCCTTGGCTGCCAGACGGTCGTCGTCCAGGACCTCTTCGAAGGTGCCGGTCGTGAAGTCGTCGACCGCACTCGTCGCCTGCCGCAGGCGGAGCATCGCCTTCGGGGAGAACACGACGAGCGGCTTCTGCGGCTTCGCCCACGCCTGCCGACGGAGCAGGTGGAAGTAGGACGCCGGGGTCGACGGCCGTGCCACCACCATGTTGTCCTGCGCGCAGAGCTGCAGGTACCGCTCGATGCGGCCGGAGGAGTGGTCCGGTCCCTGGCCCTCGTACCCGTGGGGGAGCAGGAGCACCAGGCCGGAGCGCTGGCCCCACTTCTGCTCGGCGGACGAGATGAACTCGTCGATCACGGTCTGGGCGCCGTTGGCGAAGTCACCGAACTGCGCTTCCCAGAGCACGAGCGCCTCGGGACGTTCGACCGAGTAGCCGTACTCGAACGCCATCGCCGCGTACTCGCTGAGCAGCGAGTCGTAGATGAAGAAGCGGGCCTGGTCCTCGGTGAGGTTCGCGAGCGGCAGCCACTCCTGGCCGTTCGTCCGGTCGTGGAACACCGCCTGGCGCTGCACGAACGTGCCGCGTCGGGCGTCCTGTCCGGCGAGCCGGACGGGCTTGCCCTCGACCAGGACGGAGCCGATCGCCATCAGCTCGGCCATCGCCCAGTCGACCCCACCGGCGCGGGTCATCTCGCGGCGCTTGGTGAGGAGCTGCTGCAGCTTCGGGTGGATCGAGAAGCCCGACGGCGGGTTGCTGTGCGCGTCGCCGATGAGTTCGACGAGCTCCTGCGAGATCGCGGTGTCGTGCACCTCGATCTCGGAGTCGTCGCGCTGGGCGGTCGGGCGCTCGAGCCCGTTCACCGCGCCGGAGTCGTCCCCGACGACGGTCGGCATGGTGCCGGTCTGCGCCTCGTGCGTCTCGGCGAACGCGCGCTCCAGGCGGTCCTGGAAGTCGCGGTGTGCGTCGTCGTACTCCTGCTGCGTGATGTCACCACGGCCGACGAGGGCCTCGGTGTACAGGGTGCGGACGGAGCGCTTCGCCTCGATGAGGTTGTACATCAGCGGCTGGGTCATCGAGGGGTCGTCGCCCTCGTTGTGGCCGCGTCGGCGGTAGCAGACCAGGTCGATGACGACGTCGCGGTGGAACTCCTCGCGGTACGCGAACGCCAGGTCGGCGACGCGCGCCACCGCTTCCGGGTCGTCGCCGTTCACGTGGAAGACCGGCGCCTGGATCGTCTTGGCCACATCGGTCGAGTAGACCGACGTGCGCGCCGACTCCGGCGGGGTGGTGAAGCCGACCTGGTTGTTGATGACCAGGTGCACGGTGCCACCGGTGCGGTAGCCACGCAGCTGCGACATCTGCAGGGTCTCGACGACCACGCCCTGGCCGGCCATCGCGGCGTCACCGTGCACGAGCACCGGCAGCGTGCCGAACGTGCCGGCGGGCTTCCGGTCCTGCTTGGCACGGACGATGCCCTCGAGCACGCCGTCGACGGCTTCGAGGTGCGACGGGTTCGCCGCGATCGTCACCGGGATGCGGGAGCCGTCCGAGGCGCGGAAGACGCCCTCGGTGCCGACGTGGTACTTGACGTCGCCGGAGCCCTGCCCGGACACCGTGCCGGGGAGCTGGGTGCCCTCGAACTCCCGGAAGATCTGCCCGTAGGTCTTGCCGGCGATGTTCGTCAGGACGTTGAGGCGGCCGCGGTGGGCCATGCCGATCGCGACCTCGTCGAGGCCGGCGACCGAGGCGTGCTGGATCAGGGTGTCGAGGAACGCGATGGTCGACTCGCCGCCCTCGAGCGAGAAGCGCTTCTGTCCGACGTACTTGGTCTGCAGGAAGGTCTCGAACGCCTCGGCCTCGTTGAGCTTGCCGAGGACCCGCAGCTGCTCGTCCTTCGACGGCTTCGAGTAGGGGACCTCGATGTGCTCCTGCACCCAACGACGCTGCTCCGGGTCCTGGATGTGCATGTACTCGATGCCGACCGTCCGACAGTAGGCGTCCCGGAGGATGCCGAGCACGTCACGGAGCGGTGCGGTCGTGGTGCCGGCGAGGCCACCGGTCACGAACTCCCGGTCGAGGTCCCAGAACGTCAGCCCGTGACGCTCGATCTCGAGGTCGGGGTGCGTGCGCTGCCGGTACTCGAGCGGGTCGATGTCGGCCATCAGGTGCCCGCGGACGCGGTAGCTGTTGATGAGCTCCTGCACACGTGCGGTCTTGTTCACCCGGTGGGCCAGGTCGACGTTGATGTCGTTCGCCCACTGGATCGGCTTGTACGGGATCCGGAGTGCCGCGAAGATGTCGTCGTAGAAGCCGTGCTGCCCGATGAGCCGCTCGTGCACCTGCTTGAGGAACTCGCCCGATCCGGCGCCCTGGATGACGCGGTGGTCGTAGGTGCTCGTCAGCGTGATGGTCTTGCCGACGCCGAGCTCGACGAGGGTCTTCGGCGCTGAGCCCTGGAACTGCGCCGGGTACTCGAGCGCACCGGCGCCGATGATGCAGCCCTGGCCCCGGGTCAGGCGCGGGACCGAGTGCACGGTGCCGATGCCGCCAGGGTTCGTCAGGGAGATCGTCGTGCCCTGGAAGTCCGACGGGGTCAGCTTGTTGTCCCGCGCGCGCTTGACGACGTCCTCGTACACGGAGAGGAACTGCCCGAACGTCAGGGTCTCGGCGCGCTTGATGCTGGGGACCAGCAGGGAACGCGTGCCGTCCTTCTTCGGGACGTCGATCGCGATGCCGAGGTTGACGTGCGCGGGGGTGATCAGGAACGGCTTGCCGTCGCGCTCCTCGTAGGAGACGTTCTGGCTGGGGAAGTCCTTGAGCGTCTGGACCATCGCCCAGCCGATCAGGTGCGTGAAGGAGATCTTGCCGCCGCGGGCCCGGCGCAGGTGGTTGTTGATGACGATCCGGTTGTCGATCATCAGCTTCGCCGGGATCGTCCGGACGCTGGTGGCGGTCGGGACGGTGAGCGACGCGTCCATGTTCGACGCCAGGGTCTTCGCCATGCCACGGAGCGGGGTGGCGACGTCCTCGTGGGTCTCTTCGTGCTCGTCGGCGGAGTCGTTCGCCTCGGCCGGGATCGGCTGCGGCGACGGCTGGCGCGAGGTGGTGCGGGCCTGGAGCGGCGTCTTCGTCTCTCCGGTCGCGGGCTGCTGCGTGGAGGACGGACCGGCGACGGCGGCGGGCTGCTCGGCGGGGGCGGCCTGGGCAGCGGCGGCCTGGGCGGGAGCGGCGGTGGCGGAGTCGGCAGCGGCGGGCGGGGCAGCGTCCGTGCTGGTGGGTTGGGCCCGGTGGTAGCTCTCGAGGACCGGCCACCAGGACTCGTCGACGCTGCTCTTGTCGGCGAGGAACTGCTCGTAGAGCTCGTCCACCAGCCACTCGTTCGCGCCGAATTCGCCCGCGGTCTCGTCAGTTCCGGTCAGATGGCTCGACACAGCCGATCGCCCACTCTCCGTCGATTGATGCTCGTGTGTGTCGTGCGGGGCAACCCTGTCCCGCACGCCGTCAACCCTAGCCGCTCCTCCGTGGCCGTGAGGTGGGAGACGGCGGGTGAGTCGAGCCTCCCGGGCGGGTCTGCGTGCCGCTCCCGGCGGCCCTCCGCGCGCCGCCGTACAGTGGCGGTCATGAGGTTCTACGAGACGCGGCCGACCCACGACCTGACCTACTCCGACGTCTTCCTCGTCCCCAGCCGGTCGAGCGTGACGAGCCGTTTCGACGTGGACCTGTCCACGAACGACGGCACCGGTGCGACGATCCCGATCGTCAGCGCCAACATGAACTCGGTGACGGGTCCGCGGCTCGCGGCGACCCTCGCCCGTCGTGGCGGGCTCGGGGTGCTGCCGCAGGACATGCACCTGCAGGACCTCGACGCGGCGATCCGCTGGGTGAAGGCGCAGCCGGTCGACTTCGACTCCGCGATCGACCTGGGTGCCGACGCCACCGTCGCCGAGGCGCTCGAGCAGCTGCTGCCCGTCGAGGGTCGCGGTGTGGTGGTGCGCGACGAGACGGGGGAGTACCTCGGCTGCGTGCCCGCGAACCGGCTCGCCACCGCCGGGGCCGACGCGGTCCTCGGCGACCTGCTGCACGGCGCGACGACCGCGATCGACGCCGAGGACGCCGGGTCCTCCCGCCACGTGTACGACGTGCTCACCGCGGCCGGGGTCGACTTCGCACCGGTGATGCGGCACGGCAAGGTCGTCGGCACCGTCAGCCCGACGAGCGCCATCCGGTCCGACATCTACCGTCCGGCCGTCGACGCCTCCGGCCGCCTGCGGGTCGCCGCGGCCGTCGGCATCAACGGCGACGTCGCCGCGAAGGCCGCGGCCCTCGCCGACGCGGGCGTCGACGTCCTGGTCCTCGACACCGCGCACGGCCACCAGGAGGGCATGATCCGCGCGCTCCGTGCGGTGTCCGCCCTCGACCTCGGCATCCCGCTCGTCGCCGGCAACGTCGTCACCGCCGACGCCGTCGCCCACCTGGTCGCCGCGGGCGCGTCGATCATCAAGGTCGGTGTCGGGCCGGGCGCGATGTGCACCACCCGCATGATGACCGCCGTCGGGCGTCCGCAGTTCTCCGCCGTGCTCGAGACCGCCGCAGCGGCGCGCTCGCTCGGCGCACACGTCTGGGCTGACGGCGGGGTCCGTTACCCGCGTGACGTCGCCCTGGCGCTGGCCGCGGGCGCGTCGGCCGTGATGATCGGCTCGTGGTTCGCCGGCACGCTCGAGGCGCCGGGCGTGCTCCGCCGCGACGACGCCGGTCGGGCGTACAAGGAGAGCTGGGGGATGGCCTCCGCCAAGGCGGTGCGGGAGCGCTTCGAGCGGCTCGACCCCTACGAGCGGGCCCGCAAGGCGCTCTTCGCCGAGGGGATCTCGTCGTCGACGATCTACCTGGACCCGGAGCGCCCGAGCGTCGAGGACCTGCTCGACATGATCACCACGGGTCTCCGCAGCTCCGCCACGTACGCGGGCGCGCAGTCGCTGACCGAGTTCGCGGACCGTGCCCTGGTCGGCATCCAGTCCGCCGCCGGCTACGAGGAGGGCAAGCCCCTCCCCGTCAGCTGGTAGCACCGGACGGACGGGAGGCGCGGTGCCAGCTGGCACCGCGCCTCCCGTCCGTCTGTGTGTGCGTCTACCGGCGTCGGGTCGAGTCCTCGACGGTGCCGATGAGCTCCTCGAGGATGTCCTCGAGGAACAGCACGCCCGTCGTCCGACCGTCTGCGTCGAAGGCCCGCGCCACGTGGCGCCCCGCCCCGCGCATGGTGGCGAGGGCGTCCTCCAGGTCCATCTCCGTGTAGAGCGAGATGAGCTGGCGGATGCGCTTCGGCGGTACCGGGTCGTCGAACTCGTCCGGACGCAGGTCGATGACGTCCTTGACGTGCACGTACCCGGTCGGGTCACCCGCGTCGTCGACCAGGACGTAGCGCGAGAAGCCGCGCTGGGCGACGGCCCGCTCGACGTCGGCGGGCGTCGCGTCCTCGTGCAGGGTGACGAGCCCGGACATCGGCACGGCGACGTCCTTGACCTTCTTCTCGGTGAACTCGAACGCCATCCGGAGCGTGCCGGAGTCGTCGGCCAGGGTGCCCTCGCGTCGGGACTGCTCGACGATCGTCTGCACCTCTTCGACGGTGTAGGCGCTGACGGCCTCGTCCTTCGGCTCGACCTTGAACAGGCGCAGCACGCCGTTCGCGACCTCGTTGAGCCCGACGACGACCCAGTGCAGGCCGTGACCGATGTACCAGAGCGTCGGCACGAGCAGCAGCGCCGCCCGGTCCGGCATCGAGAACGAGATGTTCTTCGGCACCATCTCGCCGAACACGACGTGCAGGAACGACACGAGCAGCAGCGTGAAGACGAACGCCACGATGCCGATCACCTCGGCGCTCCAGCCGGTCAGGTGCAGCGGGACCTCGAGCAGGTGGTGGATCGCCGGCTCGGAGACGTTGAGGATGAGCAGCGAGCAGACGGTGATGCCGAGCTGCGTGGTCGCGAGCATCCGGGTGGCGTGCTCCATCGCCCACAGGGTCATCTGCGCGGCCCGGGAGCCCTGCTCGGCACGCGGTTCGATCTGCGAGCGGCGGGCCGAGATGACCGCGAACTCCGCCGCGACGAAGAAGGCGTTGCCGCCGAGCAGCACGAAGAGCCAGAAGATGCCCCACCAGTCGGAACTCATCGGGTGGCCTCCTGGTCCGTCGTGGTGGTGCGCGCGGCGGTGCGCCGGTCGGCGCCGGCACTGCTGCCGAGGGTGTCCTCGCCGACCGGGTTCGGCGTGTACCGGATCCGGTCGATGCGACGGCCGTCCAGCCGTTCGATGCGGAAGACGCCGGAGTCGATCGCGACCTCGTCACCGACCTGGGGCAGGCGGCCGAGTTCCTGCATGAGGAACCCGCCGACGGTCTCGTAGGGGCCGTCCTCGGGCACGGTGACGCTCGCGCGGTCCTCGAGCTCGTCGGGGCGCAGCAGCCCCGGGAAGGTCAGCCACCCACGGCTCCGGACGACGTCGATGCGTGCCCGGTCGTGCTCGTCGGACACCTCGCCGACGATCTCCTCGACCAGGTCCTCGAGCGTCACGACGCCGGCGGTGCCGCCGTACTCGTCGACGACGATCACCATCTGGTAGCCACGGCCGCGGACCTCGGTGAGCAGGGTGTCGCCGGGCATGGTCTCCGGCACGCGCTCGGCGTCGGTCATCAGGGCCCCGACCGGCACCTCGGGACGCTTCTCGCGCGGCACCGAGACGGCCTGCTTGACGTGCACGAGGCCGACGACGTCGTCCGCGTCCTCCTCGATGACGGGGAAGCGGCTGAAACCGGTCTTGCGGGCCAGGGCGATGACCGCCTCGGCGCTGTCGGACACGCGGATGGTCGACAGACGCGGGCGGGGGGTCATCACGTCGCTGGCGTTGAGCTCGGAGAAGGACAGCGTGCGCTGGAGCAGCGTCGCGGTGTCCTGTTCGAGCGAGCCCTCGGAGGCGGACCGGCGGAGCAACGAGGTGAGCTCCTCGGCACTGCGGGCACCGGAGAGCTCCTCCTGTGGCTCGATGCCGATCCCGCGGAGGATGGCGTTCGCAGTGCCGTTGAGCAGGGCGACGGCGGGCTTGAACACCGTCGTGAAGCCGACCTGCAGCGGCACGACCAGACGGGCGGTCTGCAGCGGCAGCGCCAGCGCGAAGTTCTTCGGCACGAGTTCACCGAGGATCATCGACAGCAGCGTGGCGATGACGAGCGCCACGATCGAGCCGACGGTCTCGACGACGCCCTCGGCCAGGTTCATCGCGAGGAACGGCGCTTCGAGCAGCTTGGCGATCGACGGTTCGAGCAGGTAGCCGGTGAGCAGCGTCGTCAGCGTGATGCCGAGCTGGGCGCTGGAGAGGTGCGTCGAGGTGACCTTGAGCGCCCCGATGACCGGGCCGAGGCCGGTCTCGCCGCGGTCACGGCGGGCTTCGACGTCGGCGCGGTCGAGGTTGACGAGCGCGAACTCGGACGCCACGAAGACGCCGGTGCCGAGCGTCAGCAGGATGCCGCCGATCAGCATGACGATGTCGACGGGGCTCACGAGGCGCACCTCGGAGTCGGGCAGCTCACTGTGTGAGCGGCGGGCATGTGATGGTCAGCACTAGGAGGGTCGTCCACAATGCCTCGATCGTACCGGGCGCTCCCTCGGAGGAAGCGAGAGGACGTCAGGAGCCGACCCGTGCCTCCCGTCAGGCGGCGGTCCGACAGCCGTCAGACGGTCGCTGCGAGCTCCTCGAGCGACCGACGCAGCGCCGCGGCCGACGTGAAGTGCACGCCGACGGCACCGACCGCATCGGCACCGGCCGCGTTCTCTGCCCGGTTGTCGACGAACACCATCGCGCCCGGCTCGATGCCGAGGCGCGCGCAGGTCTCGTGGTAGATCGCCGCATCGGGCTTGAGGACGTGCTCCTCCGCGCTCACCACGACCGTCTCGAACAGCGAGCCCATCGGGGAGCGACGGTACGGGTCGCCGAAGTCGAAGCCCGCGTTCGAGAGCAACGCCACCCGGGTGCCGTCGTCGTGGAGCTCCTCGACCAGGGCCAGGACCTCGGGGTCGACCTCGAACCAGCCGGTGAAGTCGAGCGCCCACAGTCGGTGGATGTCCGTCACCGACCAAGACTGCCCGGTGCGCTCGGCGATCGCTCGCCAGTACGCGAGCACCGTCAGGTCGCCACGGTCCAGGTCGTGCCGGAGCTCCTGGTACACCGGGAACAGCGTGTCGGCGTCGAGCCCGGTCGCCTCGAGCAGTGCGGCACGGGCGGCGTGCGGGGTCCGGCTGATCACCTCGCCGTAGTCGAAGACGACGACACGACCAGGCAGGGACAGGCTCATGCCCGTCACCGTACCGTGGGCACGATGAACGACTTCGTCTCCGTCCGACCCGCCGACGCCGCCCGCTGGATCACCGTCCCGACCGGGGACACCTCGAAGTACCGACGCGGGGTCCTCGGCGTCGCGACCGGGTCCGCGCAGTACCCGGGGGCTGCGGTGATGGGCGTCGACGCCGCCGTCCACACCGGGCTCGGCATGGTCCGCTACGTCGGGCCCGACCGTGCCACGGACTTCGTGCTTGCCCGACGGCCGGAGATCGTCGCCGGCGTCGGCCGTGTCCAGGCGTGGCTGGTCGGCTCGGGGATCTCAGCGGACTCCCTCGACGCGCTCGACGAGACGACGCGCGCGGGCTTCACGCACGCGTCCGACGACGGGGTGCCGGTCGTCGTCGACGCGGGGGCGATCCCGCTCGTCGACCTCAGGCCGCTCGCGGTGCTCACGCCACACGCCGGCGAGCTGGCGTCGCTGCTCGGCGTGTCCCGCGACGAGGTCGAGGGCGACCCGCGCGGCTCGGCACTCCGCGCCGCCGAACGGACCGGGAGCGTCGTGCTCCTCAAGGGCGCCGACACGCACGTCGTCACGCCCGACGGCGGGGTGCGGTTGGTCGCGTCCTCGGCGACGCCGTGGCTCGCGGCAGCGGGTGCGGGGGACGTCCTCGGTGGGGTCCTCGGCGCACTCGTCGCCGCGCGCGCCGGCACGTCCGAGGTCGGACCGGAGGAACTGGCCCACCTGGCAGCGGCCGCGGCGGTCGTGCACGGGGTCGCGGCCCGTCGGGCCTCGCGGGGCGGGCCGTTCCCGATGACGGCTCTCATCGAGCAGCTGCCCGGCGTGGTGCGGGACCTCGCGGTCCGCGGGGACGCGGACGCGGACTGACCGAGCGGGCGTCTGCCTGCTGGCCTGTCGGCCTGCTGACGGGAGGCGCGTGGCGGGCCGGTGGGGAGCCTCCCGTCCGTCAGCCGGTCGCGCCGTGACCCGCCCGGGCGCCGGTCAGGACGACGGCGTGGCGTGCACGAGGAACTCGACCGACCCGGCGTCGTCGACCTTGACGAAGCCCAGGTTCGGCGCCTGCACCGAGTAGTCCGAGAACGTGATCGGGACCGTGCCGGAGACGTCGACGCCGTCGCCGTTCAGCCCGACCTGCAGCGTCGCGGTGACCGGCTTCGTGACGCCGTGCAGTTCGAGGGTCCCGGTCGCCTTCACGGTCGTCGTGCCGTTGCCCGTCGGGACGGCGTCCGAGACCGGCTGGGTGAGCGTGAACGTCGCCGTGGGGAACGCCTGCGTGTCGAGCGCCGAGTCACGGAAGTACGAATCGCGCTGCGCGGAGTCCGTCGCGATGTCCCCGACCTGCACCGTGATGGTCGCTGCGCTGATCGTCGTGCCGTCGACGGTCGCCGTCCCGGTGACCTCCGACGTGCGGCCGGTGACGGTGACGTCCGAGCCGTTGAGGACCTCGTGCACGCGGTAGCCGGCCTCGGAACCCCTGCCGACCGTCCACGCGCCGGACAGGTCCGCCGCGTCGAGCGTCGACGGGGCGCGGCTGGCGGCGACCGTCGGCGTGGCCGAGGCCTTGGCGTTCTCGCTCGACGTGTAGGCGCGGGTGCCGATCGCGACGGCGACGACGGCGACCACCGCCACCACGACGAGGACGACGAGCACGATGACGAGACGACGCCGAGGGCGGGGAGCCGGAGCGTCCGGCGAGGCCGGCGGGTTCGGTGCGGAGGTCACCCGGAGACGGTGACACGTCACTCTCGGGAACGGCTGAGGATCGGCGACCGGTCGGTACGCTCGTCCGGTGCGCAGGAACCCGTGGCCCGAGATCGTCGTCTTCGGGGTGGTGTTCGTCGCGGTGCACCTGGTGCTCTGGTACCTGACGCTCGTCGTGCCGAACCAGCCGATCGGTGACGTCACCATCACCTACCGACGGTGGATCGAATCCGGGCAGTCGTCGCACTTCTGGGTCGGCATCGACTCGCCCTGGGTCTACCCGATCCTGGCGATCGTCCCGATGGCGGCCGCGGCCCTCGGCGGCACCGCGTCGATCGGTACCGGGTGGCTGCTGCTCATGGTGCTGCTGAACGCCGTCGCGGCCGCCGTGCTCTGGCGGTTCCGTGCGTTCGGCGTCCGGGTCGTCTGGTGGTGGCTGGTGTTCCTGCTGGCCCTCGGTCCGATCGGCCTCGGCCGGATCGACACCGTCGCCACCGCCGTGGCCCTGGTCGGGGTGGCCTTCGTCGCCGCACGACCGGGCATCGCCGCGGCCGTGTTCACCGTCGCCGCCTGGGTCAAGGTCTGGCCGGCCGCCCTGGTCGGCGTGCTGTTCGTCCTCCGTCGCGGGCGACGCGGCGAGGTCGTCGCCGGGGCCCTCACCGTCACCGCGCTCGTCGTCCTGGTCGACGTGCTCTTCGGCGGCGCCGCCCACCTGCTCTCGTTCATCGGCGAACAGACCGGCCGCGGGCTGCAGATCGAGTCACCCCTCGCCACGCCGTTCCTCTGGGCCGCCGCCGCTCACGTCCCGGGCGCGGCGGTCTTCTACGACCACGAGATCCTGACCTTCGAGGTCTCCGGCGCCGGCACCACCGTCGCCGCCGCACTGTCCACCCCGCTGATGGCGGCCGTCGTGGTCGTCGGCGTCGTCCTCGCCCTGCTCGCCGTCCGGACCGGGGCCCGCCGCACCCAGGTCGCCCCGGTGCTGGCGCTGCTGTTCGTCGCCGCCCTGATCGCCACGAACAAGGTCGGGTCGCCGCAGTACATCGGGTGGTTCGCCGTGCCGGTCGTCTGGGGGCTCGTCGCCGGGCGGGGGAGCGCCTGGCGGTTCCTGCCCGTCGGGGCCGCGATGCTGCCGATGGCGTTCCTCACGCAGCTCGTGTACCCGGGCTACTACGACCAGGTGCTCGCCGTGCAGCCGTGGATCCTCGTCGTCCTGTCGGTGCGGAACGCCCTCGAGGTCGCGGTGCTGGTGTGGGCGGTCGTGGTGCTCGTCCGGATGTGGCGACAGGGGATCGCACCACGGGCCTCCCGTCCGGCCGACGACCCGACGCACGCGGACCCCATCGCACGATGAGGTCGTTGCGCGCTGAGGCCGTCGCGGGATGACGCCGCCGCGCAGGCGCGCAGCGGGGCAGGATGGAGGCATGATCGTCGCCTTCTCCATCGCCCCGTCCGGCGGCCCCGCCGCAACCGAGGACGGCTCCGTCCACGACGCCGTCGCCGCAGCCGTGCGGGTCGTCCGCGAGTCCGGCCTGCCGAACCGCACCTCGTCGATGTTCACCGAGCTCGAGGGGGAGTGGGACGAGGTCTTCGCCGTGGTCAAGGCCGCGACCGAGGCCGTCGCACCGTTCGGTACCCGGGTCTCGCTCGTGCTGAAGGCAGACATCCGGCCCGGGCACACGGGGGAGCTCGACGGCAAGCTCGAGCGGCTCGAAGCGGCGCTCGGGGACTGAGGCGACCGATCAGCGGCTCCCCGACGGATCGCGTGTGAAGACGTAGTCCGGGCGGGGCGCATCGAGAGTACGGGTGTAGAAGCCGAGCTCGTCGCCGTCGCGGTACCCCTTCCGCACGAGGAGGTCGGCGAAGTAGAACCGGAGCTCCTTGGAGTCGGCTTCGGACAACCGCCACTTCCCCGCGAAGTCCACGGCGTCTCGGTGATCTGCGCACCCGGGCGGACTGCCCGAGTAGACCTCCGTCCCGCACGCGATCGACGCCGGGATGTCGTGTGCCGTGTAGGTGTTGTCGTCTGCGACCTCGAACCGAGCGGCGGCGTCCCCGCTCGCCGTCTGCAGCCGCCACGTCCCGACGTAGTCCTGCGGCCCGGGCTGCGCTGGCAGGGTGCAGCCGGTCAACGCCACGGTCATCGCCGCCAGGATTCCGGTGATCCCCGCACGACGTCTTGTCACCACTGCACTACTTCCTCTTTCCATGTGAACCGTTCGGTGACCCGCGAGAAGGGGCCGTGGTCGCCGGCTGCCCGGTTGAGAGCCTCGTAACGGCAAGCTCGAGCGGCTCGAAGCGGCGCTCGGGGGCTGAACGACGACCGGTCAGCGACTTCCCGACGGATCGCGTGTGAAGACGTCGTCCGGGCGGGGCGCATCGAGCGTCTATCTCTTGGCGAAGAGGTAGTCGGGCTTCGGCTTGTCGATGGACCCCGTGTAGAAGCCGAGGGAGAAGGACTTGCCGAAGAAGCTGTCGAAATTGCGGTATGCCGTGCTGAAACTGAGGCCGTCGCTGTCGAGCCACACGGTGCCCTGCTCTTCGTCCGGTATCGACCACGTCCCGGCGGCAGAGACCGTGTCGGGGTCCGAGCGGCACGCGTCGATCTCTCGTCCTCCAGTCGACCGGCCGCACACGAGCACGGCCGGGAAGTCATGTGCCTCGAACGTCCCGTTGGGAGACAAGACCAACGACGACGAGCCGCCATCGGCGCTCCTCGTCCAGGTCCCGATGTACTGATCGCGAAGGTCGCTTCCTCCGTCCCTCTGATCAGCGGTTCCCGAAGTGCAGGCAGCGAGCAGCATCGAACTCGCAGCGATGGCGACGATCGCCATCGGTCGCATCCGGATTCCCATTCCGCTGTCTCCTTCCGTCCACGTGAACTCCTCGATCACACGCGCCCCTGAGCTGTCCTGGCCAGCCTCACGTCCTGTGGAACATGTAGTCGGGTCGTGGCGCCTCGACTGATCGCACGAAGAAACCGAGTTCGTCGCCGTCGCGGATCGCCCTGCGCACGAGGAAGTCGTCGTACTCCAGCCAGAGTTCGCGTGGGTTCCCGTCCGCCAGCCGCCACGTTCCGGAGAAACTCACCGAAGGGCTGCCGTCTCGGCAGCCGGGAGGGCTTCCGGCGGCGATCTCGAGCCGACAGGCGAGTGCTCGCGGCAGGTCTTCTGCGGTGTACGTGTGGTCCGCTGCGATGGTGAAGCGCGCTGACGATGACCCGTTCTCGGCCTGCATCTGCCAGGAGCCCACGGAGTCCTCCGGGGCGGGCTGCGATCGTGCGGTGCAGCCGGTCAAGGACCCGATGAGTGACGGGAACAGCGCCACCCACGCCGCTCGACGCCGGTTCACCATTGCACTCCAGCGGCGAAGTCGTCCGTGAGGTCGGGCAATGCGGATGCCAACAGCTCAGTTGGTGCAGTCACCGTTGTGTTCCCCCCATGGAAAGCGGCGTGTCCCCTGAACCTAACGCAGCCGTGTCGACACCGTCTCGCGAGGACCGATCCGCACAGGGGATGACCAGCCCGGTGTGGGCCTGGTGTGCACCCGCCCGACACGCCGCCGACGTTGCGGCGATGTCGGCGGTCGGGGGTGTGATGGGTCCATCAGCCGGTGCACGAGCACCGGCAGCCACGACGGAAGGAGCCCGCTCATGATGCACGACGGATGGTGCCCGGACTGTGACCTCCCCTCGGCCGTGATCGACGTCTCCGACGACGGCCAGCACGCCTGGGCCAGCTGCGCGGAGTGCGGCACCGGATGGGTGCACCGGGACGAACTGCCGGAGGCGCGGACCACGTCCGGCACGTCCATTCGGCGCCCGCAGCGGACGTCGGAGCAGCGCGCAGCCTGAGTGGTGTGCGGCCGGTGGCCCGCATCCCGTGGACGCGGCCGTACCGATCGGGAATCCCGGTCGGTACGGCCGCGTTCGTCGTTGTGTCAGCGATGCGCTCGGCGCCAGGTCGAATCGATTCGGCCCGGCCCTTCCGCCTCCGTGTTGGAGCGGTCTACACTGATCCGGCACCGGTCCTGCCCGTGCTCGCCGACACCGTGCCCGCATCCACCCCGCCCGTCCCACCGTGCTCCGGCACGAGAACAGGTCCCATGTCCCAGCTCACGCCGGCCCGCCGCACGCTCGCCATCCTCGCCCTCGCGCTGGGTGGCTTCGCCATCGGCACCACCGAGTTCGTCGCGATGGGACTGCTGCCGAACATCGCCGAGGCCCTGCTGCCCGGCCAGTACGCCGCTGACCCCGAGGGCGGGGTCGCCCACGCCGGCTGGCTCGTCAGCGCCTACGCCCTCGGTGTCGTCGTGGGTGCACCGACGATCGCTGCGATGTCGGCGAAGTTCCCGCGCAAGGGCCTGCTCATGGTGCTGCTCGTCGGGTTCGCGGTCGCCACGGTTGCCAGCGCGGTGCTGCCCTCGTTCGGCCTGGTGCTCGTCGCCCGCTTCGTCGCCGGCCTGCCGCACGGTGCCTACTTCGGCATCGCCTCCATCGTCGCCGGCGACATCATGGGGCCGGGCAAGCGCGGCAAGGGCATCGCCCTCGTGCTCCTCGGTCTGTCCGTCGCGAACGTCGTCGGTGTGCCGGCCGTCACCTGGATCGGGCAGGTCGCCAGCTGGCGGACCGCCTACGGGGTCGTCGCCGCGCTGTTCGTCCTGACCTTCTTCGCCGTCTCGTTCTTCGTGCCCCGTAGCGGACGCGACGTGCACGCGACCATCGGCCGAGAGCTCCGCGCCTTCCGGGTGCCGCAGGTCTGGATCGTGATGAGCCTCGGCGCAGTCGGCTTCGGCGGGTTCTTCGCCGTCTACTCGTACATCTCGCCGCTGGTGCAGAACGTCACCGGGCTGGCGGAGTCGGCCGTGCCGCTGGTGCTCGTCGTGGTCGGGCTCGGCATGGTCGTCGGTGGACTGCTCGGCGGGTTCCTGGCCGACCGCAGCGTCAAGGCCACCATCTTCGTCGGGCTCTTCGCGCTGGTCGGGGCACTGCTCGTGACCGTCCTCACGGCGCAGTGGGTCGCCGGGCTGTTCATCGGCGCGTTCCTGCTCGGAGCGACGTCGTCTGCGATCCCGCCGGCCGTGCAGTCCCGCCTGATGGACGTCGCCGGTGACGCCCGGACGATCGCGGCGGCGCTGAACCACTCGGCGTTCAACCTCGGCAACTCGTTGGGCGCGGCCCTCGGTGGCGCGCTCATCGCGGCCGGGTTCGGGTTCGTCGCCCCGGGCTGGCTCGGCATCGGCCTGGCGATGCTCGGTGTCGTCGTCGCGGTGATCAGCTACGCGGTGGAGAACCGCACGAACCGACGCGCAGCGGCGGTCCGGACCGCGGGGGCCAGCACCGGCCCGATCCGCGAGTCGGTGTCCTCGCACTGACGCCCGCCTGCCGGACGCGGCCCCGGGCCTCCCGGCCGGCCGGCGTGCTCGGCGCAGGCTGACCGCACCGACGGACCGTCCCCGAGGTCGCACGACGTGCCGTCGGCGTCACGCCCAGGTCGCAGAACACGCCGCCCAGGTCAGACCTGAGCGGCGTGTTGTGCGACCTCGAGACGGGCGGGCGGGCGGGCAGCCAGCCAGCCAGCCAGCCCGACCCCCTACAACCCGTGCGGGGAACCGTCCTGGACGATGATCCCGTCGGTGATCGCACGCTTCCGCAGCGCCACCTTCGTGCCGACGTCGAACCCGGCGACCCGGTACTTCTCGCGGATGCGCTTGAGGTAGCTCTTCGCGGTCTCCTCGGAGATGCCGAGCTGGTAGGCGACGCTCTTCACCGGCTCGCCACCGCCGTACAGCGCCATCACGCGACGCTCCTGCGCGCTGAGCTTCGGCACCCCGCCGACGTCCCCGCTGTTGATGGCCAGGTCGAGTTCGGCGGACACGTACTGCTCGCCGCGCTGCGCCGCGCGGATCGCCTCGACGATCATGGCCGCGTCCTCGCTCTTGACGAGGTAGCCGAGCGCGCCGGCGCCCAGGGCCTCGCGCACCACGTTCGGCTCGGAGTAGGTGCTCATCACGACGGTCTTCACGCCGGCGGTCTTCAGCGTCGAGATCTTCAGCGACACCGGGATCGAGTCCTTGAGGTCCAGGTCGAGCAGCACGACGTCGACGGGGAAGGCCGGGCTGGTGAGCAGCTCCGGCCAGGTGGTGACCGCGGTGACCATCGCGATGTCGTCCGCGGCGTTGCGGATCCACTCGGTCAGGGCGCTGAGCAGCATCCGGTGGTCGTCGACGAGTGCGAGTCTGATCGGTTCTGCTGGAGTCGCCATGCGCGAGGGTCCTTTCTGGTGGGCCCGTCCCGGGCCTGCTGATCCTAGGAGGATCGTCGGTCCGGTTCGGGGAGGCTGGCCATGTTGTCCGGTAGCGGCACTCGCGTCCGTCGGGGCGTCGCTGCCGGGAGGCTCGTGGTGCGTCACATCTGCGGGTGCCGGTTGACGACGCAGTGCGCCGTGACGTGCAGCACGCCCTCGCGGACGCTGTCGGTGTACGGGCCGATGCGCTGCAGGGCGGTCCACGCGGCCGGGCCGAGGCGACGGCGGGGGACCCCGCGCGACTCGATGACGACGGGCACGTCCATGGTGTCGTCGGTGACGGGGTGGCCGTCGCTGCCGACGGGGCCGAGGGTGACCGAGACGACGGGCACGCCGGGCTGCTGGGTGCGGCCGTCGCCGACCATCTGCCACAGCGCCTGGAGCAGACCGTCGCGCTGGGCGGGGGTCAGGTGTCCGGCGAGGGCGCTCGGGTCGGTGACGGCGACGGAGCGGCCGAGGTTGTCGGACTCCGTGATCGCGTGGTACAGCCAGGTCTCGCGGCGGCCCTCGATGAGGTGCAGGCGCAGTTCGGTGGCGAGGGACGCGGCGACCGAGGCGGACGCGTCGGACAACGGCAGCGGGTCGGAGCCGTTCGCGACGGCGTCGAGGAGCTTCTCGGCGGCCAGGTCCAGGCGGGCGAGTTCGTCCGAGGCGAGCATCCCGACGGCGAACTGCGGGGCGCCGACGTTGCTCTGTACGAGCACCCGGTCGAGTTCGCGCTGCACGAGCTGCCGGAAGCGGTGCACGACGAACAGGGCCACGGACGGCGGGACGACGGTGACCGCGAGCATCGTGACGATGCCGGGCAGGGTCTCGGTCGTCAGCGGGGTGGAGACCGCGGCGTAGACGACGAACGCCAGGCCCAGGGCGACGATGGCGGCGATGACCTCGCGGGCGGGCCGGAGGGTCGTGATCGGCAGGAGCGCGAACCCGGCGGCCATCGACGCGGTGGCGAAGTGGCCGACGTCGTGCTCGGGCCAGATGCCGATGAAGTCGAGCGTGACGATGCAGGCGAGGACGACGCAGATCAACCCGAACGCCACACCGGTCAGGCGTTCGCCGTAGGTGAGGACGGTGGCCAGGACACAGCTCGCGGCGACCACGAACAGCGCCCAGGCGGTGGCCGTCATCCAGGGGTTCGTGTAGTCGTCCCAGTGCACGAGGAAGAAGACGATCCCGCCGAGCGCCTCCAGTCCGGTGAGCACGGCGGCGCCGAGTCCCAGGTGGCCGGCTCCGAGTGAGGCGCCGGGCTGGGCCGCCTGCCGGAGCGAGCGGGCGCCGGTCGAGGTGGAGGGGAGACCGCGCGCCTGTCGACGTTCGGTGCCCCGGTAGCGTTCGCGGGCCTCCCGGCGGGTGCGCGGTGCGGTCTGCTCGCCGGGGAGGCCGCGGCTCATGGTGTCCTCCGGGACGCCGCTCATCGGGGTGCCTCCAGGACGACGGTGGTGCCGGCACCGGGGGCGGAGAACAGGCGGGCGTCGCCGCCGACCTCGCGGAGGCGGTTCACGACGCTCTCCTTGAAGCCGAGCCGTTCGGCGCTGACGGTGTCGAGCTCGAAGCCGACGCCGGAGTCGGTGACCATCGCGCGGACCATCGCCTCGTCGTGGACGATCGTGACGTGCGCTTCCGGGACGCCGGCGTGGCGGCGGACGTTCTCCAGGCACTCGCCGAGCGCCAGCAGGAACGCGTCGAGCACGTTCTTCGGCAGCAGCACCTGCCCGGTGCCGTGCCAGGCGACCTCGAGGCCCATCCGGCCGAAGCGCTGCTTGACGGACTCGAGCGTCTGGCCGAGCGGCGACTCCTCGGTCCGGGTGAGCGAGTAGTCGCCGGACTGCTGCGGCTGCGGAGTGGCACCGAGGCGCAGGTGGCGGAGCAGCCGGGCGTCCTCGGCGGCCTGCTCGCGCATCGCGTGCTCGGAGACGCCGACGCCGGAGTGGGCCAGCAGGGTGAGGGTGGCGAGCACCGTGTCGTGCAGCAGCCGGGCACCCTGGCGGCGCTGCGCCTCGGTCTCGCTGGCCTGGCGTTCGGCGCGGTGGGCGGTGCCGATGCTGTAGATGCGGCGGGCGACGCGGGGGATGCTCCGGCTGATCCAGACGGCGATGACCGCGATGAGGACCCAGCCGAGCAGGACGCCGCTGACCGGGGCCGAGAGCACGGTGCCGCTGGCCCAGCTCATCAGCACGAGCGAGACGACCCCGGCGCCGGCGGCCAGGCCGAGTCCGACGCGGTGGCCGCGCTGCGCCATCAGGAGCGAGGCGAGCCCGCCGCCGGCGAGCGGGACGAGGGCGCTGGCGATGACACCGCGGTCGTCGGGGGCGACGGCTGCGGTGAGGACGGTGACGGCGCCGAGTCCGCCGGCGACGGTGACGGCCGTCCACCAGGTGGACCCGTTGGTGCCGAACGCGACGAGGGCGCCGACCATGGCGGCGATGCAGGCGAACCCGGCGACGAGCGGCAGCACAGGCACGGCGAGGGACGTGGCCACGCCCACGACGCTGACGAGCGCGCAGACGATGCCCACGACACGGGTCGTCGACCGGAGGAGGCGGTCGCGTTCCTGTGCGAGGAGTTCCATCGTTGGTCCTGGCTGTTCCTGGTTCGGGAGAGCTGGTTGGTTCTCGGGGAACCGAGCACTGGTCGAGACCGTGCACTCTGCATCATTCCACGGGCGACACCCGTCGTGGGGTCTTCGGCGCGCGGGGGTCGACGGATCGGTCTGCGCTTGTCCCGTCTTCCGGGGACCGGCTTGCCCCCCGCTCAGTCGAGCAGACGCCGCAGGTGCGCCCCGACGGCCTCGTGTTCGATGAGGAAGCCGTCGTGGCCGAACTCGCTCGTGATCACCGCGGCCTGGTCGCCGTCCAGCGTGTCGGGGACCCCGGCGGCGATCCGGTGCTGGTCCTCGACGGGGAACAACCGGTCGCTGGACACCCCGACGACGAGGGTCCGCGCGGCGACCCGGGCCAGCGCGGCAGCGACCCCGCCGCGCCCGGCACCGACGTCGTGCGAGTCCATCGCCTGGGTGAGCGCCACGTACGAGGCCGCGTCGAATCGCCGGGTGAACTTGTTGCCGTGGAAGTCGAGGTAGCTCTCGACCGAGAACCGTCCGTCGTCACCGAGCGGGGACACGTCGCTCTGCCACGAGCGGGCGAACCGGCCGTTGAGCTCGTCCGACGCGCGGTACGTCATCATCGCCATCCGTCGCGCGAGTGCCAGGCCACGGTGCGGGCCCTCGCCGGGCTCGGCGTCGTGGTGGTCACCGCCGGCGTAGCCCGGGTCCATCTGGATCGCGGCCCGCTGCAGGGAGTTCGCGGCGATCTGGTCGGCGGTGGTCTGCGCGGTGCTCGCCAGCACCGCGAGTCGGGCGACGCGATCCGGGGCGGTGATCGCGGCCTCCAGGGCGTGCATGCCGCCCATCGACCCGCCGACGACGGCGGCGAACCGGTCGATGCCGAGCCGGTCGGCCAGGCGCAGCTGCGTGGCGACCTGGTCGCGGATCGTCACGAACGGGAACCGCGAGCCCCACTCGACCCCGTCGGGCGACAGCGAGGACGGACCGGTCGTGCCCTGGCAACCGCCGAGCATGTTCGGGGCGACGACGAACCAGCGGTCGGTGTCGATCGCGCGGCCGGGGCCGACGACGTCGCCCCACCAACCGGCGGTCCGGTGTCCGGGCCCTGGCGGGCCGGCGACGTGCGAGTCACCGGTCAGGGCGTGGAACACCAGCACCGCGTTGTCCGCGGCGGGGGAGAGCGTGCCCCAGGTCTCGTAGGCGACCCGGACCGACGGGATCCGGCCGCCACGGACGAACTGCTCGCCGAGGGACGCGAACCGCCGGGCACCGGGCGGGTCGCCCGGCCGCCAGGCGCCGGTGACGGGCGGCTTGCCGAGGGTGCCGAGTTCGGCGCCGGGCACCATCGTGGACGGCACGGAGTCCTCAGGGGTCGTCTGCCAGTCCATCGTGCGTCCATTCTCGCCGGAGGCACGCCCGCCCGCCGCCGTGTTACGTCACCTCCGGCGCGTGGCCACCCCGCAACACGCAACCCGGGCGACTCGCCGCAACGGAGTACCGCTGCGAGGAGCCGCCCGGGTTGCGTTCCGCGAGGGCGTCAGCCGGGAGGCGCGGGCCGGGTCAGGCGCGCTGGCCCGCCTGGGCGACGGCGCGGGCCGCGGTGAGCCCGGCCTCGAGGTCGGCCTTGAGGTCCTCGACGTTCTCGATGCCGACCGAGAGGCGCACCAGGCCCGGCGTGACGCCCGTGGTGAGCTGCTGCTCCGGCGTCAGCTGCGAGTGGGTCGTGGACGCCGGGTGGATCACGAGCGAACGGACGTCGCCGATGTTCGCCAGGTGCGAGAACAGCTGCAGCTCGTCGACCAGGGCACGGCCCGCGTCGACGCCGCCCTTGAGCTCGAAGGACAGCACTGCCCCGACACCACGCGGCGCGTACTTCGTCGCCGCCGGGTACCACGGGCTCGTCGGCAGTCCCGCGTACGCCACCGTCGCCACGTCCGGGTGCCGGTCGAGCCACTCCGCGATCTCCTGCGCGTTCGACACGTGCCGTTCGATCCGCAGGCTCAGCGTCTCGATGCCCTGCAGGAGCGCGAACGCCGTGTCCGGTGAGTTCGACGCACCCAGGTCACGGAGCAGCTGCACCCGGGCCTTCGTGATGTACGCCAGTCCGTCACCGACGGCCTGCGAGAACACCGCCCCGTGGTACGAGGGGTCCGGGGTGCTGAACTCCGGGAACCGCTCGGCGTGCTCGGACCAGGCGAAGGTGCCGCCGTCGACGATGAGCCCGCCGATGACCGTGCCGTGCCCGCCGAGGAACTTCGTCGCCGAGTGCACCACGATGTCCGCACCGTGCTCGAACGGCCGGATCAGGTACGGCGTCGCGATCGTGTTGTCGACGACCAGGGGGACCCCGGACTCGTGCGCGATGCCGGCGACGGTCTCGATGTCCAGCACGTTGATGCGCGGGTTGCCGATGGTCTCGGCGAAGAACAGCTTCGTGTTCGGACGGACCGCGCGACGCCACTCCGCCGGGTCGTCCTGGTCCTCGACGAACGTCGTCTCGATGCCGAGCTTCGCCAGCGTGTACTTGAACAGGTTGTACGTGCCGCCGTAGATCGACGACGACGAGACGATGTGGTCGCCGGCCCCGGCGATGTTGAGCACCGCGTAGGTCTCTGCCGCCTGGCCGCTCGACACGAGCAACGCCCCGGTGCCGCCCTCGAGCGCCGCGATGCGCTGCTCGACGACGTCGTTCGTCGGGTTCATGATCCGCGAGTAGATGTTGCCCGGCTGTGCCAGCGCGAACAGGTCACGGGCGTGGTCCGAGTTCTCGAACACGTAGGACGTCGTCTTGTAGATCGGCGTCGCCCGGGCACCCGTCGTCGGGTCCGGTGCGGCACCCGCGTGCACCTGCGTGGTCTCGAACCGCCAGGCGGCTGCGTCGTTGGTCATCAGGATCTCCTGTCCGTCACCGTGCTCGTCGGGTCGACACGTGCATCGACAAGCGCGCCGGCCGGGAGGACCGCCGCACCTGTGCGTCGACCGTCACGGTACGCAGACGGCCGGGCGGGCACCAGCGCGAGCGTCGTCAGACGTAACGCGACGACGACCGACCCGTGCCAGGATCGAGGGGCACCGACGCCGACCGAGGGGGACGACATGCGCGCACAGGACGTGGCGGACAAGCGGTTCATGCCGACGAAGTTCCGGAACGGGTACGACCAGCAGGAGGTCGACGACCTGCTCGCACGGATCCAGGTGACCCTGACCGTGGTCGAGGGCAGCCCGGTCCCGACGACCGGCCCCCTGGCGACCGCCAAGCCCCTCCGCGCAGCAGACGTGAAGAGTGCCCGCTTCCGGGCGACCAAGTGGCGCGAAGGCTACGACCAGGACCAGGTCGACGACTTCCTCGACGAAGTCGTCAACGAACTCCGCCGACTCGGCCGCGACTAGGACCCGGCGCGACCAGTACCCGGCGCGACTAGGCCGGATCGCGGCGGAACAGCCAGTCGACCTTCGGCTCGAGCAACCACCGCATCCCGCGCCGCACGAACGGCTGCGCCAGGAACAGGCTCACCGCGCACGCCACCAGCACCATCAGCAGCACGAACGGCCACGCCGAGTGCTCACCCGCCAGCACGCCGGACTCGCGGATCGGGTAGAGCAGGAACGTGTGCAGCAGGTACACGTACATCGTCGCCGCGCCGAACTGCGTCAGCCAGACGTTCCGTCGGGGGACCAGCACCAGGAACGACGCCGTCAGCAGCGTCGCCAGCAGCATCAGGCCGAACCGGACCGCTCCGGCCCACCAGGCGTCCTCACCGAGGCCCGAGTACGAGTCGTCGTAGAAGAACCAGTGGTGCAGGTCGAACTCCTTGAACTGCGGGATCCACAGCGCACACGACACCGCCCACCCCGCGAAGACCGCACCGGCAGCGACCCGCACCCGCACCACCGTGCGACGAGACGCCTCGTACCAGCGGTCGAACAGCCCCCACTGCTTCACCTGCCAGCCGAGCAGGAAGAACGGCAACAGGCTGATCGCCCGACCCAGGGACAGCGTCGAGTCCACGTTGTCGAAGTAGCCCACACCGATGCTCAGGACCACCGCCCAGACCAGCGGCCACCGCAGCTGCACCAGGTAGGGCAGGATCAGCCGGAAGATCCCCAGCGCCAACAGGAACCACAGCGTCCACGTCGGCTTCGTCGGGTTGAACTCCTTGCCGCCCTCCACCACCGCCTGCACCACGGTCCAGATCGTCTGCATGATGATGTACGGCACCACGATGTCCGTGAACGTCCGCCGCATCCGCTTCGCCGTCGGGGTGTCCGCCGACGAGAAGTACCCGCTGATCACCCCGAACGCCGGCATGTGGAACGCGTAGATGAACGTGTACAGCGCCAGGGCGTGCTCGCTGCCCGTCGTCTGCCGCTGGATCGCGTGCCCGATCACCACCAGCGTCACCGCCAGGAACCTGGCCGTGTCCCACATCGGGATGCGCCGCTTCAGCCGACCCGGATCGAGCGCCCCGGCCGGGGCAGAGGGCGCGGGAGGCGCGGCGTCCGTCGTCATCCTCCGCACGTTACCGTCCGGCAGCCACCCCCGTGTCGGTAGCGTTGCCTCCGCGCCGCCACCGACGCCCACCCACGAGGAGCACCATGAGCACACGTCGAGCCGTCGTCACCGGAGCCAGCTCGGGCATCGGCGCCGCCACCGTCCGCCTGTTCCGCCAGCACGGCTGGGACGTCCTCGCCGTGGCCCGCCGCGCCGACCGGCTCGAGGCGCTCGCCGCGGAGACCGGTGCGGACACCCTGGTCGTCGACGTCACGGACGACGCCGACGTGACGGCGCTCGCCGCACGGATCGACGAACTCGGCGGTGTCGACGTGCTCGTCAACAACGCCGGGGGAGCGTTCGGGTCGGCCTCGGTCGAGCACGGCGACGTCGACGACTGGCGGGCGATGTTCGAGGTCAACGTGCTCGGCACGAAGCGCGTCACGGCGGCCCTCCTGCCGGCGCTCCGCCGACGCGCGGCCGAGGTCGGTGGTGCCGACGTGGTCACCGTCACGAGCACCGCGGGCTTCGTCGCCTACGAGAACGGCGGCGGCTACGTCGCCGCGAAGCACGCCGAGCACGCCCTGGTCGGGGTGCTCCGACTCGAGCTCAACGGCGAACCGATCCGTGTCGTCGAGATCGCCCCCGGCATGGTGAAGACCGACGAGTTCGCACTCGTGCGGTTCGGCGGGGACAGCGACGCGGCAGCCGCGGTCTACGACGGGGTGGAGGCGCCGCTGGTCGCCGACGACGTGGCCGAGGCGATCGTGCACGCGGTGGAACTGCCGGCGCACGTCAACCTGGACCTGGTGACCGTCCGACCGGTGGCGCAGTCGGCGCAGCACAAGCTCGCGCGCGGGCCGCTGACCCCGAAGGCGTAGCGACCGACAGCGCGCCGGGCCGGCGGTGCCCGGGGCGCGGCACGCGGGTGGCGCAGCGCCCGGGTGGGCATCGCGGGTCGCGGGCGGAGCATCCCTGCCGGTACCGTGGGCGGATGCCGATCAGCAGCGAACCCGCGGAGTCTCCCGCCTCGTCGACCGTGACCGTGACGAGCGGACCGGAGGTGCTCGGCTGGCTCGAGTTCGGCGACGCCGCCCGGTTGCTCGCGAAGGACGTCCTGTCCGCCGGCTTCGAGCCCGAGGTCGTCGTGGCCGTCGCACGCGGCGGGCTCATCATCGCCGGAGCCGTGGCCTACGCCCTCGGCACCAAGGAGTGCGGCTCGATCAACGTCGAGTTCTACACCGACGTCGAGCAGCGCCTGGAGGAGCCCGTCGTCCTCGCACCGGCCCTCGACGCCCCGAGCCTCGCCGGCAAGCGGGTCCTGGTCGTCGACGACGTGTCCGACTCCGGTCGCACCCTGGCCCTGGTCGTCGACATCATCCGCACCGCCGGAGCCGACGTCCGCAGCGCGTGCCTGTACTCCAAGCCCGGCACCGTCCTCGAGCCGGACCACGTCTGGCGTCGCGTCGACGGCTGGATCACGTTCCCGTGGAGCGCCCTCGCCCCGGTGACGGCCGAATCGTGAGCATCCACCTGGTCGGCGGCGGTCCCTTCGTCGCCGCGGACGCCGCCGCGGCCTTCACCGCCGAGGCCACCGCACGCTCCGCCGCCGTCGGGCGGACCGTGCCGCGCATCGCACTGCTCTCCGTCGCCGGCGCCGACGGGTCCTCGCCGTCCTCGACCGCCGACATCGCCGAGGTGCTCGGCGGGTCCCGTGCCGCCGAGGTCCTGGTCACCGAGGTCGCCGCGGGCGGGGTCTTCGACACCACGGTCCTCAGCGACGTCGACGCCCTGGTCGTGAACGGTGGCCGGACCCCCGACTACCTGGACGCCGTCGCCCCGCTGGTCGACCAGATCCGCCTGCTCGTCTCCGACGGGCTGCCCTACCTCGGCTACTCCGCCGGCGCGATGATCGCCGCGGACCGCGCCCTGGTCGGAGGCTTCCGCATCGGTGGCGTCGAGGTCTGCCCCGAGTCCGCCTCCGAGGGCCTCGACGAGGTCGAGCTCCGCGAGGGGCTGGGACTCGTCGACCTGACGATCGACGTCCACGCGGTCCAGGCCGGCACCCTCGCCCGACTCGTCGCCGCGGCCGAGGCCGAGTTCGTCACCGCAGGCCTGGCCATCGACGAGGACACCACCCTCGTCGTCGGCGAAGGCGCGCTCGAGGTCCGGGGGACCGGCAGCGTCTGGCGGGTGGTGGCGGGCGACGAGTCCGTCTCGGTCGCCACCATGGGCGCCTGAGCGTGCAGCCGAAGCCCCTCGCCGACCTGGTCGACCCGGGGTGGGCGGCTGCCTTCGCGCCCGTCGAGGACGACGTCCACCGGATCGGGGCCTGGCTCCGAGCCGAGACCGACGCCGGGCGACCGTACCTGCCCGCCGGTCCCGCCGTGCTCCGCGCCTTCGAGGACCCGTTCGACCGGGTGAAGGTGCTCGTCGTCGGACAGGACCCCTACCCGACGCCCGGGCACCCGATCGGGCTGTCCTTCGCCGTCGACCCGCACGTCCGCCCGGTGCCGCGCAGCCTGCAGAACGTCTACCGCGAACTCCACGACGACCTCGGCGTCACGCCGCCCCCGCACGGCGACCTGCGTGCCTGGTCCGAGCAGGGCGTGCTGCTGCTCAACCGGGTCCTCACCGTCGGCGTCGGCGAACCCGCAAGCCACCGCGGCAAGGGCTGGGAAGCCGTCACCGAGCGCGCCGTCGAGGCGCTCGTCGCCCGCGACCGTCCGCTCGTCGCGGTGCTCTGGGGCGCGCAGGCCGCATCGGTCCGCCCACTCCTCGGCGACACCCCGGTCGTGGCGTCGGCGCACCCGAGCCCGCTCAGCGCCTCGCGCGGGTTCTTCGGCAGCCGACCGTTCTCGGCCGTCAACGACCTGCTCGTCGCCCAGGGCGCGGACCCCGTCGACTGGACACTGCCGACCGACGTGTGACGTGCCTCCCGTAGGCTCGGGTCGTGCTCGAGGAGGAATACCAGCAGCGGCGGGTCCTGCCGCGGCACCTGCGTGCCCCGGCGCCGGTCGAGTCGGGGTTCGCCTACGCGATCCGTCCCGCCACCGCTGCCGACCTGCCCGAGGTCCGCGAGATCCACACCCACTACGTGCGGAACTCGTCGGTGACCTTCGACGCGGCGGCGTTCACCTTCGCCGCCTGGAAGAAGCGGTTCGACGAGGTCCAGCGCCGCAAGCTGCCGTTCCTGGTCGCGGAGAACCCGTCCGGCCAGGTGCTCGGGTACGCCCTCGTCGAGCCGTGGAACATCCGAGACCGGTCGAACCGGGTGGTCGAGGACTCGATCTACCTCGGTGCCGCGGCCGGCGGCAAGGGGCTCGGACGGGCGCTGATGGAGGCGCTGCTCGACGCCTGCCGGACGGTCGGGGTGCGCGAGGTGATCGCGGTGATCGCCGACCGGTCCGCTGACGCCTCGATCCGGTTGCACGAGCGACTCGGCTTCGAGGAGGTCGGGCGGATGGGGCGCGTCGGCTACAAGTACGACCGGTGGCTCGGCACGGTCACCATGCGGCTGCGGCTGCGGACCACCCGTAAGCCGCTGTTCGGCGGCCGCTGACGAGACCGGCTGGCCAGCGGTCAGCCGGCCTCGGCGACGAACTCGTCGCGCGTGGTGCGCACCAGGTCGGCGGCTGCGTCGGAGGCGACCCGTGCCTCCCGGCCGACGACCGCCCGACCGACGGCCTCGTGCCGGGCCGCTGCCTCGGCCGTCCACCCGGTGATCGTGTCGCGTGACTCGCTCGTGCGGGTGCGGAGCAGTGCCTCGACGGTGCCCGCGAAGTGGGCGAAGACGGTGTTGCCGGACCCGGTGAGCAGGGCGCGGTGGAAGCGGACGTCGGCGTCGAGGTAGGCGCGTCCGTCGCCGGCGGCCGCGGCGGCGACCATGTCCTCGGCCGCGGCCAGCACGGCGTCGGCCGCCGCGCCACCGTGGTCGGCGGTCAGCCAGGCGGCGACCGGCTCGATGCCCAGGCGGAGCTCGAGCAGCTCGCGCTGCTGGGTGAAGTAGGCGCCGGACGCCCCGCGCCACCGGATCACCGACGGCGCCAGGAGCTCCCACCGCGTCGACGGCTGCACCTGCGTGCCGACGCGCTGCCGCGGTTCGACCAGGCCGAGCGACTGCAGGACGCGCAGTGCCTCGCGGACGACCGACCGCGAGACGCCGAACTCGTCGACGACGTCGTCGGGCCGCAGCACCGTGCCGGGGGCGAGGGTGCCGTCGACGATGCGCTGACCGAGTGTGTCGAGCACGTGGGCGTGCAGGCCGCCGGGTGTCGGCATCGTTCCTCCTCGACGGTCCTGGTCACGCGGATGTGTGACGCGGTGTCCATTGCAGCGGCAGACTGCGCCCAGGTCCGGGTGGCGCGCGGACGACGACGATGTAGTCTGATTAATCAGACTATTGCAGGAGTGATCGCGGGTGGGATCAGCACCCCGGTCGGACCGACACCAGCAGCAGGACGGCAGCAGCGCAGGAGCTGTGCCAGGAAGGGGCGCAGATGCCTCACCTCCCGACCACCGCCGCGAGCACGAGTCGCGTGCTCGCCGCAGGGACCGAGACGGTCGACCCGTCCGGGACGATCCCCCAGCTCGTCATCGCCGCCCTCGTCGGCATCGTGGTGATCATCGCCCTCATCACCTGGCTCAAGGTGCACCCCTTCGTCGCGCTGACGATCGGTGCCCTCGGGGTCGGCCTCGGCGCCGGTCTCGCCCCGGAGAAGGCGGTCACGAGCTTCGGTGACGGCTTCGGCGTCACCATGACGAGCGTCGGCATCCTGGTCGGCCTCGGCTCGATGTTCGGCAAGCTGCTGGTCGACTCCGGTGCCGCCGACCGGGTCGTCGACACGCTGGTGCGCCGGTCCTCGGCCGCAGCGCTGCCCTGGACGATGGCCCTGATCGGCGCGCTGATCGGCCTGCCGATGTTCTTCGAGGTGGGCCTGGTCCTGCTCATCCCGATCATCGTCCTGGTCGCCAAGCGCAGTGACGTCCCGATCATGAAGATCGCGATCCCTGCCCTCGCCGGCCTGTCGACCATGCACGCATTCGTCCCGCCGCACCCCGGCCCGCTGGTCGCGGTCTCCACGGTCGGTGCGGACCTCGGCACCACGCTCGCGTTCGGCATCGTGCTCGCGATCCCCGTCATCGTCCTGGCCGGCCCGGTCTTCGCCCGCTTCGCGGCGCGATGGGTCGACATCCCGGTGCCGGACATCTTCGGCTCCCGTGGCGAGGACCCCGCGCACCCCGGCCGGGAGGCCCGCCGCGGCCCCGCCACGCAGGACACCGCCTCCCTGCCCAACGGCAAGAGCGACTTCACCCGGGTGATCAGCGAGCCGCGGAGCCCGTCGTTCGCCGTCGCGCTGGTCGGCATCCTGCTGCCCGTCGTGCTCATGCTCGCGCAGGCGGTGCGCGAGGCCACTGCCCCCGACGCAGGCGGTGCCTGGGTCGGCGTGCTCGACTTCCTCGGGACGCCGATGATCGCGATCGGCATCGCCACCGTCTACGCGATGGTGTTCTTCGCGATCGGCGGCGGCATGGACCGGTCCGCGGTCGCGAAGTCGCTCGAGAGCGCGCTGCCGCCGGTCGCCGGGGTGCTGCTCATCGTCGGTGCCGGTGGTGGGTTCAAGCAGGTGCTCATCGACACGGGCATCGGTGGTGTGATCGCGGACGCGGTGAAGGACTCCGGCATCTCGGTGCTCCTCGTCGCCTGGGTGGTCGCCGCGCTCGTCCGCGTCGCCACCGGCTCGGCCACCGTCGCGACCGTCACGGCGGCCGGGATCATGGCCCCGATCGCGCACGACCTGTCGTCGCCGATGACCTCGCTGCTCGTGCTCGCGATCGGTGCCGGGTCGGTGTTCCTGTCGCACGTCAACGACGCCGGGTTCTGGTTGGTGAAGGGGTACCTGGGCACGACGGTGGGGCAGACGTTCAAGTCATGGACGGTGCTCGAGTGCCTGATCTCGGTCACCGGGCTGGTCGGCGTCCTGGTCGCCGGGATCTTCATCCGATGAGCACCGCGCACGCCGGCGGCGAACCGGTCGACGCCCGTGTCCTCGTGGTGATGGGCGTCTCCGGGTCCGGCAAGTCCACCGTCGCCGCGATGGTCGCCGAGCAGCTCGGGTGGGCGTTCGCCGAGGGGGACGCCATGCACCCCGAGGCGAACGTCGCCAAGATGCACGCCGGCACACCCCTGACCGACGAGGACCGCTGGCCGTGGCTCGACGTCGTCGCGGGGTGGATCCGTGGACACCTGCAGGCCGGGACGAACGGGGTCGTGACCTGCTCGGCACTGAAGCGGTCCTACCGGGACGTGCTGCGGGCCTCCGGGGTGGTGTTCGTGCACGTCGCCGGCGACCGCGCGCTCCTCGAGGAACGGATGTCCGCGCGATCCGGGCACTTCATGCCGACCTCGCTGCTGCAGTCGCAGCTGGCGACGCTCGAGCCACCGCAGCCGGACGAGGTGCACGTCACCGTCGCCGCTGACCGGACCCCGGCCGAGGAGGCCGCCGAGGTCCTGGCACTGCTGGGGCTGCCTCGGGACTGAACGGCCGACGCGGTCGGTGGGTCACGGAACCGAGGGAACGGCCCCCTCGTGCCCGAGCGTCGACCAGCACACCGTGACGACGAGCGGGCGGGCGACCTCGGCGGTCGTCTCCCGCTCGTGGGTCAGCGCGAGGACCACGAGTGCCCCGAGCATCCCGGTGACGCGGGCTCGACGCGGCAGGTCGGTGTCGGCGTCGATCCGGAACAGGTCCGACACCAGGGTGAAGACGTCCCCGAGTGCCGGTTCGAGGGTCGCGTCGGCGACCGGCGGCACCGAGGCCAGCACGAGTTCGGCCCATCCGCGGCGACGCAGTGCGAGGTCGACCAGGCCGGCCACCGCTGCGGCGTCTCGGTCGCGGGGCGCGGTGACGTCGTCGACCCGCTCGTGCACGTCGCGGGTGAGCCGGACGCACTGGTCGAGTGCGGCGGCGACGAGTCGCTCCTTCGTCGGGAACCGTCCGAGCAGACCGGTCTTCGAGTACCCGGTGGCGTCCGCGACGGCCTGCACCGACGTGTCACGGACCCCGCGGCGGGCGAGCAGCCCGGCGGTGACGTCCAGGACCGCTTCGTCGATCTCGGCGGCGGTCGGGCGGATCCGGGCCGACGTCGGGGCCGGTCCGGGCGTGGGGGTCCGGTCGCCGCCGGTCACGCTGCCGACCGTTCAGCGAGTCGACCGTTCGTACCGGTGTGCACGCGGTCTGTGCGCGAGCCGGCGGTGCTGAGCACGGCGACCCCGGCGAGGAGCTCCCACGCGAGGATCGCGTACACCGCGGCCCGTTCCCAGACCCCATCGGGCAGCAGGTCGACGGCGGTCCAGGCCGGATCGACCACGAGCATCACCAGACCGACCAGGCCGATCGCACCGAGCGCGACGCTCAGGACGCCCACCCACCTGGCGCCACGGCTGCGCTGCTCCGGTGCGTGCCGGAGCAGCGCGACACCGGCGACGACGGCCGCGGTGTTGCCCGCGGTGATCGCCACCGCGGCCCCCAGCACGTGCAGGACCACGAGACCGTTCTCGACCGAGGCCTGGCTGCCGTGGAAGAGCCCGACCAGGACGATGCCGACGCCGTGCGCCACCGCCAGGACGGTGAACCACCGCCGCGCGGCTGGTCGCCCCGTCGTCGAGCTCCCCGGCGCCAGGGTCCGGGCGGCCAGTGCGGCCACGACGAACAGCACGCCGTGCAGCACGAAGGCGGTGTTCATGAGCAGGTGGAGTGGCGAGTCGATCGCGCGCCCCTGGAACATCTCCGTGTCCGGCACGCCGAGGTCGCTGATGTAGTTCGTCGCGTACGAGTACCCCGGGAACGCGCTTGCGCTGACGGCCTCGGCGAACAGGTAGAGCGCCGCCGCCGCGATCCAGCAGGAAGCAGCAATGGCAGACTGATGTGGTCGCATACCGACCAATCTAGTCGGTCAATGACACGCGGTGGTCACCGACCCCGGTGCTCGATCATCGCCGACGCGTCCGGACCCGTCGGCAGGGAGGCCCGGGCCTGCTCCCACACGTCGTCACCGGCATCGAGTGCAGAGCGGAGGTACGCCGTGGTCAGGCGCTGCACCAGGGCGACGCGCTCCGGGTCCTCGTCGGTGGTCTCGGCAGCCTCGTAGCCCGAGATTCCGCCGAGGCCGTGCTCCCCACCGTGGAGGACGAGCAGGTCGGTGGCGCCGGGGCTCTGCGTGTAGGCGTCCGTGAACCAGTCCGGGCCGCGGGTCGACATCCGCGACTGGTCGTGGTCGCCGGCCACGACGAGCGTCGGGGTCGTCAGTTCGGCGAAGGACGGCCGCATGAAGGGGAGGTGCTCGGCTGCGAACGGGACGAGGTCGTCGCCGGCCACGCCGGTGGCCGCGAGCAGGACGCCGGCGGTGATCCGGGCCTCCCGTCGGTCCTCGCCGGGCTGTCCGGCGTCGTCGAGGATCCGCGCCCCGAGCAGGCTCTGTACGCTCTGGCCGCCCCAGGAGTGCCCGGCGGCGGCGATCCGGCTGCGGTCGACGCGGCCGGACAGCCCGGGCAGGGCGGCCTCGACGGTGTCGAGCTGGTCGAGCACGCGGACCAGGTCGGTGGTGCGCTCGGACCAGATCGACGGGAAGACGGGGTGGTCGAACCCGATGCCGTTGCGACGGGAGTCGAGGTGCGTCGGCTGGACCACGACGAACCCGTGCGAGGCCCAGAACGAGACGAGGGGTGCGTACGCGTCCAGGTGCATGCCGTTGCCGTGCGAGAAGAGCAGGACGGGCAGGTCCGTGCCGGTCGCCGGGGCGGACACGCGGACCTGCAGGGGGAGCGGGCGGCCCGGTGCGTCGAGGGTGACGGGCGCGACGGAGACGACGGGCGCGCCGTCGCCGAGCAGGTGGTCCAGGGCGGGGGTGGTCGAGGTGGGCACGGTGTTCCTTCCGCAGGGGCGTCCGCTGCCGTACGATGAAACGGAGCGGTGTTCCGGACAGTACCGGAACGCTGTTCCGCTTGCAACGACCATCGAGGAGTGGCCATGTCCGAGCCCGGTTCCGCCGCGTCCGACCCCGTACAGCGCAGCGACGCGCGCCGGAACCAGGAGACCCTGCTCGAGGCCGCCGCCCGGGTCTTCGTCCGCTCCGGCGTCGACGCTCCGGTGCGGGCGGTGGCGACGGAGGCCGGGGTCGGCGTGGGCACCGTCTACCGGCACTTCCCGACACGAGCCGACCTCGTGCTGGCCGTGTACCGCCACCAGGTGGAGGCGTGTGCGGAAGCGGGCCCCCGCCTCCTGACCGAGTCGTCCGACCCGGACGTGGCGCTGCGTCGGTGGATCGGCCTGTTCGTCGACTTCCTGGTCACCAAGCACGGGCTGCCCGACGCCATGCACGGCGACGGCGCTGCGACCGACGTTCTGCACCGGTACTTCGTCGACCGGCTCGTGCCGGTGTGCGCCGACCTGCTGACCGCCGCGCGTGCCACCGTGCCGGGACGGGCGACGAGCGCGGGGGTCACCGGCTACGAACTGCTCCGCGGGGTCGGGAACCTGTGCATCGGGACGGCGGACGACCCGGACTTCGACGTCGAGCGGGCGGTCCAGGTGTACGTGTCCGGTGCGCTCGTCGGTGTCCCGGGCGAGTGAGCACCGCGCTCCCGGCGCTCAGTCCTCGGTGAGTGCTGCCGCGTAGGCGCGCACCGACCGGTTGTACCGCGGCAGGGCCGGTTCGATCGTCTCGACGGCCAGCCGCAGCGCCTCGTCGCTCCGCCCGGCACTGTGCAGGGCGAGCGCGAGGAACACCGCCGGAGCGTCGCCGATCGACGGGTGGGCGGGGGCTGCGCGGAGCATCGTGATCGCGTCCTCGACCCGGCCAAGGTTCCGGAGCGTCGACGCGTGCTGGATCACCATCTGAGCGGCACGGACCGGGTCGACCGTCCCCAGGCCCTCCGTGGTGGCTCGGCTGTACTCGACGTCGGCCTCGACCTCGTGCCCGCCGGAGTCGTACGCGCCGCCGAGCTCGAAGGCCCCGAGCGCCGGGTGCGGTGCGGCGTCGGCCAGCTCCCGCATCCGGACGATCCGCTGTTCGCCGTCGGCGTCGGGGTCGGCCCAGAGAGCGTCGACGTGCTGCTGCCACTCCGTCATGTCCACCGCGCCAGCCTAGGGGCGCTCCGATCCCGGACCGCTGTCCCGTGCGCCCTCGATGGCCCGTCAGGTCTCGCTGGCCCGTCAGGCCTCGGTGACCCGCCCGGCCTCGACCCGCCACTGCCGGTCGAGCTGCACGGTGTCGAGCATCCGCCGGTCGTGGGTCACCAGGAGCAGCGTGCCCTCGTACGTCTCGAGGGCCTGCTCCAGCTGCTCGATCGCGACGAGGTCCAGGTGGTTCGTCGGCTCGTCGAGCACGAGCACGTTCACCCCGCGGGCCTGCAGGAGCGCCAGCCCGGCCCGGGTCCGCTCGCCGGGTGAGAGCTCACCGGCGGCACGCCCGACGTGGTCCGCCTTCAGCCCGAACTTCGCCAGCAGGGTGCGGACGTCCGCCGTCGTCATCTCGGGGACCAGCCCCTCGAAGACCGCGGCGAGCGGCTCCGTGCCCGTGAAGAGCGAGCGGGCCTGGTCGACCTCGCCCACGGCCACGCTCGACCCGATCGACGCGGTGCCGCTCGTCGGTTCCTGTCGCCCGAGCAGCGCCCGCAGCAGCGTCGACTTGCCGGCACCGTTCGGGCCGGTGATGCCGATCCGGTCGCCGCCGTTCACCTGCAGCGAGACCGGGCCGAGCGTGAAGTCGCCCTGCTCGTACCGGGCGTCGGACAGGGTCGCGACGACGGCGGAGGACCGCGGTGCCTGGCCGATCGTGAACTCGAGCTGCCACTCCTTGCGGGGCTCCTCGACCTCGTCCAGGCGGGCGATCCGCGACTCCATCTGCCGCACCTTCTGTGCCTGCTTCTCGCTCGACTCGCTGGCGGCCTTGCGGCGGATCTTGTCGTTGTCCGGGGCCTTCTTCATCGCGTTCCGCACACCCTGGCTGGACCACTCGCGCTGGGTCCGGGCACGGGAGACCAGGTCGGCCTTCGTCGAGGCGAACTCGTCGTACGCGTCGCGCTTGTGCTGCCGGGCGATCTCGCGTTCCTCGAGGTAGGCGTCGTAGCCACCGCCGAACAGCCGGTTCGACGACTGCGCCAGGTCGAGTTCGAGGACCGCCGTCACCGAGCGCGCCAGGAACTCGCGGTCGTGGCTGACCAGGACGACCCCACCGCGGAGGCCGCGCACGAACTCCTCGAGCCGGTCCAGCCCGTCCAGGTCCAGGTCGTTCGTCGGCTCGTCGAGCAGCACGATGTCGAACCGCGACAGCAGCAGCGCCGCGAGCCCCACCCGGGCTGCCTGGCCGCCGGAGAGCGAGGTCATGAGCGAGTCCGCCGTCACGGAGCCGTCGGGGGCGTCGAGGGTCAGGCCGAGGTCGGCGAGCACCACCGGCATCCGCTCGTCGAGGTCGGCGGCTCCCGAGGCCAGCCACCGCTCGAGCGCCGTCGAGTAGCGGTCCGCGGCGGCGTCGCCGGCGTCCGGCTCGCCGAGGGCCAGCGCCGTCGCGTCCATCTCCGCCGCCGCCTCGGCACACCCGGTCCGACGGGCGACGTACCCGGCGACCGTCTCGCCCGCCACCCGCTCGTGCTCCTGCGGCAGCCAGCCGACGAACGCGTCCGTCGGGGACAGCGACACGGTGCCGGCGAGCGGCTCGTCGACCCCGGCCAGCAGGCGCAGCAGGGTCGACTTGCCTGCGCCGTTCACACCGACGACGCCGATCACGTCACCGGGAGCGACCGTGAGGTCGAGGGAGTCGAACAGCGTGCGGGCGGCGTAGCCGCCGGCGAGCCCCTTGGCGACGAGCGTGGCGGTCATCCCCACATCGTCCCACCTCGCCGGGCCGGGCATGCACCGGACGGGAGGCACGGTGCGGTCCGGTCCCGTGCCTCCCGTCCGGTGCGCTGCCAGACTGACGGCATGCGACGCGTGCTGGTTCTGGGCGGGACCGGGTGGTTGGGGCGGGCGGTCGCCGAGGCGGCGCTGCGGGACGGTGCGGAGGTGACGTGCCTGGCACGGGGCGAGTCGGGGGAACCGCCGGCATGTGCACGGTTCGTCCGGGCCGACCGCTCGGCAGACGACGCCTACTCCGGCGTGGGCGAGGTCTGGGACGACGTCGTCGAGTTGGCGACCGATCCGGCGCACGTGGCGGGCGCGCTCGAGGCCCTCTCGGCCCGCGCCGCGCACTGGACGTTCGTCTCGACGATCTCCGTGTACGCCCGCACCGACCGGGCCGGCGACGACGAGGACGCGCCGGTCGTCGAGCCCGTCGAGCCGGTCGACCCGACGCCGTACGCCGACGCGAAGGTCACGGGAGAGCGGGCGACCAGGCGGGCGCGAGGGACGGACGCCCTCGTGGTCCGGCCCGGGCTCATCGTCGGGCCCGGCGACCCGAGCGACCGGTTCGGCTACTGGGCCGCCCGGCTCGACCGCGGCGGCGACGTCGTGACGCCGGTCCTCGAGGGCCGCGCCGTGCAGGTCGTCGACGTCACGGACCTGGCGGAGTGGATCGTCCGCGCCGGGCGGGCGGGCACGGTCGGCACCGTCGACGCCGTCAGACCGAGCACGTCGATGGGGGCGTTCCTCGACGAGGTCCGGGCCGCGACCGGGTTCGACGGGAGGCTCGTGGCCGTCGACGACGACACCCTCCTCGCGCAGGGGGTCGCGTACTGGGCGGGACCGGCCTCGCTGCCGCTGTGGATCCCGGCCGGCGAGGTGGGGTTCGCCCGGCGGGCTGGTCTGGCGTTCCTGGCGGCCGGCGGGACGACCCGGCCGCTCGCCGAGACGGTGCGGCGTGTCGTCGAGGACGAGCGGGCCCGAGGGGTCGGGCGGGTGCGGCGGTCGGGGGTGACCGACGCGGAGGAGCGGCGGGTCCTCGACGTGGTCCGTCCGGGCTAGCGCGCCTCGGAGGTGGGCCCGGTGTTCGGGGTCGGCGCTGGCGCCGGTCCTGCTGCCGGTTCGAGGGGCGCTGCCGAGTCGAAGGCGACGGTGAGCAGGGGCAGTTCATCGCGGGGGAGCACTGCGGTCAGGAGCCGCCCGTCGTCGAGTTCGGTCGCCAGGCCGAGCACGAAGGGGTCCGTGTCGAGGAGCAGGCCCGGGCGCTCGACGTCGTCGACCAGGACCGGATGCCCGGGCTGGACGCTGCGTTCGTCGACCAGGACGGGCCACGGGTGCTCGGTCGGGTCCGGGAGGCCGTGTTCGTCGCGGTACTGGTTCATCAGGACGGACTGCACGTGGTCGACGAGCGCCTCGGCCGGTGCCGGGAGGTCCCTGCCCGGGGCCGTCCAATGTGTCCGCACGGCTTCCCACAGCATCGGGTACCGCATCCGCTCGACCCCGGCGATGAGCCAGGCCGGGCGCGGCCACGGCGGGACCTCCTCGAGCGACCGCCGCCGCTCGTCATCCAGCACCGCCAGGTTCACCGGGTCGCTGCGGTCGTCGGGGTTCCGCCAGAGCGTGGAGTGGCGCGACGCGGTCGCACGCTCGACCCGGCCGCCGGACTCGCCGGTCATCAGGCCGCCGGCGCCGAGGTCCTCGAGGTGCGGCTGCACGACGAGTCCGGCGACGCCGAACCCCAGTGCCCGTATCGTCGCCCGCACCTCGAGCACCGGGTCGGGCGCGTCCGCGCTGAGCACTCCACCGTGGTCCATGCGCCGAGCCTGGTCGGGTCCGGGCAGCCGGTCAACCAGGAACTTCGTCAGGGTCGCCACACCGCAACGAAAGTCGTTATGCTCGCCGCATGTCGATCCCCGATGAGCGAGCCGCTGCGCTCCGTCAGAAGAGCTCCGTCAGCTTCGTGTTCGTCGTCTCCCTCGGCATGATCCTGGTCGCTGCCGTCCGCGCGTGGTTCATCGTCGCCGGGATGATCGACCAGCTCGCGCACCGGACGACCGGCATCGACTGGACCTGGACGCTCGAGATGCCGGTCGCCCGCCCGTCGGGGGCGCCTGTCGACGGTGCGAGGGTCGTGGCCGGGACGACGCCGGCGGTGACCGAGATGATCGGACGGGTGCAGGACCTCCCGGCCTCGACGATCGTGCTGCACGACCTGAGCGACCTCGTCACCGTCCTCACCGCGGGCGGGATCGCAGTCTGCCTGCTGCTCGTGACCCGCAGCATCGGCGACGGGCGTCCGTTCGCCCGGACCTGCTCACGCGCGCTCACGACGCTCGCGGTCATCGTGTTCGCGGGGTTCGAGGCTGCCTCGGTCCTGCAGACCGCGAGCGAGCTGGCGCAGCCGTCGATCGCCGGGGCGCTGCCCGAGTTCCTCGGCACCTACACCGGCCACGGCGGAGAACTGGGCGCCCCGTTCTGGCCGCTCGTCGCCGCAGCCGGACTGTCCGCCCTCGCAGCGGTCTTCCGGACGGCCGCCGGGTACCGGGACGACTCGTCCGGACTGGTCTGATGGCGATCGTCTGCCGACTCGACGAACTGCTGCTGGCGCGCGGGATGACGCTCGTCGACCTCTCCGAACAGGTCGGGGTGAGCACCGTGAACCTCTCGATCCTCAAGAACGGGCACGCGAAGGCGGTCCGCTTCAGCACGCTCGAAGCGATCTGCGTCGCACTCGGCTGCCAGGTCGGGGAGCTCCTCGCGCAGGTGCCGGACGCGTCGGCCTAGGCTCGGTCCGTGTTCGAACTCCACCACCTGTCGGCGCAGGAACTCTGGGACTGGATCCGCCGTGGCGACACCACCGCCCGCGAGGTCACCGACCACTACCTCGCCCGCATCGAGCGGCTCGACCCCGAGCTCGGCGCGTTCGTGACCGTCACCGCCGAGGCCGCGCGTGCCCGGGCCGACCACCTCGGCGACCTGGTGCCGACGTCGCGGCCGTTGTGGGGCCTCCCGTCCGCGGACAAGGACCTGACGGACCGGCGCGGGGTGCCCACCCGGTCCGGCACGCTCGCCCTGCCGGGGGACCCGGCGACGGCCGACCATCCGCTCGTCGTGGCGCTCGACGACGCCGGGGCGATCAGCCTGGGCAAGACGGCGACCCCGGAGTTCGGCATGTCGTCGTCCTCCGAGACGCGGTTCGGCACCACCCGCAACCCGTACGACACCACGCGTGCCCCGGGCGGGTCGTCGAGCGGCGCCGCCGTCGCCGTCGCGGCCGGGCTGCTGCCGGCGGCCGTCGGGTCGGACGGCGGCGGCTCGGTGCGGATCCCGGCGGCCGCCACCGGCCTGGTCGGCCTCAAGCCGAGCCGCGGTCGCGTGCCGTCGATGCCCGGGCGTGCCGGACTGGGCGGACTCGCCGTCGCCGGGCCGCTCACCCGGACCGTCGCCGACGCGGGGATGCTGCTCGATGCACTCGTCGCACCGACCGGGGTGCCGGAGCGGCAGCCGTACGCGCTCGTGACGCCCGACGTCGGCGACGGGCCCTTCACCGCGGCGGCCGTCCGAGGCGAGGGGCGCTTCGTCGTCGGTCTGCTCGAGGGCTCGCCGTGGGACGACTTCGTGGACGTGGTCGTCGACCCGGCCGCGCGGGAGGCCGTGGACACCGCCGTCCGCGTGCTCGGCGAGGTCGGACACGGGGTCGAGGACGTGACGATGCCGCGCCTGCCGTACGCCGAGCCGTTCCAGGTGGCGTGGGAGTCCTCCGGCGCCGGCATCGCCCGGATCCCGGGGATCGACCTGTCGGCCCTGACACCGCTCGTCGCCTGGCTGGTCGAGCGCGGGCGGTCGCTCACGAGCACGCAGGTGCTCGACGCGATGGCCGGACTCGACGCGTTCTCGGTCGCGCTGATCCGGGCGTTCGACCGGTTCGACGCCGTCCTCACCCCGACGCTCGCGATGACTCCGCGGCCCCTCGGGTGGTACGGCGACGACCCGGAGGAGGACTTCCGCCGTCAGTGCGCCTACTCGCCCTGGACGTCGATGGCGAACGTGTCGGGGTTGCCCGCGATCACCCTGCCCGTCGGGGTCACCGGCGAGGGGCACCCGGACGGCGCGGGACTGCCGATGGGCGTGCAGCTCATCGGACGCCCGGGTGGGGAGCGGGTGCTCCTGGCGATCGGGGCGCAGCTCGAGCGCCGACTGCGCTGGCAGCGGCGCCACCCGGACGGCTGGTAGCGCGGGCGGCCGGACTCCGTCTGTCCGGCGCGCCCGGGTCCTGCCGCCGAGTGGTCAAGAGTCGTCGTTCTGGGGCGGCGTTGCCGACGGTTCGTGACCGGTCGGCGGAGGTGAGCGGGGTGTCGTGACCGGTCGGCGAACCCCGCGCCCCCGGCCCTACGGCAGCGTCGGCGCCGCCGCGACCAGGGCCCGCGTGACCTCGTGCGTCGGCGCGTCGAGCAGGGACACCGGGCCGTGCTCGACGATCCGCCCCGCCGACATCACCGCGACGGTGTCGCACAGCCGCTGCACCACGCCGATGTCGTGCGAAACGAGCACGAGCGTCGCCCCGAGGTCGTCGACGAACGAGCGGAACAGGTCGATCACCCGAGCGCGGACCACGACGTCGAGGGCGCTCATCGGCTCGTCCCCGAACAGGATCCGCGGCCGGTGCACCACCGCCCGGGCGATCGCGATGCGCTGCCGCTGCCCGCCGGAGAACTCGTGCGGGTACCGGTCGGCGGCGTCAGCGGGCAGGTCCACCCGTTCCAGGACGGCGGCCACCATGGCCCGGTGGTCGCCCGCGACCCGGAGCGCCCGGAGCGGTTCGGCGACGATCGCGCCGACGCGCATCCGCGGGTCGAGTGAGGCGACCGGGTCCTGGAACACGATGCCGGTCTCCCGACGGAACCAGCGCGAGGACGCGGCCGATGCCCGCGCGTCCACGAGGCGGCCCGACGCGTGCACGGTGCCGGTGGTGGGAGCCTCCAGTCCGGCGAGGAGGCGGACGAGCGTCGACTTGCCGGACCCGGACTCGCCGACGATCCCGAGCCGTGATCCGGCCGCGACGGTCAGGTCGACGCCGTCGACGGCGGTGCGGACCGCGCCCGGCTCGAACGGGCTGCGGCGGGGGAGTCGGTACGTGCGGCGGAGGTCCGTGCCGACCAGTGCCGGCGCGGTGGGGTCGGGGTCGGTCACGAGGTCCTCCTGGCGGTGGCGCGCGCCGCCTCGACGAGCGCCACGGTGGCGGGGTGCCCGGGCGTGGCGAGCAGGTCGGCGACGCGACCCTGCTCGACGACGCGCCCGGCCTCGAGGACGACCGCCGTGTCCGCGATCCGCGACAGCACCGCCAGGTCGTGCGTCACGAACAGCATGCCGGTGCCCCGGGAGGCGGTGAGCGACTCGAACAGGTCGAGGATCCGGGCCTGCGTGGTCACGTCGAGCGCCGTGGTCGGCTCGTCCGCGACCAGGAACGCGGGCTCGCCGGCCATCGCAATCGCGATGCAGATCCGCTGCCGCTGCCCACCCGACAGCTGGTGCGGGTACTGCCGGAGCAGCAGTTCCGGGTCCGGCAGGCCGACGTCCCGGGCGAGTCCGACGGCCGCCTCGGCGGCGGCGCGCCGGTCCAGGCCGCGGTGCAGCCGGAGCGGCTCGACGATCTGCTTGCCGACCCGGCGGAGCGGGTCGAGCGCGGTGCCCGGCTCCTGGAACACCATCGCGATCGCCGCACCGCGGGTCCGGGCACGTTCGCGGTCGGGCAGCCCGACGACTTCCCGGCCGTCCAGGCGGATGCTGCCGGTGACCGTCGCCCCGGCGGGCTCCAGGCCCATCAGGGCGAGCGAGGTCATCGACTTCCCCGACCCGGATGCGCCGATCACGCCGACACGTCGGCCGGGAGGCACGGCGAACGTCACGTCGTCGAGCACCGTCCGCCCCGCGATCCGGACCGTCAACCCGCGGACGTCGAGGCCGGGCGCTGCCGTCTCGTCGCTCATGCGATGCCCTCCGTCCCGGTGACGGTGCCGGTGCCGGTGCCGGTGCCGGTGTCGCTGCCGGTGCCGGTCCTGCTGCCGGTTGCGCTGGCCGCGTCCGGCCCCCGCCGACTCGTCGTCAGCCGCGGGTCGGTGGCGTCCCGGACGGCGTCCCCGAGCAGCGACAGCGCCATCACGACGATCGCGATCGCCGCTCCCGGCCAGGTCGCACTCCACGGGTGCACGCCGATGTAGGTCTGCAGGTCGGACAGCAGCCGGCCCCACGAGGCCGTCCCCGCATCAGCGCCGTAGCCCAGGTAGGACAGTCCGGCCTCGGCGAGGACCGCGGTCGCCATCGCGAGCGAGAGTTGCACGGTGAACAGCGGCGCCGCGTTCGGCACCAGGTGGCGGAACAGCACGCCGAGCGGGCCGACGCCGGACGCCCGGGCCGCGACGACGTAGTCACTGCGGGCGATGCGGCGGATCTCGCCGCGGGCGACCCGGGCGATGGTGACGCCGAACGCCAGACCGACGGACACCACGACGACGCCGAGCGACCCGCCGTACACCGCGGTGAGGAGCATCGCGGTGAGCAGGGTGGGGAACGCGACCAGGACGTCGAGGAGCACCGCGGTGGCCTCACGGACCCAGCGGGCGGTGAGCGAACCGATCGCGGTGAGGACGATGCCGACGACGCTCGCGATGACGCCGGCGCCGACCGCGACGACGAGCGTGGTCCGGGTGCCGGCGAGCAGGTAGCTGGCGATGTCGCGGCCGACCCCGTCGGTGCCGAACCAGTGCGCGGCGCTCGGACGCTCCCACTGGTGGAACGGGTCGGTGCGGAACGGGTTCTCGGGCGTCCAGACGAGCGACACCGCGGCCAGCACGACGAGCAGCCCCAGGACGACGACGGCGAACAGTCCGGTCGGGGTCCGGAGCAGTCGGCGGAGCGCGGTCACGACGCGGCCTCGCGCTGCCGCGGGTCGAGCACACGGTGCAGCACGTCGACGGCGAACCCGACGAGCAGCACGAGTCCGGTGAGCACGAGCAGTTCGGACTGCACCTTCGTGATGTCACGGCGGCCGACGTCGGTGACGAGCATGCGGCCGACCCCGGGCAGCGAGAACAGCTGCTCGACGACGACCGCGCCCACGAGCAGGCCGGCGATCTGGACCCCGAGGACCGCGAGCACCGTCAGTGCGACGCTCGGCAGCCCGTGGCGGAGGAGGGCGCGGTTCTTCGTCAGGCCGATCGCCGCCGCGGTCCGGACGTGGTCGGCGTCCAGGACGGACAGCGTCGCGGACCGGGTGAAGCGGAGGATGACGGCCCCCTCGACCGCACCGATGGTCAACGCGGGGAGCACGAGGGCGGCGAACGCCCGGTCCGGAGTGTCCCAGCCGTCGAGCGGGAAGCCCTGCACGGGCAGCCAATGCAGGGTCACCGCGAACAGGGCGACGAGCAGCATGCCGGCCCAGACGACCGGGATCGCAGCGACGGCCTGCGCGGCGGCGGAGATCACGGCACCACCCGGTCGGCGGCGGAGCACCGCGGCCAGGACCCCGAGCGGGACGCCGATGACCAGTGCGGCGGCCAGCGACATGCCGGCGAGGGGCAGCGTCACCGCGAGCTTCTGCGCGATCTCCGGGGCGACCGGGCCCCGGGTGACCAGTGAGGTGCCGAGGTCGCCACGGAACAGGCCGCCGATCCAGTCGAGGTACTGCAGCACGACGGGCCGGTCGAGCCCGAGCTGCTCACGGAGCGCGGCGACCTGGGCGGGCGTCGCCTCGGCGCCGGCGACGACCTGCGCGACGTCGCCGGGCAGCACACGGAGCGTCGCGAAGACGATCAGGCTCGCCACGAGCAGTCCGACGGCGAGCAGGAGCGCCCGCCCGACGAGGAATCGGGTCACGAGTCCGATGCTACGAGACGGCGAGGTCCGCCAGGTCCAGGCGGGTCGTGGTGCTGTCGAACGGGAACCCGGTGACGCCGTCGCGGATCGCGGTCGTGGTGGTCGCCGTGTAGAGCCACTCGGCCGCGGCGTCCTCGCTGACGATCTTCGCCGCCTGCTGCAGGGCCCGCACCTTCTCGGTCTGGTCGGTGGTGGCGACCGAGGCCGCGTAGAGCCGCTGGACCTCGGCGTTGTCGTACCCGAAGTAGTAGTCCGGGTCCGCCCAGTTGCCGAAGTCCCGCGCCTCGGTGTGGTTCACCATGCTGAGGTCGAAGTCCTTCTTCGTGAAGACGGAGTCGAGCCAGGTCGCGAAGTCGACGCGCTGCACCTTCAGCGTGATGCCGACATCGGCGAGTTCGGAGGTCAGGACGTCACCGATCGCCGTCGGGTACACGTTGGCGTAGGTCAGGGTCAGCGTCGGCTTCGTCACGCCGGCCTGCTGCAGGAGCTTCTTCGCCGCTGCGGGGTCGTACGCGTCGACGTCGGTCAGGTCCTGGTAGCCGGGGTCGAGGGCGGGGATCGGACCGCCCTGCTCCACCCCGCCGCCACCGATGGCCTTGATGACGGCCTTCGGGTCGATGGCCTGCCGGATCGCCCGGCGGACGCGGACGTCGGTGAAGGGCGCCTTCTGGTCGTTGAAGGCCAGCGTGTACTTGTCGGTCGTCTTGCCGGTGTGCAGCGTCACGCCGGAGGTGCCCTGCAGCTGGCTCTTCAGCGTGCCGTCGACCGCGGTCTCGACGTCGAGGTCGCCGCCGGCCATCGCGTTCACGGCCGTCGACGGGTCGGTGATGTACCGGAAGACGACCTTCGCCACCTTCGCCTTCGTGCCCCAGTAGTCCGGGTTCCGGCGGAAGGTGAGCGAGTCGCCCTGCTTCCAGCTGGCGACCTCGAAGGGCCCGGTGCCGTTCGCGGTCTTCGTCCGGTCGTTGTCCGCTGCCTGCTCGAGGACCAGCCCGGCCCGGCCGGTGAGGTTCCAGAGCAGGTCCGAGTCCGGCTTCGACAGCGTCAGGGTGACGGTGTCGTCCCCGGTCGCTGCGATGGTCTTCACCGACGCGAGGTCGTCCGCGTCGACGTAGGACTCGTGCGCCTTGACGTCCTCGAGCGACCAGACGACGTCCTTCGCGGTGACCGGCTCGCCGTCCTGGAACGTCGCCCCGTCGCGGAGCGTGAACGTGTAGGTCAGGCCGTCGCCGGAGACCTGGTGTGACGACGCCAGCACGTCGCGGACCTTCCCGTCCGCGGTCCGCCCGACGAGCCCCTGGTAGACGTTGTCGATGAGCACCTGGTCGAGCGCGTTGCCGGACTGGGTGCGGATGTCGAGGCTCGTCGGTTCGAGCACCAGGCCGACCCGGACCGTCGCGTCGGCGCCGCCGCGGGTGTCGTCGGAGCCGCCGGAGCAGCCGGCCAGGGCGACCGAGGTCGCGACGGCGAGGGCTGCCGCGGCGAGGGCGGTGCGGTGGAGCGGACGCATGCTGGGTTCCTTCCCGGAGCCGACCCCGTCGGGGGCCGGATCGATCCGGTGCAGGGCCGGATCGGAGGCGCCGGGACGACGGTCGTCGGCGGCGCTCGGACGAGGCTACCGGGCGCTCGGGCGTCGGCGGTGTCAGGTCTCGGACGAAGTCGCAGGGGGTTCTTCGACGCCATCCAACAACGCGTGCGTGCTCGCCCATTCCCGGATCGCCCGGGCGAGCGGCAACGGAGCCTGCGTCTGCACGGCGTGCCGCGACTCCACGGTGACGATCGTCGCGTCCGGCAACCGCTCGGCGAACGCCTGGTGCAGCTTGGGGGAGACGTACCCGCGGTCACCCCGGACGAGCAGCAGCGGCACGTCGAGCTGCTCGAGGTCCGGCCACGCGTCTGCGAACCGGCCGACGGACGACATCCGGCCGCCGAGGTGCGGGAAGTGGTGTCGCCGGACGAGTCGACCGTCCGCGCCGACCCGCGTGGAGTGCCGTGCTTCGCGGCGGAGCGTCGCGTCGTCCCCGCCCACCCGGGCCGCGATCGCCCGTTCGACGACCTCGTCGAGGCTGGCGAAGGGCTCCTCGGACTCCAGTGCCCGGGCGATCCGGTCGACCGCCCGCTGCGCGAAGTCCGGCGACATGTCGACGAGCACGAGGCCGGTGACCCGCTCCGGCGCGAGGGCAGCCAGTCGTGCCGACAGGATCGCGCCGAGTGAGTGCCCCACGATGAGCCCCGGCGGCACGTCCAGCGCGTCCAGGGCGGCAAGGACGGTCGGTGCCGTCGCGGTCGCCGCGTAGTCCGCGTCCGCCCGCCACGCCGACCGGCCGTGCCCCGGCAGGTCCAGCGCGACGGCCGGCTGGTCGACCGCGATCGCGGTCTGGTCGAAGCTGTGCGCGTCGATGCCGAGCCCGTGCAGGTAGGTGATCCGGGCCTCCCGTCCGGGAGCCGGCGGAGGGGTTCGCGACCAGCGGATCGCGGAGACCGTCCCACCGTCGGTCGGGACCTCCTGCCGGGAGGCGCGGAGCGGCTCGGTCACGCCGCTCGCGGCCGCCAGGGCGGGGACGTCGGCGAATTCGTCATCGTGCTCGGACACCCGACCAGTGTCGCAGTGCGACGCGCCCTGTTCTCCTTAGGTAAGGCATGCCATACTCGAGGGGTGGCAGCCCGGTACCGCGTCTTCTCCGTCCGTGTGGCAGCCGTCTCGTCGCTCACCCCGCACTTCGTCCGGGTGACGCTGACCGGCGACGAGCTCGCGGACTTCTCGGCCGTCGGTCTCGACCAGCGCATCAAGGTTCTTCTGCCGCTCGACGGGCACGGGTTCTCCGACCTGCCCGAGGGCGAGGACTGGTTCGCGGCGTGGCGTGCCCTGCCGGACGCAACGCGCAACCCGATCCGCACCTACACGGTCCGCTCGTTCCGGCCGGACGCCCACGAGCTCGACATCGACTTCGTGGCCCACGGCGACGCCGGCCCGGCGTCCCGCTGGGTGTCGGCCTGCCGCGTCGGCGACGAGCTGCGGATCGTCGGCCCGAGCATGCCGGAGTCGCCGGCCGACCTGCCCTCCGGTGCCGCCGAGTTCTCGCCCGGGTCCGCGAACCGGATCCTCCTCGCGGGGGACGAGACCGCCGCTCCGGCCATCTGCGCCATCCTCGAAGCGCTCGACGTCAGCGCCGTCGGCCACGTGTTCATCGAGGTCCCGACGGACGCCGACCGGCTGCCGGTCTCCGCGCCCGCCGGGGTCGAGGTCCGCTGGATCGCCCGGAACGGTGCGTCGCACGGAGCCCGGATGACGGACCACGTGCACGCTTGGGCCTCGACCGTCGCCCCGGACCCGCTCGTCGTCGCCGGGCGTGCTGCCGCCGGGGCCGAACTGGCGGACGTGGACGTCGACCAGCAGGTGCTCTGGGACGTCCCGCGCGAGGACGACGACCTGCCGGTGTACGCCTGGATCGCGGGGGAGGCCGGCTGCGTCAAGGAACTCCGTCGCCACCTCGTGCGGAGCGTCGGGCTCGACCGCAAGCAGGTCGCGTTCATGGGGTACTGGCGGCACGGCAAGGCGGAGTGTTGAGCCCTGCCTCGGTCCTCACGCCGGAGGCCCCCGTCACGGCGCTCGGTGCCCGCGGACTCCGGCTCGGCTACGACGACCGCGTGGTCGTGCACGACCTCGACGTGGACGTCCCGGACGGCGAACTGACCGTCATCGTCGGGCCGAACGCGTGCGGCAAGTCGACACTGCTCAAGGCCCTGGCGCGGACGCTCAAGCCGTCGGCCGGCACCGTGTACCTGGACGGCCGACCGATCACGTCGTACCGCCCGAAGGCCGTCGCCCGGCGGGTCGCGATGCTGCCGCAGACGCCGATCGCCCCGGACGGCATCACCGTGCGGGACCTGGTGTCGCGCGGACGGTTCCCGCACCAGGACCTGCTGCACCCCTCGAGCGGGACCGATCGCCAGGTCGTGCAGGCCGCTCTGGCGCAGACCGACATCGTGGGGCTCGCCGACCGTGGCGTCGACGAGCTCTCGGGCGGGCAGCGGCAGCGGGTCTGGATCGCGATGGTGCTCGCGCAGCAGACCGACATCGTGCTGCTCGACGAGCCGACGACGTTCCTCGACATCGCGCACCAGTACGACGTGCTCGAGTTGGCATCCACGCTGCACGCCGCCGGGCGGACGGTCGTCGCGGTGCTGCACGACCTGAACCAGGCGGCCCGGTACGCGACGCACATGATCGCGATGCGGGACGGCGTCATCGTGGCGCAGGGGACGCCGGAGTCGGTGGTCACCGAGGAGCTCGTCGCCGACGTCTTCGGGCTGCCGTGCGTGGTCGTCCCCGACCCGGAGACCGGCACGCCGCTGGTCGTCCCGCGCCGCGCGCGCTGAGCCGGGCGACGCCGGCCGCTCGGCTCAGCGGCGCGGTTCGGTGGCGCGCATCGGCCCCGCAGGTCGGCGGCGCGGATGGGCGTCGCACAACGGAAACCGGCCCGAACCGCGGGATGCCGTGGTTCGAGCCGGTTCCGGTTGTGCGTGGCCACGCGGCACCGGGCCACGCCGGCAGCGCGGGTCAGCGGTAGCCGCCGTCCTCCAGCCCCGCCTCGACCTCGAAGCGGTTGCGCAGCGGGTCCCGCCCGGCGACGCCGTACAGCAGCGGCATGAGCATGCCGTACCGGCGCCACTGCTCGACGTGCACGCGCTCGTGCCGGAGGACCCGGTCGCCGTCGTTGTCCCGTGTCAGGTAGACCGAGCCGACGCAGGTGCCGCCGCGCCGGAACACCCAGCGCGGCAGCCCCCAGCAGACGATCAATCCGTCGACGACCCGGACCGGGCCGGTCGACAGCGGCAGGCCGATCGCCAGGCCGACGGCGGTCGCGAAGAGCCACCCGGCGCGGGACACCGGCGAGGCGACGAGCGGGTTCCGCACGGGCTACTCGGGACGGCCGTAGGTCTCGAGCAGGCGGAGCCAGATCTCGTTCATGGTCGGGTAGGCGGGGACGGCGTGCCAGAGGCGCTCGAGCGGGACCTCGCCCACGACGGCGACGGTGGCCGCGTGCAGCATCTCGGCGACGTCCTGCCCGACGAAGGTGACCCCGACGACGACCCCGCGGGACTCGTCGACGACCATCTTCGCGCGGCCGGTGTAGCCGTCCGCCTGCAGTGCCGAGCCGGCGATGCTGCCCAGGTCGTACTCGACCGCGCGGACGTCGATGCCCTGCTGACGGGCCTGCTCCTCGGTGAGGCCGACGCTCGCCACCTCGGGGTCGGTGAAGGTGACCTGGGGGACCGCGGCGTGGTCGGCGGTGGCGACGTGGGCGCCCCACGGCTCGGCGTGCACCGGACGGCCCTGGACGCGTGCCGCGATGACCTCGCCGGCGGCGCGCGCCTGGTACTTGCCCTGGTGGGTGAGCAGTGCGCGGTGGTTCACGTCGCCGACGGCGTAGAGCCAGTCGGTGCCGGTGACGAGCATGGTGTCGTCGACGTCGAGCCACTCGCCGTCGGTCAGTCCGACCGAGGACAGACCGAGGTGCTCGGTGCCGGGTGCACGGCCGGTGGCGGCGAGGACCTCGCTGGTGACGAGGGTCGTGCCGTCGTCGAAGGTCGTGGTGACGAGGCCGTGCTCGTCGCGGTCGACGCGGGTGGGGTTCACGCCGGTGCGGACGTCGATGCCGAGTTCGCGCATGCCGTCGGCGACGAGTTCGCCCGCGAAGGGCTCCATCCCGCCGAGCAGACCGTGGCGGGCGGCCAGGGTGACCTTCGCGCCGAGGGCGGCCCAGGCGGTCGCGAGCTCGGAGCCGGCGACGCCGCCACCGATGACGAGCAGGCTCTCCGGGACCTCCTGCGCGCTGGTGCCCTCTCGGGTGCCCCACGGCTTCGCCTCGGCGAGGCCCGGGACCGGCGGCAGGGTGTGCACCGAGCCGGTGACCAGGGCGATCGCGTGCGCCGTGTAGGTGGTGCCGTCGACCTCGATGGTCTTCTCACCGGTGATCGTGGCACGGCCACGGATCAGGGCGATGTCGGCGGACTCGAGCCACTGCACCTGCGACGCGTCGTCCCAGTTGCTCGTGAACGAGTTGCGTCGGGCGAGCACGGCGGCGGCGTCGACGTCACCGGTCACGGCCTCCTTCGCGCCACCCAGGCGCTTGGCGGCCGCGACCGCGTGACTGCTGCGCAGCAGGGCCTTCGATGGCATGCAGGCCCAGTAGGAGCACTCTCCGCCCACGAGTTCGGCTTCCACCACGGCGACCGACAGGCCGCGCTTGTGGGCGTAGTCCGCCACGTTCTCGCCGACAGCGCCGGCTCCGATCACGATGAGGTCGTAGTCCGTCATGTGGCCGAGCGTAGCCGCCGACGGGCGGGCATCAGCCGGGAGCGGTGCGCTGTGTGGAGGACCCGCCGCGTCGGACCGGTCAGGCCGTGCGTGCCGCGGTGGACAGGGCGCCGACGACCCGCAGGATGACGCCCATGTCCTCGACTGCGCGGCTCGGGTCGACCGGGGCGAACCCGGTCAGGGCAGCGCCGACGAGGCGCCGTCCAGCCGTGGCCGCCTGCACGAGGGCGACGAGGGCGGCGCCGTCGATGCCGAAGGGGACCGGCTCGAGCAGCCCGTCGACCTCCGACGGGTCGAGCACGTCGAGGTCGACGTGCACGAACACGCTGTCGGCGCCGGTCCGCTCGACCGCTCCGCGCAGGGCGTCCGGGGTCGCAGCGTCGACGTCGAGGTGGGTGATCCCGGCGCGGTCCAGGGCCGCGGCTTCGGCGGACTCGGTGCCGCGGGTGCCCGCGACCACCACCGAGGCGGCCCGGACGACGGGCAGGTCCGGGAACAGGTCGGCGGGGCGGTCGACCAGGAGGCGCAGGGCGGCCGTCTCCGCAGCCACCGGCTGAGCACGGTTCAACGCCCGGAACCCGCTGGACCCGGAGAGCCGCACGACGGCCGTGTCCGGTCCGACGAGGACGGAGGCACCGAGCACGCTGGACCCGTCGCCGCCGATCACCAGGACCGGTTCGGTCGCGACCGCGGCTTCCTCGGCGACGGACCCCGAGACGGTGAGCACCGAGGTGTACCGGGCGACCGCCGTGTCCAGTCGGTCGCCGGCACCGGTCGGGACGTCGATCGTGGTGGTCGCCGTCCGGGGCAGGTCCGCTGCGACGGCGGCTGCTCCGTCCGCGAGCCGCATCGCACGGGACGACGCCGAACCCTGCCACTGACCGACCACGATGAAGCGCATCGTGTCAGTCTGTCAGGCGGGTCCGACGTCGTCCGGTGCAGTCGCGGTCAGACCGTCGGGCCGCCGGACTTCAGCGCGGCGAGACGGGCCTCGACCTCGGCGTCACGACCGACGTCCTCGAGGCTCTCGAACTGCGCGTCGAGGCTCGACGCCTGCAGTTCCTGCTGCCCGATGACCTTGGCCTCTTCACGACGGACCTTCTCCTCGAAGCGGGCCAGGTCGCTCGTCGGGTCGGTGATGTCGATGTTGCCGAGGGCGTCGTTGACCTTCGACTGGGCTTCCGCCGTCTTGGCACGGGCGACCAGGGTGTTCCGCTTCGAACGGAGCTCTTCGAGCTTCTGCTCCATGCCGGCCAGACCCTGCTTGAGCTTCTCGACCTGCTCGTTCTGGGTGGCGAGCGGTGCGGCGTTGTCCTTGACCTCCTGCTCGGCGGCGATCTGCTTGCCGATCGCGATCTTGGCGAGGTTGTCGAACTTGTCGGCGTCGGCGGCCTTGCCCTCGGCGCGGTACCGGTCCGCCGCGGTGGAGGCGTTCGCGGCCTTCTGGCCCCACTCCTGGGCGGCGCGGACGTCTTCGTCGTTGTCCTGTTCGAGCAGGCGGAGGTTGCCGATGGTCTGCGCGATGGCGCTCTTGGCGTCCGCGATGTTGTTCGAGTAGTCGCGGACGAGCTGGTCGAGCATCAGCTGCGGGTCCTCGGCGTTGTCGATGAGCTGGTTGATGTTCGCCCGGACGAGCGTGGAGATACGGCCGAAGATGGACTGCTTTGCCATTGCTGGTTCCCTTTCGTGGATGGATCACTGGTGCGTTCGAGTGGTCTGGTCAGAAGCGTCCGCCGCCGGAGAAGCCCCCGCCGCCCCCTCCGCCGCCCCCGCCGGAGAACCCGCCACCCCCGCCGAAGCCGCCGCCAACACCGACATCGACGCCGCCCTCGCCAGTGCCCGCACCGCCGAGGACGATGCCGGTGACGAGCCCGCCGAGCTGGGCACCGCCGCGCCCGCCGCCCATGCCGCCGCCGGCCCCCGGCCAACCGCCCATGTCGTCGTTCGCTTCGTCGATGGCTGCGGCGGCGTACTGCTCGGCCGCGCGGGCTGCCTGCAGGGCACGCTGTGGGTCGGTCGTGGCGAGGTCGAGGGCGTCGTCGAGAGCCCGTTCGGCCTCGGACAGTCGGGTCCGGGCGGTCGAACCGACGCCGCCGCGGTGCGCGGTGACGTACTGCCGTGCCTGCGTGATCCGGCCGCGGGCGTCCCGCAGGGCGGCGTCGAGGGCCTGGGTCGCGCGGCGGTGCTGCTCCTCGGCGGTGCGGGCACTGGCGAGGGCGGCGTCGATGTCGGTGTTCGCCTTCGTCAGCGCGTCGACGGCCCCGACCGGGTCGCGGGGGTCGACGTCGGCGCGGAGGACCCGCTGTGCCCGGGCGACGGCGGCGGCGAGGTCTGGCCCGCCGGTGCGCAGCGTGCCTGCGGCGGCGAGGTCGCCCTCGATGTCGGCGCGCATCGCCTCGGCGCGGGTGGCGGCGTCGGCGAAGGTGGTCTCGGCTGCCGTGACGGCACCGGTGAGCTGCTGGACCTGGGCGAGTGCGTGTTGACCGTCCCGCACGGCGACGACCGCTTCGCCGCGGTCACCGGCGGCGAGGGCCGTCCGGGCTGCGGCGGCACGCTCGTCGGCGTACTGCAGGACCTCGGCCGCCTGGTCGACGTTGTCCGCCACGGTCGCCAGCGTCCGCCCGGTGTAGGCACTCCGGACACGCTCGAGGGCGGCGCGCGCGGCATCGACGGCGGCCGGGGCCGCAGCGAGCGAGGTCGTCAGGTCGGCGGAGGCGGTGTCCACCGTGTCCTCGAGGGCGCGGAGCTGGTCGAACGCCTCGGTCTGCGCCTCGAGCGCCGCGTGGGCCTGCTCGCACGTCGTGATGATCTGGTTCGACCAGTCGACGCGCTGCTGCGGGGTGTCCGGGACCTCGTCGTCGAGCTGTTGCTGCAGCGCGAAGGCCTTCCGGACCTCCCGCTTGGCGATCGCCACGGTGTCGGCGAACGGCTTCGCGGCGTCCTCGCCGAACTGCGCCGAGGCGAACCCGACCTCCTGCTCGGCGGTGCGGATCTCGTCGTCGATCGTGACGAGGGCGCCGCCGGCTCGACGTTCCAGTTCGGCGAGGGTCTGTTCCTGCTGCACGCGGGCTGCGGCGGCCCGGCGCTTGTTGCGGGTACGGATCACCAGGACCGCGACGACGGCGGCCAGCACGGCCAGGCCGAGCAGGATCCACAGCCAGGTCAGGTCGGCGGGCTGCTGGCTCTGCTGCAGGCCGCCCGCGAACGCCGTCGCCGCCCCGGACCAGTCGCCCTGCTTGAGACGGGGGAGCAGTGCGGTGTCCACGGCGTTCTCGACGTCGCTGGAGCTGATCGCGGTCTCGTTCGTCTGCTGGACGTCGTAGTTCCGCTCGTCCACCGCGACGGAGAGCAGGATGCCGTCGGTCTCGATCTGGTTGCGCTGCATCGTCGCCGCACCCCAGGCCGTGTGGTCGCTCGGGTCCGTGAACGACGGGACGAACACCACGTAGAGCTGGGTCTTCGTGTCCGTGTACAGCTGCTGGACGGCCTGTTCGACGTCGGCCTGCTGGGCTCTGGTGAGGGCACCGGCGTCGTCGACGACGTACGCGCTGCCGATGTCGACCGGGGCGGTGGCCTGCGCTCCGGCTGCGGGGAGCACGACGAGCGCCACTGCCGCCACCGCTGCGACGATCCCCGACACCAGGCGTGCCAGCCTCGTCGTTCCGGGGTCAGTCCTGCCGTCGACCGCGCGCATCCGTCCTCTTTCCGTGGTCCTGTCGACCGGGTCCGTGGCCGTCGCCCGGAGTCTATCCAGGGGTCCGCTGGACGGGCCGGGGCTGTGGACGACCCGCTCGGCTGTGGACGGGATGTACCCCGTCCGGCTGTGGTCGACCCACGCAGGAAGCGGACAAGCCGAGAGGGGTGTCCCCCGAAGCGGGGTATGGTGAGTCCACGTCAACGAGGAAGGGGTCCAGCAATGGAGCGAGCGACCACTGCAGAAGTCGTCCCACTGGAGGACGGGTACCACCGCGTGTCGACACCGCTGAGCGGTGTGATCGGGTTCGTCCGTGAGAGTGACGGCCGGTACGAGGTCCTCCGTGGCCGCGTCCGCCAGGCGACCCGGTCCGAGGGCAAGTACGCGACCATGAACGTCGCGCTCATCGCCCTGACGCACGCCTGAACGCCGCCGTGTCGGACGGTGTCGTCGTCCGTGTCCTGTCCGGACGCGGGTCACGCGCCGCCGACCGGGAGGCGCTGGTCGCCGTCGTCGCGGACGTCACCGACACCGCCCCCGCGCTGGTGCGCGTCGTCCGTCGCTGCCCGCACTGCGGAGCGGCCGACCACGGCCGGCCGACAGCCGTCGCGGACGGTCACGACCTCGGTGTCAGCCTGTCGCGGACGACGGGGGTCCTGGCACTCGCCGTCGTCCCTGGCCCGGGCATGATCGGCGTCGACGTCGAACGTCCCTCCCGCGTCGCCGCCGCCGAGCTCGGCGCGTTCACCCCGGGGGAGCGTGAGCGAGCCGCACGCTCCGGGTCCGCAGACGTCCACCGCACGGCGTGCTGGGCGATGAAGGAAGCCGTCCTGAAACGCGACGGTCGGGGTCTCCGCGTCGACCCGACCGCGGTTGACGCCGTGCTCGACCACGGGAAACTCGACCACACGTTGCTCGACCACCTGGACCTCCACCACGGCGCGTCCGAACCTGCCCGGCACACCGCTCGCCTCGACGGGCTCGTGCACCCGGTGACGGTCCTCCGGCTCGACGAGGACCTCGTGCTCGCCGTCGCGGCCGACGGCGCCCCGGTCACCGTCCAGGACCGACGCCACCGGACCGACGGAGCCCGACCGACAGGCCCTACGGCAGCGCCGGCACCCCGGGCTCGTCGATCCACGGTCCGGTGACGAGCAGCACGTCGCCCGGGGTGCTCCCCGCGGCGGCGGCGAACGCGGCGACGACGTCGGGCGTCGTGACCGTGCCGTGCCGGTGCCGCTCGGTGACGGTCCGGAGCCCGGCGGTGAAGGCGTCCTCGCCGATCGTGCGACGGAGGGCGTGCAGGGCGAGGGCTCCGCGCTTGTAGACGCGGTCGTCGAACATGTCCCGGGCGCCGGGGTCGGCGACGACCAGGTCCTGCGGCTGGTCGAGCAGCCCGGCGCGGTACTGCGCGGCCAGGTCGTCCGCCGAGTCGCCGCCGCGGTGCTCGGACCACAGCCACTCGGCGTGGCAGGCGAACCCCTCGTGCAGCCAGATGTCGCGCCACTGCCCGAGGGTCACCGAGTTGCCGAACCACTGGTGGGCGAGTTCGTGGGCGATGAGCCGGTCGGTGCCGTGTTCGCCGTCGACGTGGTTCCGGCCGAAGACCGCCAGGCCGTGCGCCTCGAGCGGGATCTCCAGCTCGTCGTCGGTGACCACGACGCCGTACTCGGCGAACGGGTACGGGCCGAAGCGGTCGGTGAACAGGTCGATCATCTCCGGCACCCGTCCGAAGTCGGTCTTCGCCGCCGCGGTCAGGTCGGCCGGGTGGTGCAGGGTGACCGGGACGGCCCCGCCGCGGATCGTCGTGGTGCGGTAGCGGCCGATCTGCACGGTCGCCAGGTAGGTCGCCATCGGCTCGGTGACGGCGTAGGTCCACCGGGTACCGCGGGCGGTGCGGTCGCGGCCGAGCAGTTCCCCGTTCGCGACGACGTCGTAGCCGGCCTCGCAGGTGAGCTCGATGCGGTAGGTGGCCTTGTCGTCCGGGCGGTCGTTGCACGGGAACCAGGACGGGGCGCCGATCGGCTGGCTGGCGACGATGACGCCGTCGGTCAGTTCCTCCCACCCGAGCGTGCCCCACGGGCTCCGGAGCGGCCGGGGTGCGCCGCGGTAGCGGACGTGCACGGCGAACTCGGCGCCGGCGGCGATCGGGGTCGCGGGCGTGACGGTGGTCTTGTGCGTGCTGACCGAGACCTTCTTCGCGCGCACGCCGTCGACGTCGACCCGGTCGACCGACAGCCCGTGCAGGTCGAGGACGACCTTGTCGAGCGGTTCGTTCGCCACCGCGGTGAGGGTGGCGGTCGCGTCGAGACGGTTCGTGGCGACCCGGTAGTCCAGGTGCAGGTCGTGGTGGCGGCTCGACCAGCGCCGGTCGCCGCTGTGCGGGGTGTACGGGTCGGTGGCGGGATCGGTCTGCTTCACGGTGCCGGTCAGTCTGTCACGGCCCCGACGGGGGCCCGGGCGTCGGCGCGCTTCCCGTCCACCGTCCCGGTGGTGCCGTCCGGCCGGGAGGCACCACCCGGCTCCGACACGTCACCCGCCTCCGCCTCGACCACGTCCCGCCACGGCGGGTGCTCCCACGGCGAGATCGGGTTGCCGGCCCAGAGCGTGCCCGCGGGGACCTGTTCGCCGCGCATCACGAGGGAGGCCGGCCCGACGGTCGCACCGGGGCCGACGCCGGCGGCCGGCAGGACGACGCCGTGCGGACCGAGCGTCGCCCCCGCGTCGAGGGTGACCGTGTCGAGCTGCATGACGCGGTCGTGGAACAGGTGCGTCTGGACGACCGTGCCGCGGGCGATCGTCGCACCGTCGCCGATCGTGACCAGGTCCGCCTCGGGCAGCCAGTACGTCTCGCACCAGACGCCGCGGCCGATCGTCGCGCCGAGGCTCCGCAGCCACGCGGACAGAGCGGGCGTGCCGATGGCCTGCTCGGCGAACCAGGGGCGGGCGACGGTCTCGACGAAGGTGTCCTGCACCTCGTTCCGCCACACGAACGAGGACCACAGCGGGTGCTCGGTCGCGGTGATGCGTCCGACGAAGGCCCACTTCGCCAGGGTCGACACCGCGGCGGCGACCGCTCCGGCGACGATGAGCACCGGGCCGGCGAGCAGCACGGTCCACCCGATGCCGACCGTGCTCCAGAGCGCCAGGAGGGTCGTCGCGACGCCGAGGCCGATGCCGGCGGAGACCATCGGGGCGACCAGGCGCAGCAACTCCCACGCGCCGCGGGCGACCTTGAGCCGGGTCGGTGGCCGGAAGGTGCGTTCCTCGTCGAACTGCGCGGCGGCGCGGCGCAGGCGGACCGGCGGGCTGCCGAGCCAGGACGAGCCGCGTTTGGCCTTCTTCGGCACGGCGGACAGCACGGCGACGAGTGCCTCGCGGGGGACCGAGCGACCGGCGCCGGTCATGCCGGAGTTGCCGAGGAACGCCCGACGTCCGACCTTCGAGCGACCGATCTTCACGCGGCCGGCGCCGAGCTCGTACGTGGCGACCATCGTGTCGTCGGCCAGGAACGCCCCCGAGGCGATCTGCGTCAGCGCCGGGATGAGCAGCACGGTCGAGATCTCGGTGTCCCGGCCGACCTTCGCACCGAGCAGCCGGAGCCACAGCGGGGTCACCAGGCTGGCGTACAGCGGGAACAGCAGCGTCCGCGCGGCGTCGAGGATCCGCTCCGTGCTCCACACCTGCCACCCGGTCCGGGAACGCACCGGGTGCCGGCCCTCGACCAGGCCGAGCCCGAGCAGCCGGACCGCGGCGACGACGAGCCCCGCGTACACGACACCGGCGACGACGGTGGCCAGCGGCACCGCGAGCAGCGCCGGTCCCACCGCGGCACCGAGCGACCCCGGGCGTCCGACCACCGCGGCGGCGACCGCGAGCCCGGCCGCGACCCCGACGACGGGGAGCCCGGCGACGACGACCGAGCCGACCCCGTACGCGAGCAGCCAGCGCTTCGGGGAGGCGGGGCGAGCCTCCCGGCCGTGGCGTGCCGAGCCGACGCGTTCGGCGGGCGACCCGGCCCACCGCTGCCCGTCGGGGACGCGTCCGGCGACGGCGGAGCCGGCCTCGACCTCGGCGCCGTCCCCGACGTGCGCGCCGGGCATCAGTGTCGAGCGGCTGTGGACGACCGCGTCCGCACCGACGTGCACCGGACCGAGCCGGAAGACGTCGCCGTCCACCCAGTGCCCGGCCAGGTCGACCTCGGGCTCGATCGAGGCGCGCTTGCCGATCGTCAGCATGCCGGTGACCGGCGGCAGGGTGTGCAGGTCGACGTCACGGCCGATCGTCGCCCCGAGGGCCCGCGCGTAGTAGCTGATCCACGGCGCCCCCGCGGTGGAGGGGCCGTCGACCGCTTCGGCGATGCGCTCGGCCAGCCAGACCCGCACGTGCACCGACCCGCCACGGGGGTGGTCACCGGCACGGACACCGGCCAGCAGCAGCCGGGCGGCGACGACGGTGAGCGTCATCTTCCCCGCGGGGGTGACGAACAGCAGCAGGCCGACCACGAGCGCCGGCCAGGGCAGCACCGGCAGGAACGGCATCGTCGTGGTGTGCAGGACCTGCGCGACCAACGCCGTCCAGCTGAGCAGCCGGAGCCCGCGGAGCACCTGGAGCGGCAGCCCGAGGAGCGTCAGCAGCGCCCCGGTCGCCGGCGGCACGGGCACCACGTGCCGGGATGCCGCAGCCACCGGACCGGACTCGTCCAACGCGTCGGCGAGGGCACCGATGCGCGGGTGGTCGTACACGTCGGCCACCGTCGTCGTCGGGTACCGCTCGCGGATCGCCGAGACCAGCTGCGCGGCGGTCAACGAACCACCGCCGTGCGCGAAGAAGTCGTCGTCGACGTCCGCCACCGGTACCCCGAGGATCGCAGACCACCGCTCCGCGATCCACGCGACCGTCGGGGGCAGGTCCGTGCCCGTCGCTCCGGCGAGCGGCCAGGGGAGCGCCGCACGGTCGACCTTGCCGGAGGTGCGGGTCGGCAACACGTCGACGACGGCGAGGAGCGGCACCAGGGCGGCGGGCAGCTCCTGCCGGAGACGCTCGTTCGCGGCCGACGTGTCGATGGTCGCACCCGCCACCGGGGCCACGTAGCCCACGAGGACCTGGTTGCCGGCCGGGGTCCGCTGCACGACCGCGGCACCACCGGCGACGTCGTCCAGCGCCTGCAGGGCCGCGTCGATCTCACCCAGCTCGATACGGCGCCCGCCGAGCTTCACCTGGTCGTCCGCACGCCCCTGGAAGACGAGGCCCTCCGGGTCGTACCGCACCAGGTCACCGCTCCGGTACGCCCGCTCCCACCCGAGGGCCGGGAACGGCGCGTACTTCTCGGCGTCCTTCGCCGGGTCCAGGTAGCGGCCCAGCCCGACACCACCGATCACCAGCTCACCGACCTGGCCCGGGGCGACCCGCTGCCCCTCGGCGTCGACGACGGCCAGGTCCCACCCGTCGAGCGGCAGCCCGATCCGGATCGGCGTGCTGCCGTCGAGCAGGGCCCCGCACGCCACGACCGTGGTCTCGGTCGGCCCGTAGGTGTTCCAGACCTCCCGGTCGCGCGACGCGATGCGCGCGGCGAGCTCGGGCGGGCAGGCCTCACCGCCGAAGATCACCAGACGCACCGACTCCAGCGCGTCGTCCGGCCACAGCGCCGCGAGCGTCGGCACCGTCGACACGACGGTGATCCCGTGCGCGATGAGCCACGGCCCGAGGTCCACACCGCTCTTCACCAGCGACCGGGGTGCGGGGACCAGACAGGCGCCGTGCCCCCAGGCGAGCCACATCTCCTCGCACGAGGCGTCGAACGCGACACTGAGCCCGGCGAGCACCCGGTCCGTCGGCCCGAGCGGTGCCGACTGCAGGAACATCCGCGCCTCGGCGTCGACGAACGCGGCCGCGGAGCGGTGGGTGACGGCGACGCCCTTCGGCACCCCGGTGGACCCGGAGGTGAAGATGATCCAGGCGTCGTCGTCGACCGTCGGGGGCTCGGCGCTCGCCGCGGGGTCGGTGACCGGCAGGGCGGTGCCGTCGCGGCTCCGGAGGACCCCGCCGGCGCCGATGACGCCGACGACGTCCGCTTCGCCGAAGACGAGGGTGGCGCGTTCCTCGGGGTCGTCGGCGTCGACGGGGACGTAGGCGGCGCCGGCGGCGAGGACGGCGAGGATCGAGACGGACAGGTCGCGGCCGCCGGAGGGGATGCGGATCCCGACCCGGTCGCCGCGGTGGACGCCGTGGCGTGCGAGGTCGTCGGCGCGCTCGTGCACGAGGGCGAGGAGGGCCCGGTAGTCGAGCGGCCCGTCGGGGGTCTCGAGGGCGAGGGCGTCGGGGTGCGTCTCGGCGGTGGCGGCGAGGACGTCGAGCAGGGTCCTGGCGGGCGTCGCGCGGCTGCCCCGGTCGAGTTCCTGCTGCGTGGAGTGCGTCACGCCGCGTGATCCTAGAGCCCCCAGGTGTCCACCCCGGAAACCCGCCACCACTGACCCGCCGGAGTCACCACGACGAGTCGCCGACGTACCGGAGCCTCACGGCTTCAGTCGCCGACGTACCGGAGTCTCACGACGAGGTGCGCCGACCTGTCGGAGTCTCACGACGAGGTGCGCCGACCTGTCGGAGTCTCACGACGAGTCGCGCCGACCTGTCGGAGTCCCCACGGGGGATCAGTCGGCGAAGCCGACATCGCGCGCTGCCGACCGAGCGCAGCGAGGACCACAGCTTGCGCGGGAATGTCCTTGTGCCCCCAGGAGGATTCGAACCTCCGCCCCTGCCTCCGGAGGGCAGTGCTCTATCCCCTGAGCTATGGGGGCCCGGGGTGTCACCAACCGTAGCAGGTCCGGACCGGCCTCCTGTACGCGTGTCGGGCCTCCCGGGCGTGCCGTCGCCGGACGGGAGGCGCGTGTCGGCCCCGCCCCGCGCCTCCCGTCCGCTGACGGTCCGCTCACGGTCCGCTGATGGTCCGTCGACGGTCCGCTGACGGCCCAGCGACGCTCCCGGCGACGCTCCGGCCGCCACGCTGGCGACCCTTCCCCGGCGGCGGCGTCAGGGCGTCGGTGCGCTGCTCTCGGGGGCGCGGGCGTCGGGCGCGACCGCGGCGCGGACCGCGTCGACGACGGGCTGCGCGGCTCCGGGTTCGGTGAAGAGGGTGGACGAGGTGTGGATCCAGTAGGGGTCGGCGAACGCGTCGGCGCGGCCGGTCTTCCCGCTCAGGGTGAAGTACCCCTCGACCGTGTAGGTGGGGACGGAGCCGCCCTGTTCGAAGAGGGCGTCCTTGAGCTGGGTGAGCTGCTTCCCCGGCAGGTGTGCGACGGCGACGGTCACGGTGACGTCGTCGTCGGCGGTGGAGCGCCAGGTGCAGACGCGGCCGTCCTGGGCGGCGATCTGGGCGACGGGGGAGCCCTTGGTCGGCTTCGGGGCGCGGACCCGTTCGAACTGCTGCCCGTAGACGCTGAACGTGTCGGTGGGGACGAGTTCGGCGCAGGTCTGGCTGACCGGCCGTCCGACGACGCCGGCGGTGGCCGTGGCGGACGCGGTCGCGCGGTCGCTGCCGCCGCCGGAGCAGCCGGCGAGGACGAGGGCGGCGGGGACGACGAGGGCGGCGATGCTGATCGCCCGGAGGCTGCGGGAGGTCATGACCGACCATCCTGGTGCATCGGCCCCGGCGTGGTCCGGGCGCTTGCTGGGTGTCCCGGTAGACTCGTGCGCCGTGACTCCTGCCGAACTCTCCGAAGCGTACCTGTCGATCCTCACGGGCATCGTCGAGCGACGCGGTGCTGCCGACACGGTGACGATCGAGCAGTCGCACGTGGCGTTGGAGCGGCCGAAGAACCGTGCCCACGGCGACTGGGCGTCGAACGCGGCGATGCAGCTCGCGAAGCGCCTGGGCACGAACCCGCGCGAGCTCGCGACGGAGATCGCCGGCGAGCTGACCGAACTCGACGGTGTGGCGTCGGTGGACGTCGCGGGTCCGGGCTTCATCAACATCACCCTCGAGGCCGCTGCGGCCGGCGAGGTCGCGCGCACCATCGTCGACCAGGGCGAGTCGTTCGGCCACAGCGACCTGTACGACGGCGTCCGCATCGACCTGGAGTTCGTCTCGGCGAACCCGACCGGTCCGATCCACATGGGCGGTGTCCGCTGGGCCGCGGTCGGCGACAGCCTGGCCCGTGTGTTCCAGGCGCAGGGCGGCCTGGTCACCCGCGAGTACTACTTCAACGACCACGGCAACCAGATCGACCGGTTCGCCCGGTCGCTGCTGGCGTCCGCGCTGGGCGAGCCGACGCCGGAGGACGGCTACGGCGGTGCCTACATCGGCGAGATCGCGGCCCGGGTGCTCGCGACGCTCGAGCCGGGTCTCGACGTGACGGACATGCCGCGCGACGAGGCGCAGGAGCTGTTCCGCCGCGAGGGCGTCGAGTTCATGTTCACGGACATCAAGCGCTCGCTGCACGACTTCGGCGTGGACTTCGACGTCTTCTTCCACGAGAACTCGCTGCACGAGTCGAAGGCCGTCGACCGCGCCATCGCCCGGCTGCAGGAGCAGGGCCGGATGTACGAGGCGGACGGCGCACTGTGGCTCCGGACGACGGACTTCGGTGACGACCGTGACCGGGTGGTCATCAAGTCGGACGGCGAGCCCGCGTACATCGCCGGCGACCTGGCGTACTACCTCGACAAGCGCGAGCGCGGCTTCGAGCGGAACCTGATCATGCTCGGCGCGGACCACCACGGCTACGTCGGCCGCATGATGGCGATGTGTGCCGCGTTCGGTGACGAGCCGGGCAAGAACCTCGAGATCCTCATCGGGCAGCTGGTGAACCTGCTCAAGGACGGCCAGCCGCTCCGGATGTCGAAGCGCAACGGCACGGTCGTGACCATGGAGGACCTGGTCGACGCGGTCGGTGTCGACGCCGGTCGGTACGCCCTGGTCCGCTTCGCGAGCGACACTGCGATCGACATCGACCTCGACCTGCTCACCAAGCGGACGAACGACAACCCCGTCTTCTACGTGCAGTACGCCCACGCCCGCACGCAGTCCGTCGCGCGGAACGCCGCCGCGTCGGGTGTCGACCGTTCGGTGTTCGACGCGTCGCTGCTGACGCACGAGTCGGAGAGCTCGCTCCTCGGTGCCCTCGCCGAGTACCCGCGGGTGCTCCGTCAGGCCGCCGAGCTCCGTGAGCCGCACCGCATCGCGCGCTTCATCGAGCAGCTCGCCGGGCTGTACCACCGCTGGTACGACTCCTGCCGTGTCACCCCGCTCGGCGACGAGTCGGTGACCGACCTGCACCGCACCCGCCTGTGGCTGAACGACGCCACCGGCCAGGTCGTCCGCAACGGTCTCGGGCTGCTCGGCGTCAGCGCGCCCGAACGGATGTAGCGGTGTCGTCCGCAGCGGCTCCGGCAGCGGGTCGACGCCCGAAGTGCCGCGGCCGGACGGTCGCGATCGTCCTGGTCGTCGTCCTCGTGGTGCTGGCCGTGCTGGTCGTCGTGGCGGAGTTCGTGCTCCGCGGCGTGGTCGACCGGACGGTCGCCTCGCAGGTCGAGCAGTCGCTGCCGGACGGCTCGACGGGCACCGTCGACGCGCACGTGTCGGGGGTCGTCATCCCGCAGCTGCTCCGCGGGACCCTCGACGACGTCCGGATCACCTCCGACCGGCTGACGGTGGAGGGCATCCCGCTCGCCGCCGACGTCACGGCGCACGACCTGCCCGTGGACGGCAAGGGTGCGGTGCACGACGTCGACGGCACGGTCCGACTGGCCTCCGGTGCGGTCAAGGACCTGTCGAAGTACTCGCCGCTGTTCGAGCGTGTCCGGCTCATCGACGGCGGGGTCGAACTGCGTGGCAGCGCCACGGTGCTCGGCTTCCGCATCGGGTACGCGGCGGACGGTTCGGTGACCGCGCAGTCCGACGGGCGCGGGGTGACGATCACGCCGAAGACCGTGCGGATCACGAACTCCTCGCTCGGGTTGAAGGTCGATGACATCCCCGGCGTCTCGGACGTCCCGGTGCCGGTCTGCACGGCGCAGTTCCTGCCGGAACAGCTCCGTGTCCGGTCCCTCCGGGTGACCTCGGCGGCGGCGACGGTGCGGATCACGGCCGACGAACTGCCCCTCAACGAGGCGGGTCTGCGCACCACCGGTCGCTGCTGACCGGGCGCGTGGTGCCGTCTCCGACGGCCGTCCACAGGCCTGCGTCACATGGCCGGGAGGCCCGCTCGGGCCGGATAGGATCGGGTCCCGTGAGCGAGAACCCCCTTGCGCCGCCGCGACTGCGGTTCCCGGCGGACGCCTCCGAGCTGGTGAGCCGCATCTGGCCCGCGTCCGCGACGCGGACCGACGAGGGCATGCTCGCCGTCGGCGGGGTCGCTGCCGACGAGCTCGTCGCCCGGTTCGGTTCCCCCCTCTACGTCGTCGACGAGCGGGACGTGCAGTCCCGTGCCGTCCGCGTGCGGGACGCCTTCACCGACGCGTTCACCCGGATCGGCACGCGGGCACACGTCTACTACGCCGCGAAGGCCTTCTGGACGACGCACGTCGCCCGGTGGATGGCCGACGCCGACCTCCGTCTCGACGTCTGCACGATGGGCGAGCTCGCCGTCGGGCTGGCTGCCGGCGTCGACCCGGCACGGATGGGCTTCCACGGCAACGACAAGTCCGACGCCGAGATCGAGCGCGCCGTCGCGGTCGGGCTCGGCACGATCGTCCTCGACAGCCACGAGGAGATCGGCCGCGTCGCCCGGATCGCCGCCGCCGCCGGGGTCACCCAGCGGGTCCGCATCCGGATCAACAGCGGGGTGCACGCCTCGACACACGAGTTCCTGGCGACCGCGCGCGAGGACCAGAAGTTCGGCATCCCGCTGTCCGAGGCGGTGCAGGCCGCGACCGCCGTCCGTGCCGAACCGTCGCTCGCCTTCGTCGGGCTGCACTCGCACATCGGCTCGCAGATCTTCGACGACAGCGGGTTCCGCGAAGCCGCCCGTCGACTCATGGACGTGCACGCCACGTTGGTGCAGTCCGGTCCGGTGCCGGAGCTCAACCTCGGCGGCGGCTGGGGCATCGACTACACCGAGGCCGACTCCGCCCTCGAGCCGGAGGACGTCGCGGACGCCCTCGCCGCGATCATCGCCGACGAGTGCTCCGCCCGGGGCATCCCGGTGCCCGAGATCGCGGTGGAGCCCGGCCGGTACATCGTCGGCCCGCCCGGCGTCACGCTGTACCGCGTCGGCACGATCAAGCCCGTCTCGGTGGATGCCGAGGACGGCACCGCGGCGACCCGCACCTACGTGTCGGTCGACGGCGGGATGAGCGACAACGTCCGGCCGGCGCTCTACGGCGCCGACTACACGGCACGGCTCGCCCGCACCTCGGACGCCGACCCGGTGCTGACCCGCGTGGTCGGCAAGCACTGCGAGAGCGGCGACGTGGTCGTCCACGACGAGTACCTGCCCGGCGACGTGCACCGCGACGACCTGCTCGCCGTGGCCGCGACCGGTGCCTACTGCTGGAGCCTGGCGAGCAACTACAACCACGTCGGTCGCCCGCCGGTCGTCGCGGTCGCCGACGGGGCAGCCCGTATCCTCGTGCGAGGCGAGAGCGTCGACGACCTCCTCGCCCGAGACACGGGCGTCGTGCCGGTACCCGACACCGGTCCGGACGCCTGAGAACCCGACCCGGAGAGACCCCCACCAGATGATCGAATACCGCAACGTCCGCGTCGCACTGCTCGGAGCCGGCTCGGTCGGCTCCCAGGTCGCACGACTCCTGCTCGAGCACGGACCGGAGCTCGCCACGCGAGCCGGCGCCGGTCTCGAACTCGTCGGGATCGCCGTGCGCGACGTCGACGCCCAGCGGGACGTCGACCTGCCGCGCGAGTTGTTCACGACGGACGCCGGTTCGCTCATCGTCGGAGCCGACATCGTCGTCGAGCTCATCGGCGGCATCGAGCCCGCCCGCACGCTCGTGCTGCAGGCGCTGCAGTCCGGCGCCGACGTCGTCACCGGCAACAAGGCACTGCTCGCGACGCACGGCCCGGAGCTCTTCGCCGCGGCCGAGCAGGTCGGCGCACAGCTCTACTACGAGGCGGCCGTCGCCGGGGCGATCCCGATCATCCGGCCGCTGCACGACTCGCTGGCGGGTGACCGCATCGAGCGGATCATGGGCATCGTCAACGGCACCACCAACTTCATCCTCGATCTGATGGACCGCGAGGGCGCGACGTTCACGGACGCCCTGGCCACCGCGACGGAGCTCGGGTACGCCGAGGCCGACCCGACCGCCGACATCGAGGGCTACGACGCGGCGCAGAAGGCGGCGATCCTGGCGTCGATCGCGTTCCACACCTCGGTCCCGCTCGCCGCCGTGCACCGCGAGGGCATCACCTCCGTGACGATCGAGCAGGTCCGAGCCGCGCGCAAGGCCGGCTACGTCGTGAAGATCCTCGCGACGTGCGAGCGACTCACCGACGCCGACGGCCGCGAAGGTGTCAGCGCCCGGGTCTACCCGGCCCTGGTGCCGGAGTCGCACCCGCTCGCCAGCGTGCACGGTGCGAAGAACGCGGTGTTCGTCGAGGCCGAGGCCGCCGGCGACCTGATGTTCTACGGCGCCGGAGCCGGTGGGGTGGAGACGGCCTCCGCGGTCCTCGGCGACCTGGTGTCCGCCGCCCGCCGCCACGTCATCGGTGGCCCGGGTGTCGCCGAGTCGACCCGGTCGGCGCTGCCGGTGTTCCCGATCGGGACCGTCCGCACTCGCTACCAGATCTCCCTGCACGTGTCGGACGCACCGGGTGTGCTCTCGGCCGTCGCCGGGGTGCTCGCGGCCCACGGCGTCAGCGTCGAGACCGTCGAGCAGACCACCACGGGTGCCACCGAGGGGACGGCGACGCTCGTCATCGGGACGCACCTGGCGAGAGAGGCCGACCTGGCCGACACCGTCGCCGCGCTCCGCGGTGAGGACGTGGTCCTGGACGTGACCAGCGTCCTGCGGTTCGTCGGCGTCTAGCGCGACCACGCGCCTCCCGGCACCGGACCGACCACCCGCACCGTTCCACACCGCCCGTTCCACACAGCCCGATCCGACCCAGACCGACCCACCGGACAGAGAGAGAAGCCTGATGGCCCACCAGTGGCAGGGAGTCCTGCGCGAGTACGCCGACCGACTCGACGTGACCGACGCGACCCCGATCGTGACGCTCGGTGAGGGCGGGACCCCGCTCATCCCGGCCCGTCGGCTCTCCGAGCGCACCGGCGCGACCGTGTACGTGAAGTACGAGGGCATGAACCCGACCGGTTCCTTCAAGGACCGCGGCATGACGATGGCGATCTCGAAGGCCGTCGAGCACGGCGCGAAGGCCGTCATCTGCGCCTCGACCGGCAACACCAGCGCCTCGGCCGCCGCGTACGCCACGCACGCCGGCATCACCGCCGCGGTGCTCGTGCCCGAGGGCAAGATCGCGATGGGCAAGCTCAGCCAGGCCGTCGCCCACGACGCCCAGCTGCTGCAGGTGCAGGGCAACTTCGACGACTGCCTGGACATCGCGCGCGACCTGTCCGCCAACTACCCGGTGCACCTGGTCAACTCGGTGAACAACGACCGCATCGAGGGGCAGAAGACCGCCGCGTTCGAGGTCGTCGACGTCCTCGGTGACGCACCGGACTTCCACTTCCTGCCGGTCGGCAACGCGGGCAACTACACCGCGTACTCCCGCGGCTACCGCGAGGACGTCGCCTCGGGGCGCTCCACCAAGATGCCGCGCATGTTCGGGTTCCAGGCCGCGGGCTCGGCCCCGATCGTGCACGGTGAGGTCGTCCGACACCCGGAGACCATCGCCTCTGCCATCCGCATCGGCAACCCGGCGTCGTGGAAGTACGCGCTGGAGGCCCGTGACGAGACCGACGGCTACTTCGGTGCCATCTCGGACGAGGCGATCCTGGCGGCGCACCACCTGCTCTCGGCCGAGGTCGGCGTCTTCGTCGAGCCGGCATCGGCCATCGGTGTCGCCGGGCTGCTCGAGCGCTCCGACGAGGGCGTCATCCCGAAGGGCGCGACGGTCGTCATCACGGTGACCGGCCACGGCCTCAAGGACCCGCAGTGGGCGCTCCGCACCCAGGACGGTGGCGAGGTCACGCCGACGAGCGTCCCGGTCGACACCGCGGCGATCGCGGACGTGCTCGGACTGGTCAGCGCGCGGTGAGCGCCGACCGCTCGTCCGGACCGGGGGAGGGCATGACCGCCCACATCGCTGTACCGGCCGGACGGGCGGTGCGTGTGCGCGTCCCGGCGACGTCGGCGAACCTCGGGCCGGGGTTCGACTCCCTGGGACTCGCGCTCTCGCTCTACGACGAGGTCGTCGTGCGCGTCCGCCCGGAGCCCGGCGCGACCGTCACGATCGACGGTGTCGGTGCCGGCGAGGTCCCGACCGACGACACGAACCTGGTGGTCCGGGCCGTGCGCCGTGGCCTCGAACACGCCGGGGTCCCGCAGCCGGGGCTCGAGCTGCACGCCACGAACGCCATCCCGCACGGTCGCGGCCTGGGCTCCTCGGCGGCGGCCATCGTCGCCGGGCTGATGGCGGCACGTGGCCTGCTCGAGGGCGTGGTCGACCTCGACGCGGCGACCCTGCTCACCCTCGCCACCGAGATGGAGGGGCACCCGGACAACGTCGCCCCGGCCCTCTTCGGCGGGCTGACGATCGCGTGGATGACCCCGGACGGGCCGGCGCACAAGCGACTGCTCGTGCACCGCGGTGTCTCGCCGGTCGTGTTCGTGCCGACGTCGACGCTCTCGACGAAGCTCGCCCGGTCCCTGCAGCCGATGACCGTCCCGCACGAGGACGCCGCGTTCAACGTGTCCCGCTCCGCACTGCTCGTCGCGGCGCTCATCCAGAGTCCGGAACTGCTGCTCGCCGCGACGGAGGACCGGCTCCACCAGGCCTACCGGGCGAGCGCCATGCCCGAGACCGACGCCCTGATCGGTCTGCTCCGCCAGCACGGCCTGGCCGCGGTCGTCTCGGGAGCCGGGCCGAGCCTCCTGGTCATGGGCAGCGACCCGGCGCAGCGTCTCGACGCTGCCGGACTGGTCGAGCGACACGCCGAATCCACCTGGCGTCCGCTCATGCTGGCCGTCGATCTGGGTGGTGCTACAGTGAAAGCGCTCCCGACGCTCGAAGCCGATCTCGCGCAGGCCTCGACCATCCACGGTCGACCGCCAGCCTGATCCGGTGCGTGGGGCACTTTCTCCAGATCACCGTTCTCGGGCCAGATTCATCATGCCTGGCCAGATCACCGTTCCCGGTCCGTCGTCTGAACGACGGCCGTTGCACGCTGCCACGAGATCGGTGGAAACTCTCCGCGTTCTGCGGTCGGAAGGAACAACAGCATCGTGACCGACGTCACCACCTCCACCTCGGTGGAGATCCCCACTGACCTCCGCGCACTCCGTCTCCCGGAGCTCCAGCGCATCGCCTCGTCCCTCGGCATCACGGGGCTCTCGAAGCTCCGCAAGGGCGACCTGATCGCGTCGATCGAGGACAAGCGTCCGGCCGAGGCACCCGCCTCCGTGACGCCGACCCTCGACGGCGCCGGGACCGGCACGCCGGCTCCCGAGGCCGCTCCGGCAGCGGAGGCACCCGTCACCCAGGCCGCCGCGCAGGCGCCGGCCACCCAGTCACCGGCCACGCAGGCCGACGCCCCCGCCGAGTCCGCCCCGCGCGGTCGTCGCAGCCGTCGCGTCACCTCGGGAGGCACGGTCACCGCCGAGCCGACCGCTGCGGTCGCGCACACCAACGCCGGGCACACCGGCACCGAGGACCTCCTCGCCGGCCTCGACCAGGTCCGCGCCGAGAAGGACGCTCAGGAAGCCGCCCAGAGCGGCCAGCGTCGCGGACGCGGTCGTGACCGTCAGGCGCAGCAGGCCGACGCGCAGGAGTCGCGCGGCGCCACCGCCGAGACCCAGGTCCCGGTCGCGGACGCCGTCGAGCAGGGCGACCAGGACGCCGTGCAGGACGACACCCAGTCGACCGAGGGCCAGCAGAACGACCAGTCCGACCAGGGCGACCAGTCCGAGGGCGGCGCCCGTCGTGGCCGTCGCAGCCGCGGCCGTGGTCGTGGCCGCGGGCAGAACGCCGACCAGGCCGACCAGGGCGAGCAGAAGCCCGCCCAGCAGCAGGCCGAGCCCGAGCAGAAGCCGGCGCAGCAGCAGAACGGCAAGCAGCAGAACGGTCAGCAGAAGCAGCAGGACCAGCGCGACACGCAGCGCGACCAGAAGCAGCAGGACGCGCAGCGCGACCAGAAGCAGCAGGACGCCCAGCGTGACCAGCAGCGCGGCGACCAGCAGCGTGGCGAGCAGCAGCGCGCCGCCGAGCAGGAGGCCGAGAACGGTCGCACCCGCCGGCAGCGTGACCGCAAGCGCGGTCGCGGTGGCCAGAACGACGAGTTCGAGCCCGAGGTGACCGAGGACGACGTCCTCATCCCGATCGCCGGCATCCTCGACGTGCTCGACAACTACGCCTTCGTGCGCACCACCGGCTACCTGCCGGGACCGGAGGACGTCTACGTCTCGCTCGGCCAGGTGAAGAAGTACCACCTGCGCAAGGGCGACGCCGTCGTCGGTGCGATCAAGCAGCCGCGTGACAACGAGCAGCAGAGCCGTCAGAAGTACAACGCGCTGGTGAAGATCGACACGGTCAACGGCCAGACCGCCGACGAGGCCGCCGCCCGCGTCGACTTCCAGGACCTCACCCCGCTGTACCCGAACGAGCGCCTGCGCCTCGAGACCGAGCCGGCGAAGCTGTCGACGCGGATCATCGACCTGGTGTCGCCGATCGGCAAGGGCCAGCGCGGTCTCATCGTCTCCCCGCCGAAGGCCGGCAAGACCGTCGTCCTGCAGGCCATCGCGAACGCCGTCTCGAAGAACAACCCCGAGGCGCACCTCATGGTCGTCCTGGTGGACGAGCGTCCCGAAGAGGTCACCGACATGCAGCGCACGGTGCAGGGCGAGGTCATCGCCTCGACCTTCGACCGTCCCGCCGAGGACCACACCACGGTCGCCGAGCTCGCCATCGAGCGTGCCAAGCGCCTGGTCGAGCTGGGCCACGACGTCGTCGTGCTGCTCGACTCGATCACCCGCCTGGGGCGCGCGTACAACCTGGCCACCCCGCCGTCGGGCCGCGTGCTCTCCGGTGGCGTGGACTCGGCCGCGCTCTACCCGGTCAAGCGCTTCTTCGGCGCCGCCCGCAACATCGAGAACGGCGGCTCGCTGACCATCCTCGCCACGGCGCTCGTCGAGACCGGGTCGAAGATGGACGAGGTGATCTTCGAGGAGTTCAAGGGCACCGGCAACATGGAGCTCCGCCTCAACCGTCACCTGGCCGACAAGCGGATCTTCCCCGCCGTCGACATCAACGCCTCCGGGACCCGTCGCGAGGAGCAGCTGCTCTCCGCCGACGAGGTCGCGATCACGTGGCGCCTGCGTCGGGCCCTCGCCGGGCTCGACACCCAGCAGGCACTCGACGTGGTGCTGCGGAACCTCAAGGAGACGCAGTCGAACGTGGAGTTCCTGGTCCAGATCCAGAAGTCCGTGCCGGCGACCAGCGGTCACGGCAACGGCCACCAGGAGTAACGCGTGTTCGAGTCGGTGGCAGGGCTGCTGGCGGAACACGAGGAACTGACGCAGCAGCTGTCGGACCCCGCGCTCCACGCCGACGCGGCCCGTGCGAAGAAGGTCAACCGGCGGTACGCCGAACTCAGCCAGATCAAGGCGGCGTACGAGGCCTGGCAGGCGGCGGGGGACGACCTCGCCGCCGCCCGGGAACTCGCGCGTGAGGACGAGGCGTTCGCGGACGAGGTCCCCGGGCTCGAGGAGCAGCTGGCGGAGCGCCAGGAGCGCCTCCGCCGGCTCCTCATCCCGCGTGACCCCGATGACGGCCGTGACGTGATCATGGAGATCAAGGGCGGCGAGGGCGGCGAGGAATCGGCGCTGTTCGCGGCCGACCTGCTCCGGATGTACTCGCACTACGCGGAGGGCAAGGGCTGGAAGGTCGAGCTCCTCGAGCGCACCGAGTCCGACCTCGGGGGCTACAAGGACGTCCAGGTCGCGATCAAGTCGAACGCGACCGACCCGTCCCAGGGCGTGTGGGCGCACCTCAAGTACGAGGGCGGTGTGCACCGTGTGCAGCGGGTGCCGCAGACCGAGTCGCAGGGGCGTATCCACACCTCGACGACCGGCGTGCTCGTCTTCCCCGAGGTCGACGAGCCCGAAGAGGTCGAGATCAACCAGAACGACCTGAAGATCGACGTGTACCGGTCCTCCGGTCCGGGCGGGCAGTCCGTCAACACGACGGACTCCGCGGTGCGCATCACGCACCTCCCGACCGGCATCACGGTCGCGATGCAGAACGAGAAGTCGCAGCTGCAGAACCGCGAAGCGGGGATGCGCGTCCTGCGTGCCCGCATCCTCGCGCGCCAGCAGGAGGAACTCGACGCCCTGGCCTCGGACGCGCGCAAGTCCCAGATCCGCGGGATGGACCGGTCGGAGCGCATCCGCACCTACAACTTCCCGGAGAACCGGATCGCGGACCACCGCACCGGGTACAAGGCCTACGACCTCGACCGCGTCATGAACGGCGCGCTCGAGCCGGTCATCCAGTCGGCGATCTCCGCGGACGAAGAGGCACGCCTGGCCGCCATCGGCGACCAGGACGCCTGACCGGCGTGGACCTGCCGCAGCCGACTTACGCCGCGGACCGTCTCCTCCGGGAGGCGGCCGCGGCGTTGTCCGCGGCCGGCGTACCGACCCCGCAGGTCGATGCGGAACTGCTGCTCGCGTGGGCGACCGACACCTCCCGCGGTGCCGTCCAGGCCCGTGCGATGACGGGAGGCGCGATCGGCGCCGAGCACGTCGAGCGCTTCCGGCACGCGGTGGCCCGGCGCGTCACCCGCGAGCCGTTGCAGCACGTCACCGGTGAAGCTCACTTCCGCGCCCTGACCCTGTCCGTGGGACCCGGCGTCTTCGTGCCGCGTCCCGAGACCGAGTCCGTCGTGCAGTTCGGCATCGACGCGCTCCGGGCGACCGCGGTGCCGGAACCGATCGCCGTCGACCTCGGTACCGGCAGTGGTGCGATCGCCATCGCGATGGACACCGAGGTGCCGAACGCCGTCGTGTACGCCGTCGAACGCTCCGCCGAGGCCCTGCCGTGGACCCGGCGCAACGTCGACGCCCACGGCGGCACGGTGCGACTCGTCGAGGGTGACCTCGCCGACGCGTTCCCGGAGCTCGACGGACAGGTGTCGGTCGTCGTCTCGAACCCGCCGTACGTCCCCGACGACGCACTGCCGATCGACCCCGAGGTCCGCGACCACGACCCGGCGCTCGCGCTCTACGGCGGACCCGACGGCCTCGACGCCGTGCGGGCCCTCACCGAGACCGCGTGGCGACTGCTCGTGCCCGGCGGACTCCTCGTCGTCGAGCACGCCGAGCAGCAGGGGGCCGGGGTGCGTGCGGTCCTCGCGGCACGGGGCTTCCGGTCGCCGGAGACGCACGTCGACCTCACCGGACGCGACCGGACGACCACCGCCACGCGCTAGGCGGACGGAGGGCGGGCCTCCCGGCAGTCGGTCAGGCGTCGGTCGGGACCGACGCGGTGTCGTGGGCGGCGATGAACGTCCTGACGGCGTCACGGAGGTCCGTGTCGCGCTCGACCAGGACCGCCGTGATGCCGACACTCCGGGCACCAGCGACGTTCTCCGGCATGTCGTCGGCGAAGAACGTGCGCTCGGCGGGGACGCCGTGGTGTTCGAGCACCCGACGGAAGACGTCCGGCTCCGGCTTGCGGGCGCCGAAGTTGCTGGACGTGTCCAGGTGCTCGCCGAACAGCGGGGGCAGTGACGGCACCCACTCGTGCAGCCACCGACCGGCCAGCGGACCGTTGTTCGTGAGGAGCGCCACGCGGCCGTGCTCCTTGGCGATCCGGACCGCCTCGACCCGGTCGGGCAGCTCGGTCATCGCGGCGCCACGGACGCGGGCCCACTCGGCCTCGTCGACCGTGCAGCCCATCGCCTCCTGGAAGGCGGCCAGGTACGCGTCGCCGTCGGCGAAGTGTCCCGCTTCGGCGAGCTGCTCGCTGCCGGTGTCCCACCAGCGGCGACGGAGCTCGGCGAACTCGTGGCCCGTCAGCTCGGAGAGCCCGGCCATGCGGGTCTTCCAGTCGTAGCGGACGAGCACGTCGTCCATGTCGAAGAGGAACAGGAGTGGGGGCGCAGCGGTCTCGTTCACGATGTGCACCATCCTCGCGCACTATCATCGTGCAGGTCATGGCTTCCCGATACGACTGCTCCGACCCCGACGGGCTCCTCACCGGGATGCGGCTCGCCCGAGCCGCCCTCGGTCGCGGTGAACTCGTCGTCGTGCCCACCGACACCGTGTACGGCGTCGCGGCGGACGCGTTCAGCGCGCAGGCCGTGCAGCGCCTGCTCGATGCGAAGGGCCGGACCCGGCAGTCGCCGCCGCCCGTGCTCATCCCGGGCGTGGCGACCATGGATGCCCTCGCCAGCGAGGTGCCCGAGCAGGTCCGGCGCCTCGTCGACGAGTTCTGGCCCGGTGGGCTCACGGTGATCCTCCGCGCGCAGCCGTCCCTCGACTGGGACCTCGGCGAGACCCGCGGCACGGTGGCGCTCCGGATGCCGGACTCGCGCATCGCCCTCGAACTCCTGCAGGAAGTCGGACCGCTCGCGGTGTCGTCCGCGAACTCTACCGGCGACCCCGCCGCGATGGACATCGACGACGCCGAACGGATGCTCGGCGACAGCATCGCGGTGTACCTCGACGGGGGAGCGATCCCCGCGCACGAGGGCACCGCCTCCTCGACCGGCTCCACGATCGTCGACGCCACCGGCCTCGCCGCGGGGGAGGGCCTCCGGATCGTGCGCCACGGCGTGATCTCCGACGACGAGATCAGGCGGGTCGTCGGGGACGACCTCGTGCGGTGAAGTTCTACCTGCTCGCGGGCGTCATCTCGGCGGTCGTGAGCTTCCTGGTCAGCTGCGTCGTCTGGAAGCTCGGCGTCAAGTACAAGTGGTACCCGAAGGTCCGCGAACGGGACGTGCACCGCACCCCGACGCCGCGGCTCGGTGGCATCGCGATGTTCCTCGGCGTGATCGTCTCCCTGCTCTGCGCCTGGTTCCTCTTCCCCGCCATCGCCGGACAGGACTACTTCCGGTTGGTGTTCGCGGAACCAGGGCGGGTGTTGGCGGTGCTCGCCGGTGCCACGATCATCGTGGTGCTCGGCGTCGCGGACGACATCTGGGACCTCGACTGGATGACGAAGCTCGCGGGCCAGATCATCGCGGCCGGCATCCTCGCGTGGCAGGGCGTCGCCATCGTGTCGCTGCCGATCGGCAACACGCTCGGCGTCGGCTCGTCCTACATGAGCCTGATCTTCACGGTGCTCGCCGTCGTCCTGGTGATGAACGCGGTGAACTTCATCGACGGTCTCGACGGTCTGGTCGCCGGCGTCGCGATCATCGCCGGCGGGGTGTTCTTCCTCTACACGTTCTTCATCAACCGCGTGGTCGTCGAGACGGAGTTCTTCTTCAACCTGCCGTCGCTGCTGACCGCGGTGCTGGTCGGCGCCTGTGCGGGGTTCCTGGTGCTCAACTGGCACCCGGCCAAGCTGTTCATGGGGGACGCCGGGGCGCTGCTCGTCGGTTTCCTCATGGCCACCAGCGCGGTGTCGATCACGGGCAACATCGACCCCGCTGCGGTCCGCACCCGGACCGACCTGCTGCCCGCGTTCATCCCGATCCTGCTGCCGTTCGCGATCCTGGTCGTGCCGATCCTGGACTTCGCCCTCGCCGTGGTCCGCCGCGTCAGTGCCGGCAAGTCGCCGTTCTCGGCCGACCGGAAGCACCTGCACCACCGGCTGCTCGACATGGGCCACTCGCACTTCCACGCGGTGCTCATCTTCTACGCGTGGACGGCCACGGTCGCCTTCGGGTGCCTGCTGTTCCTCTTCGTCAACTGGTGGTGGGTCACTGCCTTCGTGGCGGTGGGGTTCACCGTGTGCGCCATCGCGACGTTCGCGCCGCTCGGCCGGAAGCGCGTCGAGATCGCCGCGCAGACGACCGCCCGTCGTGGGGGAGCGGTGGATGCCAGCCTCGACCCGCTCGACCGTGCCGCGGCCGTCCGCGACCCGCACGCCAACCACCCGTCCCGCCCGATCCCTGGAGACCCCTCGTGACCACCCCGAACGGCCTCGACCACGTCCGGCCGGTCTTCCGGCGCATCCTGCTGCAGGGTGCCGTCCTCGCCGGAGCCCTCGCCGTCGTCGGGGGTGTCGTCGGGTGGTTCGTCGCCGGTGGCCCCGGACTGACCGGCGGGCTGATCGGCGCCGTGATGAGCGTCGTGTTCTGCGGGCTCACCGCGGTCAGCGTCCTCCTGGCGATCCGGTTCTCCGGCGGCCAGATGATCTCCGGGGCCTTCTTCGGCACGATCATGGGGACCTTCCTGGTGAAGTTCGTGGTGTTCATCGTCGTGCTCGTGGCGTTGAAGGACCGCGACTGGGTGAACACGCCGGTCCTGGCGATCGCGATCATCATCGGGGTCATCGGTTCGCTCGTGATCGACGTCACCGTGATCGCCCGCGCCCGGGTCCCGATCGGCGTCAGCCTGCCCGGAGACCGGACGGACGCTGAGGATCGCGACCCCGCTGCCTGAGAGCCCGAGAAGCCGCACACACCTGATAGGCTTCTGGAGCCCGCTGCCGGAGCATGAGCTCGGACGGGCAAGCCTCCACATCAGTCCACCTCCGCGTGCCATGCGTGCGCGCCCCGACACAGGAGACAGCGCTGCTATCCCACGCTCTTCCCCTGTCCCTCATCGCTGCGGGTAACCCCGTCGCGGCGGGGAGCAGCAAGGCCGCCGAGTTCCATGGTCCGTCGATCAACGAGTTCTTCCCGGACCCGATCTTCTTCGCCGGTACTGCGTTCGAGATGGACCGCATCGTCCTCATCCGCTTCTTCGCGGTGGCCGTGCTCCTCGTCTTCGCATTCGCCGGAACCCGCGCGCTCAAGCTGGTCCCCAACCGTGGACAGGCATTCATCGAGTACGCCTTCGACGTCGTCCGTCGGAACACCTTCGACAACCTGGGTGAGAAGGACGGCAAGCGGTTCCTGCCGCTCCTCGCGACGATCTTCTTCGGCGTCCTGTTCATGAACCTCACGGGCCTGGTCCCGTTCATGAACATCGCCGGCACCAGCCGCATCGCGATGCCGCTGATCCTCGCGATCGTCGCCTACGTCGCGTTCATCTACGCCGGCCTCCGCAAGCACCCGGGCACGTTCCTCCGGAACTCGCTCTTCCCGCCCGGGGTGCCGTGGCCGCTGTACATCATCGTGACGCCGATCGAGCTCGTCTCCACCTTCGTGCTCCGTCCGATCACGCTGACGCTGCGACTGCTGATGAACATGGTCGTGGGGCACCTGCTCCTCGTCCTGTTCTTCTCGGCGACGTGGTTCTTCTTCTTCGACGCGGAGAGCCTCTTCAAGTTGTTCGGTGTCGGGACGCTCGCGTTCGGCATCGCCTTCAGCTTCTTCGAAGTCCTCGTCGGGTTGCTCCAGGCGTACGTCTTCATGTTGCTGACGGCCGTCTACATCCAGCTCGCGCTGGCTGACGAGCACTGACACCCTTCTGACCCCCTACGGGACCGACACTCGTCGGACCCGCACCTCGAAAGGAAAACACGTGGACGCAACGACCGTTCTCGCGGAGATCAACGGCAACATCGCGACGGTTGGCTACGGCCTCGCTGCGATCGGCCCGGCCATCGGCGTCGGCATCGTCGTCGGCAAGACCATCGAGTCCGTGGCCCGCCAGCCCGAACTGCAGGGTCGCCTCACCACCCTCATGTACATCGGTATCGCCTTCACCGAGGCCCTTGCCTTCATCGGCATCGCGACGTACTTCATCTTCACCGGCACCAACTAAGGCCCTCGATGCAGACTGCACTCATCATCGCGGCGGAGGAAACGCACAATCCGCTGATCCCACCGGTGTACGACATCGTGTGGTCCGCGGTGGCCTTCGTCATCATCTTCATCGTGATGTGGCGTGTCGTCACGCCGCGGATCACGAAGATGCTCGATGAGCGCACCGAGGCCATCGAAGGCGGCATCAAGAAGGCCGAAGCCGCCCAGGAGCAGGCCGCTGCTGCGCTCGACGAGTACAACAAGCAGCTGGCTGACGCGCGTGCCGAGGCATCGCGCATCCGTGAGCAGGCCCGTGCCGACGCCACCGCGATCGGCAACGAGGTCCGCGAGCAGGCCAGCGCCGACGCCGCACGCATCACCGCGAACGCCCAGGCGCAGATCGAGGCAGAGCGCCAGAGTGCGCTCCAGTCGCTCCGCTCCGAGGTCGGCACGCTCGCACTCGGCCTCGCGTCGGGTGTCATCGGCGAGTCCCTCCAGGACGACGCCAAGGCGACCGCCGTCGTCGACCGCTTCCTCGCCGACCTCGAGTCGTCGCAGGGTGCCCAGACGGCGGCCGGAACGGAGCACTGAGCATGCGCAGCGCCACCCGCGAAGCGATGACGTCCACCAGGGCGGTGCTCGCCGAACTCGGCGGTGCCGTCGACCTGGGCGTCGGCGCAGAGATCTTCGCCTCCGGGCGAGCGATCGCCCGGGCGTCGCAGCTGCTCAACCTGCTCGCTGACCCGACCGCCGACACCGCTGGCAAGAAGGTCCTCATCGACCGCGTCTTCGCCGGACAGAGCGACGCCACGCGCGCCGTCCTGACCGCCGTCGCCGGCTCGCGCTGGTCGTCGCAGGGTGACCTGCTCGCCGGCATCGAGGACGCAGCAGTGCGTGCCGTGGCCGCGACGGCCGACCAGTCGACCTCGATCGAGGCCGAACTGTTCGCCTTCGAGACCGCAGTGCGTTCGGACGCCGGACTCGAGCTCGCGCTCGGGACCAAGCTCGGCAGCGCCGACCAGAAGGGCTCCCTCGCGGAGCGCCTGCTGGCCGGCAAGGTGTCGCAGCAGACGATCACCATCGTGTCGAACCTCGTGCAGCAGCCCCGTGGCCGCCGCATCGGCGAGATCGTGCGTGACGCCTCCCGGATCGTCGCAGACCAGGCGGACAAGCTCGTCGCCACGGTCATCACGGCGACGCCGCTGTCCGACGACCAGGCGGCTCGTGTCGCCCACGGGATCGCGCAGCGCTACGGACGGGACATCACCGTGAACCGCGTCGTCGACCCCTCGGTCATCGGCGGGGTCCGCGTGCAGGTCGGCGGCGACGTCATCGACGGCACCGTCGCGACGCGGCTCGCAGACCTCCGTCTGCAGCTCGCCGGCTGAGCGTACGGTCGGACTCGTCCCTCCAAGTCCACAACGGGAACTGCCCCGCCCGGCAGCATCACCCTCTCGGAGCCGAAGGGCCCCGGAAACCAACAAGGAAAATCCCATGGCAGACATCACCATCAGCCCCGATGAGATCCGTGATGCCCTGAAGGACTTCGTCTCGAACTACGAGCCGACGAAGGCCTCCACGGCCGAGGTCGGGCACGTCACCGACGCCGGTGACGGCATCGCCCACGTCGAAGGCCTCCCCGGCGTCATGGCCAACGAGCTGATCCGCTTCGCGGACGGCACGCTCGGCCTCGCCCAGAACCTCGACGAGGACTCGATCGGTGCCATCGTGCTCGGCGAGTTCTCCGGCGTCGAAGAGGGCCAGGAAGTGACCCGTACGGGCGAGGTCCTCTCGGCCCCGGTCGGCGACGCCTTCCTCGGCCGGGTCGTCGACCCGCTCGGCGCCCCGATCGACGGTCTCGGTGAGATCGCAGCCGAGGGACGTCGCGCCCTCGAGCTGCAGGCACCGGGCGTCATGTCCCGCAAGTCGGTCCACGAGCCGATGCAGACCGGCATCAAGGCGATCGACGCGATGATCCCCGTCGGCCGCGGCCAGCGTCAGCTGATCATCGGCGACCGCCAGACCGGCAAGACGGCCATCGCGATCGACACGATCATCAACCAGAAGGCCAACTGGGAGTCGGGCGACGAGAACAAGCAGGTCCGCTGCATCTACGTCGCCATCGGACAGAAGGGCTCCACGATCGCCTCCGTCAAGGGCGCGCTCGAGGACGCCGGTGCGATGGAGTACACGACCATCGTCGCGGCCCCCGCCTCCGACCCGGCCGGCTTCAAGTACCTCGCCCCCTACACCGGTTCGGCCATCGGCCAGCACTGGATGTACCAGGGCAAGCACGTCCTGATCATCTTCGACGACCTGTCGAAGCAGGCCGAGGCCTACCGTGCGGTGTCGCTCCTCCTGCGTCGTCCGCCGGGACGCGAGGCCTACCCGGGTGACGTCTTCTACCTGCACTCCCGTCTGCTGGAGCGTTGCGCGAAGCTGTCCGACGAGCTCGGCGCCGGATCGATGACGGGCCTCCCGATCATCGAGACCAAGGCGAACGACGTCTCGGCGTACATCCCGACCAACGTGATCTCGATCACCGACGGCCAGATCTTCCTGCAGTCGGACCTCTTCAACGCGAACCAGCGTCCGGCCGTCGACGTGGGTATCTCGGTGTCCCGCGTCGGTGGTGACGCCCAGGTGAAGTCGATCAAGAAGGTGTCCGGCACGCTGAAGCTCGAACTGGCGCAGTACCGCTCGCTCGAGGCGTTCGCGATGTTCGCGTCCGACCTCGACCAGGCGTCGCGTCGTCAGCTCGACCGTGGTGCGCGTCTGACCGAGCTGCTCAAGCAGCCGCAGTACTCGCCGTACCCGGTGGAGGAGCAGGTCGTCTCGATCTGGGCCGGTACCAACGGCAAGCTCGACACGGTCCCCGTGCCGGACGTGCTGCGCTTCGAGTCCGAGCTGCTCGACCACCTGCGTCGCAACTCCGACGTGCTCACGACCCTCCGCGAGACGAACCAGCTCAGCGACGACACCGTCGCGGCGATGTCCAAGGAGATCGACGAGTTCACGAAGAGCTTCCAGACGAGCGACGGCAAGACGCTCGGCTCGGAGCAGTTCGACGCCGCGGACTCCGAGGACGTCGACCAGGAGCAGATCGTCAAGGGTCGTCGCTAGATGGCAGCGCAGGTCCGGGTCTACCGTCAGCGGATCAAGTCCGCGAAGACCACGAAGAAGGTCACGCGCGCCATGGAGCTGATCTCGGCGTCGCGGATCCAGAAGGCGCAAGCCCGCATGGCCGCGTCCGGTCCGTACTCCCGTGCGGTGACCCGGGCCGTGTCGGCCGTGGCGACGTTCTCGAACGTCGACCACGTGCTGACCACCGAGCCGGCGACGTCGACCCGCGCGGCCGTGGTGCTGTTCACCTCGGACCGCGGTCTCAACGGCGCGTTCAGCACCAACGTCCTCAAGCAGGGCGAGGAGCTCGCCTCCCTGCTCCGCAGCGAGGGCAAGGACATCGTGTACTACCTGGTCGGGCGCAAGTCCGTCGGGTACTTCACGTTCCGTGAGCGTGCGTCGGAGCAGCAGTGGGTCGGCAACACCGACCAGCCGGAGTTCTCGACCGCCAAGGAGATCGGCGACGCCGTCGTGGCGAAGTTCCTGCAGGACACGGCAGAGGGCGGCGTGGACGAGATCCACATCGTCTTCAACCGGTTCCTCAGCCTCGCCACGCAGGAGCCGCAGGTCGTCCGCCTGCTGCCGCTCGAGGTCGTGGACGGAGTGGACGAGCCCCAGGGCGACGAGCCGCTGCCGCTGTACGAGTTCGAGCCGGACGCCGATGCAGTGCTCGACTCGCTGCTGCCGGTCTACATCGAGAGCCGCATCTTCAACGCCATGCTGCAGTCGGCTGCTTCCGAGCACGCCGCCCGTCAGAAGGCCATGAAGGCGGCGAGCGACAACGCCGACTCCCTGATCCGTGACTTCACCCGCCTCGCGAACAACGCGCGACAGGCTGAGATCACGCAGCAGATCTCCGAGATCGTCGGCGGCGCCGACGCCCTCTCGTCGAAGAAGAAGTAGTCCGCCGCGTGCGCGGACAGACACCCACCCCAGGAAGGCACCAGCCATGACCGACACCGCAACCACCGCGGTCGAGACGTCGTCGGCGCCCGGTGTCGGCCGGATCGCCCGTGTCACGGGTCCCGTCGTCGACATCGAGTTCCCGCATGACGCGATCCCGGAGATGTACAACCTCCTGTTCACGACGATCACCATCGGTGACTCGTCGCAGGAGATCGGCCTCGAGGTCGCCCAGCACCTCGGCGACGACCTCGTCCGTGCCATCTCCCTGAAGCCGACCGACGGCCTCGTCCGTGGTCAGGAAGTCCGTGACTCGGGCGCCCCGATCTCGGTCCCCGTCGGCGACGTCACCAAGGGCAAGGTCTTCGACGTCCTCGGCAACGTGCTCAACTCCGACGAGAAGATCGAGATCACCGAGCGCTGGCCGATCCACCGCAAGGCCCCGGCCTTCGACCAGCTCGAGTCCAAGACCTCGATGTTCGAGACCGGCATCAAGTCGATCGACCTCCTCACCCCGTACGTGCAGGGTGGCAAGATCGGCCTCTTCGGTGGTGCGGGCGTCGGCAAGACCGTCCTCATCCAGGAGATGATCCAGCGCGTCGCGCAGGACCACGGCGGTGTGTCGGTGTTCGCCGGTGTCGGTGAGCGCACCCGTGAGGGCAACGACCTCATCGGTGAGATGGAAGAGGCGGGGGTCTTCGACAAGACGGCCCTCGTGTTCGGCCAGATGGACGAGCCGCCGGGGACGCGCCTCCGCGTGGCCCTGTCGGCGCTGACGATGGCGGAGTACTTCCGTGACGTGCAGAAGCAGGACGTCCTGCTCTTCATCGACAACATCTTCCGCTTCACGCAGGCCGGTTCCGAGGTCTCCACGCTGCTCGGTCGTATGCCGTCCGCAGTGGGGTACCAGCCGAACCTCGCCGACGAGATGGGTGTGCTCCAGGAGCGCATCACCTCGACGCGTGGTCACTCCATCACCTCGCTGCAGGCGATCTACGTGCCGGCCGACGACTACACCGACCCGGCTCCGGCGACCACGTTCGCCCACCTCGACGCCACGACCGAGCTCTCCCGCGAGATTGCGTCCCAGGGTCTGTACCCGGCCATCGACCCGCTGACCTCCACGTCGCGGATCATGGACCCCCGGTACCTGGGCGCCGACCACTACGAGACGGCCACGCGCGTCAAGCAGATCCTCCAGAAGAACAAGGAACTGCAGGAGATCATCGCCATCCTCGGTGTCGACGAGCTCTCCGAAGAGGACAAGATCACGGTGGAGCGCGCTCGTCGCATCCAGCAGTTCCTGTCCCAGAACACCTACATGGCGAAGAAGTTCACCGGTGTCGAGGGCTCCACGGTGCCCCTCAAGGACACCATCGAGTCCTTCCGCGCCATCGCCGACGGCGAGTTCGACCACGTCGCGACCCAGGCGTTCTTCAACGTCGGTGGCATCAACGACGTGGAAGAGAAGTGGGCTCAGATCCAGAAGGAGAACCGCTGACATGGCGGGTCTCACCGTGAGCGTCGTCTCGGCTGACCGCGAGGTCTGGTCGGGCGACACCACCATGGTCGTCGCACGCACGACGGAGGGCCAGATCGGCATCCTCGCGGGGCACGAGCCGATGCTCGCGATCCTCGCGCAGGGTCAGGTCCGCATCACGCGGGCCGACGGCTCCACCGTCGCGGTCGACGCTGAGGACGGCTTCCTCTCCGTCGAGCACGACACGGTCACGATCGTGGCGCGGCAGGCCGCGCTGGCGTCCTGACCGGACTGACCGTCCTCCTCCCGCCGTCCGAGACGAAGCGGGAGGGTGGGGACACGGAGCGCACCCTCGACCTGGGTGCACTCTCGTTCCCGGAACTGGACACAGAGCGGGCCGCGGTGATCACCGCGGCCCGCTCCGTCAGTTCCGAGGAGTCCTCTGCCCGGACGGCGTTGAAGCTGGGACCGAAGTCGATCGCCGAACGACTCCGCAACCTGGTCCTCGAGACCAGTCCGACCATGCCGGCGATCGAGCGGTACACCGGCGTGCTCTACGACCCGTTGGACGCGCTGTCCGCAGACCCTGCGACCCGTTCCTGGTGGGACGACCACGTCGTGGTGCAGTCCGCGATGTTCGGTCCGGTCGGCGCGGGCGACCTGGTCCCCGCCTACCGGCTGTCGCACGACTCGCGACTGCCCGGGCTGCGACTCGCGTCGCTCTGGCCGACTCCGGCCGCGAAGGCGTTGTCGACCCGTCCGCCGGGGTTGGTGCTCGACCTCCGCTCCGAGGGGTACCGCGCGCTCGGCCCGGTGCCGGGCGCCATTCCCCTGCGGGTGGTGAGCGTCGCCGGCGACGGTCGTCGGAAGGCACTCAACCACTGGAACAAGACCGCCAAGGGGCGGCTGGTGTCGCTGCTCGGCCGGACCGGCGCTGCGGTCTCGACGATGGTCGAGCTCAGTGAGTGGGCTGCGGTCCACGGGGTGGTCGTCGAGCGGGTGGACGGCGGCTGGGACCTCGTCGCCGAGAGTCTCGAGCCCGTCATGGTCTGACGGCTCTTCCTCCACAGGGCGGTCGCGATGTGCGTTCGTCCACGGGTCGTCGTCGCGGCCGTCCTGGAGGCTCGCCTCGCGTCAGGATCGTCGGCATGCGAACCACGGACACGACGACCACAGCGACCCCTGCGCCCCGGATGTACGGCACGACGAGCGGCACGACCACCGGCGGAACATCCCTCCGGTACAGCCACGAGATCGCTGCGGCGGTCACCCTGCCGAGTGGCGCCCGGGCGCTCGTGGCGCCGGGACCGCTGACCGCCGCCGCCGGCATCGCGCTGACGACGGCCTGCGCGGCGCTGTCGACCCGACTGGCGTTGCTCGCCTTCCTCGCCGATCCCCAGGCGGACGAGCCGATCGGCATCACCGGGCACGATCCCTTCACCGAACCCACGCCGCCGGCCCTCGTCGGCTCCGGACCGGAACCGGACCGCGAGCGCGTGCGCCGAGCGGGGGACCGGTGCGTGCACGCCTGGCGCCTCTGGACGCAGGACCGGGATTCCGGTCAGTCGGTGGTCGGCGTCGCCGGCGCGCTCGGGCTCGGGGCCTGGTGCGCGTGGGCGGTCCATGCAGAGGCACGCGCGGCGACGCGTGCGCGCTACGCGCTCGACCTGCGGAGCCAGGATCCGCTCGCTCGCCTGGTGCTGCGGAGCTGCACCCTCGGTGTCCGAGCGGTGTGGCGTGGATGAGACCGGGTACACCGCATCGTCTACGGTTGTGGTGCCGACGGAAGGAGCCGCACGTGCAGGACGACGAGGACCAGCTCGACGACACCGTGCTGCGCGCATCGCTCCGACACCCGGGCGACGCCGACGCGGATCCCCTCGACGACACGGTCGTGCGCCCCGGGCGCCATCGGAGCCCTGCGTCGTCACCCGCTTCGCCATCCCCTTCTGCGCCATCCCCCTCGGCGGCGGTCCCGGCTCCTGCTCTGCCGGCCGCGCCCCGGCTCGGTCCAGGTGCGGGCACTGGTCCCGACCTCAGCCCCATCGCCAGCCCCGATCTCGGGATCGACATCCCCGTGCCGGTGCCGTCGGTACGCGTCAACGGACGGTTGTACCGCCTCGACCGTCCGGTGGTCGTCGGCCGCCGGCCCGGACCCCCGCGTGTCGTCCAGGGCGCCGCCCCGCAGCTCGTGACCGTGCCCTCGCCAGGGGGAGTGGTCTCGTCGTCCCACGTCCTGTTCCACGCTGCCGGTTCGACTGCGGTCGTCGACGACCTCCGCGCCACGAACGGCACGGTCGTCCGTGCTCCGGGTGCCCCGCCGCACCGGATGCCCGCGGGTGCCTCGATGGTCGTGCTGACCGGTACGGTTGTCGACATCGGGGACGGCGCCACCATCGAGGTGCTGTCGCCGTACCTGCGGTCCGTCCCTCCCGGCGGCCGCGAGTCGTCCGGACCGCTGCCTGTCCCACCTCCCACACCCGGTCCGTCCCGAACCCCCAGAGAGCGACCCTGAACCGTGACCGAACTCGGCCGTGCTGCCTCCTCCCACGCCATCGACCTGCCTGACGGCAACGGTGCGACGCTGACCCTGTCCTGGGGGGCCGCGACCGACGTCGGTCGTCGCCGGGACCACAACGAGGACAGCTACATCGTCGATGCCCCGTACTTCGTGGTGGCGGACGGCATGGGCGGGCACCTGGCGGGGGACCGGGCGTCGGACGCCGTCGTCCGTCGGCTCGGCGACTCCACGACGGAGCCGTTCGCCTCGCGTCAGACCATCCAGCGCGCGCTGCTGCTCGCGACCGCCGACATCGAGAAGGCGGCGGGCGGCAACGCGATCGGCGCCGGCACGACGGTCACCGGCGTCGCGCTCGTCGCGTCGCAGGGGCAGCCCTCGGCGCTCGTGTTCAACGTCGGTGACTCGCGCACCTACCGCAGCGACGCGGGTGCCCCGTTGAAGCGTCTGACGATCGACCACTCCGTCGTCCAGGAGATGGTGGACGCCGGCGTCCTGCGGGCCGAGGACGCCGAGTCCCACCCCGACAGCAACGTCATCACCCGCGCCGTGGGGTTCGGTGAGCCGCCGGAGCCGGACTGGTGGACCATCCCCCTCCGCACCGGTGACCGTTACGTCGTCTGCTCCGACGGGCTGACGAAGGAGATCGGCGACGTCGGCATCTCCCGCATCGCGGCGAAGGTCGACGACCCGCAGGAGCTCGCGGAACGCCTGGTCGGCGACGCCGTGATCGCCGGCGGTCGCGACAACGTCACGGTCGTCGTGCTGCAGGTCGACGCGGCCCCGGCAGTGTCGGACGACATCGAGGACACGCTCCCGCGTCGCTGACCCTGGCGGCAGGTGCTGCGAACCGGGCTGGGGCATCAGGTCCGGTAGAATTTCACCGTGGTGTCCGCACCATCTCATCGAGCCGGGAAGGAGCGTCATGGCCCGCAGACTGCCGTCGACACCTCCCGTGATCCCGGGCTTCACCCCGGTGCACGTCCTCGGCTCCGGTGGCTTCGCCGACGTGTTCCTCTACGAGCAGGACATGCCCCGCCGGAAGGTGGCGGTGAAGGTCCTCCTCGACGAGGTCGTCGACGACCGCGTGCGTCAGATGTTCCAGGGTGAGGCGAACCTGATGGCACGCCTCAGCACGCACCCCTCGATCCTCACCGTCTTCCAGGCGAGTGTCGCCGCCGACGGACGTCCCTACCTCGTGATGGAACTGTGCTCGGCGTCGATCAGCGAGCGGTACCGCCGAGAACCCGTCCCGGTGTCCCAGGTCCTCTCCGTCGGCGTGCGGATCGGATCGGCGCTCGAGACGGCGCACCGCGAAGGCGTCCTGCACCGTGACGTGAAGCCGTCGAACATCCTGCTGACGGCGTACGGCAACCCCGTCCTGTCGGACTTCGGGATCGCAGCGACGCTCGGTGAAGCCGACCCGGACGAACCCGTCGGCATGTCCATCCCCTGGTCGGCGCCGGAGGTCCTCGCCGACGAGTCGCGCGGCACGATCCAGTCCGAGGTCTACTCGCTCGCTGCGACCGTCTACTCGCTGCTCGCCGGCCGCAGCCCCTTCGAGGTCCCGGGCGGGAAGAACGGCGCCGCGGAGCTGATGGCACGGATCGACAAGGGCGGCCCGCGCCCGACCGGACGCCCGGACGTCCCGCCCACGCTCGAACGGGTCCTCGCGGCAGCACTGTCCCGTCGGCCGCGCGACCGCCCGTCCACGGTGATGGAACTCGTGCGCGGGTTCCAGCAGGTCGAGGCCGAGCTGGGCCTCCCGCAGACCCCGGCCGAGGTCGCGGTGGAGGCCTGGGCGGTCACCACCCCCTCGCGTCCCGACGAGCAGACCGTCATCGCGGCCGTCGGTGCCGCCGCGGCGGGCAGCGTCGCCCGATCTGGTCGACGTCGTCGGAACCGCTCCGACCTGCGGGGCGGTTCGGTGGCGAGCGCATCGCAGAGTGTCGGCACCGTGCACCGGTCGGCCTCGACGGCGCGGGGACGCCGCGGGTCCCGCGCTGCGCTGGTGTGGGCGACCGCCCTGTCCACGGTCGTCGTGCTCGCGCTGGCCGTGACGACCGTCGCCGTGCTGACCCGCGGCGGTGACGACGCCGTCCCGGTGGTGTCGGACCTCAGCGCCACCGCCGGTGCGTCCACCGTCACGTTCCGGTGGACCGATCCGGGCCTCCGACAGGGGGACACCTTCGTCGTGACGGCGGACGGAACGACGAGCCAGCAGACGGGGACGACGTTCGTCGCGACCGGACGTGCCGGCGTCGAACAATGCATCCGTGTCGCGGTGAACCGGGACGGCCGCACGGGCGCGGACAGCGCCGAGCGGTGCGGCACGATCGGCGGAGCCCGGTGATCCGGCGGCTGCTCGCCGCCCGGCGTTCCGCGACCGTGACGACCGTGGTGGCCGTCGTGGTCGGGGCCGTCGTCGCCGGCACTGCCCTCGTCTCGAACGGGTACCACGCCCAACGGGTGGACCTCGGTGACGGCACGGTGTGGGTGCCCTCGGCGCAGTACGGTGCCGTCGGCCGCGCCAACCCCCAGGTGCTCGAACTGAACACCGCGGTGGAGACCTCCTCGGACGCCACGTCCGTGCTGCAGCACGGGTCGATGGTGTATGCCGTGGACCAGACGAAGGGCACCGTCGCCCGGGTCGACGTCGCCGACGCCACCCTCGGCGACGCGGTGACCCTCCCCACCGGCTCGCCGACCGTCCTGTTCGCCGGCGACACCGCGGTCGTCGGCAACACGGACACCGGCGGGCTCTGGACCACCCCGGCCCGTTCCCTCGACGAGTTCGACGCGTCGACCGACCCGCAGCTCACCCTCGGCGCCGACGCCGTCTTCGACGCCTCGACGGAGCACGTCGCGGTCTACTCGCCCCGGACCGGTACCGCCTCGCTCGTCGCCCTCGGGACGACGCCGACCGTCGAACGCCGTGCGACCGTCCGGATGGACCGCACTCACGACTTCCAGGTCGCGACCGTCGGCGACCACCTCGCCGTCCTCGACCGCACCGACGGCGTGCTCTCGGTCGACGGCCGCACCGTCGACCTCGGGGACCGCGTGGGCTCCGCTCCCGCCCTGCAGCAGTCCGCCGACGCCGGCGACGACGTCACGGTGGCGGGGACGACCGGCCTGGTCCGGGTCTCGGCGTCGGGGGCCGTGCAGCAGTCCGCCCTCGCCGTGTCCGGCCGCGCGGCCCGACCGTGGACCGACGACGGCTGCACGTTCGGTGCCTGGAGCGGCGGGCAGGCGGTCGACACGTGCGACGGCCGTGCGGTGCAGGACCTGGACCGGGTGCCTGGAGGCGCCGCCCTCCAGGTCGTCCACAACGGTCGCACCGTGGTGGCGAACGACCCGGAGAGCGGACGCACCTGGGCCGTCGGACGGAGCGGCCAGCTCATCGACAACTGGGCGCAGCTCGTCGACCAGCAGGACGACCAGCAGCAGGAGCGTGCGTCCGACGACGACCCTGAGGTCGAGAAGGAACAGGCGCCGCCGGTCGCGGTCGACGACGACCTGGGCGCTCGTCCGGGGCGCACCACGACCCTCCCGGTCCTGCTCAACGACCACGACCCGAACGGCGACCCGCTGGTCGTCAGCGAGGTGGGCGACGTCGACGAACGGGTCGCGCGCGTCGCGATCGTGACGGACGGCCAGCAGCTGCAGATCTCGCTGCCCGCGGCGGCGACGGGCGTCGTGACGTTCCCGTACACGATCACCGACGGCAACGGCGGGTCGGACACGGCGACCGTCCGGGTGACCGTCCGGCCGGAGTCGGAGAACGCCCCGCCCCGGCAGGTCCGCGACACCCGGGCCGACGTCGTCCGGGGCGGACACGTCTCGACGAACGTCCTCGGCGACTGGATCGACCCGGACGGCGACCCGGTCTACCTCGAGTCCGCCAGCCCGTCCGAGGGCGACCACACCTCGACGACCCCGGACGGCCTGCTCGACTACCGCAACGACAGCGGCCGCACCGGTGACCGGGTCCAGCAGGTCACGGTCAGCGACGGCCGCGACGCCGGCGGCGGATCCGTCACCGTGGCGGTGGCGGCGCAGGGTGACGTGCCGCTCCGGGCCGAGGGGTTCCCGGTCAGCGGGTACGCCGACAAGCCGTTCACGGTCGACCCCCTCGACCACGTCCGCGGTGGCAACGGTGCCGTCACGCTGACGAGCGTGTCCTCGGCGCGCGGCCTGACGGTGACGCCGAGCTACGACAGCGGGACGGTGGAGGTCGAGGCACGGACGCCGGGCGACTGGCAGCTCGAGTACACGGTCTCGGACGGCACGAAGACCGCCAGCGGCGTGGTCCGGATCACCGTGCTCGCACCGCCGGACGCCTCGGCCGCGCCGGTCACGACCCCGAAGACCGTCTTCGTCACCACGCTCTCGACGAAGGACACCGACGTCACGGCGACCGACTTCGACCCGGCCGGCGGGGTCCTCCTCGTCACCGGGCTCGACGGGCCGCCGAGCGGCTCCGGGGTGCAGGCGGACGTGGTCGACCAGCACATCGTCCGGGTCAGCCTCACCGCTCCGCTCGCGGGCCCGGTGTCCTTCGGGTACACGGTCTCGAACGGGTTGGCGACGGCCACCGGCACGATCACGGTCGTCGAGATCCCCGAGCCGGACCGCATCCAGCCGCCGGTCGCCCAACCCGACACCGCGACCGTCCGGGTCGGCGCCGTCACCGACATCGACGTCCTGGCGAACGACACGCAGCCGGAGGGCGGTGCGATCTCGCTCCGGCCCGACCTGGTGCAGGACGTCCCGCGCGGTGGCGGCCTGCTGTTCGTCTCCGGCGACCACCTCCGCTACCTCGCACCGAACACCCCGGGCACGTACACAGCCGCCTACCGCGTCGCCGGTCCGGACGGCCAGACCGCGGACGCGACCGTCTCGGTGTCGGTCCGCGACCGCGACCGCGCGACGAACGGCGCCCCCGTGCCGCAGACCGTGACCGCACGCGTCGTCGCCGGGCAGTCCGTCCGTGTGTCGGTGCCGCTCACCGGGATCGACCCCGACGGTGACTCCGTGCAGCTGGTCGGCGTCGCATCGAACCCGGAGAAGGGCTCGGTGGCCGACGTCACGTCCGACTCGCTGACCTACGAGGCCGGCGACTACTCCGCCGGGACCGACGAGTTCACGTACACCGTGGTCGACGCTCTCGGTGCCCGCGCCACCGGGACCGTCCGGGTCGGGATCGCTCCGCGGGCCGACCAGGCCGGTCGGCCCGTCGCCGAACCCGACCGCGTCACGATCCGCCCCGGTGGCTCGGTCTCCGTCCGGGTGCTGCAGAACGACTCCGACCCGGAGGGCGGCCGCCTCACCGTCACCGCGGTCGAACCCGGCGCGTCCGACGTCCGCGCGCGGATCGTCGGCGGCCAGACCGTGCAGGTCACCCCGCCGGCGTCCGCCCGGCGTGGTGACTTCGCGGTCGCCTACACCGTGGCTGACGAACAGGGGGCGACGAGCACGGCCTTCGTCACCGTGACCGTCGACCGCGACGCCCTCCCGCTGCGTCCCGAGGTCGACGACACCGTCCTCGACCTGCAGGACGTCGTCGGACGGCAGAGCGTGACGGTGGACGTCCTCCGCAACGTCTTCTTCGCCGAGGGCACCGACGCGGACCTCCGTGTCGGCGTGGTCGGCGGCTACGGGGACGCCGCGTCCGTCACGAGCGACGACCGCCTCAGCATCCGGGTCTCCGACGCCTCGCAGGTGATCCCGTTCTCGGTGACCCGACGTGACCACCCGGACGTGGTGTCCTACGGCTTCGTCCACCTCCCCGGATCCGACGACGCCCTGCCGCAACTCGACCGGACCGCGCCCGCGATCTCGGTCCGGAGCGAGTCGACGGTGCGCATCCCGCTCTCGCGCTACGTCGTGACCGCGAGCGGGAAGACCGCGACCGTCACGGACCGAGGGGCTGTCAAGGCGACGCACGCCGACGGGGGCTCGCTCGTGCTCGACGACTCGACGCTGCAGTTCACGTCGTCGAAGCTCTACTTCGGCAAGGCGTCGATCTCGTTCGAGGTGACGGACGGCTCCGCGGCGAACGGCGGTGCCGGACGCGTCGCGACCCTCGTGCTGCCGATCACCGTGACGCCCCGCTCCAACCAGCCACCGTCGCTGACCGGCACGACCATCGAGATGCAGCCGGGCGACCGACGCGTGCTCGACCTCACCAAGCTGACCGACTACCCGTACCCGGCGGACCTGCCCGAGCTCCGGTGGTCCGTGCTCGACCGGCCGGACGGCGGCACGACCGCGACGATCGCCGGGCAGCGACTGACCGTCGCCGTCGACGACTCGACCGCACCCGGTGCCCGGTCCACCATCGGGGTCGGCGTCGCCGACTCCACGAACCAGGGCCGGGCCGGACGGATCACCGTCGAGGTCGTCGCGTCCACCCGGCCGCTGGTCCAGCCCGGACCGGACAGCGCCGTCGTGCGCCGGGGGACCTCGACCACGATCGACGTCCTCGCCAACGACGGACAGACGAACCCCTTCCCGGGCCAGCCGTTGCGGGTCATCGACATCCGGGGTCTCGCGGGTGGCATCCCCGCCGGTGTGACCGTCACCCCGAGCGCCGACCGGTCGCGCCTCCGGGTGGGTGTCGCGGCGGACGCGCAACCGGTGGACACGCACCTGCAGTACCGGGTCGCGGACGCGACGGGCGACGCCGACCGATCGGTGTGGGGCGACGTGACGGTCTCCGTGCAGGACGTCCCCGACGCCCCCGGCACGCCGACCCGGACCGGCGCCGAGACCGGCGGGCAGATCACGCTGAGTTGGTCCACCCCGCGGGCGAACAACTCGCCGATCACCGGCTACCGAGTGACCGGGACCGGCGGCGTCGCGAAGGACTGCGGCACCGCGACCGTCTGCACCCTCACCGGACTGGACCCGACCCGGTCCTACCGGTTCAGCGTCCTGGCCGAGAACGCCATCGGGAGCTCGCAGCCCTCGCCGCAGTCCGCCACCATGAGCGCCGACTTCGTCCCGGCGGCACCGACCGGGCTGTCCGTCGTGCCCGACCGGACGAACCCCGGCCAGCTCGACGTCTCGTGGGACGCGGTCCCGCGCCCGGCCACGGGCAGCGCCGTCGACGACCACGTGGTGACGATCGCCGGCCCGGGTCTCACCGACACGAAGCGGACCGGCACCGCGACGACCACGTCCTTCAGCGGTGCGACGAGTGGTGCGGTCTACGTCGTGACGGTCTCGCCGCGCAACGACGCGGCCCGGGACGGCACGGCGGTGCAGTGGAACAGTTCGACCGCGTCCGGCACCGCCGTCGGGACCCCTGGACCGCCGCAGGACGTCCGGGCCGTCACCGGCGACCAGCCGGACGACCAGGGCAAGTCGACCGTGACGATCACCTGGTCGCCTGCCGACGGCGCCGGGGGAGCGGGACCGACCTACCGGGTCTACCGGATCGCCTCCGGCACGAGCCCGAGCTGCGCCGCGCTGGCGGACCAGACGTCGCTCGGCGCGCAGTCCGGCACGACCGACTCGGGCGTCGGCGGCGGTGGTGTCCGCTACGCGGTCGTGTCCGACAACGGCCTGTTCTGCAACGTCGCCTCCGCCAGCGCGGTCGCCTACGAGACGCCCGGTGGTACCGCTTCGCCGACCGTCGCGGTCGTCCCCGGGGCGACGGTGAACCAGGCCGACGTCCGGGTCACCGCTCCGGGTTCGGACGTCGACCACTACCGCCTGCAGACCGGTGCGTCGGTCGTCACCCTGCAGCCGGGTCAGGCGTGGACCGGCGTGCCGGGTGCCGGCGCGCGCAACGCCGCAGCCACCGTCACCCTGCAGGCGTGCGGCGCACCCGGCGACGCGTTCTGCACCGGCAAGGACGCTTCCTGGTCGGGGACCGTCGCCGCGTTCGACACCGCGAGCACGGTGACCGGCGCGCAGGAGGGCACGCGGATCGCCCTCACCGGCCCCGCCGTCGGCGCCGGGGTCAGCGTCACGTACACGGCACGGTGGTACAGCGACGCCGCCGGGATCTTCCCGATCGCCGCGCAGGCGTCCGACACTTGGCAGTCGGGCGGCACCGACCCCACCGCACCGACCGGCGCTCGGTTCGTCCGGGTCCTCGTCACCGCCCAGTTGGACGCCGACCCGCGGTCCTCGGCGACGAACGAGAAGTCACCGGCGACGTCGGCGGTCGCGGCAGCGGACCCACCGCCGGACCCCGCCCCCGCGGATCCGGCACCGGCGGACCCGGCACCGGCGCCCGGCTCCGGCGACCCGAGCCAGCCGACACCGTGACACCGTGCAGCGCGAGCACGACGAGCTCCCCGAGCACCCCGAGCACCGACCACGCCGTCCCCACTACAGAAGGAACGACACCCGCATGAGCATGACCCCGGAGCAGGCCACCCGGTTCGCCGACGTCGCCGGCCGCATCGTGTCGAACGTCGAGCAGGTGCTCCTCGGCAAGACGTTCGTGATCCGGCTCGCCGTCACCGCGATGCTCAGCGAGGGACACCTGCTGCTCGAAGACGTCCCCGGCACCGGCAAGACCAGCCTGGCGCGCGCCCTCGCCCAGAGCGTCCAGGGGTCGACGAACCGGATCCAGTTCACCCCCGACCTGCTGCCCGGCGACATCAGCGGGATCAGCGTCTACGACCAGCGGGCGCAGGAGTTCGAGTTCCACCGCGGTCCGGTGTTCGCGAACATCGTGCTGGCCGACGAGATCAACCGCGCCAGTCCGAAGACCCAGTCCGCCCTGCTCGAGGCGATGGAGGAGTCCGCCGTCACCGTCGACGGTGTCACCCACCGACTGGCGCAGCCGTTCATGGTCGTCGCGACGCAGAACCCGATCGAACAGGCCGGGACCTACCGCCTGCCCGAGGCACAGCTCGACCGCTTCCTCATGAAGACGTCCATCGGCTACCCGGACCACGCGGCGACGGTCCGGATCCTCGAGACGTCCGCGGCACCGTCCGCCGCGGTGCCGGTCGCGAGCGTCGTCCCCGCCGCGACCGTCACCGAGATGGCCGCGCTCGCCCGCACCGTGCACGTCGACCCCGTCATCGCCGACTACGTCGCGCGACTCGTGGACGGCACCCGCGCCGCCGACGAGGTCCGACTCGGTGTCAGCGTCCGCGGTGCGATGGGCCTGATGCGCGCCAGCCGCGTCCTCGCCGCCGTCACCGGACGGCACTACGTCACACCCGACGACGTGAAGGCCCTCGCCGAGCCGGTCCTCGCCCACCGCATGGTGCTCGACCCGGAGGCCGAGTTCGACGGCGTCAGCGCCTCGAGCGTGGTCGCGCAGCTGCTCGTCGAGACGCCACCGCCGGCCGACCGGGTCCCACGGTGACGGATCGCCGTCCCGCCGACACACGGTCTCGTCGTCCCCTCGCGACGCGGTCGCGTCGCGCGGGCGTGCAGGAGCGCACCGGGACGGTCGCCGGCCTCACCAACGTCCGGACCCGCCTCGTCGGTGAGCGTGAGGACGTCGCCGCCGACGCGGTGGTCGGCGTGGTCCGCGCCTGGCGCTCGCTCGGGAGGCTCGTCCGCCGTGCCGGGGGCGAGGTCGCGTCCGTCGTGACACCGCTCGGGTGGATCGTGGCCGTCCTCACGGTCGTCGCGTTCGTCGCCGGGTACCGCGCCGGGCTCCGGGAGGTCGTCGTCGTCGGGTGGGCGGGAGCAGTCCTCGTCGTGGTGGCGGCGATCGCCCTCCTCGGCCGGTCCCGCCTGCTCATCCGGATGACCCCGCCGCAGCACCGGGTGGTGGTGGGGGACGAGGCCGGCGTGACCATCACCGCGGAGAACCCCACGCGCCTCCCGACCGTCCCGACGACGGTGGAGGTGCCGGTCGGCACCGGGCTCGTCGACGTGACGATCCCCACGGTGGCGCCCCGCGGCACCTTCGAGCAGCACGTCGCGGTCCCGACCGTCCGCCGTGGCGTGCTCGATGTCGGACCGGTGACCGGCGTCCGTGCCGACCCCGTCGGCCTGGTGCGCCGCGAGGTCGTCTGGACCGCTCGCGAGCAGGTGATCGTGCACCCGCGGACGATCGCGATCCCGTCGACGAGCACCGGGCTGGTCCGCGACCTCGAGGGGCAGGCGACGACCGACCTCTCGCCGGCCGACATCGCCTTCCACGCGATCCGCGAGTACATGCCGGGTGACGACCCCCGGACGATCCACTGGAAGTCGACCGCCAAGACCGGGGCCTTCATGGTGCGGCAGTTCGAGGACACCCGGCGCTCACACCTCGTCGTCGCACTCGGCATCGCCCGCGCCGAGTTCGCGGACGAAGACGAGTTCGAGCTCGCGGTCAGCGTCGCCGCGTCGCTCGGCGCCCGTGCCGTCCGGGACGGCCGGGAGGTCACCGTCGTCGTCTCGGAACGCACCCCGGAGTTCGCCAAGCGTGCCGTCCGCGCCGTGCGTCCGCTGCCGACCGTCACCCCGACCCGCCTGCTCGATGCGTTCGCCCGGGTGGGGCTGGCCGACGCCTGTCTGCCGATCGCCGAGGTCGCGCGCATCGCCGGTCGGGACACCCCCGGCATCTCCGTTGCGTTCCTGGTCGTCGGTTCGACCGTCGCGGTGCCGGCCCTCCGCCTCGCCGCCTCGCGGTTCCCCGTCGGGGTCGAGGTCGTCGCCGTCGTCTGCGAACCGGAGGCCGTGCCCCGGTCCGTCCGGGTCGGCGCGTTGACGGTCATGACGGTCGGGTACCTCGAGGACCTCCGCCACGCCCTGCAGCGGTCAGTCAGCGCATGAGCATCGACGAGCGCCGAACTGCACCGAACGCGGCACCGTCCTCCGCGCCCCGGTCGGGCGCACGTGGTGCCCGCCGACGTCGGGTGTCGCCGCTGCGTCTGGTCGCGGGCACGCTGGCCGTCTGGCTCCTCGTGGCACTCGCGAGCACGGCGTGGTGGCCGATCCACCGTGACACCGCGATGGTGACCGCAGGGGTCACGGCCGTGGTCGTCGGTTCGGTGGTGGCGCTGCTGGGAGCCGGGATGCGCCTCCCGGCATCGGTCGTGTCGATCGCGACCGTCGTCGGCTTCGCGGCCACCGGCGTCCCCGCTGCCGTGCCCGGCGCGGCGGACGGCCCGTTGCCGACGTTGCCCGGACTGGTCGAGCTCTTCAGCGGAGTCGCCCTCGGGTGGCGGCGCCTCCTGACGATCACCCTGCCGGTCGGGTCGTACGAGGCGCTCCTCGTGCCGTACTTCGTGTCGGTCCTCCTCGTGACGGTCGTCGGCGTGAGCATCGCGACCCGCACCTCCCGTCCGGAACTCGCCAGCCTGCCGGCGCTCGCGCTCTTCGTGACCGGGACCGTCTTCGGACCGACGCGGCTCGAGACGTCCGTCTGGCTCGGTGTCCTGCTCGCCGGGGTCGCGCTCGTCTGGGCGCTGACCGTCCGGCACCTCCGTCGCGCGACGACCGTCGCAGCGACCACCGGAACCCGCGTCCCGATCGGCCGGGCGGTGGTCCGGCCGGCGCTGGTCGGCACGGCGACGATCGCCGCGGCCGCCGTCGTCGCCACCGGGATCGGTCTCGTCGCGCCGCCGTCGGGAGCCCGTACCGTCGCCCGCACGGACGTCGTGAAACCCTTCGACCCGCGCGACCAGGTCAGCCCGTTGAGCGGGTTCCGCGCCTACGAGGAGTCCGACCGAGCCGACGAGCCGCAACTCACCGTCACCGGGTTGCCCGCCGGCGGTTTCGTCCGGATCGCGACCCTGGACACCTACGACGGCGTCGTCTACCGCGTCGGAGGTCCGGACGGCGCCTCGGCGTCCGGCTCCTTCGAGCGGGTCCCGACCGCGGTCGACACCCGCGACGTGCGGGGGACCCCTGTCGACGTCGCCGTGACGGTGCAGGGGTACCGGGGCGTCTGGTTGCCCACGGTCGGTGACCTGACGTCGGTCGCGTTCCGCGGCCCGGAGGCGGACCGTGAGCGGACCGCCTTCTTCTACAACCGCTCCACCGGCACTGCAGCCCTCGTCGACGGGGTGACCGACCGGACGCGGTACACGCTGTCCGCCGTGGTCCCCGACCAACCGACCCAGGACGAACTGACCGACGCCCGGCCGGGCGACGCCGCCGTCCCGGCACCGCGCGCGGTGCCGGCCGCGGTGCAGGACGCCGTCCGTGCCGACACCGACGCGGACACGAGTGACGGAGCGCAGCTGCTCGCCGCGCTGCAGACACTGCGGCGCACCGGGTACGTCAGCCACGGCGTCGGCGACGACCGTCCCAGCCGGAGCGGTCACGGTGCCGACCGGATCACGCAGCTCCTCACCGCCGTGCCGATGGTCGGGGACCAGGAGCAGTACGCCGTCGCCGCCGCCCTGATGGCACGGGAGATCGGGTTCCCCGCGCGCGTCGTCCTCGGGTTCACGCCCGGTGGCGACTCGGGGGATCAGGAAGCTGCAGCGACGGGCGGGCGGACCACGTTCCGCGGCTCCGACGTCACGGCCCGCATCGAGGTGGACACGGCGCAGTGGGGCTGGGTCATGCTCGACCCCAACCCGGTCGTTCGGGAGATCCCGGACGAGTCCGACCAGACGCCGCAACCGGTGACGCGGCCCGAGACCGTCGTGCCACCGCCCCCGGCCCAGCAGCTCGACCAGGACCAGCAGACGCCGCCGCAGGCCGACCGGGACACCCCGCCGACGCAGCCACTGTGGTTGCAGATCCTGCTCGCGGTGTTGCCGTGGGCGCTCGGGGTCCTCGGACTCCTGGCGCTCGTGCTGCTGCCGATCGTCACCGTCGTCTCGGCCAAGCGGCTCCGACGTCGACGGCGGCGTCGAGCACCGGAGGCGCGGGCCCAGGTCGTCGGTGCGTGGGACGAGTACCGGGACGCCCTGCTCGACGGTGGTCACGACGTCGACCCGTCCGCCACCCGCCGAGAGGTCGGTCAGGCCGCGCCGGGCGATGCCGGTGCTGCGATCGCGGCCGATGCCGACGCCGCGGTCTTCGGTCCGGCCGACGTCGACCGTGCCGGTGCCGACCGGACGTGGGCGGCGGTGGACGCGGCGATCACCGCACTGCGCGCCGGCCGCGACCGGCGTGCCCGGTTCCGCGCGGCGACCTCGCTCCGGTCGTTCCGGTCGGTCCGGTCGGTCCGTTCGTTCCGTCGGTGACGACCGGTGTGGGTGCTGCGGCTGTGGCTGCCTCCGTCGGCGCGCGGAGACTGCTCTGATCGGCGGTGACTACGATGTCCCGAGGCCGGAAGCACCTCGCGGACGGCCGGACGAGGACAGAGGCACCCTGTGATCAGATGCGAACACTGCGGATCGGCGCTCCCGGACGGAGCGATCTTCTGCGGTGAGTGCGGACGAGCCGTCACGACCTCGGCAGCTCGCCGCACTGCACCCGTCGAAGCCGTGGACCGGTCGACACCGCCGCCGCTGCAGCAGCCCGACGCGCACGGTCGCGCACCGGAGACCGCCGACGACGCGTGGCTCCCCGAATCCACGCTCGACCCAGCGACCCGGGCCTGGTTGACCGGCGCCGACCGCAACCGACCCGCTCCCGAGCCGGACGCGGCGGACCTCACGCCGCGCAGTGCGCCGACCCACGTCCACGGTGCCGGCACGGGTCTCGGCGACTGGACCGGCCGCCCCGGCGCAGCACCGACGTCGGCAGCGCAGGTGCCTGCCGAACCGACGCTCGACCCGGATGCCTTCCCCGCCGAGGACGTCGCTCCCCAGGACGACCCGGAGGTCCAGCGCACGGCCGGCTGGGCACCACCCGAGCAGCAGCCTGCAGCGCAGCAGTCCGCAGCGCAGCAGTCCGCCGGGCAGCAGTCCGCCGGGCAGCAGTCCGCCGACACGCACGGCTCCGGATCCGCCGCCCTCCCGGTCTGGGAACCGCAGGCCACCCCGGCAGCGCCGCCGGCCGGACCGTCCTGGTGGATCGGTCGTGCCCCGTCGGCCGCGGTCACCGACACGTCCTCGGCCGACGCCGACGCCGGCACCCCGGGTGCGCCCGAGGCCGGTGCGTTCGACGACGCACCCCGACCCGGCGACACCGCGGCGTTCCAGCCCGTCGTCGAACGCCGCGCGCCCCGCCCCGCTCCGCTGGTGGCTCCGGGCAGCCAGAGTGCGACCTGCCACGTCTGCGGGCACACCCTGGAACCCGACGACATCTTCTGCGAGGAGTGTGGCTCCGTCCGTCCCGCGGTCACCGCGGCCTTCACCGGTCCGGTGATGCCGCTGCCGCTCACCCGGCCCGACTGGGCGGCCGACGAGGACGCGCTCCGCAGTGCCGTCTCCGACACGCACGAGCTGACCGACGGCGACGGCGACGGCGCCGCTGACGGGCCCGTTGTCGACGGCGCGGTCGTCGACGACGCGGCCTCCGACGAGCCTGAGGCCGACGAGCAAGTGGACGACGAGCACGTTGACGACGAGCCCGCTGGCCAGCCGGAGTCGAACGGCTCCGCCGCGGACGAGCTCACCGCTGACGCTCCCGTCGCCGACGAGCCCGAGACGAACTCCGACCGGCAGGAGGACGCCGGAGGCGGCACCGATGCCGACCAGGAGGCCCACCTCACCTGGGCCGCACCGCTCCCGCCCGTGTCGCCCCAGCCCGTGACGGCACCGCCCACGACGTCGACAGTCGATGAGGCACCGGCTGCGGCCCCACTCCCGCCTGTCCCGCACGCCGGAGAGGCTCCCGAGGTCGCTCCGGCCGACGAAGCGCCGTCGGACGCCGCACTCCAGGAAGACGACGACGAGGACGTCGAGGCGACACGCATCGTGTCGCGCAAGCCCGAACACGCCCCGTTCCTGCTGCACTTCAGCACGGGCGAACGCCTCGGCGTGCATGGTTCCGCGCTGCTCGGGCGGCTGCCACGTCCGGAGCCGGAGGAGCACTTCGACGAGCTGCTGACGATCCGCGACCCCGGCAAGTCGGTGTCGAAGACGCACCTGGAACTCGGGCGTGACGGCGACGACCTCTGGGTGTCGGACCGCTACTCGGGCAACGGCACGGTCATCCGCCACATCGACGGGTCGATCCGCCGGTGCGAGCCGGGTCGGCGCTACCGGGTCGAGCGCGGAGCCCGCGTCGACGTGGGGGAGCAGTTCTTCCTGCTGCAGTGACACCGGGGCGCCTTCCTGCACCGTGACGCGCCAACGCCTGGTTCTCCACAGTCCGCACGGCGACCAGGCGGTGAGGGTCTGCTTCCCGATGTGATGGGGGCATGGAACCTCGTGGAGCACGTCGCGCGGCCGTCGTGGTGGCGGCCGTCATCACCTTCGGGATGCTGGTCGTGCCGGTCGGCAGCGTGCCGGGACTCTGCGTGGCTGCCGCGGTCTGTCTCCTCGTCGCGGTGGTGGTACGTGCGCCACGAACGGGCGGCAGTCCGGCGGCGGTCGTCATCCCTCCGGCGACCGACGACGGACACGGACGTGGACGAGGACACGGACACGGACACGGCATCGGACTCGACCCCAAACTCGACCCCGAACTCGACGGGACGGCCGAGCACGACCGGATCCCCGAGGCCGCAGCCGACGGCGCGATACTGATCGGCCGGACCTCGGGCGGCGCCCTCGTCCGGGCCGACCCGTCCGGCGGCGTCGTCGTCTGTGGCACCGGTGCGCTCGCGCGCGCGGTCTTCACCGGCCTGGTGGACCAGCTCGACGAGTTGCGCGCCAGGCCCGCTGAGCGGAGCACGGTCGACCCGCAGGCCTCGGCGACGTCGCTCCGAGTCGCGGCGGACACCGCTCTGCTCGGGCAGCGGATCGTCCGCAGCGGGATGCCGGACGGGACCTGCGCCGCCGTCCTGCTCGATCCCGAGGGGCACCGGGCCGCCTCGGTGGTGCTCGTGCCGAGCACGACGACCGCACCCCGCTACTGCACCGCCGTCGTCGACGTGACGCGCTACGGGTGTCGTCTCCGACGACGCCTGACCGACGGGTCCATGGACGCCGGGGTCACGGTACGACCGACGTTGCCGTTGCTCGTCGTGCCGGACCGTGCTGCTCCTCGACCAGACCAGCACCACCCGGACGGCCCGACGGACGAGCATCATCGCCGAGCCGACCGACCGCGACGGGCCGACCGACCGCGACGGGCCGACCGACCGCGACGGGCCGACCGACCGCGCCGCACCGACGGTGCCGAGCCGGTTCCCGGGCAGCGTCGGGCGCCGGTCCTGGTTCAGCGCAGGCCAGCTCCGGCGCGGACGGCACCGACGGGCACGCCACCGCCGAGCACGCGTTCCCCGGTGGCTGCGAGGACCTCGTCCGCGGCCTCGGCAGCGACCAGCCCGTTGCGCACCAGGAGCGTCAGCGCTGCCAGGGTGCCGGCACGGAGCGACCCGTCCAGCACCTTGACGGCGACGGCGGGCCCCTGCGGCACTCCCATCACCATCACGCCCTCGGCCCCGAGCTTGGCCAGGACGCCGAGCCGTTCGATCGTCACGGTGTTCGCCCGGCCCACGCCGTCGATCGCCCACGCGTTCGCCAGGACGGCGTCGGTCAGCGCAGCGGTGTCGTCGTCCGCCCGGGCGACGACACCGGCGATGCCCCGTGCCAGCCCGGTGAGCGTCAGCGGGAACACCGGTGCGCCACACCCGTCGGTGCCGACGACGTCGACGACCTCGCCGGTGAAGTCCTCGACGGTGCTGCGGACCGCACGCTGGAGCGGGTGGTCGATCTCCAGGTACGTCGCCGCGTCCCAGCCGTGGACGCGGCAGGCGGCGAGCATCCCGGCGTGCTTGCCGGAGCAGTTCATCGCCAGGCGCCGTGGGCCGTCCATACCGCGCGCGGTCTCGCGGTCGAAGGGCAGGTCCGGCGGGCAGCCCAGGTCGTCCTCGACGTGGTCGAAGCGTTCGAGCATCCGCAGTGCCAGCGACTGGTGGGACGGGGTCCCCGCGTGACTCGCCGTCGTCATCACGAGTTCGTCGCCAGCGAAGAGCGCCCCTTCACGGCGGATCGCGAGTGCCTGGAAGGGCTTCATGGTCGAGCGGGGGTAGATGCTCGCCGTGACGTCCCCGACCGCGTCGACGACGGTGCCGTCTGCGGTGACGACCACCCCCGCGCCGATGTGGCGGCTCTCGTCGAAGCCGGAACGGTCGAGGACCGCCAGCTCGACGGACCCGTCGGCGGTGAGAGGATGACGGTCGGTGCTGGGAGCCACGCTCATGCGGCGAGCCTACCGACCACCGGACCGTTCACCGTGACGAAGGGACCGCCCATGACCGACCACTCCTACGAGGTGTCCGTGCGGTGGACCGGCAACCGGGGGACCGGGACGAGCGGGTACCGCGACTACGGTCGCGACCACGTCATCAGCGCGGCGGGCAAGCCCGACGTCCTCGGCAGCGCCGACCCGACCTTCCGCGGCGACCGCGATCGCTGGAACCCGGAGGAGATGATCCTGGCCGCCCTCAGCCAGTGCCACATGATGAGCTACCTGTACGTCGCGTCGACGCTCGGCATCACGGTGGTCGACTACCAGGACCGCGCGACGGCGAGTCTCGATGTGCACCGCGACGGCTCGGGGGAACTGACCGGGGTCCTCCTCCGGCCCGTCGTGACCATCACGGAGCCCGACTGTGTCGACGACGCCCGCACCGCACACGCCGAGGCGAACCGGCTGTGCTTCATCGCCCGCTCGGTCGCGTTCCCGGTCCACCACGAGGCCGAGATCACCGTCCTCGGAGCCGACGCATCAGTGAGTGCGGCAGGATGACCCGTGTGAAGCGTCTCCGTCTGCTCCCCCTCGCCCTCGTGCCCGCCGTGATCCTCGGCCTCGCGGCCTGCTCCGGTTCCGGCTCGTCGGACCCCTCGGCATCGGCCACCTCCGCCCCGAGCTCGACCCCGACGCCGATCACCTCGTGCCCGAAGCCCGGCACGGCCTCGGACTCCGTGAAGGCCACCGGATCGGTCGGCGGCTCGGCAGCGCCGAAGGTCACGTTCGACAAGGGCCTGACGGCCGACCCGCCGCAGGCCACCCGCGTCGTGAAGGGCTCCGGTGCGTCCCTGTCGAAGGGTGACTTCGTGCAGGTCGCCTACACGGCGTACAGCGCGAAGGACGCCAAGAACCTCGTCACGGTCGGCTTCGACCAGGGCAACCCGCAGGTCCTCTCGGTCGGTGGCACCGGCTTCGGCGCCATCCTGTCGTGCGCAAAGGTCGGCGACCGGGTGGCCGTGGTCGGTCAGGCAGCGGCACTCGGCTTCAACACGACCGGCTCCATCGTCGTCGTCGCGGACGTCGTCGAGCAGACGCCGACCAAGTCGACCGGCACGCCGAAGGACCAGGACCCGAAGCTGCCGACCGTCAAGGACGCCGCTGACGGCGAGCCGACGATCACGATCCCCGACACGGCCGCTCCGACGAAGACCACGGCCGAGGTCATCAAGCAGGGCGACGGCGACACGATCAAGGACGGCGACACCGCGCTCGTCCAGTACAAGGGCGTGCTCTACAAGGGCGGCAAGGAGTTCGACTCCTCGTGGTCGAAGGGCTCCCCGACGACCTTCACCATCTCGAACAGCGGTCTGATCCCCGGCTTCGTGAAGGGTCTGGTCGGCCAGAAGGTCGGCTCCCAGGTCATGATCGTCGTCACCCCGGAAGACGGCTACGGTGCCACTCCGCCAGAGGGCTCGGGCGTCCCGGCCAACGCGACCCTGGTGTTCGTGGTCGATCTGCTCTCCAAGGGCTGACCTGCCGGACGGCAAGGGCGGGTGGTGCGTCTCGACGCACCACCCGCCCTTCGTCGTGCGGGGCGCGGCGGCAGCAACGCGCTCCCGGTAGGTTTCCCCCATGAGCCCCAGCACCACCCGCCGCCGTGTCGTCCTCCTCGGCAGCACCGGGTCGATCGGCACGCAGGCCCTCGACGTCATCGAGCGGAACCCCGACCGCTTCGAGGTCGTCGGTCTCACGGCCGGCAGCAACGCGACCGCCCTCGCCGAGCAGGCCGCCCGGTTCGGGGTCCGCGAGACCGCCCTCGGGTCCGCCGACGCCGAACGGTTGGTGCGGAGCGTCGAGGCGGACGTCGTGCTGAACGGCATCACCGGCTCGGTCGGCCTGGGCCCCACCCTCGCGGTCCTCGAGACCGGCGCGACCCTGGCGCTGGCGAACAAGGAGAGCCTGATCGTCGGCGGTCCGCTCGTCCAGGCGGCGGCCGCTCCCGGGCAGATCGTCCCGGTCGACAGCGAACACTCCGCGATCGCGCAGGCGCTGCGCTCCGGCAGCGACGCCGAGGTCGGACGCCTGGTCCTGACCGCCAGCGGTGGTCCGTTCCGCGGCCGCTCCCGCGATGAGTTGGCCGACGTCACGCCGGCGCAGGCGCTGGCCCACCCGACGTGGGACATGGGCCTCGTGGTCACGACGAACTCGGCCACGCTCGTCAACAAGGGACTCGAGGTCATCGAGGCGCACCTGCTGTTCGGCGTCCCCTACGACCGCATCGACGTCACCGTGCACGCGCAGTCGATCGTGCACTCGATGGTCGAGTTCGTCGACGGCTCCACGATCGCGCAGGCCTCGCCGCCGGACATGCGCCTGCCGATCGCGCTCGGGATGGCGTGGCCGGACCGTGTGCCGCACGTCGGCGTCCCGCTCGACTGGACGACGGCGAGCACCTGGACGTTCGAGCCGCTGGACACGCAGGCCTTCGGTGCCGTGGACCTCGCCAAGCGTGTCGGTGTCCTCGGCGGGACGTTCCCGGCGGTCTTCAACGCGGCGAACGAGCAGGCCGTCGCCGCGTTCCACGCGGGCGCGATCGGCTTCCTCGACATCGTGGACACGGTCGCGCGGGTGGTCGACGAGCACACCGCGGGGGAGCCGTCGCTCGACGGTGTCCTCGCCGCGGAGCGGTGGGCGCGGCAGACCGCGGACCGCATCCTGTCGCGCACGGCGTGATCCGCGCCTCCCGGGTGGGAACGCTCACGCGGGCAGCACCGCGCTCCAGGGCCACACCGCTCTGGAGGCTCACATCACCACCCAGCCCGCGTACGGCTCCGTCATGGCCAGCGTCCCGTACTCTTTGCCGGTGACCGTCGGAACCGTCCTGCTCTTCATCCTCGGCGTCGTCGTCTTCATCATCGGTCTGCTGGTGTCGATCGGCCTCCACGAGCTCGGCCACCTGGCCTTCGCGAAGCTGTTCAACGTCAAGGTGACCCAGTACTCCCTCGGCTTCGGCAAGGCGGTCTGGTCCTTCCGACGTGGCGAGACCGAGTACGGCATCCGTCCGATCCTGCTCGGCGGCTACATCTCGATGGTGGGCATGCTGAAGCCCCGAGCCTCTGGCCGTGAGATCACGAACACCGGCATGTACTCGGCCTTCGTGCAGGATGCCCGGGCGGCCAGTGCGGAGCAGATCGCGGAGTCCGGTGGCGACGACTCGCGGGCGTTCTACCGGTTGACGCCGTGGAAGCGGATCATCGTGATGGTCGCCGGTCCGGCGATGAACCTGGTGATCGGCATCGTCCTGTTCGGGATCCTGCTCGTCGGGTTCGGGGCGCCGACCACGACCTTCACCTCGAGCGTCGACTGCGTCCTGCCGACCAGTGCGCGGACGACGTGCGCCGACGGTGACGCCGTCTCGCCCGCGAAGGAGGCCGGACTCCGGTCCGGCGACGTCGTCCTGTCCGTCGGTGGCGTGCGGAACCCGACCATCACGCAGGTCTCGGACACGTTCCAGCGGTCCGCCGGCAAGGCCGTCCCGGTCGTCGTCGAGCGGGATGGCACCGAGCGCACCCTCCGCGTCACGCCGGCACTGGCCACCCGCGACGTCTACACGGCCGACGGGACGGTCGCGAAGAACAGCGACGGCACGACGAAGACCCAGCGGGTGGGTGTGGTCGGCGTCAGCATCGGGCAGACGCTGGTCCGGCAGTCCCCGGCGGCGGTGCTGCCCGCGACGGGCGCCCAGATCGGCGCGTCGGCGCACCTCATCATCGACCTGCCGCAGCGCCTGGTCGCGGTCTGGAACGCAGCCTTCGGTTCGCAGGCCCGCTCGCAGGACAGCCCGGTGTCGGTCGTCGGGGTCGGCCGGGCGATCGGGACCGTCTCGTCGATGAGCGGCGTGCCCGTGGTGGACAAGGTGTACACGATCCTCGGACTGCTGGCGTCGCTGAACATCGGTCTGTTCGTGCTCAACATGGTGCCGCTCCTGCCGCTCGACGGCGGGCACATCGCGGGCGCCCTGTGGGAGGCCGTGAAGCGCCGGACCTTCCGCCTGTTCGGCAAGTCCGACCCGGGTCCGATCGACCTGGCGAAGACGATGCCGCTGACGATGGTCGTCGTCGTGCTGCTCGCCGGCATGAGCGCGCTCCTCATCTACGCGGACATCGTCCGGCCGGTCAACCTGTTCGGGTAGCAGGCACGGGCTCTTCGGGGAGCAGACACCGGATCTGCAGGGAGCCCGCACCGGCGTCCTCGCGCACTACGCTCACCCCATGAGCGCAGACCCGACGGCCCCGCAGAAGCCCGTCGCCGACCGGGCCGGAGCGGGCCAGACCGGAATCGGCCAGACCGGAATCGGCCAGACCGGAGCAGGCCAGACCCGTGCCGTCGAGCGACAGGGCATCGACGTCATCGCCGAGTCGGAACGCAAGGGCCGACCGCGCGGGCTGTTCTGGCCGTGGTTCGCCGCGAACATCTCGGTGCTCGGTCTGGCGTACGGTTCGTTCGTCCTCGACTTCGGGATCTCGCTGGCACAGGCCACGGTTGTCTCGGTGGTCGGCGTCGTCTTCTCGTTCCTGCTGTGCGGGATCGTCGCGATCGCCGGCAAGCGGGGGTCTGCTCCGACGATGGTCCTCAGTCGTGCGGCGTTCGGGGTGCACGGCAACCGGCTGCCGTCGTTCCTCAGCTGGGTGCTCACGGTCGGGTGGGAGACCGCGCTGGCCGCCCTCGCCGTGCTCGCGACCTCGACGGTGTTCCAGGCGCTCGGGTGGGACGACGGCGTGCTGACGAAGCTCGTCGCCCTGGTGGTCGTCGCGGCACTCGTGGTCGGCGCGGGCATCGCCGGCTTCGACGTGATCATGCGGATGCAGGCCTGGATCACCGTCGTCACGGCTGTCCTGACCGTCGTCTACGTGGTGCTGGCGTTCCCCTCGATCGACTTCGGCACGCTCGCCGCGCTGCCGTCCGGCAGCGCGCAGAACGTGATCGGTGCCCTGGTGCTCGTGATGACGGGCTTCGGTCTCGGCTGGGTGAACGCGGCGGCGGACTACTCGCGCTACCTGCCCCGCTCGTCGTCGACCGGCGGCGTGGTCGGGTGGACGACGTTCGGCGGGGCCCTGGCCCCCGCGGTCCTGGTGGTCATCGGGGTGATGCTGGCTGGGTCGTCGAAGGAGCTGCACGGCGCGATCTCCGCCGACCCGATCGGTGCCCTGGTGACCGTGATGCCGACCTGGTTCCTCGTGCCCTTCGCGGTCGTCGCGATCCTGGGCCTCGTCGGTGGGGCCGTCCTCGACATCTACTCCTCGGGCCTGGCGCTCCTCAGCGCCGGCGTCCGGATCCCACGACCGGTCGCGGCCGGGGTCGACGGGGTGCTCATGGTCGCCGGAGCCGTGTTCGTGGTGTTCTTCGCGACCGACTTCATCGGACCGTTCCAGGCGTTCCTCATCACCCTGGGCGTGCCGATCGCGGCGTGGTGCGGGGTGTTCGTCGCCGACGTCCTGCTCCGCCGTCGTGCCTACGCCGAGGACGAGCTCGACAGCCCGCGCGGTCGCTACGGCAGCGTGCGGTGGGCCGCGATCGCGCTCGTCGTCGTCGGTTCGGTGCTCGGGTGGGGGCTCGTGACGAACTCCACGCCCGGCGCCGAGCTCGTGCACTGGCAGGGGTTCCTGCTCGGCCCGTTCGGTCTCGGCGGGGTGTCCGGTCCGTGGGCGTACGCGAACCTCGGGGTCCTGGTGGCGCTGGTCGTCGGGTTCCTCGGAACGCTGCTGCTCGGCGGTCGGGCGGTCCGTCGCCAGGAGGCACTGCCGGTCACCGAACCGGTGTCCCGGGTGCCGGACGCGGAGCTCCGCCCGTGACCGCGCCGGTCGACACGGTCGACGACGCCAGTACGGGCGACGGTGTCGACACGGCGGGTGCCTGGCTGGTCGTCATCGACATGCAGCGGGTGTTCACCGGCGACAGCCCCTGGGCCGCGCCACGGTTCGCCGGAGCTTCGGCGGCGATCGAACGGCTCCTGCCACGGTTCCGTGGCCGCACCGTCCTCACCCGGTTCGTCGCCCCCGCCCAGCCGACCGGAGCGTGGGTGCCGTACTACCGCGACTGGCCGTTCGCGCTCGTCCCCGACGAGGACGACCTGTACGCACTCACCGAGACGTTCGCCGCACTCGCGGCCGGCGACCTGCCGGCGGCGCGAGCCGTCCCCGTCGTGACCGAGCCGACCTTCGGGAAGTGGGGGACGAGCCTCCAGGCCGTGACCGGCACCGGAGCGGACACACACCTCGTGCTGACGGGTGTCTCGACCGACTGCTGCGTCCTGTCGACCGCGCTGGCGGCCGCGGATACCGGCGTCCGGGTCACCGTCGTCGCCGACGCGTGTGCCGGCGCGAGCGACGTCGACCACGCCCGGGCACTCGACGCGATGCGCCTGTACGCCCCGCTCATCACGGTCGTCGACACGCTCTGACACGGGTCTGACCGTCGCCGCGATCCTGGGCACCGGCCGAGCCTGAGTCCCCGCGGACCGCGCTGCGCGGACGAGCGCGTAGAGTTCGGGACGTGCCCGCAGTGAACCTCGGAATGCCGAAGGCCCCCGAAACCCTGGCCCCTCGTCGCAAGTCCCGGCAGATCCGGGTCGGCAAGGTCCTGGTCGGTGGCGACGCCCCCGTGTCCGTGCAGTCGATGACCACGACGCCGACCACGAACATCAACGCGACCCTGCAGCAGATCGCCGAACTGACCGCCTCCGGCTGTGACATCGTCCGTGTCGCCGTGCCGAGCCAGGACGACGCCGACGCGCTGCCGATCATCGCGAAGAAGTCCCAGATCCCCGTGATCGCGGACATCCACTTCCAGCCGAAGTACGTCTTCCAGGCCATCGACGCCGGGTGCGCCGCGGTCCGTGTGAACCCGGGCAACATCCGGAAGTTCGACGACCAGGTCGGTGCCATCGCCAAGGCGGCGAAGGACGCCGGGGTCAGCCTGCGCATCGGCGTGAACGCCGGGTCGCTCGAGCCGAGCCTGATGCAGAAGTACGGCAAGGCCACGCCCGAGGCGCTCGTCGAGTCGGCCGTGTGGGAAGCCTCCCTGTTCGAGGAGCACGACTTCCACGACTTCAAGATCTCGGTCAAGCACAACGACCCGGTCATCATGGTCAAGGCCTACCGTCAGCTCGCCGAGCGCGGCGACTGGCCGCTGCACCTCGGCGTGACCGAGGCCGGCCCGGAGTTCCAGGGCACCATCAAGAGCGCGACGGCGTTCGGCATCCTGCTCGGCGAGGGCATCGGCGACACCATCCGCGTGTCCCTGTCCGCCCCGCCCGCGCAAGAGGTCAAGGTCGGCCTGCAGATCCTGCAGTCGCTGAACCTCCGCGAGCGCAAGCTCGAGATCGTCTCCTGCCCGAGCTGCGGCCGTGCGCAGGTCGACGTCTACCAGCTGGCCAACGACGTCACCTCGGGTCTCGAGGGCATGACCGTGCCCCTCCGCGTCGCCGTGATGGGCTGTGTCGTGAACGGTCCGGGCGAAGCGCGTGAGGCCGACCTCGGCGTCGCCTCCGGCAACGGCAAGGGCCAGATCTTCGTGAAGGGGCAGGTCGTCAAGACCGTCCCCGAGTCCGAGATCGTCCAGACGCTCATCGACGAGGCCAACCGCATCGCCGACGAGATGGGCCCGGCGGCGGGCACCGGCAAGCCGCTGGTCGTCACCTCGTAGCAGGACACGGTCGCGGTCGCGCGCGACCCGACGACGGACGGGAGGCCCGTGGCGACACCGCCACGGGCTTCCCGTTCTGTTCTGCACAGGCCGGCAGGGACGGCCGCGCCGTCCACAGGCGGGTCGCGCCGCGAGCGTGCGCCGCTAGGCTGACGGCGTGGTCACACGGCTCTCTCACCTCTTCCTCCGCACGCTCCGCGACGATCCCTCCGACGCGGAGGTCACGAGCGCGAAGCTGCTCGTCCGCGCCGGGTACATCCGTCGCCAGGCCCCGGGCATCTTCGCCTGGCTGCCGCTCGGCCTCCGGGTCCGGTCGCGCATCGAGGGCATCATCCGCCAGGAGATGGAAGCGGCCGGTGCGCAGGAGGTCCTGCTGCCCGCGCTCGCCCCGCGCGAGCCGTACGAGGCCACGAACCGCTGGACCGAGTACGGCGACGGCATCTTCCGGCTCAAGGACCGCAAGGACGCCGACTACCTCCTCGCGCCCACGCACGAAGAACTGTTCGCCCTGCTCGTGAAGGACCTGTACTCGTCGTACAAGGACCTCCCCGTCACGCTCTTCCAGATCCAGGACAAGTACCGCGACGAAGCCCGGCCCCGCGCGGGGCTCCTGCGTGGCCGCGAGTTCACGATGAAGGACGCCTACTCGTTCGACGTCACCGACGAGGGCCTCGACCGCAGCTACCAGACGATGCGTGACGCCTACGAGCGCATCTTCGCCCGTCTCGGTCTGGAGTACGCGATCGTCCAGGCCGACGCCGGGGCGATGGGCGGCTCGAAGTCCGAGGAGTTCCTGCACCCGATCGCCGTCGGCGAGGACACCTACGTCCGGAGCGCCGGCGGCTACGCGGCGAACGTCGAGGCCTACGTCACCGCGGTTCCCGACGCCCTGCCGATCGCGGGTCAACCCGACCCCGTGCTGCTGCCGGCTGCGGACACCCCGACGATCCAGACGCTCGTCGACCACGCGAACCAGGTCGCCCCGCGCGACGGCACGCCGTGGACCGCCGCCGACACCCTGAAGAACGTCGTGCTCGCGCTCACGCACCTCGACGGCACGCGCGAACTCGTCGTCGTCGGGCTGCCCGGCGACCGCGACGTCGACCTCAAGCGCGCCGAGGTGGCCTTCGCCCCGGCCGAGGTCGAAGCCGCCGGTGACGACGACTTCCGGAAGCACCGCGGCCTCGTGAAGGGCTACATCGGCCCGCAGGTGCTCGGCGCCGACAGCCCGTCCGGCATCCGGTACGTCGTCGACCCGCGCGTGGTCGACGGCACCGCCTGGCTCACCGGTGCGAACGAGCGCGGCATCCACGTCGCCGGCCTCGTCGCCGGTCGGGACTTCGTGGCCGACGGCGTGGTGGAGGTCTCCGACGTCCGCGCCGGCGACCCCGCACCCGACGGCTCCGGCCCGCTCGAGGTCGCCCGCGGCATGGAGATCGGGCACGTCTTCCAGCTCGGCCGCAAGTACGCCGAGGCCCTGGGCCTCAAGGTGCAGGACGAGAACGGCAAGCTCGCGACCGTCACGATGGGCTCGTACGGCATCGGCGTGACCCGCATCCTGGCGATCCTGGCCGAGGCCCACAACGACGAGAAGGGTCTGGCCTGGCCCAAGCACGTCGCACCGTTCGACGTGCACGTGGTCGCGACCGGCAAGGACACCACGGCGTACGAGCTGGCCGAGTCGATCGTCGCGCAGCTCGAGTCCGAGAGTTTCGACGTGGTGTACGACGACCGGCCGAAGGTGTCGCCGGGAGTCAAGCTCCGTGACGCCGAGCTGCTGGGCATGCCGATCGTGGTCGTCGCCGGCCGTGGTGCCGCCGACGGTGTCGTCGAACTGTGGAACCGGGCCACCGGCGAGCGGTCCGACGTCCCGGTCGCGGAACTGCTCTCGGCGGTGCGCGCGATCTGACGCGCTGGCGTCGGCGACCGACGTCCGACGGGAGGCCCGTGGCGGATCCGCCACGGGCCTCCCGTCATTCCTGCGGTACGATCGACGACGGCTTCCGCGCGGTCCCATCCGCGGAAGTGACTCATCTGAATACGGAGGCACCTCGGTGAAGATCGACCTCGCAGTCCTGCGACTCATGGAGCGTGAACGGGAGATCCCGTTCGACGAGCTCGTCCAGATCATCGAATCTGCCATCCTGACCGCCTACCAGAAGCACCGCGCCGAGAACGACGAACCCGTCGACGCTCAGGCCCGCGTCGAGCTGGACCGCAAGTCCGGCGAAGTGTCGGTCTTCGTGCCCGAGCGCGACGAGGACGACAACGTCATCGGCGAGTCCGTCGACCAGCCGAGCGACTTCGGCCGGATCGCGGCGTTCGCCGCCAAGCAGGTCATCAACCAGCGTCTCCGTGACATCGGCGACGACAAGATCCTCGGCGAGTTCCGCGGCAAGGAAGGCGACATCGTCGCCGGCATCGTGCAGCAGGGGCCGAACCCGAAGATGGTGATGGTCGACCTCGGCACGGTGGAGGCGATCCTGCCGCCGGAAGAGCAGGTGCCGGGGGAGACCTACGCGCACGGCACCCGTCTGCGCGTCTACGTGACGAGCGTCGGTCGCGGCCACAAGGGCCCGCAGATCACCGTGTCGCGGACCCACCCGGGCCTGGTCCGGAAGCTCTTCGCCCTCGAGGTCCCGGAGATCGCCTCCGGCGTCGTCGAGATCACCTCGCTGGCGCGGGAAGCCGGGCACCGCACGAAGATGGCAGTCAAGGCGAACGAGCCCGGCGTCAACGCCAAGGGCGCGTGCATCGGCGAGCTCGGTGCCCGCGTGCGTTCGGTGACGAACGAGCTCGGCGCCGAGAAGATCGACATCGTGGACTGGTCCTCCGACCTCGCCACGTTCGTCGCCAGCGCACTGTCGCCCGCCAAGGTGACGAGCGCGTTCGTGCTCGACGCCTCGACGAAGGCCGTCCGCGCCCTCGTGCCGGACTACCAGCTGTCGCTCGCGATCGGCAAGGAAGGGCAGAACGCCCGCCTCGCCGCGAAGCTGACCGGCGCCCGGATCGACATCCAGCCGGACTCGATCCTCGACGGCGACGACTGAGCACCACCCACATCGACGCGATCCGGTTCGCTCGTGGCGACAGGCCTCGGGCGTGCCGGATCGCGGTCGTCGGAGTCAAGGAGTAGAGTGGACGCCGTCAGAACGTGCATCGGCAGTCGTCGTCGCGCAACCCGATCCTCCCTCCTCCGTGTCGTCGCTCACAGTGACGGCTCCGTGGTAGCGGATCCGAAGGCAGTCATGCCGGGCCGGGGGGCATGGCTCACACCGACCGTCGAAGCGTACGAACTGGCCGTCAAGCGCAGGGCATTCCGCCGTGCGCTCCGGCTGGAGCGTGATCCCGACACGTCCGCGGTGCGCGAGTACCTCGCTGGGCTGGGGCCCGATGGCCCGAACAGCACAGCGCTCGAGCGCCAGGACATGACAGAACAGGCTGAACGGCTTATGGACAACTGATGAGCGGCTCGAAATGAGACCCGTCAACCATTGAGTCCTGCCCCTTGACGGGGTGGGACCCGTGAAGGAGAACAGTGGCGAAACCACGCGTACACGAGATCGCAAGCGAGCTCGGCGTCGACAGCAAGACCGCAATGGAGAAGCTCAAGGAACTCGGCGAATTCGTCAAGGGCCCGAGCTCGAGCATCGAACCCCCCGTCGCACGGAAGCTCCGTGCGGCACTGCAGGCCGAGGGCGCCTCTGCGTCCGCAGCCCCGGCAGCCCCCGCCGCCGCGAAGGCCCCTGCGGCCCCGCGTTCCGGCGCCCCGAAGCCCGGTGGCCCCAAGCCCGGCCCGAAGCGTCCCGCTCCGGAGCCCGAGCCCGTCGTCGAGGAAGCACCCGCAGCGGCTCCGGCCGTCGACGGTGCCCCGACCCCGGCCGCCCCGAAGTCCGTCGCGCAGCGTCAGGCCGAGGCAGAGGCCGCCCGCAAGGCCGCGGCCGAGCAGAAGGCCGCTGAGCAGGCAGCTGCACAGCAGCCCGACGGCGACCAGACGGACTCCGGTCCGAGCGACGCCGTCAAGCCCGGTGGCAGCAAGCCGTCCGGTTCCGGCTCGGCCCCGAAGCCCGGTGGCCCGAAGCCCGGTGCCCGTCCCGGCAACAACCCGTACGCGTCGAGCCAGGGCATGGGCGCACGTCCGCCGCGCCCGGGCAACAACCCGTTCGCCTCCAACCAGGGCATGGGCCAGCGCCCGGCCGCCGGTGCCGGCAACGGCATCCCGCGTCCCCAGCCGCCGCGTCCCGGTGCGCCCCGCCCGGGTGCTCCGCGTCCCGGTGGCCCCGGTCAGAACAACCGCCCCAACGGCTTCGGGCAGCGCCCGGGCCAGGGTGGTGGCGGTCGTGGTGGCCCCGGTGGCGGCTTCAACCGTCCCGGTGGTGCCGGTGCCGGCGCAGGTGGCGGCTTCGCCCGTCCCGCGTTCACCGGTCCGCGCCCCGCAGGTGGTGGCGGCCGTGGCCGTGGCCCCGGTGGTGGCACCGCTGGTGCGTTCGGTCGCGGTGGCGGCAAGAGCCGTGCCCGCAAGTCGAAGCGGACGAAGCGCGCCGAGTACGAGATGCGGCAGGCGCCGTCGCTCGGCGGTGTGCAGGTCCCTCGTGGCGACGGCAACACGGTCATCCGTCTCCGTCGCGGTGCGAGCATCTCGGACTTCGCGGACAAGATCGACGCGAGCCCCGGCAACCTGGTGACGGTGCTGTTCCACCTCGGTGAGATGGCGACCGCGACCGAGTCCCTGGACGAGGCGACCTTCGAGGTCCTCGGCGAGGAACTGGGCTACAAGATCCAGGTCGTCTCGCCCGAGGACGAGGACAAGGAGCTCCTCGAGGGCTTCGACATCGACATCGACGCCGAGTACGCCGACGAGGACGACTCCGTCCTGCAGCAGCGTCCGCCGGTCGTCACCGTCATGGGTCACGTCGACCACGGTAAGACCCGACTGCTCGACGCGATCCGCAACTCCAAGGTCGTCGAGGGCGAAGCCGGCGGCATCACGCAGCACATCGGTGCGTACCAGATCGTCACCGAGCACGAGGGCATCGAGCGCCCGATCACCTTCATCGACACCCCGGGTCACGAGGCCTTCACGGCCATGCGTGCTCGTGGTGCCCAGGTGACGGACATCGCGATCCTCGTGGTCGCGGCGGACGACGGCATCATGCCGCAGACGATCGAGGCGCTGAACCACGCCCAGTCGGCCGGTGTGCCGATCGTGGTCGCGGTGAACAAGATCGACAAGGACGGGGCGAACCCGGCCAAGGTCCGTCAGCAGCTCACCGAGTACAACCTGGTGGCCGAGGAGTACGGCGGCGACGTCATGTTCGTCGACGTCTCCGCTCGTCAGAACATCGGCATCCAGGACCTCCTGGACGCCGTGATCCTGACCGCGGACGCCGGTCTCGACCTGCGTGCGAACCCCGACAAGGACGCCCGAGGCGTCGCGATCGAAGCACGGCTCGACAAGGGCCGTGGTGCAGTCGCCACCGTCCTCATCCAGTCCGGCACGCTGCACGTCGGTGACGCGATCGTCGCCGGCACGGCGTACGGCCGTGTCCGTGCGATGGCGGACGAGAACGGCACCGCGGTCGACGCCGCGACGCCGGCCCGTCCGGTCCAGGTGCAGGGTCTGTCGTCGGTGCCCCGCGCCGGTGACACGTTCCTCGTCACCGAGGACGACCGCACCGCCCGTCAGATCGCCGAGAAGCGTGAAGCCGCACAGCGCAATGCCCAGCTGGCCAAGGCCCGCAAGCGCATCTCGCTCGAGGACTTCACCCGTGCGCTCGAAGAGGGCAAGGTCGACTCGCTCAACCTCATCATCAAGGGTGACGTCTCCGGTGCCGTCGAGGCACTCGAGCAGTCGCTCCTGGACATCGAGGTGGACGACAGCGTCCAGCTGCGCATCCTGCACCGCGGTGTGGGTGCGATCACGGAGTCGGACATCGACCTCGCCACGATCGACAACGCGATCGTCGTCGGCTTCAACGTCCGTCCGGACGTCAAGGCCCGCGAGCGCGCTGCCCGTGAAGGCATCGACGTCCGCTTCTACTCGGTCATCTACAACGCACTCGAGGACATCGAGAACTCGCTCAAGGGCATGCTCAAGCCCGAGTACGAAGAGGTCCAGTCGGGTGTCGCGGAGATCCGCGAGGTGTTCCGTTCCTCCAAGTTCGGCAACATCGCCGGTGTCATCGTCCGGTCCGGCACGATCACGCGCAACGCCAAGGCGCGCGTCATCCGTGACGGCGTGGTCGTTTCCGACGGGCTGGCGATCGAGTCGCTCCGTCGCTTCAAGGACGACGTCACCGAGGTCCGCACGGACTACGAGGCCGGTATCGGTCTCGGCAAGTTCAACGACATCCAGCCCGGCGACGAGATCGAGACGACCGAGCTCGTCGAGAAGCCGCGCGACTGATCGCACTGAGTACCCTGGGCCCCGCCTCCTCCGTCCGGAGGAGGCGGGGCCTCACCCCGTTCCGCAAGGAGGAACCCATGGCTGACCCGCAGCGCGCACGCAAGATGGCCGACCGCATCAAGGAAGTCGTCGCCCGTCGGCTCGACAAGGGCCTGCGCGACCCGCGCCTCGGCTTCGTGACGATCACCGACGTCCGGGTGACCGGGGACCTGCAGCACGCGTCGATCTTCTACACCGTGTACGGCTCGGACGAGGAGCGCGCCGACTCCGCGGCGGCGCTCAAGGCCGCGACCGGCATGCTCCGCACCGAGGTCGGCAAGAACATCACGGCACGGCTCACCCCGTCGCTCGAGTTCATCGCCGACGCCCTGCCGGACACGTCGGCGCACCTCGAGGACCTGCTCGCGCAGGCCCAGATGCGCGACCTGCAGGTCAAGCAGGTCGCGGTCGGCGCCACCTACGCCGGTGACGCCGACCCGTACAAGCACGACGAGGACGACGAGGACGGGGAAGCAGACGAGGACGGCCCCGCGTCGTCCTCCGACGCCTCCCGCGCCTGACACCCGTCGGACACACGAGAGCGCCCGTCACCACCCGGTGGCGGGCGCTCTCGCGTCCGCGGCGGCACCTGCGCGGGCGAGATGGCACCCGGGCTGGGGCACCCGGCCGGGCTCAGCCGCGCAGGTCAGCCGCGCGGCAGCCGGTACCCCTCGACGTCGTCCCCCTCGGCGAGCCCGTCCCGCAGCAGCGACGCGAGTGCCCGGTCCCGCTGCGCTGCGTCCGGCCACACCATCGTGATCTCGTCCCGGGTCACGGGGACGTCGCTCGCCCGCAGTTCCGCCATGATCATCCCGCGCACCTGCCGGTCACTGCCGGCGAACCGCGACTGCTTCGGTGCGCGTGGGCCGTCGTGCTCCGGGTACCCCGCGGCACGCCAGGCGCAGCGGTCCGCGATCGGGCAGGCGTCGCAGGCGGGGGAGCGGGCGACGCACACCAGGGCGCCGAGCTCCATCACGGCTGCGTTGGTGGCGGCAGCGTCGTCACGGTCGTCCGGCAGCGTCGCGTCCATCAGCGGCAGGTCCTGCTTCGGCTTCGCGGGCCCGGGTTCGCCCTGCCCGAGCACCGCCCGCGCCAGGACCCGGCGGACGTTGACGTCGACGACGGGGTGCCGGTCGCCGTACGCGAAGACCGCGACGGCCCGTGCCGTGTAGTCGCCGATGCCGGGGAGTGCCAGGAGCGCATCGACGTCCCGGGGCACGACGTTGTCGTGCTGTTCGGCGATGACGGTCGCGGCCGCGTGCAGGGCCAGGGCGCGTCTCGGGTAGCCGAGCCGGTCCCAGGCACGCACCGCGTCCGCCGGGGGTGACGCCGCGAGGTCCGCGGGCGTCGGCCACCGGGTGAGCCACGCCTCCAGTCGGGGGACGACCCGCGCCACCTGCGTCTGCTGGAGCATGATCTCGCTGACCAGCGTGCCCCAGGCGGGGAAGCCGGGCCGTCGCCAGGGCAGGTCGCGGGCCTCCTGGCGGTACCAGGCCAGCAAGGGGGACGAGATCGCCGCCGCCCTGTGGATGGTCGCGTCGTCCACAGACGGACTGGAGGCTCTGCCCACGTTCACCACGACAGCCTACGGTGGTGGACATGGCACGCTGGGCACCGCAGGAGATCGACACCATGGCCGCGATCGCGAGCGAGGTGGTGGCACAGGTCGGCACGAACCGCACCGTGGTCGCCGTCGACGGCCAGGACGGCACCGACCTCGAGCACGTCGCGGCGGCGCTCGTCGCCGGGTTCGAGCAGCACGGGGTCCAGGCGATGGCCGCGGCCGCACCATCCGCGGACGTCGACTCGCTGCGCAGCGAGCTGGTGACCCCGTTCCGGACCACCGGCGCGGGCGAGGGCGTACTCGTCGTGCACGGGCAGGGGCTCCTCGCCCCGAGCACCCGCACGCTCTGGCGCTGGTCGCTGTGGGTGGAGCAGGAGTCCGGCCGGCTCGGACGACGGGCCGACGTGAAGATCGCCGCGTCCGCCGTGCTCGACGTCACCGACCCGGAACACCCCCGGCGCGAGTGGAACGACGCCTGCTGACTGGCGCTCGACGTCCGTCCCGCTGCTAGTCTCGTCCGGTGCTCGTGACCCCGCCCGACGGCATCCTCCTCGTCGACAAGCCGCAGGGCATCTCGAGCCACCGCGTGGTCTCGATCGCCCGGCGCCGTCTGGACCTCAAGAAGATCGGCCACGCCGGCACGCTCGACCCGATGGCGACCGGCCTGCTCATCCTCGGTGTCGGCCCCTCGACCCGGCTCCTGACGCACCTCGTCGGCCTCGGCAAGACCTACACGGCCACCATCCGCCTCGGTGTCGGCACAGACTCGGACGACGCGGACGGTGACCCCGTCGCGGCGCTCGGAGCCCCGGCGGACGCGGTCAGCGACGCGGCGATCGAGGCGGCCGTCGCGACGCTCCGCGGTCCGATCGACCAGGTGCCCTCCACGGTCAGTGCCATCAAGGTCGACGGCCGTCGCGCCTACGACCTCGCCCGGAAGGGTGAAGAGGTCACCCTCAAGGCCCGTCGCATCACCGTCGACCGGTTCGAGGTGCAGGGCCGCGTCGACCGGGTCGTCTCGGTGCACGGCGCCGACGTGCCCGTGATCGACCTCGACGTCGTCGTCTCCTGCTCGTCCGGCACCTACGTCCGGGCGCTGGCACGCGACGTCGGCGCGGCCCTCGGTACCGGCGCCCACCTCACTGCACTCCGACGCACCGTCGTCGGCCCGTTCTCGGTGGAGGACGCCGTCGACCTCGAGGACGACGCCGTCGACGTCCGGGCAGCGCTCGCGCGTCCCACCGACGTGGCACGTCGGCTCTTCCCGGTCGTGCAGCTCGACGGACCGCAGGCCAAGGACCTCGGGGACGGCAAACGCATCACCGCCGACCACCCCGACACCGACGGCCCGGTCGCTGCGATCGCCACCGGCGCCGACCGACTCGTCGGCCTGGTCGCCGTCCGCCGCGGACAGCTCCGGGTCATCACGAACTTCCCGACCGCGACAGGAGCGACGCCGTGATCGAGTGGTTCATGTGGGTCCAGTTCGGCATCGCCTGCGTGATCGGGCTGGCCGCCGTCGTCCTCGGCCTCATCGGTCGGAAGCCCGACGACTACACCGTCGGGGCGCTCGCGCTCGTCGAGCTGCTGCTCCTGGCGCAACTGGTGGTCTCGCTCGTCGCCCCGGCGGTCGGCAACCCACCGCAGGGCAACGTGCTCGAGTTCTGGGTCTACGCGGTGTCGGTGGTGCTGGTCCCGCCGGCGACCATCATCTGGGCACTGGTCGACCGCACACGCTGGAGCACGGTCGTGCTCGGTGCCGGGGCGTTCGCCGCCGCGGTCATGGTCTACCGGATGTACCAGATCTGGTTCGCGCTCAACTGACGGTCCCGTCCGGTCCCGGTCCCGGTCCAGTCGCGGCCCTGGCACGTCCGCTGCGGGCGTCCGGCGCGGTCGTCCGCCGCCCGCGCCCCGTGCCCGGGACCCTGCGACGATCGGTAGGATCGGTGCAATGGTGATCAAGTCCTCCGCAGGTACCGACCGGCCGGCTCGGAGTCGTCGGACGTCGTCCCTGGCCAGCGGTGTCGGACGGGTCCTGATCGCGGTCTACGGCATCCTCGCCCTGGCCGCCACGGGGCGCAGCATCGTCCAGATCGCCGAGAAGTTCTCGTTCGCACCGTTCGCGTACACCCTGAGCGCGATCGCCGCCGTCGTGTACATCGTCGCCATGGTCGCCCTCATCGCTCCCGGTCGGTTCTGGTACCGGGTCGCCTGCGTGACGATCGTCTTCGAGATGACGGGCGTGCTCGTGATCGGGACGCTCTCGCTGATCGACCGGCAGCTGTTCCCCGACGACACCATCTGGTCCTACTACGGCCTGGGCTACGCCTTCGCCCCGCTCGTGCTCCCGATCGCCGGACTGTGGTGGCTCCGCAAGCACCACCGCACCGCAGCGTCCGGAGCCCCGGCAGCGTGACGACGGAGGGCTCGCACATGCACTTCTACGACGACGTCGCCGACGTCCCCGACGACTTCGGGCCGAGCGCGGTCACGATCGGCAAGTTCGACGGTGTCCACGTCGGGCACCGCGCCGTCATCGCCCACCTCGAGGACGCCGCACGGGCGCGGGGGCTCGTCTCGACGGTCGTCACGTTCGACCAGCACCCGCTGAACGTCATCGACCCCGGACGCGTGCCGCCGGCGCTGACGAGCACGGCACAGCGCCGGGAGCTCCTCGACGCGGTCGGTGTGGACACCACCCTGCTGCTCCGGTTCGACTCCGCGCTGCAGGCGAAGCCGGCCGAGTCGTTCGTGTCCGAGATCCTCGTCGACGCCCTGCACGCCGAGCTCGTCTTCGTCGGCAGCGACTTCCGGTTCGGGGCCCGCGGTTCCGGTGACGTCACCCTGCTCCGGCAGCTCGGGGAACGGCACGGTTTCCAGGTCGAGCTCATCGACGACGTGGAACTGGTCGACGACGTCCGACCCGCGGGGGAGCGACGCGTGTCCTCCACGTGGATCCGAGAGCTCCTGTCCGTCGGACGGGTGGCCGAAGCCGCTCGTCTGCTGGGCCGTGAGCACGCCGTGCGGAGCGTCGTGGTGCACGGCAACCAGCGCGGCCGGGCGATGGGGTACCCGACGGCGAACCTCGCGCCGGCGTGCGAGGGCTTCGTACCGGCCGACGGCGTCTACGCGGCCCGGGTGCTGCACGACGGCGTGACCTACCCGGCCGCGGTCTCGGTCGGCAACAACCCGACCTTCGAGGGCGTCCCCGCGAAGCAGATCGAGGCGCACCTGCTCGACGTCGACATCGACCTGTACGACGAGACGATCTCGGTGCTGTTCGTGGCCTACGTCCGGGGCATGGTGGCCTTCGGCGGGATGGACGAACTCGCGGCGCAGATGCGGCAGGACGACCTGGACATCCGACTGCTCCTCGGCATGCCCGTCACGACCTGACGTCCGGCGACCGGAACGCACACACGCACGAACGCCCCGCGACCTGATCGGTCGCGGGGCGTTCGTGTGTGGTGCCCTGGATCAGCCGCCGAGGGCGTCGAGCCAGATCTTGCGGGCGTCGAGCGCTTCCTGCGCGTCCTTGATCTTGCGGGCGTCACCGGTCGCCTGCGCGTCGGCGAGCTCGGACTGCAGCTTGGCGATCGCGTCCTCGAGCTGGCTGGCCAGACCCGTCTGACGGGCCTTGCGCTCCGGGTCGGACTGCTTCCAGTGGGTGTCCTCGAGGCTGCGCACGTGGTCCTCGACGGCACGGATGCGGTCCTCGACGCGACGGACGTCGGCGCGGGGGACCCGGCCGATCTCGTCCCAGCGGCGCTGGACGTCGGTGAGGGCCTTGCGCGCGGCGACCCGGTCCTGGATCTGCAGGATCGGCTCGGCCTCGGTCAGCAGCGCGAGCTTCGCCTCGAGGTTGCCCGAGTACTCCTCGTTCTCGGCCGTGTTCTCGGCGTGGCGCTGCTCGAAGAGGACGTCACCGGCGGCCTTGAAGCGTGCCCAGAGCGCGTCGTCGTGGCGCTTGCCTGCCCGACCGGCGTTCTTCCAGTCGTCCAGCAGCTCTCGGTAGGCCGGGATGGCGTCGGACCCGCGGGGAGCGAGCGCCTCGGCCTGCTGCACGAGTTCCTGCTTGCGGGCACGGGCGTCACGGTGCTGCGAGTCGAGCTCGGAGTAGAACGCGCGGCGGTGCTGGTCGACCGTCGAGCGGGCGGTGCGGAACCGCTTCCAGAGGTCGTTCGCGTCGTTCTTCGGGATGCGCGGGCCGTCGTGCTGGTGCTGCTGCCAGCGGGCGAACACGTCGTCGAGCTGCGCGGTCACCTGCTTCCACTGCGCGCGGGCGGGGTCGACCGCGGCGAGTGCCTCGGCCTCTTCCACCAGGGCGGTGCGGTAGGCGAGCGCCTCGGTCAGGGCAGCCTGCGCCTGCGCGGCCTGCTCCTTCGTGAGCGAGCCCACCTGGTCGGTGAGGGCGCCGATGCGGTCCTCGAGCGACTTGACGTCGCCGACGACACGGGCTTCGGCGACCAGGCTGCGCAGGTGCTCGACGGTCCGGGCGACGTCGTTCGCGGACGCGCCGCCCTTGACGCGCTGCTCCGCGATCTTCACCTGGCCTTCGAGGTCGGCGTACTTGCGGGCGAAGTAGGCCAGCGCCTCTTCGGCGGAGGCGTCGGGGTACTCGCCCACGACCCGCTCCGAGTCCTCGTACCGGACGTAGACCGTCCCGTTCTCGTCTACCCGGCCCCAGGTCGTTGCTTCGTCAGATGCCACAGGTCTCGCCTCGATCGTGGTCGTGCATCACCGACGTCACCGTCGGCACGGTCAGGTCGTCAGCCTATTGCACCGCCGCGCCGTGCGACGGGCGTGTGCGTTTTCGCTGTGGACTACTTCTGCTGCGCGATGGTCGCGCCGGTGATCTCGGTGGCCACCTTCGGCTCGCCGGAGCCGTCGGAGCCGGCGTCGGCGATGCCCTTCGACGTCACCTTCGACACCAGTTGCGACAGCCCGCTGGTCACCTTGCCGACGACGGTGTAGCCGCCGGTGGACGGGTCGAGCGTGGTGTCGTCGGTGACGATGAAGAACTGCGTCGTCTGTGACGACGGGGTCGCGCCGCGGGCGATGGCGATCGTGCCCTTCGCGTAGGTGCCGTCGCTCGGCACGTTCTCGAGCGGGCCGTACTGGAAGCCGGCGTCACCCGTGCCGTCGCCGTTCGCCGAGCCGCACTGCAGGAAGTGGAAGCCGGTGCTGTCGGCCAGGCGGTGGCACTTCGTGCCCTCGTAGAACTGCTTGCGGATCAGGTCGACCTCGACGCTGGTGGCCTGCGGGGCCTTCGCGCCGTCGAGCTCGATGCCCAGCCGGATGTCCTTGTTCAACGTCAGTGTGCCGGTCCAGGTCGCGCCCTTCGCGATGCCCTTGCTCGGCACGTCCCCGGTGTTGCCGGCGGTCGCGCTGGCCGACGGTGTGGGGGCGGCGGTCGAGGTCGCGCTGGCCGACGCACTGTCGGCACCCTGCGTCGAGGCGTGCACCAGCTGCGAGCCGGTGGCGAGTGCGGCGACGAGCACCAGCGCCCCGGCACCGATGACGTTGTCCCGGACCCGACGTCGACGCTGACGCTCGTGGAGGCCCTGCCTGGCCTGGTAGAGACGGAGTCGCTCGCGGGCTTCACGGCTCTGGTTCTTCGGTGCCACGGTGCTCTTCTGACCTCTCGTCGCGGTGTCCGACGAGCGTACCGGTTCACCCGTCGCGGGCCCGGCGGTGCCGGCCCGGACGCCGGAGAAGTCGGTGTCGGCCCGTACGATCGAGGCATGGCAACTGACCGGTCGGGGATGAACGCGCCCACGACGGGCGGCCGCACCGGCCTGTCGCAGGGGTCCGTGCCCCTCGCCGTGCGGATGCGTCCCACCAGCCTCGAAGAGGTCGCCGGTCAGCAGCACCTGCTCGGCCGGGGATCGCCGCTGGTCCAGCTGGCGACCGGTTCGCGCGAGAGCCCCGGCGGCGTCTCGGTGATCCTCTGGGGGCCGCCCGGCACCGGCAAGACCACCCTGGCGCAGGCGATCGCCCGGCAGTCCGGCCGTGAGTTCGTCGAGCTGTCCGCGGTCACCGCCGGCGTCAAGGACGTGCGCGAGGTCATGGAGAAGGCCCTGACACACCGGGACCTCTACGGCGCGACGACGGTCCTGTTCCTCGACGAGATCCACCGCTTCAGCAAGGCGCAGCAGGACGCCCTGTTGCCCGGGGTCGAGAACGGCTGGGTGATCCTCATCGCGGCGACCACCGAGAACCCGTCCTTCTCGGTCATCTCGCCGTTGCTCTCGCGCTCCCTGCTGCTCACGCTCAAGCCCCTGACGGACGCCGACCTCGGCATGCTCGTCGACCGCGCGGTCGAGGACGCCCGGGGCCTCCGGGGGTCGGTCGTGCTCGGCGACGAAGCACGGGCCGCGATCATCCGCCTGGCGTCCGGGGACGCCCGACGTGCGTTGACGGCGCTGGAGGCCGCGGCCGCGTCCGCCGTGGCGGCGCAGGACGACGACGAGCGCGAGTCCGGTACGGTCCCGGTCGTCGACGCCGACACCGTCGCCGCCGCGGTGGACCGGGCGCTGCTCCGCTACGACCGGCAGGGCGACGAGCACTACGACGTCATCAGCGCGTTCATCAAGTCGGTCCGGGGGAGCGACGTCGACGCCGCACTGCACTACCTGGCGCGGATGATCGAGGCCGGCGAGGACCCGAGGTTCATCGCCCGGCGGATCATCATCTCGGCGTCCGAGGACATCGGCATGGCGGACCCGCAGGCGCTGCCGATCGCCGTCGCCGCCGCGCAGGCCGTCCAGCTCATCGGCATGCCCGAGGGTCGGATCCCGCTCGCCGAGGCCGTGGTCTACCTGGCGACCGCGCCGAAGTCGAACGCGGCGTACAACGGCGTGAACCAGGCCGTGGCCGACGTCAAGGCCGGGCGGATGGGCGTCGTGCCGAACCACCTCCGGGACGCGCACTACGCCGGGGCGAAACGGCTCGGGCACGGCAAGGGGTACATCTACTCGCACGACGCCGAGCACGGGGTCGCGTCCCAGCAGTACCTGCCCGACGCCCTGGACGGCACCGAGTACTACACGCCGACCGCCAACGGGTTCGAGCGCGAGATCGGGCCGCGGCTCGACCGACTGCGCGGGATCATCCGCGGCGACTGACCGGGCACGCGACGCGCGGTCGGTCTGGTCCCCACGGCGGGACCGGATGCTGCTATCGTTGACGGGCCTACGTCCTGGTCCTCGCGTGCGGCTGCGTCGAGGACACAGTGTCAGTCACGTCCTGAACGGACCTGACCGGCACGGGGGCAGAGGTTCGGGCTGTAGCCGCCCGATCCCACAGGCTCATCCCTCTGGATCCCGTCACGGGGTCCGTCGGAGCGTGCGCGCTCCGAGACCCGTGACAACTTCAGTTCAGTACAGAGAAAAGGACCCTGTGTCTACCAAGTCACGCACCCGCAGCAAGACCCGCCTGTCTCGCGCGCTCGGCATCCCGCTGACGCCGAAGGCGGCCCGTTACCTCGAGAAGCGCCCCTACGGGCCCGGTGAGCACGGCCGTACGCGCCGTCGTCAGGACAGCGACTACGCCGTCCGTCTCCGTGAGAAGCAGCGTCTGCGCGCCCAGTACGGCATCCGCGAGAAGCAGCTCCGCATCGTCTTCGAAGAGTCCCGCAAGGCCGCCGGTCTGACCGGTGAGAACCTCGTCGAGACCCTCGAGACGCGTCTGGACGCCCTCGTGCTCCGTGCCGGCTTCGCCCGCACCACCTCGCAGGCCCGCCAGCTGATCGTGCACCGTCACATCCTGGTCGACGGCAAGCTCGTCGACCGCCCCTCCTTCCGCGTCAAGGAGGGCCAGCTGATCCACGTCAAGCAGCGCTCCGAGTCGCTCGAGCCCTTCCAGGTCGCCGCTGCCGGTGGCCACCAGGAAGTCCTCCCGAAGGTCCCGGGCTACCTCGAGGTCGAGATCGACAAGCTCCAGGCCCGCCTGGTGCGTCGTCCGAAGCGCGCCGAGGTCCCCGTGACCTGTGAAGTGCAGCTCGTCGTCGAGTACTACGCAGCCCGCTGATCCCAGCACCTGTGTGAACGGCGGGTCGTCCTCCTCGGAGGGCGGCCCGCCGTTCTGCGTCCCCGCGATACGCTTGTCCGACGTGCGCTCCGGCGCACGCGAGAGGGAGGCATCGTGAAGCAGCTGTTCTTCGTCGCCGTCGGCGTGGTCATCGGGTTCGTCGCGGCACAGCGCGTCAGCCGGACGCCGTCCGCCGCACACCTCCTCGCCCAGGTCGACGCCCGGGCGAAGGCCTTCACGGGCGCCGTGGCCGAGGGGTACCGCTCGCGCGAAGCCGAGCTGCGCCCGAACGGCCACTCGCCCACCTGACCCACCCCGAGCCTCCCGTCCCCGCCACACGCCCTACAGGAAGCACCATGCAGACCGCAGAGATCCGCCGTCGTTGGCTCCAGTTCTTCGGTGACCGCGGCCACACCGTCGTCCCGTCCGCGTCGCTCGTCTCGGACGACCCGTCGCTGCTGTTCACGGTGGCCGGCATGGTGCCGTTCATCCCGTACCTCACCGGGCTCATCCCGGCGCCGTACCCCCGCGCGACGAGCGTCCAGAAGTGCATCCGCACCAACGACATCGAAGAGGTCGGCAAGACCCCGCGGCACGGCACGTTCTTCCAGATGAACGGCAACTTCTCGTTCGGGGACTACTTCAAGGAGCAGGCGATCCAGTACGCCTGGGAGTTCCTGACGAACCCGGAGTCCGACGGTGGGCTCGGGTTCTCGGCCGACGACCTGTGGGTCACCGTCTACGAAGAGGACGACGAGGCGATCGAGTTCTGGATGCGGCACTCGACGCTGCCCGACGACCGGATCCAGCGCCTCGGCAAGGACACGAACTACTGGTCCACCGGGCAGCCCGGTCCGGCCGGCCCCTGCTCGGAGATCTTCTTCGACCGCGGCCCGGAGTACGGCATCGACGGTGGCCCGGCCACCGACGACGACCGCTACGTCGAGATCTGGAACCTGGTCTTCATGCAGTACCAGATCGCCGACGTGCGGTCGAAGTACGACTTCGAGATCACCGGCGAGCTGCCGAACAAGAACATCGACACCGGCATGGGGCTCGAGCGCGTCGCCTTCATCAAGCAGGGCGTCGACAACATGTACGAGATCGACCAGGTGCGCCCGGTCCTCGACGAGGCCGCCGCGGTGTCCGGCCGACGCTACGGCGCCGACCACGAGGACGACGTCCGGATGCGGGTCATCGCCGACCACGTCCGCTCGGCGCTCATGCTCATCACCGACGGCGTCTCGCCGTCGAACGAGGGCCGCGGCTACATCCTCCGCCGACTGCTCCGCCGCACGGTGCGCGCGATGCGGCTGCTCGGGGTCGAGGGTGCGACCTTCCCCCGGCTGTTCCCGGCGTCGCGCGACGCCATGCAGGCCGCCTACCCCGAGGTCGGCGAGCAGTACGACCGCATCGCCCGCATCGCCTACGCCGAAGAGGAGACGTTCCTCCGCACCCTCGCGCAGGGCACGACGATCCTGGACGTCGCCGTCGACCGCGCCAAGCAGGACGGCCGACCGTCGATCGGCGGGGACACCGCGTTCCTGCTGCACGACACCTTCGGGTTCCCGATCGACCTGACGATGGAGATGGCGGAAGAGGCCGGCGTCCACGTCGACCGTTCCGCGTTCGAGACCCTCATGTCGGAGCAGCGCTCGCGCGCCAAGGCCGACGCGAAGAGCAAGAAGACCGCCCTCGCCGACCTCAGCGTCTACAGCGCGTTCCGTGCCGCGGGGGAGACCGTCTTCCTCGGCTACGACGGGCTGCAGGCCGAGAGCCGGATCCTCGGTCTCATCGTCGACGGCCGGAGCGTGGACCGCGCGGTCGCGGGCGACATCGCCGAGGTCATCCTCAGCGAGACGTCGCTGTACGCCGAGTCCGGTGGCCAGGACGCCGACCAGGGCTCGATCGTCGGCAACGGCTTCGACCTCGAGGTACTCGACGTGCAGCGCCCGGTCTCCGGCCTCTGGAGCCACACCGTCCAGGTCCGTTCGGGCGAGGTCGGCGTCGATGACCCGGCGACCACCCTGGTGGACGCCGAGTACCGCCGCGGTGCGACCCAGGCCCACTCGGCCACGCACCTGGTGAACGCGGCGCTCCGTGACGTCCTCGGCCCGGAGGCACTGCAGGCGGGTTCGTACAACAAGGCCGGCTACATGCGCCTGGACTTCTCCTGGAGCCAGCCGGTGTCACTCGAGACCCGCACCGAGATCGAGGAGGTCGTGAACACCGCGATCCGCTCCGACCTCGAGGTCTCCACGCGCATCCTGCCGATCGACGACGCCAAGGCGCTCGGTGCCCAGGCGCTGTTCGGCGAGAAGTACGGCTCCGAGGTCCGCATGGTCGACATCGGCGGCCCGTGGTCCCGTGAACTCTGCGGTGGCATCCACGTGGCCTCCAGCGCCCAGGTCGGCCTCGTCAACCTGGTGGGCGAGTCCAGCGTCGGGTCGACCAACCGCCGCGTCGAGGCCCTCGTCGGGCTCGAGGGCTTCCGCGAGCTCGCGGTCGAGCGGACCATCGTGTCGCAGCTCTCCAGCGCGCTCAAGGCACCGCGTGACGACCTGCCGGGCCGCGTGCAGTCGCTGCTCGAGGACCTGAAGACGGCCCAGAAGCGGATCGCCGAGTTCGAGTCGGCGAACCTGCAGCAGCGCGTGCCGGCGATCGCCCGGGCCGCCGAGCGTGTCGGTGCCGTCGCGCTGGTCGCCCAGGTCGTCGACGGGCTCTCGTCGGGCGACGACCTCCGCGCCCTGGCCACCGGCGTCCGTGGCCAGCTCGGCTCGGACGCGGCCGTGGTCGTGCTCGGTGCCGTCGTCGGCGGCAAGCCGGTCGTGATCGTCGCGACGAACGACGCCGCCCGCGCCGCAGGCGTCCAGGCGGGTCCGCTCGCCAAGGAGGCAGCCGGTGTCCTCGGCGGCGGTGGCGGTGGCAAGCCGGACCTCGCGCAGGGCGGTGGCACCGACGCGTCGGCGCTGCCGGCGGCCCTCCGCGCCGTGTCCGACCGCATCGCGGCCTGACGGTGACGATCCGCTCCGGGCGCCGGCTCGGCATCGACGTCGGTCGCGCCCGGATCGGGGTCGCCGTGTGTGACCGAGACGGACTCCTCGCGACCCCGGTCGAGACCGTCCGTCGCGACGACTCCGCCGACGTCCGCCGGATCCTGGCGATCGCGGACGAGTACGACGTCCTCGAGGTCGTCGTCGGACTGCCGCTGTCGATGTCGGGCGGCGACACCGCGTCGACCACGGACGCGCGGGACTTCGCCGCCCGGATCGCGGCGCACCGTCCGGTCCGGCTCGTCGACGAACGGCTGTCGACGGTCACCGCGCAGCGCGGGCTGCACCAGGCGGGGAAGAACACCAAGAAGTCCCGGGCCGTGATCGACCAAGCCGCCGCTGTTATCATTCTGCAACATGCGCTCGACCACGAGCGCGCAGCCGGCGCCCCACCCGGGGCCGAACTCCCCTGACAGCTGCCCTCCCGGACCCGCCCCAGCGCCTCCGGAGCCGCACGGGGTTCCCGACCGAGAGACCGAGGACCGTTGGCAGACGATCTGGACTGGAACGCGATCATCGCGCCCGGCAGCGACGCCGAGCGCCGTGACCGCACGGGGACCCGCCGAGGCGAGGACCCCACCGACACACCCACGGACGGACCGCCGCTCTCGCGTCGGGAAGCCCGGGCAGCACGGGCACGAGCCGAAGCGGCCGCCCGTCCCGACGAGACTCCGACCGACGGCGACGCCCCCCGTGACCGCACGGTGAGCGACGGCGCAGCGAGCGACGACACGGCGAGCGACGTTGCTCCCCGCGACGACGTCCGGCGTGACGATGCCGGGAGGCCCGCCCCCCGACCCGTCGTCGGCGCAGCCCCCACGGACGGTGACGTCCACCCCGACGTGCACGCCCTCCTCGGCGGCTCCCTCCACAGCGGTCCGGTCCCGGGAGCGCGCGGCGAGGACGCGAGTGCCGGGGCGGCTGCGGATGCCGCAGCCAGCGCCGACGCGACCGACGCCCGGCCGGCGGACGGCCCTCTCGACGACGGCCCCAGCGACGACGGCCTCGCCGGCGACGACCTCACCGGCGGCGGCCGCGGTGCCGGTGGCCGAGGCGGCAACGACGGAGGCCGACGTGGCGGACGTGGTGGAGCCTCCCGGCTGCCGCGCGACGAACGTCCACCGCGACGCAAGGGCCCGCTGATCGCCGGGATCGTCATCGTGGCGATCGTGGTCGCCGGCGGTGCCGTCGCCTACAACTTCGCCGCCCCGAAGATCCAGGCCATCGCCAGCGCGATCTCGGGCTCGCAGGAGAGCGACGACTACACCGGTGACGGCACCTCGAAGGTGACGATCACGATCAAGGACGGCGACATCGGCGAGGACGTCGCCGCGACGCTGCAGCGGAGCGGTGTCGTGAAGACCTCGAAGGTGTTCTACCAGCTGCTGCTCGCGTCGCCGAACGTGCAGTTCCAGCCAGGTTCGTACGCGCTCAAGAAGAAGATGAGCTCGAAGGCTGCGCTGACGGCACTGCAGGACAAGGCCAACCGGGTCCAGGACCCGTCCATCGTCATCCCCGAGGGCACGGCGCTTGCGGACATCGAGGCCGGCATGGTCTCGAAGGCCGGGCTGAGCAAGGCTGACGTCGAGGCCGCTGCGAAGGACCTCTCCGCCTACGGGCTGCCGTCCGGCGTCACCACGCTCGAGGGCTGGCTGTTCCCCGCCACGTACCCGATCAACCCGAAGTGGACGGCGGAGCAGTACTTCAAGACCATGGTCGACACCATGAAGCAACATCTGAAGTCCGCCGGTGTCGCCGAGGCCGACCAGGAGCGGGTGGTCGTGTTCGCGTCGCTCGTGCAGAAGGAGGCCGGTCTCGCCGCCGACTACCCGAAGGTCGCCCGGGTGTTCCAGAACCGGCTCGACGACGGGATGCTCCTGCAGTCCGACGCGACCGTCGCCTACGGCACGGGCAACACCCACCGTGTGACGACGACGGATGCCGAGCGCGCGGACGCGTCGAACCGGTACAACACGTACCAGCACGAGGGGCTGCCGCCGGCGCCGATCTCCAACCCCGGTGACCTCGCCATCAACGCGGTGACCAAGATGGCGACCGGCAACTGGCGCTACTTCGTGACGGTGAACCTGGAGACCGGGGAGACGGTGTTCTCGGACACGCTCGCGCAGCACGAACAGGCCGTCAAGCAGTTCCAGGCCTGGCTGCGGGCACACCCGAACTACCAGTAGGCACTCGGACCACCAGTACGACCACGCGACCACCAGCACGACCACGCGACGGGCGGCGGTCGGTGTCCCGCACGGGGCACCGGACGCCGCCCGTCGTCGCTGTGGGAGGATGGTCGTCATGCTCCAGGGGTCGACCGCAGCGCCGATCGTCGTGATCGGTCCGATGGGTGCCGGCAAGTCGAGCGTCGGTCGCCGGGTCGCGAAGGCCCTCGGCGTCCCGTTCACCGACACCGACCGGGTGATCGTCCGCGAGCACGGTCCGCTCCCGCAGTTCTTCGCCGAGCACGGTGAGCCGGCGTTCCGCGAACTCGAGGCCGCAGCGGTCCGTCAGGCCGTGCAGACCGGCGGCGTCGTGTCGGTCGGCGGGGGAGCGGTCATGCACCCGGACACCCGCGCCGCGATGGCCGGGGCGCACGTCGTCCTGCTCACCGTGACGGCCGAGGCGGTCGCCGCACGGATCGTCGGGAGTGACCGCCCGCTGATCGCCGCGGGTGGCATCACGGCGTGGCAGCGCATCCTCGACGAGCGGGCCGACACCTACGCGGAGCTGGCCCACGCCGTGTTCGACACCTCACGCCGGCCGATGTCCCGGGTCGCCGAGGACATCGTCGCCTGGGTCCGCAGCACCCCGGGCAGCGACGCGGAACCGACGCCCGCAGCACCCGGTACCGCAGCACCCGGTCCCGCAGCACCCGGTAGCGCAACAGCCGGTCCCGCAGCACCCAGCCCCGCAGCACCCACCTCCGACGAAGGAGCACCGTGACCGAGTCGACCCTGCCCGAAGGCACCACCGAGATCCGCGTCGGCGGTGAGGGCGGCTACGTCGTCGCGATCGGCAACGGGCTGCTCGCCTCGGTCCCCGCCCTGCTCGGCCCGCGTGTGGCGAAGGTGCTCATCGTGCATGCCCCGACCCTGGGTGCCCGTGCCGAGGACCTCCGCCAGCTGCTCGTCGGCGCCGGGCTCGAAGCCCTCATCGCCGAGGTGCCCGACGCCGAGGCCGCCAAGCGCATCGAGGTCGCCTCGTTCTGCTGGCAGGTCATGGGCCAGTCGGACTTCACCCGCACCGATGCCGTGATCGGCCTCGGTGGCGGCGCGGTCACCGACCTCGCCGGGTTCGTCGCCGCCACCTGGCTGCGCGGCGTGCCGTACCTGTCGATGCCGACCACCGTCCTCGGCCTCGTCGACGCCAGCGTCGGCGGCAAGACCGGCATCAACACGAACGAGGGCAAGAACCTGGTCGGCGCCTTCGCGGCCCCGCGCGCCGTGGTCGGCGACCTCGACCTGCTCCGCAGCCTGCCGCGCAACGAGATCCTGGCGGGCTTCGCCGAGATCGTGAAGGCCGGCTTCATCGCGGTGCCCGAGATCCTCGACGTGATCGAGGCGGACGTCGACCGCGTGACCGACCCGACGACCCCGGAGTTCCGGCGCGTGGTCGAGCTCGCGATCGAGCTGAAGGCACAGGTCGTGTCGGAGGACTTCACCGAGCAGGGTCGCCGCGAGGTCCTCAACTACGGCCACACCCTCGGCCACGCGATCGAGCACGCCGAGCGGTACCAGTGGCGGCACGGTGCGGCGGTCGCGGTCGGCATGGTGTTCGCCGCCGAGCTCGCACGGCTCACCGGGCACCTGGACGACGCCACGGTCGACCGGCACCGCTCGATCCTGGACTCGCTGTCCCTGCCGACGACGTACCCGCTCGGCCGCTGGCAGAGCCTGCTCGCGACCATGCGCCGCGACAAGAAGGCACGGGCCGGCATGCTCCGCTTCATCATCCTCGACGCGGTCGGCAAGCCCGTGACGCTCGAGGGTCCCGAGGACCACCTGCTCTTCACCGCCTACCAGGAGGTCGGCGCCTGAGCGTGTGACCCGGGCCGGTGCCGGGACCGCAGCGTGCCCCGCTGGACCCCAGGCCCGCGGAGCAGACTGGCATCGTGCCCAACCCGCCCCGCCTCAGCGACTTCTCCCCCCAGCAACGTCAGGAACCCGCGGGGTTCCGGAGTCGGGGCCGACGCTTCGCAGAGGTCCTCGGCATCGCCCGACGGCACGCGCTGCTGCCCTTCCGGCGACTCGACTTCTCGCACGACCCGGCGACGTCCGAGCTCCGCCGCAGCCAGGCCGACCACCTCCGCCGTGCGCTCGAGGAGGCCGGCGGCGGGTTCGTGAAGATGGGCCAGCTGCTCTCGACCCGCGACGACCTGCTGCCGGAGGAGTGGACCGAGGAACTCGCGCACCTGCAGCGGAACGTCCGTCCCGCCGCGCCCGAGGAGGTCACGGCCTTGCTCGAGGCCGAACTCGGTGCGCCGGTGGACCGGGTGTTCGCGTCCTTCGACCCCGAGCCGCTCGCCGCGGCGTCGATCGCGCAGGTGCACCGTGCGCGGCTCACCGACGGAACCGCGGTGGCCGTGAAGGTCCAGCGCCCGGGCATCGACGTGGCCGTCCGCCGAGACGTCGACATCGCGCTCCGGGCCGTGCGGTTCCTGACCCGGACCTCGGCCCAGGCCCGCCAGCTCGGGATCGTCCAGGTTGCCGAACAGTACGGCGCCGACCTGATCCGGCAGGTGGACTTCTCGGCCGAGCTCCGGAACCTCGAGTCGCTCCGCGCCGCCCAGGCCCGCAGCGCCCGGCCCGACGAGGTCCGGTTCCCGGAGCCGTACCGAGACCTGTCGAGCCGCCGCGTGCTCGTGATGGAGTTCCTGGAGGGCGACACGCTCAGCGCGATCCGCGCCGAGCGCTCGGACCGCGACCTCGACGAGCCGATGCGCTCGATCCTCCGCTCGTTCCTCCGCCAGGTCGTCTTCGACGGCGTATACCACGCGGACCTGCACCCGGGGAACGTGCTGGTGCTGCCCGACGGGCGGCCCGCGCTCATCGACTTCGGATCGGTCGGGAGGCTCGACCCGGGTCTCCGGGACACGGTCCAGGAACTGTTGGCCGCGTACCTGCAGGACGACACCGCGCGGATCGCCGACACGGTGCTCCGGATGGCGCCGGTCCAGAACGTGGAGGACGAGGCGGACTTCCGTCGGGACATGGCCCGGTTCGTCGCCGAGGAGCTCGGTCCGGGCGCCCGGATCGGCGTCGAGACGGTCGACGACGCCGTCGAGGTCTTCGGCCGCTACCGGCTCCGCGCCCCGGCGGACTTCGTGGCGGCGGCCCGCGCGCTCGCGATCTTCGAGGGCACGCTCCGCACGCTGACCCCGTCCTTCGACCTGCTCGAGGAGTCGCGCGGACTCGCCGCCGAGCAGATCCGTGACCAGCTGCGACCAGCGGCGATCCGGAGCGTCCTGGTCCGCGAGCTGTTCGGCCTCGTCACCTCGGCGCGCCGCCTGCCCCGGCGGATCGACAAGATCACCGAGGCGGTGGAGGCCGGCAAGCTGTCGGTGAACATCCGCCTGCTCAGCGACCGCCGGGACCGTCAGACTGTGTCGGGCATGATCCGTCGGGTGCTGCTCGTGCTCCTGGGAGCCGGGGCGGGCCTCCTGTCCGTGGTGTACCTCGCCGAGCCGGTCCGCCCGACCGCGGTCATCTCGACGCTCGTCGCCGGGGCCCTGCTCGGTGGCACCAGCGTCGTGCTGCTGGTGTGGGCGGCGATCGACGCCTGGGTCGCGCGCCGACGGCAGTAGCCCGTCCGCTACACTCGTCCGGGGCTCCACGAGCCCGTGAGACCTTCACAACACCATCGAACGGAAGACCAATGGCGAGTACCACTGACATCAAGAACGGCGCCGTTCTCATCATCGACGGGCAGCTCTGGTCGGTCGTCGAGTTCCAGCACGTGAAGCCGGGCAAGGGCGGCGCCTTCGTGCGCACCAAGCTCAAGAACGTCGTGTCGGGCAAGGTCGTCGACCGCACGTTCAACGCCGGCGCGAAGATCGTGACCGCCGTGGTGGACCGCCGCGACTACCAGTACCTCTACGAGGACGGCGACTCGTACGTGTTCATGGACCAGGACACCTACGACCAGATCAACGTCCCGTCGACGGTCGTCGGCGACGCGAAGAACTTCCTGCTCGAGTCCGCGCAGGTCACCATCGCGATGAACGAGGGCAACCCGCTCTACGTCGAGCTCCCGACCTCGATCGTCACCACGATCGAGACCGAGCCGGGCCTGCAGGGCGACCGTTCCTCCGGTGGCACCAAGCCGGCGACGATCGTCACGGGCTACCAGATCCAGGTCCCGCTCTTCCTCGAGAGCGGCACCAAGGTCAAGGTCGACACGCGTGACGGCAACTACCTCGGCCGCGTCAACGACTAGGCGCTGACCGGATGAGTGCTCGTTCCAAGGCGCGCAAGCGCGCCCTCGACATGCTCTACGTGGCCGAGGTGCGCGAGCTGCCGATCGCGGACGTCCTCGCGACCGAGACGGTCCGCCACCTCGACCAGCCGGAGCGTACCTCCAGCTGGGACTACGCGCGGCAGATCGTCACGGGCATCGACGAGGCCCGCTACGAGATCGACGACGTCATCACCGACCACGCGCAGGGTTGGGCGATCGCCCGCATGCCGGTGCTCGACCGCTGCATCCTGCGCATGGGCGTCTGGGAGCTCCGGTTCAACCCGGAGGTCCCCGACGCGGTCGCGATCGCCGAAGCCGTCGAGCTCGCGCAGTCGCTGTCCACCGACGACTCGGCCGGTTTCGTGAACGGCGTCCTCGGCGCCGTCGCCGGTGGTCGTGGACCGTCCGGTCGGACTGTCGCGGAGGACCAGGAGTCCCACTAGGCTCGAACCCGTCAGCATCCTTGAAGCCGTCCTGAGAGACGGGAGCCGTCCAGAGAGACGGGGAAGGAGGTCTGCGTGGGTACCAGAACGGTCCTGCAGCAACCCGACATCACGCGCGCTCTGACGCGCATCGCACACGAGATCCTCGAGGCCAACCACGGTGGCTCGGACCTGGTGTTGCTCGGCATCCCGACCCGCGGCGCCGTCCTGGCCGAGCGGCTCGGACGCATCCTCGCCGACATCGAGCCCGGGTGGGAGTCCGCCACCGGGGGCATCGGCAGTGAGCGGGTCGGCGCCCTCGACGTCACGATGTACCGCGACGACCTGCGCCGCGGCATCGGTCGCGCACCGCACCCGACGGTGATCCCGGCCGGCGGTGTCGACGGCAAGGTCGTCGTCCTGGTCGACGACGTCCTCTACTCGGGCCGTACCGTCCGCGCGGCACTCGACGCACTGCAGGGCATCGGACGCCCCCGTGCGGTCCGGCTGGCGGTCCTCGTCGACCGCGGCCACCGCGAGCTGCCGATCCGCGCCGACCACGTCGGCAAGAACCTCCCGACAGCCGGGGACGAGCGGGTCACCCTGCACCTGACCGAGACCGACGGCGTCGACGACGTCGTCATCGAACAGGGCAGCACGGAACCGGGCGGTGCGGCATGAGGCACCTGCTCTCCACCGCCGACCTGTCGCGGGACGACGCCGTGCGGATCCTCGACGTCGCCGAGGAGATGGCCGAGGTCAACACGCGCGAGGTCCGGAAGCTCCCGGCGCTCCGCGGTCGGACGATCGTGAACCTCTTCTTCGAGGACTCGACCCGCACCCGCATCTCGTTCGAGGCCGCCGCCAAGCGACTGTCCGCGGACGTCATCAACTTCGCCGCGAAGGGCTCCAGCGTCTCGAAGGGCGAGTCCCTCAAGGACACCGTCCAGACCCTCGACGCTATGGGCATCGACGGCATCGTGATCCGGCACGGCGCGTCCGGCGCCCCCCGGGTGCTCGCCGAGGCCGACTGGATCGACGTGCCCGTGGTCAACGCCGGCGACGGCACGCACGAGCACCCCACGCAGGCGCTCCTCGACGCGTTCACGATGCGCCGCCGCCTGCACGGCGCGGACAGCCGCGGCCAGGGACTCGACGGCGTCCGGGTGCTCATCGTCGGCGACGTGCTGCACAGTCGCGTCGCCCGGAGCAACGCCTGGCTGCTCCGCACGCTCGGCGCACACGTCACCTTCGCCGCCCCGCCGACCCTGCTGCCCGCGGTCGACCGGCCGTTCGGCGCCGCCGTCCACCACGACCTGGACGCGGCCCTCGCCGAGGACCCGGACGTCGTGATGACGCTCCGCATCCAGCAGGAGCGGATGAACGACGCCTTCTTCCCGAACCCCCGCGAGTACACGCGGCACTTCGGCCTGACCGCCGCCCGCTTCGCGCGGCTGCCGGAGCGCACCCTCGTGATGCACCCGGGGCCGATGAACCGCGGGCTCGAGATCGCCGGCGTGGCCGCGGACGACGCCCGTTCGACGGTCGTCGAACAGGTCGCGAACGGCGTCTCGGTCCGGATGGCCGTGCTCTACCTCGCCCTCACCGGTGACCAGCAGAAGGAGTCCGTCGCATGACCGCACACCTGATCCGTGGCGCGCAGCTGGTCGACGGCTCGCGTGCCGACATCCGCCTGGAGGGACGGCTCGTCACCGCGGTCGGGTCCGGTCTCGACGCGGCCGGCGCCACGGTCGTCGATGCCGACGGGCTGCTCGCCCTGCCGGGTCTGGTCGACCTGCACACGCACCTCCGGGAGCCCGGCCACGAGGAGTCCGAGACGGTCCTGTCCGGCTCGCGGGCCGCGGCCGCCGGCGGCTTCACGGCAGTGAACGCGATGGCGAACTCGTCGCCGGTCGCCGACACCGCCGGGGTCGTCGAGCAGGTGCAGGCGCTCGGGGACGACGCCGGTTACGTCACCGTCCGGCCGATCGGTGCCGTCTCGCAGGGACTGCAGGGCACGCACCTGGCCGAGATCGGCGCGATGGCGACCTCCCGCGCGAAGGTCCGGGTGTTCTCCGACGACGGCTCGTGCGTCGCCGACCCGCTGCTCATGCGTCGGGCGCTCGAGTACATCAAGGGCTTCGGCGGGGTGCTCGCCCAGCACGCGCAGGAGCCCCGCCTGACCATCGGCGCGCAGATGAACGAGGGCCGCCTGTCCTCGGAGCTCGGCCTGGCGGGGTGGCCGGCCGTGGCCGAGGAGTCGATCATCGCCCGCGACGTCCTGCTCGCCGAGCACGTCGGCGCACGACTGCACGTCTGCCACGTCTCCACGGCGGGCAGCGTCGAGGTGATCCGCTGGGCGAAGGCCCGCGGCATCGACGTCACCGCTGAGGTCACCCCGCACCACCTCCTGCTCACCGAGGACCTCATCGCCGGACACGACGGCGCCCCGGGCTACGACGCCCGCTACAAGGTGAACCCGCCGCTCCGCCGCCGCGAGGACGTCGAGGCGCTCCGCGCGGCCCTCGCCGACGGCACGATCGACATCGTCGCGACGGACCACGCCCCGCACCCGGCCGAGGCGAAGCACTGCGAGTGGCCGGCCGCCGCGAACGGCATGGTCGGCCTCGAGTCCGCGCTGCGCGTCGTGCACGCCGCCGTGGTCGAGGACGGTCGACTCGACTGGGCCGACGTCGCCCGGGTGCTCTCGAGCGCCCCGGCCCGGATCGGCCAGGTCGAGGGCCACGGCCACGCGATCGCCGAGGGCGCCCCGGCCGAGATCACGCTCTACGACCCCGCCGCGAGCCGGGACTTCTCGGCAGCCGACCTGCACGGGCAGTCGCAGAACTCGCCCTACCTCGGCATGCCGCTGCCCGGCCGGGTCGTCGCGACCTTCCACCACGGCATGCCCACGCTCCTCGACGGACAGCTCGTCGACAGCGAGACCGTCGCCGCTCGGGCAGCGGCGGCACGGGTGGCGACGGCATGAGCGGTGACGCGGCACGCTGGCTGCTCGGCGGGGTCATCTTGCTCGCGGTGGCCGCGCTGTTCGTCGCGATGGCCCGCACCTGGCGGACGCGCAGCCGACGGCAGGCGGAGGCCGTGCCTCCCGTCCCGGTGCCGGCCGACCGCGGTCCGGCGACCGGGTCGTGGGACGGCTTCACCGTCGCGACGACCCGCGCCGACCAGCCGCTCGAACGGATCACCGCCGGCGGACTCGGCTTCCGTGGCCGCGGCGGGGTGACCGTGCACGCGACCGGTGTCGTGCTGCACCACGCCGGTGTGGACGACCGGTGGATCGCCCGGAGTGCCGTCCGCGGCGCCGACCGGGCCACGTGGGCCATCGACCGTGTGGTCGAGCCCGGGGGACTGGTCCGACTGCGATGGACGGCGACCGGCGCCGCAGCAGCGACGGACCTCGACACCTACTTCCGGTTCCCGGAGGGCGACGCGGAAGCGCTCACCGCCCTGCAGGGACTGGCGACGACGAACGACTCCCCGCAGACCGCGGGCGAAGGGACGAACTCATGACACGCGAACGGGCCGTACTGGTCCTCGAAGACGGCACCCGGTACGACGGCTGGGCCTACGGCGCCCGCGGGCGCACGCTCGGCGAGGTGGTCTTCGCGACCGGCATGACCGGGTACCAGGAGACCCTCACCGACCCCTCCTACGCCGGGCAGATCGTGGTGCAGACCGCGCCGCACATCGGCAACACCGGTGTCAACGACGAGGACCCCGAGTCCCGTCGCATCTGGGTCGCCGGCTACGTCGTCCGCGACCCCAGCCGCGTGGTCTCGAACCACCGCGCGGATGCCTCGCTCGACGAGCACCTGGTGCGCGACGGCATCGTCGGGATCTCCGGCATCGACACCCGGTCCCTGACCCGCCGCATCCGCGACGCCGGCGCCATGAAGGGCGGCGTGTTCAGCGGTGCCGACGCCACGCTCGACGCCGACGAGCAGCTCCGGGTCGTCACCGAGCAGGCCGGCATGGCGGGCAAGAACCTGTCCGCCGAGGTCTCCACGGCCGAGGAGTACGTCGTCGAGCCGGTCGGGGAACGGATCGGCACGCTGGCCGTCCTCGACCTCGGCGTGAAGTCGTCGACCACCCGCTACCTGTCCGAGCGCGGCTTCGAGGTGCACGTGCTGCCGCAGGACGTCACGGTCGAGCGGCTCCGCGAGCTCGACCCCGACGCGCTCTTCTACTCGAACGGCCCCGGCGACCCGTCGGCCTCCGACGCGCAGGTGACCCTGCTGCAGGAGAGCCTCCGCGACGGCCGTCCGTTCTTCGGGATCTGCTTCGGCAACCAGCTGCTCGGCCGCGCGCTCGGCTTCGGCACCTACAAGCTGCCCTTCGGACACCGCGGCATCAACCAGCCGGTGCTCGACACCACCACCGGCAAGGTCGAGATCACGAGCCAGAACCACGGCTTCGCGGTCGACGCGCCCGTCGGACAGGTCATCGAGTCCCCGGTCGGCTTCGGCCGCGTCGAGGTCTCGCACTACTCGCTGAACGACAACGTGGTGGAGGGCCTCCGGGCGCTCGACATCCCCGCGTTCAGCGTGCAGTACCACCCCGAGGCCGCTGCCGGACCGCACGACAGCATGTACCTCTTCGACCGCTTCCGGGACATGGTGCTCGCCCGCCGGCAGGGGGAGCCGCTCGACGCGGCCACCGCCGACGCGACCACCCCCGCCGCCGACCCGACGCACGGCTCCGACACCACGAAGGAGGGCAACTGATGCCCAAGCGCTCCGACATCAGCTCCGTCCTGGTCATCGGCTCGGGCCCGATCGTCATCGGGCAGGCCGCCGAGTTCGACTACTCCGGCACCCAGGCGTGCCGGGTCCTCCGCGCCGAGGGCGTCCGCGTCATCCTGGTGAACCCGAACCCGGCGACGATCATGACCGACCCGGACTTCGCCGACGCGACGTACATCGAGCCGATCACCAACGCCTCGCTCGAGGAGATCATCCGCATCGAGCAGCCGGACGCCGTCCTGCCGACCCTCGGTGGGCAGACCGCACTGAACGCGGCGATCTCCCTCGACGAGGCCGGCATCCTCGAGAAGTACGGCGTCGAGCTCATCGGCGCCAAGGTGGACGCCATCCAGCGCGGTGAGGACCGCCAGCTCTTCAAGGAGCTCGTCCTCGAGTCCGGCGCGGACGTGGCACGCAGCCACATCGCCCACACGCTGGAGGAGGCGAAGGAGTTCGCGAAGGACCTCGGCTACCCGCTGGTCGTCCGGCCGTCCTTCACCATGGGTGGTCTCGGTTCCGGCTTCGCGTACACCGAGGACGAGCTCGTCCGCTTCGTCGGCGACGGGCTGCAGTCCAGCCCGACGACCGAGGTCCTGCTCGAGGAGTCGATCCTCGGCTGGAAGGAGTACGAGCTCGAGCTCATGCGGGACAACGCCGACAACACGGTCGTCGTCTGCTCGATCGAGAACGTCGACCCGGTCGGCGTGCACACCGGCGACTCGATCACGGTCGCCCCGGCGCTGACGCTGACCGACCGCGAGTACCAGAACATGCGGAACATCGGCATCGACATCATCCGTCGCGTCGGCGTCGACACCGGCGGCTGCAACATCCAGTTCGCGGTCGACCCGTCGAACGGGCGCCTCATCGTCATCGAGATGAACCCCCGCGTCTCGCGGTCGAGCGCGCTGGCGTCCAAGGCCACGGGCTTCCCGATCGCCAAGATCGCCGCGAAGCTCGCCATCGGGTACCGCCTGGACGAGATCCAGAACGACATCACCCGCGTCACCCCGGCGAGCTTCGAGCCGACGCTCGACTACGTCGTGGTGAAGACCCCGCGCTTCGCGTTCGAGAAGTTCCCGGCCGCCGACGCGACCCTCACCACCACGATGAAGAGCGTCGGCGAGGCGATGGCGATCGGCCGCAACTACGCCACCGCGCTGCAGAAGTCGCTGCGCTCGCTCGAGAAGCGCGGGTCGAGCTTCCACTGGGACGTCCCGGCCGACCAGCTCGACAAGGCCGCGCTGCTCGAGAAGTCGTCCATCCCGACCGACGGCCGCATCGTCACGGTGCAGCAGGCGCTCGTCGCCGGTGCCACCGCGGCCGAGGTCTTCGAGGCCACGAAGATCGACCCGTGGTTCATCGACCAGATCGTCCTCATCAACGAGGTCGCCGACGAGGTCCGTGCCGCCGAGACGCTCGACGCCGACACCGTCCGCTGGGCCAAGGAGCACGGCTTCAGCGACGCGCAGATCGCCTCGCTGCGCGGCATCACCGAGCAGGAGGCCCGTGACCAGCGTCACGCGTTCGGCATCCGCCCGGTGTTCAAGACCGTCGACACCTGCGCCGGCGAGTTCCCGGCCCTGACGCCGTACCACTACTCGTCCTACGACACCGAGACCGAGGTCGCCCCGAGCGACCGCAAGAAGGTCGTCATCCTGGGCTCCGGCCCGAACCGCATCGGCCAGGGCGTCGAGTTCGACTACTCGTGCGTGCACGCGTCCTTCGCACTGAGCGACGCCGGCTTCGAGACGATCATGGTGAACTGCAACCCGGAGACGGTCTCGACCGACTACGACACCTCGGACCGGCTCTACTTCGAGCCGCTCACGGTGGAGGACGTCCTCGAGGTCATCGCGGCCGAGCAGGCCTCCGGCGAGGTCGTCGGCGTCGTCGTGCAGCTCGGCGGCCAGACCGCCCTGGGCCTGGCGAGGCCGCTCGAGGCCGCCGGCATCCCGATCCTCGGCACCAGCCCCGACGCGATCGACCTGGCCGAGGAGCGCGGAGCGTTCTCGCGCATCCTCGACGACGCCGGCCTGCTCGCGCCGAAGAACGGCACCGCGCACGACCTGGCCAGCGCCACCGCGGTCGCCGAGGGCATCGGCTACCCGGTGCTCGTCCGCCCGTCCTTCGTGCTCGGCGGTCGCGGCATGGAGATCGTCTACGACTCCGACACCCTCGCCGACTACTTCGACCGGATGGCCGACCAGGCGATCATCGGCCCGGACCTGCCGCTGCTCGTGGACCGGTTCCTGGACGACGCGGTCGAGATCGACATCGACGCGCTCTACGACGGCGACCGGCTCTACGTCGGCGGCGTCATGGAGCACATCGAAGAGGCCGGCATCCACTCCGGTGACTCCTCCTGCACCCTGCCCCCGGTCGGCCTCGGCCGTGCGGAGATCCAGGCCGTCGTCGACGCGACCGAGAAGATCGCCCGCGGGGTCGGCGTCCGCGGACTCCTCAACGTGCAGTTCGCCATCGCGGCCGGCGTGCTCTACGTGCTCGAGGCGAACCCCCGCGCCAGCCGCACGGTGCCGTTCGTCTCGAAGGCGCTCGGCATCGCCCTGGCCAAGGCCGCTGCCCGCGTCATGACCGGCACGAGCATCGACGACCTGGTCGCCGAGGGACTGCTGCCGAGCCGCGACGGTGCCTTCGTCCCGATGGAGTCCCCGATCGCCGTCAAGGAGGCCGTGCTGCCCTTCCGACGCTTCCGCACCCGCGAGGGCCAGGTGGTCGACTCGGTGCTCAGCCCCGAGATGCGCTCCACCGGTGAGGTCATGGGCATCGACCGCGACTTCCCGCGGGCGTTCCTCAAGAGCCAGGAGGCCGCGTACGGCGGGCTGCCGACCAGCGGCACCGTGTTCGTGAGCGTCGCCGACACCGACAAGCGCGCCATCGTCCTGCCGGTGCACCGTCTGCAGCAGCTCGGCTTCACGATCATCGCGACCGAGGGCACCGCCGAGGTGCTCCGCCGCAACGGGATCCTGGTGGGCGTCGTCGGCAAGTTCAGCCAGGGGCAGGAGAGCGTCGTCGACCTGCTCGCCCGCAACGAGGTCGACATCGTCATCAACACGCCGAGCGGTGCCGCCGGTCGCGCGGACGGGTACGAGATCCGCGCGGCGACCGTGGCGGCAGACAAGCCGCTGTTCACGACGATCTCGCAGCTCGGCGCGGCGGTCGCGGCGATCGAGACGATCGGCACGCCGCACAGCGTCCGGAGCCTGCAGGACTACGCGCTCGAGCGGGCGGGCTGGTGACCCCAGCCCGGCCTGGAGGCCCGACCCCGTTCGGCGTCCGGCTCGCCGCCGCCATCGGGTCGCGGTCCGCACTGTGCGTCGGTATCGACCCCCACGCCGCCACCCTGGCGGCGTGGGGGCTCGGCCGCGACGAGGCCGGACTGACCGCCTTCGGCGCGACCCTCGTCGACGCGGCCGCCGGTCGCGCGGCCATGGTGAAGCCGCAGATCGCGTTCTTCGAGGCGGTCGGGGTGCCCGGCTACCGCGCACTCGACGCGACGATCCGTCGTGCACGTGATGCGGGCCTCCTGGTCGTGGCGGACGTCAAGCGCGGCGACATCGGGTCCACCGGGGACGACTACGCCCTGGCCTGGCTCGACCGCGACGGACCGTTCGCGGCCGACGCGATGACCGTGTCGCCCTACCTGGGCTACGGCTCGTTGACCGGGACGATCGCCGTCGCCCGACAGAACGGCGCCGGTGTGTTCGTGCTCGCGGCGACGAGCAACCCGGAGGCCCGGGTCCTGCAGACCGCAGTGCTGGCGGAGGGCCCGCGTGCCGGGCGGACCGTGGCTGCCGGTATCGTCGTCGACGTGGCAGACGACAACCGGACGACGGCCGACCAGGCCCTGGGGGACGTCGGGCTCGTGCTCGGCGCGACCCTCGACCTCGACGACTTCGGCATCACGGCCGACGAGATCGGTACCGCCCCCGTGCTCGCGCCGGGCTTCGGCGCCCAGGGTGCCCGCATCGAGGACCTCCGTGCGCTGTACGGCAGCCGTGCCGAGCAGGTGCTCGTGAACGAGTCCCGCGGTCTGCTCGGCGACGGCCCGGACGGTGTCGCCGCCCTCGTGGCCGACCGTGCCGCCCGCATCCGCGCGGCCCTGGAGTCGGCAGCGTGAGCGACGAGCAGGCGGGCAGCGGTCCCGCCGCCGACCGGTCGGCGTTGCCGGCGCACCGCAACCCGCCGGAGGTCGACCGCGTCGCCGCCGCGAAGGCCGCCGTCGCCGCACGGCGTGCCCGCGCCGCGGTGAAGTCCGCGGTCGCCGCCGGGGACCGGTCGCCGCTCGAGGTCGCCCGCTCCGCGTGGTCCGAGGACGAGTCCGTCGTCGCGACCACCTCGGCGGAACGCTCGCTGCGGGTCCGCGACCTGCTGACGAGCCTGCCCGGAGTCGGACCCGCCCGGGCCGAAGCCGTCATGGGGGCCCTCCGCATCGCGCCGTCGAAGCGCCTCGGGGGACTCGGCAGCCGCCAGCGGACCGAGCTCGCCGACTGGCTCGCCCAGCGCGGCCGGAAGCGTGCCTCGTCGAAGCTGGTCGTCCTGGCCGGGCCCACCGCGGTCGGCAAGGGGACGGTCAGTGCGCACATCCGGGAGCAGTACCCCGAGGTGAACCTCAGCGTGTCCGCGACGACCCGGAAGCCCCGTCCGGGCGAGGTCGACGGCGTGCACTACTACTTCGTCGACGACGCCGAGTTCGACCGGATGATCCGCGACCGCGAACTGCTCGAGTACGCGACCGTGCACAACTCGTACCGGTACGGCACCCCGCGGCCGCCGATCGACCGCGCGCTCGACGCCGGCGAGAAGGTCATGCTCGAGATCGACCTGCAGGGAGCCCGCCAGGTGCGGGACGCCATGCCCGAGGCGGTCCTGGTGTTCCTGCTGCCGCCGACGTGGGACGAACTCGTCCGTCGGCTCATCGGCCGCGGCACCGAATCGCCGGAGGAACAGGCGCGCCGGCTCGAGACCGCCAAGGTGGAGCTCGCGGCCCAGGACGAGTTCGACGTGCGGATCGTGAACTCCGATGTCAGCACGGCGGCACGCGAGGTCGTAGACTTGTTCTCTGCGCCCTGACGGGTGCACCGACGACGAGGAGCAATCCCATGGCCAACCCCCAGGGCATCATCGACCCGCCCATCGACGACCTGCTCAGCAAGGTCGAGTCGAAGTACGCGCTCGTGATCTTCGCCTCGAAGCGTGCTCGCCAGATCAACGACTACTACGCCGACCTGCACGAAGGCTCGCTCTTCGACAACGTCGGCCCGCTCGTCGACTCGACGATCGACGACAAGCCGCTCTCGGTCGCGCTCCACGAGATCAACGAGGACAAGCTGACCGTCACCAAGCAGCAGCAGCCCTCCGCCTGATCCCGGTGAGTGCGCTCCGTCTGTTCACGTCGGAATCGGTGACCGAAGGCCACCCCGACAAGATCTGCGACCAGATCTCGGACGCGATCCTGGACGCCCTGCTCACGGTCGACCCGCACGCGCGGGTCGCCGTCGAGACGATGGTGACGACCGGGCTCGTGCACGTCGCGGGAGAGGTCACGACCTCCGGCTACGTCGAGATCCCGCAGCTGGTCCGCGACGTCATCACCGGCATCGGGTACAACTCCTCCGACGTGAGCTTCGACGGTCGTACCTGCGGCGTCGAGATCTCGATCGGCGCGCAGTCCCCGGACATCGCCCAGGGTGTCGACGAGTCCCTCGACACCCGGTCGGGTGCCGGCATGGACCCGCTCGACCGCCAGGGTGCCGGCGACCAGGGCATCATGTTCGGCTTCGCGACGAACGAGACGCCGGAGTACATGCCGGTCGCCATCTGGCTCGCCCACCGTCTGGCCGAGAAGCTCGCCGCGGTGCGCAAGTCCGGCGAACTGACCTACCTGCGTCCGGACGGCAAGACCCAGGTCACGGTCGGGTACGACGGCGTCACGCCGAAGACCGTCGAGACCGTGGTCCTGTCGACCCAGCACGCGCCGAGCGTCTCGCTCGAGCAGCTGACCGCCGACATCACCGAGCACGTCATCCGTCCGGTCCTCGACCTGGTGGACCTCGACTCCGCGCACGTCGACGTGATCGTGAACCCGACCGGCCGCTTCGAGATCGGCGGGCCCCAGGGCGATGCCGGGCTCACCGGCCGCAAGGTCATCGTCGACACCTACGGCGGGGCATCCCGTCACGGTGGCGGCGCGTTCAGCGGCAAGGACCCGTCGAAGGTCGACCGTTCGGCGGCGTACGCGCTCCGCTGGGTCGCGAAGAACGCCGTCGCGGCCGGTCTCGCCGACCGCCTCGAGGTCCAGGTCGCCTACGCCATCGGCCGCGCCAAGCCGGTCGGTCTGTACGTCGAGTCCTTCGGTACCGGGCACGTGGACGACGCCACGATCGAGGCCGCCATCACGCAGGTGTTCGACCTGCGTCCGGCCGCGATCATCCGCGACCTCGACCTGCTGACCCCGAAGTACGCGCAGACCGCGACCTACGGGCACTTCGGTCGGGAACTGCCGGGCTTCACCTGGGAGCAGCTCGACCGCGTCGAGGAGCTCCGCACCGCGGCAGGACTCGTCTCCGCCACCGTCTGAGGCCCTCGTGGCCACCGTCGCGCGCGTCGTCCTCGACTCGCCGCTCCCGCAGCTCGACCGTCTGTTCGACTACCGGGTGCCGGCCGAGATCGAGGACGACTGCGTGCCGGGGGTCCGGGTCCGGGTACCGCTGCGCTCCGGCGCTCGGATGACCGATGCCTACGTGGTCGAGGTCGTGTCCGACGACGCACTCTCCCCGGAGCACGACTTCCCGGGGGAGCTCAGCGCGATCGAGGATCTCGTCAGCCCGGTGCCGGTGCTCGCGCCGGAGGTCTGGCAGCTCGCCCGAGCCGTGGCGGACCGCGCCGCGGGCGTCGCCAGTGACGTGCTGCGGCTCGCCGTACCGACCCGCCAGGTCCGGCCGGAGAAGGCCTGGCTCGCGCGCGACACCGCATCCGTGCCGCCCAGCGTGACGGCCGGGGCGGTCGAGGGCTACGGCGACGCGGTCATCGAGTCCGTGATCGACGCCGGAGGCCGTGCCGCCGTCAGCGCGATCCCGCACCCGGTCCTGCTCAGTGCCCCGACGCCGGCCGCCGAAGGCTCCGAAGCTGCCGAGGCCACCGCCACGCCCGACCCCACCTGGGTCCCGGGCTGGGCAGCGACCCTCGCACAGGCCGCCGCACACACCCTGGCGGGGGAGCGCTCCGCCGTCATCGCCGTCCCCGACTTCCGTGACGTCGCCGACCTCGAGCGCGCCCTGCTCGTCCTGGTGCCCGCCGAGCGCGTGGTGCGCTTCGACGCCAAGCAGACGAACGGGCAGCGGGCCCGGGCACTCCTCACGGCACGCACGCACCCGGTCGTCGCGATCGGCAGCCGGGCAGCCGTGTACGCGCCGGCGTCGGACCTCGGCCTCATCGCGCTCTGGGACGACGGCGACCCGTCGTTCGCTGAGCAGCGCGCACCGTACGTGCACACCCGCGACGTCGCCCTGGTGCGGACCGCCCAGTCGGGGGCGGCGCTGCTGATGGTGTCGCACGCCCGCAGCACCGACGTCCAGCGCCTCGTCGAACTCGGCTGGCTGCACGAGGTCGGTCCGCACCGGGCCCGGGTGCCGAAGGTGGTCCCGACCGCACACCAGACGAACGCCGACGGCTACGCCGCGCAGGCCCGTATCCCGAGCAGTGCCTGGCGCGCGGCGCGCGAGGCCAGCCACGACGGCCCCGTGCTCGTGCAGGTGTCCAACCCGGGCTTCGGCACGGGCCTGGTCTGCACCCAGTGCGGCGAACGAGCGCACTGCCGGGTGTGCGGTGGTCCGCTCGGCAGCCCGCACGCCGGGTCGACCCCGCAGTGCCGGTTCTGCGGGGCGCTGGCTGCCGGGTACCGCTGCCCGACGTGCGGCAACGGCAAGCTCAAGCCCGTGGGTCAGGGTGCCCAGCGCACCGCCGACGAACTCGGCCGGGCGTTCCCGAACACCCGGATCGTGGTGGCGGACGGGTCACGTCCGATCGACGCGGTCCCCGCTCGCCCCGCGGTCGTCGTCGCCACGCGCGGCGCCGAGCCGGACGTGGCCGGCGGGTACGCCTGCGTGCTGCTCCTGGACGGCGAGCGGATGCTGGCGCGTGAGGGGCTCCGCGTGCAGGAGGACGTCCTCCGGATCTGGGCGAACGCCGCGGCGAAGGGCGCTCCGGGAGCGCCGGTGTACCTCGTCGGCATCGGTGGGAAGCTCGCGAACGCGATGGCCCTCTGGCGGCTCGACGTCCCCGCGCACGAGGAACTCACCGACCGCCGAGAGCTGTTCTTCCCGCCGGCGGTGCGGGTCGCGACCCTGACCGGCACGGACGAGGCGGTGACCGGCGCCATCGAGGCCCTCGGTGACGCGCCGGTCGGTCCGGTCCTCGGCCCGGTGCCCGTCGACGACCCGACGCCGGGGACGGTGCGGGCGATCGTGCGGTTCCCGTACGGGCACGGCACCGAGGTGGCGGCGACCCTCAAGGCCGAGGTGATCCGCCGGTCGTCCACCCGGCGGGTCGTCAAGGGCGGGACGAAGCGACGAGCGGCCCCGGCGCTCCGGGTCCGGATGGACGACGCCGAACCGTTCTCCGAGGTCTGAGCCCACCCGCGGCCCCGGAAATGACGGGAGGCCCGTGGCGATCCCGCCACGGGCCTCCCGTCATGTGCCGCGTCGCGTCAGCGGGCGGTGCGCTCCGCGCCGACCGGCGCGCGACGCCCGCGCGAGAGCACGACGCCGAGGGCGACCATGCCGATCGCGAGGACGAGGTGCAGCCAGTTGTCGGCCGAGTTCAGCGGCACGAAGTTCGCGGCGCTGTCGCTGTTCGCGGTGAACAGGCCGTAGATCCAGAGCACGAAGTAGACGACGCCACCGATGACCAGGTAGAGCCGCGCACCACTGGCGCGACGAGCAGCCAGCACGCCGACGATGCCGAAGAGCAGGTGGACGATGTTGTGCAGGACGGACACCTGGAAGATGCCGAGCAGCATGCCCATCGAACCGTTGCCGGCGCCGCCGAGGTCACCGGAGGTGAGGCCCGGGATGAAGCCGGCGATGCCGACGAGCAGGAAGACGATGCCGACGACGAGGGCGCCCTTCTGCACGGGGGTCTCGGCGAAGCTGGTGGGTGCTGGGGTGGAGAGTCGGTCTGTCATGTTCGTTCCTTTCCGGGGAATCTCCTGTGAACGTACCCGTGCGCCGACGGTGACGTTCGGCGGCGCGGTGGATCCTCGCACCGAGGACAGTTCCGTGCCGGGCACACTGCTTCTGCGGCTGTGCGCCGCGTGGGAGACTGGTCCGATGCGTCTCGTCGTCGCCGGCAGCCCCGCTGCCGCGGTCCCCACCCTCCGTGCTCTGGCGGCGTCCGACCACGAGATCGCGGCGGTGCTCACCCGCCCGCCGACGCCGCAGGGCCGGAAGCGCGTGCTCACGCCGACGCCGGTCGCGCAGGTCGCGGCGGAGCTGGGCCTGCCGGTGATCGAGGCCTCCCGCGTGGACGACGAGGTCACCACCCGGATCGCTGCGCTCGACGTCGACCTCGGCGTGATCGTCGCCTACGGCGCACTGCTCCGCCGCCCGGCCCTCGACGCGCCCCGCCTCGGCTGGGTCAACCTGCACTTCTCCGACCTCCCGGCCTACCGCGGGGCCGCCCCCGTGCAGCGTTCGGTGATGGCCGGCGACACCACCACCGCGGCCACGGTCTTCCAGCTGGTCGAGGCCGTGGACGCCGGCCCGGTCTACGCGTCCGAGCCCTTCACGATCGACCCGGAGGCCACCTCCGGCCAGGTCCTCGCCGCGATGGCGGAGACCGGCGCCGACGTGGTGGTCCGGGTCGTCGACGCCCTCGCCGCGGGCACGGCGACGGCGACCGAGCAGGTCGGATCGCCGACGACGGCCCCGAAACTGACGCTCGCGGACGGCCGCACCGACTTCGCCGCCCCGGCATCCGTGGTGCACGCCCGGCTCCGCGGCGTCACCCCGGAACCGGGCGCGTTCGCGCACCTCGGCGAGACCCGGGTGAAGCTGCTGCGGGCGCACCGGCTCGCGACGCACGACGGCGGCCCGGGAGGCTCGGGGGACACCGCCCCGCACCTCGCCCCCGGTGCGCTCCGGCTCGTGGAAGGTGCCCTGCTGGTCGGGACGGCGGACGAACCGCTCGTGCTGACCGAGGTGCAGCCGGCCGGCAAGAAGGCGATGGACGCCGCGGCCTGGGCCCGAGGGCTCGGACCGCTCGACGGGAAGGTGCTCGCATGAGCGCGGAACACGATCGCGGCCAGCGCGGCGGGAGCGGCGGTGGCCAGCGCGGCGGGAACGGCGGCGGCCAGCGCGGTGGCGGTGCCGGCCAGCGCGGCGCCGGCGTCGGGCGGACCGGCGGACGACCCGGGGGCCGGCCGCGAGAGCCCCGTCAGGTCAGTGCCCGGCGCGTGGCGTTCGACGTCCTGCGCGCCGTCCAGGTCGACGACGCCTACGCGAACCTGCTCCTGCCGACGCGCATCCGGCGTGCCGGGCTCAGCGCCCGCGACGCCGGCTTCGCAACCGAGCTGACCTACGGCACGATCCGGATGATCGGCCGCTACGACGTGGTCGTCGCCGTCGCGTCCGGGCGCCGGGCGGACCTCATCGAGGCCGACGTGCTCGACGTGATGCGCCTCGGCGTGCACCAGCTCCTCGGCATGCGGACGCCGACGCACGCCGCGGTCTCCGCCACGGTCGAGCTCGCCCGCGAGGTCGGCGTCGCCCGCGCCACCGGTTTCGTGAACGCCGTGATGCGGAAGGTCGCCGGCAAGACCCCGGAGGAGTGGGACCCCCTCGTGACGGCCGGCCTCGGCGGGGAGGCCCTCCTCGCGACGCGCTGGTCGCACCCGGTCTGGGTCGTCTCCGCGCTCCGGGACGCCCTGGCCGCGGAACGGTCCCGTGACGAACTCGTCGCGCTCCTCGCCGCCGACAACGAGGCACCGCGCGTCCAGCTCGCCGCGCTGCCCGGTGTCGCCACGGCGGAGGACGTCGAGCGGGCGACCACGCGCACGACGGTGGACGACGACGTGGCGGGGGACGAGCCTCCCGTCGGTCCGGCCGGCGACGACGCCGACGCGGCCGACCAGCCCGACCACGACCACGGCCACGTCAACGCTGCGGAGCCCGCTTCACCCGCGCCCGACCTGCCGGTCTCGCCCGTCGGCGTCCGCGGCGTCACCGGCGACCCGGCGCGTGTGCCCGGCGTCGCCGCCGGCCGCCTGCGCGTGCAGGACGAGGGCTCGCAGCTCGCCGCCCTCGCGCTGTCCCGCTCCTCCGAGGTCCGCGCCGGCGAGCGGTGGCTCGACCTCTGCGCCGGGCCCGGCGGCAAGGCCGCGCTCCTCGCCGCCGAGGCCGCGCAGGCCGGTGCCACCCTCACCGCCAACGAGCTCGTCCCGGCCCGGGTGGGACTGGTCCGGGAGGCCCTCCGCGACTTCCGCGACACCGTCACCGTGGTCGAAGGCGACGGCCGCCGCTACGGCCACGACGGCGCGGGCGTCACCTACGACCGCATCCTGCTCGACGCGCCCTGCACCGGACTCGGCGCGCTGCGTCGGCGTCCGGAGGCCCGCTGGCGCAAGCAACCGGAGGACGTCGCCGAACTCGCGCTCCTGCAGGAGGAACTGCTCGAGGCGGCGGTCCGGGTGCTCGCCCCGGGCGGCACGCTGGCGTACGTGACGTGCTCGCCGCACCTGGCCGAGACGCGCGGTCAGGTCGACGCCCTGATGCGCCGCCACGGCGACCTGCTCGAGCAGCTCGACACCGCCTCGGTGGTCCGCTCGGTGGCGGCCCGCGACCCGCAGGTGGCGGACGGCCGGACGGTGCAGCTCTGGCCGCACCGGATCGGCACCGATGCGATGTTCATCGCGCTGTTCCGTCGGACGGCCTGACCGCCGGGTCGTCCGACCACCGCCGGAGCACCGGACGACCGGCCGGTAGGCTCGTCGGGTGACGATCCGCATCTCGCCGAGCATCCTGTCCGCCGACTTCGCGAACCTCGAGCGCGAACTGCAGCGCATCGAGACCGCCGACATGGTGCACGTCGACGTGATGGACAACCACTTCGTGCCGAACCTGACGCTCGGCCTGCCGATCGTCCAGCGCCTGCAGCAGGTGTCGCCGGTGCCGCTCGACGTGCACCTGATGATCACCGACGCGGACACCGAGGCACCGAAGTACGCCGAGACCGGGGCGTCGAGCGTCACCTTCCACTTCGAGGCGGCGACCGACCCGGTGGCGACCGCCGCGGCGATCCGGTCGAACGGGGCCCGGGCCGCCGTCGCCGTGAAGCCCGGCACCCCGGTCACCCAGGTGCTGCACCACCTCGACGCCTACGACATGATCCTGCTCATGACCGTCGAGCCCGGGTTCGGCGGTCAGGCGTTCATGACCTCGGTGATGCCGAAGCTCGCCGACGCCCGGGCCGCGGTCGACGCGTCGGGCCTGGACGTCTGGCTCGAGGTCGACGGCGGCATCGCGGTCGACACCGTGCCCGAGGCGGTCCGGAGCGGCGCCGACACCCTGGTCGCCGGCTCCGCGGTCTACGGCGGCGAACCGGCTGCACGCATCACCGATCTCCGAGCGGCGGCGCAGCGCGCCCTCGCGGACCGGTAGCCTGAGGACGTGAAGACGTTCGACGACCTGTTCGCGGAGCTGACCGAGAAGGCGCGCACGCGCCCGGAGGGCTCCGGCACCGTCGCCGAACTGGATGCCGGCGTGCACCAGATCGGCAAGAAGATCGTGGAGGAAGCCGCCGAGGTCTGGATGGCGGCCGAGTACGAGGGCGACGAGCGCACCTCGGAGGAGATCTCGCAGCTCGTGTACCACCTGCAGGTCCTCATGATCGCGAAGGGCCTGACCCCGGCGGACGTCTGGCGACATCTGTAGGGAGCGCGTCACCCCGCGCACCGCAGACCCGTCACCGACATCACCTCCAGGAAGCAGACCTGATGCTCCGCATCGCCGTGCCCAACAAGGGCTCACTGTCCGAGACCGCCTCCGAGATGCTGCGGGAGGCCGGGTACGCCGGTCGCCGTGACCCGAAGGCGCTGCACCTCATCGACGAGCGCAACGGGGTGGAGTTCTTCTTCCTCCGCCCGCGCGACATCGCCACCTACGTCGGCTCCGGCGCACTCGACGTCGGCATCACCGGCCGAGACCTGCTGCTCGACTCCGGCTCCACCGCGCACGAGGTCGACGCGCTCGGCTTCGCGGACTCCACCTTCCGGTTCGCCGGCGCGCCGGGTCGGTACAGCACGCTGCAGGACCTCGAGGGCGTCCGCGTCGCGACGAGCTACCCCGGCCTGGTCGGGGAGTTCCTCGCCCAGCACGGCGTCACCGCCACCCTGGTCAAGCTCGACGGCGCGGTCGAGAGCGCCGTCCGGCTCGGGGTCGCCGACGCCGTCGCCGACGTCGTCTCCACCGGCAGCACGCTCCGCGCCGCCGGGCTCGAGATCTTCGGCCCGGTCATCCTCGAATCCACCGCGGTGCTCATCACCACCGACGAGACGATCGCCGGCATCGACGTGCTCCGCCGCCGGCTGCAGGGCGTCCTGGTCGCCCGCGGCTACGTCATGCTCGACTACGACATCCCGTCCGCCCTGCTCGAGCAGGCGACCGCGATCGCCTCGGGCATCGAGTCCCCGACGGTCTCGCCGCTGCACGACCGCGACTGGTCGGCCGTCCGCGTGATGATCCCGCGCGACGACGCCAACCTCATCATGGACGCGCTCTACGACCTCGGCGCCCGGGCGATCCTGGTCAGCCCGATCCACGCCGCACGCCTGTGACCGCCGCACCCGCTGGCGCCACCGCCCTGGGCGGCGTCTCGGTCCGCGTCATCCCGTGCCTCGACGTCTCGGGCGGTCGTGTCGTCAAGGGCGTCAACTTCCTCGACCTGCAGGACGCCGGAGACCCGGTCGAGCTCGCCGCGCGCTACTACGAGCAGGGCGCCGACGAGCTGACGTTCCTCGACGTCGGCGCCACGGTCGAGAACCGCGCCACGATGTGGGACACCGTCACCCGCACCGCCGAGCAGGTCTTCATCCCGCTCACGGTCGGCGGCGGGGTCCGCAGCGTCGACGACGTCGCCCGGCTGCAGCAGTGCGGCGCGGACAAGATCGGCGTCAACAGCGCCGCGATCGCCCGCCCCGAGCTGGTCTCCGAGATCGCCGACCGGTTCGGCGCACAGGCCGTCGTCCTGTCGCTCGACGTCAAGCGCTCCGACCGGATGCCGTCCGGCTTCGTGGTCACGACGCACGGCGGCCGCACCGAGACCGACATCGACGCCATCGCCTGGGCGCACGACGCCGTCGAGCGCGGTGCGGGGGAGCTCCTCGTCAACTCGATCGACGCCGACGGCACGAAGAACGGCTTCGACCTCGAGCTCGTCGCCGCGGTCCGTGCGGTGTCCTCGGTGCCGGTCATCGCCTCGGGAGGCGCGGGTCACGTCGACCACTTCGCCCCCGCCGTCGACGCCGGTGCGGACGCGGTCCTCGCCGCGAGCGTCTTCCACCGCGGCGAGATGACCGTGGGCGACGTCAAGGACGCGCTGCGCGCCACCGGCCACGTCGTCCGCTGACGCCGTCCCGACCAGCCGGGTCGGGCCTCCCGTCCGGCGTGCCCGTCCGCAGCAAGCGCGCCGGGCGGGGCCGTAGGCTGGTGCCCTCATGACCGACAGCACCAGCACCAGCACCGAAGCGGTCCTCGACCGCGCGCGCTTCGGTGCGGACGGACTGCTCCCCGCCATCGTGCAGGAGGAATCGTCGAAGGACGTCCTCATGCTCGGGTACATGGACCGGGAAGCCCTCCGCCGCACCCTGACCGAGGGCCGGGTGACCTTCTGGTCGCGGTCCCGGAGCGAGTACTGGCGCAAGGGCGACACGTCCGGCCACGCCCAGTACGTCCGCGCCGCCGCGCTGGACTGCGACGACGACACGCTGCTCGTCACGGTGCACCAGGTCGGTGCGGCGTGTCACACCGGGGCCCACCGGTGCTTCGACGTGGACCCGCTCGACCCGGTGACGGCGTCGGCGCCCGACACGGTGGGGACCTCCGCTCCCGGCGCGGCAACGGGCGGTGTCGCAGGATGAGCGACTCGCCCCGCACCACGCTCCGCGACGACTTCGACGGGCTCGTCCGCGAGGGCCACCGCGTGGTCCCCGTCGTCCGCGCGCTCTTCGCCGACAGCGAGACCCCGGTCGGCGTCTACCGGAAGCTCGCCGACGGTCGCGCCGGCTCGTTCCTCCTCGAGTCCGCCGGGCAGGGTGGCCTCTGGTCGCGCTGGTCCTTCGTCGGCGTCCGCAGCTTCGGTGTCCTCACCCAGGACGGCGACCGTGCCGCCTGGATCGACACCGGGATGTCCGCGGAGCGCGCCGTCGGGTCCCTCGACGGGCAACCGCTCGAGGTCCTGGCACGACTCCACGAGCGCTGGGCGACGCCCCGCGTGCCCGGTCTGCCGCCACTCGTCGGCGGCACCGTCGGCTTCATCGGGTGGGAGGCCGTGCGGCAGCTCGAACACCTGCCGGACGCACCTCCGGCCGACTTCGACGTGCCCGGGCAGGCGCTCTCCTTCGTGTCCGAGCTCGCCGCCCTCGACCACCGCACCGGCCTCGTGCTCCTGGTCGCGACGGCCCTGAACGACGGCACCGACGACGCCGACACCCTGTGGTCGGACGCGCAGGCCCGACTCGACCGCATGCAGGCCGACCTGGTGCAGCCGAGCATCGCGACCGTCGCCGAGGCGTTCGACATCGTCGAGCCGACCGCCCGCTCCCGGTCCACCCCGGAGGAGTACGCGGCGTCGATCGAGCGGTCGAAGCAGTTCATCCGCGACGGCGACGTGTTCCAGGTCGTCATCTCGCAGCGGTTCGACCACGACGTGACGGCCGACCCGCTGGACGTCTACCGGGTCCTCCGCACGCTGAACCCGAGCCCCTACATGTACTTCCTGTCCCTCGAGGGACGCGACGGCCAGCCGTTCTGGATCGTCGGCGCCTCGCCGGAGGCCCTGGTGAAGGTGCAGGACGGTCGGGCGATGACGCACCCGATCGCCGGCTCCCGGCCGCGCGGCGCCACCACGGAAGAGGACGTCCGACTCGGTGACGAGCTGCTGGCGGACCCGAAGGAACGCGCCGAGCACCTGATGCTCGTCGACCTGGCCCGCAACGACCTGCAGAAGGTGTGCGAGCCGGGCACCGTCGCCGTGACCGAGTTCATGACGGTCGAGCGGTTCAGCCACATCATGCACCTGGTGTCCAGCGTCGAGGGAGCGATCCGCCCGGGGATGTCGGCCATCGACGTGTTCCGCGCGACCTTCCCGGCCGGCACACTCTCCGGAGCGCCGAAGCCGCGTGCGCTGCAGATCATCGACGAACTCGAGCCCGCCAAGCGCGGGGCGTACGCGGGCGTGGTCGGCTACTTCGACTTCGCCGGGGACGCCGACGTCGCGATCGCGATCCGCACCGCCCTCATCCAGGACGGGGTCGCCCGCGTGCAGGCCGGCGCCGGACTGGTCGCGGACTCGGACCCGACGAGCGAACACGTCGAGTCCGTCAACAAGGCCGCCGCTCCGTTGCGTGCCGTGGCGACCGCCAACCGGATGACCGTGGTCACCCCGTGAAGCGTTCCCGCCCACTCGTCGTCGTCATCGGGCTGCTGGTCGCCGGACTCGTGATGCTCTCGTGGACACAGACCTGGTTCACCGTGCACCTCGACCACACCGCGGCCGTCGTCAAGACCGTCGACGCGGACGGCGCCACCGTCGTGCCGCAGTACACGGCCGTCGCGATCGCCAGCCTCGCGCTGTTCCTCGCCATGACCATCGCCGGGCGCGTGGTCCGGGTCGTGCTCGCGGTCGTGCAGGTCCTGCTCGGGGTGGCCGTCGTCGTCTCGGGTGTGACCGCCCTGTCCGACCCGGTCGCCGCCGCACGGAGCGCCATCGGCTCGGTGGCCGGCGTCAGTGACCTCGGCGCGGTCCGACGGGTCGTCACCGGCGTCGACGTCAGCCTCTGGCCGGTCGTCGGGATCATCGGCGGGGTCCTCGCCGCGCTCCTCGGTGTCGCGGTGCTGTTCCTGCAGCGGTCCTGGCCCGGTCCGAGCCGGAAGTACGGCGACGCCGCCACGCCCGGGGCCGCCACCGCCGCCGGTGTCGCCGGGGGTCCGGCGTCCGGCGCGGACGCCGTCCGACGACCCGTCGTCCGCGATGCGGTGGTCGACTGGGACGACCTCAGCGCCGGTGTCGACCCGACCGCGGGGGACGCCGCCGCCGGGCAGCCCGACACCCTGGACACGGTAGGATCGACGGAGCGCCGCCCGACCGGTGGCGCCAGCGACAACGAGGAGCACCGTGAGCAACACTGAGCCCGCAGAACTCGGCGAAGGCCACTCGCCGGCGGCCTGGACGGCCGTCGTCATCATGCTGATCGGCTTCGCCGCCGGAACGCTGTGCTTCTGGTTCGACCTCGCCTGGGGTGTGTGGGCGTCTGCCGCCGTCGTCGTGATCGGCCTGATCGTGGGCTTCGCGATGGGCAAGGCCGGCTACGGCGTCAACGGACCGAAGTACGTCACCAAGCACCACGGCGGCTGAGCGCATGTCGGCTGCAACCCCGAACGGAACGCCCGCGCCGACCCCGTCCGTACCCGGTACGAACCTGCTGCAGAGCCTGGTCGCCGGGGCGCTCGAAGACGCGGCCGCTCGTCGGCTCGACCGTCCGTACGCGGACGTCGAACGCGACCTCGACCGGGTGGCCTCGCCGCTCGACGCGCTCGAGTTCCTGGCACCCGGCGACCGGGTGAAGATCCTCGCAGAGGTCAAGCGGGCGAGCCCGTCCCGTGGCGCGATGGCCACCATCGCCGACCCGGCAGCCCTCGCCGCGGACTACGAGCGCGGCGGCGCCTCGGCGATCAGCGTCCTGACCGAGGGCCGCAAGTTCCTCGGCAGCCTGGCCGACCTCGAAGCCGTCAAGGCGCGCGTCGGGGTGCCGGTGCTCCGCAAGGACTTCATCGCCGACCCCTACCAGGTCGTCGAAGCGCGTGCGGCCGGGGCGGACATCGTGCTGCTGATCGTCGCGGCACTCGACCAGCCGACCCTCGTGCAGCTCCACGGCCTGGCCGAAGAGCTCGGCATGCGCGTCCTGGTCGAGGCGCACTCCGCTGACGAGGTCTCCCGTGGCCTCGACGCCGGTGCGCGCATCCTCGGCGTGAACGCCCGCGACCTCACCGACTTCTCGCTCGACCGTGACCTCTTCGGGTCCCTGGCCGACCGCATCCCCGACGGGGTCGTCCGCGTGGCCGAGTCCGCCGTGAAGACCCCTGCCGACGTCGCCCACTACCGGTCCGCCGGTGCCGACGTCGTCCTCGTCGGGGAAGCGCTGGTCACCGGCGCCGACCCCGCCGCCACGCTCGCGTCGTTCATCGACGGCTGACAACCCGTCCGGTGCAGACCGGACCCCTTGGAGCACCACCGTGACCTCTCTCCGTGACCTGCAAGGCCCCTACTTCGGTGACTTCGGCGGGCGGTTCGTCCCCGAGTCGCTCGTCCTGGCGCTCGACGAGCTCGAGACCGCGTTCCGGACCGCGTGGGCGGACCCGTCCTTCCGCGAGGAACTGGACACCCTCCAGCGCGACTACACCGGCCGCCCCTCGATCATCACCGAGGTGCCGCGGTTCGCGAAGCACGCCGGTGGTGCCCGGATCATCCTCAAGCGCGAGGACCTGAACCACACCGGTTCGCACAAGATCAACAACGTGCTCGGGCAGGCGCTCGTCGCCCGCCGCCTCGGCAAGACCCGGTTGATCGCGGAGACCGGAGCCGGCCAGCACGGTGTCGCCACCGCGACCGCGGCTGCCCTGTTCGGCATGGACTGCGTCGTGTACATGGGTGCCGTCGACACCGAGCGCCAGGCACTCAACGTCGCCCGGATGCGTCTGCTCGGCGCCGAGGTCATCCCGGTCGAGACCGGTTCCCGCACCCTGAAGGACGCCATCAACGACGCCCTCCGCGACTGGGTGGCGAACGTCGAGTCCACCCACTACCTGCTGGGCACCGTCGCCGGTCCGCACCCCTTCCCGGAGATGGTCCGCCAGTTCCACAAGGTGATCGGCGAAGAAGCCCGGCAGCAGGTGCTCGACCGCGTCGGACGCCTGCCGGACGCCGTCGCCGCGTGCGTCGGTGGCGGGTCGAACGCGATGGGCATCTTCGAGGCGTTCCTCGACGACGAGTCGGTCCGTCTGCACGGCTTCGAAGCGGGCGGTGACGGCGTCGAGACCGGTCGGCACGCGGCCAGCATCACGCTCGGCCGTGAAGGCGTGCTGCAGGGTGCCAAGTCCTACCTGATGCAGGACGAGGACGGCCAGACCATCGAGAGCCACAGCATCTCCGCCGGGCTCGACTACCCGAGCGTCGGTCCGGAGCACGCGTACCTGGCGTCGATCGGGCGGGCGAAGTACGAGCCGATCACGGACACCGAGGCGATGGAGGCCTTCCGGCTGATGAGCCGGACCGAGGGCATCATCCCGGCGATCGAGTCCTCGCACGCCCTCGCCGGCGCGATCAAGCTCGGCAAGGAACTCGGGCCCGAGGGCGTCATCCTCGTGAACCTGTCCGGTCGTGGCGACAAGGACGTGGCCTCGGCCAGCCGGTACTTCGGCATCCTCGACGAGACGGCGGTCCAGTCGTGAGCACGAACAGGACCGTCGCCGAGACGATCGACCACGCCAACGCCGAGCGCGCCGGGGCCGTCGTCGGCTACCTGCCTGCCGGCTACCCGGACCTGCAGACCAGCGTGGACGCCGCCGTCGCCCTCGCCGAGAACGGCGTCGACGTCATCGAGCTCGGCCTGCCGTACTCCGACCCCGTCATGGACGGCCCCGTCATCCAGCGGGCGGCGGAGGAGAGCCTGTCCAACGGCTTCAAGGTCGCCCAGGTGTTCGACGCCGTCAACGCGATCACCGAGCGCGTCGACGTGCCGGTCCTCGTGATGACCTACTGGAACCCGGTGCTGCGCTACGGCGTCGAACGGTTCGCCGACGACCTGGTCGCCGCCGGTGCCGCCGGTCTCATCACGCCGGACCTCATCCCCGACGAGGGCCAGCAGTGGATCGACGCCTCCGAGCGCACCGGGCTCGACCGGGTGTTCCTCGCCGCGCCGTCCTCGACCGACACCCGGATGCGTCAGGCCGTCGACCGCAGCCGAGGCTTCGTGTACGCGGTCTCGACGATGGGCGTCACCGGTGCCCGGGTGGGCGTCGACACGGCAGCCCGCACGGTGGTCTCGCGCCTGCGCGACGCCGGCGTCCAGCGCACCTGTGTCGGCCTCGGCATCTCGACTGCCGACCAGGTCGCCGAGGTGCTCGAGTACGCCGACGGGGCGATCATCGGCTCGGCGTTCGTCCGTGCCCTCGCTGACCTCGGCGTGACCGGGGTGGCCGACCGCGCCGCCGACCTGTCGTCCGGCGCAGCACGGCGCTGACCCGCGCTACAGTGATCCGGGCCGACCGGGCCCGGAGGCCCGCAACGCACGGGGCCGCCAGCCCCACCGGCTGACCAGCTCCACACGTGAAAGGCGACAGTCGCACATGCCCCTCCTGAGCATCCCGAGCCCGAGCACGGCCTGGCAGTACTTCGACCTGACCGCGTGGCTGCACGACACGTTCAACGTGACGCTGCCGCTCGACTTCCGGATCCACGCGTACGCGATCTGCATCCTGATCGGGATCGTCATCTGCGTGCTGCTCACGAACAACCGGCTGAACGCCCGCGGCGCCGAGCGCTGGATCATCATCGACATCGCGATCTGGGCGGTGCCGGCGGGCATCATCGGCGGTCGCCTGTTCCACGTCTTCTCGCACGTCAGCGACTACTTCGGCCCGGGCATCGACCCGTTCTCGATCTTCTACATCTGGGAGGGCGGGCTCGCCATCTTCGGGGCGTTGATCCTCGGGTCGCTCGGCGCCTGGATCGGCTGCCGCATGGCGGGTCTCCGCTTCTCAGCCTTCATCGACGCCGCCGCTCCCGGTGTGCTCCTCGCCCAGGCGGCCGGTCGTCTCGGCAACTACTTCAACCACGAGCTCTTCGGCATGCCGACGAGCCTGCCGTGGGGTCTGCAGATCGAAGCCACCAACCCGGCCTACCCGAAGGGCCTGCCGGAGGGCGTGCTGTTCCACCCGACGTTCCTGTACGAGATCATCTGGAACGTCGTCGGCGCCGTGCTGATCCTGCTGCTCGACCGCCGCTTCCGCCTGCAGTGGGGCCGCGTCATGGCGCTCTACCTGGTCTGGTACGGCCTGGGCCGCTCGGTGCTCGAGTCCATCCGCGTCGACACGAGCGAGACCTTCGCCGGCATCCGCACCAACGTCTGGATGTCCTTCGCCGCGATCCTGCTCGGCATCATCATCTTCGCCATCCAGACCCGACGACACGTCGGGAAGGAACCGAGCCCGTACCTGCCGGGTCGCGAGCCTCGCTCGAAGTCCGATGTAGACTCGGACGACACCTACTCGGAGCACGACACCACCACCGGTGTCGCCGATCCGGAGCCGGTCGCCGCCGTCGCCGACCGACACTGAGGTCCCCAGCCTCTCCCGAACGCAGCACCACACCGCGCTTGCGGTCCGCCACAAGCGGACCCCACTCCTCGCACGCCGTCAGGGCACAGCCTGACGGCGAGCACGGGCACCAGTCCCGCCCGCTCGGGCGGAACGCACCACCGGGCCATCGCTGTCCCTGTTCCACTTCCTCGTGAGGACGGTTCCCCATGGCGCTCCTGCCACCCCAGCCCTCTGCAGTCCCGAACGGCGCGTCAGCCCCGTCCGGGCTCCGCTCGCCGCACCGACGGTTCTCCGCGATCCCCGACGCCGCCGGCATGTACGACCCGGCGAACGAGAAGGACGCCTGCGGTCTCGCCATGGTGGCGACGCTTCGCGGGACGCCCGGGCACGACATCGTCGACGCCGCCCTCGGCGCGCTCCGCAACCTCGAGCACCGCGGTGCGGTCGGGTCCGACGCCGGGACCGGTGACGGCGCCGGCATCCTCTGCCAGGTGCCGGACGCGTTCTTCCGCGACGTGGTCGACTTCGACCTGCCGGACGCCGGGCAGTACGCCGTGGGCACCGCCTACCTGCCGCTCGACGCCGACGCGCGCGCGGACGCCAAGGCCGCGGTCGAGCAGCTCGCCGTCGCCGAGGGACTCCGTGTCCTGGGCTGGCGCGAGGTGCCGGTCCGGCCCGAGGTCCTCGGCACGCTCGCCCGCGCCGCGATGCCCGCCTTCGAGCAGGTCTTCGTCGCGTCGACCCACCACGACGAGCACGGTGCGCTCCGCTCGGGCATCGACCTCGACCGCCAGGCCTTCCGACTGCGGAAGCGTGCGGAACAGGGCACCGAGCTCTACTTCATGTCGCTGTCCAGCCGCACCATGGTCTACAAGGGCATGGTCACGACGTTGCAGCTCGAGCCGTTCTACCCGGACCTCAGCGACGAGCGCTTCGCGTCCCGCCTGGCCATCGTGCACTCGCGGTACTCCACGAACACGTTCCCGTCGTGGCCGCTCGCGCAGCCGTTCCGCTCGCTCGCGCACAACGGCGAGATCAACACCGTCCGCGGCAACCGCAACTGGATGCGAGCGCGGCAGTCGCAGCTCGAGAGCGAACTGCTCGGTGACATGGCGCCGCTGCTGCCGATCGTCAGCCCCGGTGCGAGCGACTCGGCCTCGTTCGACGAGGTCCTGGAACTCCTCACGCTGACCGGCCGGTCCTTACCGCACGCGATGTCGATGATGGTGCCGGAGGCCTGGGAGAACCAGACCGACATGGACCCCGAGCTCCGGGCGTTCTACGAGTACCACTCGATGCTCATGGAGCCGTGGGACGGCCCGGCCGCGATCACCTTCACCGACGGCACGCTCGTCGGCGCGACGCTCGACCGCAACGGGCTGCGTCCCGGACGCTTCCTGGTCACCGACGACGGCCTCATCGTGATGGGCAGCGAGACCGGTGTCATCGACGTGCCCGCCGCGAAGGTCGTCCGCAAGGGGCGTCTCCGTCCGGGCCGGATGTTCCTGGTGGACACCGAGAACGGCCGGATCATCGAGGACGACGAGGTCAAGCGCGACCTGGCCACCTCGGGCCCGTGGACCGAGTGGCTCGAGTCCGGTCGCATCAACCTCAACGACCTGCCGGAGCGCGAGCACATCGTGCACACCCCGGCCTCGGTCACCCGTCGTCAGCGGGCGTTCGGGTACACCGAGGAAGAGGTCCGTGTCCTGCTGCGTCCGATGGCGCAGACCGGGGCCGAGCCGCTCGGTGCGATGGGCTCCGACACCCCGATCGCGGTGCTGTCGCAGCGCCCGCGCCTGCTGTTCGACTACTTCACGCAGCAGTTCGCACAGGTCACGAACCCGCCGCTCGACTCGATCCGCGAGCAGGTCATCACGTCGATGGGTCTCGGTCTCGGGCCGGAGCGCAACCTCCTGAGCGCCGGACCCGAGCACGCGAAGCAGATCGTCCTCGACTTCCCGGTGATCGACAACGACGAGCTGGCGAAGGTCCAGCACTTCGAGACGGCCTCGGGCCGGCACCTGAGCGTGACGATCCGTGGGCTCTACCGGGTCGACGCCGGCGAGACGGCGATGGAGCAGCGCCTCCAGGCCGTCTGTGACGAGGTCGACGCGGCGATCGAGTCGGGCAAGCAGTTCATCGTCCTGTCGGACCGCGACGGCAACGCCGAGAGCGCGCCGATCCCGAGCCTGCTGCTGCTCGCCGCCGTGCACCACCACCTGATCCGCACCGAGCAGCGCATGAAGGTCGGCCTGATCGTCGAGGCCGGCGACGTGCGCGAGGTGCACCACGTGGCGACCCTGATCGGGTACGGCGCTTCGGCGATCAACCCGTACCTGGCGATGGAGACGTGCGAGAACCTCGTGCGCTCCGGCATGATCACCGGGCTCACCCCGGAGCAGGCCGTCAAGAACGTCATCAAGGCGCTCGGCAAGGGCGTCCTGAAGATCATGTCGAAGATGGGCATCTCCACGGTGTCCAGCTACGCCGGCGCGCAAGCGTTCGAGGCGGTCGGGCTCAGCCAGGAGTTCGTCGACCGGTACTTCACCGGCACGTCGTCGATCCTCGGCGGGGTCGGCGTCGACGTGATCGCGGCCGAGAACGCCGAACGTCACGCCCAGGCGTACCCGCAGGACGGCGCGGTGCTCTCCCACGAGCGTCTGCAGACCGGCGGCGAGTACCAGTGGCGCCGCGAAGGACCGCCGCACCTGTTCAACCCGGACACCGTCTTCCGCCTGCAGCACGCCACCCGTGCCCGCCGGTACGACGTGTTCCGCGAGTACTCGAAAGCGGTCGACGACCAGTCCGAGCAGCTGATGACGCTGCGCGGCCTGTTCGGCTTCACCGCGGGCGACCGCACCCCGGTGCCGCTGGACGAGGTCGAGCCGATCGCCGAGATCGTGAAGCGCTTCAACACCGGTGCGATGTCCTACGGGTCCATCTCACAGGAGGCGCACGAGACCCTCGCGATCGCGATGAACCGTCTCGGTGCCCGGTCGAACACCGGCGAGGGCGGCGAGGACGTCGAGCGACTGCTCGACCCCGAGCGGCGCAGCGCGATCAAGCAGGTCGCCTCCGGGCGGTTCGGCGTGACGAGCATGTACCTCACGCACGCCACCGACATCCAGCTGAAGATGGCACAGGGCGCGAAGCCCGGCGAGGGTGGCCAGCTGCCCCCGCAGAAGGTGTACCCGTGGGTCGCCCGCACCCGCCACGCCACCGCGGGCGTCGGCCTCATCTCGCCGCCGCCGCACCACGACATCTACTCCATCGAGGACCTCAAGCAGCTGATCTTCGACGTCAAGCGCGCCAACCCCTCGGCCCGCGTGCACGTCAAGCTCGTCAGCCAGTCCGGCATCGGCGCGGTCGCAGCCGGCGTGACGAAGGCCCTGGCCGACGTGGTGCTCGTCTCCGGCCACGACGGTGGCACCGGCGCCAGCCCGCTGAACTCCTTGAAGCACGCCGGCACACCATGGGAGATCGGTCTCGCCGAGACGCAGCAGACGCTCATGCTCAACGGCATGCGCGACCGCGTCACGGTGCAGGTCGACGGGCAGATGAAGACCGGTCGCGACGTCGTCGTGGCCGCCCTGCTCGGCGCCGAGGAGTACGGCTTCGCCACCGCCCCGCTGGTGGTCGAGGGCTGCATCCTGATGCGCGTCTGCCACCTCGACACCTGCCCGGTGGGCGTCGCGACGCAGAACCCGGAGCTCCGCAAGCGCTTCTCCGGCAAGCCGGAGTTCGTCGTGAACTTCTTCGAGTTCATCGCGCAGGAGGTCCGCGAGCTCCTCGCCGAGCTCGGCTTCCGCAGCCTCGACGAGGCGATCGGTCACGCCGACGCCCTCGACGTCGACCGCGCGGTGGAGCACTGGAAGGCCTCGGGGCTCGACCTCGCGCCGGTGCTCAAGGGACCGGAGTTCGCCCCCGACGAGCCGCGCAGCCGCCGCCGGGCCCAGGACCACGAGCTCGAGCAGCACTTCGACGTCCGACTCATCGCCGAGGCGTCCGACGTGCTCGAGCACGGCGGCACGCTGACGCTCGACCTGCCGATCCGCAACACGGAGCGCGCGGTCGGCACGATGCTCGGGCACGAGGTCACCCTCCGGCACGGCGAGAACGGCCTGCCGACCGGCTCGATCGACATCACGCTGCGTGGGTCGGCCGGCCAGTCGCTCGGCGCGTTCCTCCCGGCGGGCGTCACGCTCCGGCTGGTCGGCGACAGCAACGACTACGTCGGCAAGGGCCTGTCCGGCGGCGAGATCGTCGTCCGCCCCGCCGAGGACGTCGGGTTCGACCCGGCCGAGAACGTCATCGCCGGCAACGTCATCGGCTACGGCGCGACCCAGGGCAGCATGTTCATCCGCGGCATCGTGGGGGAGCGCTTCCTGGTCCGGAACTCCGGCGCGACCGCGGTCGTCGAGGGCGTGGGCGACCACGCGCTCGAGTACATGACCGGTGGGCTCGCGCTCATCCTCGGCGAGACCGGCCGGAACCTCGGTGCCGGCATGTCGGGAGGCACGGCGTACGTCCGCGGGCTCCGGCACGAACTCGTCAACACCGACGCGCTGGCCTCCGGCGAGCTCCGCCTGGAGCCGCTGGACAGTGCCGACGTGGAGATCGTCACCGACCTGCTCCGCCGGCACGCCGACGAGACCGGTTCGACGATCGCCGCCGGTCTGCTCGACTCGGGCGACCTGTCCGAGTTCGTCAAGGTGCTGCCGCGCGACTACGCGGCCGTGCTCGAGACGCGTCGCCAGGCCGTCGACGAGGGCCTCGACCCGGACGGCACCGTCGTCTGGAACCGCATCCTGGAGGTCACCGGTGGCTGATCGCACTCGCTCTCCCCACTCCCGCTCGACCCGCTCGACCCGCACCCAGGAGGTGACCCGTGGCTGACCCCAAGGGGTTCCTGAAGGTCCAGGAACGTGAACTGCCGCCCCGCCGCCCCGTGCCGGTCCGCCTCATGGACTGGAAAGAGGTCTACGAGCAGCAGGAGTCCGGTGCGCTGAAGCGTCAGGCCGGTCGCTGCATGGACTGTGGCGTGCCGTTCTGCCACCAGGGGTGCCCGCTCGGCAACCTGATCCCGGAGTGGAACGACCTCACCTGGCGCGGCGAGGGTCGTCAGGCCATCGAGCGGCTGCACGCGACGAACAACTTCCCGGAGTTCACCGGTCGCCTCTGCCCGGCCCCGTGTGAGGCCTCCTGCGTGCTGGGGATCAACCAGCCGCCGGTGACCATCAAGCAGGTCGAGGTGTCGATCATCGACGACGCGTTCCAGAACGGGTGGGTCACCCCGCACCCGCCGGAGCGCCTGACGGGCAAGACCGTCGCCGTCGTCGGGTCCGGTCCTGCCGGCCTGGCCGCCGCGCAGCAGCTCACCCGTGCCGGCCACACCGTCGCCGTCTACGAGCGTGACGACCGCATCGGTGGTCTGCTCCGCTACGGGATCCCGGACTTCAAGATGGAGAAGCGGCAGATCGACGCCCGGCTCGCCCAGATGCAGGCCGAGGGCACCCGCTTCCGCGCCGGCGTCGAGATCGGCCGGGACATCACCTGGGACGACCTGAAGTCCCGCTACGACGCGGTCGTCGTCGCCACCGGCGCCACGGTGCCGCGCGACCTGCCGATCCCGGGCCGCGACCTCTCCGGCGTGCACTTCGCGATGGACTACCTCGTCCAGCAGAACCGCGCGAACGCCGGCACGGTCGTCGACAACCAGATCAGCGCCGAGGGCAAGCACGTCGTCGTGATCGGCGGCGGTGACACCGGTGCGGACTGCATCGGCACCGCCCACCGGCAGGGCGCGCTCAGCGTGACGAACCTGGCGATCGGCAACCAGCCGCCGCTCGAGCGTCCGTCGGAGCAGCCCTGGCCGATGTTCCCGACCGTCTACGAGGTCACGAGCGCCCACGAGGAGGGCGGGGAGCGCATGTTCCTCGCGTCCACGGTGGAGTTCCTGTCGAACGAGGCCGGCGAGGTCCGCGCCCTGCGTGTGGCCGAGACCGAGTACCTCGACGGCCGTCGTGTCCCGAAGGCGGGCACCGAGCGGGAGATCCCGGCGGACCTGGTGCTCATCGCGCTGGGCTTCACCGGTCCCGAGACCGACACACTCGAGCCGCAGCTCGGTCTGCCGACGAGCGTCTCGGGTGTGGTCAGCCGCCAGGCCGACTACACGACCAACGAGCCGGGCGTCTTCGTCGCCGGTGACGCCGGTCGCGGTCAGTCCCTGATCGTCTGGGCGATCGCCGAGGGCCGTGCCGCCGCCTCGAAGGTGGACGAGTACCTCGAGGGCTCGACGATCCTGCCGGCCCCGGTCAAGGCGACGGACCGGGCGATCTCGGTCTGATGGTCCCCTCCCCGTAGACGAGAGGCCACCCGCACTCGATAGGGTGCTGGTGGCCTCTCGTCGTTCCCGAAGCCACACCACCACACGAAGGAATCCATTGAGACGCGCAAAGATCGTTTCGACGCTCGGACCTGCCACCGCCGACTACGAGGTCGTCAAGCAGATCATCCAGGCCGGGGTCGACGTGGCCCGCCTGAACCTCAGCCACGGTGACTACAGCGTGCACGAGGCCAACTACGTCAACGTCCGTCGTGCCGCCGAGGAGCTCGGCAAGCCCGTCGCGATCCTCGTCGACCTGCAGGGTCCGAAGATCCGTCTCGCGAAGTTCGCGGACGGCCCCCACGAGCTGGCCGTCGGTGATGAGTTCACCATCACGACCGAGGACATCCCCGGCACGAAGGACGTCTGCGGCACGACGTTCAAGGGCCTGCCGCAGGACGTCAAGCCCGGTGACCCGCTGCTCATCGACGACGGCCGGGTCCGGCTGCGCGTCCTCGACACCGACGGTGTGCGCGTGCGCACCGAGGTCGTCGTCGGCGGCACCGTCTCGAACAACAAGGGCATCAACCTCCCCGGCGTGGCGGTGAACGTCCCGGCCCTCAGCGAGAAGGACGAGGCCGACCTCCGCTGGGGCATCCGCATCGGTGCGGACCTCATCGCGCTGTCGTTCGTCCGCAACGCCTCGGACGTCGTCCGGGCCCACGAGATCATGGACGAAGAGGGCAAGCGCCTCCCCGTGATCGCCAAGGTCGAGAAGCCCCAGGCCGTCGACGCGCTCGAGGAGATCATCGATGCCTTCGACAGCATCATGGTCGCCCGTGGTGACCTCGGCGTCGAGCTGCCGCTCGAGGCGGTCCCGATCGTGCAGAAGCGCGCGGTCGAGCTGTCCCGCCGGATGGCCAAGCCGGTCATCGTCGCGACGCAGATGCTCGAGTCGATGATCTCCTCGCCGATCCCGACGCGCGCCGAGACCTCCGACGTCGCGAACGCCGTCCTCGACGGTGCCGACGCGGTCATGCTGTCCGGCGAGACGAGCGTCGGTGACTACCCGATCGAGACGGTCCGCACCATGGCCCGCATCGTCGAGTCGACCGAGGACCACGGCCTCGAGCGCATCGCCCCGCTCGGCACGAAGCCGCGCACCCTCGGCGGTGCGATCACCCTCGCCGCCGTCGAGATCGCCGAGTTCACCGAGGCGTCCTACCTCTGCGTGTTCACCGAGTCCGGCGACTCCGCTCGCCGGATGTCGCGCCTCCGCCACGGCCTGCCGATCATCGCGTTCACGCCGAACGAGGCCACTCGCCGCCGTCTGGCGCTGACGTGGGGTGTGCGTTCCTTCCTGGTCGACCGGAAGACGCACACCGACGAGTTGTTCTCGCAGGTCGACGACGTCCTCATCGGCAACGGGCTCGCCATCCCCGGCGACCGCGTGATCGTCACGGCGGGTTCCCCTCCCGGACTCGAGGGCTCGACGAACGACCTCCGGGTGCACCGCGTCGGCGACGCGCACGCCCAGGCAGCTCCGGCGTACGTCCGCGACTGACCCAGCGTCACGATCGGAGCGTCACGATCCGAGGCCGTCACCCACTCCGGGTGGCGGCCTCGTGTCGTGCAGACGTCCGGTCCGGACAGCCGGGAGGCCCGGGGTGCGTCCCGGACGCGGCCTGCGTCGGTAGCGTGGTCCCGTCCCGTCCCGTCCCGTCCCGTCCCGTCCCGTCCCGTCCCGACCGACCGATCACGCGAGGAGCGTCGCATGGGTGACCCGAGCCTCCAGTCCGACAGCACGCGGACGCGGGCCGACGTCCACCGGTGGCGCCGCTACCTGGCGGACGAGCGTGCCGAGGCGGCGGTCTACCGGAACCTCTCGACGCGACGGAGCGGTGAGGAACGCGAGATCCTCGCGGCCCTGGCCGAGGCGGAGGGCCGCCACGAACAGCACTGGCGGGACCTGCTCGGCGACGACGTCGGTCGACCGCTCGCGGGCAGCCTGCGGACCCGTGTGCTCGCCGCGCTGGCGAAGCGGTTCGGGTCGGTGTTCGTGCTCGCGCTCATGCAGCGGGCCGAGGACCGCTCGCCGTACGCGGACGACGCCGACGCGACCCCGACGATGGCGGCCGACGAGCGGATCCACGGCGAGGTGGTGCGTGGGCTCGCGAACCGTGGCCGGATGCGTCTGTCCGGGACCTTCCGGGCCGCGGTGTTCGGGGCGAACGACGGCCTGGTGTCGAACCTGGCGCTCATCATCGGCATCAGCGCCTCCGGAGCGGACCGGCACTTCGTCCTGCTCAGCGGTGTCGCGGGCCTCCTCGCCGGCGCGCTGTCGATGGGCGCGGGGGAGTACGTGTCGGTGCGGTCCCAGCGGGAGCTGCTCGAGGCCTCGACGCCGCACCCCGAGGCGCAGCACGCGGTCGCCGACCTCGACGTCGACGCCAACGAACTCGCCCTGGTCTACCGGGCGCGGGGGATGACCGAGGACGAGGCCGCCGCGCACGCGGACGAGGTCATCGCCGCGCTGCTCGCCGCGCCGACCACCGGGGGCCTCCCCGTCGTCCGGTCGCGGTCGGCGCTGCCACGCCCGGGCGTCACGGACGACGCGGACGACCACGAGGCGATCGGTACCGGCACCAGCGCGGCACTCTCGAGCTTCTGCTTCTTCGCCTCCGGCGCGGTGATCCCGGTGCTGCCCTACCTGTTCGGGCTCGAGGGGCGGCCGGCGATCGGTCTGGCGGCCGCCCTGGTCGGTCTCGCCCTGCTCGGGACCGGTGCCGTCGTCGGTGTCCTGAGCGGTGCCTCGCCGCTGCGGCGCGCTCTGCGGCAACTCGGCATCGGGTTCGGGGCCGCGGCCGTGACCTACCTGCTCGGGCTGCTCTTCGGGACGAGCACGGGCTGACGCGGACCCGCGGGCCCCGTCGCGCTCAGCGGCGGGCGGCGGCGCGGGCCGGCAGGAGCAGCAGGGCCGCGCTCCCGACCCCGACGAGCGCGATGCCCGCCAGGACCGTGAACACCTCGAGCGCCGTCGTCGGGGCGAGGAGCACGGCCGTGCCGCAGAGCAGCGAGAGCACGCCGCTGACGACGGTCGGCCCGCGTGAGGACCCGGGATGCCCGACCAGGGCACCGACGAGGGCCGCGACCCCCTCGACCAGGAAGGCGAGGCCGCCGAGGACCGCGTAGACCACGAGCGGCACCGCGGGGTCGAGCAACGTCACGAGTCCGGCGAGGCCGACGAGGGTGCCGACCACGCCCGAGGTCCAGCGCCAGGTGGCTGGCGTGCCGTGTCCACGCGCCGCCGCGAACACCCGCATCGCGCCCGCGACCACCAGGTAGACGCCGAAGAGCAGCGCGACGAGGACGAGGGTCGGTCGTGGCCAGACGACGGCGACGACGCCGGCGGTCACCGCGACCACGGCGGTGACGACGACGAACGCGCGGAACGTGCGGACGGCACGAGAGTCCACGGGGCTCCTCCCTGACAGGTCAGCCGGACCTCCGACCGTACCGTGACCGGGCGTCGCGCGCCGCGATGGGGCGGCGCGGGACGGCGACCTGGCCGGAACCTGCGGTCCGGGGCGCTGCTGCTACGCTGGCACCGCTCGCGAGTGTGGTGGAATGGTAGACACGGGGCACTCAAAATGCTCTGCCTCTGGCGTGCGGGTTCGAGTCCCGCCACTCGTACTGGTGGCCGTCGGTCCGGTGATCGACCGGTCTGGGTTGCCGCGGTCGGATCGAGCGTCTAGTAGGCTCTCCGTCGTGAGTGACACAGAAGCAACCGCAGCAGCACCCCGTCGCGTCGTCGTCGCCGAGGACGAGTCGCTCATCCGCCTCGACATCGTCGAGATCCTCCGCGACAACGGGTTCGACGTGGTCGGTGAAGCCGGCGACGGTGAGACCGCGGTGCAGCTCGCGACCGACCTGCGTCCCGACCTCGTCATCATGGACGTCAAGATGCCGCAGCTCGACGGCATCTCCGCAGCCGAGAAGCTGTCGAAGAACCACATCGCGCCGGTCGTCCTCCTCACGGCGTTCAGCCAGAAGGAGCTCGTCGAGCGCGCGACCGAGGCCGGCGCGCTGGCCTACGTCGTGAAGCCCTTCACCCCGAACGACCTGCTCCCCGCGATCGAGATCGCCCTCTCGCGGTACCAGCAGATCATCACGCTCGAGGCCGAGGTCGCCGACCTGGTCGAGCGCTTCGAGACGCGCAAGCTCGTCGACCGGGCCAAGGGCCTTCTCAACGAGAAGATGGGCCTCACCGAGCCCGAGGCGTTCCGCTGGATCCAGAAGGCGTCGATGGACCGCCGTCTGACCATGCACGACGTCGCCAAGGCGATCATCGAGCAGCTCAGCGCCAAGAAGTAAGCCGCCGTACCGCGACCCGTCGTCCAGCGTGACCCGGCCACGTGGCAGGGTGAGGGCATGGACGACGTGGTGATCCGGGCCTCCCGACCGGCCGATCTGCCGACGGTGGCCGACCTCCGCTGGCGCTGGAGTGTCGAGGAAGGCGGGGCCGTGCCAGCAGTGTCCGCCGCGGACTTCCGGGACGCGATGGTCGCGTTCGCCGTCGCCCACCCGGAGAGTCACCGCTGCGTGGTCGCGGAGCGGGACGGCGTCGTGCTCGGCATGGGGTGGTTCGCGCTGACGGACCGACCGCCGACCCCCGACCGACCCGGCCGCCGCGTGACCGGTGACGTGCAGACGGTCTACGTGCACCCGGACCTCCGCGGACGCGGTGTCGCGGGACGGATCGTCATGGCGCTACTCGAGCTCGCGGACGACGCCGGGGTGGAGCGGACCTCGGTGCACTCGAGTGTCGACGGCGAGACGCTCTACCGACGGCTCGGGTTCGGGGACACCCCGCTGCTGCTGCAACGACCGCCGGAGGCCTGATGCGCGGTGGCACTGACGCCCGATGTCGCTGATGCTCCGGGTCAGCGGGCGTCGCGGATGATGTTCGTGATGCGCACGCTCGAGCAGCGCCGACCCTCGTCGTCGGTCAGGACGATCTCGTGCGTGGTGAGCGTGCCACCGAGGTGGATGGCGGTGCAGGTGCCGGTGACGCGGCCGCTCGTGGCGCTCCGGGTGTGCGACGCGCTCAGTTCGATGCCGACGGCGTAGCGCCCGGGGCCGGCGTGGATGTTCGCCGCCATCGACCCGAGGCTCTCGGCCAGGACGACGTAGGCGCCACCGTGCAGCAGGCCGGCGGGCTGTCGGTTGCCCTCGACGGGGATGGACGCGACGGCCCGGTCGGCGCCGAGTTCGGTGACGACCATGCCCATCTTGTCGGCGAGCTGGCCCATCCCGCGGGCGAGGTACTCGGCGACTGCCGCCGGGGGACCCTGGACGCTCTGGCTGTCCTGGACGGTCTGTTCGTCGGTCACGTCGCGTCGGCCTTCCGCGTGGTCGCTCTGCCAGGACCGGGGCCGCACCCTGTCGGGGGCCGTCGGTAGGCTGTCCGGGTGTCGGACTCCGCAAAGCCTACCCTCATGGTCATCGACGGCCATTCGCTCGCCTTCCGGGCCTTCTACGCGCTGCCGGTCGACAGCTTCGTGAACCGCGAGGGGCAGCACACGAACGCCATCCACGGGTTCATCTCGATGCTGCTCATGCTGCTGCAGCGCGAGAAGCCGACGCACCTGGCCGTCGCGTTCGACATCTCGCGGTTCTCGTTCCGCACGCGGGAGTACGCCGAGTACAAGGGCACCCGCTCCGAGACTCCGGCCGAGTTCAAGGGCCAGATCCCGTTGCTGCAGCAGGCGCTCGAGGCGATGGGCATCACCACCGTCACGAAGGAGGACTTCGAGGCGGACGACATCCTCGCGACGCTGTCGAAGCAGGGGGCCGACCAGGGCTTCCAGGTCTACGTGGTGTCCGGTGACCGCGACTCCATCCAGCTCGTCAACGACGACGTCACGCTGCTCTACCCGTCGGTCCGGGGCGTGTCCGAACTGACCCGCTACGACCGCGACAAGGTGTACGAGCGCTACGGCATCGAACCGCACCAGTACCCGGACATCGCGGCCCTGGTGGGGGAGACCAGCGACAACCTGATCGGCATCGACAAGGTCGGCGAGAAGACCGCGGTGAAGTGGGTCACCCAGTACGGCTCGCTCGACGGGGTGCTCGAGCACGCCGACGAGATCAAGGGCGTCGTCGGCAACAACCTCCGCGAGCAGCGCGACCGCGCGATCCGGAACCGCCGCCTGAACCGCCTGGTGACCGACGTCGAGCTGCCGGTCGGCCCCGCCGACGTCGCCCTCCGGCCGGTCGACGAGGCCGCGGTGCGTGAACTCTTCGCCACGCTGCAGTTCCGCACCCTGCTCGACCGGGTGTTCAAGGTCGTCGGCAGCGGCGAACCGACCGACCCGTCGACGACGGACGGCAGCGTCGAGGACGCCGGCCCCACCCCGCCGCCGGTGAAGACCCTGATCGACGAAGAACTCGGCCACTGGCTGGAGCGGAAGTCCGCCGCCGACGCCGAGAACGGCTTCGGCGTCGCGGTGGAGGTCATCGACGGCCGCCTCAGCGCCATCGGCATCGCCACGCACGACGACGCCGTGCTGGTGCCCGGCGGCAGTGGAGCGCAGGACTACGAGCAGCTCTCGGCCTGGTTCGCCTCGGACGCCCCGAAGCACTTCCACGACGCCAAGGCCGCGATCAAGGCGCTCGGCACGGCGGGCTTCACCGTCGCCGGGATCGCCGGTGACGCCCGCATCACCGGCTGGCTCGCGAACCCCGGCAAGCAGGGCCAGCCCCTCGCCGACCTCGTCTACCAGGAGCTCGGCGAGGAACTGCCGACGGCGGACCCGAACCAGCTCGTGCCGGAGACCGACCCGGTGAACGTCGGCGTGCACGCCTGGTACGTCCTCCGCGTGGTCACGGCGCTCCGGGCCCGCGTCGACCCGAGCTCGCTCACGGTGCTCGACGACATCGAACTGCCGCTGACGTCGGTGCTCGCCCGGATGGAGACGACCGGCGTCGGGATCGACCGGCCGGTGCTGACCGGGCTCTCGCACGAGCTGGGGGAGCGCGCCGCGGACCTCGCCCAGCAGGCCTTCGCCGAGATCGGGCACGAGGTCAACCTCGGGTCGCCGAAGCAGCTGCAGGAAGTGCTCTTCACCGAGCTCGCGATGCCGAAGACCCGCAAGACGAAGACCGGCTTCTCGACCGATGCCGCCAGCCTCACCGACCTGCAGGAGCAGCACCCGCACCCGTTCCTCGGCCTGCTGCTGCAGCACCGCGACGCCACGAAGCTCCGCCAGATCGTCGACACCCTCGACGCCGCCGTGGTCGACGGCCGGATCCACACCCGGTACGAGCAGACCGGCACGAGCACCGGCCGGGTGTCCTCGACCGACCCGAACCTGCAGAACATCCCGGTGAAGACCGCCGTCGGTCGCCGCATCCGGTCGGCCTTCGCGGTCGCCGAGCCGTACACGACGCTCCTCACTGCCGACTACTCGCAGATCGAGATGCGGATCATGGCGCACCTGTCGGGTGACGCCGGGCTGATCCAGGCCTTCAACGAGGGCGAGGACCTGCACCGCTTCGTCGGCGCCCGGGTCTTCGGCGTCGAGCCGTCGGACGTCAGCCCCGAGATGCGCACCAAGGTCAAGGCGATGTCATACGGCCTGGCCTACGGCCTCAGCGCGTTCGGGCTGTCGAAGCAGCTCCGCATCGAGCAGAGCGAAGCCCGCACCCTGATGACCGAGTACTTCGCCCGCTTCGGCGCGGTCCGCGACTACCTCCGGAACGTCGTCGAGCAGGCCCGCGAAGACGGCTACACCGAGACGATCTTCGGTCGTCGTCGCCCGTTCCCGGACCTGAAGAGCCCGAACCGGGTGCTGCGCGAGAACGCCGAGCGTGCCGCGCTGAACGCCCCGATCCAGGGCTCGGCCGCCGACATCATGAAGATCGCGATGCTCGGCGTCGACGCGGACCTCCGTGACGGCGGCCTCGGCTCGCGGCTGCTCCTGCAGGTGCACGACGAACTGATCCTCGAGATCGCACCGGGGGAGCAGGACCGGGTCGAGGAGATCCTCCGCACCCGCATGGGCGGCGCGGCCGAGCTGACCGTCCCGCTCGACGTCTCGGTCGGGCTCGGCACGAACTGGGAGGCGGCGGCGCACTGAGCGCGGCTGCACCCGCGGGAGCGGCGGGGCGGACGGGAGGCGCGCCTCCCGTCCGCCCCGCCGCTCCCGTCGTACTGGTGGCTGGGGTCTGGCCGGTGGGTAGGGTCGGTGACATGAGCGATGACCGTCCCGTCCGTCAGCCGTCCGCCGTCGACCAGGTCGCCGAGCAGTGGGTCACCACGCTCGTGGACCTCGACCCGACCGTCGCCACGTACATCGGCGTGCCGGGCCGGACGGACGGGTACGGCGACACGTCACCGGCCGGCGCCGCGGCCCTGGCCGACGCCGCTCGTGCCGCCCGCCGGGCGCTCGACGCCGCCGACGTGCGGGACGACGTCGACCGGGTGACGAAGACCGACCTCGGTGCGGAGCTCGACCTGACCGTGGAGTCGTACGAGCGGAAGCTGCACCTCCGCGACCTCAACGTGATCCAGAGCCCGGCGCAGTCCCTCCGTGACGTCCTCGACCTGATGCCGACCGCGACGGCGGAGGACTGGCAGGACGTGGCGGGCCGTCTGCAGGCGCTGCCGGACGCCCTGGAGGGGTACCGCGAGACCCTGCTCGAAGGCACCCGCGAGGGCGTGACCGCGGCGAAGCGCCAGGTCGAACTGATCGCTGAGCAGGCCGCCCGGAACGGCGCACCCGACGGGTTCTTCCGTCAGCTCGCCGATGGCGCCGCACTCGAGGGCGGGGCGCCGGTCCCCGAGCAGCTGCGAGCCGAGCTGACCCGCGGGGCCGAGGTCGCCGCGGCCGCCTACCGGTCGTTCGGCGCGTTCCTGGAGCACGACGTGCTGCCGCTCTCGACCCCGGTGGACGCCGTCGGCCGTGACGACTACGCGCTGCACTCCCGCCGGTTCCTCGGCGCCGTCATCGACCTGGACGAGACGTACGAGTGGGGCATCGAGGAGCTCGCGCGGATGCGCGACGAGCAGGAGCGCATCGCCGACCGCATCGAGTCCGGGGCGAGCGTCGCCCGGGCGATCGAGGTGCTGGACGCCGACCCGGCGCGCGTGCTGCGCGGCACCGACGCGCTCCGCGCCTGGATGCAGGAGACCAGCGACGAGTCGATCCGCGCGATGGACGGTCGCTACTTCGACATCGCGGACCCGATCAAGCGCCTGGAGTGCCGGATCGCCCCGACCCAGGAGGGTGGGATCTACTACACCGGTCCGTCCGACGACTTCTCGCGCGCCGGCCGCATGTGGTGGTCCGTCCCGCAGGGCGTCACCGAGTTCGGCACCTGGCGGGAGAAGACGACGGTCTACCACGAGGGCGTCCCGGGCCACCACCTGCAGATCAGCCAGGCGGTCTACAACCGCGGCGAGCTGAACACCTGGCGCCGACAGCTGGCCGGACCGTCCGGGCACGTCGAGGGCTGGGCGCTGTACGCCGAGCGCCTGATGGAGCAGCTCGGGTTCCTGGACGACGACGGCGACCGTCTGGGCATGCTCGACGGCCAGCGGATGCGTGCCGCCCGCGTGGTGCTCGACATCGGTGTGCACCTGCAGAAGACCAACCCGGACGGCGGCGGCTGGACGTGGGAGTACGCCCTCGACTTCATGGGGCAGAACGTGAACATGGACCCCGCGTTCGTGCAGTTCGAGGTCGCGCGGTACTTCGGGTGGCCGGGACAGGCGCCGTCGTACAAGGTCGGGCAGCGCGTCTGGGAGTCGATCCGGGACGACGTGGCGGCTCGTGAAGGGGCGGCGTTCGACCTCAAGGCCTTCCACCACCGGGCCCTCGCGCTCGGTGGCGTCGGCCTGGACACCCTGCGGAGTGCGCTCGTCGGCTGAGCCGACACGCCCGGTTGTGGGCGTCCCTCCCGCTGGATAGACTTGTGCGGCGCAATCCGCGCCAACAACACTCATCGCCATGGTGGCTCGCACCGGTCGTCCGACCGGCTCGCGGACCGGGGGTCGCTCCCTCGCCGCCACGGCCCGACTCATGTCCGTTCGGAGCAATCTCTACATGACAACCACCACGACCAAGGCTCCCAAGCAGGTCGCCATCAACGACATCGGCTCGGCTGATGACTTCCTGGCCGAGGTCGAGAAGACCCTGAAGTTCTTCAACGACGGAGACCTCATCTCCGGCACCGTCGTGAAGATCGACCGCGACGAGGTCCTCCTCGACGTCGGGTACAAGACCGAGGGTGTCATCCCCTCGCGCGAGCTCTCGATCAAGCACGACGTCGACCCCAACGAGGTCGTCAACGTCGGTGACGAGGTCGAGGCCCTGGTCCTCCAGAAGGAGGACAAGGAAGGCCGCCTGATCCTGTCGAAGAAGCGTGCACAGTACGAGCGTGCATGGGGCGACGTCGAGAAGATCAAGGAGTCCGACGGCGTCGTGACCGGCACGGTCATCGAGGTCGTCAAGGGCGGTTTGATCGTCGACATCGGTCTCCGCGGCTTCCTCCCGGCATCGCTCATCGAGCTGCGCCGTGTCCGCGACCTGACGCCGTACCTCGGTCAGGAGCTCGAGGCGAAGATCCTCGAACTCGACAAGAACCGCAACAACGTGGTCCTCTCGCGCCGCGCCCTGCTCGAGCAGACGCAGTCCGAGTCGCGCACCACCTTCCTGAACAACCTCCACAAGGGCCAGGTCCGCAAGGGCGTCGTCTCGTCGATCGTCAACTTCGGTGCGTTCGTCGACCTCGGCGGCGTCGACGGTCTCGTCCACGTCTCCGAGCTCAGCTGGAAGCACATCGAGCACGCCAGCGAGGTCGTCGAGGTCGGTCAGGAAGTCACCGTCGAGATCCTCGAGGTGGACCTGGACCGCGAGCGCGTGTCGCTCTCGCTCAAGGCCACCCAGGAAGACCCGTGGCAGGTCTTCGCCCGCACCCACGCGATCGGTCAGATCGCGCCGGGCAAGGTCACGAAGCTCGTGCCGTTCGGTGCCTTCGTCCGCGTCGCGGACGGCATCGAGGGCCTGGTGCACATCTCGGAGCTCTCGAACAAGCACGTCGAGCTCGCCGAGCAGGTCGTGTCCGTGGGCGACGAGGTCTTCGTCAAGATCATCGACATCGACCTCGACCGTCGCCGCATCTCGCTCAGCCTCAAGCAGGCCAACGAGGGCGTCGACCCGGAGAGCACCGAGTTCGACCCGGCGCTCTACGGCATGCCGACCGAGTACGACGACAAGGGTGACTACAAGTACCCCGAGGGCTTCGACCCGGAGACCAACGAGTGGCTCGAGGGCTACGACACCCAGCGCACCGAGTGGGAGGGCCAGTACGCGGCCGCCCAGGCGCGTTGGGAGGCCCACAAGGCCCAGGTCGCCAAGTCCCTCACCGAAGAGGCGCAGGGTGGCTTCGACCTCCCGGCCGCCGCTTCGACGTTCACGAGCGAGGCAACCGGAGCCGGCACCCTCGCCGACGACGCGTCCCTCGCAGCGCTGCGCGAGAAGCTCAGCAACAGCTGAACGACCAGCACCAGCTGAACGGATGTGACCGGGTGAGCTGATCACCCGTCGCATCGACCGAGAGCCCGGTCCTGATCGTCCCCCAGGGGACGACCGGGGCCGGGCTCTTCGGCGTCATAGGGCTCGCCGCGACGGCGATCTCGGCTGGGAGCATTCGTGGAGCAGTCCGTGCGACGCTGTCGGGGTGCGCATCATCGGACTCACGGGCGGCATCGCCGCGGGCAAGTCGACCGTCTCGTCGCGGTTCGCGGAACACGGCGCGGTGGTCGTCGACGCCGACCGGCTCGCACGCGACGCCGTGGCGCCGGGCAGCCCGGGTCTGCAGGCGGTCCGGGAGCGCTTCGGTGACGCGGTGATCGCCCCGGACGGCAGTCTCGACCGGCCCGCTCTCGGTGCGGTCGTCTTCGTCGACCCGGAGGCACGCAGGGCCCTCGAAGGCATCACCCACCCGGAGGTCTGGCGCCTCGCACAGCAGCGCTTCGACGCCGCCGAGGCAGCCGACCCGGACGCCGTCGTCGTCTACGACGTGCCGTTGCTCGCCGAGGCCGAGGGGTCACGGCCGCTCCGGTTCGACGCCGTCGTGGTCGTCGACGCCCCCGCCGCGGTGCGGATCGAGCGGCTCGTCGAACACCGGGGGATGCGCCGGGAGGACGCTGAGCGACGGGTGGCGGCGCAGGCCTCCGACGCCGACCGCCTCGCCCTCGCCGACCACGTCGTCGACGCGACCGGCACCCTCGAGCAGACGATCCGCTCGGCCGACGAGGTCTGGGCGCGACTCGTCCGATGAGGACGCGCCACCGGCTGCTCGTCGTCGCGGTCATCGTCCTGGTCGCCATGGGCCTCGCCGCACTCGTCGGGGCGAACGTGCTCGGCGGGCAGCGTGTCGCAGAGGGTGGTCGGCCGGCGCAACCCCACCGCACGCTGGAGCCCGGTGAGGCGCCGCACAGCGAGTTCCACCGCTTCCGGCTCGGTGCGATCGACGGGGAGCGCCTGGCCCCGAACCGTGACGACTTCGCCGCCCGGACCTCGCCGAGCGGTCCGCTGCTGCTGTTCCTGCCGGCCACCCGGGCGAAGCCGGCCGACTACCAGCGGTTCCTCACCACGGCGCTCGACGACGGGTACCACGTGCTCGGGCTCGACTACTGGAACCTCGGCAAGACCCTGTCTGGCACCTGCGAGGCCGACGCCCGCTGCTACGGCCAGGTCCAGCGGAACCGGTTCGACGGCACGCGGGGTTCGGCACTCAGCGACGTGAGCCCGGCGGGCTCGATCGTGTCACGCTTCCGCGACGCCGTGGCGCACCTGGACGACGTCGACCCCGCCGGCGGCTGGGGCCGGTTCGTGCACTCCGACGAGGACATCCAGTGGCAGGACATCGTCGTCGCCGGGCACTCGCAGGGCGGCGGGGAGGCCGCGTACATCGCCCACATCCGGCCGGTGCTCGGGGCGCTGATGTTCTCGTCGCCCGTCGAGTCGGTCGGTCCGGTGCACGCCGCGTGGATGGACCACCCCGGCCAGACCCCGGTGAGCCGGATGTACGCACTGGACGACGTCCGCGACGAGTTCGGCCCGCGGATCACCGGCTCCTGGTCGGCGATGGGGCTCGACGGCGACCGACGGGACGAGGGCCCGAGCGGCACCCTCGGTTCGGGCAACTCCCTCGGCTCGGCGGGAACCGGCGGACCGTGGCGGACCGACACCGAGCCCCCACCACCGGGCGCGGACCCGCACGCGATCCTCACCGACCTGCCGGTGGGCAACCCGCACTGGGCGCACTCGCGGATCATCAAGGACTCGACGCCGCTCGACGAGCACGGCGACCCGCGGATGCTCCGGATCTGGCAGTGGATGCTGCACCGGTTCCCGACTCCGGCCGTTCCCTCCGGACGGTCATAGCCAGCGGAAATACGATGAGTCGGTGCAGCACGACGGTGAACACCCCACACCCGACCCCACGCCGGTCGCCGGCCACGAGACGACCCTCGCGGCGCTCATCCGGCAGCGTGCCGAGCAGACCCCGGACCACGTCTACCTCGAGGACGCCCGCTCCGACCGGACGCTGACGTACGGCGGTCTCGACGCTGCCGTCACCGCGTGGTCCCGGACCTTCGACGCGATCGGTGTCCCGGCCTCCGGCGGTGTCCTGGTCGACGTGGGGGACCCGATCGCTTTCGCCGTCGTGCACCTCACCGCGATCGCCTCCGGGCGGCGCTCCGTGCCGGTCGACACCGGGCAGCCGCCCTCGGAACCCGCACGGCTCGCGGCGCTCCTCGGCGGCGCATCGATGGTCGTGTCGGACCGTGCGCCAGCCGGAACAGCCGGAACAGCCGGAACGGCCGGGACCGCCGGGGCCCCTGGCGTCGACCGTGCCGGCGCGACCGTCCCCGGACCGCCCGCGGCCGGCGTCGACCCAGCCACGGGCCTCCCGGTCGGGGTCCGCGACGGCGACGTCCCGGACGCGCCCACCGACGGCCCCGGCGAGGGCTCTGTCGTGCTCTTCACCTCCGGGTCCACCGGGACGCCGAAGGGCGTCGAGCTGCCGGAGTCGCAGCTCCGGTTCGTGGCGCAGGCGATCGCCCGGCACAACGGGCTGACCGCCGAGGACCGGGGCTTCAACTCGCTGCCGCTGTTCCACGTCAACGCCGAGGTGGTGGGCCTCGTCGCCACGCTCGTGGCCGGGGCGACGCTGGTGCTCGACCGCCGGTTCCGCCGGACCGGGTTCTGGGAACTGCTCACGGCCCGCCGGGTGACCTGGCTGAACGCCGTGCCGGCGGTCCTGGCGGTCCTGGCGAAGACCGGACCGCTGCAGCCGCCGGCGTCGCTGCGGTTCGTCCGGAGCGCCTCCGCCCCGCTGCCGGACCCGGTGCGCGCCGCCCTCGGGGACCTGCCGCTCGTGGTGAGCTGGGGCATGACCGAGGGTGCCAGCCAGATCACCGCGACGCCCCTCGACGCACCGGCCCGACCGGGCAGCGTCGGACTGCCCGTCGGCTCCGAGGTCCAGGTGCGTGGCGAGGACGGCGCCCTCCTGCCGGCCGGCGAGATCGGTGCCCTCTGGGTGCGTGGTCCGGGCATCGTCCGCTCGTACCTGGGCGGCCGGGCGGCGGACCGGTTCGACGCCGACGGCTGGCTGTCCACCGGCGACCTCGGGTCCGTCGCCGACGACGGCTGGGTGTCGCTCGCCGGGCGGTCCGACGACGTCATCAACCGCGGCGGTGAGAAGGTCTACCCGTCCGAGGTCGAGGACGTCCTGCTCCGCGATCCCCGCGTGCTCGAAGCGGTCGTGGTGGGTCGGCCGGACGAGGTGCTCGGTGCCGTTCCGGTGGCGTACGTCATCCCGCAGGCGGACGCCGACATCGACGGGCTCGTCGCCGACCTGACCGCCCTGGCCGAGTCCGCCCTGACCCGGTTCCGTCGTCCGGCCGAGATCTCCGTCGTCCCCGACCTGCCGCGGGCACCGACCGGCAAGGTGCAGCGTGCCCGCGTCCGAGCGATGACCGAGTCCCGGTGAGCGCCGCCACCGACACGCCCGGCGTGCAGACCCCGACCCGCACGGCGTCCGGCAAGCCCCGGCACCTGTACGAGGTCGACGTCCTCCGCATCCTCACGTTCGCGTGCGTCATCGGCGTGCACACCACGAGCCACACCATCGCCGCCGACGACGTCCCGCTGAACGCCCTGCTCGGGCTGCTGCACTTCACCCGGCTGGTGTTCTTCTCGCTCACGGCGTTCGTGCTCGTCTACAGCTGGTCACTCCGACCGCGCCCGCTCACGCAGTTCTGGCCGCGCCGGTTCCTGCTCGTCGGCGTGCCCTACCTGGCGTGGTCGTTCGTGTACGTCGCCGCGTCCTGGCTGGCCAGCTCGTCGACCCGGGGAGACGTGCCGGCGCTGGTCACGACCGCCGCCGAGGGGATCGTCACCGGGACGTCCTGGTACCACCTCTACTTCCTGCTCGTGACGATGCAGGTGTACCTGCTGCTGCCGGTGATCATCTGGCTGGTCCGGGTCACCCGGCGGCACCACGTCACGGTGCTGGTCGTCGCGTTCCTGCTGCAGCTCGCCGTGTTCGCCGCCTACAAGTACTGGCCGCACTCGATCGACTGGCTGCACGGGTACCAGAAGCAGTTCTTCTTCTCGTACGTGTTCTTCATCGTCTCCGGGGCGGTGGCCGCAGACCACGCGGACCCGTTCCTCCGCTTCATCCGCGAGCACCGCCGCGCCGTCCTCTGGGCCTTCGCGGGCACCGGGGCGCTCACGCTCGGCGTGTGGTGGCTGCAGGTCGGCCTCGGCCAGTCGCTGTACGCCGCCGGCACCCCGCTGCAGCCCGTGCAGGTGCTCTGGAGCACCGCCGTCTTCGTCGGGTTCCTGGCGATCGGTGCGGCCTGGGCGGACCGCCGCCGGGCCGGCTCCGCCCTGGCGCGGGTCGTCGACTACGGCTCGGACCGGTCGTTCGGCATCTTCCTCAGCCACCCGTTCATGATCTGGGTCCTGCTGTACGGCGACAGCTGGCTCGAGTCGGCGGTGCCGAAGCCGTGGCTGACGCTCGTCACGTACGTGCTCGTGCTCGTGCTGTCGGTCGCGGTGACGGAGGCGTTCCGCTGGACGCCGCTCAGCGTGCCGCTGACCGGTCGGCCGTCGCGGGCGCGGCGGGTGCGCGCCTGACGACGGTCGGTGCGGACCGACGTGGGGCGCGCCTCCCGGACTGGAGGCCCGCCCCGCGTCGGACGGATCGGTGACCGCCGGACGCTACTGCGTGGCGTCGCGCTCGACCGCGGGGACGCCCACCTCGAGCACGCCGTCGGTCACGGTGAGGCGCTGCGGCTTCATCACCCACGCGACCACCGCGGCACCCGCGAGCAGCGCGCACGAGATCCCGAACGGCAGCTGCCACCCGGAGGCGTCGATGAGGACGCCGAACACGATGGGGGAGACGACACCGGCGACGCCGAACCCGGTGTTCATGAACCCGGACGCCGTGCCGGACCACTGCGGGGCGACGTCCATCGGGATCGCCCACAGGTTCGCGTTGCAGAGCTCGAGGAAGAAGAACGACAGGGCGAGTGACACGGTCGCGACGGTCAGGCTCTGCCCGACGACGACGAGCGGGAGCAGGCAGACCAGCGACCCACCGAGCCCGATCACCAGGACCAGGCGTCGTGCGTGCCGCGGGTCGCCACCGCGGTGGATGATCCGGTCGCTGAGCAGCCCGCCGACCGTGTCGCCGACGACCCCGGCCAGGAGGACGGCGGTCGTGAACCAGGCGAAGGCGCTGATCTCGAGGTCGTACTGGTCGCTGAGGAACGTCGGGATCCACGTGAGGAACACCCAGAGGGTCCACCCGTACCCGAAGTCGACGAAGGACACCGGCAGGACCTGCCTCGCCAGGGCGCGCCACGGCACCGGCGGGCGGGTGGCGCGGGTCTCGACTGGTGGCAGTTCGGCGAGTTCGGCCTTCGTGATCCCGCGGGCGTCCTCGGGGCGGTCGCGGAACAGGACGAACCAGGTGATGCCCCAGGCCACGGAGAGCACGGCGGTGGCGAAGAACGCCAGGCGCCAGCCGCTGATCGCGATGAAGTAGGCGACGACGAGCGGTGCGAGGGCGTTGCCGAGCCGCGCGGCGGAGTGGACCACACCCTGTGCGAAGCCGTTGCGGTCGCGGGGGATCCAGCGGCTCATCGCCTGGGTGGCGGACGGGAACGCCGCGGCCTCGCTGAGGCCGAGCAGCAGCCGCGCCGCGAAGAGCGTCCAGAAGCCCGTGGCCAGTCCGGTCCAGAGCGTCGCGACACCCCAGACGACGGTGATGACGAACAGTGCGCGGCGCGGGCCGAAGCGTTCGCTGATGGTGCCGCCGAACACCTGCAGCAGGGCGTACGGCAGTGCGAACGCCGAGACGATGAACCCGGCGTCGGTGTCGCTGAGGCCGAACTCGTCGGTGATGTAGGGGAGGGCGGTCGAGATGTTCGTACGGTCGATGTACGAGATGGCGTACATGCAGCAGAGGACCAGGAGCACCCGCCCGCGGATGCGTCCGCGGAACGGGGTGCCCGTCGCTCGTGCTGCAGCGGGGGCCGTGGTCATGGGGCCTCTTCGGTCGGGTTGCTGAACGGCTCGGAGGCTACGACCGGTGCCGATCAGGTGTCTCTGCGTCCGCTATCGGGTGACAGTACGCCGAGGGCGAGCAGAGCACTCCGATGTCAGCGGCCGCGCCTACTGTTGGCTCCATGGGAGTTGCCGTAGAGCCCACGCGTGCCATCCGACCGTTCGAGGTCATCAGCGAGTACATGCCGAGTGGGGACCAGCCCGCGGCCATCGCCGAACTCGCCGGGCGCATCAACGCGGGTGAGACCGACGTCGTGCTGCTCGGTGCGACCGGTACCGGCAAGTCGGCGACCACCGCGTGGCTGATCGAACAGGTGCAGCGGCCGACGCTGGTGCTCGCGCACAACAAGACGCTGGCGGCGCAGCTCGCCAACGAGTTCCGCGGCCTGATGCCGAACAACGCCATCGAGTACTTCGTCTCGTACTACGACTACTACCAGCCCGAGGCCTACGTCCCGCAGACGGACACCTTCATCGAGAAGGACTCGTCCGTCAACGCCGAGGTCGAGCGTCTGCGGCACTCGACGACGAACTCCCTGCTCAGCCGCCGTGACACCGTCGTGGTGTCGACCGTGTCCTGCATCTACGGCCTCGGCACGCCCGAGCAGTACATGAACGCCTCGGTCGCGCTGCACATCGGGCAGAACATCTCCCGCGACCAGCTCGTGCGGAAGTTCGTCAGCATGCAGTACCAGCGCAACGACGTCGACTTCGCCCGCGGCACCTTCCGGGTCCGCGGCGACACGCTCGAGATCATCCCGATGTACGAAGAGCACGCGATCCGCATCGAGATGTTCGGTGACGAGATCGAAGCGCTGTCCTCGCTGCACCCGCTGACCGGCAACGTCATCGACGACCTGCCCGCCGTCTCGATCTTCCCGGCGTCCCACTACGTCGCGGACACCGACGTCATGCACCGGGCGATCACCTCGATCAAGCACGAGCTGGCCGAGCGGCTCGCCGAGCTCGAGGGCCAGGGCAAGCTGCTCGAGGCCCAGCGGCTCCGGATGCGCACCACCTTCGACATCGAGATGATGGAGCAGATCGGGTTCTGCTCGGGCATCGAGAACTACTCCCGCCACATGGAGGGCCGCGGCCCCGGCGAAGCCCCGCACTGCCTCATCGACTACTTCCCGGAGGACTTCCTCCTGGTCATCGACGAGTCGCACGTCACGGTGCCGCAGATCGGTGCGATGTACGAGGGCGACGCCTCCCGGAAGCGCACCCTGGTGGAGCACGGCTTCCGGCTGCCGAGCGCGATGGACAACCGCCCGCTGAAGTGGGAGGAGTTCCTCGACCGCGTCGGGCAGAAGGTCTTCCTGTCGGCGACGCCCGGCAAGTACGAGCTCGGCATCACGGACAGCGTCGTCGAGCAGATCATCCGCCCGACGGGCCTCATCGACCCCGAGATCATCATCAAGCCGAGCGACGGCCAGATCGACGACCTGCTCGAGGAGATCAAGCAGCGCTCCGAGAAGAACGAGCGCGTGCTCGTCACCACACTGACCAAGCGCATGGCCGAAGAGCTCACCGACTTCCTCGGCAACGCCGGGGTCCGGGTGCGCTACCTGCACTCGGACGTCGACACCCTGAAGCGCGTGGAGCTGCTCACCGAGCTGCGCCAGGGCGTCTACGACGTGCTCATCGGCATCAACCTGCTGCGTGAGGGCCTCGACCTGCCGGAGGTCTCGCTCGTCGCGATCCTCGACGCCGACAAGGAAGGCTTCCTCCGGTCGTCGACCTCGCTCATCCAGACGATCGGTCGTGCCGCGCGCAACGTGTCGGGTCAGGTCTTGATGTACGCCGACAAGATGACCGACTCCATGAAGCAGGCCATCGAGGAGACCGATCGCCGCCGCGAGAAGCAGGTGGCGTACAACCTCGAGCACGGCATCGACCCGCAGCCGCTGCGCAAGAAGATCGCCGACATCACCGAGGTCCTCAACCGCGAGAGCGACGACACCCGCGAGCTCCTCGAGCGCCGCGGGGGCGGTGTCCGTGACGGCCGCCGCGCACCGACGCCGTCGCTCCGCCGCGAGGGCATCGCCGGCGAGGGCGCGACGCAGCTCGAGGCCACGATCGCCGACCTCAACGACCAGATGCTGCAGGCGGCGGCCGAACTGAAGTTCGAGCTCGCGGCCCGACTGCGTGACGAGGTGCAGGACCTGAAGAAGGCCCTGCGGCAGATGGAGTCGGCCGGCCATGTGGTCTGACCCCGGCACCGGCACCGGTGCCGGTCGGCGGACCGTCGTCGTCACGGGCGCCAGCGCCGGTCTCGGGTACCAGGCCGCCCAGCAGCTCGCCGCAGCCGGGCACCGGGTGGTCCTGGCGACCCGCAACCCCGAGAAGGCCGTGGCAGCCGAGCGCCGCATCCGCTCCGCGGTCCCCGACGCGGTGCTCGAGCACGTCCACCTCGACCTGGCCGACCTCGACTCGGTCCGTGCGGCGGCCGACACCCTGGCCACGATGGGGCCCGTGCACGCCGTCCTCAACAACGCCGGGGTGGTCGGGTCGCGCGAGCGGCAGTCCACCGCGCAGGGCCACGAGCTGCAGATCGGCACGAACCACCTCGGCCACTTCGCCTGGACCGGCCTGGTGCTGCCGATGCTGCAGGCCACCGGTGGGCGGATCGTCCACCTCGGCTCGATCTCCCACCGCTGGGCGACCCTCGATCGCCACGACCCGCTCGGCGCGGGGTACTACAACGGCTACCGGCAGTACGCGCGGAGCAAGCTCGCGGTGATGCTGTTCGGGTTCGAGCTCGCCCAGCGTCTGGCGGACGCCGGGTCCGCGGTGTCGAGCGTCGTCGCGCACCCGGGGCTCGCGCTCGACTCGCTGACCCAGGCGGCGGGAGCGCAGTCGCGTCCCCAGCCATCGCGCTCCGAGCGGTCGCAATCCGAACCGTCGCGGTCCGACCCGTCGTGGATCGGGCCCGGTCAGCGGTTGATCGCACAGGGGAAGGACGCCGGCGCGGTCCCGCTCGTGCACGCCTCGGTCGCCGACGACGTCCGCTCCGGCGAGTACTGGGGGCCGGACGGCTGGTTCCAGCTCCGCGGACGCGCAACGGTGGTGCCGGCGGAACCGCGGGCGCACGACCGGCTCGAGGCGGCGCGGCTCTGGACCGCCAGCGAGCGTGCCTCCGGCGTCACGTTCGCTCTGGACGCACTCGACTGAGCCGACTCGGCGGGCGTTTGTCGGACCGGCTTCGTAGAATCGTCTGCGATGACCATCACCTCTGACCGCGGAACCGCCACGTCCGGCCCGGACGACTTCGACGAGCCGTCGGACCTGCACCTGCCCGGCGGGACGGCCCCGCACGACACGTCGACGCTCAGCGTCCGTGGCGCGCGCGTCCACAACCTCCGGGACGTCGACCTCGAGATCCCACGTGACTCGCTCGTCGTGTTCACCGGGCTGTCCGGCTCGGGCAAGTCCTCGCTGGCGTTCGACACGATCTTCGCCGAGGGCCAGCGGCGCTACGTCGAGTCCCTGTCGGCGTACGCCCGGCAGTTCCTCGGCCAGGTCGACCGCCCCGACGTCGACTTCATCGAGGGCCTGTCGCCGGCGGTGTCGATCGACCAGAAGTCGACGAACCGCAACCCGCGGTCCACGGTGGGCACCATCACCGAGGTCTACGACTACATGCGTCTGCTCTGGGCGCGCATCGGCATCCCGCACTGCCCCGTCTGCGGTGAAGTGATCAGCAAGCAGAGCGTGCAGCAGATCGCCGACCAGCTGATGACGCAGGAGAGCGGCACCCGCTTCCAGGTGCTCGCGCCGATCGTGTCGAAGAAGAAGGGCGAGTTCGTCGACCTCTTCCAGGAGCTCGCGGCCTCCGGCTACTCGCGCGCCATCGTCGACGGTGAGCGGATCCAGCTGAGCAGCCCGCCGACGCTGAAGAAGCAGGTCAAGCACGACATCTCCGTCATCGTCGACCGCCTGGTCGCCAGCGACGACATCCTGGGACGACTGACCGACTCGCTCGAGACGGCCCTGCGCCTGACGGACGGCACCGTGGCGATCGACCTCGTGGACCACGAGGGGCCCGGCGCGGTCCGGACGTACTCCGAGAACCTGTCCTGCCCGAACAACCACCCGCTGGCCCTGACCGAGATCGAGCCGCGGACGTTCTCGTTCAACGCCCCGTTCGGCGCCTGCCCGGAGTGCTCCGGTCTCGGTACCCGGATGTCGGTCGACCCGGACCTGGTGCTCGGTGACCCCGAGGCCTCGCTGAAGGACGGCGTGCTGCTGCCCTGGACCGGTACCAGCGGCCTGTACTCGTACTTCGAGAAGCTGCTCGCCGGTCTCGGCAAGGAGCTCGGCTTCCGGATGGACACCCCGTGGAGCCAGCTGCCCGCGTCGGTGCAGGCCGCGATCCTGACCGGCAAGGACTTCGAGGTCTCGGTGTCCTGGCGGAACCGCTTCGGCCGCGAGATGCGGTACACGAGCGGGTTCGAGGGTGTCATGCCCTACATCGAGCGCAAGTTCGCCGAGGCCGAGACCGACTCGCAGCGACAGCGCTTCCAGGGCTACCTGCGTGAGGTCCCCTGCCCGGTCTGCGACGGCACGCGCCTGAAGCCCGAGGTGCTCGGTGTGACCGTGGACGGTCGCAGCATCGCCGACGTCACGAGCATGGCCCTGGACGAGGCCTACGCGTTCATGGCGGACATCGCCCTGACCAAGCGCGAGGCGCACATCGCCGCGGCCGTCCTGCGCGAGATCCGGGCCCGTCTCGAGTTCCTGCTCGAGGTCGGCCTCAACTACCTGACCCTGGCGCGTGGCGCCGGTGGGCTCTCCGGCGGTGAAGCGCAGCGCATCCGTCTGGCGACGCAGATCGGCTCCGGCCTGACCGGGGTGCTCTACGTCCTCGACGAACCGAGCATCGGTCTGCACCAGCGCGACAACCGCCGCCTGATCGACACCCTGGTCAAGCTCAAGGAACTCGGCAACACGCTCATCGTCGTCGAGCACGACGAGGACACCATCCGCACCGCCGACTGGGTCGTCGACATCGGACCCGGTGCCGGCGTCAACGGCGGCAAGGTCGTGCACTCCGGTTCGTACGCCGACATGATCGAGAACCGCGAGTCGATCACGGGCGACTACCTGGCTGGTCGCCGCTCGATCGAGATGCCGTCCGAGCGCCGCAAGGTGAACCGCAAGCGGGTCATCACCGTGCAGGGTGCCCGGGCGAACAACCTCAAGGACGTGGACGTCGACTTCCCGCTCGGCGTGTTCACGGCGGTCACCGGCGTCAGCGGCTCCGGCAAGTCCACCCTGGTCAACGACATCCTCTACAAGGTGCTCGCCAACCAGCTCAACGGTGCCCGGCACATCGCCGGCAAGCACACGCGGGTGAAGGGCCTGGACCAGCTCGACAAGGTCGTGCACGTCGACCAGGCACCGATCGGCCGCACCCCGCGCTCGAACCCGGCGACCTACACCGGCGTCTTCGACCGCATCCGGCAGCTCTTCGCCGAGACGCAAGAGGCGAAGACCCGCGGCTACCAGCCCGGTCGCTTCAGCTTCAACGTCAAGGGCGGTCGCTGCGAGAACTGCTCCGGTGACGGCACGATCAAGATCGAGATGAACTTCCTGCCCGACGTCTACGTCGCGTGCGAGGTCTGCGGTGGTGCCCGGTACAACCGCGAGACGCTGCAGGTGCACTACAAGGGCAAGAGCATCTCCGAGGTCCTGGACATGCCGATCAGCGAGGCGGCCGAGTTCTTCGAGCCGATCTCCGCGATCCACCGCTACATGGCGACCCTGGTCGACGTCGGCCTGGGCTACGTCCGACTCGGGCAGAGCGCGACGACCCTGTCGGGTGGCGAGGCGCAGCGCGTCAAGCTCGCGACCGAGCTGCAGCGTCGCTCGAACGGCCGCACCGTGTACGTGCTCGACGAGCCGACCACGGGTCTGCACTTCGAGGACGTCCGGAAGCTCCTCCTCGTGCTGCAGTCGCTGGTCGACAAGGGCAACACCGTCATCACGATCGAGCACAACCTCGACGTCATCAAGTCCGCCGACTGGGTCATCGACATGGGTCCCGAGGGTGGTTCCGGTGGTGGCACGGTGCTCGCGACCGGCACGCCGGAGCACGTCGCCGACGTCCCGGAGAGCCACACCGGTGTCTTCCTCCGCGAGATCCTCGAGGCGCAGGACGCCCGCGTGGGCAAGCAGCGGTCGGTCGGTGCACGGCGAGCAGGTGCAGAGAAGGCAGGGGCTCGCTAGGTGGCCGACACCGTCTCCTGGCGGCCGAAGGCGGGGGAGATCCCGACCGACCCGGGCGTCTACCGATGGCGTGACGGCAACGGTCGGGTGCTCTACGTCGGCAAGGCGAAGAACCTCCGGGCCCGCCTGAGCAACTACTTCGCACCGCTGCCGACCCTGCACGAACGCACCCGGCGGATGGTCCTGACGGCGAAGAGCGTCGAGTGGACCACCGTCGGGTCCGAGATCGAAGCGCTGCAGCTCGAGTACACGTGGATCAAGGAGTTCGATCCGCCGTTCAACGTCAAGTTCCGGGACGACAAGTCCTACCCGTACATGGCGATCACGATGGCGGACGAGGCACCCCGGGTGATGGTGACCCGGAACCGGAAGATCAAGGGCGCCAAGTACTTCGGCCCGTACCCGAAGATCTGGGCGGTGCACGACACGATCGACCTGATGATCAAGGTCTTCCCGATCCGCACCTGCTCGGAGTCCTCGTACAAGCGGGCCATGCAGACCGGCAAGCCCTGCTTCCCCGGGCAGATCGGCAAGTGCGGCGGTCCCTGCTCGCAGCGCGTGACCATCGAGGAGCACCGCGCGCTCGTCGAGGAGTTCGTCCGCTTCATGGGCAGCTACGACCGCCGCGTCATCACCCAGCTCCGGCAGCGGATGGCAGCGTCGGCGGACGCCATGCAGTACGAGCAGGCCGCGCGCTTCCGTGACCAGGTCGAGGCGCTCGAAGCGGTCCTCGAGAAGTCCGCCGTGGTGCTCAAGGACTCGGTCGACCTCGACCTGTTCGGCATCGCCGAGGACGAGCTCGCCGCGGCCGTGCAGCTGTTCTCGGTCCGGGGCGGGCGCATCCGTGGTGTCCGCGGCTGGGTCGTCGACAAGGAGCTCGACATCAGCACGGGCGACCTCGTCGAGCAGATCGTGCAGGGCGTCTACGCCGACGACGGGCTGTCGACCGGTGCCGACGGCGCACTGCTCATGCAGGCGAGCGCCGACCCGACGCCGGGTGTGGCGAACGACGGACCGCCGCGAGAGGTCGTGGTGCCGGTGCTGCCGGACGACGCCGACGCCCTCCAGCAGTGGCTCAGCGACCGCCGTGGGGGCCGTGGCACGAAGCTCAGCACCGCGCAGCGTGGGGACCGAGCGGGCTTGGCCCGGACCGCGTCGCAGAACGCCCAGCAGGCGCTGATGCTCTACAAGACCAAGCGCTCGGCCGACTACACGACCCGGGCGGCGGCCCTGGCGGACATCCAGGAGGCACTGGGCATGTCCGAGGCTCCGCTGCGGATGGAGTGCTACGACATCTCGCACCTGCAGGGCACGAACGTCGTCGCGTCGATGGTCGTGTTCGAGGACGGCCTGCCGCGCAAGGACCAGTACCGCCGCTACACGATCGCCGAGACCACCGACGACACCGACAGCATGTACCAGGTGCTCACGCGCCGCCTGGCCCGGCTCGACGAAGACGCGGCCGTGCCGGACGTCCCGGACGTCACGGCCGACGGCGTGGTCGAGGGCACGAAGCCCTCGAAGCGGTTCGCGTACCGCCCGCAGCTGCTCGTCGTCGACGGTGGGCAACCGCAGGTCGCGGCGGCGAAGCGGGCCCTCGACGAAGCCGGGGTCCGCGACATCGCCCTGGTCGGCATCGCGAAGCGGCTGGAAGAGCTGTGGCTGCCGGACGACGACTTCCCGGTGATCCTGCCGCGCAACTCCGAGGCGCTGTTCCTCATCCAACGCCTCCGCGACGAGGCACACCGGTTCGCGATCACGCACCAGCGCACCCGGCGGAAGCGCGACGTCCGCTCGCAGCTGTCCGAGATCCCCGGACTCGGGCCGAACCGGGTCTCGGCGCTGCTCAAGCACTTCGGTTCCGTCGCCCGGCTCCGGCAGGCGACGGCAGAGGAGGTCGCCGAGGTCCCCGGCGTCGGACCGGCGACCGCGGCCGCGGTGGTCCGGAAGCTCACGACCGTGCCCGTCAGTGCCCCCGAGTCGGCCAGCGCACCCGAACCGGCCAGTGCTCCCGAACCGGCCAGTGTTCCGGAACTGGCCAGCGCGTCGGCACCGTCCAGCGCGCCACAGCCGGGAGGCCCGGTGCGCGTCCCCGAGACGACCCCGGACGGTCCGCACCGGCCTGCGTGACCCCGGCACGGGCCTCCCGGTCGGACGGTAGCCTGGACGCGGACCCAGGGCGGACAGCCCGAGGGTCCGCGGGCCCACCCATGCCGAGCGCTCCGCGCCCGGCTCCGACGGGCGACCCGCCCGGCCACACCACGATGGAGCCCCTTCGCAGATGACCGACACCACCTCGCAGCAACAGCACGACGTCCTGATCGTGACGGGCATGTCCGGTGCGGGGCGGTCGACGGTCGGCAAGGCGCTCGAGGACCTCGGCTGGTACGTCGTCGACAACCTGCCGACGCAGATGCTCGGGCCGCTCACCGACCTGGCGGACCGCGCGGGGGAGTCGATCCCGAAGATCGCGACGGTCGTCGACGTCCGCGGTGGGCGGTTCTTCACCGACCCGGAGCGCGCCGTGCAGTCCCTGCGCGAGAGCACGAGCGCCCGGGTCCGGGTGCTGTTCCTCGAGGCCACCGACCAGGTCCTGGTGCGGCGGTTCGAGCAGGTCCGTCGCCCACACCCGCTGCAGGGCGAGGACACGCTGCTCGACGGCATCGCCCGGGAACGCACCCGGTTGCTCGGGCTGCGCGAGGCGTCCGACCTGATCATCGACACCTCCGACCTGAACATCCACCAGCTGGCGAACGCCGTCACCGAGCGGTTCGCCGAGGACCGGTTCGTCGGGGTCCAGGTGACGCTGATGAGCTTCGGGTTCAAGTACGGACTGCCCACCGACGCCGACATGGTGGCCGACGTGCGGTTCATCCCGAACCCCTACTGGGTGCCGGAACTCCGGGCGCACACGGGCCTCGACAAGCCCGTCTCGGACTACGTCATGGAGCAGTCCGGGGCCCGTCCGTTCGTCGACCGCTACGCCTCCGTCCTGGAGCCGGTCTTCGAGGGGTACCAGCGCGAGAACAAAAGACACGCTACGATCGCCATCGGCTGTACCGGCGGCAAGCACCGTTCGGTCGCCATCGTCGCCGAGTTGGCGAACCTGCTCCGCGGGATGCCCAACGTCGCCGTGCGTGTGAAGAACCGAGATCTCGGCCGGGAGTGACCGTCCCACCGGCCGCCTCCACACGCGTGCGCCCCGGGACCGCAGAGCCCCACCCCGAAGAACGTAAGGAATGATGCCGTGCCGTTGACTGCCGAGGTGAAGGACGAGCTGGCCAGGGTCGTCGTCAACCGGAACACGGTCCGCGCCGCCGAACTCGCGACCGTCCTGCGCTTCGCCGGGGGCCTGCACGTCATCTCCGGCCGCATCGCGGTCGAGGTCGAGCTCGACACCCGGATCATCGTGCACCGCGTCCGCAAGGACCTCGCCGAGCTCTACGGCGTCCGCAGCGAGGCCTCCGTCGGGTCCACCGCGTCCTCGCGTCGCGGGACCCGCTACCTCGTGCGTGTGCTCGAGGCCGGCGAGACGCTCGCCCGCCAGACCGGCCTGATGGACGCCCGACGCCGACCGGTGCGGGGCCTCCCCAACCGGCTGACCACCGGCAACCGCGAGGACCTCGCAGCCATCTGGCGCGGTGCGTTCCTGGCGTCCGGCACCCTGACCGACCCGGGCCGTGCCGCGGCACTCGAGGTCACGTGCCCCGGCAACGAGGCCGCGATGGCCCTCGTCGGAGCAGCGTCGCGCCTCGGCATCGCCGCGAAGGGCCGCGAGGTCCGCGGCGTGCACCGCGTCGTGATCCGCGACGGTGAGGCGATCGGTCAGATGCTCACCGCGATGGGCGCCGCCCGCACGACCGCCGACTGGGAGGAGATGCGCCAGCGCCGCGAGGTCCGTGCCACCGCCAACCGCCTGGTGAACTTCGACGACGCGAACCTCCGTCGTTCCGCGCAGGCCGCCGTCGCCGCGTGTGCCCGGGTCGAACGTGCCCTGGAGATCCTCGGCGACGAGGTCCCCGACCACCTGCAGTACGCCGGGGCCCTGCGCCTGGAGCACCGCGACGCCTCGCTCGACGAGCTCGGCCAGCACGCGGACCCGCCCATGACGAAGGACGCGATCGCCGGACGCATCCGCCGCCTGCTCGCGATGGCCGACAAGCGCGCCAGCGACCTCGGCATCCCCGGGACCGAGGCCAGCGTGCCGGAAGAGCTCGAGGGCGCCTGAGTACAGCGGCGGCCGCACCCTGCGCCGGTCTCACCCTCCGCCGGGCAGCTCGCTGACCGGCCGCCGGACCCCCGTGGTCGCCGCACCCGACCCGTCCCCGCAACGGCGTCATGCAGGCGGTCCGCGGGGGTCCGGCTGCTAGGGTCGGTACGGCGACGTCACGGGGCGTATCGTCCACGTGCGTGGGTCGGCCGTCGTCCATGACGACGCCTCCACACTCCGAAAAAGCAGCGTCTCCCGAGGCGCTCCACACCCAACAGGAGATCCATTGACCGTCAAGATCGGCATCAACGGCTTCGGCCGGATCGGCCGTAACTTCTTCCGCGCCGCTCTGGCCAAGGGCAGCGACCTCGAGATCGTGGCGGTGAACGACCTCACCGACAACGCCGCACTCGCGAACCTGCTCAAGTTCGACTCGATCACGGGTCGCCTCGGCGTCTCGGTCGAGCTCGACGGCGACAACATCGTCGTCGACGGCAAGCCCATCAAGGTCCTCGCGGAGCGCGACCCCGCCAACCTGCCCTGGGGCGAGCTGGGTGTCGACATCGTCATCGAGTCCACCGGCTTCTTCACCAAGGCCGCCGATGCGCAGAAGCACATCGACGCCGGCGCCAAGAAGGTCATCATCTCCGCCCCGGCCACCGGTGACGACGTCACCATCGTGCTCGGCGTGAACGAGGACACCTACGACGCCGCGAACCACCACATCATCTCGAACGCCTCGTGCACCACGAACAGCCTCGCGCCGCTCGCCAAGGTGTTCCACGACGCGTTCGGCATCGAGCGCGGTCTCATGACCACGGTCCACGCCTACACCGCCGACCAGAACCTCCAGGACGGCCCGCACAAGGACCCGCGTCGTGCCCGTGCGGCCGCGCTGAACATCGTCCCGACCTCGACCGGTGCCGCCAAGGCCATCGGCCTGGTCATGCCGGAGCTCGCCGGTAAGCTCGACGGCTTCGCGCTGCGCGTCCCGGTCCCGACCGGTTCGATCACCGACCTCACCCTCGAGACGAAGTCGGACGTCACCGTCGACGAGATCAACGCCGCCTACAAGGCCGCCGCCGAGGGCCCGATGAAGGGCATCCTGCTCTACAGCGAGGACCCGCTGGTGTCGACCGACATCACGACGGACCCGCACTCCTCGATCTACGACTCCGGCCTGACCAAGGTCATGGGCAACCTCGTCAAGATCACCTCGTGGTACGACAACGAGTGGGGCTACTCGAACCGCCTGGTCGACCTGACCGAGTTCGTGGGCGAGAAGCTCTGACCTGATGGCTCTCCGCACCCTCGAGGACCTCGGCGACCTCGCCGGCAAGCGTGTCGTCGTCCGCTGTGACCTGAACGTCCCGCTCAAGGACGGCACGATCACGGACGACGGCCGCGTGCGGGCGTCGCTCACCACCCTGAACACCCTGATCACCGCTGGCGCGCGCGTGGTCGTGGTGTCCCACCTCGGCCGGCCCGACGGCGAACGGAAGCCCGAGTACTCGCTCGCGCCCGTCGCCCAGCGGCTGTCCGAGCTGCTCGGCAAGCCGGTCACCTTCGTCGACGAGACCGTCGGCGACGAAGCGACCGCGGCTGCCGAGGCCCTCGAGGACGGTGACGTCCTGCTGCTCGAGAACCTCCGCTTCAACCCGGAGGAGACCTCGAAGGACGCCGCCGAGCGCACGGCCTTCGCGGAGCGCATCGCCGCGCTCGGGGACGCCTTCGTCTCCGACGGCTTCGGCGTCGTACACCGCAAGCAGGCCTCCGTGTACGAGCTGGCATCGGCGCTCCCGAGCGCTGCCGGTCAGCTCATCGAGCAGGAACTGACCGTGCTCGAGCGCCTGACCAAGGACCCGGAGCGGCCGTACACGGTCGTCCTCGGTGGTTCGAAGGTCAGCGACAAGCTCGGCGTCATCGACCACCTCCTGCCGCGGGTCGACACGATCTGCATCGGCGGCGGCATGCTCTTCACCTTCCTCGCGGCCCAGGGCCACGGGGTGGCGAAGTCGCTGCTCGAGCAGGACCAGCTCGACACCGTGCGCGAGTACCTGTCGCGGGCGATCGAGCTCGGCGTGACGATCGACCTACCGACCGACGTCGTGGTGGCCTCCGGGTTCGCCGCGGACGCCGAGCACGAGACGGTCGCCGCGGACGCCATCGAGTCGTCCGCGTTCGGCACGGACGGCATCGGCCTGGACATCGGGCCCGAGACGGCCGAGCGGTTCGCCCGTGCGGTCGCCGCCTCGAAGACGGTGTTCTGGAACGGCCCGATGGGCGTGTTCGAGTTCCCGGCCTTCGCCGCCGGCACGAAGACCGTCGCCCAGGCACTGACCGAGGTCGACGGCCTCGGCGTGGTCGGTGGTGGCGACTCCGCCGCCGCTGTCCGGTCGCTCGGCTTCACCGACGACCAGTTCGGCCACATCTCCACCGGTGGCGGGGCGAGCCTCGAGTTCCTCGAGGGCAAGTCGCTCCCCGGCCTCGAAGCCCTGGGATGGTCCGCATGACCCGCACGCCGCTCGTCGCTGGTGATGCTCGGGAGGGCACAGCATGAACCGCACCCCCTTGATCGCTGGCAACTGGAAGATGAACCTGGACCACCTCCAGGCCATCGCCACGGTCCAGAAGCTCGCGTGGACCCTCAAGGACGCCCGTCACGACCACGCCGACGTCGAGGTCGCCGTCTTCCCGCCCTTCACCGACCTGCGCAGCGTGCAGACGCTGATCTCGGCGGACAAGCTGTCGCTGGCGTTCGGCGCCCAGGACCTGTCGCAGTACGACTCCGGTGCCTACACCGGGGACATCTCGGGGGCCTTCCTCGCCGCACTCGACGCGAAGTACGTCATCGTCGGACACTCCGAGCGTCGCACCATGCACGGTGAGACCGACGAGGTCGTCGCCGCGAAGACCGCTGCTGCCGTGAAGCACGGCCTGGTCCCGGTCGTGTGCGTCGGCGAGACCGGCGAACAGCGTGAGCAGCGCGGAGCCGGCGTCGTGCCGGTCGAGCAGCTGCAGGTCGTCCTCGGGGCGGTGCAGCCGTCCGAGATCGTCGTCGCGTACGAACCGGTCTGGGCGATCGGCTCCGGCCAGGCCGCCACGGCCGAGCAGGCGCAGGACGAGTGTGCCGCGTTGCGTCGCGGGATCGCCGCTGCCTGGGGTGACCAGGCGGCCGCCGACACGCGCATCCTGTACGGCGGTTCGGTGAAGTCGGGCAACATCGCCGGCTTCCTCCGCGAGCCCGACGTCGACGGCGCGCTCGTCGGCGGCGCGTCCCTCGACGTGCAGGAGTTCGCCGCCATCGCGCGGTTCCAGCAGCACGTCGGTCTCTAGACCACCACCGCCGAGGCGCGACGGGCACCGCCCGTCGCGCCTCGTGCTGTGTCCCTCCCGCACCGCCCAACCAGCCCGGGTCCCGAGCGCGCTCCGCGCGACCGGTATACTCGGATGGCTGACTGACACGAAAGGTACGTCGTGGCGATACTCTCCGTCGTGCTGCAGGTCCTGCTCGCGATCACGAGCCTCCTGCTCACGCTCCTCATCCTCCTGCACAAGGGCCGCGGTGGCGGCCTCTCCGACATGTTCGGCGGTGGTGTGACGAGCAACCTCGGGGCATCCGGCGTCGCCGAGCGCAACCTGAACCGCATCACGGTGATCCTCGGGCTCCTCTGGATCTCCAGCATCATCGTGCTCGGTCTCATCAACAAGTTCACGGCAGGGAGCTGACATGGCATCCGGAGGAAGCGCTATCCGCGGTTCGCGCGTCGGCGCGGGCCCCATGGGCGAACAGGACCGCGGGGTCCAGGCCGAGCGCGTCGCGATCTCCTACTGGGACGCGATGGGCAACGAGGTCGTGCGGTACTTCGCCGCGAGCCTGCCCGACGAAGAGATCCCCGAGACGGTCGATTCGCCGTCCACGGGTCTGCCGGCCGGTCGCGACAAGGAGAACCCGCCGCAGGTCGCGAAGACCGAGCCCTACAAGACGCACCTCGCCTACGTGAAGGAACGGCGGACCGAGGAAGAAGCAGCACAGCTGCTCGAGGACGCGCTCCAGCAGCTGCGTCAGCGACGCGGCACCGCGGCCAAGTAGCCCCAGCACCAGACTGAGAACACGGCGGAGGCCCCCACACCGGATGGTGTGGGGGCCTCGGCCGTTCCCGGCCGTTCGGCGTCGAGCGGGCACCGGCGGGCGGCACCGGCGGGCGGCCGTGGCGGGCGACCAGACGACGGACGGGAGGCCCGGTACCAGCTGGTACCGGGCCTCCCGTCCGTCTGCAGGCGCGTCACGCGCACCGTGCGTCAGTACGTCGACGCGATGAGGTTCTCCGGGACGTCGCGTGCGGCGTCCTGGTCGACGAAGAAGACCGTGCGCTTCCGACCCTGCACGCCGCCCACGGGGACCTCGTCCACGGCCGCGCCGGCCAGGGCGAGGCCGAGGACCGACGCCTTCTCGGCACCGGACAGGATCACCCAGACACGCTGCGAGGCATTGATCACCGGGTAGGTGAGCGTCAGGCGCTGCGCCGGCGGCTTGGGGGAGTCGTCGACGGGGACGACCTTGCGGTCGGTGATGCGCAGCTGCGGGAACTCGGGGAACAGCGACGCGGTGTGGCCGTCCGGTCCGACGCCGAGCAGCGTGATGTCGAACCGGGGCGTCTCGGCGGAGTCCGGTGCTGCGGCGAGCAGTTCGCGCTCGTACTGCGTGGCGGCTTCGTCGATGCTGATGCCCGCGTCCGACGGCGCCATCGGGTGGATGTTCTCCGTGGGGATGCTCACGTGGTCCAGGAAATCGGTCTGCGTCCCGGTGATGTTGCGGTCGGCATCGCCTTCCGGCACCCAGCGCTCGTCGACCCACCAGACGTGGACCTTCGACCAGTCGACGCTCTGCTTCGCCTGCGACTGCCCGATCGCGGCCAGGACGAGGGTGGAGACGGAGCCACCGCTGATCGCGATGTCGGCCCGTCCCTGCTCGTCGAGGACGTCGATGAGCTTCGTGAGGAAGCGTGCGGCGACGGAGGCGCCGAGGGCCTGCTTGTCGGGGTGCACGAGCACCCGCCGTTCGTTGGTCACGTGACTCCTGTGTTCGTGGTGCGGCCGGTGCGACCGGGTCGGTCCGGCCGGCCGTCCGACCTTCCCGCCGCGGACGGCAGCGGGGCAGGACGGACGGCCGAACCGTGGGGTTCAGCCCGCGATGCGTTCGCGGAGCTTGGCCACCCCGTGCTTGACGACGTCTCCGAAGAGGACGTCGGGGTCGAGTCTACGGAGTTCCTCGGCCAGGCAGTCGCGCAGGTTCCGGCGCGGCAGCGACAGGTCGTGCGTCGGCTGGCCGGGCATCGACAGCGTCGCCACGTCGACCAGGGAGCGCTCGAGTTCGATCGTCCCGGACTCGCGGACCAGCTGCACGCCGTGGATGCCGGACGAGCCGGTGGCACGGGGTGAGGTGGTGACCTCGACGGGGACCTTGAGCTGCAGACCGAGCCAGGCGGCGAGCAGCACGGTCGACGGGCTGTCGAACGCGCCGGAGACCTCCACCGCGGTGATCGGCTCGAACGGCGGTTGGTCGAGCGCCGCGGCGAGCTGGTTCCGCCAGAGGGTCAGGCGGGTCCAGGCGAAGTCAGTGTCGCCCGGGGCGTAGGAGTCCGCCAGCGCCATGATGGCCGCGTTCGGGTCCTTCTGGGCGGCAGCGTCGGTGATCCGGCGCTGCGCGATCCGGCCGAGCGGGGACGCCGAGGGCTTCTCCGGCGCGGCTTCCGGCCACCACGCGACGACGGGCGCGTCGGGCAGGAGCAGCCCGGTGACCAGGCTCTCCTCGTCCGCCGCGGTCTCGCCGTACGCACGGAGGACGATGACCTCGCTGGCACCCGCGTCGCTGCCGACGCGGATCTGTGCATCGAGTCGGCCCGGGGACGCGACGTCCCCTTCGTTCTTCGACACGATGACGACGCGCATCGGGTGTTCGCGGGACGCCTGGTTCGCGGCCTCGATCGCTTCTTCCTCACGACCGAGGGCGGTCGAGACGATGAGCGTCAGGACGCGGCCGAGGGCGACCGCGCCGCCCTCCTCGCGGATGTGCACCAGGGTCTTCTGGATCTTCGAGACCGTGGTGTTCGGCAGGTCGATCTTCATGGACGCCTCCAGGTCCGTCCGTCGCGGGCCAGGAGCTCGTCGGCCGAAGCCGGGCCCCAGGTGCCGGGACGGTACTGTTCGGGCTGGCCCTGTGTCCGCCAGAAGTCCTCGATCGGGTCGAGGATCTTCCAGGACAGCTCGACCTCCTGGTGCCGCGGGAACAGCGGCGGGTCACCGAGGAGCACGTCGAGGATGAGCCGTTCGTAGGCCTCGGGGGAGGCCTCGGTGAACGCGTGGCCGTAGCCGAAGTCCATCGTGACGTCGCGGACCTGTGTCCCGACGCCGGGGACCTTCGAGCCGAAGCGGAGCGTGACGCCCTCGTCCGGCTGCACGCGGATCACCAGGGCGTTCTGCCCGAGCGGGGACTGCTCGATGCCGAACACGTCCTCCGGTACGCGCTTGAAGACGATCGCGATCTCGGTCACCCGACGTCCGAGCCGCTTGCCGGCCCGCAGGTAGAAGGGCACGCCCTGCCACCGTCGGGTCGCGATGTCGAGCCGGATCGCCGCGAAGGTCTCGGTCGTGGACTCGGGGTTCATGCCCGCTTCCTCGAGGAACCCGAGCACCTTCTCGCCGCCCTGCCAACCACCGGCGTACTGCCCGCGGCTGGTCGCCATGGACAGGTCCTCGGGCAGCCGGACGGCGGAGAGCACCTTCTCCTTCTCGGCGCGGAGGTGTCCGGCCTTGAACGAGACGGGCTCCTCCATCGCGGTGAGCGCGAGGAGCTGCAGCAGGTGGTTCTGGATGACGTCGCGCGCCGCACCGATGCCGTCGTAGTACGCGGCACGTCCGGCGACGCCGATGTCCTCGGCCATCGTGATCTGCACGTGGTCGACGTAGTTCGAGTTCCAGATGGGTTCGTACATCTGGTTCGCGAACCGGAGCGTCAGGAGGTTCTGGACGGTCTCCTTGCCGAGGTAGTGGTCGATGCGGAACACGTCGTCGGGAGCGAAGACGCTCTCGACGATGGCGTTCAGCTCGCGCGCGGTACGGAGGTCGGAGCCGAACGGCTTCTCGACCACCACGCGGCTCCACGAGCCGTCACGCTTCTCGGTGAGGCCGGAGACCTTGAGCTGCTCCGTGACCACGGGGAACATCTTCGGCGGGATGGAGAGGTAGAAGGCGTGGTTGCCGAGCGTCCCACGCTCGGCGTCCAGCGTGTCGACCGTCTCCTTGAGCAGCCGGAACGCCTCAGGGTCGTCGAACGAGCCCTGGACGAAACGGATGCCCTGTTCGAGCTGACGCCAGACGTCCTCGTCGAACGGGGTCCGCGAGTGCTCCTTGACGGCATCGTGGACGAGCTGGGAGAAGTCCTGGTCCTCCCAGTCACGTCGAGCGAACCCGACCAACGCGAACCCCGGGGGCAGGAGCCCTCGGTTCGCGAGGTCGTAGACCGCGGGCATCAGCTTCTTGCGGGAGAGGTCTCCCGTCACCCCGAAGATGATGAGGGTGCTGGGACCCGCGATCCGGTTCAGTCGACGGTCCGTGGGCAGCCGGAGCGGGTTGTGCTCCGGGGTGATCGCCACCGGTGACATGTCGGTGAACTCCTTTGAATCAGGTGGTGAGTGCAGCCGCGATGACCGCCACCGCCGCGGGGACGTCCCGCGTCGACAGGGTCAGCACCGGGCGGCCGTGCTCCGCGAGGACACTCGCGTCGCCGGCGGCCTGGGCTCGGATGAGCCGGCCGAACGTGAACGGGCGGCCGGGGATGGCGAGGTCGTCCTGCTCGTCGGAGACGATCTGCAGGAACACGCCGTTCGCGGGGCCGCCCTTGTGGTACTGGCCGGTGGAGTGCAGGAACCGGGGCCCGTACCCGGAGGTGACGGGTCGGCCGGTGCGTGCTGCCAGCAGGTCGCGGAGCGACCCGAGGTCGGCACCGGCGGTGCGGTCCGCGTAGACCTGGAGTGCGACGTAGCCGTCCGGACCGAGACCGGCCAGGAGGCCCGACACGGCCTGCGCGAGTGTCGTCCCGGCGTCGAGTCCACCCGTCGCGGACACGGCGATGCCCTGCTCCTCGAAGGCGGGCGCGGAGGCGACCTCGTCGGACGCGGGAGCGTCGAGCAGCGCACGGGCGGCGACCTTGGCGGCCTCCACGTCGGGCTGGTCGAACGGGTTGATGCCGAGCAGACGCCCGGCGACCGCGACCGCGTACTCCCAGACCAGGAACTGACCGCCGAGCGTGCCGGTGATCTCGAGTTCGCCGTCGGCGACGTGCCGCTCGTCCTCGCGGGACCCGACCAGTCGGACGACCTGCAGGTCGGTCAGACCGGCCTGCAGTTCGGGGGCGTCGACGTCGAGCACGACCGGCAGGAGACCGCGGCCGTCCTTGCCCGTCGACTCGGCGATGAGCTGTTCGACCCAGTCACCGAAGCCGAGGATGTGCGTGCCGTCCGCGACGATGCCGATCTTGTCCCGCAGGGGAGCGGTGCCACCGAGCACGGCGCCGAGGACGAGGCCCGGGTTCTCGTCGGTGTCGACGGCCAGCAGCACGCTGATCGCGTCGGCCTCGTCGAGGAGCTCGGCGATGTCCGCACCCGCGAGCCCGGCCGGGACCAGCCCGAAGGCGGTCAGGGCGGAGTAGCGGCCGCCCACGGTCGGGTCGGCCGTGAAGACGCGGTACCCGGCCTGCTGCGCGGTGGTCTCGAGCGCGGAGCCCGGGTCCGTCACGACGACGATGCGCCCGGCGGGGTCGATGCCGGCGTCCTGGAACGCCTGCTCGAACACCCGACGCTGCGAGTCGGTCTCGACGGTGGAACCCGACTTCGACGACACGACGAGCACGGTGCGCTCGAGGTCGGTCAGTGCCGAGCGGACCTGCGCGGGATCGGTCGAGTCGAGGACGACCAGCGGGACGCCGGAGGTCCGGGTGATGACCTCGGGCGCGAGCGACGAGCCGCCCATTCCCGCGAGGACGACCCGGTCGACGCCCTGCTCGTGCAGCTGGTCGCGGAGCGCCACGACCTCGGCGACGAGCGGACGCGAGACCGAGACCGCCTCGACCCAGCCGAGCCGGTTCGACGCCTCGGCCTCGGCCGCCGGACCCCAGAGAGCGGCGTCCTGGGCCGTGATCCCGGACGCCACCAGGTCGGTGACGAGGCGCGGGACCACCGTGTCGATGGCCCGCGCCGCGTCACCGCTGGCGGCGATGGAGACGGTCACTCTTACTTGGCGTTCTCGAGGGCCGTCTTGACGGTGTCGACGAGCTCACCCCAGGAGACGTTGAACTTGTCCACGCCCTCCTTCTCGAGGAGCGCGACGACGTCGTCGTAGTCGACGCCGACGGCCGCGAGCTGGTCCATGACCTGGTTCGCGTCGTCGAACGTGCCGGCGATGGCGTCGCCGTGGACCTCACCGTGGTCGAACGTGGCCTCGAGGGTCTTGCCCGGCATCGTGTTGACGGTGTTCGGGGCGGCGAGCTCGGTCACGTAGAGCGTGTCGGGCAGCGACGGGTCCTTGACACCGGTCGACGCCCAGAGCGGACGCTGCGTGTTCGCACCGGACTCGAGCAGGCCGAGGGCACGCTCGGTGGCGAACGCCTCGGTCCAGACCTGGTAGGCGAGCTGCGCGTTGGCGATGCCGGCCTTCGACTTGAGGGCGGTGGCCTCGTCCGAACCGACGGCGTCGAGGCGCTTGTCGATCTCGGAGTCGACGCGCGAGACGAAGAACGACGCGACCGAGTGGATCTTGGAGAGGTCGTGGCCCGCGGCCTTGGCCTTCTCGAGACCGCCGAGGTAGGCGTCGATGACGGCGCGGTAGCGCTCGAGCGAGAAGATCAGGGTGACGTTCACGGAGATGCCGGCACCGATGACCTCGGTGATCGCCTCGAGGCCCTCGAGCGTCGCCGGGATCTTGATGAGGACGTTCTCCTTGCCGACCTTGTCGAACAGGAACTTCGCCTGCTCGATGGTCTTGGCGGTCTCGTGGGCGAGACCCGGCTCGACCTCGATGGAGACGCGGCCGTCGAAGCCCTTGGTGGAGCTGTAGAGCGGCGTGAAGATGTCGCACGCGTCGGAGACGTCGCGGGTCGTGATCTCGAAGATCGCGTTGGTGACGTCGGTGCCCGCGGCGGCGAGCTCCTTGACCTGGTCGTCGTAGCGCTCGCCCTTGGCGAGGGCCGACGCGAAGATCGTCGGGTTGGTGGTGACCCCGACGACGTTGCGGTCGGCGATGAGGTTCTCGAGACGGCCGGTCTCGAGGAGCTCGCGGGACAGGTCGTCGAGCCAGATGCTCACGCCGACGGCGGAGAGGGCTTCGGTGGGGGTGGTGTCAGTCATTCGCTTCTTCTCTGCTTCGTTTCGTTCGTCGACTCCGGGGAGCCGTGGTCTGTGTGCGGGGGTCGAGCCCCCGGGACGGGAGGCGCGTGGCGGGGCCGCCACGGGCCTCCCGTGCCGACGGGCCGGGTCCGAAGTTCCGGACCCGGCCCGTTCGGGTCAGGATGCTGCTGCTGCGATCGATTCCTTGGCCGCCGAGATGACGTGCTCGGTGGTGAACCCGAACTCCTCGAACAGCTTCTGGTAGTCGGCCGAGGCACCGAAGTGCTCGATCGAAACGCTGCGGCCGGCGTCTCCGACCATGTCGCGCCAGCTCAGCGCGATCCCGGCCTCGACCGAGACGCGGGCCTTGACGGACTTCGGCAGGACCGACTCGCGGTACGCCTCGTCCTGCTCGTGGAACCACTCGAGCGACGGAGCGGACACGACCCGGGCGTTGATGCCCTCGGCCTTGAGCTGCTCACGGGCGTCGACCGCGATCTGGACCTCGGAACCGGTGCCGATGAGGATGACGTCCGGGGTGCCGTTCGGCGCCTCGGCCAGGACGTACGCGCCCTTGCCGACGTTCTTCGCCGAGGCGAAGACCTCGCCGGACGCGTCGCCGTCGCCACGCTCGAAGACGGGCAGGTTCTGGCGGCTCAGCGCGATGCCGGCCGGGCGGTCCTGGTGCTTGAGCATCTCGAGCCAGGCGTACGCGACCTCGTTGGCGTCCGCGGGGCGGACGACGTCGAGACCCGGGATCGCTCGGAGCGCGGTGATCTGCTCGATCGGCTGGTGCGTCGGGCCGTCCTCGCCGAGGGCGATGGAGTCGTGGGTCCAGACGTAGATCGCCGGCGCCTTCATGAGCGCGGCGAGACGGACTGCCGGACGCATGTAGTCGCTGAAGATCAGGAACGTGCCACCGAAGGGGCGCGTGTTGCCGTGCAGGACGATGCCGTTGAGGATCGAGCCCATCGCGTGCTCGCGGATGCCGAAGTGCAGCACGCGGCCGAACGGGTCGGTCGTCCAGGTCTTCGTCGAGGCCTCGGCCGGACCGAAGGACTTGCCGTCCTCGATCGTGGTGAGGTTCGACTCGGCCAGGTCGGCGGAGCCACCCCAGAACTCGGGCATCAGCGGCGCGATGGCGTTGATGACCTTGCCGGAGGCGGCACGGGTCGAGACGGCCTTCTCGGTGCTGAACACCGGGAGGGCAGCTTCGAGGCCCTCGGGCAGCTGCTTGGCCTGGACGCGGTCGAACAGTGCCTTCTTGTCGGCGTTGGCCGCGGCCCACGCGTCGAAGCTCTTCTGCCACTCGGCGTGCTCGGCCTGACCCTTGGCGATCGCGCCACGGGTGTAGTCGAGGACCTCGGGGGAGACGTCGAAGGTCTTCTCGGTGTCGAAGCCGAGGACCTCCTTCAGGCCCTTGAGCTCGTCGGCGCCGAGCGCGGAGCCGTGGATCTTGCCGGAGTTCTGCTTGGTCGGCGACGGCCAGCCGATGATCGTCTTGATGACGATGAGCGACGGCTTGTCGTGGACCTGCTTGGCGGCCTCGACGGCGGCGAAGAGTGCTTCGGCGTCCTCGTGGTACTCGCCGGTCTTCTTCCAGTCGACGACCTGGACGTGCCAGCCGAGCGCCTCGTAGCGGGCGTGGACGTCCTCGGAGAACGCGATGTCGGTGTCGTCCTCGATCGAGATCTGGTTCGAGTCGTAGAACGCGATGAGGTTGCCGAGCTGCTGGCGACCCGCGAGCGAACCAGCCTCGTTCGTGACGCCTTCCTGCATGTCACCGTCGCCGGCGATCACGTAGGTGTAGTGGTCGAACGGCGACTGGCCGGCCGGGGTCTCCGGGTCGAACAGGCCGCGCTCGAAGCGCTGCGCGTAGGCGAAGCCGACGGCGGAGGCGAGGCCCTGGCCGAGCGGGCCGGTGGTGATCTCGACACCGTCGGTGTGGCCGTACTCCGGGTGACCCGGCGTCTTGGAGCCCCACTTGCGGAGGTGCTGGAGGTCGTCGAGCTCGAGGCCGTAGCCGTGCAGGTAGAACTGCACGTACTGCAGGATCGATGCGTGACCCGCCGACAGGATGAAGCGGTCGCGACCGATCCACGTGGAGTCGCTCGGGTCGCGACGCATCACCTTCTGGAAGAGGAGGTGAGCCAGCGGCGCGAGGCTCATCGCGGTGCCGGGGTGACCGTTGCCGGCCGCCTCGACAGAGTCGGCGGCGAGGACGCGGGCCGTGTCGACGGCCTTCCGGTCGATGGCGTCCCAGGTGAATTCAGCCACTTGGATGTTGACCCTTCATTGATGCGACATGTGCGAGGGCTCGTGCCATCGCACGGACATGGTGCCCACCCGGGGCTCCGTCGCGGCGCCGTTGCCGGCGGCCGACCGGCTCGTTCGCGGCCGACGTCTTCGGGGCACGCTGCGGGAGGGCCTCTCCAGCATAGTGAACCGGCACTCAGAAGGTGCCCAGGCGACCGGCTGGCCTCGATGACCGGTCGGAGACCGGTCATCGTCCGGGCGTGTCCCGGAGCCGCTGGGGAGCGGCGGGACATCGTCGTGGCGCCGTCCATCGCGTAAACTGATCGTGATCCGCGACCATTCCGCGGACACGCACGCCCAGACGCCGACGGTGACGTCCACCCGAGCGTGCGAGCTGCAGCGAAACAGACTGAGGTTCCCTTGCCGACTGCCACCGTGACCAGGCCAGACACCGTTCGTCGGTCGATGCTGTCCCGCAAGGTCCGGGCGTACGTCTCGCTCACCAAGCCGCGCGTGATGGAGCTCCTGCTCGTCACCACCGCGCCGACGATGTTCCTGGCCCAGCGGGGTGTGCCCGACCTGTGGCTCGTGTTCTGGACGATGCTCGGCGGCGCGATGTCGGCGGGCTCCGCGTCCGCGTTCAACTGTTACATCGACCGCGACATCGACCGCCTGATGAAGCGCACGAGCACCCGTCCGCTCGTCACCGGCGAACTGTCCGACCGCGAAGCACTCGTGTTCTCGTGGCTGCTGGGCATCGTGTCGACCGTCGTGCTCGTCGTCTTCGTGAACTGGCTCGCCGCCGCCCTGAGCGTCGCCGCGATCCTGATCTACGTCTTCCTCTACACGCTCTGGCTCAAGCGCCGGACCCCGCAGAACATCGTCTGGGGCGGCTCGGCCGGCTGCATGCCGGTCCTGATCGGCTGGGCGGCCGTCACCGGCTCGCTGACCTGGGCCCCCGTCATCCTGTTCATGGTGATCTTCCTCTGGACGCCGCCGCACTACTGGCCGCTGTCGATGAAGTACCGCGACGACTACGACGCCGCCGACGTGCCGATGCTCGCGGTCGTGCGTGGCCGGACCGTCGTCGGACTGCAGGTCGTGCTCTACGCCTGGGCGACGCTGGTCTGCTCGCTGCTGCTCATCCCGGTGGCGAACATGGGGCCGCTCTACACGGTGGTGGCCCTGGCCGCGGGCATCTGGTTCGTCGTCGAGTCGCACCTGCTCTACAACCGAGCGATCCAGCACATGGAGCAGGTGCACCCGATGCGCGTGTTCCGCAGCTCGATCACCTACCTGACGCTGCTGTTCATCGCGGTGGGCATCGACCCGCTGCTGCCGCAGGTCTTCACGTTCACGATCTGACCCACCCGGTGTGACGACGGGCCCGGCCTCTGCGGAGGCCGGGCCCGTCGTCGTTCGCAGAGCCCGTCATCGTCCGATGCCCCCGCCGACGTCCACAGTCCCCGTCGTCGTGGGCTGGGCCCGTCGTCGTCCGCTGAGACGGCGGGGGAGCCGGCGACTCGTGCGGCGCAGGTCGCGGAGCCGGCCATGTCTGATGGGCGAGTCGCGTGGCGGGGTGCGGCGTGCCTCCAGGCCGGTGGCGGCGCCGGCTCAGCCGCGGGGGTCGACGGCTTCGGTGGGAGGCCCGTCGGGTCACGCGGGCCGAACGGGTCGCTGTCCGGGAGGCGCGGACCACCCCGTGCAGACCGCCGCGGTGCCGACGTGGTCGGCCCCACGGCCGCGGACGGTCGAGCCGGATCAGGCCCGGACGGCGTCCCGACCGGCACTGGACCGGGTGGAGAGCACGACCGCGGTCATCGCTGCGACGAGCAGCCCGGCGAGCACCATGTGGGTGCCGACCAGGCCGACCGGCAGACCGGTGCGCGCCTGGGTGAGCCCGACCGCGATCTGGACGAACTCGACGACGAGCAGCAGCAGGACGCTCCGGCTCGAGATGCCGAGGCGGACCGCACCGATCACGAGCACCAGGGTCAGCGCGAAGGTCGCGTAGGCGGGGATCGCGTGCAGGTGCTCCATGAGCTGTGTGTCGAAGCCCGTCCGGTGGACCGCGCCGCCGTCGACACGCTCACTGGCACCGGCGTGGGGGCCGCTGCCGGTGGTGAGGATGCCGATGAGGACGGTGAGGGCGACGGCGACCACGGTGCCGCGGACGACGTCGAAGTACCAGCGCGGCACGATCCGGTCGCGGACGCGGGGGCCGTTCACCGAGCGGTAGACCAGGGCGGCGGTGATGCTCGTGAGCACGGCGGACACGACGAAGTGCAGCCCGACGACGAACGGGTTGAGGCCGGAGATGACCGACACGCCGCCGATGACCGCCTGGACGGGGATCGCCGCGCCCTGGGCGAACGCCAGCCAGAACAGCTCGGGACGCGTCTTGCGCATCCGGACGACCGCCAGGAACATCGCGATCGCGACGACGACCAGGACGAAGGTCAGCAGACGGTTGCCGAACTCGATGATCCCGTGGATGCCCATCTCGGGCGTCGACACGAGCGAGTCGGTGGTGCACTTCGGCCAGGTGGGGCAGCCGAGTCCGGAGGCGGTCAGGCGCACCAAGCCGCCGGTGCCGATGAGCACGACCTCGACCACGAACGACGCCCAGGCGAGGACCACGACGCGCGGGTCGACTGTGCGGGGGAGCGACCACCAGGGGGTCGGGGTCCGGACGTCCTGCTCGACGGTTGGTCCGACGCGAGTCACGAGGGTGGTGCCTTCCTGTTGTTCCGGGCCCTGGACCTGTAGGATTCGAGGGTTCAGCAGCAGTCAAGTCTAGGCAGGCGCCGGCTCCGAATGGGCCGTGATCGCCGATCGGTCCCGCGACTGCGTGGGAACATCGACGTTGCGAGGCAGCAACACCATGGGACGCCGTGTCGGCGGCCTGCGGTGGAATGGTGTCCGACACCACCGGGTTGTACCGGAGACGCTGTTGCGAGAAGGAAACGAGGAGACCATGTCCGACGTGCTCATCGACCGTCCAGAACTCGAAGGGCTCGGCCAGTACGAATTCGGCTGGGCCGACTCCGACGCGGCCGGCGCCTCTGCGCGCCGTGGCCTGTCGGAAGAGGTCGTCACCGACATCTCCGGCCGCAAGGGCGAACCCGAGTGGATGCGTGCGAACCGGCTGAAGGCGCTGAAGCTCTTCGACCGCAAGCCGATGCCCTCGTGGGGTGCCGACCTGTCGGACATCGACTTCGACAACATCAAGTACTTCGTGAAGTCGACGGAGAAGCAGGCCGAGTCGTGGGAGGACCTCCCCGAGGACATCCGCACCACGTACGAACGCCTGGGCATCCCGGAGGCCGAGCGCCAGCGCCTCGTCGCCGGCGTCGCCGCGCAGTACGAGTCCGAGGTCGTGTACCACCAGATCCGCGAGGACCTGGAGCAGCAAGGCGTCATCTTCATGGACACCGACACGGCGCTGCGCGAGCACCCCGAGCTGTTCGAGGAGTACTTCGGCACCGTGATCCCCGCCGGCGACAACAAGTTCGCCGCGCTGAACACGGCCGTGTGGTCCGGCGGCTCGTTCGTCTACGTCCCCAAGGGCGTCCACGTCGAGATCCCGCTGCAGGCCTACTTCCGCATCAACACGGAGAACATGGGCCAGTTCGAGCGGACGCTGATCATCGCGGACGAGGACTCCTACATCCACTACATCGAGGGTTGCACCGCCCCGATCTACAAGTCGGACTCCCTGCACTCGGCCGTCGTCGAGATCATCGTGAAGAAGAACGCCCGCGTTCGGTACACGACGATCCAGAACTGGTCGAACAACGTCTACAACCTCGTCACCAAGCGTGCGATCGCCCACGAGGGCGCGACCATGGAGTGGATCGACGGCAACATCGGGTCCAAGGTCACGATGAAGTACCCGTCCATCTACCTCGCCGGTGAGCACGCCAAGGGCGAGACCCTGTCCGTCGCCTTCGCCGGCCCCGGCCAGCACCAGGACGCCGGCGCGAAGATGATCCACATGGCGCCGTACACGACGTCGTCGATCGTCTCCAAGTCGATCGCCCGTGGCGGCGGTCGTGCCGGGTACCGCGGTGAGGTCCGGGTCGACCCGGGCGCGCACCACTCGGCCAACACGGTCCGCTGTGACGCGCTGCTCGTCGACACCGTCTCGCGGAGCGACACGTACCCGGCGATCGACATCCGTGTCGACGACGTGCAGCTCGGCCACGAGGCAACCGTCTCCCGCGTCAGCGAGGAGCAGCTGTTCTACCTCATGTCCCGCGGCATGGCCGAGGACGAGGCCATGGCGATGATCGTGCGCGGATTCATCGAGCCCATCGCCCGCGAACTCCCGATGGAGTACGCACTCGAACTCAACAAGCTCATCGAGATGAGCATGGAAGGATCCGTCGGCTAGATGTCCAGCACCACCCCTCCTCCCCACATCGACCAGCCGACGGAGCCCGCGAGCACGCTCTCGTCGGGCGGTACGGACCAGCACGGCGCCCGGGCGCACTCCGACGGCGGCTGGGACATCAAGGTGCCGGTGCAGACGCGTTCCCAGCGGTTCCGCTCGGGTGACGTCAGCGCCTTCCCCGCCGTCACCGGCCGAGAGGTCAACTGGAAGTTCGCGCCGCTCGCCAAGATCCAGCCGCTGCTCGACAGCACGTTGGACGGCTCGGCGTACCCCTTCCTCGCGACCCAGTCCTCGGGCGCCGACGTCGAGTGGGGTCGCAGCGACGACCCCCGCGTCGGCGGCGCCGGACTGCCGGAGGACCGGGCGGCTGCCGCTGCCTGGAGCGCGCGTGACGCCGTCCTGGCGATCACCGTGAAGGGCACGGACGAGCACGAGTTCATCACGGTGACCCGCTCCGACTTCGGCACGCAGCCGCGGGCGGCGCACACGGTCATCACCGCCGAGCCGCACGCGCAGGGCATCGTCGTGATCGACAACCGCGGGTCGGCGCTCCTCAGCGAGAACGTCGAGGTCGTCGTCCGCGACGGTGCGCGCCTCACCGTCGTCACGGTCCAGGACTGGGACGACGACGCGGTGCACGTCTCGACGCACTTCGCCGAGGTCGGCCGCGACGCCTTCCTCAAGCACGTCGTGGTCTCGCTCGGCGGTGACGTCATCCGCGTCAACCCGTCCACGCACCTCGGTGCGCAGGGCGGCGACGTCGAGATGTACGGTGTCTACTTCGCCGACGCCGGCCAGTACATCGAGCAGCAGGTGTACGTCGACCACGACGCCCCGAACACCCGCAGCCGTGTCAACTACAAGGGCGCGCTGCAGGGCCAGGGTGCGCACACGGTCTGGATCGGCGACGTCCTCATCGGACGCTCCGCTCCGGGCACCGACTCGTACGAGCAGAACCGCAACCTGGTCCTGACCGAGGGCACGCGCGCTGACAGCATCCCGAACCTCGAGATCGAGACCGGCGACATCACCGGTGCCGGCCACGCCAGTGCGACCGGTCGCTTCGACGACGAGCAGCTGTTCTACCTGCAGGCCCGTGGCATCCCGGAGGAAGAAGCCCGGCGTCTCGTCGTCCTGGGCTTCCTGGTCGAGGTCATCCAGAAGATCGGTGCGCCCGAGCTCGAGGAGCGGCTCATCGCCGCCGTCGAGCAGGAACTCATGGAGGGCCGGACGGTCCTCGCTGCGCCGGTCGCCGAGGCCGCTGCCGCCGGGTCCGCTCCCGCCGGGGTCGACGCCTGATGGCCGAGAAGGTCTGCGCCGAGAGCGACATCGCGGTGGACAGCCCGATGCGCGCGGTCGTCGACGGCACCGCCATCGCGATCGTCAAGGACTCGGCCGGCACCGTGCACGCCATCGGTGACACCTGCACGCACGGCGACATCTCGCTGTCCGAGGGCTTCGTCGAGGGTGACTCGCTGGAGTGCTGGGCGCACGGCTCGCAGTTCTCGCTGACGACCGGCAAGCCGAAGAACTTCCCGGCGTACGAGCCGGTGCCGGTCTTCCGGGTCGAGGTCCGTGACGGCGACGTCTACGTCGACGTGCACGACCCGGTCCCGGTCGCCTGAGCGCGAACCCACACTCTTCCCGCGGCTGACGCCGCACCACAGCTGCAACCGAAGGAACGCAATGTCCACTCTCGAAATCCGTGACCTGCAGGTCGCCATCGACACCGACCAGGGTGTCAAGGAGATCCTCAAGGGCGTCGACCTGACGATCAACGAGGGCGAGATCCACGCGATCATGGGCCCGAACGGCTCCGGCAAGTCGACCCTGGCGTACACGATCGCCGGTCACCCGCGCTACCACGTCACCGGTGGATCGATCACCCTCGACGGCCAGGACGTCCTGGCGATGAGCGTCGACGAGCGCGCCCGTGCCGGCATGTTCCTCGCCATGCAGTACCCGGTCGAGATCCCCGGCGTGACGGTGTCGAACTTCCTCCGCACCGCCAAGACGGCGATCGACGGAGAGGCACCGGCCCTCCGCGGCTGGATCAAGGACCTCCGTACCTCGATGGCCGACCTCAAGATGGACCCGGCATTCGCCGAGCGCAACGTCAACGAGGGCTTCTCCGGCGGCGAGAAGAAGCGCCACGAGATCATGCAGCTCGAGCTCCTCAAGCCGAAGTTCGCCGTCCTCGACGAGACCGACTCCGGCCTCGACGTCGACGCGCTGAAGATCGTGTCCGAGGGTGTCAACCGTGCCAAGGCGGCGACAGGCCTCGGTGTGCTGCTCATCACCCACTACACGCGCATCCTCCGCTACATCACGCCGGACTTCGTCCACGTGTTCGTCGCAGGCAAGATCGCCGAGCAGGGTGGACCGGAGCTGGCCGAGCGTCTCGAGAACGAGGGCTACGACCGCTACGTGCAGGCCGCAGCCGTCGCACCGGCGGAGTGACGATGATCACCACACTCGCACCCGAGAAGTTCGACGAGGTCGTCGAGGGGCTGAAAGAGGTACAGGACCCGGAGCTCGGCGTCAACATCGTCGACCTCGGGCTGATCTACGACCTTGCCTGGGACGACGAGGCCACGGCGCTCATCATCAGCATGACGCTGACGAGTGCCGGGTGCCCGCTGACGGACGTCATCGAGAACGACACCGCGAACGCGCTGGACGGCATCGTCGACGCGTTCCGCATCAACTGGGTCTGGATGCCGCCGTGGGGTCCGGAGCGGATCACCGACGACGGCCGCGAGATGATGCGCGCGCTCGGCTTCTCGATCTAGCCACGCGACCACAGAACGGACGGGAGGCCCGGTACCAGCTGGTACCGGGCCTCCCGTCCGTCGTCGTGTCCCGCCCGGCGCGCCCGGCGCGCCCGGCGCGCTCTCGCCGAACGGTCACAGAACGTCGTTCTCGTGCCCGCGGACCGACGACCTGTGACCGCTCGGCGTCCCTGAACGGGGTGTCTGACACCCGAGGGACCCGTCCTCTGACGCGCCGGTCAACTCCGCCGAGCGGTCAGGAAACGTCGTTCTCGGCCCTCCGAACCGACGAATCGTGGCCGCTCGCCGGACGACAGGCGGGGTGTCGAGACCGCTCGGCGGACGGCAGGCGGGGTGTCGTGGCCGCTCGCGGGCGTCGGGACGGCTCCCGACCCCGCGTCGCGTCCCCAGAACGGACAGGAGGCCCGGTACCAGGCTGGTACCGGGCCTCCTGTCCGCCATCGGGTGCGGGGCGCTCAGCGGCGGCCGAGCGCCTTCCAGGCCAGGGGCAGCACACCCGCGGCGATGAGGGCCTTGGCGATGCCGCCGATGACGAACGGGTAGAGACCCGCCGCCAGGACGGACTGCAGGTCGTTCGGGGCGCCGAGCGCACCGAGGGCGATCGCGAGGTACGGCAGGCCGGTGACGAAGGGGATCGCACTCGCGAGCAGCATCGCGACCGCGGCCCGCCCGACCTTGCGGTCCCAGTTGCGGCGGGCGAGCCAGCCGATGAGGCCGGCGGCCGGGATGAAGCCGATGACGTACCCGAAGCTCGGCAGGGTCAGCGCGTGCAGGCCGCCCTGGGCGTCGGCGAAGAACGGCGCGCCGGCGAGCCCGACGATCGCGTAGACGAGCATCGAGAGGACACCGCGGCGTGCACCGAGCGTCGCGCCGACGAGGACGACGGCCAGCGTCTGACCGGTCACGGGGACCGGCCACATCGGCACCTCGACCTGCGCCAGCGCGGCGGTGAACAGCGCACCACCGGCGATCAGGGCGGCGTCGGTGGCCAGGCCGTGCGTGCGCAGACGGTCGGCGAGGACTGCGCGGGGAGCGAACCCGGTGGCGTTCGTCATGGATTCTCCTAGAATGGACTGCTGGTCCTGTTCTGGACCATCGGTTCCCGTCAGCGTAGCGGTGCACCTCCCGCACACACCGTTGTGCAAACCCACCAACTGATTGGACGTCCACTGTGCTTGCCGTGCACGAACTCGAGATCCGCGTCGGGGCTCGCCTCCTGATGGAGAACGTGTCCTTCCGCGTCGAGCGGGGTGACAAGATCGGCCTCGTCGGCCGGAACGGCGCGGGGAAGACCACCATGACCAAGGCCCTGGCGGGTGAGGCCGCGCCGACCGACGGCACGATCCAGCGGTCTGGTGAGATCGGCTACCTGCCGCAGGACCCGCGCTCCGGGAACCCCGAGGACACCGCCCGCAAGCGGATCCTCGACGCCCGCGGCCTCGGTGAGCTCGTCGACGGCATCCGCAAGGCCACGCTCGACATGGCCAGCACGGACCCGGCGGTCGCCGAGAAGGCGATGAAGCGGTACTCCCGTCTGGACGACGAGTTCAATGCGCTGGGTGGCTACGCGGCCGAGGCCGAGGCGGCGTCGATCGCGTCGAACCTCAAGCTGCCGGACCGCATCCTCGACCAGCAGCTCAAGACGCTCTCCGGTGGTCAGCGTCGTCGTATCGAGCTCGCGCGCATCCTGTTCTCCGACGCGGACACGATGATCCTCGACGAGCCGACGAACCACCTCGACGCCGACTCGGTCGTGTGGCTCCGCGAGCACCTCAAGACCTACGCGGGCGGTGTGATCGTCATCTCCCACGACGTGGAGCTGGTGGACGAGGTCGTGAACCGCGTCTTCTACCTCGACGCGAACCGGCAGACCATCGACATCTACAACATGGGCTGGAAGCTCTACCAGCGGCAGCGCGTCGCCGACGAGGAGCGTCGTCGCAAGGAGCGCGCCGGTGCCGAGAAGAAGGCCGCGACGCTGAAGGACCAGGCTGCTCGCTTCGGTGCGAAGGCGTCGAAGGCCGCTGCGGCGCACCAGATGGTCGCCCGTGCCGACAAGCTGCTCGCGGGCCTCGAGGACGAGCGCGTGGCCGACCGTGTCGCGAAGATCCGGTTCCCCACGCCGGCTCCGTGTGGTCGGACGCCGCTGATGGCCGAGGGGCTGTCGAAGTCCTACGGCTCGCTCGAGATCTTCGCGGGCGTCGACCTGGCGATCGACCGCGGTTCACGTGTGGTCATCCTCGGGTTCAACGGTGCCGGCAAGACGACGTTGCTCCGCATCCTGGCAGGTGCCGACGCGCCGGACACTGGTGAGGTCCAGCCCGGCCACGGCCTGCGCATCGGGTACTACGCGCAGGAGCACGAGAACATCGACGTCAACCGCACGGTGATCGAGAACATGGTCTCGGCGTCGACCGACCTCAACGAGACCGAGGCCCGCCGGGTGCTCGGGTCGTTCCTGTTCACCGGTGACGACGGCTACAAGAAGGCCGGCGTGCTCTCCGGCGGTGAGAAGACGCGTCTGTCGCTCGCGATGATCGTCGTCTCGGGAGCGAACGTGCTGCTGCTCGACGAGCCCACGAACAACCTGGACCCCGCGTCGCGTGAGGAGATCCTCAATGCCCTCGCCGGCTTCGAGGGCGCCGTCGTCCTCGTGTCCCACGACGCGGGTGCGGTCGAGGCGCTCAACCCCGAGCGTGTGCTGCTGCTCCCGGACGGCACCGAGGACCACTGGAACAAGGACTACGCGGAGCTCATCGAGCTCGCCTGACGCGCGCACCGGCACGACAGACGGAACGGGAGGCCCGTGGCGACACCGCCACGGGCCTCCCGTTCCGTCTGTGCGTGCTGTCGGTCCGTCAGCGACGGGACGTGAGCAGCTCGTCCTCGATCTCGGCGTCCGACTTCGGCTTCGCGTCCTTGCGGCGCTGCCGGTCGAGGGCGCGCTCGCGCTCCTCCGGGTCGTCCTGGTTGAGGTTCCGGTACTCCTGCACCATCACGTAGGCCAGGAACCCGAAGCCCCCGACGGCGAACAGGAACCACTGGATGAAGTAGCTGAGGTGCAGGCCGGTGTCCGCACTGGGGCGGTCCCAGCCGAGGGGCGCACGCTCCGACGGGGCCGGTGTCTCGCTGTCGAGTTGGCCGTACGCACCGGTCCAGATCGGGTGGCCGGCCTTGTCCGCGACGTCCGGCAGCGTGACGGACTGCACCTGGTCGGTGTTCGCCGGGTCGGTGCGGCCGGGGATGCGGGGCTCGGACTGCTGCAGACGCACGACGACGGTGACGGTGCCGGTCGGCGGCGCCGGGATGCTGTCCGGGGCGTCCTGCTTGTTGCCCGTGGGGACCCACCCGCGGTCGACGACGAAGGCGCGCCCGTCGTCGGTGACCAGCGGGACGAGGACCTCGAAGCCGGGCTGCCCGTTGTGGACGCGGTTGCGGACGAGTAGCTGGTGGTCGGTGTCGTACCGGCCGGTGACGCTCGCACGCAGCCAGGTCAAGTCGTTGCTCCAGGTGCCGGCGCGGGGGAGCACCTGGTCGACCGGGACCGGGGCGTGGTCGTAGTTCGCCGCGATCTGGTCGTTCTGGCGGACGGCTTCGTTCCGGCGGTCCCACTGCCACATGCCGAACAGCGTGCAGATGATCGCGAACGCGACGGCGATGGCGAAGTAGCCGAGCCAACGGCGACTGCGGACGAAGTGCCAGCCGACGAAGGGCTCGGCAGGGCCGCCGTCTCGGGCAGACGTGGTGTCGCTGTCCGCCGACGTCACGGAACCGTCCTGCGCCTGGCGGATCCGTGCCGCGTGGCGCCGCCCGTACCGGGAACCGGGGTCGAAGCCCTCGGTCATCGCCCGTCACCCGCGACGCGCGCGGTGGTGTCGTCGAGGTGCTCCACGTCGTCGTCGATGCCGGTCACGCGGACCGGGAACGAGCGCGACCGCAGGTAGTCGGCGAGGAAGTCGCAGTGGTCGTCGCAGGCCGCCCAGATCTTCACGCGGTCCTCGGCGTGGATCCGGGGGTTCCGCCAGTTCACCCGCCACGCGGCCGTCGACGAACAACCGGCCCGCGAACACACCGGCGTCGCGCCGGGTTCGGTGAACAGGTCGAAGGTCGCTCCCATCAGCGGCGGCCGCCGTTCCGTGCGGTCCAGACGCGCGACCGGTCACCGTTGCGCTGCCAGTCCTCCTGCGCACGCCGGGCCTGGTCGCGCAGGCGCTCCTGCTCAGCCCGGTAGGCCTGGGCGCGTGCGTCTTCCTGCTCGTCGCGGAGGCGCGGGTCGACCGCGTCGTACAGCTCGACCGCACCACCCGGTCGGACGACGTCGCCGCCGGTGCGGTTGCCGGCGTTCGCCAGCACGACCGCGACCCAGGGGACGACGGCGGCGGCGACGATCGGCAGCACGGCGATCCAGGAGTGCCAGGCGCTCCAGATCAGCACGGCCCCGACGAAACAGACGACACGGAAGGCCATCTGCCACACGTAGCGGGACAGCCGGTGGGCGCGGTCGATCTCCGGGTTGTCCGGGAGCGTCGTGATGTTCTGCGACGACATCGGCTCTGCGGTCACGTGTTCCGGCACCGATCGCTGGAGCTGGATGCGCGGGCCGCTCGGGTCCTGCGGGTTCTTGCGGTTCATGCGGTGGGGTCTCCGTCTGCCGACCTCCAGTTTACGCCCGGGGGACGACATCCGGACGGTCGTGCGGAGACCGGCCGTCGCGGAGTGCACCGGTAGGCTCGCTGGCGCTGTGTCCGGAGCCGCGAGGCCCCGGCAGGCCAGCGACCACCAGCGAACGGAGCGACCATGACCACCCCCCGTACCGTCCTCATCACCGGCGGCAACCGCGGCATCGGCCACGCGCTGGCAGCCCGCTTCGTCGCCGCCGGGCACCGGGTCGCCGTCACCTCGCGGAGCGGGCAGGGCGGCCCCGAGGGTGCGCTCACCGTGCAGGCCGACATCACCGACACCGCGTCGGTCGACCGCGCCTTCACCGAGGTCGAGGCAGCGCTCGGGCCGATCGAGGTCCTGGTCGCGAACGCCGGCATCACGAACGACCAGCTGCTGCTCCGGATGTCGGAAGAAAACTTCACCAGCGTCGTCGACACGAACCTGACCGGCACCTTCCGCGTGGTCAAGCGCGCGACGAAGGGGATGATGAAGGCGAAGTTCGGCCGCATCGTCCTGATGTCGAGCGTCGTCGGGGCGTACGGGCAGATCGGGCAGGTCAACTACGCCTCGTCCAAGGCCGCGCTGGTCGGCATGGCCCGGTCCATCACGCGCGAGCTCGGCTCCCGCGGCATCACGGCCAACGTCGTCGCGCCGGGGTTCATCCAGACCGACATGACCGCCGCCCTGTCTGACGAGCTGCAGGCCGAGTTCAAGAAGGCGATCCCGGCGGCGCGCTACGGCAGCGTGGACGACGTCGCGGACGCCACGCTCTTCCTGGCGGGCGACGGCGCGGGCTACATCTCCGGCGCGGTCATCCCGGTCGACGGCGGCCTGGGCATGGGCCACTGACCGACTGAGCGCGGGCCGAGCCTCGGCTGGGCGGACACTTTGCGTCGGTTCAGAGGCGCGAACTGTCCGCGGGGCCGAGGCTCGGCCACGCCGCGGCCCGCCGCGCGCGGCGCAGCCGGCCGGCGGCGCGTCAGCCGCGCAGGCCGAGGGTGGCGAGGACGACGGACAGGTCACGGTCGACGACGGCGACGTCCGCCTCCGCCCGCACCCGCGGCTTCGCGTCGAACGCGACGGCGAGCCCCGCGACCGCCATCATCGCCAGGTCGTTGGCACCGTCACCCACGGCCACCGTGCGGGCGAGCGGCACGCCGTCCGCAGCCGCCCAGGACCGGAGCGCGTCCGCCTTCGCCTGCGCGTCGACGACCACACCCGCGACACGCCCGGTGAGCACGCCGTCCTGCGTCTCCAGCCGGTTCGCCCGGCAGTGGTCGAGTCCGAGCCCGGCGGCGAAGGGGTCGAGCACCTCGTGGAAGCCACCCGACACGACGGCGACCGTCCCGCCGGCGGCGTGCACCCCGCGCACCAGCTCGTCGGCACCACGGGTGACGCGGACGGCCTGCTGCGCGCGGGCGAACGTGTCGACCGGGAGGCCCGCCAACGTCGCGACCCGCTCCCGGAGGCTCTCGGCGAAGTCGATCTCGCCGCGCATGGCGCGCTCCGTCACCGCCTGGACCTGTGGCCGGGTCCCCGCCGCGTCGGCGAGGAGCTCGATGACCTCGTCCTCGAGCAGGGTCGAATCGGCATCGAGGACGACGAGGAAACGGGGCACCCGACCACGGTAGCGGGGTCGGGTGCCCCGTGACGTCGTCAGGTCACGACGGGGGAGCGGAACGGGTCAGGCGTCGACGCGGACGCCCTTGCCGACCACCGTGATACCGGAGTCGGTGACGGTGAACCCACGGGCCTCGTCGGCCTCGCGGTCGACACCGACGTGGGCGCCCGGTGCGAGGACGACGTCCTTGTCCAGGATCGCTCGGTTCACGATCGCGCCGGCACCGATGGTCGCGCGCTCGAAGACGATCGAGTCGAGCACCTTCGCCTGCGAGTCGATCGTCGCCCACGGACCGATGACGCTGCGCTCGACCTGGGCTCCGGAGAGCAGGCAGCCGAGCGACACGATGGAGTCCACGGTGGCGCCGGTGTTGCCGTTGGCGTCGCGCACGAACTTCGCCGGCGGCAGGTTGGTCTGCTGGTTGAAGATCGGCCAGTCCTGGTTGTACAGGTTGAAGACCGGGACCGGCGCGATGAGGTCCATGTGGGCGTCGAAGAACGAGTCGATCGTGCCCACGTCGCGCCAGTAGTACTTGTCGCGGTCGTTCGAGCCGGGGACCTCGTTGCGCTGCAGGTCGTAGACGCCGGCGTCGCCGCGTGCGACGAAGTCCGGGATGATGTCGCCGCCCATGTCGTGGTCGGACGACTCGATCTGGCCGTCGCGGAGGACCGCGTCCACCAGGGCGTCGGCGTCGAACACGTAGTTGCCCATCGACGCCAGGACCTCGTGCGGGGAGTCCGGCAGGCCGGTGGCGTCCTTCGGCTTCTCGAGGAACGCCTCGATCCGGGTGGGGTCCGCGTCGTCGACCTTGATGACGCCGAACTGGTCCGCGAGCTCGATCGGCTGGCGGATGGCCGCCACGGTGGCGCTGCGGCCCGAGGCGATGTGCGCCTCCACCATCTGGGAGAAGTCCATCCGGTACACGTGGTCCGCGCCGACCACGACGACGATGTCGGGCCGCTCATCACGCATCAGGTTCAGGGACTGCAGGATCGCGTCGGCGGAGCCGGCGAACCAGCGCTTGCCGAGCCGCTGCTGAGCGGGGACGGAGGCCACGTAGGAGCCGAGCAGCCCCTCCATGCGCCAGGTCAGGGAGACGTGCCGGTCCAGTGAGTGCGACTTGTACTGCGTCAGGACGACGATGCGCTGCAGCCCGGAGTTGACCAGGTTCGACAGCGCGAAGTCCACGAGGCGGAAGTTCCCACCGAACGGCACGGCGGGCTTCGCACGGTCCGCCGTGAGGGGCATGAGCCGTTTGCCCTCGCCGCCAGCGAGCACGATGCCGAAAACCTTCTTCGTTGCCATGTCGCTCACAGTAGGCGTCAGCACTGGGAACCCGTTAGTTTGAACGCGTGCGAGTCGATCTACTGACCAGGGAGTATCCGCCGGAGGTCTACGGCGGAGCCGGTGTCCACGTTGCCCAGCTGACCGCGGCGCTGCGGTCCGGGACGGACACCGACGTCCGTGTCCGGGCCTTCGGGGGCTTCCGCGACGAACAGGGTGTCTGGGCATACCGCACGCCCGCGGGCCTCGAGCAGGCGAACGGTGCGCTGCAGGCTCTCGGCACCGACGTGCAGATCGCGGCCGACGTCGAGGGTGCCGACCTCGTGCACTCGCACACCTGGTACGCCAATTCAGCGGGGCGTCTGGCGCAGCTCACCCACGGCATCCCGCACGTCGTCACGGCCCACAGCCTCGAGCCGCTCCGCCCCTGGAAGGCCGAGCAGCTCGGCGGCGGGTACCGCCTGTCCAGCTGGATGGAGCGCGAGGCGTTCACCAACGCGGACGGCGTCGTCGCGGTGTCGAAGGCGATGCGCGCGGACATCCTGCGCTCCTACCCGTCGATCGACCCGTCCCGGGTGAAGGTCGTCTACAACGGCATCGACATCGACGACTGGAAGCCCGAGCGCGACGACGACGCCGTCCGCGCCCTCGGCATCGACCCGGACCGCCCCAGCGTGGTCTTCGTCGGCCGCATCACGCGCCAGAAGGGGCTGCCCTACCTGCTCCGCGCGGTGGCGTCCCTGCCCGAGGACGTCCAGGTCGTGCTCTGCGCCGGCGCCCCCGACACACCCGAGATCCTCGCCGAGGTCACCGGACTGGTCGAGGACCTGCGGACCCGCCGCAACGGCGTCGTCTGGATCGACCGGATGCTCGAACACCGCGAGATCGTCAACGTCCTCTCGAGTGCGACCGTGTTCGTCTGCCCGTCGATCTACGAGCCGCTCGGCATCGTGAACCTCGAGGCCATGGCCTGCGGCATCCCCGTCGTCGGTACGAAGACCGGCGGCATCCCCGAGGTCGTCGCCGACGGCCTGACCGGCCGCATCGTGCCGATCGACCAGGCGACCGACGGCACCGGTACGCCGACCGATCCCGACCGCTACGTCGCCGACCTCGCCGCGACCCTCAACGAGGTGCTCGCCGACCTCGGGCTCGCCAAGCTCATGGGGCGCGCCGGTCGTCTGCGCGTCGAGAGCGAGTTCACCTGGGGTGCCATCGCCACGAAGACCCGCGCGGTCTACGACGAGGTGCTCGCCGGTCGCTGACCGCGTCGCACGTGCCGACGGCCTGGAGGCCCGGTGCCGGTCCCCGAGACCGGCACCGGGCCTCCTGTCCGTCACCCGTCGTCCACCGCACGCGCGGCGCTGACGGGGGAGCGGACCGCGCTCGCGTAGGCTGGCGACATGCCCTCGGTCGTGCGCTTGTCAGACGTCTCCGTGGTCCGTGACGGGTCCACCATCCTCGACGGGATCTCGTGGGAGGTGCAGGACGACGAGCGCTGGGTGGTGCTCGGCGCGAACGGTGCCGGCAAGACCACGCTGCTGCAGGTCGCCGGGGCGCAGACGTTCCCGACCTCCGGTGAGGTCGAGGTCCTCGGGACCGAACTCGGCGGCGCCGACCTGTTCGAGCTCCGCCCCCGGATCGGCTTCGCGTCGACCGCCCTCGCGCGTCGGATCCCGATGACCGAGAAGGTCATCGACGTCGTCCTCACCGCCGCGTACTCGGTCACCGGCCGCTGGAACGAGGAGTACGAGGAACTCGACGTCCGCCGTGCCCAGCGGGTGCTCGAGGAGTGGGGCCTCGGGGCCTTCACCGAGCGCAGCTTCGGCGAGCTCAGCGACGGCGAGCAGAAGCGGGTCCAGATCGCCCGCGCGGTGATGACCGACCCCGAGGTGCTGTTCCTCGACGAGCCGGCCGCGTCGCTCGACCTCGGTGCCCGCGAGAGCCTGGTGCGCACCCTCGGCGGCTACGCGCAGAGCTCGGACTCGCCGGCGATCGTCATCGTCACCCACCACGTCGAGGAGATCCCCGCGGGCTTCACGCACGCGCTCGTCCTCGCCGACGGCCACGTGCAGTCCGCCGGCCCGATCGCGGACGTCCTGACCGCCGAGACGCTCTCCACCGCGTTCGGCGTCGAGCTCACGGTGTCCCAGGACGCCGGACGCTGGACCGCCCGCGCCGTCTGAACGGGCGCGACACAGCTCCGGGCGCTCCCGATCGGGGCCGTCGTCTGGTAACGTGGTCCGCTGGCGTAGGCCACACGACTTCCCATCTTCCGTCATCGCGATCCACCGAGGAATCCCCATGAAGACCGAAACCCACCCCGAGTACCGCGCCATCGTCTTCCGTGACCTGGCTTCCGGTGAGACGTTCCTGACGCGTTCGACCGCGAACAGCGACAAGACCATCGAGCTCGACGGTGCGACCTACCCGGTCATCGACGTCGAGATCTCGTCCGCTTCGCACCCGTTCTACACGGGCAAGCAGCGCATCCTCGACTCGGCCGGCCGCGTCGAGAAGTTCAACCAGCGCTTCAAGGGCTTCAGCAAGTAAGCAGCTCTGCTCCTCCGGGAGTACGAACGGGCGGTCCTCCTGCGGGAGGGCCGCCCGTTCTTCGTCTGTGCTGGTTCTGTGTTGCTGCCGTTCCGGTCAGGCCCGGGACGGCACCCCGGCGGCAGCGGCGGCGGCGAGCTGCACGAGCTCCTCGCCCGCCAGGACACCCTGCGCCTGCGTGACGACGAGGTTCGCCGCCGTCCACCCGACGGCGTGCAGCTCGCCGTGCGCCGGGCGGATCGCCACGTCCGCCCAGGCCAGCATCTCCCGGTCGAGCAGCGAGTCCCCGGCGGCGATCGTCCGGGTGGCACCGACCCGCTCGGCGACGGCCGCAAGGGCTCGTTCCTTCCGGATCGGCACGGGCACGGCGTAGAGCTTGCGTCCCTGCACGGACACCCGCCAGCCGAGCTCGGCGAGTTCGGCGGCGAAGGCCTCGACGGCGCTGTCCGGCAGCTCGGACCGCTCGACGATGGCGTAGACGAAGAGGTCCTCGGCACGGCGGGTGCGGAGGACCGAGCCCTCGGGCAGCGCGGTGGCCAGGCGGTGCTCGACCTCGGGCAGGGGAGCGGACGTCGCCGCCATCTCGTCGCGGAGGGTGGCGGTCCAGGCCTCGTCCGGCTCGCCGTCGTGCAGCACGACCGCGCCGTTCGTCGTCACGGCCCATCCGGTCGTCGGCAGCGGCAGCCGGATGCGCTGGAACTGGGCGACCGTCCGGGTGGTCACCGGGACCACGACGGACGTCTCGGCCAGGGCCTCCAGGGCACGCTCCGCACGACGGGTCATGAACGACAGCGGCAGGCCCTGGTACACCTCGGTGACGACGAGCGAGGGTGCGGCTTCGTCCGGGCCCTCGAGCATGAGTGCGGCGGCGGAGTAGACGACGGTGCGGTCGAGGTCGAACCCGACGAGGGCGCTCATGCGTCCGCGCCGGTCGTCGCAGCGGTGTCGCCGGTGTCCGCGGCCGGGTCGGTGCCCGTGTCCGACACCCGGCTACCGAGCGGGTGGATGAGCCCGACGCAGCTGTAGGACAGGTCGGGTCGGGTCACGACGGGCACACCACGCTCGCGCGCCAGGGCGACCACGTGCGCGATGTCGACGTCCTCCGCGTCCCGGACCAGCACCTGCCACGGGACACGGCGCAGCAGCACACGGGTGGTCTCGCCGACGCCCGGCTTCACCAGGTGCAGGTCGGTGATGCCGTACGCGGCGCCGATCGCCTCGACCGTCCGCATGCCGCGCCAGTCGACCGCGCGTGATTCCGGACCCGCGTCGGCCGCCAGGGCCGCGTCGACCCGGGGGCGGACGGCGGCGAACCGCTCGGCGATGGTGGCGACGAACGAGCGCGAGTGGTCACGGGGACCGAGCTCGCGGTACTGCTTCGCGCCGTGCAGCGTGCCCTCCGGGGTCCACGCCCGGTTGAACACCGTGCGGGACACGAGCCCGGACACGGTGGAGTTGAGGCAGGCCGACGGCACCAGGTAGTCGTCCCGGGTGCCGTGCAGCGGGGTGCAGCCGGCCGGGTCGGCGAGGACCGCGACTTCGTCGCCGAAGCGCACCCCGTCCGAGGCCGCGAACCGGTCGAGTGCGTCCGTCAGCTCGCGGGTGATGGCGCCCTTGCCGGTCCACCCGTCGACGAAGACGACCTGGGACGCGTCGTGGTGCGCCGCGAGCCAGCGGAGCGCCGTCTCGTCGATGCCGACCCCGCGGACGATGCTCGCGGTGTAGTGCTGCAGGCGGACCACGCGCTGCTGCTCGGCCCACCGGCGCATCAGGATCCCGACCGGCGTGCCGGCCCGGGCGAGGGAGACGAGCACCGCGTTCGGCCGGTCGCGGAGGACCAGGTCCGTGACGATCCCGACCGCCTCGGCGATCCGGTCCGCCGAGCGTCCGAGAGCGTCGCGGTACAGCTCCTCGTAGGACTCCGACGGCACGTACTCGACGGGCAGCGACTCGGCGTAGTTCGCGCCCTCGAGCTGGATGGCACGCTCCCGGTCGGCGGTGTCGGCCTCCAGGGCGGCATCGGCCAGGTCCTGCAGCAGCCAGGTCACCTCGTCCGGCTCGTACGACCCGAAGGACGGACCCGTCAGCGGGCGCGGGGCGGACTCCGGAGCTCCGGCGGGTTCGAGCGCGCTGTCCACGAGGACCACGCGCGGCGTGACGGCGGCGAGCACGTCGAGCAGACCGTCGTGCCCCTCGAGGGTGGCCCGCTCGGTGCCCGGCTCGGGGACGACGACGATCGCGTCGAAGCCGTGCACGTTGTACGCGTACCGCTCGCCCGGGCCGTCCACCGTGACGTCGTGGGAGCGGTGCCGGATGCCGGAGCGGATCGGCCACGCCGGGTCGTCGAAGACGGCGACGGGGGAGCGGGTGCTCGTCGACGAGCGGACGTCCGCGGTGCTCCGGCGGCGGAGTGCGTCCGCGATCGCGAGCGGTGTCGCCATGTGCTCCTCGGTGCCGAGCACCAGGACACGGTCCGGTACCCGGCCCGATGCGTCGGTGAGCACCCGGGCGAGGTCGGCGGCGATGCCTTCGACGTCGGTCCGCGGGGTGCGGACACGCGCAGCCGGGGTGCCGGTGCGGTCGACGGCGGTGGGCGGTGCGGCGACCACGGTGACCGCCCCGGGACGGGAGGCACGGGGCGGGGCCGGCACGGGCCTCCCGTCCGACGTCGGCTCACGGTCCGGTGCCATCGCGTCCACGGGAGCCGCCGCGTCCGCGGGCGCCGTGGTGAGCGGCGCGGCGACCGCGGCGACGAGTTCGGCTGCGGTGTCGGTGAGACCGTCGGGCAGCGCGACGCGACCGCGTCCGAGGGCGACGACCGCGACGGGCGCGCCGAGTTCGGTGGCCAGGGCCTCGGTCGCGGCGACGTCCTCGTCGGAGCGGAGGTCGACGAGGGCGGCGACGACCCACTGCCGCTGCGGTGCGACGGCGTGCAGGGCGCGGATCGTGGCACGGGCCGTGGCCCCGGTGCTCAGTTCGTCGTCGACCAGGACGACGGTGCCGTCGGCCGGCAGCCAGTCGTCCTCGGCGGGGAGCAGGCGGTGCGCGGTCGCGTGCGAGTGCGCCTCGTCGAAGCCGGCGGCCGGCGTCGCCCCGGGCGGGTCGTGGCGGGTCGAGTGCAGGTACCCGGCGCCGAGGGCCTCGGCGACGGTCGCACCGAGGGCGGTCGCGGTCTCGGCGAACCCGAGGACGAGCACGTCCGGCAGGGTCGGCCGGACCGCGGCCAGGTCGGTGCGGAGCGTCGTGGCGGCCCGGTGCAGGGCGTCGGACGCGTTGCCCGTGTCGGTCGCTGCATCCGTCGGCGCGTCCGTCGCCTGCTGCACGTCGATGACGGCCTGCAGGTCGAGGACCGCACGGAGGCGCGCGACCGCCCCGGCCTCGAGGCGCGCTCCGCCGTCGAGGACGTCCGCGACCCGGGCGCCCAGCGCTTCGCCGGCGAGGAGCGCGACCGCGGGCACGGTCGGCACGTGCTTCGCGAGCACGGTCGACACGAGCAGGTGTGCGCGGCGGGGGTTCCGGCGGAGGGCGAGCCGGACGAGCGACGCCAGCGGGACACCGGGGGAGGTGGACCCGTCGCCGGCGGTGGGCTCGTCCGTCAGCACCACGCCGAGCTCGTCGGGCGTCGGCAGGACGGACCCCGACGGGCCTGCGGTGGGGGTGGTCGTGGTCACGGCTGGCTCCGCTCGAGCAGGTCGACGTAGGTCACGTCCGGGGTGGCCACACCGAACGCCCGGGCACGGAGCATCGTGCGCTCCGCCCAGGCGTGGTGCGGTTTCATCTCGTTCATCTTGTTGCCGTACCGGGAGGCGGCGACCCCACCCGTCGCGTTGGCGAGCACGTCGGAGGCGTCCGAGAACTCCTCGTCGCTGACGACCGACATCGCGTGCACGAGCGGCACGTGGCGCGGGTGGATGACCGTCTTGCCGGTGAGGCCGTTCGCGCGGTCGAGGGTGACCTCGCGGAGCAGCCCGTCGAAGCCCTCCAGGAGCAGCTGCCGGCGGAGCTGGAGGTCCCCGGCCTCCTGGAACGGCGTGGTGCGCAGCTGCGTGCGGAACACCCGGTCGGAGTCCGGGTAGTGCTCCCACACCGGCCCGGCGACGACGAAGCCGTCCCGGGCGCGGCCGAGGACGTTCACGACGTCGCCGATCACGGACGCCAGCACCTGCACGTCGTACACGGTGAGGTGCGAGGGACGCCGGAGGCCGTAGACGCTCGACAGGTCGGTCGCCCCGATCCGGACCGCCAGGACGTCGTCCCGCCGTTCCAGCAGCAGGTCGTGGACGTCGGCGAGGGCCTCGGTGCGCGACTCGCGGTGCATGATCGCGGGGGACTCGAGGATGGGCATCACGAGCAGCCGGGCGCCGGCGGCACGGCCTGCGTTCGCGGCGTCGAGCACCTCGAACCACTGTGCCCCGGCACCGTCCGGGTTCTCGAACTTCGGCAGGACGATGCCGGCCAGGACGTCGAGGGCGCGGCTGCCGAAGCGGTCGAGCAGCCGGGAGAAGTGCTCGGGCGTCCGGACACGGAGGAACAGCTGCGGCAGCGTCGCCGGGTCGAGTTCCTCGGTCAGGGTGCGGAGCGCGGTCTCGACGTTCGCCTCGGCCGTGGGGAGGTCGTCGTCGGCGACGGAGTCCTCCAGGCACAGCACGATCGAGCCGGCGCCGAGTTCGGTTTGGCGGCGGACGTCCCGCACCAGGTCCGGCCGGATGCCCGGTGTGTACAGGGTGGCACCGAGGGCCACCGCGCGGAGGTCCTGCGGGCTGTCCCGCGTCACGTCCTCTGGCGGTCGGAGGAACAGCGGTTCCTGATCGGCGATGTTGGCGAAGTGGCGCACGGATCAGACTCCGACGGTCGGGGCGGACAGGACGAACCCGAACGCAGCGAACACGTCGCCGTCGTGGGTCGCCCTGGGGAACGGCTCGGCGCGGAGCTCGAGTTCGCCGTCGATGACGGAGAGCGCCAGGATCGTGGTGGTGTCGGCGTCGCCGGCGTCGACCGCCAGGGTGGTGCCGTCGTGCAGCCCGATGACGAGCCGGTCCGACCCGCGGCCCATCACGAGCGCCCGACGGAGCTGCCGGACGTGCCGCAGGGCCACCAGGACGTCGGGACCGTCGTAGCCGACCAGGGGCCGGTTGCCGCGGGTCGTCGCGGAGCGCCCGGCGGTCGCACCGTCAGCGGTCGCCGCGCCGACCACGTGGTCGACGGACTCCCACGCGGCACTGGTCGAGCCGGTGACCCGCAGGGCGCCGACGGCGGAGCGGCGGCGGTCGATGCGGACCACCGGGTCCTCGGGGCCGAGGACGCGGACGTCGCGCGGATCGGGTGCCGGGAAGGGGCGGATCCGGGAGGCCCGTTCCGCCAGCCGACGTGCGATGCGGTCGGGACGTGGCTGGGTGGACGCGGTGGACCCGGGACCGGCTGGGCGGGCTGCCCCGCTCGGGGGCGTCGCGGCGGATCGGGGCGGTGACGTCTGCTGGGTCGGCTGCGCTTGCGGTGCCGGCTGTGCCGGCTGTGCCGGCGCGCGGCCGAAGGACAGGCTCAGTCCACCACCGGAACTCGACGGTGCCGACGAGGCCGGGGCCGACGCTGCGGGCGCCGATGCCGCGGGCGGCGCAACGGGGGCCGTGGAGCGGTCGATCGAGAGACCGGACGAGGCGGTGGTGCCGGACGAGGCGGTGGTGCCGGACGAGGCGGCGGTCGGGCGAGCCTCCTGGCCGGGCGGGGCCGGACGGACGCGACGGCGGAGGAACGGGTGCCCCGTCGTCATCGTGCGCGGCCGATGCCGTGGTCGGCGCGGAGGCCGGTCAGACCCGTGGTGTAGCCCTGACCCACGGCACGGAACTTCCACTCCGAGCGGTGGCGGTACAGCTCACCGAGGATCACCGCATCGATCAGGTGGTTCCGCTCCGACGGCAGCGGGAACGCGACGAGCTCGCGGCCGTCCGGCGCACAGACGCGGACCGACATCGAGCGGACCGAGCCGAGGTCCTTCGGGGACCGCGGGTCGGGGTCCAGGTAGACCGCGAAGACGATCTTGTCGACGGCGTCCGGGATGGATGCGAAGTCGACGTCGATCTCCTCCTGGTCGGACTCGTCCAGGTACCGGACCGACGCGTCGGCGCTCTCGAGCTGGTTGAAGAAGACGAGGTCCTCGTCGGAGAGCACGTGGCCGTCCGGACCGCAGACGATCGCCATCGGGACGAGTTCGGCCGAGGGCCCGCGGCTGGCGATCTGGTCCCAGTGGATGCCGACGACCACCGCGGTGAGACCGGGGTTCTCGGCGGTCAGCGCGGCGTTCGCCCCGGGGACGAGCTGCCCGGTCACGAGTCGGCTCCGCGCAGGCGCAGGCCCTCGTCGCCGTCGCCCAGGCGGTCCCGGAGGAAGCGGCCGTGCGAGGAGAGTTCGGCGATGGCGCCGCTCCTGATCTGTTCGTGCATGTCCTCCACCGTCTCCGCGACGACGTCGAGTTGGCCGGCGAGGGTCGCCGTGGCGGCGCTCTCCGGGGTCCGGTCCGCTGCGGGCAGCGACCGGTAGGTCCGGACGGGCGTGGGCAGGTAGTCGTTCACGATGGCCTGGAAGAGGTACCGCTGCTCGGTGGAGGCGCCGCGTGCGACCACGGTGCCCGCCGCTTCGCGGAGGAGGTCCTCGACGTGGCGGACCCGCGACGACACCACGGTCGGCAGGTCGGCTCCGGCCGCCCGGACGATGGTCCGCAGGTCGTCGAGCCCGGCCGCGGCCGCGGCGTCGTCGGCCGCGCCACCGGAGCCGCGGACGTCGATGCGCGCCGCGGCAGCGGCTGCGGCCGACGCCGGGGTCTCGGCGTCCGGGTCGGGGACCCGGCGTTCCTGACCCTCGTCGTCGCGGCCGAACAGCGCGCGCAGGCGATCACGCACGGCAGTCGACCGCAGACGTCATCGCGTGACCGATCGGGGGTCGTCGTCGGTCTGACGAGCACGCTCGAGGTACGGCTTCGCCCGCTGGATGCCGGACTCGAGCGCCGAGACGGTCGAGGACATGTTCTGCGCCGCCTGCGAGCGGAAGGAGTCGATGGCGTCCATCGTCTGGAACACGTTGTCGAAGGCCTTCTGCAGGGTCTCGACGCTGACGCCGGAGTTCGTCGCCTGCTCGTGGATCCGCGTGGTCTGGTCGCGCAGCATCTCGCTGGTCTGCAGGATCATCGCGTTCGTGGTGCTGTTCACGGCGTCGATCTGGTCGAGCACCATCTTCTGGTTCGCCAGGGCCTGCGCCACGACGACGGCCGTGCGGAGGGCCGCGATCGTCGTCGTCCGGGCACGCTCGACGCCCTTGATGAGCTCGGTGTTGTTCTTCCGGACCAGGTCCATCGCCAGGTAGCCCTGCACCGACACGGCGAGCTGGGTCAGGATGTCCTGGTGCCGCTGGCGCACCGGGAAGAGCACGTCGGACTCGAGCTTCTGCGCCTCGTCCACCCGGCCGCCGTTCCGCAGGCTCTCGATCTTCGTGACCGTCGCCGCGTCGAGCGCCTTGGCGAAGACCGCGTACTCGCTGAGCTGCTGCATGGTCTCCCACAGCTGGACCTTCTCGTCCGCCAGCGTGGCGTTGTCCTTGCGGAGCTCGTCCTGCCCGGCCATCAGCGACTTGATGATCTTGTCGAGCTGGGTCTGCGCGGACTCGTAGCGCTGGAAGTACTTCGCCAGCTTGTTGCCGCCGGGGATCATGCCGAGGATCTTCCGACCGGTGCTGAGGTCGGCCTGGTTCGGCGTGAGGTCCTCGACCGTGGAGCGCAGGTCGCCGAGCGTCGTCGCGACCTTCACCTGCGCGTCGTCACCGGAGCGCTTGGCGCCGGCGACGGACGACTGCGACCGCTCGAGCATCCGCGACGAGAACCCGCCCGACCGCGCGATCTCCGACCCGGCGATGGCGTTGATGCCGTCCACCTTCTCGGTGAACGCGGGCGAGCGCGGGTCGAGGTTCGCGACCTCTTCGACGAACTCCCGAGCCTGGGCCGCGATCTGCGACTGACGGTCGGCGTCCACCGGCACCATGCCCGGAGCGTCGTCCGGGGTGACGACCTCGGCGGCGTCAGCGGCACGCAGGACGAGGGCGTCCTGCGACGGGTCGGTGGGCTCCGGCGGAGCGAGCGGTCCGGGCATCGGTGGTCTCCTGTGACGAGGTGGAACTGCTGAGTGCTGCTGGTGCTGGTGCTGGTGCTGGTGGGTGCTGCTGGTGATGCGGTGGCGGTGGCGCCTCCGGTCAGCTGAGGTTGACGCCGAAGTCCGTGGCGACACCCGCGAGACCGGACTGGTAGCCCTGGCCGACCGCGCGGAACTTCCACTCGGCACCGCTCCGGTAGATCTCCGAGAAGATCATCGCGGTCTCCGGGGCGGCGTCCTCGGAGAGGTCGAACCGGACGATCTCGGCGCCGTCCTGGTCGAGCACACGCGAGTACGCGCTGCGGACCTGGCCGAAGTTCTGGCGGCGTGCCTCGCCCTGGTCGATCGAGACGACCACGACGACGCGGTCGACGTCGGCCGGCAGGCTCTGCAGGTCGATGGCGATCTGCTCGTCGTCACCGTCGCCCTGGCCGGTGCGGTTGTCGCCCTTGTGCTCGACGGAGCCGTCGATGCTCTTGGGCTGGTTGTAGAAGATGAAGTCGGCGTCCGAGCGGACCTTGCCGTCGGGGCCGACGAGCAGCGCCGAGGCGTCGAGGTCGAAGGCCTCGCCGGCCGTGGTGCGCGGGTCCCAGCCGAGGCCGACGGTGGCCACGGTGAGCCCGGGGCTCGTCTTCGTGAGGGAGAGGTTGCCGCCCTTGCTGAGGGAGAGTCCGGCCATGATCGGGTCCTTTCGGTTGTGGGGGAGCGTCGTCGGTGACGCTGTGCGCGTCGCGTGCCTCGGGTGTGTCGGGCGATCGTCAGTCGAGGACGACGCCGTAGTCGGTCGCGACGCCGCGGAGGCCGGTCGCGTAGCCCTGACCGACGGCGCGGAACTTCCACTCGCCGTCGTACCGGTAGATCTCGGCGAAGATCATGCCGGTCTCCGATGCCGCGTCCTCGGTGAGGTCGAAGCGGACGACCTCGTTGCCGGTCTCGTCGTTGACGACCCGGCAGAACGCGCCACGGACCTGCCCGAAGTTCTGGTGACGGGCATCGGCCTGGTCGATCGTGACGACGATGACGACACGCGAGACGTCGGCGGAGACGATGTCGAGGTCGATGAGGATCTGCTCGTCGTCGCCGTCACCCTCGCCGGTGCGGTTGTCGCCCTGATGGACGACCGAGCCGTCCACCGACTGCAGCTGGTTGTAGAAGATGAAGTCGTCGTTGGAACGGACCTTGCCGTTCGCGCCGACCAGCAGCGCCGAGGCGTCGAGGTCGAACTGCTCGCCCGCCGTCGTGCGCGGGTCCCAGCCGAGGCCGATCATGGCCCGACGGAGCCCCGGATCGGTCTTGGTCAGGGAGAGGTTGTTGCCCTTCGAGAGCGAGAGGGTCGCCATCGATCGTCCTTCCGTCTGTGGGGTCGGCTCAGAGCGCGGCGGCTGCGGGGCCGACGAGGTCCTGGACCGTCCGGCCGTCGGCACGTTCGCCGATCGCCGTGAAGGTCCATCCTGCTCCGGTGCGGGACACCTTCGCCATGACCATCGCGGTGTGCTGGCCGGAGTCGGTCAGCTGGTAGCGGGCGACCTCGGGCGCACCCGCGGTGGAGTCGTCGACCACGCGGCAGAACGCGTTCTGCACGTTGTCGAACGTCTGGCGGCTGTAGCTGCTGATCACGAAGACGATCTGCTGCACGGCGCCGTGCACCGCGCTGAGGTCGATGCGGATGACCTCGTCGTCGCCGTCGCCCTCACCGGTGAGGTTGTCGCCGGTGTGCTGCGCGGAGCCGTCCTTGCTGCGGAGCTGGTTGAACCAGACGTAGTCGACGGGCTGGCCGTCGGCGCCGAAGAAGATCGCGGAGGCGTCGAGGTCGACGTCCGCGGACTTCTTGCCGCCGAACAGGCCGCGCTTCGTCGCCACGGCGTCCCACCCGAGACCGAGACGGACGCGCGACAGTGCGCTGCCGTCGGTCTTGGTGAGCGAGAGCGCCTGGCCCTTCTGGAGGCTGAGACCCATTGTGGTGAACCCTTCGTCGGTGGTGCAGTCCTGGTCGCGACCGTCAGGAGGCGACGGCTGCGTGGTCGTCCGCCGGCTCGTGCTCGCCGGCCTTGCGCTTGTTGCGGACCACCGAGGAGATGAAGGCGGCGAGGATGAACACGACGCCGATGAGGCCGGTGACGACCTCGTTCACCTCGGTGGTGATCGTGACGAGCAGGATCGCCGCGAGTGCACCGATCGCCCAGTGCGCACCGTGGTCGAGGTACTCGAACTCGTCCAGCGTGCCCTGTCGGACCAGGAAGACGGTGAGAGAACGCACGAAGAGGGCGCCGATGAGGCCCAGACCGAGGGCGATGATGATCGGGTCGGCCGTGATCGCGAAGGCGCCGATGACACCGTCGAACGAGAACGACGCGTCGATGACCTCGAGGTAGAGGAACAGCAGGAACGCGGCCTTGCCGGCGACGTTGCCGACGCGGCGCTTGTTGCTGATGCGGTTCGCCTCGGCGACCATCTCGCCCGTGCTCTCGAACGAGTTGCCGTCGTCCTCGGGGTCGTCGACGTCGAACAGCCCGCCGAGGCCCGTCACCAGGAAGTACGTGACGAGTCCGGCGATGCCCGCGATGAGGACCGTCGACTGGTGGTCGCCGGCGGTGGTCCCCGCGATGGCCAGCAGTACGAGGGCGACGATGACGTTGACCATCGGGAGCTTGCCGATGAAGAGCAGCGGGCGTTCGAGCCAGCGCAGCCAGAGGATGTCGCGCTCCTCGAACATGAAGTCCAGGAAGATCATCAGCAGGAACATGCCACCGAAGGCAGCGATCTGCGGGTGCGCCTCGTGGAGCAGGTACGCGTAGGTACCGGGCTCGTCGATCGGGCCCTTCTCGAGGGCGAGCTGCACGGCTTCCACCGGGTTCAGCGACGCCGTGACGCCGACGATGAGCAGCGGGAAGAGCACGCGCATGCCGAAGACCGCGATGACGATGCCCACGGTGAGGAACATCTTCTGCCAGAACGGGTTCATCCGCTCGAGGATGCGGGCGTTGACGACCGCGTTGTCGAAACTGAGGCTGATCTCGAGCACGCCGAGGATCGCGGTGATGATGACCGCGCTCCATCCGCCGTAGACCAGCGCGATGGCCAGTGCGAGCACGGTGATGGCCAGGGACCACCCGAAGGTCTTCAGGAACACGTGCGCGGATCTCCCCTTGAGCGTGCGGTGCAGACGGTGTCTGCAGTGCGGTCGTCGAGGGGACGGCGCTGTCCGGCCCTCCCCCTCTCGGAATGCTACATGCTCGGGGCCGAGTGCCGACGGGGCCAGGTGCCGTCGGCGGTGAAGGACGGATCGCGCTTGCTCCGCATGTACTCCTGGAAGGACGCGGCCTGTTCGGAGCACCACACGACCTGCTTGCGGTGCAGCTCCTCGGCGCTGATGCCGAGCTCGTCCGGGTACTTCGCGGCGATGGCCTGGGCGACCCGACCGGCAGCGATGGCGTCGGCACCGGCGTCGTGCGCGTCGTCGAGCTGCACGCCGTACAGCTGCGAGGCGACCTCGAGCGTCCGCTTGCCCTTCCGGTACGTGTCGAGTGCCTTGTCCATCACGAGCGGGTCGACCACGTTGCCGATCACGGGGGAGGCGATGCCGTGCCGCTTGGCCTCCCGGTCGAGGAGCGTCAGGTCGTAGGGGGCGTTGTAGATCACCAGCGGGATCCCGCGGGCGAACACGGCCTCCACCGCGGCGACGATCTCGGCCACGACCTCACCGGCGGGTCGTCCTTCCGCCCGGGCGCGTTCGGTCGTGATGCCGTGCACCGCCGCGGCCTGCTCCGGGATCTCGATGCCCGGGTCGGCGAGCCAGGCACCCTCGACGATCGAGCGGCCGGTCATGTCGATGAGCCCCACGTGCGCACTGACGATGCGCGCGGTCTCGACGTCGATGCCGGTCGTCTCGAGGTCGAACACCCCGAGTGCGTGCCACCACGGTCGGGTGGTCAGGTCCTGCGGGGGCCGGGTCGCCGTGTCGAGCTCGGCAGCGGGGGAGGTCACGCGGTCAGGCTAACCAACGGCACCGACAGCCCCGCGAGGCGCGCTCGCGTTCTCGGCACCCTGACCGACGTGCAGCCAGTAGAACGCCTGCGTGCCGAGCGTCAGCGTGACGGTGCCGTCCGCGTCGAAGGACGGGAAGGAGCCGCCGCCGAACAGGTCGACGAGGGGGCGGCCGGCGTACTCGGGCGCGGTGATCGTCACGGACGTCGGGTTGTGGGCGAACGAGAACACGCAGAGCACGTCCTCAGCGCTCGGGCCGAACTGCTGGTCCGAGCCGGAACCCGCCCAGGACCGGACGAACGCCAGCACGCTGTCGTTCGAGGTCTGCTGCACCGCGATCGACCCCATCCCGAAGACCGGGTGGGCCTTCCGCACGTGGATCACGTTGCGGATCCAGTGCAACAGGGAGCGCGACTGCGCCAGCTGGGCCTCGACGTTCACCTGGGCGTAGTTGAACACCAGGGACTGCACGACCGGCAGGAACAGCTTGCCCGGGTCGGCGGAGGAGAACCCGGCGTTCCGGTCCGGGGTCCACTGCATCGGCGTGCGCGAGGAGTCGCGGTCCGGCAACCAGATGTTGTCGCCCATCCCGATCTCGTCGCCGTAGTAGAGGAATGGCGAACCGGGCAGCGAGAAGAGCAGCGCGTGCACGAGTTCGAGCTCGGCGCGGGAGTTGTCGAGCAGCGGCGCGAGACGGCGACGGATGCCGATGTTCGAGCGCATCCGCGGGTCGTAGCCGTACCAGCCGTACATCGCCTGCCGGTACTCCTCGCTGACCATCTCGAGCGTGAGCTCGTCGTGGTTCCGGAGGAACACACCCCACGCGGCCGTCTCGGGGACGTCGAGCGTCTCGGACAGGATCGCCTGCAGCTCCTTGGCGTGCTGGGCACGGAGCGAGTAGAAGATGCGCGGCATCACCGGGAAGTCGAAGGCCATGTGGCACTCGGGTTCCTCGTCGGTGCCGAGGAACGCAGCGGTCTCGCGGGGCCACTGGTTCGCCTCGGCGATGAGCACCCGCCCCGGGTACTCGTCGTCCACCATCGCGCGGAGCTTCTTGATCCACTCGTGGGTCTCCGGCTCGCCCTCGCCGTTGCCCTCCTCCGACTGGAACAGGTACGGGATCGCGTCGAGCCGCAGCCCGTCGACACCGAGGTCCAGCCAGTGCCGGACGACGTCGTACACCGCCTCGACGACGGCGGGGTTCTCGTAGTTGAGGTCCGGCTGGTGCGAGAAGAACCGGTGGAAGAAGAACTGCCGACGCACCGGGTCGAAGGTCCAGTTCGACTCCTCTGTGTCGACGAAGATGACGCGGATGTTGGAGTACTCCTCGTCGGTGTCCCGCCAGACGTAGAAGTCGCCGTAGGGGCCGTCCGGGTCCTCGCGCGACTGCTGGAACCACTCGTGCTGGTCGCTCGTGTGGTTGATCACCATGTCGATCACGATGCGCATGTTCCGCTCGTGCGCCTTCGTGACGAGTTCGCGGAACTCGTCGAGGGTGCCGAACTCGGGCAGGATCGCCTTGTAGTCGGAGATGTCGTAGCCGCCGTCGCGCAGCGGGGAGCGGAAGAACGGCGGCAGCCAGAGCGCGTCGACGCCGAGCCACTGCAGGTAGTCCAGGCGGCTGATCAGGCCCTGCAGGTCGCCCGTGCCGTCCCCGTTCGAGTCCACGAACGAGCGGATCATGCACTCGTAGAACACCGAACGCTTGTACCAGAGCGGGTCGAGGGTCAGTCCGGGCTGCTGGATCGGGGCTGTGAAGGACACCGTGCTCCTCGAAGGTCGTCGACGGTCCTCCAGAGCAGGAGGGTCGCCCCGGACACGCTAGCCGCGGGACCTCCGACGCGCACACCGTGGAGCCGGAGAGGTTCCCTAGACTGGCGCGGATGCAACCGCCCGTGCTGTCCCCGTACCAGTCGCTGATGGCGGCCACCCCCGTCGTGCACCGCACGGTCCAGGTCCAGGACCGCACCACGCACTTCTGGGAGTACGGCCCGACCGAAGCCGAAGCCGAAGCCGAAGCCGAAGCCGGAACCGCCCCGGCGACCGTGCTGGCGGTGCACGGGTTCCGCGGCGACCACCACGGGCTCGAGTCGATCGCCGCGCACCTGGTCGCCGGCCACCCGACCGGCGTGCGGGTGATCGTGCCCGACCTGCCCGGGTTCGGCGTGTCCGACCCCCTGCCGACGTCCGACCTGGACGGCTACGTGCACTGGCTCGAGGGCTTCCGCGACGCGCTCGGCCTCGACCAGGACACCGTGGTCCTCGGTCACTCCTTCGGGTCCATCGTCGTGTCGGCCGCGGTCGCCGCCGGCCTCGACACCCGCCTGCTCGTCCTGGTGAACCCGATCGCCGCGCCCGCACTGCAGGGTCCGCGAGCGATCGGCACCGGCGTCGCCATCGCCTACTACCGCCTCGGCGCCTGGTTGCCCAGGCAGCTCGGACTCGGTCTGCTGCGGAACCGGGTGATCGTCCGCGCGATGAGCATCGCGATGCTCAAGTCGCGTCGGCCGTCGCTCCGACGGTGGGTGCACGACCAGCACGACCGGTACTTCTCGGCCTTCGCGAACCGCACCAGCGTCCTGGAGGCGTTCCGGACCTCCGTCACGCACGACGTCGCCCAGTTCGCCGACCGGATCGCCGTGCCGACCCTCCTGGTCGCGGCCGAGCACGACGACATCACGGCCGTCCCGGAGCAGCGTGCCCTGGCGGGACGGCTGGCCGACGCGGAACTCGTCGTCGTCCCGGGCGTCGGTCACCTGGTGCACTACGAGACGCCGGCCGCGGCCGCGAGCGCGGTCCTCCGACGGATGCAGACGTCGTGACCCGCCTCCGGATCGGCATCGACTGCCGCTACGTCCGCATCGGCCGGCACGACGGCATCAGCCGGTTCACGGCGGGCGTCGCCGCCCACCTGCCCGACCGGCACGACCACGTGCTGCTCGTCTCCGACGAACGACAGCTCGAGTCCCTGCCCGCCGGGATGCCGTGGGAGCTCGTCCCGGCGCCGACCGACGCGGGGGAGCCCCTCGTGGCCCGCCACGTCAACCGCCTGGGCCTGGACGCCGTGTTCTCGCCGATGCAGACGATGGGTTCCCGGGGGCGGCGGTACGCCCTCGTGCTGACGCTGCACGACCTCATCTACTACCGGAACCGCACGCCCCCGCGTGAGTTCTCGTGGCCGCTGCGTCTCGGGTGGCGGGCGTTCCACCTGGCCTGGTGGCCGCAGCGGTTCCTGCTCAACGGTGCGGACGGCGTGGTCACGGTCTCCGAGACGACCGCCGGGCTGATCGCCGAGCACCGTCTGACGGACCGTCCCGTCACGGTGGCGTACAACGCCGCCGACCCGGCCGAGCCCCGCGACACCGATGCACCTCGGCAGAAGTCGCTCGTCTACATGGGCTCGTTCATGCCGTACAAGAACGTCGAGACGCTGGCGGCCGCGCTGCCCCTGCTCGGCCCGGACTGGACGCTGCACTGCATGTCGCGCGTGTCCGACGCCGATCGGGCACGTCTCAGCGGGCTGGCCCCGGCCGGCGCGGTCGTCTTCCACGACGGCGCGAGCGACGAGGAGTACCGCGCGGTGCTCCGGTCGGCGACGGCCCTGGCGACCGCCTCGTACGACGAGGGCTTCGGCATCCCGCTGGTGGAGTCGATGGGCGTCGGCACACCGGTCGTCGTCAGCGACATCCCGATCTTCCGAGAGATCGGAGGCGAGGTCGCCGAGTACTTCGACCCGTCGTCACCGTCCGCCGTCGCGGCTGCGGTCCGCCGACTGGAGGCCTGGTGGGAAGCCGCCTCGCAGGCGTCGGTCGCGCAGGCGGCCCGGTTCCGGTGGCAGGACTCCGCCGAGCAGGTCGTGCGTGCGGTCGAACGTGCGGTCGCCGACCGGGAGGCTCGTCACCGCTGAGCGTGGCCGCGAGCGTCCGACGTCAGCTCCCGCGACGTCAGCTCCCGCGACGTCAGCTCCCGCGACGTCAGGGGTGGACCGTCTGCACCTGGACGCCCGGGAAGACCTCGTCACCCACCTGCTCGGCAGCGGCGGCGACCGCGGCGAACCCGACGCCGAGACCCGCTGACCGCACCGTCACCCGCTGGGCGGCGGGCTCGTCGGACCGTCCGTCCGACCGGGCCTCGAACGTGCAGGCGACCCCGAGCACACCCCCGATCGCGCTGAGCCGCTCGGCCAACCGCAGTCGCCGCTGACTGGACTCCTCGGAGTCGGAGACCCCGACCTGCCGGGTCCCGAAGTCCACCTCGGCCCAGATCCGGACGCCCGAGCCCGAGCTGTCGGCGGCTGCGCTGCTGACGGCGGAGACGAGGGCCCGACGGTCCTCCGCACCGAGTTCCGGGTCGGCGCGGACGAGGGCGGTCACGTCGTAGCCTGCGAACGAGGTCTTCTCGGTCCGGGCCCGTTCGACCGCGCTGACGCCCGGCAGGGCCGACGCCGCCGCCACGAACCGGGCACGGTCGCCCTCCGGCTGCGGGAACACCCCGCCGACACCGCGCTGGACGCCGGACAGGATGACGCCGAGGACGACGACGAGCACCACGGCGACCACGACGACGCCGAGGACGACCGCCGTGCCGGCGCGGACCCGTTCGGGCCGGGACAGGGCACGCATCGAGGCGGTGTCCGGACCGAACGCGGCGTCGAGGTCGTCGTCGTCATCCCACGGATCACGGCCGCGGGGACCGTCGGTGTGTCGTCCACCAGCGCTCACAGCGTCACCTCGCAGCGGCCGGACCGTTGCTCGGACCGCACCGTCCACCGGAGCGTAGTCCGCGCCCTGGTCGGGCGCTCTCGGTCACGCTACGGTGGAGACGGACGGGGGCACGGGCCTCCCGTCGGACGGGGGAGCCATGCTCATCACACTCATCGCCGTCGGTGTCGTCATCGTGGCGGTCGCCGTCGGCATGGCGGTAGCCGACCGCCGCCGAGCACGTCTGCTGCGCGACCTGCCGGACGCCGGGGTGCAGCACGGCACCGGGGCGTCGGACCACGACCTGCGGGTCGCCGAGGCGCAGGCCGCGCGGACCGCGGGCGGGACCGGATACACCGGCGGCTCCGGGATCTGAGCCGGGTCAGCCGCGGCGTTCGAGCGGGTTCTGGTACTCGAACGCGTACCGGCCCGGCGCGTCCGAGACGTCCTCGATCGGGTCGTCGGAACGGACCAGCTCGGCACGGAAGCGTTCCGGGTCCCACCGGAACGAGTGCACTGAACCGTTCCTGATGGGGACGGTTGAGCGTTCGATCGTGCCCGGCGCCGCGGCGTCGACCACGGTCCGGATGACCGCGCCGTGGGTCGCGACGACCACCGCACCGGCGTCGAAGCGGACGGCGATCTCGGCGAGCGTCTCGGTCACCCGGTCGAGCAGGGCTGCCCGTGACTCGCGGCCCGGCACCGCGTCGTGCGGCCAACGGGCCTCGATCTCGGGGTGCGTGAGCCCCTCGGCGTCGCCGTAGGAGCGTTCCCGGAGCCCGTCGTACGTCGACGGCTCGGCGAGCCCGAGGTGCGTGGCGATGATCGTGCCGGTCTCGGACGCGCGGGACAGGGGCGACGAGACGACGGCGTCGAAGCGACGGCGGGCGAGCAGCACGGCGGTCTCGGCGGCCTGTCGTCGACCGGTGTCGTTGAGCGGCACGTCCGTCGACCCCTGGATGCGTCGTTGCCGGTTCCAGTCGGTCTCGCCGTGGCGGACCAGGTAGAGGAGCGTCGTCACCCGTCGATCATCGCAGACGCGGTGAGCCGCGCCGCGAGTTCGACCAGGGTCTCCGTCGTGCCCGCGTCGATCTTCACCGCGGCCCGGCGGTCGCTGCGGGTCGCACCACGGTTCACGATGACGACCGGGTGCTTCCGCCGGGTGGCGTGGTCGAGCAGGCGGACGCCGGAGTTCACCGTCAGCGACGAGCCGACCACGAGCAGGGCGTCGGCCTCGGCCACGATCGACACGGCCTCGCGGAACTTCTCGGCGGGGACGAACTCGCCGAAGAACACCACGTCCGGCTTCAGCACGCCGCCGCACACCGTGCAGTCCGGCACCCGGAAGCGCTCGACGTCGGTGATCTCGACGTCGCCGTCGGGCTGCAGCTGCACGGACCCGGGCTCGTCGATCCACGGGTTCTCGCGGTCCAGGACGGCGGCCAGGTCGGCGCGGGAGAACACCTGCCCGCAGGTCAGGCACACGGCGCGGTCCATCGAACCGTGGATCTCGACCACCCGACGGGAGCCGGCACGCAGGTGCAGGCCGTCGACGTTCTGGGTGACGATCCCGCTGACGACCCCCGCGGACTCGAGCGCGGCGAGCGCCCGGTGCCCGTCGTTCGGCCGCGCGGCGGCGAAGGTCCGCCAGCCGAGGTGCGAGCCTGCCCAGTAGCGCTGGCGCTTGGCGGGGTCGGCCAGGAACTCCTGGAACGTCATCGGCTTCCGGACGACCCGACCCTCGCCGCGGTAGTCGGGGATGCCGGAGTCGGTGCTGACGCCGGCGCCGGTCAGGACGGCGACCCGCTTGCCGCGGAGGACCGCGACCGCCCGGTCGACGTCGGTGACGGTCTCGTCGGTCGCCAGCCCGTCGGTCCCCGCGTCGGGCGCACCGTTGGTCGTTGTGCCGTCGCTCGTCGCCATCGTGTCCACGGTACCCTCAACCGCCGAGCGTCCCCGGTCCTTCCCCGGGTCGACGTCCGCGACCCGACCACGATCCTCCCGACCGGAACGAGCACCGTGCACCCTGTCCGCATCGACTCCCTCGACGACCCGCGCCTGGACGACTTCGCCCGGCTCACCGACGTGGCGCTCCGCCGCGTGACGGAGCCCGAGGGCGGCCTGTACATCGCCGAGTCGAACACCGTCATCGAGCGCGCCGTCCGTGCCGGCCACGTGCCGCGCAGCGTGCTGGTGCAGGAGAAGTGGCTGGACAGCGTGCTCCCGCTGGTCGACGAGCACGACGGCCCGGTCTTCGTCGGGTCGGACGCGCTGCTCGAGCAGCTCACCGGGTTCCGGATGCACCGCGGCGCGATCGCGGCCATGCACCGACCCGAGCTGCCCACCGTCGCAGACGTCGTGCGCGACGCCCGGCTCGTCGTCGTCCTCGAGGACATCGTCGACCACACGAACGTCGGTGCGGTCTTCCGCAGCGTCGCCGGTCTCGGTGCGGACGCCGTCCTGGTGAGCCCGCGCTGCGCCGACCCGCTCTACCGCCGCAGTGTCCGCGTCAGCATGGGAACCGTGCTGCAGGTGCCGTGGACGCGCATCGGGGAGTGGCCGGCCGCGGGGGAGGACCTCCGTGCGCAGGGCTTCCACGTCGCCGCGATGGCGCTCACCGACCGCTCCGTCGACCTGGAGGAGTTCGTCGCCGACGTGCCAGAACGGGTCGCCCTGGTGATGGGCACCGAGGGGCAGGGCCTGACCCCGGCCGCGGTCGCTGCGGCCGACACCACGGTGCGGATCCCGATGCACCACGGCGTCGACTCGCTCAACGTGGCCGCGGCGAGCGCCGTCGGGCTCTGGGCGGTCGCGCACGCGCAGCGGGCACGCTGAGCTGCTGTCCGGTCGACCGCTCCTGAAATAGGCTGGTCGGATGCTCTCCCGACGCGACGCCGCCGTCCGACTCGACATCACGCTCGAGATGGCGACCCACCACGGGATCCCCACGCGTCTCAGCGAGGCCGAGCTCACGGCGATCGAGCAGGACCCGCCGGCGTGGCTGGTGCAGTCCCGCGCGAACCGGACGGGTGCGAAGAAGGTGTGGGTACGCCTGGACTGCGTGGTGTGCGGGTACTCGGAAGAGGCGCGGCCGAAGAAGTGGTGGCCGGACTGGGACCACCTGATGTGCGATTACCACGCGCCGTACCAGGCACCCGAGCCGACGGCGGGCTTCGTGCGGCACGAGGTCGAGGGCGTCGGCAGCCGGTTCGTGGCGCTCGTGGACGAGAAGGCCTAGCGCGCGGGCTGATCGTTCGGCAACGGCGCCGAGCCCTGACGGGCCGGCGGCCGGGTACGGCGGTGGCCGGGTGCGCCCGCGACGCGTCAGGTCAGGTCGGCGGCCATCTGCACGCGCCGTCCGTACCGGTCGAGGCCGAGCCGGTGCTCGGTCTCGACGAGCGAGCGGTGGAACGCCGTGACGGGCTCCTCCTCGACGAAGCCGACAGACCGGTAGAAGGGGGCGTTCCACGGGACGTCCGCGTACGTCCGCAGGGTGATGCGTTCGTACCCGAGCAGCCGGGCGCGGTCCGCCGAGGCCGTGACGAGCCTCCGCCCCAGCCCCCGGCGGGCGTGTTCCGGGCGTACCGAGAGCTGTTCGAGGTGGCACAGGCCGTCCACCTCGACCACGTGCGCGAACCCGACGACGTCCCCGTCGTCGAGCGTGACGACGAGCACGAAGCCAGGCTGCGCCAGACGGTCGGAGCCGGGGGCCGCGGTCGGCCAAGACCCGGGGTGGAGCCGTTCCACGAGCAGTTGGTCGGCGTCGTTCTCGATGGCCTCGATCGTGGCGGCGTCGGGCGGACGGGCGGAGCGGATCGACGGCACACGTCGATCGTACGGAGCCGGAGCCCGGTCGTCCTCGCCGAGGCCGTACATTCAGTGGCATGAGCGACATCGACTGGAACGCGGGCACCTGGACGACCGCCCCGGCACACGTGCAGGTGTCCGACGACGGGATGCGTGTCACGGCGGTCGAGGAGAGCGACGCCTGGCGGATCACCTCGTACGGCTTCGTCCACGACACCGAGCACGCCCTCCTCGCGCCGTTCGCCCAGGACACCGCGATGGAGGTGTCGTTCCACCTGGACTTCTCCGCCCAGTTCGACCAGGCCGGCATCTTCGTCAAGGTCGACGACAGCACCTGGACCAAGGCCGGCGTCGAACGCAGCGACGACCAGGACAGCCTCGGCGCCGTCGTCACCCGCGGCGTCTCGGACTGGTCGCTCGCGCCCGTACCGGACTGGCACGGGCGCCTGGTCACGATCCGCGCCAGCCGCTCCGGCGACGCCCTGACCATCCGAGCCCGGGTCGACGACGAGCCGTGGCGTCTGGTCCGCGTGGCACCCCTGGACCCCGACGCTGAGGTCGGTGCCGGGCCGATGTGCTGCGCGCCCTCACGCGACGACCTCACCGTGCACTTCACCGCCTGGCGGACCGGGCCAGCCGACGCCAGCCTGCACCCGGAGGACTGACCTCCTGCCGCTGCGCTGACGGCCGAACCGGTCGAGGGAGCGGTCCGGCCTGTCTCCGGTGTTCGGTACCGTGACCGCGTGCATCTGAGCTGGGATCGGGCGGTGCCGTCGCGATGGCGCGCGCTGCCGCCTGCGGTCTGGCTGCTCGTCGCTGCCCGGACCGTGAACCGCCTCGGGGCCTTCACGCTGCCCTTCCTCGCCGTCGTGTTGGTCGACGACTTCTCCGTCCAGGTGCAGACTGCCGGAGCGATCGTCGCCCTCTTCGGGGTGGCGACGATCCCCTCGCGACTGATCGGTGGCTTCCTCAGCGACCGGATCGGCCACCGCTCCACCATCGCGTGGGGCCTCACCCTCACCGCGGTGTTCCAACTCCTGCTCGCGGCGGCACCCGGCGTCGTGACCGCTGCGGCCGCAGCGGTGCTCATCGGCCTGTCGTTCGAGATCTACGAACCGCCGTCCCAGGCACTCGTCGCCGACGTCGTCGAGGGCGACCGCGACCGGGTCGCCGCCTACGGGTTGTACTCAGCTGCACTCGCCGTCGCCGGGGTGCTCGCCGGCGTCCTCGCAGCGACCGTCGGTGGTGTCGACCTCCGACTGCTGTTCGTGGTCGACGCGGTGACCTGCCTGGCGTGCGCGACCCTCGTCCTCATCGGGTTGCAGCCGCGTCGCGGGGGACAGGAGCCGGAGGATCGTGCGTCGACCCCGGCTGCGGTGGTGCGGAGTCCGTGGCGGGACCCGATGCTCGTCGGGATGCTCGTCACCGGCACGGGCTTCGCCGTGCTGTACCTGCAGCTCGACGTCGCACTTCCCCTCACACTGCGTGCCGACGGGATCCGGCCGTCGCTGGTCGGCGTGCTCTTCGCCGTCTCGGCCCTCGTCATCGTCCTCGGGCAGCCGCTGGTGGTGCGGGGGCCGCTCACCCGGTGGAGCCACTTCGCGGCGCTGGCGATCGGTTTCCTGGTGCTCGGCGTCGGTTTCGTCCTCAACGGAGTCGCTGTCGACCTGCCCGGCCTGATCGCTGCGACGGTCGTGTGGAGCCTCGGTGACCTGGTGCTCCTCGGGCACGCCACCGCACTCGTCGCGGCGATCGCTCCCGCGACGTCGCGCGCTCGGTACATGTCGGTCTTCGGCATCAGCTGGGGCATCGCCGCCGCGGTCGGGCCACTCGTCGGCACCCAGCTGATCGCACACCTGCACGTCAATGGCACCTGGTGGGTCCTCGGCCTGCTCTGCGTCCCGCTCGCCGCAGCGCAACCCGTCCTCGCGGCGGCTGCGCGGCGATCCGGTCGGGTCTTCGCGCGTTCCTGACCGACGACCGCGATCGCGACGGGCTGCCCGGTCAAGGGCAACGAGGGGCCGCAGTTGCTACGGTCTCGAGATGGCACGACTCGACGGCGACGCAGGGACCGTGACACGGCCCGCCACGGTCGAGGACGCCGAGAGCATCGCCCGTGTGCACGCGACCTCATGGCGCGAGACGTACGGTCGGCTGGTCGAGGATCCGGACACGAACCCCTGGTTCGACGTCGACCGACGAGTCGGCATGTGGCGGACGTACCTGGAAGACGGGGTCTTCTCCACCACCGTGGCCGAGGATCCGACCGGCGTGATCGGGTTCGCGGCCGCCCAACGCGCAGTCGAGCCCGACGCGGTCCGCCCAGAGGAACTCGCCATGCTCTACGTGCTCGAACGGGCGCAGGGAACGGGAGCCGGTCAAGCGCTCCTCGACGGGGTGCTCGGCGGACGTCCTGCGTCGCTGTGGGTGGCGGCGGACAATCCTCGAGCCCATGCGTTCTACCGCCGGAACAGGTTCACCGCCGACGGCGCCACCTCGAGCTTCGAGCCACTCGGCGCCACCGTGCGACTCGTCCGGTGAGCTGACGGTCCGGGAGATCAGGGCCGCGGGTGCGCACCGGCTGTGCCAGTCTGCTGACCGATGACCATCACGAACGCACCCTGGCACCACCCGCAGCCGGACCAGTCCGACGTGCACCTCGACGTCGTGCCGGAGGCAGTGCTGCACGCCCTCGCGGCCGGTGGGACCGACGCCACGACTCGCCGGCCCATGTCGCCCTGGCTCACCGGGCCGGAGTGCGCGTCGCTGTGGCGCAGGAGGAGCGAGCAGATCCGCGAGCGCCCGGGCGACGCACCCTGGGTCACCCGGTTGATCGTCGACCCGGCCGTCGCCCTGCCGGTCGGCGTCGCCGGCTTCCACGGCCCGCCGGACGCGCACGGCATGGTCGAGGTGGGGTACCGCGTGGATCCGGCCCATCGCCGCAGGGGGTACGCGAGACGGGCACTCGAGACGCTCCTGGCGGTCGCGCAGGAGCACCCCGGAGTGCGGACGGTGCGGGCCACCGTCAGCCCGGACAACGCCGCCTCACTCGCCCTGATCGCCGCGTACGGGTTCGTCGAGAACGGCGAGCAGTGGGACGAGGAAGACGGCCGGGAGATCGTCTTCGAGGTCTCGGTCGACGGTCAGCGCCGCCCCACGGAGGACTGGAACCGCACCAGGTAGCCGTCCGGGTCCTGCACGAGGAACTGCTCGACCCCGGCCTCCTCGCCGCCGACCGGGTACCACTTCGTCTCCGGCTCCATGAAGAGCGGCCAGTCGGCGTCGCGCAGCACTGCGGCGAGCGCCCCGCTGTCGGACACGCTGACCTGGAAGTTCACGCCACGTCCCAGGGGAGCGTCGAGCGGACCCGTCAGCCAGTTGCGACCGACCCCGGCCTGCTCGAGCATCAGGTGTGCCGAGCCGAGGACGACGTAGGCGAAGCGCTCGTCGGGCCTGGCGTAGCTGACGGTGAAGCCGCAGAGGCCGCACCAGAACGCCAGGCTGTGGTCCAGATCGGCGACGAGGAGCTCCGGGACGAGTGCGGGTTCGAGGGCGTCGGTCACGGCACCATCGTGGCATCGAGCGAGGCAGCACCCGTGTGTCCCGAGCGTCGGGGCCCTAGCGTCGGGGTGTGCACACCCACGACGCCGTCGACCGCGGCCACGACCTGGTCCTCGAGCACTTCCGCTGGATCGACGGTGCAGCCGACACCTGGACCATGCTCCGGTCGGCCGACGCGCTGGCCGGGATCGTCGCGGGGCTCGCCGCACTGGTCGAGGACGCTCGCCCGGACGTCGTGGTCGGCATCGAGTCCCGCGGTTTCGTGCTCGCGCCGGCCGTCGCCCTGACGCTCGGAGTGGGCTTCGCCCCGGTCCGGAAGGACGGCGCGCTGTTCCCCGGACCGCTGGTCGAGCGGACGACGGACCGCGACTACCGCGGGAACCGACGGACCCTGTCGGCGCGCCGAGACCTGTTCGCTGCCGGGCAACGGGTCGTCCTGGTCGACGACTGGATCGAGACCGGCAGCCAGGCGCTCGCGGTCGCGGACCTGGTCGCCGATGCAGGAGCGGACCTCGTCGGCGTCGCGGTGGTCGTCGACGAAGCGGGCCCCGGAGCGCGCGCAGCACTCCCGATGCTGCGGAGCCTCGTCCGGTCGTCCGAGCTCGACGCGGGTCGCCGCAGCTGACCCCGTCGGCGCTCCTCCGGCGCCGGACGGCAGTGCCGGGAGGCCCACCCCGGCCCCGCGACGAGCCGCACCGGTCCCAGGGGCCCAGCCCGCGCCTCCAGTACGATCCGGTCTCGTGCCGAACGTCGTCCGCCGCCCCCGCTCCGCGATCCGGAGGCCCGTGACGGTCGCCGTCATCGCGGTGCTCCTGCTCGTCGTCGCGTTCCTGGTGGCCGCCGCGGTCGTGCCGTTCGCTCCGGCGACGGCCAGCACGGCGACGTACCGTCCGCCGACCGCGAGCGCCGCAGACGTCCGGTTCCCCGACTACGGCGCGACCGCGGTCGAGGCGGACGGCTTCCCGGAGAGCCTGACGACGAGCGGCGACCGGAAGGCCCGTTCGATCGCGAGCATCTCGAAGGTCGTGACGGCCCTGGTCGTGCTCGAGGAGAAGCCGCTGCAGCCGGGGGAGCAGGGGCCGGACGTCCGGTTCACGCCCCAGATGGAGGCGCTGTACAGCCAGTACGCGGCGCAGAACGGCGAGGTCGCACCACTGCCGAGCAACCTGCGCCTGTCCGAGTACCGGGCGTTCCAGGTGATGCTGATGAAGTCGGCGAACAACTACGCCGGCTCCCTGGCGCTCTGGGCCTTCGGGTCGATGGACGGCTACCGCAAGGCCGCGGCGACGTGGCTCGACGCCCACGGCCTCGACGACACCACGATCATGGAGCCGACGGGTCTCGACCCCCGGAACACGAGCACGGCGACGGACCTGGTCGACCTCGGCAAGCTCGCCCTGGCGGACCCGCTGGTGAAGCAGGTCGTCGGGACGGCGAAGGCGACGGTGCCGGGCGTCGGCGACATCGAGAACTCGAACAAGCTGCTCGGCATGGACGGTGTCGAGGGCATCAAGACCGGCACCCTCGACGAGGCCGGCGCCTGCCTGCTCTTCGCGGCGACCTACCAGCGCGGTGGCCGGACGGTGACCGTGATCGGGGCGATGCTCGGAGGGGTCGACCACGACTCGCTGGACGCTGATGTCCGGAAACTGCTGCACTCGGTGGCGGACGACCTCCACACCATCACGCTGACGAACGCCGGGCAGACCTTCGGCACGTACCAGGCGCCCTGGCAGGAGGAGGTCGACGCGACCGCCAGCCGAGCGGCGTCGCTACTGGTCTGGGGACCCACGGACGTCACGGCGAAGACGTCGCTCGAGCCGCTGACGTTCGGTTCGGCGGGGGAGCGCGTCGGATCGGTGCGGTTCACGGTGTCGCACCACGACCCGGTGACGGTGCCGCTGCGCCTCGACCGGTCCATCGAGGACCCGGGCGTGTGGTGGCGGTGGTCGAACCCGTTCCGCGGTGTGGAGCTCGACCGGGCACTGGTCGGCTGACCGGGCTGGGCTGCGCTCAGTCCCGCGGCGCGACCGGCTGCAGCGACGTCCGCTTCGCCGTGATGCCGTCTCCCGACGACGTCCCCCGGACACGCCGGACGACCCACGGCACGAGGTACTCCTTGGCCCAGCCGAGGTCCTCGACCCGGGCCTCCCGCCAGGGACGTGCTGCGAGCGGCTCCGGGACCGCCGCGCCGAGTTCGTGGTCGACGCCGAGGGTGTCGAGCACGGCGGCCGCGACCGTCGCGTGCCCGAGCGGGGAGTGGTGCAGCCGGTCGGCTGCCCACATCCGCGGATCCCGGAGCACCCGGAGCGCCCAGAGGTTCGTGACGAGCGCCCCGTGCTTCAGCGCGATGGCCTGCAGGTGCTCGTTGTAGATCGCCGTCTTGCCGCGCACCATGCCGAGCACCGGCGTCATGCCGACGTCCGGTCCGGTGAACAGCACCACGGTCGCGCCGTCCCGCCGGAGGGTCTCGATCATCCGGTCGTACCGTTCGGCCAGCGCGTCCGGGTCGGAGCCCGGCCGGATGATGTCGTTGCCGCCCGCCGACACCGTGATCAGGTCCGGGCCCAGGGCGACGGCGGCTTCGGCCTGCTCGTCGATGATCTGCCCGAGCAGCCGGCCGCGGACGGCGAGGTTGGCGTAGCCGAAGTCCTCGTCGGTGCGGTCCGCCAGGGTCTCGGCGACACGGTCGGCCCAGCCGCGGTGGCCCCCGACCGACTGCGGGTCCGGATCACCGATCCCCTCGGTGAACGAGTCACCGATCGCGACGTACCGGGTCCAGGGATGCTCGTCTGACACGACACGCGACCGTACTCTCGTCCCATGACCGAGTCCACTCCCGGCAAGCGACGTCCCTGGACCGTGCCGGACGACCTCCTGGCACGCATCGCCGCGCGCGCTCCCGGCTACGACGCCGACAACGCCTTCCTCGCCGAGGACCTCGACGAGCTCCGGCAGGCCGGGTACCTCCGCATCGGGGTGCCGATCCGGGACGGAGGCTCGGGGCTGGGTCTCCGCGAGACCGCTGCGGTCCAGCGGACCCTCGCCACCGCGGCGCCGGCGACGGCGCTCGGACTGGGCATGCACCAGGTGTGGGTGCAGGCGGCCCGCAGCGTGTCCGCCCGGGGTGGGACGTTCCTCCAGACCGTGACCGACGCGGCGGCGGCGGACCGGCTGCTCGCCTTCGGGGTCAGCGAGCCGGGGAACGACGCGGTGCTCTTCGACTCGCTCACCACCGCCGAGCCGGACGGCGTCGGCGGGTACCGGTTCACCGGCACGAAGGTGTCGACCTCGCTCGCACCGGCGTGGGACCTGCTGAGCGTCTTCGGGAAGGACACCTCCGGCCCGGAGCCGCGACTCGTGCACGGGTTCGCGGTCCGGAGCGACGGCGGGGTGCGCCACCTGGACGACTGGGACACCCTCGGCATGCGGGCGACGCAGAGCCGGACGACGATCCTGGACGGGTTGCACGTGCCGGCGGAGCGGATCGTCCGCGTGCTGCCGGTCGGCCCGGTGGCGGACCCGCTCGTGTTCGGGATCTTCGCGGCCTTCGAGCTGCTCGTGGCGTCGGTGTACGTGGGGATCGCGTCGCGGGCGGTGACCCTGGCCGTCGAGCGCGTCTCCGGCCGCGTCGGGATGGACGGGACGCCCCGCTCGGCCGACCCGGACGTGCGGCGGGCGGTCGCCGCGATGCGGAGCGCGACCGACGCGATCGCGCTGCAGGTCGACGCGCTGGCACGGGACGTCGACGAACTCGTCGACCACGACCGGTGGTTCCCGCTGCTCGTCGGCACGAAGACCCGGGCGGTGGACACGGCGCAGCACGTCGTGGACGAGGCGCTGCGGGTCGTCGGCGGCTCGGCCTTCCGCGCGTCGGACGAACTGGCGCGTCTGGCGCGGGACGTCCGCGCCGGGCAGTACCACCCGTCGACGCGGGACTCGGCGATGCGGACCATCGCGGCGGCGGAGTTCGGACCACTGCCGCGCTGACCCGGGCTCGGTGTCGCTGGCCGGGCTCGGTGTCGCCGGTCCGTGCGAGCATGACCCGGTGAGCAAGCAGGACGGACGGAACCGACTCGTCACCGACGCGCCCGTCGACGACGCCACGGCGACGGTCCTGCACGTCGACATGGACGCCTTCTTCGCCTCCGTGGAACTGCTCGACCGCCCCGACCTCGTCGGCCTGCCGGTGATCGTCGGGCACGACTCCGACCGCTCGGTCGTCACCGCCGCCACGTACGAGGCCCGCAAGTACGGCATCAACTCCGCGATGCCGATGGCCGTCGCGAAACGCCGCTGCCCCGCCGCCGTGATCGTCGAGCCGCACTTCGAGAAGTACAGCGCCCGTTCGGCCCAGGTCATGCGGATCTTCGACCGGTTCACCCCGCGGGTCGAACGGCTCGGCATCGACGAGGCGTTCCTCGACGTCGCCGGTGCCCTGCGGTTGTACGGCACACCGTGGCAGATCGGCACCGAGATCCGCCGGACCGTGTTCGCGGAGACCGGCCTGCACTGCTCCGTCGGTGCCGCGTCGACGAAGTTCGTCGCGAAGCTGGCCTCCAGCCGCGCCAAGCCCGACGGCCTGCTCGTCGTCCCGCACGCCTACACGATCGAGTTCCTGCACCCGCAGCCCGTCTCCGCGCTCTGGGGCGTCGGCGGCAAGACGCAGGAGACCCTCGAACGCCGGGGCATCCACACCGTCCGCGACCTCGCCACCACACCGCTGCCCTCGCTCGTCGCCCTGCTCGGCCCGGCCGGCGGCCAGCGGCTCCACGACCTGGCCTGGGGCCGAGACCCGCGCACGGTCGAGGCCGGGGTGGGCGAGAAGTCGATCGGGCACGAGGTGACCTTCGGCCGCGACCTCACCGAACGCGACGACGTCGCCCGCGAACTGTTGCGCCTGGCCGAGAAAGTGGCCGTCCGACTGCGCCGAGCCGAGGTGCAGGCCCGCACCGTGGCGCTCAAGGTCCGCTACACCGACTTCAGCACGCTGACCCGGTCCCGCACCCTCGCCGAACCCAGCGACGTCGCCAAGCGCCTCCACCGCGAAGCCGTCGAGCTCTACGACGTCCTGCACCGACCGGGCAACCGCATCCGACTGATCGGTGTCCGCGGGGAGAACCTCGTGCCCGCGGCCGCGAGCAACGCCCTCTGGGACGACGACGCGCCGTGGCGGGAGACCGAGACCACCGTCGACGCGGTCACCGCGCGCTTCGGCGCCGGCGTGCTACGCCCGGCATCGCTCGTCCGCGCGACGCCCGAGCAGCGTGCCCCGCACGCCCGGCAGGACTGAGCGTGCCGGTACACTCGGGTGGAGTGAGCGCAGCGGAGAACATCGAGCACCAGGAACCCGCCGAACTCCCGATCGACGGGCTGTCCGACGCACCGGGCGGAGCGGCCCGTGACGGATCGGCACCGACCGAACCGGCGGCCATCGCCGAGGTCGCGGGCAACGCGGCGGCCGAGCACCTGTCCCCGGCGTTCCCGGAACGAGCCGCCTGGGGCACCGCCTCGAAGCTCCGCGCCTGGCAGGTCGAAGCGCTGACGAAGTACTTCGAGAAGGAACCGCGCGACTTCCTCGCAGCGGCCACCCCGGGCGCCGGCAAGACCACGTTCGCGCTGCGCCTGGCGACCGAGCTGCTCGCCCGCGGCACCGTCGACCGGCTGGTCGTCGTCGCCCCGACCGAGCACCTCAAGCGGCAATGGGCCGACGCCGCCGACCGCGTGAACATCCGGCTCGACCCGATGTTCAAGAACGGTGACGGCATGTTCGGCCGGCACTACCAGGGCGTCGCGATCACGTACGCCCAGGTCGGCATGAACCCGGAGGTGCACGAGCGCATCACCGCCGGCGGCAAGACCCTGGTCGTGCTCGACGAGGTCCACCACGGCGGCGACGCCCTGACGTGGGGTGAGGGCATCCGACTGGCGTTCTCGAAGGCCACCCGGCGGCTCTCGCTCTCCGGCACCCCGTTCCGCTCCGACACCGCACCGATCCCGTTCGTGCAGTACGCCCCGGACGAGCAGGGCATCCGCACCTCGATCTCCGACTACAACTACGGCTACGGCCGCGCGCTGAAGGACGGCGTCGTCCGGCCCGTGCTGTTCATGGCCTACGCCGGACAGATGCGCTGGAAGACCCGGATGGGCGACGAGATGTCGGCCTCGCTCGGCGACCCAGTCACGAAGGACATCACCGCGCAGGCCTGGCGTACCGCGCTGTCGCCCGAGGGCGAGTGGATGCCCGCCGTGCTGTCGGCGGCCGACAAGCGCCTCACCGAGGTCCGCCGTGGTGTGCCCGACGCCGGCGGCCTGGTGATCGCGACCGACACCACCACCGCCCGGGCGTACGCACGGATCCTGCAGCGGATCACGGGGGAGCGGCCGACCGTCGTGCTCTCCGACGAGGCCGCCGGCTCCAGCCGCATCCAGTCCTTCGCCGAGGACACCTCGCGCTGGATGGTCGCCGTCCGGATGGTGTCCGAAGGCGTCGACGTGCCCCGGCTCTGCGTCGGGGTGTACGCGACGAGCGCCAGCACCCCGCTGTTCTTCGCCCAGGTGATCGGCCGCTTCGTCCGGGCCCGCCGCCGTGGGGAGACCGCGTCGGTGTTCCTGCCGAGCGTCCCCGGCCTGATGGCCCTCGCCGCCACCCTCGAGCTGGAGCGAGACCACGCCCTCGACCGTCCGAAGGACGCCGAGGACGGCATGTACAACCCAGAAGACGCCATGGTCGCCGAGGCCAACAAGGAGGACCGCGCGTCCGAGAGCCTGCTCGACATGCAGCCGTTCGAGGCGCTCGACTCGCAGGCCTCCTTCGACCGGGTGCTCTACGACGGCGGCGAGTTCGGCACCGGTGGCGAGGTCGGTTCCCTCGAGGAGCTCGACTTCATCGGCATCCCGGGCCTGCTCGAACCCGACCAGGTGCGCGACCTGCTCCGCGCCCGCCAGGCGACCCAGGCGAAGCGGTCCAAGGGCCGGGTGCTCAAGGACGGCATGCCCAAGGCCCCCGAGCCCGAGAGCCGTCCGATGTACCTGACGATCAAGGAGCAGCGGTCCGAGCTGCAGCGCCTGGTGTCGATCTGGTCCCGGCACGCCAACGAACCGCACGGGTCGATCCACGCCGAACTCCGTCGGATGAGCGGCGGCCCGGCCGTGGCGCAGGCGAGCATCGAGCAGATCCAGAAGCGCATCGACATCCTGCGCGGCCGGATCGGCAATCGCCGGTGAGCCCGGTGAGCTGGGTCCGACCGTGATCGAGCCCGTCGACGACGACCGCACCTGGTACGTCAAGCGCGACGCGGACTCCTCGCCCGAGGCGATCATCGACCGGTTCGGCGGCGGCTACCGGCTGCGTCGGTTCTCGCTGCACGAGTCCCGTCGGACGCAGTACGGCGTGTACACCGGACGCGAGATCGCCGAGACCGCGTGGTGGCGCCTCCGCGACGGCAAGTGACGACCGGCGGCAGGTGACGGTCGACGGCGGCAAGTGACGGTCGACGGCGGCAAGTGACGGTCGACGGCGGGAAGTGACCAGGTTCCGCTCCGGATCGCCCGGACAGGTGCGGCGCTGATGACGGGGACGGGCAGGATCGGGTAGACCGGAGGAATGGCAGACTCCATCCCTCACGTCCTCGTCCTCGGCGGCGGCTCGGCCGGCTACACCGCCGTCAAGCAGCTGCAGAAGCACGCCGCCACGGTGCCCATGCGCATCACCCTCGTGGACCAGAACACGTACTACACGTACCTGCCGTTCCTGCCCGAGGTCGCCGGCGGTCACATCGCCCCCAAGGACGTCACCGTCGAACTCCGACGCGCGCTCCGCAAGACCCGGGTCATCCAGGGCAAGGTGACCGGGATCTCCTCGGCCGACAAGACCGTCGCGGTCGCCACGGCCGGCGGCGACGACCGCACCCTCGGCTACGACCACCTGATCGTGGCCCTCGGCTCGGTCACCCGCACGTTCCCGACCCCGGGCCTCGACGAGGTCGGCGTCGGCTTCAAGACGGTCGAGGAAGCCGCATACGTCCGCGCGAAGCTCCTCGACAACATCGCGAAGGCCGCCGCCACCCGTGACGAGGACGAGCGTCGTCGTCTCCTCACCAGCATCTTCATCGGCGGCGGCTACACCGGCGTCGAAGCGATCGGTGAGCTGTTCGACGTCTCCCAGGCCGCGATCGCCACGTACCCGTCGCTCGCCGGCGAGCAGCCCCGCTGGGTGCTCATCGACGCGCTCGACCGCGTCGCGCCCGAGGTCGGCCCGGAGCTGTCGAAGTGGACCCTCGAGTCCCTCCGCGCCCGCGGCATCGACGTCCGCCTGAAGACCACCATGCCGAGCTGCGAGGGCGGCGTCGTCAAGCTGTCCGACGGCGACGAGTTCGCCACCGGTCTGCTCGTCTGGACCGCCGGTGTCAAGCCGAACCCGCTCCTCGACGCCACCGACCTGCCGCGCGGACCGAAGGGCCACCTCGCCGCGAACGCGAAGCTGCAGGTCGAGGCCGAGGACACCCACGAGGTCGTCGAGGGTGTCTGGGGCCTCGGTGACGTCGCGCAGGTCCCCGACCTGACCGCCGAGAAGCAGCCGGCGTACTACCCGCCGAACGCCCAGAACGCCGTCCGTCAGGCCGTCGTCGTCGCCGACAACATCGTGGCGACGATCACCGGCAAGCCGCTCACGGAGTACCGCCACCCGTCCATCGGCACGGTCGCCTCGTACGGTGTCGCCAAGGGCGCGGCGAACATCAAGGGCATCAAGATGACGAACCTGCTCGCCTGGCTCGCACACCGCGCGTACCACGTGTACGCGATGCCGACGCTGAACCGCAAGGCGCGCATCGTCATCGGCTGGGTCACCGGTGCCGTGTCCGGCCGCGACGCGACCTCCCTCATCAAGGAGACCGACCCGCGTCGCACCTTCGTCGACGCGGCGAAGAGCTAGCGCGCGCGTCCCGACGCGACTGCCTGCAGACGGGAGGCCCGGTACCAGCTGGTACCGGGCCTCCCGTCCGTCGTGGTGCCGGTCCGGCACCGGCCTGCCGGCGCGACTGGACACCGAACGCGGCCCTGGACCGCCTCCCACCTGCCCGGCGTCACCGTGGACGCCACGAGTGAGAGGAGCGCCATGCGTGCCATGACCTACCGCGGGCCGTACCGGGTCCGCGTCGAGGACAAGCCCGACCCCCGAATCGAGCACCCGAACGACGCCGTCATCCGCGTCGAACGGGCGGCGATCTGCGGGTCGGACCTGCACCTGTACCACGGCATGATGCCGGACACCCGCGTCGGCCACACCTTCGGCCACGAGTTCATCGGCGTCGTCGAACAGATCGGGTCGTCTGTCGAGACACTGAGCGTGGGGGACCGCGTGATGGTCCCGTTCCACATCTCCTGCGGGACCTGCTGGTTCTGCGCCCGAGGCCTGTTCACGAACTGCCACAACGTGAACCCGAACGCCACCGCGGTGGGCGGCATCTTCGGCTACTCGCACACCACCGGCGGCTACGACGGCGGCCAGGCGGAGCGCGTCCGCGTGCCGTTCGCCGACGTCGGGCCGCAGGTGATCCCGGACTGGCTGGACCCGGAGGACGCCCTGCTGATGACGGACGCCCTGGGCACCGGGTACTTCGGCGCGCAGCTCGCCTCGATCCGCGAAGGGGACACCGTCGTCGTGCTCGGCGCCGGGCCGGTCGGGTTGTTCGCGGCGAAGTCGGCCTGGTTCATGGGAGCCGGACGGGTGATCGTCGTCGACCAGCTCGAGTACCGCCTGCAGAAGGCCCGCGAGTTCGCGCACGCCGAGACCATCAACTACGCCGAGGTCGACGACGTCGTGCTCGAGATGAAGAAGCAGACCGACTTCCTCGGCGCGGACAGCGTGATCGACGCGGTCGGTGCCGAGGCGGACGGCAACTTCCTCATGCACGTCTCGAGCGCGAAGCTGAAGATGCAGGGCGGGTCCCCGGTCGCGCTCAACTGGGCGATCGACGGCGTCCGGAAGGGCGGCACCGTCTCGGCGATGGGTGCGTACGGGCCGATCCCGAGCCTGGTGAAGTTCGGCGACGCGATGAACAAGGGCGTCACCATCCACATGAACCAGGCGCCGGTCAAGCGCCAGTGGCCGCGGCTGCTGGAGCACATCCAGGCCGGGCACCTGAAGCCGAGTGACGTCATCACGCACCGGATCCCGCTCGAGCACATCGGTGAGGCCTACCACCTGTTCTCGTCGAAGCTCGACGGGTGCATCAAGCCGGTGATCGTGCCGTGAGCAGGAAGGACCAGGAGCTGACCGACCACATGCCGTACGTCGCCGACCGGGCGAAGGACGTGCCGAGCGCCGACGAGCTGCGGGCGCGGATCCCCGGGTGGGGGAGTGACCTGGACCTCGCCGACCGGCCGAGCGTGCCCAAGCTGTCGCGCGAGGCCGGCTCGGCCACCGGGGCGCAATGGGTCCGCCCGGAGACACAGCCGGGTGCGGAGGGCCGCGAACGCTCGATCGAGCACGCCCACGTCACGCCGGTGTTCGGCACCGCGCAGCCGCTGTCCGGCCTCGCCGGGGTCGTCAAGTGGTACGCCTACCGGCGGTTCAGCGAGGGGCGCCTGCCGCACTGGATGTTGCTCGTCGTCGGCGACCGGCTCGACGTGGCCACCAACCGGGTGACGGACGCGCTGCGCGGACGGCCGGACCGGATCGTCGCGGAGACCGGCATCGCGGCCGAGCGGGCGGACAGCCCGGTGGGCGCACGTGTCGGCTCGTCGCGACGGGACTGGCGGCACGGGGTGCTCGACCCCGTCGTGACGATGTGGCCGTACCTGCTGATCGGTGGCGTCGCGGTGTGGGTGGTGCGTCGCGCGCGACGCTGACGTCGGGTGGCCGCGGCCGCGGCGGCGCGTTTCGCGCCTGGCGACACGGTTCGGGTCGCGTGGCGCGTGCCGTGTCGCTGGGCGCGAACGACGGGAGGCGCCTGGCGGGCGCGGGCCGTGCCTCCCGTCCGCCGCGGGCCGCGGCGCGTTTCGCGCCTGGCGACATCGCTCGCGTGCTGCGCCGCGTGCCGTGTCGCTGTGCGTGAACGACGGGACGCGCGCGGCCGCCGGGCGCACAAAAACGAACGGCCCTCCCGAAGGAGGGCCGTTCGCCGCTTGTCTCAACACAAGTGTTCGAGCATCTGCTCCGAGGAGCCGGTGCTGCGTGTCCGAGAGGGGACTTGAACCCCTACGCCCTAATACGGGCACTAGCACCTCAAGCTAGCGCGTCTACCAATTCCGCCACCCGGACTGGGTGTGACACCGAGCAACTGGTGCTGGCATCGGGCCGTTCAGCCGGGTTTCCCCGGCGTTCCTGCCGAGAGAAGACACTAGCACGGGTGTGAACGCCCGTTGAACACGGCTGCGCATCCCGGGCGCGGCGAGGGGAGCGTGCCCGTCGCCGGTAGCGTTGCACCATGACGTCCGAGCTGGAACGCACCGCGGCGATCGCGCGGGACCTCATCCGGATCGACACCACGAACTGGGGTGAGGGGAAGTCCCGCGGCGAGACCGAGGCGGCGCACTACGTCGAGTCGGCGCTGCAGGGCCTCGGGCTGACGACCCAGCTGTTCGAGTCCGAACCCGACCGTGTCAGCGTCGTCGCCCGGGTGCCGGGTCGTGACCGCAGCAAGCCCGGGCTCGTCGTCCACGGGCACCTCGACGTCGTCCCCGCCGACCCGGAGAACTGGTCCGTCGACCCGTTCGGCGGCGAGGTGCGCGACGGTTCCCTCTGGGGCCGCGGCGCCGTCGACATGAAGAACATGGACGCGATGATGCTGACCGCGCTGTCGGACGTCATCGAGCAGCAGGGTGCTCCCGAGCGGGACCTGGTGATCGCGTACTTCGCCGACGAGGAAGCCGGTGGGGTCCTCGGCGCACACCACGTCGTCGACACCCACCCCGAGGTCTTCGACGGTGCAACGGCGGCGATCAGCGAGGTCGGCGGCTACTCGATCACCCTCGGGGACCGGCGCGCCTACCTGCTCCAGACCGGCGAGAAGGCCCTGATGTGGGTGAAGCTCACCGCGCGCGGCACGGCGGCGCACGGCTCGCACGTCATCAAGGACAACGCGGTCACGAAGATCGCCGCCGCCGTGGCTCGGATCGGCAGCGAGGAGTGGCCGGTCCGGCTGTCCGACACGACGACCGCCATGGTCGCCGAGGTCGCGCGGTTCCTGGGCGTCGACCCGGTCGCCACTGGCCCTGACGAGGTCGCCCTCGCCACCGGTTCCGCCGCCCGGTTCATCCACGCGGCCCTGCACACGACCACGAACCCGACCGTCCTCAGCGCCGGGTACAAGCACAACGTGATCCCGGACCAGGCGACGGCGCTCGTCGACATCCGCTGCCTGCCCGGCGACGAGGACGCCGTCCTGGCCCGGGTGCGCGAACTGGCCGGCGACGACGTCGCGGTGACGATGACCCACCAGGACGTCGGGCTCGAGCAGGACTTCGGCGGCCCGCTCGTCGACGCCGTGCGGGACGTCCTCGAGCGACACGACCCGGGCGCCCCGGTGCTGCCGTACCTGCTGTCCGGGGGGACCGACAACAAGGCGCTCTCGCGGCTCGGCATCGCCGGGTACGGCTTCGTGCCGCTGCAGCTGCCGGCCGGCGTCGACTTCCCGGCGATGTTCCACGGGGTCGACGAGCGTGTCCCGCTCGCGTCGTTGGCGTTCGGTCGCCGCGTCCTCGGAGACCTGTTCGCGACCTACTGATACCGTGCATGGTCGTCGTCGGTGACGGCACAACCGAGTCCAGCACCGGCGAAAGGCCGCACACGTGCACATCTTCGAGGCGATCTTCCTCGGCTTCGTCCAGGGGCTGACGGAGTTCCTGCCGGTCTCCTCCAGCGCCCACCTGCGCATCGTCGGGCTGTTCCTGCCCGACGCGCAGGACCCCGGCGCGGCCTTCACCGCGGTGACGCAGCTCGGCACCGAGACGGCCGTGCTCATCTACTTCTGGAAGGACATCGTCCGGATCGTCCGGAAGTGGTTCGGTGCGCTGGCCGGCAAGGTCCCGCGGAACGACCCGGACGTCCGCGTCGGCTGGCTCGTGATCATCGGCACGATCCCGATCGGCGTCGTCGGGCTGCTCCTGCAGGACACCATCGAGACCACCTTCCGGTCGCTGTGGATCGTCGCGATCGTGCTCATCGTCTTCGGCGTCGTCCTGGGCGTGCTGGACCGCGTCGGCCGCAAGGTCCGTCCGATCGAGCAGATGACCTTCGGCGGCGGCATCCTCATCGGCCTCGCCCAGGTCCTGGCCCTCGTGCCGGGCGTCTCCCGCTCCGGCGCCACCGTGTCGATGGGGCTCGCCCTCGGCTACACGCGGCCGGCCGCGGCACGGTTCGCGTTCCTCCTGGCCATCCCCGCGGTGTTCCTGTCCGGCCTGTACGAGGCCGCCACGAGCCTCGGGGACACCGGCGCACCGTTCGGCCTCGCCGACACCCTCATCGCGACCGTGGTGGCGTTCGTCGTCGGCTTCGTCGTCATCGCCGCGTTCATGAACTACATCAGCAAGCGGAGCTTCATGCCGTTCGTCGTCTACCGGATCCTGCTCGGGATCGTCCTCATCGTGCTCCTGTCGTCCGGGGTGGTGCAGGCATGAGGGCCTGGTCCACTCCGTCCGTCCCGGAGGTCCCGGGCAACGGGCCCCGCCCGGTCGTGCACGACACCGCCACCGGCAAGCCCGTCGACCCCACCCGCGGTGCCGACCGTGCAGCCCTGTACGTCTGCGGCATCACGCCCTACGACGCCACACACCTGGGCCACGCTGCCACCTACCTGGCGTTCGACACGCTCGGCCGGGTCTGGCGCGACGCCGGCCTGCGGGTGCAGTACGCCCAGAACACGACCGACGTCGACGACCCGCTGCTCGAGCGCGCCACCCGCGACGGCGTCGACTGGCAGGAGCTCGCCGCCTCGCAGATCGACCTGTTCCGCCGCGACATGGAGGCACTGCGCGTCCTGCCGCCGGACGACTACGTGGCCGTCACCGACGAGGTCGACCGCGTCGCCGAGGCCGTCGCGTACCTCGAGGAGACCGGCTACGCCTACACCGTGCCGACGCCCGACTCCGACGGCGAGGACCTGTACTTCGACGTGCAGCGGGCGAACGACGTCTGGACGCTCGGTGACGAGAGCCGCCTGGACCGCAACACCATGCTCGCCCTCTCCGCCGAACGCGGGGGCGACCCCGACCGCCCCGGCAAGCGCGACCCGCTCGACCCGCTGCTGTGGCGTGCCGAGCGCCAGGGCGAGCCGAGCTGGGACACCGAGATCGGCCCCGGACGCCCCGGCTGGCACATCGAGTGCAGCGTGATCGCCGGTGACCGTCTCGGTCTGCCGATCAGCGTGCAGGGCGGTGGCAGCGACCTGGTCTTCCCGCACCACGAGATGAGCGCCGGTCACGCCGCGGCCCTCGCCCAGCAGCCGCTCGCGAACGCCTACGTGCACACCGGCATGGTCGCCTACCAGGGCACGAAGATCTCGAAGTCGCTCGGCAACCTCGTCACCGTCCGGGGTCTCCTCGACGACGGCGCCGACCCGCGGGCGATCCGCCTGGCGCTGCTGTCGCACCGGTACTCGGACGACTGGGAGTGGTTCGACGGGGACCTCGAGGACGCCGAGCGCCGTCTCGCGTCGTGGGATGCCTGGGCCGCCCGGACTGACGGCGAGCAGTCCGCCGCCGACGTGGTCGGACGCCTCCGGGCCCGCGTCGCGGACGACCTCGACACGCCCGGTGCCGTTGCGGTCGTCGACACCGCGATCGCCGCCGGCACATCGGCGACGCCGGAGCTCGTCGACCTGGTCGACGCACTCCTCGGCATCCGCATCGGCTGACGCAGAGCCGTCACCGGCGCACCGCTGACGGACGGGAGGCCCGGGACCAGCTGGTCCCGGGCCTCCCGTCCGTCAGGTGCTCGTGGTGGTGCGGCTCGCGTCCCCGACGCGGCTCACGCCTACTGCGGCGGCTGCGGCGGACGCCAGGGTCCTTCGCCGGCCGCGCCGTTGCCGTCCTTGCCGTCCTTGTGCTCGCGACGCCGGAGGTACTGCTCGAACTCCTGCGCGATCGCGTCGCCGGACGCCTCGGGGGAGTCGACGGTGTCCCGCGCCTGTTCGAGCTGCCCGATGTACGAGGCCATGTCCTCGTCGTCCGAGGCGAGGGCGTCGATGCCCTCCTCCCACTGCGCGGCGTCGTCGAGCAGGGTGCCGCGCGGGACGGTGACGTCGGTCAGCTCCTCCATCTTGTCGAGGAGCGACAGGGTGGCCTTCGGCGACGGGGCGTTGTGCACGTAGTGCGGCACCGACGCCCAGAGCGACAGGGTCGTGAGTCCGGCCTTGTCCATCGAGTCGGCGAGGACCCCGAGGATGCCGGTCGGGCCCTCGTACGTCGACTTGTCCACGTCGAACGCGGCACGGACGGTCGCGTTCTCGCTCGACACGAACACCGAGATCGGGCGGGTGTGCGGCACGTCGGCGAGCATCGCGCCCACGAACACCACGGCGTCGATCGAGTAGACGTCGGCCAGGTCGATGACCTCGGCACAGAAGCCGCGCCACGTGCGGGAAGGCTCGGGGCCGACCAGGACGAAGACGTCGCGCTCGGTCGGGGCGCCGGTCGCACCGATCACCGGGCGACCCTCGGCACTCGGCCCGTGCAGGACGATCCGGGGCCACTGGACGCCACGTTCGCCCTCGTCGTCGAAGCCGACCTCGGGCCGGTTGAACTGGTAGTCGACGTAGCGTTCGCCGTCGATCTCCCGCAGCTCGGAGAGTTCGAGCGCGTCGACGATGCGGCGGGCGAGACCGCTCGCGGCCTCTCCCGCGTCGTTCCAGCCCTCGAACGCGACGACGAGGAGCCGTCCGTCGCTGAAGGGGGAGTGCTGTGGCACGGCAGGGCCTCCTGGTGGTGGAGTGGTCCGCCGCGCTCGCGCGCGCGCCGACCGGACACGATCAGGCATCCACGATAGTCCCGCCGTCGGCCTGCCGCCCTCCACGTGCTGCGCTGCCGTCGCCGGGGTGTCGGACGCGCCCGCCCGGCGGCGGCGACCGGTCACGTCCGGTCGGGTACGGGGGTGTCCGACGCGCCCGCCCGGCGGCGGCGACCGGTCACGTCCTGTCGGGTACGGGGGTGTCCGACGCGCCCGCCCGGCGGCGGCGACCGGTCACGACCTGTCGGGTACGGGCCTCCAGAGCGACGGTCCGTGACCACTCGGCGGAGGTGATGCGGGGTGTCCTGACCGCTCGACGGCGCCGCAGGCACCACCGGACCGCCCCGGACGGCGTCGCCGGTAGACTCGTCGCCCGTGACCGCGCAACCCCCTGCCCCCGCCCAGCCCACGAGCGTGCTGCCCGATGCCGTGCTGTGGGACATGGACGGCACGATCATCGACACCGAGCCGATCTGGCAGGAGTCGCAGGTCGTGCTCACCGCCCGGTACGGCGCCGAGTGGACCCACCAGGACGGTCTGTCCCTGGTCGGCAGCGGCCTGGAGCGCTCGGGGGAGATCCTCCGCGACAAGGGCGTCGACATGGAGGTCGAGGAGATCGTCCAGTGGATGACCGACTACGTGGTCGAACGCCTGCACGGCGACGACCTGCCCTGGCGTCCCGGCGCCCGTGAACTCGTCGAGGAACTGCACGACCGCGGCGTCCCGACCGCCCTCGTGACGATGTCCCGGCGGACGATGGCGCTCGTGACGGCCGAGGCGTTCGGCGCCCGTGGCTTCCGGGTCGTCGTGGCCGGCGACGACGTGGACCGTCCGAAGCCGCACCCGGACGCCTACCTTGCTGCCGCTGCGCAGCTCGGCGTCGAGCCCACCGCCTGCATCGCGATCGAGGACTCCGCCACCGGCGTCGCCTCGGCCCGCGCCTCGGGTGCCGTCACCGTCGCGGTCGAGCACATCGTGCCGATCGCCGAGGGCGCCGGCGACGTGCACCTCACCACCCTCAGCGGCGTCGACGTCGACCGCCTGCTCGAACTCACCGGTCCGGCGCTCACCGCGCGTGCCGCCGAACGCCAGGGAGGCCCGGCCTCCGACCCGACGCCGGCCCCCGTCACCGAAGGGGATGCGCGATGAGCAACGACACGACCACGACGCCGGATGCCGGTGCGCACGACACCGGTGCGCACGACGCCGGAGCGCCGGACGCCGGAGCGCACGGCGCTGGTGCGGCCGACCACACCGTCTCCGCCGTGGAGGCGGAGCTGCCGCACACCGCCGGCGGCGCCCCGCACACCCCGCCCCGCGGGCCGTTCCGTGCCGGCGACCGGGTGCAGCTCACCGGCCCCAAGGGCAAGCTCACGACACTGTCGCTCGAGCCCGGCGTGGTCTACCACACGCACCGCGGCATGCTCGCCCACGACGACGTCATCGGGCAGCCGGACGGTTCGGTCATCCGTGCCAGCACCGGCGATGAGTACCTGGCGCTCCGCCCGCTGCTGAACGACTACGTGATGTCGATGCCCCGCGGTGCCGCGATCGTCTACCCGAAGGACGCGGCCCAGATCGTGGCCTTCGCGGACGTCTTCCCGGGCGCTCGAGTGGTCGAGGCCGGCGTCGGCTCGGGTGCCCTGTCGCTCTGGTTGCTCCGCGCCATCGGCCCGACCGGCAGCCTGCAGTCCTTCGAGCGTCGCGAGGAGTTCGCCGCGATCGCCCGGGGCAACGTCGGCACCTTCCTCGGCGCCGTCCCCGACAACTGGTCCGTCACCGTGGGCGACCTGGTCGAGGAACTGCCCGAGGCCGTCGAGCCGCAGAGCATCGACCGCGTCGTGCTCGACATGCTCGCGCCGTGGGAGTGCGTCGACGAGGCGGCGGACGCGCTCGCTCCGGGCGGCCTCATCGTCTGCTACGTCGCGACCGTGACGCAGCTGTCCCGCACCGCCGAGGCGCTCCGCGACACCGGACGCTTCACCGACCCGCAGTCCAGCGAGACCCTGGTGCGCACCTGGCACGTCGAGGGCCTGGCAGTCCGTCCGGACCACCGGATGGTCGCGCACACCGGCTTCCTGATCACCGCCCGTCGTCTGGCGGACGGGGTCGTCCTGCCGAACCTCAAGCGTCGTGCCGGCAAGGCCGAGTTCTCCGACGAGGACGTCGAGGCCTGGACGCCCGGCGCGGTCGGCGAGCGCGGGGCCAGCGACAAGAAGCTCCGGAAGGTCGCCCGCCAGGCGGCTGCCCAGGCCCGCAAGGTCGCCGCTGCCGAAGCGGCCTCGGCGGCGTCCGACCCCTCCGACGGCGACCGGTAGGCTTCCCCCGTGCCCGTCCTGCATCGACCGGAAAGAGGATCCGTGCGCGCCATCCCCGCACTCGTCGTCACCATCGGACTCCTCGCGTCGCTGACCGCGTGCGCCACGCCCGGGGCCGGAACGGCCGGCACGTGCGCCCCCTCCGGCGCCGCGTCCGAGTCCGTGACGGCGAAGGGCGCCTTCGGTTCGGAGCCGAAGGTCAACGTGCCCGCCGGTCTCACCGTCCGCGGCACCCAGGTCTCGGTCCTCCGCCAGGGCGACGGCCGCACGATCGGTGACGGCACCCCCGTGCTGCTCGAGTACACGCTCGTCGACGGTGCCACCGGAGCGGTCGCGCAGACCACCGGCTACACCGGCAGCACCGCACCGCTGACGGCCGGTTCGACCAACGGCGGCGCGCTCGGCAAGGCGCTCGAGTGCTCGCGCGTCGGCGACCGCCTCGCCGTGGTGATGCCGAAGTCGGCACTCTCCGGCACCGCCGCCACCGCCGACTCGGGCTCCACGTCGTCGAAGGCCGAGGACTCCGCCGTCTTCGTCATCGACGTCAAGCGCGCCTTCGACGCACGTGCCTCCGGGACGCCCCAGCTGGCGGGCGACGGCATGCCCGCCGTCGTGCTCGCTCCGAACGGCGCGCCCGGCATCACGATCCCCTCGTGGTCGGCGCCGAAGGAGAACGTGCAGCACCTGCTCCGCAAGGGCGACGGTGCGACGCTCACCGCGAAGGACACGGTCGTCGTCAAGTACACCGCCGTCTCGTGGGGCAGCAGCACGGCCGACTCTGCCGTCGTGGGCTCCAGCTGGACCGACGGCTCCGGCGCGCAGCCGTTGCCGCTGGCGAAGGGCCAGATCGCCGAGGGCATCCGCAAGGCGCTCCTCGGTCGTCACGTCGGCGACCAGGTCCTGGCGATCGACCACGAGCAGGGTGCCGCGTCCGGGTCCGCGTCCGCGTCGGCGTACGTCATCGACGTGCTCGGCGTGATGCCGCGCTGACGCGCACCGCAGGCTGCGTAGGATCGGCACGTGCCCACCACTCGTGCTCCCCGTGTGCCCGCTGAGGAACGGCTGTTCAGCCTGGTCCTGGCGCTCCTGTCGACGGAGTCCGGGCTGACGAAGTCCGAGATCCTGGCGAACGTCCAGGGCTACCGACAGCGCTACAGCACCGGCGGGGACAACGCCTCGCTCGAGCGTCAGTTCGAGCGGGACAAGGACGACGTCCGCGAACTCGGCATCCCGCTCGAGACCATCGAGACGCCGGGCGCCGCGGGCAACAACCAAACGCTGCGGTACCGGATCCCGAAGGGCGAGTACGACCTGCCGCTCGACGTCCGGTTCACCCCGGACGAGTCCGCACTGCTCTCCCTCGCTGCGATGGCGTGGCGTGAGGGTGCGCTCTCCGCCGACTCCCGCCGCGGGCTGCTCAAGGTCCGCTCGGCCGGGTCGGACGACGACGGGTCGGACCACGACGCGGGCGACGGTGCCGCCGCCATCGGTGCCTACGCGCCGCGTCTGCGCACCCGTGACGCCGCCTTCGAGCCGCTGCGCTCGGCCCTCGACCGTGCGGCCGCCGTGCGGTTCTCGTACATCACGCCCGGGCACCACGAGGCCCGGGTCCGCGAACTCGCCCCGCTGGCGCTCGTGCAGCACGGTGGCCGGTGGATGCTCGCGGCGCACGAGTTCGCGACCGACTCCGAGAAGAACTACCTGCTCGCCCGGATCGTCGGTCCGGTGACCCAGTACGAGGTCGGGCAGCACCCGGCGCCCGCCGACGCGGGGGAGCGGGCACTGGCCGGGCTCGACCGCGTCTGGGCGGAGCGCACCGCAACGGTGCACGTCGGCCCGGGCTCCGACGCCGAGCGCCGACTCACCCGACGCCGGGACACGACCTCGACGACCGAGGGCGAACTCGTGATCCACCACGTCGACCCGCAGATCCTGGCCGAGGAACTGGCCGCCTTCGGGCCCGAGGTCCGCGTCGTCGAACCCGAGGACCTGCGGCAGCGTGTGGTGGACCGGCTCCGGGTGCTCGTCGAGGACCACACCGGCGCGCCCGACCTCGGTGCCGCGGACGAGACCACGGGGAACGACGGAGCGACGCATGGCTGACGCGCAACCGCTGCAGGCACAGGACAAGCTCGCCTTCCTGCTGGCCCTGGTGCCGTACCTGATCGACCGGGAGCGCGTCTCGGTGTCCGAGGCCGCCCGGCACTTCGGTGTCCCGGAGTCCCGGATCCGTCGGGCCGTCGAGTTGATCGCGGTCTCCGGCGTCCCCGGCGAGACCATGCAGTACCAGCACGGCGACCTGTTCGACATCGCCTGGGACGACTTCGACCAGAACGACATGATCGTGCTGACGAACCTCGTGGCGATCGACGACGCCCCGCGGCTGTCCGCCCGCGAGGCCTCGGCGCTCATCGCCGGCCTGCAGTACCTCTCGGCGCTGCCCGAGGCCGCCGACAAGGACGCGATCCGCGCCCTGATGGCGAAGCTGTCCCGCGGTGCCGGTGGCGCCTCGGGCAACGTCGCCGTCGGCCAGGACCTGCACGACGCCGCCCTGACCGTCATCCGCGAGGCCATGTCCGGTCGCCGCGGCCTGCGGTTCGACTACGCCGGCCCGCGGACGCAGGGCAGCACCCGCCGGGTCGACCCGCTGCGGGTGGAGTCGATCGACGCGGACTGGTACCTCCGCGCCTGGGACCTCGACCGCGCCGCCGTCCGGACGTTCCGACTCGACCGGATGTCCGGCGTGCGCGTCGACGACCGGTCCGCGGAACGCACGCTCGACGACGTCGTGCTGCCGGACACGCTGTTCCAGCAGAGTGCCCAGGACGTCATCGTGACCGTGGAGCTCGACGGCTCGTCGCTGCCGCTGGTCGCCGACTTCCTGGCCGACACCGCGGACGCCCCCGACGGCGGCGGACGGGTGCGCATCCGGCTCGCCGCGTCCGCCGGCTTCGACGGGGTCGTGCGCCTGGTGGCCGGGCTGCCGGGCCGGGCCGTGGTGCTCGACCCGCCGGCGGCCCGCCAGGCCGTGCACGACTTCGCCGCGGCCGCGCTCGACATCCACTGACGGAGCGCTGCCGTAGGATCGGGGCATGGCTTCGACGACCGCGAGCGGGCGAGGGAAGCGGCAAGGGCGCCGTCCCAAGGAGCCCGAAGGCCGCATGTCCCTCGGTCAGCACCTGATCGAGCTGCGCAACCGTCTGTTCAAGGCGGTCATCGCGGTCCTCGTCGGCGCGATCGGCGGCTGGTTCCTCACGCCGTTCGTGCTCGACTCGCTCCGGTCCCCGGTGACGCAGCTCGCCCGGGTCGGCGGTCACACGGCCGAACTCAACTTCCCGATGATCACCGGTGCGTTCGACCTGCGGTTGCAGATCGCGATCACGATCGGTGTCGTCATCGCCAGTCCGGTGTGGCTCTACCAGATCTGGGCGTTCATCGTCCCGGCCCTGGTCCGGCGTGAGAAGCAGTACGTCTGGGGCTTCCTCGGCACCGCGATCCCGCTGTTCTTCGCCGGGTGCGCGTTCGGCTGGTACGTCCTGCCGCACGTGGTCGGGATCCTCGGCAGCTTCGTCTCCGCCCAGGACACCTCGATCGTCGACGCGAAGGCCTACTACGACTTCGTCATCAAGCTCATCGTCGCGGTCGGCATCGCCTTCGTGCTGCCGGTGTTCCTGGTGCTGCTGAACTTCGTCGGCGTGCTGTCGGCGGCGGCGATCATCCGCTCGTGGCGCGTCGCGATCGTGCTCATCCTGATCTTCACCGCCCTGGTGACCCCGTCGGCGGACATCCTGTCGATGTTCATCCTGGCGATCCCGATGGTCGTGCTGTACTTCGCGGCCTGCCTGGTCACGTGGATCCACGACCGCCGTGTGGCGAAGCGCCAGGCGAAGCTCGACGAGGAGTACGGCCTGTGACCGAGACGAGCCTCAGCCCCGCCGAGCGGTTCGCCGCCGCGAAGGTCCGCTCACGCTCGCGGAACCTCGAGCTGTTCCGGACCGACCTGCGCTTCGACCTCGACCCGTTCCAGTTCGCGGCCTGCGACTCCGTCGACCAGGGCCGGAGCGTCCTGGTGGCCGCGCCGACCGGCGCCGGCAAGACGATCATCGCCGAGTTCGCGATCTGGTTGGCGATGCGGCAGCCGACCGCGAAGGTGTTCTACACGACGCCGATGAAGGCGCTGAGCAACCAGAAGTACGCCGAGCTCGTGCAGGCCTACGGCGAGACCGAGGTCGGGCTGCTCACCGGCGACACGAACGTCAACCCGCGGGCCCGCGTCGTCGTGATGACGACCGAGGTCCTGCGGAACATGATCTACGCCGACTCGGACCTGCTCGACGACCTGGCCTGGGTCGTCCTCGACGAGGTGCACTACCTTGCCGACCGGTTCCGCGGGGCGGTCTGGGAAGAGGTCATCCTGCACCTGCCGACCGAGGTCCGGCTGGTCTCCCTGTCGGCCACGGTCAGCAACGCCGAGGAGTTCGGCGACTGGCTGCAGACCGTCCGCGGCGACACCGACGTCATCGTGTCCGAGGACCGTCCGGTGCCACTCGACCAGCACGTCCTCGTCGGCAACAAGATGGTCGACCTGTTCGACTCGTCGGGTGCGGCGGCGACCAACCGGGTCAACCCGGAGCTGCTCCGTCTGGTGGGCAGTGCCTCCCGGGGGTCCGGCGGTCCCCGCGGCCGACGCGGTCGCGGCGGGTTCCCCGAGCGTCGCGGCCCGCGCACCGAGAAGGTGCACCGCGAGCAGATCGCGAAGATGCTCGACGAGCGCATGCTGCTGCCGGCGATCTTCTTCGTGTTCAGCCGCAACGGTTGCGACCAGGGCGTCCGGCACGTCGTGCGCTCCGGGCTGTCCCTGACGACGGCCGACGAGCGTCGGGAGATCCGCGAGACGGCCGAGTACCACTGCCGCACGCTGCTCGACGAGGACCTGGCCGTGCTCGGCTACTGGGAGTGGCTCGAGGGCCTCGAACGCGGCGTCGCCGCGCACCACGCCGGCCTGCTGCCCGCCTTCAAGGAGGTGGTCGAGGACCTGTTCCAGCGCAAGCTCGTGAAGGTCGTGTTCGCCACCGAGACCCTGGCGCTCGGCGTGAACATGCCGGCGCGCACCGTCGTGCTCGAGAAGCTCGAGAAGTTCAACGGCGAGGCACGGGTGCCGATCACGCCGGGGGAGTACACCCAGCTCACCGGCCGTGCGGGTCGCCGTGGCATCGACGTCGAGGGCCACTCGGTCGTGCAGTGGACGGACGGGCTCGAGCCGCAGGCGGTGGCCTCGCTCGCGAGTCGTCGGACGTACCCGCTCAACTCGTCGTTCAAGCCGACGTACAACATGGCGGTCAACCTCATCGAGCAGTTCGGCCGCGACCGGACGCGCGAGGTCCTCGAGACCTCGTTCGCGCAGTTCCAGGCGGACCGCTCGGTCGTCGACCTGGCCCGCAAGGTCCGCTCGCAGCAAGAGTCGCTCGACGGGTACCAGGACGCCATGCAGTGCCACCTCGGCGACTTCACCGAGTACGCGGCGCTCCGCCGACGTCTCTCGGACCTCGAGCGCACGAACGTCCCCGGCGGTCGGGAGGCGTCGCACGGCGCCCGTCAGGAGCGCCAGGCCGCGATCAGCGAGGTCCGACGCCAGCTCCAGCGCCACCCCTGCCACGCCTGCCCGGACCGCGAGGCCCATGCCCGGTGGGCCGAGCGCTGGTACAAGCTCAAGCGCACCAACGACAAGCTCGTGCAGCAGATCCGCTCGCGCACGGGAGCGGTCGCGACGACGTTCGACCGGGTCACCGACGTGCTGCTGGCGCTCGGGTACCTGGTGCAGGACGCGCAGGGTGACGTCACGGTGGCCGCCGGTGGTCGGCGCCTGCAGCGCATCTACGGCGACCGCGACCTGCTGGTCGCCGAGTGCCTGGAGGCCGGGGTCTGGAAGGACCTCACGCCCGCGCAGCTGGCCGGCATGGCAGCGACGATCGTCTACCAGCCGCGTCGTGAGGACGCGCCCGGCACCGAGCACGCCGTCCCGCGTGGCGCGTTCCGTCCGGCGCTCGACGAGACGCTGACGATCTGGTCGCGCCTGGACGACGTCGAGCGCGACGCCCGACTGGCGGGCTCCGAGCCGCCGACCCCGGCCATCGCACTCGGCATGTTCCGCTGGGCGTCCGGTTCAGCGCTCGACGACGTCCTGCGCTCGCTCGACCTGGCCGCCGGTGACTTCGTCCGCTGGTCGAAGCAGGTCATCGACCTCCTCGACCAGATCCGCAACGCCGGCGACCCCGACCTGGCGCAGGTCGCACGTCGTGCCACCGACGCGGTCCGCCGCGGCATCGTCGCGTACGCGACGGTCTGACGGGAGGCCCGGTGACGGTCCTCGGGACAGCCGTGCGCCCGACGCGGGCGGGCGTCCGGCATGCGCACGGGCCGTCGACGCCGGACGTGCCGGGTACGGCACCCGTCTTCGCCGCGCTGCCGCTCGGACAGTCGGTGCCCCTCTCGGTGATCGGTGGCCTGCTCTTCGCCCTGTCGTTCCCGTCGCCCGGCTGGTGGTTCCTGGCCTACCCCGCCGTTGCTTGCCTGCTGCTCGCGGCGATGGGGCAGCGTGCCCGTCGGGCGTCCTGGCTCGGCCTGCTCGCCGGTGCCGTGTTCTGGGTGCCGGCGATCTCCTGGGCCGGGCGGTACCTCGGCCCGGTGCCGTGGTTCGCGCTGGCGTTGCTCGAGGCGGCCCTCTTCGCCCTCGGCACGGTCGCGATCGCACTGGCGTACCGGTGGGTCCCGCGGGTGGTGACCTCGACCGCCGGGCGGGTGTGGGGCCTCCCGGCCGTGGTGGCCGCACTGTGGACCGGACGCGAGTGGTTCTCCGGCAGCTGGCCCTACGGCGGGTTCGCCTGGGGTCGGGTGGGCCTGTCGCAGTCGCAGGGTCCCTTCACGCACCTCGCCGCGTACGTCGGCGTGCTCGGGCTGAGCTTCGTCGTCGTGTACTGCGTCGCCGTGGTGGTGTCGCTCGGGCTGGTCAGCGGTGTCCGGCTGCCGATCCGCATCGCGACCGCCGGACTGCTCGTGTCCGCGGTGCTCGCCGTACCCGCGTGGCCGACCGCGGTCCACGGCACCGTCCGGATCGAGTCCGTGCAGGGCAACGGTCCGGCGGGCTACTTCGACCGCGCGCAGCCGGGTGACGTCCTGCGCTCCCAGGTCGCCGCGACCGACGTCGAAGCCCGCGGGGTGGACCTGGTGGTCTGGCCCGAGGCGGGCGCCGAGTACGACCCACGCCGTGAGCCGGTCATCGCCGGAGCGCTCGACGCGGTCGTGCAGAGCGTCGGCGCGCCGATCGTCGCCGGAGCCGTGACGCAGACCTCGTCGGGCGTGCTGCACAACACCTCGTTCGTCTGGGGTGCGGACGGCTGGCAGGCCTCCTACGACAAGAAGCGCCCGGTGCCGTTCGGTGAGTACGTGCCGGACCGCTGGTTCTACTCGAAGCTCGCGCCGTCGCTGATCGGTCTGCTGCAGCGCGACTACACGCCGGGGACGAAGCCGAACGTGCTGCCGGTCGCGGGCATCCGGGCGGGCGTGATGATCTGCTTCGACGTCGTCGACGACGGGCTGACCGCCGACCTGGCCCGTGGGGGAGCGCAGGTGATCCTGGCGCAGACGAACAACGCGGACTTCGACGGCACCGACGAGAACCTGCAGCAGCTCGAGATCGCGCGGATGCGGGCGGTCGAGACCGGACGCTCGCTCGTCAACATCTCCACCGTCGGGGCGTCCCAGGTGATCGAGCCGGACGGTCGCACCATCGACCGGGTGCCCGCGTACACGGCGACCTCGATGGTGACCGACGTTCCGCTCGGCACCTCGACGACGCCCGCCACCGTGGCGTCCGGGGACGTCACCCTGGTGCTGTCGCTCGGCGGGCTGCTCGTGCTGCTGGCCTGCGCTCCCTGGCGTCGACGGCACCGCTGACGCCGTCCTGCGGGTGCCGATCGGACCCCGCGCACTGGGAAGGGACTGTGAATGCAGCCCCACCGGAACGAAACCCGGGTGGTGTGGGTTGGACCGGGGGAACGAGCGAGAGGAGTCGGACATGGCTGATCGGAGTCTCCGAGGCATGCGGCTCGGGAGCCAGAGCCTCCAGAGCGAGGACGGTGTCGAGCTCTCCGAGCGGAAGCGCGCCGTCTACCAGGCGGCATCGGGGGAGACCTTCGACGTGGTGTTCTCCGCCGACGCCGAGGTCCCGCAGGTGTGGTCGGACCCACGGAGCGGTTGGGAGGGGCGTCTCCTCGGCGAGGACGGCAAGCCCGTTGAGATCGCTGCCGAGGATGTCAAGGCACCACGTACCCACTGGGACATGCTGCTCGAGCGGCGCTCCCGGGAAGAGCTCGAGGAACTGCTGGAGGAACGTCTCCAGGTCCTCCGGGCCCGTCGCGGCGCCTAGCCGCAACAGACGAGAACGGCCCGCTCCCCAGCAGGGGAGCGGGCCGTCGTCGTGTCCGACGTCAGTCGGTTCAGTCGCGAGCGGGGTCTGTGCCGAATGCGGCGTCGGCTTCGCTCTCGGCGGCCGAGAGTCGTTCACCCATGCTGCGGTCCGACTGGGCCAGGCGGTCGTCGAGCTCCGACGGCGGCACGATGTCCGCGACGGAGGCGTCGGCCGCGGGGGAGCCGGAGCTTCCGGCGCCGTCCCGTGCCTGGGTGTTGGCGAGGCTCTCGTCGGCGAGCTTCGAGATCCGCGACAGGAAGTCCGATCCGGCAGCGCCACCGGCCGCCGACCCACCGGAACCGGTCCGCTGGGCACTGAAGCCCTTCGCGATGCCGGACAGCGCCTCGGTGAACTCGCTCGGGATCATCCAGAGCTTGTTCGAGTTGCCCTCGGCGATCTTTGGGAGCATCTGCAGGTACTGGTAGGACAGCAGCTTCTCGTCCGGGTCGCCCTGGTGGATGGCGTCGAACACGGTCGCGATGGCCTGCGCTTCACCCTCGGCCCGGAGGACCTGGGCCTTCGCGTCACCCTCAGCACCGAGGATCGCCGCCTGTCGCTGGCCCTCGGCCTCGAGGATCTGGGACTGCTTCGTGCCCTCGGCCTGCAGGATCGCCGCACGACGGTTCCGCTCGGCGCGCAGCTGCTGCTCCATCGCGTCGACGATCGACACGGGCGGCTCGATGGCCTTGAGCTCGACTCGGCCGACGCGGATGCCCCACTTGCCGGTCGCCTCGTCGAGGACGACGCGGAGCTGGCCGTTGATGTTGTCGCGGCTGGTCAGTGCCTCTTCGAGGTTCAGGCCACCGACGACGTTGCGGAGCGTGGTGGTCGTGAGCTGCTCGACGGCGCCGAGGTAGTTCGCGATCTCGTAGGTGGCGGCGCGGGCGTCGGTGACCTGGAAGTAGACGACCGTGTCGATCGAGACGACCAGGTTGTCCTCGGTGATGACGGGCTGCGGCGGGAACGAGACGACCTGTTCACGCATGTCGATGAGCGGCCGGAGCCGGTCGATGAACGGCACCAGCAGGTTTAACCCCGGAGTGAGGGTCTTGTGGTACTTGCCGAGTCGTTCGACCACGCCGGCGGTGGCCTGGGGGACGATGCGGATGGCCTTCGCGAGGACCGTGATCACGAAGATCACGATGACCACGATCAGGACGATGAGCACGACCGTCCCGGTGGAGAGCGTCATTGGGCTGCCTTCTGTTCGATGCGGACGACGGCGGTGGAGCCTTCGATGGACTCGACGACCACGCGCGTGCCGAGGGGCGGCGTGCGGTCGACGGCGCCGGCGGTGAACCGGGCGCTCCAGGTCTCACCGTTGGCCAGGCGGACCTGACCGGGGGCGGAGGGTGTGAACGCGAGGGCGACCGTGCCGGCCATGCCGACCAGCCCCTCGACGCCGGTGCGGTGCGGGTCGGCACCGCGGTTCAGCGCCTGCAGCACACGAGGACGGACGACGGCGAGCAGCAGCAGTGCGAGCACCGCGGCGATGATCGCGCTGAGCCACCACGGGGCGCCGAGCAACGCGGCGATCAACCCGCCGGCGGCGCCGGCCGCGAGCATGAGGAAGATGAAGTCGAGGGTGAAGACCTCGACCACCCCCAACACGAGCACCAGCGCGATCCACACGATCACCTGGGTCCAATCCGAGACGTTCACGCGATCTCCCTCCCTTGCATCGCGCACGGCCTTCGCAGCATCGCGATGTCCGGTCCTGTTGCGTCCAACGTATCAGCGACCACTGATCGGCAGGTGGCACCGACCGGCTCGGGTGGTGGCGGGCGCACGCTTGCTAGGCTCGATGCCGCCCGGGACGACCAGGACCGGCGCCGCCCCACGACAGGAGACAGCACTGTGAGCAGCCCCCTCGCCCCCGGATCCCTCGAGGGCACGCGCGCCCTCGTCACCGGCTCCTCCCGCGGCATCGGCGCGGACACCGTCGGGTACCTGGCCGAGGCCGGCGCGAAGGTCGTCGTCAACTACCGCAACAAGGCCCGTCGTGCGGAGCAGATCGTCGAGAAGGTCGTCGCGGCCGGGGGAGCGGCCCTGGCCCTGCAGGCCGACCTCACCGACCACGACTCCGTGCAGGCCATGGTCGACGCGGTCGTCGCCGAGTGGGGCGGCATCGACCTGCTCGTGCTCAACGCCTCCGGCGGCATGGAGTCCGGGATGGGCGAGGACTACGCGCTCCGCCTGAACCGTGACGCCCAGGTCGACATGCTCCAGACCGCGGTGCCGCACATGCCCTCCGGCTCGCGCGTCGTCTTCGTCACGAGCCACCAGGCCCACTTCGTCGAGACCGCCGAGACCATGCCCGAGTACGTCCCGGTCGCGAAGAGCAAGCGCGCCGGCGAACTCGCCCTCCGCGAGCTCCTGCCCCAGCTCGAGGCGGCGGGCATCGAGTTCGTCACGGTCTCCGGCGACATGATCGAGGGCACCATCACCGCGACCCTGCTGAACCGCCTGAACCCCGGCGCGATCGAGGGCCGTCGGGACGCCGTCGGCAAGCTCTACAGCGTCTCCGAGTTCGCGGCCGAGATCGCCCTCGCCGCGGTCGAGCCGATCCCCGCCGACCACACCAAGCTCGTCGGCGACGTCAACTCCTTCACGGCCTGATCGAAGTGACCGCCGCACCCGGCCTGCGCCGGACCTCCCGCATCCTGCTGCTCGACCCCGAGGGGCGCGTGTTCCTCATGGACACGAACGCGCCGTCGTCCGACGGCGCGCACCGCTGGATCACGCCGGGCGGCGGCGTGGACCCGGGGGAGTCGCACCGTGAGGCCGCGATCCGCGAACTCCGCGAGGAGACCGGCATCGTCATCGAGGAACCCGGCGAGCCGGTCTGGTCGTGGGACTTCGCCGTCGAGTGGGACCAGGCCGACCACGACCGTGGGCACGCCGAGTTCTACGTGGTCCGGACGCCCGGCTTCGCCCTGTCCGACGCCGAGTGGACCGACGACGAGCGGGTCGACATCCTCGCGTCGCGCTGGTGGACGGCCGACGAGCTCGACGCCACCGACGAGCCCTTCGAACCGGCGGAACTGCCGGACCTGGTGCGTCGCCACCGCGACTGACCACGAGCCGGGAGGCGCGGTGCCAGGCCGCCACGGGCCTCCAGTCCGACGGTCCGTCCGGTGCCCGGTCCGTCCCTGCGAGCGACACGCCGTCGTCGGCGTAGCGTCGCGTCCATGACGTACAGCCAGCCGGATCCGGCAGAAGAGACCACGCAGGCAGAGCCCGAGCAGCCCGACACGGAGCAGTCCACCGTCGGCGAGCAGGGCGGGGAGCACGCAGCCCTCGAGATCGACAGCTCGGACGTCCCGACGACGTCGGACGACGCCTCGAACTGACGCTCGCACACCACGCCGGACGCCTGGTGACGGCACTCAGACGAGTGTCGACACCAGGCGTTCGACGCGTCCGCGGACGTCGTCGCGGATCGGGCGGACGTCCTCGAGGGGCAGGCCGGCCGGGTCGGTGAGTTCCCAGTCCTCGTAGCGCTTGCCGGGGAACACCGGGCAGGCGTCGCCGCAGCCCATCGTCACGACGACGTCGGCGTGCCGGACGGCGTCCGTGGTGAGGATCGCGGGGGTCTGGCCGACGATGTCGATGCCGACCTCCTGCATGGCGGCCACCGCGACCTGGTTCACCTGGTCGGCGGGTTCGGACCCGGCGGAGAACACGTCGACGCGGTCGCCGGCGATCGCGCGGAGGAACCCGGCTGCCATCTGCGAGCGGCCGGCGTTGTGCACGCAGACGAACAGGACGGCCGGACGGCGGGCGGGCTGTACTGGTGCGTCGCTCATGCGCCCATCCTGCCGGACCGGCGGTGGTCTCGGTCGGCGCGTGCCGCGTTCCTGGCGGGTGCCGCACAACAGAAGCTCGTCCGAACCGTGGCATCCCGTGGTTCCGGCAGGCTTCTGTTGGGCGCAGCCGTGCTGAACCGGGACGCCGGAGCGTCAGGCCGGGCTGGGCAGGGTCCGGCAGCCGTAGCGTGCGCCGCACAACAGATGCTCGTCCGAACCGCGGCTTCCCGTGGTTCCAGCAGGCTTCTGTTGGGCGCAGCCGTCGTGAACCGCCGCGCCGGAGCGTCAGGCCGTGCTGGGCGGGGTCCGGCAGCCCCGAGCTGTGCGCCGATAATGCATATTATGTCAGTCCGAGTTTGCGCGGAGCCGTGATCACACCGGCGCCCCGCCCCTCGATCAGTGCGCGTATTTGACATGCTAGATATCTACTGTCATCCTGTTCCGTGCCTTTCCGCTCACGTCTGTCAGGAGATCCCGTGTCCGAGCGCCCGCGACAGTTCCTCCTCCTCACCGCAACGGTGCGGCCGAACACCACGACGAAGCTCGCTGTCGTGAGCCCCGCGGTCCGACTCTCGCAGTACCGGTCTGCCCTGGCGAAGTGGGTCGAGACGGCGAAGGCCCTCCGAGCCGAGATCATCGTCGTCGAGACCAGCGGCGCTGATCGTGCCACCTTCATCGGCGAGTTGGACGATGCAGACCGTGCGCTCGCGCGATTCGTCAACTACTCGCCCTCGACCGAGGTGATCGCCCGTGGTATCGGCTACATCGAGTGGTCGGCGATCCGGCACGCTCTCGACCAGCTCAGGCTGCGCGAGGACGACACGGTGTACAAGGTGACGGGCCGTCTGGTGGTCACGAATCCGGAGCAGGTCTTCGGAGTGCTCCCGTCACGCACGGTGCGGTTGCGGACCCGCGTCGACGGCTCCCACTCGGACACGCGCGTCGTGGGCGGCACGGTCGGAACGTGGCGTTCCGTCCTGCTCCCCGCCGCGGACGACGTCGACTACGCCCGGCGCATCGAGATCGAGCACACGGTCGCTGCGCGTGTCCGTCTCGCCCGCACGCTCGGCGCAGTCGATGTCAGCAGCTTCCCTCGGCGACCACTGTACGCAGGCCAGTCCGGTACGAACGGGTCGACGTACTCGCCCTGGAAGACCTTCGCGCAGGGCGTGGTCGTCCGTCCGTTCGAACCGCTCGTCGCCTTCGCTGCTCGGTCGATCTCCCGCTGACCGGGCCAGAGCGCTCCGTCTCCCACCTCCCGCATCGGGACCGACGAGGCCGCACAGCAGTTGCGATGGGTGCAGGCGGAGATCGCTGCGCTCGACTCCCCCGACCGGGAATTCCGCGAGCTCTGCCTCCTGCAGGACCGGACCTACGACGGGGCCGCCGCGATCCTCGGCCTCTCCCCTGAGGTCACGCAGGAGCGCGACCAGTGAGACGGCCGGGAGGCCCGTGGCAACTCCGTCACGGGCCTCCCGGCCGTTCGACGGGACCACGTGTTAGGTTGTGCGCAACATGATTGCACGCAGCAGGATCACCAGCGCAGTCGGCGCCGCTCTCACCGCGCACGGCACGGCGGCCCTCGTCACCGAGCCGCTCGGTCAGCGCGCCAGCCGGATGGCGGAGCGCGGCTTCGCACCCGGCCTCCCGCACGCGGTCCTCGTCCCGCTGCTCGAGGTCGCCTCCGGCACGCTGCTCCCCCGCACCGGAGTGGTCGGCGCCGCTGCAGCCGCGGCTGCCACCGCTCTCGGTGCGGTCCGCGTCGGAGCGGACGTCGAGGACGGCACGGTCACCACCGGCACCGCTGCCGCGGTCGGCCTGACCCTCGCCGGGCTCGCCGCCGCCGTGCGCGGGACCCGTGGCCGCTCGCGCGCGGGCCTCCTCGCCGTGATCGGCACCGTCGTCGTGTTCGAGCTCGTCCGCCGCCACCGCGTGCTCCGGGCGCACTGACCCGGTCCACCTCCTTCCCGTCCCGCTCCCCCACCACCGAAAGGCACCTGAACCGATGTCCCGTCGCCGTTCCTCCCGCTCCTCCGTCCCCCGCACCGTCGTCCGCATCCTGCTCGGTGCGACGATGACCTGGGCCGGCATCAGCCACCTCACCGTCGCCCGCGAGGAGTTCCGCGCCCAGGTGCCGAAGTTCGTGCCGCTCGACCCCGACGTCACGGTCCTGGCCTCCGGCATCGCCGAGATCTCGCTCGGCGCCGCCCTCATGCTGCTCGTCCGTCGTCAGGCGACGGTCGGCTGGGTCGCTGCAGTGTTCTTCACGGCGATCTTCCCCGGCAACATCGCGCAGTGGATGCACCACCGCGACGGCTTCGGGCTGGACACCGACACCAAGCGCTTCGTCCGCCTGCTGTTCCAGCCGGTGCTCATCGCCGTCGCACTCTGGGCCACGAACGCGCTCCGCAAGCGCCGCTGAGCCGCCCCTCGCGGTGAGCTAGCCTCGTCCGCGATGACGACACGCACCCGGGTCACCCTCGGTCGCCGCGAGGACCTCGGCGCCGACTGCGCCAACTGCTTCGGCCTCTGCTGCGTCGCGTTGGCCTTCACCCGGTCGGTGGACTTCCCGGTGGACAAGGACGCCGGCGACCCCTGCGACAACCTCGACCCCACCGACGGGTGCACGATCCACCCGCGCCTGCGGGCCGAGGGCTTCCGGGGCTGCACGGTGTTCGACTGCTCGGGTGCCGGGCAGAAGGTGTCGCGGCACACGTTCGCCGGGCGGTCCTGACGGAACGACACTGCCACTCGAGACGCCATGTTCGCGGTCTTCCCCGTCGTCCGGCGGCTGCACGAGCTGCTCCGGTACCTGGACGAGGCGATCACCATCTCCGACGACGCCCGGGCAGCGGCGGCGCTGACGAACCGGTTCGACCGGGTCCGCGCCCTCAGCGACGCGGACCCGGACACGCTGCTGGCGGTGGACGTGGACGCGGAGTACGACGCCGCCCGGCCGCTCCTCCTCGATGCGAGTCGGGAGGCGCGCGCCCGGGACGCCCACACCCGTGACGCCCACACCCGGAACGCCGGTGCCCAGCACACCGGCCGCGTCCGTGCCACGACGAGCGACGACCGCCGCATCGGCCGTCTGCGTGTCGGCCCGGGCGCGGACCTGCTCGGCGCCGACCTGCAGCGGGCGGACCTTCGGCGTGCGAGCCTCCGCGGAGCGCTCCTCATCGGCGCCGACCTGACGGGTGCCGACCTCCGCCGGTGCGAGTGCATCGGCGCGGACCTCCGCGACGCGGACCTGTCCGGTGCCGACCTCCGGGGCGCGGTCTACCTGACCCAGATGCAGGTGAACGCGGCACGCGGCGACGCACGGACCCGCCTCGACGACGGGTTCCAGCGACCGTCCCACTGGGCGACCTGACCCGCACCACCGCAGACCGACGACGCACCGCGACCAGACCGACGGACGGGAGGCCCGTGGCGGATCCGCCACGGGCCTCCCGTCCGTCGTCGGCTCACGACCGCTCGTCGTCAGTAGTCGACGCGCCCGTGCCGGTTGTGGAACTCGCCGGTCGGCCCGTCCGGCCCGAGGAGCGCGAGCATGACGGTGGCATCCGTGCCCTCGGTCACCGTCTGGTGGCCGGAGTGCCCGTTGAAGTCCGTCGCGGTGTAGCCCGGGTCGCTGACGTTGACGCGGAAGCCCGGCAGGTTCTTGGCGTACTGCACGGTGAGGGTGATGACGGCGGCCTTCGACGCGGCGTACGGGATGCTCGGCACGGGGAACTCGTCGTGTCCCGGCGTGCTGAGGAACCGCGGCCAGCCGACGCCGGACGCGACGTTCACGATGACGGGGTTCTCGGAGGCACGGAGCAGCGGCAGCGCAGCCTGGGTGACCCGGACGATGCCGGTGACGTTGGCGTCGAGGACGGACGCCATCGCGTCGGCGGTGAGGTCGTCGACCCCGTGCGCGGTTCCGAGCACCCCGGCGTTGTTGACGAGGACGTCGAGCGCCGGGATCGACGCGACGGCCTCGTCGATGCTCGACTGGTCGGTGACGTCGAGTCGGACGACGGTGGCGCCGAGGGCACGCACCTCGACGGCGTCGTCCGGGTTGCGGACGCCGGCGTACACGGTGTGGCCGTCCTCGAGGAGTCGGCGGGCGGTCTCGAGTCCGAGGCTGCGGTTCGCCCCGGTGATGAGTGTGGTGGTCATGGGGACCATCGTGCTCGCTCTGCCCCGACTCCCCCAGGCCCCGGTCGACGTGCTGTCCGGTGGACCCTGGGACTAGGAGTACCACGGTCCCGCTGCCGATCCGCGCGAGGATGGGTGCATGAGCGAGTTCGCCGACGTCCTGCGGTCCTGGCGCGACCGGGTCAGCCCCGCCGAGGTCGGTCTGCCCGCCGGCGCCGGCCGGCGGACCGCGGGGCTCCGGCGTGAGGAGCTCGCGGCCCTCGCCGGCGTCAGCGTCGACTACGTCGTGCGTCTCGAGCAGGGCCGTGCGACCAACCCGTCACCGCAGCTGCTCGCCGCCCTGGCCACCGCGCTCCGTCTGACCGAGCCGGAGCGGGACCACCTGTTCCGGGTCGCCGGCGCCGCTCCCCCGTCCCGCGGGCTCGTCCCCCGGCACATCACGCCCGGCGTGCAGCGGATCGTTGACCGGCTGACGGACGTGCCGCTCGCCGTGTTCACCGCCAGCCACGACCTGCTGCACCGCAACGAGCTCTGGGCCGCGGCGACGGGCGACGGCGACCGGTGGCAGGGGCGCTCGGCGAACCTGGTCTGGCAGTTCTTCACCGACGGCCACGCCGGGGTCGACTTCGACGACGAGCACGCCGAGGCCTTCGCGTCGGACCTGGCCGCCGACCTCCGCACCGCGCTCGGTCGCTACCCGGACGACCGCCACCTCGCTGAGCTCGTGCGGGACCTGCGGGCGACGAGCCCCGAGTTCGAGCGGCGCTGGGGTGAGGCCCGGATCGCCGAGCACCGGACCAGCCGCAAGACCCTGCGGACGCCGGTCGGCCCGATCGAGGTCGACTGCGACACCCTCTCGGTGCCGGGCAGCGACCTGCGGATCGTCGTCTACACGGTGGTCCCCGGCAGCGAGGACGCGTCGCGACTCGACCTGCTGCGGGTCACGGGCCTCCAGCGCGTCTGACCCTCCGCGGGACGCAACGTGGGCGGCACCGCGCAACGGAGTACCGCTGCGAGGAACCGCCCACGTTGCGTCTTGCGAGAGGACTACTCGCCGAAGCCGGACCGAACCAGGTCGGCCAGGGCGTCGACCGCGGCGCGTGCGTCGGGGCCGGAGGCCTCGATCGTCACCGCCGCCCCCTTCGGCAGCGCGAGCGCCATGATCGCCAGCAGGCTCTTCGCGTCGACGCCGTTCACCCGGACGGACGCGTCGTGCTTCGCGGCGGTCTTCACGAACTCCGCGGCGGGACGTGCGTGCAGGCCGGACGCGTTGACCAGCTCCACGGTGGCGGACGCGTGGGTCCCGTCGGCCGCAGCAGCGTGGGTCCCGTCGGCCGCACCGGCGTCGGTCACGTGGGGCGCGCCTCCCGGGAGGCCCGTGGCCGCGTCGTCGGGACCGGCGTCGGTCTCGGCACCGGCAGCGCTGGCAGCAGCCGCCAGGACCGCGTCGACGTCACCGCCGGTCTGGGCGGCGACCGCCGCGGCGACGGTCCCCTCGACGATCGGGGCGTCCGAGACGTGGACCCGTGCACGCAGGTCGTCGTCGAGGAAGTCGAGCGCGGTGTCCGTCGTGAGGTAGGCCGATCCGAGGTCGCAGAGCACGACGATGCCCTCCGCTCCGGCGAGCTGGTCGATGCCGGCGGTGATCGCCTCGAACGAGGTGCCGATGCCGCCCTCGTCGGTGCCGCCCGCTGCGACGAGCTGCACGTCGCCGGCCATCTGCCGGGCGATGTCGACCGTGCCCTGAGCGACGGCGGCGCTGTGCGAGACGACGAGGATGCCGACGCTCATGCCGCGTCCACGGCCGCGCGCAGGACGTAGGCGCTCGACTGGGCGCCCGGGTCGCGGTGCCCGACGGCACGGTCGCCGAGGTAGCTCGCACGGCCCTTCCGGGCGACGAGTGCGTCGGTCGACTCCGCGCCGGTGGCGGCGGCGTCGGCGGCCGCGGCGAGCACGCGCTCCGGGGTCTCCCCCGCGGCAGCTGCCGCAGCTGCCGCGTCGACGGCCGGCGTCCACGCGTCGATCATCGTCTTGTCGCCGACCTCGGCCTTGCCGCGGGAGACGACGCCGTCACGCGCCGCGGTGAGGACCGCGACGAGCGTGTCGGCGTCGAGCTCCGCGGCGTCGCCGGCGGCCTGTGCCGCCTTGAGGTACGCGGTGCCGAACAGCGGACCGGCCGCACCACCGACCGTGGAGATGAGCTTGGTCGCCACGAGCTTGAACACGGCGCCTGGGGTCTCGAGGTCCGCGTCGTCGAGCGCGACGAGCACCGCCCGGAACCCGCGGTCGAGGTTCTCACCGTGGTCGCCGTCACCGATCTCGCGGTCGAGCGTGATCAGCTCTGCCCGGTGCTCGTCGATCGTGGCGGCGGTGCGGCGGAACCAGTCGATGGCCCAGGCGGTGTCGAGCGACAAGGTGTGTCCCTTCGTGCGGCCGGCCCGTGGGTCGGCGTCGTGAGCGGAGTCGTCGTGCGGTGTCAGCGCCCCCAGCGGAGCGACGGCGTCTCCACCGGCGCGTCCCAGAGTGCCGTGAGGTCCTCGTCGAGCACCGTGACGGTGAGCGAGAACCCCTGCATCTCGAGGGAGGTGACGTAGTTGCCGACCAGGCTACGCGCGACCGTGTAGCCACGATCCGACAGGACCTCGGCGGCGCGTCGGTAGGCGATGTAGAGCTCCGACTGCGGCGTGCCGCCCATGCCGTTGACGAGCAGGAGCAGCTGCGAGCCGGCGGGTGCCTGCAGGTCGGTCAGGATCGGCTCGAGCACCCGGTCGACCAGTTCGTTGGCCGGGGCCATCGGGATGCGCTCGCGACCGGGCTCGCCGTGGATGCCGATGCCGAGTTCGACCTCGTCGTCGGCCAGCGTGAACGAGGGCTCGCCGGCGTGCGGGACGGTGCCGGAGGCCAGCGCGAGCCCCATGGACCGGGTCACCTCGTTGACGTGCCGGGCCACCGCCGCGACGGCGTCCAGGTCGTCACCGCGCTCGGCGGCGGCGCCGGCACACTTCTCGACGACGACCGTGCCGGCCACGCCACGGCGACCGGCGGTGAAGAGCGAGTCCTGCACGGCGACGTCGTCGTCGACCACGACGCTCTCGACCCGGACGTCGTCCATCGCGGCGAGCTCGGCGGCGGTCTCGAAGTTCAGGACGTCCCCGGTGTAGTTCTTCACGATGTGGAGCACGCCCGCTCCCCCGTCGACGGCCTTCGTGGCGGCGACGATCGGGTCGGGGGTCGGGCTGGTGAACACCGGGCCCGGCACGGCGGCGTCGAGCATGCCGTGTCCGACGAAGCCGGCGTGCAGGGGCTCGTGGCCGCTGCCGCCGCCGCTGACGATGCCGACCTTGCCGCTGACCGGGGCGTCGCGGCGGTGCAGGTGGACCGGGTCCTCGACCAGCACCACGTGTTCGGCATGGGCGAGGGCGAACCCCCGGACGGTCTCGATGACGACGTCGTGCGGGTCGTTGATGAGCTTCTTCATGCTGCGCCTCCGGGAGTGCGACGAGGGTGTGACACGGGTACGACACGGATGTCCGGCACCGGTCCACCGTCTGCACACCGCCGACGTCGTCCGGAGTCGGCTCACTGTACCGCCGGGACGTGTCCGCGCCAGCGGTCGTTCCGGGTGCCTGTGCCGCCGAGCTGCACGTTCGTGCAGCGGTCGCTCGTCCCGAGCCCCTTCCCGAGTCCTCGCGCATCCACGACCGGTGCACGTCCGTTCACTTTCGCCGGAATGCGGTTCGTGTCCATCACCCTCCGGAAATCCCCAGCACTATGCTCGGGCTCAATAACTCGACGGGGAGTGCCGGTGCTCAGCCGGGCCCCCGACCACAGCAAATCGGAGGTACCGGTGGACGACATCGGCGTCAAATTCCTGTCTGAGCTCGTCGGCACGGCGATGCTCATCATCCTGGGTGGCGGCGTGGTCGCCGCGGTCTCCCTCACGAAGTCCAAGGGCTTCGGCGCAGGCTTCCTCATGGTCACGATCGGTTGGGGCTTCGCGGTCTTCGCCGGCGTCACCGTCTCGTACAAGTCCGGCGGCCAGCTGAACCCCGCCGTGACCATCGCGCAGGCCATCATCGGCAACATCACCGTCGGCGAGATGTTCCTCTTCTGGCTCGCACAGCTCATCGGTGCGATCATCGGTGCCGTCATCGTCTGGCTCGCCTACAAGCAGCACTTCGACGAGGAGCCCGACCCCGCGGCGAAGCTCGGCGTCTTCTCGACCGGCCCCGCGATCCGCAACTACGCGTGGAACCTGGTGACCGAGATCATCGGCACGTTCGTCCTCGTGTTCGTCGTCCTCGCCTTCACGAACGGCAAGACGCCGACCGAACTCGGCGCCATCCCGGTCGCCTTCCTGGTGATCGCGATCGGTGTCTCGCTCGGTGGCCCGACCGGCTACGCGATCAACCCGGCCCGTGACCTCGGCCCGCGCATCGCGCACGCCTTCCTGCCCATCAAGGGCAAGGGCACCAGCGACTGGTCCTACGCCTGGGTCCCGGTCGTCGGCCCGCTCGTCGGTGGCACGATCGCCGCGCTGCTCGCCGGACCGCTGCTCCCGATGGCGTAGCTCGTCCCCGCACCAGCACGACGCACGACGCACGACCAGCACCACCCGCGCGGCCGCCGCACTGCACCTCCGACGTGGCGGCCGCGTCCCACCCAGCGCGTCCAGGCGCGCCGCACCACCCGCACAACCCGCACCACCTGAGCGACCGGGTCGACCCGTCCCGTCCGCAGCACCGAACACCGTCGTAAGGAGCACCAATGGCCGACTACATCGTCGCCATCGACCAGGGCACGACCAGCACGCGAGCGATCGTCTTCGACCACTCCGGGTCGATCGTCTCCGTCGGTCAGAAGGAACACGAGCAGATCTTCCCGCGCGCCGGTTGGGTCGAGCACGACCCGGCGGAGATCTGGGACAACACCCGCGAGGTCATCGGCCAGGCACTCTCCCGCGCCGACATCACCCGCCACGACGTCGCCGCCGTGGGCATCACCAACCAGCGTGAGACCGCCGTCGTCTGGGACCGCACCACCGGCAAGGCCGTCTACAACGCCATCGTCTGGCAGGACACCCGCACCCAGGCGCTCGTCGACAAGCTCGCCGACGGTGACACCGACCGCTACAAGGCCATCGTGGGCCTGCCCCTGGCGACGTACTTCGCCGGTACCAAGATCATGTGGATCCTCGAGAACGTCGAGGGCGCCCGTGAGAAGGCGGAGGCCGGCGACCTGCTCTTCGGCACCACCGACACCTGGGTCCTCTGGAACCTGACCGGCGGCACCGACGGCGGCGTCCACAAGACCGACGTCACCAACGCCTCGCGCACCCTGTTCATGGACCTCGAGACGCTGCAGTGGCGCGACGACATCCTGGCCGACTTCGGTGTGCCGAAGTCGATGCTCCCCGAGATCGTCAGCTCCTCCGAGGTCTACGGCCACGTCGAGTCCTCGAGCCTCCTCCGCGAGGTCCCGATCGCCGGCATCCTGGGCGACCAGCAGGCAGCGACCTTCGGCCAGGCCGCGTTCGACCAGGGCGAGTCGAAGAACACCTACGGCACCGGTAACTTCCTCATCTTCAACACGGGCACGGACATCGTCCGCTCGGAGAACGGGCTGCTCACGACCGTCGGCTACAAGCTCGGCGACCAGGAGACGCACTACGCACTCGAGGGGTCGATCGCCGTCACCGGGTCGCTCATCCAGTGGCTCCGCGACAACCTCGGCATCATCGGCAGCGCGCCCGAGGTCGAGACCCTCGCCAAGTCGGTCGAGGACAACGGTGGCGTCTACTTCGTCCCCGCCTTCTCCGGCCTCTTCGCCCCGTACTGGCGTCCGGACGCCCGTGGCGCGCTCGTCGGCCTCACCCGCTACGTCAACAAGGGCCACATCGCGCGTGCCGCCCTCGAGGCCACGGCACTGCAGACCCGCGAGGTCCTGGACGCCGTCAACGCCGACTCGGGCGTCGAACTCACCGAGCTCAAGGTCGACGGTGGCATGACCGCCAACGACGCGCTGATGCAGTTCCAGGCCGACATCCTCGACGTCCCCGTGGTCCGCCCGGTGGTCGCCGAGACGACGGCCCTCGGTGCCGCCTACGCCGCCGGTCTGGCCGTCGGGTTCTGGGCGAACCTCGACGAGCTCCGTGCCAACTGGCAGGAGGACAAGCGGTGGACGCCGTCCATGGACGCCGAGGAGCGCGAGCGCACGCTGCGACTCTGGAAGAAGGCCGTCACGAAGACCTTCGACTGGGTCGACGAGGACGTCCGCTGACGTCGGTCGTCTGACCGACCACGCAACGACGGGAGGCCCGTACCGGTTCCGCAGAACCGGTACGGGCCTCCCGTCGTTGCGTGGTGCGCGCGACCCGACGCGTCCGCCGGTCGGGTGTCGGCGACTCAGGCCGACGTCGGGGCCGGCGCCACACCCACCCACTCGTCCAGTTTGCGCATGGCGGCGCCGGAATCGATCGAGTCCGACGCGATGACCAGCTGCTCGCGGAAGCGCTGCAGGATCGGGCGGTCCGCCTCGGTCGGGTCCTGCGCGAGGCGGAAGGACACGAGCCCGGCGGCGGCGTTCAACAGGACGATGTCGCGGACCGGCCCGGTCTCCCCCGCGAGCACCGTGCGGACGATGGCCGCGTTCTCCGCCGGCTCGCCGCCGAGCAGGTCCTCGGTCCGGGCGCGAGGGATGCCGAGGTCACGCGGGTCGAGGTCGTGCTCGGTGATGCGGCCACCGGACACCTCCCAGATGTGGCTGTGGCCGGTGGTGGTGAGTTCGTCGAGGCCGTCGTCGCCGCGGAACACGAGTGCGGTCGCTCCCCGGGTCTGGAACACGCCCGTGATGATCGGCACGAGTTCGAGCTGCGCCACGCCCACCGCGTTCGCCTCGCACCGCGCCGGGTTCACCAGCGGGCCGAGGAAGTTGAACACCGTCGGGACCCCGATCTCCCGCCGGACCGGGGCTGCGTGGGCGAATCCGGGGTGGAACGCGCTGGCGAAGGCGAAGGTCAGACCGACACGCCGGAACGTCTCGGCGACACGCGCGGCGTCCATCGTGAGGTCGAGGCCGAGCGCGGCGAGCACGTCGCTCGAGCCGGACTTGGACGAGCTCGCGCGGTTGCCGTGCTTGACGACGGGCACGCCCGCGGCGGCGATGACGATCGCGGCCATGGTCGAGACGTTGACCGTGCCGACCACGTCCCCGCCGGTCCCGACGATGTCGAGCGCCATCGGGTCGACGTCGAGCGGGACGGCGGCGTCGAGGATCGCGTCGCGGAAACCGACCACCTCGTCGACGGTCTCGCCCTTGGCGCGGAGGGCCACGGCGAAGGCCGCGATCTGTGCGGACGTGGCCTTCCCCTGCACGATCTGCTCCATGGCCCATGTGGACTGCCTGATCGAGAGGTCCTCGCGCGCCATGAGCGCGCTGATCACGGCCGGCCAGGTGAGTGCGTCAGACATGGCTCGATCGTACTGATTCTGGAGGACCCGCCAGTTGCCTGCGAAAACACTGTCGGGGGTTTCCGCCATAATGGAAGACGTGACAAGCACCCCTCTCTCCAGATCCGTCAGCGGTCCGGTCTTGAACAGGCCGAACCCCGTTGCCGTGGGGACGATCGTGTGGCTGGGCAGCGAGGTCATGTTCTTCGCCGGCCTGTTCGCGATCTACTTCACGCTGCGAAGCACCTCCCCCGAGCTCTGGGCAACCGAGAGCGCCAAGCTCGAGGTGCCGTTCGCGTCGGTGAACACCATCGTCCTGGTGCTGTCGAGCTTCGCCTGCCAGTTCGCGGTCTTCGCTGCCGAGCGGTTCCAGGTGCACCGCACCAGCTGGAACCCCAAGGACTGGGGCATGACGGAGTGGTTCTTCGTCACCTACTGCATGGGCGCGATCTTCGTCTGTGGGCAGATCTTCGAGTACGCCAACCTCTGGCACGAGGGCATGACGCTCTCCTCGAGCGCCTACGGCTCCGCGTTCTACATGACCACCGGCTTCCACGGTCTGCACGTGACCGGCGGTCTCATCGCCTTCCTCCTCACGCTCGGGCGTGGGTTCGCCGCGAAGAACTTCGGGCACAAGGAAGCCACCACCGCGATCGTCGTGTCGTACTACTGGCACTTCGTCGACGTCGTGTGGATCGGTCTCTTCGCCGTCATCTACCTCCTCAAGTGAGAATCAGGCAGCCCCACAGCATGTTCAACACATCGAAGAAGAACAAGAAGGGTCGTCGCTCCCCCCTGGCGACCGTGTCCCTCCTCGCCGTCGCACTCATGACGACGGGTGGTGCGTACGCACTGTTCAGCACGTCGGCCAACGCCGACGACAGCACCAACACGACACTGGCCGCATCCAGCCAGTCGCAGGTCAACGAGGGCCAGAAGCTCTTCGCGTCGAACTGCGCCACCTGCCACGGCCTCTCCGCCCAGGGCACCAGCGAGGGCCCGTCCCTCATCGGTGTCGGCGCCGCCTCGGTCGACTTCCAGGTCGGCACCGGGCGCATGCCGCTCGCCGCCCAGGGTCCCCAGGGTGAAGAGAAGCCCGAGCAGTTCACGGACCAGCAGGTCGACGCCATGGCTGCCTACGTCGCCTCCCTCGGCCCCGGCCCGTCGATCCCCTCGACGAAGCTCACCGACGGCGCCGAGGGCGATGCCGCCGAAGGTGCCGAGCTCTTCCGCATCAACTGCGCGATGTGCCACAACGTCGCCGGTGCCGGTGGCGCCCTGACCGAGGGCAAGTACGCGCCGAACCTGCGCGACGTCTCCGGCAAGCACATCTACGAGGCCATGCTCACCGGCCCGCAGAACATGCCGGTCTTCAACGACCTGAACCTGACCCCGGACCAGAAGGCCGACGTCATCACGTACCTCAAGTACGTGCAGGACAACAAGTCGCCCGGTGGCTTCGGTCTGGGTGACCTCGGCCCGGTGGCCGAGGGCCTGTTCATCTGGATCTTCGGTCTCGGAGCGGTCGTCGCGATGACCGTCTGGCTGACCGCGAAGACCAACTGATCGTCCGTGTCGCACGACACTGAAGGGAACACCATGGCAGAGCACGACGACGAGGCACTGAACTCGTCCTCGGCTGTCGAGAAGCACGGCGCCACGGAGCCGGTCGGGACCGCTGTCCTGCCGCACGAGCCGTTCGAGAACCCGGGCGAGCCGCCGCACCGCGCCCGCCGCACGGACGTCGACCCGAAGAAGCAGCGCTTGGCCGAGCGCCAGGTCGCGACGTTCTTCTACGTGTCGATCGTCGCCAGCGTCCTGTCGATCGCCGCGTACATCGCCTTCCCGATCGACCCGAACGACTTCGGCACGGTCCGCACCGCGAACCTCTTCCTCGGCCTCTCCATCACGCTCGCGCTGCTGGCTCTGGGCATCGGTGCCGTCTACTGGTCGAAGACGCTCGTCTCCGACCGCGAGATCACCGAGATGCGCCACACTACGCGTGGCACGGACGCCACCCGCGCCAAGGCGGTCGAAGCCTTCCAGCTCGCCGACAAGGAGTCCGGGTTCAGCCGTCGCAAGCTGATCCGCAACTCCCTCATCGGCGCCCTGGTGGCCTTCCCCCTCCCCGGCATCGTCCTGGTGCGCGACCTCGCGCCGAAGGAAGACCCGAACGAGCTGCTCCGTCACACCTTCTGGAAGTCGGGCCTGCGCCTGACCAAGGACCCGACGGGTCTGCCGATCAAGGCCTCCGACGTCACCATCGGATCGGTGTTCCACGTCATCCCCGAGGGCATGCTCGACTCCGAGCACATGCTCGAGGAGAAGGCGAAGGCCGCCGTCCTCTTGATGCGCCTGGACCCGAAGGACCTGAACCCCGCCAAGGGCCACGAGAACTGGGGCTACGACGGCATCGTCGCGTACTCCAAGATCTGCACCCACGTCGGATGCCCGGTCGCGCTCTACGAGCAGCAGACGCACCACCTGCTGTGCCCGTGCCACCAGTCCACCTTCGATGTCTCGAACAACTGCGAGGTCATCTTCGGACCGGCGGCCCGCCCCCTTCCCCAACTTCCGATCTCGGTCGATGACGACGGCTACCTGGTCGCACAGAGCGACTTCCACGAGCCGGTCGGCCCGTCCTTCTGGGAGCGTGCCCGCTCATGAGCAGCACAACGACCACATCCCCCACCACCGAGTCGACGAACAAGCCGGCTCCTGACCGTGGTTCGCGACTGATCAACTACACCGCGAACTACATCGACGAGCGCACCAGCATCTCCGGCCTGGTGAAGGAGGTCGGACGCAAGATCTTCCCCGACCACTGGAGCTTCATGCTCGGTGAAGTCGCGCTCTACAGCTTCGTCGTCGTCCTGCTCTCGGGGACCTTCCTGACGTTCTTCTACCAGGCGTCCATGGCCGAGGTCGTCTACAACGGCACCTACGTCCCGCTCAAGGGCGTGGACATGTCGGTGGCGCTGCAGTCGACGCTGAACATCTCGTTCGAGATCCGCGGCGGCCTGTTCGTCCGGCAGATCCACCACTGGGCAGCACTGCTGTTCGTGGCCTCGGTCATGCTGCACATGGCCCGCGTGTTCTTCACCGGTGCGTTCCGCAAGCCGCGAGAGCTCAACTGGGTCTTCGGCTTCGTGCTCTGGGTCCTCGCCATGGCCGAGGGCTTCACCGGCTACTCGCTCCCCGACGACCTGCTCTCCGGCAACGGCCTGCGCATCATCGTCGGCATGATCGAGGGTGTCCCGGTCATCGGTGTCTGGATCGCCTACCTGCTCTTCGGTGGCGAGTTCCCCGGTACCGACATCGTCGGCCGCCTGTACACGCTGCACATCCTGCTGCTGCCGGCGATCCTCGTCGCGGTGCTCGGTGTCCACCTCGTGCTCGTCGTCATCAACAAGCACACCCAGTACGCCGGCCCCGGCAAGACCAACGACAACGTCGTGGGCGTCCCGATCCTCCCGGCGTTCGCCGCGAAGGCCGGTGGCTTCTTCTTCATCGTCGCGGGCATCCTCGCCGCCATCGCGTCGTTCTTCACGATCAACCCGATCTGGAACTACGGCCCGTACGACCCGTCCCCCGTGTCCGCCGGTACCCAGCCTGACTGGTACATCGGCTTCGCGGACGGTGCGCTCCGTCTGGTGCCGCCGCACTGGGAGGTCAACTGGTTCGGCTACACGGTCTCGTTCAACATCCTCGTGCCGATCGCGATCCTCATGGGTCTCATCGTGACGATCTTCGTGTACCCGTTCATCGAGGCCTGGGTCACCGGCGACAAGCGTGAGCACCACATCGCCGACCGCCCGCGCAACGCCCCGACCCGCACCGCGATCGGTGTCGCCGGCATCACGCTCTACGGTGCCCTGTTCACCGCGGCGTCGTCGGACCTCATCGCGACCCACTTCATGGTGTCGATCAACCACGTGATCCACGTGCTCCAGGCAACGACGGTCCTCGGCCCGTTCGTCGCCTTCTGGATCACGAAGCGTGTCTGCCTCGCACTGCAGAAGAAGGACCGCGAGATCGTCCTCCACGGGTACGAGTCGGGCCGTATCGTCCGACTGCCGCACGGTGAGTACATCGAGGTCCACGAGCAGCTCGACGAGTACGAGCGCTGGCGTCTGCTCGAGTTCAACGACTACAAGCCGCTGATGATCCGCCCGGACTCCCGCGGCCGCATCACCTCGCTGCAGAAGGCCCGTGCACGTGCCTCCCGCTTCTTCTTCGAAGACCGCATCGAGCCGGTGTCGAAGAACGAGCTCGAAGCCGCACACGCCGCCCACCACGGTCCGGACCTCGAAGGGACCCACCAGGCCCCGCAGGTCGGTGCCGGTAGATAACACTTCTCGGCAAGAACGCAAGCACCCCTCGTCCACTTCGTGGTCGGGGGGTGCTTGCGTTCTGCCTCAAGACACCGGACACGCCGCCCCAGTTCACGGGGCGTTCAGACGGCAGTGCTGGAATCGTCGAGGACGGTGTGGCACTGTGTTGCACCACGCACCCGCTGCCAACGGAAGAAGAGACCGATGGACGCCCGGACGGCTGAACACCCCAGGCCGAACCACTTCCTGCTCCACCTCAGCGACACCCACCTCATCGCCGGCGACGGCGCGCTCTACGGAGCCGTCGACTCCGCCGCACGACTCGGCCAGATCATCGCGGAGATCGAGGCCTCCGGCTCCCGCCCGGAAGCGATCGTCATCACCGGCGACGTCGCCGACAAGGGTGAACCCGGCGCCTACGTCAAGGTGCGCGACATCATCGAACCCGCCGCCGAACGCCTCGGCGCGCAGGTCATCTGGGCGATGGGCAACCACGATGAACGCGGGGCCTTCCGGCAGGAGCTCTTCGGCCTGCAGCCCACCGACCGTCCGGTGGACTTCGTCTACGACGTCAACGGTCTCCGCGTCATCACGCTCGACACGAGCGTCCCCGGGCACCACCACGGCGAGGTCTCCCCCGAGCAGCTCGACTGGCTCGCCGAGGTCCTGTCCGAAGCGGCTCCGCACGGCACCATCCTGGCGATGCACCACCCGCCGGTGCCCAGCGTCCAGGACCTCACCGTCCTCGTCGAACTGCGCGACCAGCCCGCCCTCGCCGAGGTGGTCGAGGGCAGCGACATCCTCACCATCATCGCCGGCCACCTGCACTACTCGACCAGTGCCGTGTTCGCCGGCATCCCCGTCTCCGTCGCCAGCGCCACCTGCTACACGCAGGACCTCAACGAGTTCCAGGGCGGCACCCGTGGCCGCGACGGTGCCCAGTCGTTCAACCTGATGCACGTCTACGGCCACCAGGTCGTGCACTCGGTCGTGCCGATCGGCACCTACTCGACCGTCGGGGAACCCGTTTCGTCGATCGAGACCGAAGCCCGTCTCGCTGCGGCCGGCGTCGTGATCCCGTCGGCCGTCGAGCCAGCGCCCGTCACGGCGTCCATGCCGGTGTTCACGCTCGACTCGGTGCCGGTGTCCCCGATCCACCGCTGAGCGCCCAGGAGGGCCAGCCACGGCCCTCCCGGAGCAGCCTCAGGTGCCGGAGCAGCCTCAGGCGCTGGGGCGTTCCCAGGGTGCCGGGAACGGGAAGTAACGCTCGAGGAAGTCGGTGACGCGCTCGGTGCGCTCTTCGTCGCTGACCTCCGGGAAGCTGCCGTCGTTCAGGCAGAACATGTCGACGTTCCGCTTCTTCAACAGCTCGTCGAGCTCGCGGAGACCGGCCTCCATCGTCGTGTCGATGTACCCGACGGTGGCGTTCTCCTGGATGATCGCCCGACCCGTCAGCAGCGCGTAGTAGTGGTACAGGGAGTTCGTCACGGAGATGTTGTCGGCCGCGCGGAACCGGGAGCCGGCGGTCGCCGCGAACTCCGCCGCGAACTCGTGCTCCATCTCGGTCATGATGCTCTTCCGCAACGGCGTCGCCGCGTGCTCGAGGTGCCGGGTCGTGACCGCACCGAACCGCTGCTGCAGGAGCTTCCGGTTCACCCGCGCCGAGTTCTCGAACCCGCTGCGCGCCGGGTTGTTCGTCCCGAGACCGATCCGCGTGATCGCCAGGATGAACTTCGTCACCGAGCCCGGGCTGAAGAACATCGACGGGTCGACCTGGCGCCCGAAGAACATGTCGTCGTTCGAGTAGATGAAGTGCTCGCTCAGCCCCGGGATGTGGTGCAGCTGCGCCTCGACGGCCTGCGAGTTGTGCGTCGGCAGGACGGACGGGTCGGCGAAGAACTCCTCGCTGCGGACGATCCGGACCTTCGGGTGGTCGGCGAGCCACTCCGGCGCCGGTGAGTCCGTCGCGATGTAGATGCGCCGGATCCACGGCGCGAAGATGTGCACCGACCGCAGGGCGTACTTCAGCTCGTTGATCTGCCGGAAGCGGGCCGGGGCGTCGTCGCCCTCCCCCAGCACGGCGCTCGCCTGCGCGGCCTGACGGGCGCGCTGGTACTCGATCGCGTTGCCGTCGACCCACGAGAACACGATGTCGATCGGGAAGCGGATGTCGGACACGTGGTCGTCGAACATGTGCTCGACCGTGGACCAGCCGCGGCCGTAGCGCTCGATGTCGACGAGGACGAACTCCTCGATCGGCAGACTGCGGCGCATCAGGGCGTTCTCGACGGGAGCCAGGACCTCGGTCTCGGTGACGCGCCAGAACTCGAGCTGCACACTCGTCTCGGCGCCGTAGCGCAGGCGTCCCATCGGCTCGAGCCGGGGACGGAACAGGCGGAGCACGGGCTCGTCGGCCGAGCCGAAGCCGTCGTCCACGACGAGCAGGGCGGCCTTGCCCGGCGGCTTCGCGTAGAAGGGCTCCCCCGCGGCGGCGTCCATCACGGCGCTCTCGGCACGCTGACGGTCGCGCTCGTCGATGGCGATGACGGGCCGCTGGTCGTTGCCGCGGATCAGCAGGTGGTCGACGTCGGCCGCGGTGAGGGCGTCGTCGAGGAACAGCAGGTCCTCGATCATCGACTGCTGGGGCGTGAGGTGCCCGTTGATGAGGGTGAGCCGTCCCTTGCGGAGGACGACGTCAGGACGGTCGAGACCGCCGGAGGACGGTCGAGGGGTCAGCAGAGGACTCTCGGTCACCGGCTCGGTCTCGTTGCTCATCCATGCCTTCCAGGTCGCACCGCCGCGCGCGATGCACAGCACGTGCGATCTTACCGGGAGGCGCGGCGTCAGTCCGCCGCGCGCGGCACCTTGACCGTGATGCCGACGACGATGAAGAGCGCCGCCGCGACCAGCTGCAGCGCCGCCCAGAGCTGCCCGGGGATCGGGAGGACCACGACCGGGTTCCAGCAGACGGCGACGGCCGCGGTGAGCACCGCTGCCCACCAGACCCGGCCGCGGATGGCGAAGACCAGCACGATGAGCGCGAGCACGGTGACGCCCCAGCGCGCGAACACGAAGGCCGACGAGTCGAGGAACGCCACGCAGGCCAGGAGCACCACGGCCGCCAGCAGCGACGGTGCGAGGGCCGGCCGGGTGAAGTCCGGGAGCGCCTGTCGGTCCCGAGCCGCCCCACCCGCCCCACGAGCGCGACCCGACCCGGCGGGGGTCGTCGACGCCGTCGAAGAGGACGGCGACGCCTGCTGCGACGACCCGATCGCGGGCCGTCCCTTCCGAGCCGTCATCGGTCCTGTGCGTCGCCGAGGTCGGCGAGCGAGATCGGGCGGGACATCGGCGGCAGCTCCCGGACACGCTCGAGTGCCGGGACGAGCTCGGCGACGTACGCGCGGTACCCGTCCTCGGTGAGGTGCAGCCCGTCGGCGGTGAAGCGCTCGTCGAGGTGGTCGCCGTCGGCCAGGGCCGGCCAGACGTCGAGGTACTGCGCGTGGCACGTGGCCACGAACTGCCGCAGGTGCCGGTTCGCCTGCTCGGTCTTCTGCGCGTACTCGGCCTGCCGCGGCAGGATCGACACGAGCAGCAGCCGGACGCCGGGCAGTGCCCGACGCAGCTGTACCAGAGCCGATTCGACGTTCCGGACGACGTGCTCCGCGCTGGCCCGGTGGTGACCGAAGTCGTTCGTGCCGATCAGCAGCACGATGACCTCGGGTGCGGCCTGCACGACCTCGTCGAGCCTCGCGAGGACACCGTCCGTGGTGTCGCCGTCGACGCCGAGGTTGATGGTCCGCTCGTCGGGGAGCCACTGGCCCCAGTCGCCGCCCGCGGTGATGCTGTCACCGAGGAACAGGACACCGCCGCCACTCGTCGTGCCGTCGTCGCTCATGCCGCCTCCTCGTGCGCTGGCTGCGCGTCGTCATTCTGGTACGTGGAGTTGCGCTGCGTCGAGTCGGTGTGGTGCGCCTCCCGTTCGGCACGGGCGGTGATCCGCTCGACCATGCCGGGGAAGATCACCCCGTGGAAGGGCAGGATGCCGTACCAGTAGAGCCGTCCGGCGAGCCCCTGCGGGAAGTAGATCGCCCGCTGGTGGTAGTCGCTGCCGCCGTCGTCGGCGGGGGTGACGGTCATCTCGAGCCAGGCACGACCGGGCGACTTGAACTCGGCGCGCAGGCGCAGGTACCGGCCGCGGACCAGCCGCTCGACGCGCCACCAGTCGAGTGCGTCGCCCTGCTCGAGCCGCTTCGGGTCGCGACGGCCGCGGCTCAGGCCGACGCCGCCGGCGATCTTGTCGAGCCAGCCGCGAGCGACCCAGGCGAGCGGGAACGAGTACCAGCCGTTCTCGCCACCGATCGACTCGACGACGCTCCACACGGCTTCCGGCGGAGCCGACGAGTGCCGCTTGCGGTCGTCGACGTAGACGGTGTGGCCGGCCCATTCCGGGTCGCTCGGCAGCGGGTCGGCCGAGCCGCTGGAGAGCGTCGCGTTGCGCCAGCTGGTGAGGACCTCGCCGCTGCGCATCTTCGCCAGCGCCAGCCGGACGGCCCGGCGGTAGGAGGTGAGCCCACCCTCGGGCTGCGGGATCACGTCGTCGATGTCGTGCTCGCGCTGCACGCACTCGAACTGCAGCGACTCGATGATCGGCGTCGCGAGCTTGCGCGGGATCGGCGTCACGACGTTGAACCAGTGCGCGGCGAGCCGCGGGGTCAGGACCGGGAGGACCGTGATCGGTCGCTGGGGCAGCTTCGCCTCGACCGCGTACCCGTTGAGCATCTGCCCGTACCGGAGGACGTCTGGGCCGCCGATGTCGAACGTGCGGTTGACGTCGGATGGGATCGTGAGCGCCTCGACGAGGTAGTACAGGACGTCGCGGACGGCGATCGGCTGGATGCGGTTCCGGACCCATCGGGGCGCCGGCATCCAGGGCAGCACGTCGGTCAGGTGGCGGATCATCTCGAACGAGGTGCTGCCCGACCCGATGACGACACCGGCCTGGAGCGCGATCGTCGGCACGCCGGAGCCGAGGAGGATCTCCCCGACCTCTCTCCGGCTGCGCAGGTGCTTGCTGAGGTCGCCGTCCGGGTGCAGGCCGCCGAGGTAGACGAAGCGCTGAACGCCGGCGTCGTGGGCGACGCGGGCCATGGTCTGCGCGGCGTCGCGTTCGGCCTGCTCGAAGTCGCCGTCCGCCCCCATGGCGTGGGCGAGGTAGTAGACCGCCTCGATGCCGTCGACCGCCGCGGACACCGCGTCAGCGTCCTGCAGGTCACCCTCGGCGACCGTGACACGGTCGTTCCAGGGAACGTCCTGCAGCTTGCGCGGGTTGCGGACGAGGACCCGGACGTCGTGCCCGGCATCGAGGAGTCTGGGGACCAGTCGACCACCGATGTACCCGGTGGCCCCGGTGACGAGGACGCGCATGCTCCGAACCGTACGCCTCGCGCCTGCTTGTAGGCTTGCCGGGTGGACAACGCATCGAACCCCGTCACCGCAGCCGCTCTCGATGCCGACTCGGTGCGTCGGCTCATCGACCACGCGATCCTCAAGCCCGAGCTGAGCCGGACCCAGGTCGACGCGCAGCTCGACGAGGCCGCCGCGCACCGGGTGTTCAGCGTCTGCGTCCGACCGGGCGACGTCCAGCACGCCGTCGAGCGCCTCCAGGGCACCGGCGTCGGCGTCGGCACCGTGATCGGCTTCCCGCACGGCACCACCTCCACCGCGGCCAAGGTCGCCGAGTCGCTGCAGGCCCTCGCCGACGGCGCCTTCGAGCTCGACATGGTGCAGGACATCGGCGCCGCGAAGTCCGGCGACTGGCAGCGCGTCGAGCGTGACGTCCGTGCCGTCGTCGACGCCGCCGGTGACACGATCGTCAAGGTCATCCTCGAGACCGCGTACCTGACCGACGACGAGGTCGTCGCCGCCAGCCGCGCCGCGGTCGCCGGGGGTGCCGCGTTCGTGAAGACCTCGACCGGGTTCGCCGGTGGTGGCGCGACCGCCGAGCACATCCGGCTCATGCGCGAGACCGTCGGCCCGGACACGGGCGTGAAGGCCTCCGGTGGCGTCCGTGGGCTCGACACGCTGCTCGAGATGGTGCAGGCCGGTGCGACGCGCATCGGCACCAGCGCCTCCGCCCGGATCCTCGACGAGGTCGCGCACCGTGTCACGACCGGCGCGTCCTCGGACCGCGGCGACGACACCTCGTCGTACTGAACCCCTCGCCCAGACCCATCTGAACCAGACCGACCTGAACCAGGCCGGCCGCGTCCGGACGTGACCACACGTCGGGGACTGCTGCCGGGCCTCCCGACCGCCACACCGGAGTGCGCATGTCCAGCACCACGACCCCGTCCGCGAACCTCGCCCTCGCCGTCGACCTCGGCGGCACCAAGGTCGAAGCCGCACTCGTCACCGACCAGGGCGTCGTCCTGCCGGCCACCCGGCACCGCAGCCCGACCGGTGCCGGACGCACGTCCGAGGAGCTGCAGGCCGCGGTCGACGAGGTCGTCGTCGCGACCCTCGCCACGCTGCCGTCCGACGCGACCCTGGTCGGCGTCGGCATCGGCTCGGCCGGCCCCGTCGACGAGGAGCACGGCCTGGTCTCCCCGCTGAACATGCCGGTCTGGCGCGGCTACCCGCTCCGCGACCGCGTCGCCGCGCACGTTCCCGACGGCGTCCCCGTCACCCTGCGGATGGACGGCCTGGCGATCACGCTCGCCGAGCACTGGGTCGGCGCCGCGCAGGGCTCCGACCACGTGATGGGCATGATCGTCTCCACCGGCGTCGGCGGCGGACTGATCCTGCACGGCCGGACCGTCAGCGGGCCGACCGGCAACGCCGGCCACATCGGCCACGTCGAGTGCGGTGGGTACGACGACCCGTGCGCCTGCGGTGGCACCGGCTGCCTGGAGGCCGTGGCCAGCGGGCCGAAGACCGTCGCCTGGGCACGGCGCCAGGGGTTCGCCGGCAGCACCGGCGAGGAGCTCGCGGCCGCCTACGCGGCGGGTGACGACATCGCGGTGGCCGCCGTCAAGCGGAGCGGGCGGGCGCTCGGGCAGGCCATCGCCGCGGCGACCAGCCTGGTCGACCTCGAGGTCGTGGCGATCGGCGGCGGCTTCTCCCACGTCTCCCCCGACCTGTTCGAGTACGCCCGACAGGCCGTCGCGGAGCGGGTCGAGTTCCCGTTCGTGACGAAGGTACGGATCGTGCCGACGGGGCTGTCGCAGGACGGGCCGCTCATCGGGGCGGCCGCGCTCGTGCACCGCGCCGACGTCCTGCGCTGACGGCGCAGCACTGATGTCGCTGGGCTGACGGCTCGGCTCGGCTTCTCCACAGCGGCGTCGCCGGAGGCACCGGGTGCGGGATCATGTGCTCGTGCCCTCCTCCCGCCTCGTCACGACGGACGACTGGCCGGCGGCAGAGCTGCACGCCGCCGTGCTCGCCGGTGACCTCGTCGCGGTGGGGGCCTGCTGGGCGTCGATCGCCGAACCGCAGGACGCCGCCCTCCGCGCCGCCTCGTTCGCCTGGAGCGTCGGCGACGTCCGGGTCGTCGCGGGCGGCCTCAGCGCAGCATGGATCTGGGGCGCGTGCTCACGACCACCGGTCCCCCACGACGGCTGTGTCCCCGCGGACGAACGCTTCCGGCGGAAGGGAGCGTGGACCGCGGTGCGGGAGATCGCCCTGGAGGCCGCCGACGTCACCACCTGCGCCGACGTGCGGGTCCTGACGCCCGCGGCGACCGCCCTCGACCTGCTGCGGTTGCGCCGACCGTTCGGCGCGCGCGACGCCGAGGCCCTGCGCGGCCTGGTCCTGGCCGCCGGGGTCGATCCCGCCGCCCTCGCCCGCGGCCTGGCAGAGAACGAGCGGGCGCCGATGGGCCGGCAGGCGCAGCGACGGTTTCGCGACGCCGCGGTCTGGCCTGATCAGTCGGGCCGGCCGGATCGGTCTGGATCTGCCTGACGGGTCCGGCCCGGTCCGGTCCGGTCCGGCCCGAGTCGGGTCAGCCCGCGCTGACCCGGTACACGTCGTAGACGGCGTCGATGCGACGGACGGCGTTCAGCACGCGATCGAGGTGGGTGGTGTCACCCATCTCGAACACGAAGCGGGACAGCGCCAGTCGGTCCGACGACGTCGACACGGTGGCGGACAGGATGTTCACGTGGTGGTCGGTGAGGACCCGCGTGACGTCGCTGAGCAGCCCGGAACGGTCGAGGGCCTCGATCTGGATCTGGACGAGGAACACCGACTTCGACGACGGCGCCCACTCGACCTCGATCATCCGGTCGGGCTCGTTCATCAGCGACTTCACGTTGGTGCACGACGCCTGGTGGACCGACACACCCTGGCCGCGGGTGATGAAGCCCACGATCTGGTCGCCCGGCACCGGGGTGCAGCACTTCGCGAGCTTGACGAGGATGTCCGGCGCACCGCGGACCAGCACACCGCTGTCGCTGTTGCGGAGCTGGCGGCTCGTGACGTGGCGCGGGAACGACAGCTCGGGCTCGTCGGTCTCGGTCTCCGTCTGGATGCTGCCGAGGGCCTTCTCGATGACGGACTGGCTGGACACGTGGCCTTCGCCGACCGCCGCGTACAGGGCGGCGACGTCGTCGTACCGCATCGCCGACGCCACCTCGGAGATGGTGTCCTGGCTCATGATGCGCTGGAGCGGCAGGTTCTGCTTGCGCATCGCCCGGGCGATGGCGTCACGGCCCTGCTCGATCGCCTCTTCGCGACGTTCCTTCGTGAACCACTGCTTGATCTTGTTCCGGGCCCGCGGGCTGCGGACGAACGTCAGCCAGTCCTGGCTCGGCCCCGAGTCGGGGTTCTTCGACGTGAAGATCTCGACGACGTCACCGCTCGACAGGGCGCTCTCGAGGGGCACCAGTCGGCCGTTCACCTTGGCGCCCATCGTGCGGTGCCCGATCTCGGTGTGCACGGCGTACGCGAAGTCGACCGGGGTCGCGCCGGCGGGCAGGCCGATGACCTTGCCCTGCGGCGTGAAGACGTAGGTCTCCTTCGCGCCGATCTCGTAGCGCAGCGAGTCGAGGAACTCGGCCGGGTCGCTGGTCTCCGCCTGCCAGTCGGTGATGTGTGCGAGCCACGCCATGTCCTGGTCGGACTGCGTGGTGCTCTCGGCTTCGCGACCGGTGATGCGCTGCTTGTACTTCCAGTGCGCGGCGACACCGAACTCGGCCCGCTGGTGCATCTCGTGCGTGCGGATCTGGATCTCGACCGCTCGGCCCTGCGGTCCGAGCACCGAGGTGTGCAGCGACTGGTACAGGTTGAACTTCGGCGTCGCGATGTAGTCCTTGAAGCGCCCGGGCAGCGGTGTCCACCGGGCGTGCACGGCTCCGAGCATCGCGTAGCAGTCCCGCACCGTGGGGACGAGGACGCGGATGCCGACCAGGTCGTAGATCTCGTCGAACTCACGCCCGCGCACGATCATCTTCTGGTAGATCGAGTAGTACTGCTTCGGGCGACCCATCACGTCGCCGCGGATCTTGGCGGCCTTCAGGTCCTTCTTCAGGGTCCCGGTGACGTTCTGCACGAACTGCTCGCGCTTGGGCTGCCGCTCCTTGACCAGGCTGTCGATCTCGACGTACAGCTTCGGGTGGAGCACCGCGAAGGACAGGTCCTCGAGCTCGAGCTTGATCATCTGGATGCCGAGGCGGTGCGCGAGCGGCGCGTAGATCTCGAGCGTCTCCTTCGCCTTGCGCGAGGCGGAGGCGGACTCGACGAAGCCCCAGGTCCGGGCGTTGTGCAGGCGGTCGGCGAGCTTGATGACGAGCACGCGGATGTCCTTCGACATCGCGATGACCATCTTGCGGACGGTCTCGGCCTGGGCGCTGTCGCCGTACTTGACCTTGTCGAGCTTGGTGACGCCGTCGACGAGCATCGCGATCTCGTCGCCGAAGTCCTCGCGCAGCTGGTCGAGCTGGTAGTCGGTGTCCTCCACCGTGTCGTGCAGCAGTGCCGCGGCGATCGTGATGGTCCCGATGCCCAGGTCGGCCAGGATCTGCGCCACCGCGACGGGGTGCGTGATGTACGGCTCCCCCGACTTCCGCTTCTGCCCGTCGTGCGCCCGCTCTGCGACGGAGTACGCCCGCTCGATGAGCGTGGTGTCCGCCTTGGGGTGGTGCGACCGCACCGTGCGGATCAGGGTGTCGACGGCCCCAGCGGGCTGTGCACGCGAGAACAGCCGCGGCAGCAGCGACCGGAGCGACCCGAGGTTGCCGGTGGTGTTCGCGCCCAGCGGCGGACTGGAGGGCCGGGGCGACGAGCCGGGACGGCTTCCGTCCCCGGGGCGGGACGCGCCACCGGGCTGGGGAGCGGCGCCGGCATCCGGCTGCGAGGACTCACGCGTGTCGGTCATGCTGCGCCTCCCGGGACTCGATCCGACAACACTACGCGCGTCGTGTCAGTGCTCGTGACCACGTTCGCCGTCAGCGGCGGCGTCCGAGCTGGCGCGGACGACGGGGGCGCCGGACTGCTCCCAGGCGACCATGCCACCGGCCAGGCTGACGGCCGGGACACCGGCACGCTCGAGCGCAGCGACGACCTGGGCCGACCGGTACCCGCTGTGGCACACGACCACCGCGGGGTGCTCGTCGTCGACCGGCACCTCGGCCCAGCGGGCCTGCAGCTCGGACATCGGCAGCAGCGTGGCCTGCGGAGCGTGCACCTCGTCCCACTCGGACTGCTCGCGCACGTCGATCAGCGGGGCACCCGCGTCGAGGCGGGCGAGGGCGTCGGTGAGGTCGACCTCGGCGGCGGCCATCAGACGTCCGCCCCGGCCTCGACCGGACGCTTCTTCGCAGCGGCCTGCTGCTTCTTGGCGTCGGCAGCGACGATCTTCGGCTCCTTCTCGCGGAGGTGCGCGTACATCGGCGACGCCAGGAAGATCGTCGAGTACGTCCCGACGATGATGCCGATGAACAGCGCGAGCGAGATGTCACGGAGCGTGCCGGCACCGAGCACGTACGACCCGATGAAGAGGATCGCCGCGACGGGCAGGAGCGCCACGATGGAGGTGTTGATCGACCGGACCAGCGTCTGGTTCACCGCGAGGTTCACCGACTGCTTGAACGTGCGGATCGACTCGATGCTCGTGTTCTCACGAACCTTGTCGAACACCACCACGGTGTCGTAGAGCGAGTAGCCGAGGATGGTCAGGAAGCCGATGACGGCGGCCGGAGTGACCTCGAGCCCGACGATGCCGTAGACACCCGCCGTGATGAGCAGGTCGTGGATCAGGGCGACCATGGCCGCGAGCGACATCTTCCAGGTGCGGAAGTACAGCGCCATGAACACGGCCGCGAGGGCCAGGAAGATCACGAGACCACGGATCGCCTGCGCCAGGACGTCGGCGCCCCACGTCGCACCGATGAAGGTCGCAGCGACCTTCTCGGACGGCACCTTGTACGCCGTCGCGAGCTCGGACGCGATCTCGTCGGTCTGGGCCGTGGTCAGCTGACCGGTCTGCACGCGGATGCCGTGCTGGCCGAGCTGCGAGACGCGCGGGATGACGTCCGGGACGACGCGTTCGACGGTCTCGGTCGCGATGCCCTGGTCGGTCGACTTCGCGTCGGAGATCGTGAACTCGGACCCACCGGTGAACTCGATGCCGAGCTGGTAGCCGCCGCGGAGCCACGGGATGGCCAGCGACAGCACGATGCACACGATCGCGATGATGTACCAGGTCTTGCGGCGCCCGACGATGTCGTAGGACCGCTTGCCCGTGTAGAGGTCGCTGCCGAACTGGCTGAAGCTCGCCATCAGCTGTCCTTCCCGTTGCCGGTGCCGTTGCCCGTGCCGTTGTCGGAGCCGGCGGCCTTGCGCTCGGCGATGGTCTGGCGACGAGCGGCTTCACGCGCACTGCGCTGCCTCTTGCCGTCCACGATCGGCGCCCGGAACTGGGCACGTCCGCGGTACACCGCGCCGAGGGCTGCCGGGTCGAGGCCGCTGAAGCGGTGCCCCTCGCCGAAGAAGCGCGTGCGGGCGATGAGCTGCATCATCGGGTGGGTGAAGAGCGCGACCACGACGACGTCGATCAGGGTGGTGAGGAGCAGCGTGAACGCGAAGCCCTTCACGTCACTGACCGCGAGCACGTAGAGCGTCACGGCGGCGAGGAAGTTGACCGAGTCGGACGCCAGGATCGTGCGGAGGGCACGCTTCCAGCCGGACTCGACGGCGCTCTCGAGCGCACGGCCGTCACGGAGTTCGTCACGGATGCGCTCGAAGTACACGATGAACGAGTCCGCCGTGATGCCGATCGCCACGATCAGACCCGCGACCCCCGCGAGCGAGAGTCGGTAGTCGACGCGCCAGGACATGATCGCGATCACCAGGTACGTCAGCGCGGCGGCGACACCGAGCGACAGGACCGTGACGAACGCCAGGGACCGGTACTGGATGACCGAGTAGATGACGACCAGGATCAGACCGATCAGACCGGCGACGAGACCGCCGACGAGCTGCGCGGTGCCGAGGGTCGAGGAGATGACCTCGTTCGACTGCACCTGGAAGTTGATCGGCAGGGCGCCGTACTTCAGCTGGTCGGCCAGGGTCTTCGACGAGTCGGCGGTGAAGTTGCCGGTGATCTGCGCCTTGCCGTTGGTGATCGCGGAGTTCGTCGTCGGCGCCGTGATGACGGTGCCGTCGAGGACGATCGCGAACTGGTTCTGCGGCTGCGTCAGCTTGACCAGGCGGTTCGTGACCGAGCCGAAGTCCTTCGTGCCCGCGCCGTTGAAGGACAGGTTGACCGCCCACTCGCCGGTGGTCGTGCCCTGCGAGTTCGACGCGAGGCCGGAGGTGGCGTTGCTGATGTCGGCACCCGACACCTCGACCGGACCGAGGATGTACTTGGCGGCACCGTCGTTGTCACACGTGACCAGGGGCTCGTCGTCCGGGGCCGACGTGACGTCGTCCGGAGCCGAGCACTTGTAGTTCGTGTAGAGGTCCTGCAGCTTCGGCGTCACCCAGGCGAGGTCGCTGCCGTTCGTCGGCTTCGAGCTCGGCGTCGCCTGCAGTGAGGCGGGCGGCGAGTACGGCGTCGGCGAGGCGGTGGAGCCCTTGCCGGAGTCCCCCACGGCGCTGTCGGACGCGGCCTCGGTGAAGAGCACCGGACGGAAGGTCAGCTTCGCCGCGGCCTCGATGCGCTGGATCGTCTGCTGGTCCGGCTTGCCCGGGATCGACACGACGATGTTGTTCGCGCCCTGGGTGTTGATCTCGGACTCCGAGACACCGGTGGCGTCGATGCGCTGGCGGATGATGTTCACCGCCTGCTGCAGCTGCTGCGAGGTGACTGCCGAGCCCTCGGTGCTCTGCGCCGCCAGGGTGATCTGGGTGCCGCCCTGCAGGTCGAGTGCCAGCTCGGGGACCCAGCTCGCGCCGGCGTACCACTTGTCGGAGGCGTCCTTGGTGCTGCCCGCGAGGACCGACGCGGCGGTGTTCAGCCCCGCGAGGACCGCGATCAGGATCACCAACCAGGTGAGCGAGCGGAGCGCCTTCTTGACGGGTGTCGATCGTGCCACCGGTCGTCTCGTCTTTCTGTCGTGAGCCCCGCGCGTCGCAACGCACGGGGCTCATGGTGTCGCACCGCCGGTCAGCCGGCGGCGTCGGAGGTCAGTCTTCGGTCTTGCGCTTCGTGCTGTCGACGTCCTCGACACGCTCGCCGTAGATCGGCTCGCCGTTGAGTTCGGTGACGTGCGAGTCTGCTTCGGTCTCGGTCGTGACGGTCGTGTCGACGGCCTCCGGGGTCTCCTCCGGGACGACGCGGGACAGCGTCTGGCGGTGCACCGTGATGACGGTGCCCGGCGCGATCTCGACGTCCGCGGTGACCTTCTCGTCATCGACCGACACGAGCGTGCCGTACAGGCCGAACGAGAGCATGACGCGCGCGCCCGGGACCATCTGGCTGGCGGTCTCGGTCTGCTGCTTCTTGCGCTTGCGGCTGCTGTAGAACATGAAGGCCGCGAACGCCACGACGATGATGATGAGGAAGTACTGGTCCATGGGAGCCTTCGGTCGGTCGAGCGGTTTCGGGCGCGAGCAGTCTAGAGCACGCACATGTGCAGTACTTCACGCATCGTCTGCGGCGAAGAGTCCGGGTTGTGCCGCGGCCTGCCCGGGCGTCAGACCGAAGTGGCGCCACGCCTGCGGGGTCGCGATCCGCCCGCGGGGCGTCCGCGTCACGAGACCGATCCGCACGAGGAACGGTTCGACGACGGACTCGATCGTCTCGGACTCTTCACCGACGGACACCGCGAGGGTGTTCAGGCCGACCGGGCCGCCGTCGAAGCGGGTCAGCATGGTCTCGAGCACGGCACGGTCCAGCCGGTCGAGGCCGTACTCGTCGACGTCGTACAGCTCGAGCGCGCCCTGGACCGCGGACATGCCGTCGCTCGTGCCGTGCACGAGCGCGAAGTCCCGGACCCGTCGGAGCAGTCGGTTCGCGATGCGCGGGGTGCCGCGGGAGCGCCCGGCGATCTCCCGCAGGGCGTACCGGTCGAAGTCGAGTTCGAGCAGGTGCGCGGCGCGGATCAGGACCTGTTCGAGTTCGTCGCGCTCGTAGAACTCGAGGTGCGCCGTGAAGCCGAAGCGGTCGCGGAGCGGGTTCGGCAGGAGCCCGGCTCGGGTGGTCGCGCCGACGAGGGTGAACGGCGCGAGGTCGAGCGGGATGCTCGTCGCCCCGGCGCCCTTGCCCACCATCACGTCGATGCGGAAGTCCTCCATCGCCAGGTAGAGCATCTCCTCCGCCGAACGCGCCATGCGGTGGATCTCGTCGATGAACAGCACGTCACCGGGCATCAGCGACGACAGCACCGCGGCGAGGTCGCCCGCGTGCTGGATCGCCGGTCCGCTCGACATCCGCAGGGGGCGCGACGACTCGTGCGCGACGATCATCGCCAGCGTGGTCTTGCCGAGTCCGGGAGGCCCGGCCATCAGGATGTGGTCCGGCGTCCGGTCCTGCATGGCGGCGGCCTTGAGCAGCAGGTCGAGCTGCCCGCGGACCTTCCGCTGGCCGACGAACTCGTCGAGCGACTTCGGCCGGAGCGCGCCCTCGAACGCCAGCTCTTCCGGTGACTGCGCGTCGGCGGCGGTGATCCCGCCGCTCATCGGCCGGCACCCGTGGGTCGGAGGGTCCCGAGCGCGGCCCGGAGCAGTGCCTGCGTCCCCATCTGCTCGACGCCGGGCTCGTTCGCGACGGCGTCGTCGACGGCGCTGCGCGCCGCGTCCTCGCGCCAGCCGAGGCCGACCAGGGCGATGACGACGTCCTCGGTCGCGGGGTGGGCGACCGCGGCAGCGGCGCCGGTGGTCGTGGGTGCCTCGAACGCGGCGAGCTTGCCGGAGAGGGCGACGATGATGAGCTTGGCGGTCTTCGGTCCGATGCCAGAGACCTTGCGGAACGCCCCGTCGTCGTCGTGCGCGACGGCGTTCGCGACCTGGGCCGCGGTCATCTGTCCGAGGACGCCGAGTGCGGACTTCGGGCCGACGCCGGAGACGCTCCGGAGCAGGTCGAAGACGCGCAGGGCATCGGTCGACTCGAAGCCGAAGAGCTCGAACGCGTCGTCCCGGACGATCAGGGCCGTGCGGACGAAGACCTCCGCCCCGTGGCGCATCGTCAGGGCGTGCGCGGGCGTCACCGTGACGGCGTACCCGACTCCGCTGACCTCCACCACGGCGGTCGATCCGGCGACGTCGATGCAGGTGCCCCGGAGACTCGCGATCATGCTCCGAGCCTAGGGCGGGCCGGGGACGTCCTCGCGCCGCCGCTCCGCACGAGGGGTGACGCGGCACTGCGGCCGGCCGCCCCGGCCTGCGCGTCCCGCCAGGCACGCTGTGCGGGGGTGAGGGTCCCCGGTCCGGAGCTGACGGCGTCGGGTGAGCCGAGCCTCCAGGCATGACAGACCGCCAGGGCGAGCGCGTCCGCGGCATCGGCGGGCTTGGGTGCCTCGGCGAGGCCGAGGACCCGGGCGACCATCGCCTGGACCTGCCGCTTGTCGGCGTTGCCGTAGCCGGTGATCGCGGCCTTGACCTCGGACGGGGTGTGCAGCCCGACCGGCAGCCCGCGCGCGGCGGCGGCGTGCAGGGCGAGGCCGGACGCCTGCGCCGTGCCCATCACCGTCCGGACGTTCGCCTGCGCGAACACCCGCTCCACGGCCACCGCGTCGGGCCGGTGCGCGTCGATCTGCTCGGCGATGCCCTCGGCGATCGCGAGCAGCCGGAGCTCCAGCGCCATGTCCGCCGGGGTACGGACGACCGTGACGTGCACCAGGCGGGCGCGGCGGTCCGGCGTGACCTCGACCACGCCGACGCCGCAGCGGGTGAGCCCGGGGTCGACCCCGAGCACCCGCAGCGCGCCGGCCCTGGCCGTGATCAGTCCTCGTCTTCGTCGAGCTCAGCCTGCACGTCCGCCGGCACGTCGAAGTTGGCGTAGACGTTCTGCACGTCGTCGCTGTCCTCGAGCGCGTCGATGAGCTTGAACACCTTGCGGGCGGTGTCCGCGTCGACCTCGACCTTGAGGTTCGGCACGAACTCGGCGTCCGCGGCGTCGTAGTCGATGCCGGCTGCCTGCAGGGCGGTGCGGGCCTCGACCAGGTCGCTCGCCTCGGTGATGACCTCGAAGCCACCGCCCTGGTCGATGACGTCCTCGACACCCGCGTCGAGCACGGCCGTCATGACGTCGTCCTCGGTCAGGGCGTCGGTCTTGGTGACCGAGATGACGCCCTTGCGGTTGAAGTTGTACGCGACACTGCCCGGGTCGGCCATGGTGCCGCCGTTGCGGTTCATCGCCGTCCGGACCTCGGCCGCGGCACGGTTCTTGTTGTCGGTGAGGCACTCGACCAGGAGCGCGACGCCGTTCGGCCCGTACCCCTCGTACATGATGGTCGTGTACTCGATCGACTCGCCGGTCAGGCCGGCACCGCGCTTGATGGCGCGGTCGATGTTGTCGTTCGGCACCGAGGTCTTCTTGGCCTTCTGGACCGCGTCGACGAGGGTCGGGTTGCCCGACATGTCGGCCCCGCCCATCTTCGCGGCGACTTCGATGTTCTTGATGAGCTTGGCGAACGACTTCGCACGGCGACCGTCGATGACGGCCTTCTTGTGCTTCGTCGTCGCCCACTTGGAATGCCCGGACACGGTTCTCCTTGCGTCGTGCGGAAAGTCTCCGACAGTTTACCGGCCCGGGAGGCGCGGTGTGCGTCCGCCGCGCAGGCCCGGCTGGCCAGGCGGCCGGGTGGGCATCAGGCGCGACGGACGATGTCGAGGAAGCGGCGGTGGAACCGGTCCTCGCCAGCGACCTCGGGGTGGAACGCACTCGCGAGCACGTTGCCCTGCTGCACGGCCACGACCTGACCGTCGGGCAGGGCACCGATGACGTCGACGCCGGCGCCGTGCTGCTCGACGACCGGCGCCCGGATGAACACCGCGTGCACCGGGGCCTCGCCGAGGTCGGGCATCGGGATGTCGATCTCGAACGAGTCGTTCTGGTTGCCGAACGCGTTCCGCCGCACCGTGGTGTCGAGCACGTCGAGCGTGTGCTGCCCCGCGATGCCGTCGGTGATCCGCGAGCTGAGCATGATCATGCCCGCACAGGTGCCGTAGGTCGGCAGCCCCCCGCGGATGGCGTCGCCCAGCGGTCCGGCGACGCCGAACGCGCGGGACAGCTTGTCCATCACGCTCGACTCGCCGCCGGGGATCACGACACCGTCGAGGGTGTCGATCTCCTCCGGACGGCGGAGCGGCACGACGTCAGCGCCGAGCTCGGTGAGCGACGCGATGTGCTCGCGGAAGTCGCCCTGCAGGGCGAGGACGCCGATCCGGGGCGACGGCTTACCAGCCACGCTCGGCGAGGCGGTGCGGTGCGGGGACGTCGGCGACGTTGATGCCGACCATCGCCTCACCCAGACCGCGGGAGACCTCGGCGATGACCTTCGGGTCGTCGTGGAAGGTGACGGCCTTCACGATGGCGGCGGCACGCTTGGCCGGGTCGCCCGACTTGAAGATGCCGGAGCCGACGAACACGCCGTCCGCGCCGAGCTGCATCATCATCGCGGCGTCGGCCGGGGTGGCGACACCACCGGCGGTGAAGAGCACGACGGGCAGCTTGCCGGTCTGGGCGACTTCCTTCACCACGTCGTACGGCGCCTGCAGTTCCTTGGCGGCGACGTAGAGCTCGTCTTCCTTGAGGTTCCGCAGCGCAGCGATCTCCTTCGAGATGGTGCGGATGTGGCGCGTGGCCTCGGACACGTCACCGGTGCCGGCTTCGCCCTTGGAGCGGATCATCGCCGCGCCCTCGGTGATGCGACGGAGCGCTTCGCCGAGGTTGGTGGCACCGCAGACGAAGGGGGTCGTGAACTTCCACTTGTCGATGTGGTTCACGTAGTCGGCCGGCGAGAGGACCTCGGACTCGTCGATGTAGTCGACGCCGAGCTCCTGCAGCACCTGGGCCTCGACGAAGTGGCCGATGCGGGCCTTCGCCATGACGGGGATCGACACGGCGGCGATGATCTCCTCGATCATCGACGGGTCGGACATGCGGGCGACACCACCCTGGGCGCGGATGTCGGCGGGGACGCGCTCGAGGGCCATGACGGCGGTGGCGCCGGCTTCCTCGGCGATGCGTGCCTGGTCGGCGTCGATCACGTCCATGATGACGCCGCCCTTGAGCATCTCCGCGAGACCGCGCTTGACGCGCGAGGACCCGGTGGTCGAAGTGGCGTTGACGGTGCTGGGGGTGCTGTCGCTCATGATCCCCTCAGTCTAGTCCGACGGCCACCCCTCGGCGACGAGTCGACGAGTGTCGCCGAGCATCTGCGAGAGCGACTTCGTCCGGGCGATGATCGGGAAGAAGTTCGCGTCCGACTGCCACCGCGGCACGATGTGCTGGTGCAGGTGGGCGGCGACGCCCGCTCCGGCGACCTCGCCCTGGTTCATGCCGATGTTGAAGCCGTCGCAGTGCGAGACCTCGCGCAGGACCCGCATCGCCGTCTGGGTGAGTTCGCCGATCTCCTGCAGCTCCTGGGGCGTCGCCTCGTCGTAGAGCGGGACGTGCCGGTAGGGGCAGACCAGCAGGTGGCCGTTGTTGTAGGGGTACAGGTTGAGCAGCACGTAGGCGTGCTCGCCCCGCGCGACGATGAGGGCGTCCTCGTCGGACTTCCGCGGTGCCTCGCAGAACGGGCAGTCGTCGCGGTGGCCGCGGCCCTCCCCCGCACGGCCGGCGTCGATGTACGCCATCCGGTGCGGGTTCCACAGGCGCTGGAAGGAGTCCGGGACCGCCGCCTGGGTGGCGGCGTCCCGGATCTCCAGCGGGTTGCCCTCGTCGTCGAGCGGGCCGGTCATCAGACCTGCACGCGGTCGCGGATCGCGGTCGTGATGCGCTCGACCGCTTCGTCCACGGGCACACCGTTGTCCTGGCGGCCGTCGCGGAAGCGGAAGCTCACGGCTCCGGCGTCACGGTCGTCCCCGCCCGCGATGAGCTGGAACGGCACCTTGGCCTTGGTGTGCGTGCGGATCTTCTTCTGCATGCGGTCGTCCGAGTGGTCGACCTCGGCGCGGACGCCCTGGGCGCGGAGCTTCGCGACGACCTCGTCGAGGTAGTCGCCGTACTCCTCGGCCACCGGGATGGCGACGACCTGCACCGGCGACAGCCACGCGGGGAACGCACCGGCGTAGTGCTCGGTGAGGACGCCGAAGAACCGCTCGATCGAGCCGAACAGGGCGCGGTGGATCATCACCGGACGCTGGCGGGTGCCGTCGGCTGCGGCGTACTCGATGCCGAAGCGCTCCGGCAGGTTGAAGTCCAGCTGCACGGTCGACATCTGCCAGGTGCGGCCGATGGCGTCACGGGCCTGCACCGAGATCTTCGGGCCGTAGAACGCCGCTCCGGCGGGGTCCGGCACGAGTTCGAGTCCGGTCTCCTCGGCGACCTCGCGCAGGGTGTTCGTGGCCTCTTCCCAGACGTCGTCGTCGCCGACGTACTTCTCCGGGTCCTTCGTGGAGAGCTCGAGGTAGAAGTCGTCGAGGCCGTAGTCACGGAGCAGCGACAGCACGAACTGCAGGGTCGTGGTGAGCTCCTCCTTCATCTTCTCCTTCGTGGTGAAGATGTGGGCGTCGTCCTGGGTCAGGCCGCGGACCCGGGTGAGGCCGTGGATGACGCCGGACTTCTCGTTGCGGTAGACCGTGCCGAACTCGAACATCCGCAGGGGCAGGTCGCGGTAGGAGCGAGCCTGCGACCGGTACGCCAGGATGTGCATCGGGCAGTTCATCGGCTTGAGGTAGTAGTCCGCACCCTGCCGGGTGACGTTGCCGTCCTCGTCGCGGGCCTCGTCCATGTGCATGGGCGGGAACATGCCGTCCTTGTACCAACCCAGGTGACCGGACTGCTCGAACAGGTCGCCCTTGGTGATGTGCGGCGTGTAGACGAAGGAGTAGCCCTCCTGCTCGTGCCGACGACGCGAGTAGTCCTCCATCTCACGGCGGATGATGCCGCCCTTGGGGTGGAAGATCGCCAGGCCCGAGCCGATCTCGTCCGGGAACGAGAACAGGTCGAGTTCGGCACCGAGCTTGCGGTGGTCACGCTTCGCGGCTTCCTCGAGGCGGACGAGATACGCCTTGAGCTGGTCCTTGTCGGGCCAGGCGGTGCCGTAGACGCGCTGCAGCTGCGGGTTCTTCTCGGAGCCGCGCCAGTACGCAGCCGCCACACGCATGAGCTTCGCGGCGTTGCCGATCCAGCGGGTGTGCGGCACGTGCGGGCCACGGCAGAGGTCCTGCCAGACGACGTCGCCGGACTTCGGGTCGACGTTCTCGTAGACGGTGAGTTCGCCGGCACCGACCTCGACGCTCTCGCCCGAGTCGCCCTCGGACGCGGCGCCCTTGAGCCCGATGAGCTCCTGCTTGTAGGGCTCCCCCGCCATCAGCTGGCGGGCTTCGTCGTCGCTGACGACCCGGCGGCGGAAGCGCTGGGCCTGCTTGACGATCCGGTCCATGCCCTTCTCGATCGCCTTGAGGTCCTCCGGCGTGAAGGGCTCGGCGACGTCGAAGTCGTAGTAGAAGCCGTCGGTGACGGGCGGCCCGATGCCGAGCTTGGCGTCGGGGTTGATCTGCTGCACGGCCTGCGCCAGCACGTGGGCGGCGCTGTGCCGGAGGATGTCGAGGCCGTCCTGCTCGTCGAGCGTCACCGGCTCGGCGGTCTCGCCCGCCTGCACGTCCGCGGCGAGGTCCTTGAGGACGCGGTCGACCCGGATGGCGACGACGCCGCGGACGCCGTCGAAGAGCTCGGTGCCCGTCGTGGTGGTCGTCGCGGTGCGGGGCTCGGGTGCCTGGGGCACGGCGTCGGGCTCGGCGGACGGTGCGGCGACTGACTCGGTCACGATGGTGGGGCTCCCTCGGTATGGTGGTACGTCGATGGTAGTGGCGGGCCGGGTCAGGCGGGCACGCGGCCGAGCGTGGTGACGGGCAGGCGCGGCTCGATGCGTTCGCGACCGGACAGGCCGTCGAGTTCGAGGAGTGCGGCGAAGCCGATCGCCTGGTACCCGGCACGTTCGAGCAGGGTCACGGTCGCGGCGGCGGTGCCCCCGGTGGCCAGGACGTCGTCGACGACGAGCACCCGGGTGCCCGGTTCGAGCTGGCCCGGGCGGAGCTCGAGTTCGGCCTCGCCGTACTCGAGCGCGTACTGCTCGCTGAGGACCTCGCCCGGCAGCTTGCCGGCCTTGCGGACCGTGAGCACGCCGACCTGGTGCTGCGCGGCGATCCCGCCGGCCAGCGCGAACCCGCGCGCCTCGATGCCGGCGACGGCGGCGAAGCCACCACCGACGGCGAAGGGCGCGGCGAGGGCCTCGCACACGCGGCCGAAGGCGATCGGGTCGGCGAACACCGGCGTCACGTCGCGGAAGAGCACGCCCGGCTTCGGGAAGTCGGGGACGATCGTGGTGAGGCGCTCGACGAGGGCAGCGGCGGAGTCGGTCATGTCCTCAACCGTACGGGGCTGGCAGGGTCCCGCCGTTCCGCGGTCGGGTACGCGGCTGGCGTCGGACGGGAGGCGCGGCGCGGGCTGGTGCCGTGCCTCCCGTCCGACGCTGGTCGCGCTGGGCGTCCACGTCGGTCACCGCCACATGTGCATGGCGGCGCCGAGGACCACCCACTCGGCTTCACGAGCGAGGCGGGCCTGTTCTTCGCGGTGCCGCCGGAGTTCGGCGGCGGGGTCGATCTCGTGCGGCTGACGCCGGGTGCGGCGGCTCCACACGATGAGGGCGAGTCCGATCCGGAGGGCGATCCGGTCCGGCAGCGACACCCGGTGGGGTCGTCCGGTCGGTGGTCGTACCGGGCGGAGGAGGGTCTTCGATGACATGGTGTTCCCTGTTCGGAGAATGGCGGAGGAAAGCGGAATCGGGGTCGACGAATCGACCGGGGTCGCACCTCGGTCGACGTCGAGGTGCGATGAGCGGACGCGCGACGGATCGCCCGAGGAAATGCGTTCGCGTGAATGCACGGGGAAATGCGTGTGCATTCAGCGACGATGACCTGCTGTGCGGTCCACTCGCGTGATGAACGGTCGAGTCAGCGTGGACGAGCAGCCGTCGTGGACGAGCCCTGTCGTGGATGACGAGCCGCAGCCCAGCAGCCGGACGGCATGCGGCCGGCGACGACACGAGCCAGGGACCGGGGCCGGAAGGGCCACGGAACCGGCGACTGGACGAGTCCAGCAACGGGACGAGTCCGGCGGATGGACGTGCCCGGCGAGGGGCCGACCCAGGTCAGCCCTGGCCGTGGTTCAGGACGGCGTGTTCATCAGCACGACCAGGCGAAGGAGCCGGTGGTTCCACGGACTGCTCGGAACGGCGTCTGCGTGGTGATCATTGTCGGCCCCCTTTCGGCACGGTGTCTGCTGGTTCTCGACGGCGGGTCGGTGATCCGTTCGCGTCGAGAGAACACTATCCACCTCGAGAACGCACGCGCAACCCTTTTCTCGCATTTCTCCGAGATTGCACTCGGGAACACCCGAGAAGCCCCCGGTACCGCAGTACCGGGGGCTTCTCGATGAACAGCTGACTAGACCGTCACGGGAGCGTCGACCACCGCGACGAGCACGTCCTCGGCGACGTCGATCCGGACCGTGTCACCCTCGTGCGCCGACCCGTCGACCACGAGCTCCGCGATCCGGTCGTCGACCTCGCGCTGGATCAGTCGACGGAGCGGCCGGGCGCCGTACTCCGGCTCGTACCCGTGCTCGGCGAGCCAGTCCGTCGCGGCCTCGGACACCGACAGGACCATGCCCTGCGCGGCCAGCCGGAAGGCCGTGTCCTGCAGCAGCAGCGACACGATGGACCGCAGCTGCCCGCGCTCGAGCTTGCGGAAGAGCACGATCTCGTCGATGCGGTTGATGAACTCGGGCCGCATCGACTCGCGGAGCTTGCCCATCACCCGGTTGCGCAGGTCGTCCTCCGCGTAGCCACCGTCCGCGGCGACCGAGAACCCGAGCGCCCCCGAGCGGGACGCCAGGAACTCCGACCCGATGTTCGACGTCATGATGACGACGGTGTTCCGGAAGTCGACAGTCCGACCCTGCCCGTCGGTGAGCCGGCCGTCGTCGAGCACCTGCAGCAGCAGGTTGAACACGTCGGGGTGCGCCTTCTCGACCTCGTCGAGCAGGATCACCGAGTACGGGTTCCGACGGACGCGCTCGGTGAGCTGCCCGGCCTCGTCGTGGCCGACGTACCCGGGAGGGGCTCCGACCAGCCGCGAGACCGTGTGCCGCTCGCCGAACTCGCTCATGTCGAAGCGCAGCATCGCCGACTCGTCACCGAACAGCGACGCGGCCAGGGCCTTGGCGAGTTCGGTCTTGCCGACACCGGTCGGACCGAGGAACAGGAAGCTGCCCACCGGACGACGCGGGTCGCCCATGCCGGTCCGGCTGCGCCGGACCGCCTTCGCGATCGCCCGCACGGCGTCGTCCTGGCCGACCACACGGTCGTGCAGCTCGGACTCCAGGGCGGCGAGGCGGGTCTTGTCGGCGGACCCGAGGCGGGTCACCGGGATCCCGGTCGCGCGCGACACCACGGCGGCGATGTCGGCTTCCGTGATGACGTCGTCAGCGGCCGCCGGACGGGAGGCGCGTTCCACGTCACCGGTGGTGGCGGCGGTGATCCGCGCCTCCAGTCCGGCGACCTCGTCGCGCAGGTGCGATGCCTCTTCGTACTGCTCCTCGGCGACCGCGTGGTCCTTCCGGGCCGTCAGGTCCGCCACCTGCGTGCGGAGGGCCTCGACGTCGACGTCACCCGAGCGGGCGAGACGACGACGGGCGCCGGCCTGGTCGATGAGGTCGATGGCCTTGTCCGGCAGGTGCCGGTCGGTGACGTAGCGGTGCGACAGCTCGACGGCGGCGCGGATCGCGTCGTCGGCGTAGGTCACCCCGTGGTGCTCGGCGTAGCGGGGGCTGAGGCCGGTGAGGATCGCGATCGCGTCCTCGACGTTCGGCTCCCCCACCGTGACGGGTTGAAAGCGACGCTCGAGGGCCGCGTCCTTCTCGATGCGGCGGTACTCGGTGAGCGTCGTCGCACCGACCAGGTGCAGGTCACCCCGGGCCAGGCGCGGCTTGAGGATGTTGCCCGCGTCCATCGAGCCGCCCTCGCCGCCACCACCGGCACCGACGGCGGTGTGGAGTTCGTCGACGAAGACGATGAGTTCGTCCGTGTGCGCGGCGATCTCGTCCATCGCGTTCGTCAGGCGCTCCTCGAAGTCACCGCGGTAGCGGGTGCCCGCGAGCATGCCGGGCAGGTCGAGGGCGACGACGCGCTTGCCCTGCAGCAGGGCGGGGACGTCGCCGTCGACGATGCGCTGGGCGAGTCCCTCGACGATGGCGGTCTTGCCGACGCCGGGCTCACCGATGAGGACGGGGTTGTTCTTGGTGCGACGGAGCAGGATCTCGACGGCCTGTTCGATCTCGTCCGCGCGACCGATCACCGGGTCGATGCCACCCTCGCGGGCGCGGGCGGTGAGGTCGGTGCCGTACTGGTCCAGCGTCGGGGTCTCCGACTGCTGGTCCTGCTGGGCGGTGGTGCCGGGCATGGGACGCCCCTCTCGTGCGGCCTCGGCCGCCTCTTGTGCGTAGGACTGCATCACCTGCGGGGTGACGCCGGCGCTCGCGAGCAGTTGGCCCGCGACCGTGTCCTGGTCCGTGACGAGCGCGAAGAAGACGTGCTCGGGGTCGGTGTAGGTGCTGCCGAACCCGCGGGCGGCCTGGGTCGCCTCGAGCAGGATCCGCTGCGCGGACGGGGTCAGCGCCGGACGACCCTCGACGGTGTCGCCGGACGGCATCGGCAGGCGCTGCTCGACCTCGGCGGCGAAGCGCTCCGGGTCGGCGCCCGCAGAACGGAGGACGGCCGCGAAGGGCTCGGTACCGACGAGCGCGTGCAGGACGTGCAGGGCGTCGATCTCGTGCTGGCCCTGCTCGACGGCGTACGCCGCCGTCTGCTGGAGCAGCTCGTGGGTCCGCCGGCTGAGCAGGCGGGTGATGTCGACCGGTCGCCCGAACGGCATGGACCGCTGGGACTGGCCGGGGTTCTGGGAAGCCGCGAGCAGTCGTGCGAGGAACTCGTCGAACGAGTCGTTGCCGCCGGTCGGGCCGAACGTCTGTGGCAAAGGGACCTCCTGAGGAACTTGAGTGCCTTCGACTCAATGCAACGCAGGGATGCCGTGCTCATTCCCGCTCGGTGGAAGAACTTGCGGCGGCTCGACTCAACTCCGGGCGATGGGGGCCGTACTGGCCTCGGTGACCCGCGCCAGGTCCACCGGGGACAGCTCGATGTCGAACCCACGACGCCCGCCGGACACGAAGATCGTCGGGTGGTCGGACGCCGACGCGTCGAGCACCGTGCGGATCCGGGTCTTCTGCCCGACAGGACTGATCCCCCCGACGACGTACCCGGTCCGCCGCTCTGCCAGGGTGGGGTCGGCCAACGAGGCCTTCTTCCCGCCGACGGCCGCCGCGATCGCCTTGAGGTCGAGACGGTCGGCCACCGGCACGATCGCCACCGCCAGGTCACCGTCGACCGAGACGACCAGCGTCTTGAACACCTGCTCCTCGCGGAGCCCGAGCGCCGCCGCCGCCTCTTCGCCGAAGTTCGTCGCGCTCTCGTGGTGCTCGTACACGTGCGGGGTGAACGGCACGCCGGCCCGCTCCAGCGCGAGGGTCGCCGGGGTGCTCGGGGAAGCTGCGCTCATGCCCTGATCCTGCCCCGGAGGACCGTCACGGCCTCGGAGGCTCGCGGTCGCTACGCTGAGCCACACCATGACCGTCATCGAGGTGTTGCTCCGCGGGGTGTCCGCCCTGCACGGCCTCGACCCGTCCGCGCTCGGCTCGCTCCCGGCCCTCGCCGCCGCCGCCCTCGGGCTCGGCGCGCTCGGCATCACCGTCACCGCGGTGGCCGCCCTGGCCGCCGCACTGCTCGTGGTGCGACTGGTCGCCCTGCTGGCCCGGGCCGACGGGGCGGGCGCACCACGGGCCTCCCGGACGACACCGGACCTCGTGACCCGGATCGCCTGGAGCGACCCGGACGCCGACGGACACCCGCGACCGCGGGCACCGGGAGCCGTCCCGGCGGTCTGACCCCGATCGGTGTCGGGCCGCAGACGCTCCCGACCCCACGATCGAAGGACCACCGTCATGGACATCACCACCCTGCCCGGACTCAGCACCCTGCTGCACGCCGGCGCCACGCTCGTCACCACCCTCACCGACCTGCTCACACCCGTCGCCGGCACGGCCGCTGCGGCGCTCGCCGTGGTCCTGCTGACCCTGGCGGTCCGACTCGTGCTCGTCCCGCTCGCCGTCCTGCAGGTCCGCGCCGAGCGGGACCGGCGCCGACTCGCTCCGCGGATCGCCGAACTCCGCCGCCGGGCCGGGAAGGACACCGCACGGTTCCAGCGGTCACTGCAGGAGCTGTACACGAGCGAGCGGGTCTCGCCCCTCGCGGGATGCCTGCCCGTGCTCGCGCAGGCACCGGTCGTGTCGCTGCTGTACACGCTGTTCACGCACGCGAGCATCGACGGGACGGTCAACACGCTGCTGCGGGCGACCCTGGCCGGCATCCCGCTCGCGCAGTCCGCGGTGGCCGTCGTCACGTCGCCGCTGTGGGTGCACGGCTGGGTGCTGCTCCTGCTGCTCGCCACGCTGGCCGTCGTCGTCGAGCTGACCCGACGCGCACAGTTGCACTGGAACCCGCTACCCGTCCCGGAGCCGTCCGATCCGGCCGTTCCCGGCGCGGCGGCGATGACCGGGATCGCCCGGTGGATGCCGTTCGTCTCGGTCGGGTTCGCGGCGATCGCGCCCCTGGCGGCAGCGCTCTACGTCGTGACGAGTGCGCTCTGGACCCTCGGGGAACGGGCGGTGCTGCGGCGGGTGCTCCGGTGACGGGCGGGCCGGTCCGGTTCGGTCCGATGACGGGCGGGTGTGGCTAGCCGCCCTGGCCCTCCTGCTGCGGCCCCTGGTCCACCGGGTCGTACTCGGTGTCGCGGCCCTGCTCCTCTTCCGGGAGCGGGACGTGCCGTTCGGTGCCGCTGCCGCCCGGGCTGGTCGCGACGTAGTCGGCCTCGCCGGACTGGGTGTCGTGGCTGAGCGGTTCGAGGGTCTCGTCGTCGACGTCCTGCGGCGTCGATCCGGTGGCGTCCGCGGGGACGGCGGGGTCGTTCGGGTCGGCGGCCTGGTCGTTCTGCGCATCGGTCATCCCTCGGGCGTACTCCCCCCGGTCTGGGTGCGCGCCGTCGCCGCAGCGGTGGCAGCATGAGGATAGGCGTGACGACGAGGAGCGCGGATGAGCCGGACCGACGACGACGCGGCAGCACGAGCGCGTCTCGAACGCATCGCGTGGGGCGCCGGGTCGTCCCCGGCGGACGCGGCACGCGCCCGCATCGCGCTGGCAGACCTCGACCGGGAGGCCCGCAAGCGCCCCGCCACGGCCGCCGGCCCCGCCACGGGGTCGCGTCGCGGGCGCCGGGCCGGCGCAGGGTCGCCGGAGGCTGGGCGGTCCGTTCCGGAGGCTGGGCGGTCCGTTCCGGAGGCTGGGCGGTCCGTTCCGGAGGCTGGGACGTCCGTCCCGGTCGCTGCGTCGGCTGTTCCTGCAGCTGCGCCGGCCGTTCCGAGTGTGACGCCGTCCGTTCCGGACTCGGTGTCCGCCGTTCCGAGGGCGGAGTTCCCTGCTGCTGCGGCGGCAGATGCTGCCGACGATGCTGCCGACGATGCTCGTGACGGTGCACCGGCTCCGGTGCCGGACCACGACGTGGACCGTGCAGCTTTCCACGGAGACGGCGACCAGACGCCCGAGGCGCCTGGCGACGGCGGACGCGGGGCGGGCCTCCAGGCCGGCGGGCGGCGGGTCCTCGACCGGGCCCGGGTGCTGCTGCGCCGGGTCCGACGCACCGACCGGACCGTCCTGTGGGCGCTCGGCGGTGCCGCGGTCGTGATCGGTCTCGTCGCCGGCACCGGCGTCGGACTGTCGATCGGGACCCGGACCGCGGCCAAGCCTGCGTCCGCGGTGACGACCCCGGCGGCTGGCACCGTGACCCTCGAACAGATGCTCGACCTGCCGCAGACCTACGCCGACCAGCTGCCCGGCGGGATCGACGCGCCGGTGTCCCTGGACACGACCCGGCTCGTCTTCACGAACCGGTCCCTGGCGGGCGACGACGCCGCGACGCCCTGGAACGTCTGGGCCGGGGTCGGGCGGGACAGTTCGACACTCTGCCTGGTCGCGACGGCCGACCGACTGCAGGGCACGAGCGCCTGCTACCCCCGCGACGACGCTCTGCACGGTGTCGTGTCGTTGTCCGCGACCTCGCTGAGCGGCACGCTCTGGGTGCGGGTCGTCGGCGGTGCGGTCCGGGGCACCGTGACCAGCTCGCCGCCGCCGCTGTACTGACCCGGAGCGGCTGGCACCCGCTGCTCCAGGTGGGTAGTGCGTTGGAGCGCTCCTGAGAACGAGCGGGGAGCCCTCGCGCGATCGCCGTGCACCGTGCAACACTGGATGGAGCGCACTCGCCGTGGAGTGGCCAGAACCACATCTCCACATCCCCAGTCCACCACCGAGCGCGCTCCGACCGGTCGAACAGTCCCTCGTTCCCGCGCGCTCCTCGCACGTCCTCGAGGAGGTCAGCCGCCGTGTCCACCACCAGCAACCGAACCGTCCACCCGCACACGACGCCGATCACCGTCACGACGTCGTCGGTGATCGGGATCGCTGTCCTCGGCCTCGCGACGTTCTTCGCCATCACGACCGAGCTCATGCCGGTCGGCCTGCTCGGCACGATGAGCCAGGACCTCGGCGTCACCGAGTCGACCATGGGCATCGTCATCACCGTGTACGCCGCCGCCGTCGCGCTGCTCGCACTGCCGCTGACCTCGCTCACCGCGAAGCTGCCGCGGAAGACCGTCCTCGTCGCCACCCTCGTCGGCTACACGGTGTCGAACGCACTCGTCGCACTGGCCCCGTCGTTCGCGGTGGTCTGCGCCGGTCGGGTGGTCGGCGGCATCGCGCACGCCCTGTTCTTCTCGGTCGCCTCGGCCTACGCCACCCGGATCGTGCCGCCCCGGCTCGCCGGCCGCGCCATCGCGTTCGTGTACTCCGGCAGCTCGCTCGGGTTCGTGATCGGCGTCCCCCTCGCCACCGGTGTCGGGCAGTCCGTCGGGTGGCGCCCGGCGGTCGGCGGCGTCGCGGCCTGCGCCGCACTGCTCGCCGTCGTTGCCGCGCTCTGCCTGCCCGCCGTGCGCGGAGCCGCCTCGCCGCACATCGGCTCGCCGAAGGCCTGGGCCCGGACCGGGCTGCTGTCGGTCGTCGTCGCCGACCTGCTGCTCTTCGCCGGGCACTACATCGTGTACACGTACATCGGCCCCTACGTCATCGACGCCGGGCTCGACGCCGGCATGGTGTCCGGCGCGCTGCTCGTCCTGGGCGGGACCGGCGTGATCGGCCTCTGGCTGGCCGGGATGTTCGTCGACCGGGCACCCGGTCAGACGCTCCTTGCCGCCATCGCCGCCATGGCCGTCGCGTTCGCCCTGATGCCGTTCGCGCACGGGTCCCTCGTCGGCACGATGGTCGTCGCGGGCATCTGGATGGCGGCGAACGGCACGACCGGCACGCTGTTCATGGCCGCGGCGATCCGCACCGGTGGCGTCAGCCCGGAGATCGCGGGCGCCCTGGTGAACGGGGCGTCGAACATCGGCATCGCGGGCGGTGCGGCGATCGGCGGCCAGGTGCTCGGGCTGTCGGGACTACAGACGCTGCCGTTCGCCGGCGCACTGGTCCTGGTCGCGGGGCTGTCCGTCGTCGCCTTCGCGAAGCGTGGGTTCCCGGTGCACGCGACGGCGCAGCCGCACCTCAGCACGTCGTCGATCGAGGTGTTCACCTCCTCGCTCGCCGTCGTCACGAGCTCGATCCCGACCGTCAGCCGGGCGATCCAGACCATCACCGGGTCCGTCGCCACGGTGCACCGGGCAGCCACCGGGTCGATCCGGACCGCGACGGGCTCCGTGCGGACCGTCCGCGAACGGTAGCCGCCGCCGACGGCAGCTCCGGGCAGCGGAACCGCTCAGACCCGGGCCGCCAACGCGTCCAGCGCGGCGACCTGACCCGCGACGACGAGCTCCCGGGCCTCGACGAGCCCCACCCAGCGGGCATCGTCCACCTCGGGCACGTCGACGAAGCGTCCGGATCCACGCGGGAGTTCCAGCGACACGGTGTTGCTCCGCACGGCCTCGATGGTGAAGTCCGGTGCGGCGAGCGTCCAGACGGTCACGACCTTGCCGGACGCCTGCCGGAAGTCCCCCAGTAGTCCGGGCGTGCCCGCGGGCGCCGGGGTGCCGATCTCCTCGCCGAACTCGCGGAGCGCCGTCGCCAGGGTGTCCTCGCCCGCCTCGAGCTCGCCCTTCGGGATCGACCACGCACGCGGTCGCCGACGCCAGAACGGACCACCCATGTGGGCGATGAAGACCTCGAGCGACGGTCCGGTGCCACGGTGCAGCAGGAGTCCGGCGGAGCGTGGGGGCACGGCCGGAGACTACCCTCCGGCGCATGCAGACCATCGAGCTCCGTGACGGCCGCACCGTCCTGGTCGACGACACCGCCGCCGCCGACGCCGACCGGCCGACCCTCGTCTGGCACCACGAGTCGCCGCACACCGGCGTCCTCTTCGAGCCACTCCGCAGTCTGGCCGCCGACCGCGGCCTGCGCCTGCTCGCATTCACCCGCCCCGGCTACGGCGCCGCCGACCCGCTGCCCGGGCGCTCGGTCGCCGACGGTGCACGGGACCTCGCCCAGGTACTCGATGCCCTCGGCATCGCCCGCGTCGCCGTGTTCGGCGGCTCCGGCGGCGGCCCGCACGCCCTCGCCGCCGCGGCGCTGCTGCCCGACCGGGTCGCCGCGGTAACGACCGTCGCCTCCCCCGCCCCCTTCGTCGACACGCCGGCCTGGTGGGACGGGATGGCCGACGATGGCGGGCTCCGCGCCGCGATCGCCGGACGGGAGGCACGCCTCACCTGGGCAGCGACCGCCGACTTCGACCCGTCCCAGTTCGTCGACACCGACTGGGCCGCCCTCGACGGCGACTGGGCCGCCCTGGGACGGGACGCGACGGCGGCGGGTGGGTCGGGCCTCCAGGGCGGTGCGGACGACGACGTGGCGTTCGTGACGGACTGGGGCTTCCCGCTGTCAGCCGTGACGGTCCCGACCGTCGTGGTGCACGGCACGCGCGACCGGGTCGTGCCGGTGGCGCACGGTCGGGCCTTGGCCGAGGCGGTGCCGCACGCGACGTACGAGGAGCGACCGCACGACGGGCACATCGCGGTCCTGTCGACCGTGCCGTCGCTGATGGACCGGTTGGCCGCGACCCTGCGCGGCTGAGCCGCCGACGCGAGGGCCCGCCGGACCGCGGACGGTCAGCCGAGCAGGTCGCGGAGCTCCGCGTCGAGCTGCCGCGTCAGGTACCGCACACCGGCCGGGTTCGGGTGCAGCGCGCCGGGCTCGAGGTCGATGCTGCTGAACCCGCCGAACGAGTCGAGGGACACCCCGGAGACGTAGGCGCCGGACCGGGCACACGCCGAGTGCGCCTGCGTCGCCGCGAAGACGTCGACGAAGCGGACGCCGGCGGCCCGGGCGGCGTCCTGCCCGACCTCGTCGAGCTGCTCCTGGATGCCGTGCAGCCACCGGACGTCGGTGTCGGTGAACGGGTACGTGTCCGTCGGGAACCGCCCGGCGAGGGTGCCGAGGTCGACGGCCGGCCGGAAACAGCCCCGCTTCGGCGTGTGCTCCGCGTCCGGGAAGATCGCCGGGTAGCCGAGCAGCAGCACGGTCGCGTTCGGGGCGGCACGCCGGATGTCGGCCAGCGTCGCCGCGATGCCCAGGGCGACGCGGCTCTCGATCTTCGCGCCCAGCGTGTCGACCCCGTCGACGTCGAGCGTGCTCCGGCACGACGGCGCGTTCTTGCCCGAGAACACCGGGCCGGACGCCGACAGCGCCATGCACGACGCCGCGGTGCCGAACAGGTCGGCGTCGTTGCCCCCGATCGTCAGGGTGACGAGCCGGGTGGACTCGGAGAGCGCCTCGACCTGCGGCGGAGCCCCGCGCCACTGCGTGCGGTCGCGGACGTCCTCGCTGGTCGCGCCGGCGCACGTGACGTCCGTCAGCGCCAACCCGAAGCGCGCGGCGATCCGGTGCGGGTAGTCCCGCCCCGACTGTGCACACGCGGCGACCGGCAGACCCGTCGGGTTCGCCAGGCCGTACCCGGCGGAGTACGAGTCGCCCATCGCGACGTACTCGCTGCCGGGCGGCAGGTCCGTCAGCGTCTCGGGCGGGTCGTCCGTCACCGGGAACGGCTGGGGCACCGGCCACTGCGGGGCGGCGACCGCCGACGGCGGGGCGAGCGGCCCGCCGGACGGCCCACCGACCAGGGCGGTGCCGACGAGCACGGCGGACGCGACGAACGCGCCCAGCAGGCGGGTGGCTCGCTGGCGGGCGGAGGGCGGACGGCGCAGGGTGGGCTCCGGGAGGCTCGGGTCGGGTCGGGCGGACCAGGCTAGCCGGTCCCGCTCGACCCGTCCTGCGACGACGCCGGCGTGGTCGTCAGGTGTCAGCGACGACCGAGACGGCGCTCGCCGCCCGAACCGGCCTGGTAGTCGAGGCCGTAGTGCTGGAACAGCTCCGGCTCGGTGGCGGCGTCGAGCTCGCCGTCGGTCGCGATGGACGGCGCGTCCTTCACGGTCTTCTTGTCGAACGCCACGAGCAGGTGCTTCGGGGCGACGGTCGCGCCGACGAGCGGCACGAACACGAGCTTCTTGCCGACGACACCGGTGGTCACGGAGCCGAACGCCGGCTGCTGCGTCGCGGTGTCGTAGTAGATGCTCTCGAGGTTGCCGATCTTGTCCTCGTTGCCGTCGACGACCGGCAGGCCGATCCAGTCCCGGATGTTGGCTGCTTCGAACACGGCGACTCCCTCCGACGACCGGACTGTCCGTGCCGTCGGATCGACGCTACCGACTCGCGCTGTGCGCCGCGCTACCGGTCGCCGTCGTGCGCGGGGACGGCCGGCGTGGCGCCGAGTCCGTCCACCGCGGCGAGGACGTCGTCGGCGCTCACCGCGAGGATCGCCGGGTCCGGGTCCTCGGCGAACACGTCGCCGCGGCGGACCGAGGCGTCGGTCAGCACCACGTGCGGGCCGGACGCGGGCGGACCCCAGGCCTCGGGCGGTGCCGGGCCGAAGAGGACGACCGAGGGGATGCCGTAGGCGGAGGCCAGGTGCGCGGCTCCCGTGTCGACGGTCACCAGGAGGCTCGCAGCCGCCACGACGGCGGCGAACGGCTGCAGGCCGAGGCGTCCGGCGAGGACCGCCGAGTCGTCCAGGCCGGCCAGCTCGGCGACGGCCAGCGCGCGCTCGACGTCGTCCGCGCCTCCCGTCAGGACCACGCGGTGACCGCGTGCGACGAGACCGCGCACCACGTCGGCGAAACGGTCGACCGGCCAGTGCCGGGCACCGTGGAAGGCACCGACGTGCACGACCGCCGCGCCCTCGACGACGGCGGGCAGGGCGGGGACCGCGATCGACACGTCGTCCGGATCGGCGGGCATGCCGTGCGCGGTCATCAGGCCGGCCCAGCGGACCCGCTCGTGCACGTCGTGCTGCCACTCCGGGCCGTCGGGTGCGCCGTGACCGATCACCCGGCGGGCCTGCAGCGCGTCGATGAGGTCGCCCGACTCGGGGCCGGCGCCGTGCAGGTTGACGGCGACGTCGACGACGCCGGTCGGCACCTGGATCGGGTGGTCCAGGCCGTGCTGGGCCAGGTGCACGTCGACGTCGGTGACGAGCTCGACGACCGGGGCGAGCCAGGCGGTCGTCGCCAGCGTGATGCGGTGCCCGGGGAACGCCCGGCGGAGGGCGTGCAGCGCGGGGACGGCGACGAGCAGGTCGCCGAGCTTGATCGCTCGGAGCACCACGAGCTCGGGTCGGCCGTCGGAAGGGGGCAGGGTGGGTACGGCGGTCACGTGGCCCGACGCTACCGGCCCGGCACCGCGACGTCCGCCGGGCGGCACCGGCTTGTCCACGGCGCGCCACGGGGCGGGTGCGGACTGGTCGGGGACGCTGCCCGGCCGGTAGAGAGAGGTGTGGCCCTCTCCGACCGTCCGCTCCGCGGCGTCCTCTTCGACCGTGACGACACCCTGGTGGTCGACGTCCCCTACAACGCCGACCCCGACCGGGTGGTGCCGGTACCCGGTGCCGCCGACGCGGTCGCCGCGGCCCGCGCGGCGGGTCTCGCCGTCGGCGTCGTCACGAACCAGTCCGCGATCGCCAAGGGCCTGGCGACCCGCGACCAGGTCGACGCGACGAACGCCCGCGTCGACGGGCTCGTCGGCCCGTTCGACGTGTGGGAGGTCTGCCCGCACGACCGCGGCGACGACTGCGCCTGCCGGAAGCCCCGTCCCGGCATGGTGCTGCGCGCCGCCGACCGACTCGGGCTGGACGCCGCGGACCTGGTCGTCATCGGCGACATCGGCGCCGACGTCGGTGCCGCGGTCGCCGCGGGAGCGCAGGGGATCCTCGTGCCGACCGCGCGGACGATGCCGGCCGAGGTCGAGGCCGCCGCCACCGTCGCCGGTTCGATCAGGGAAGCCGTGGCGCTCGTCGTCGCCCGCGCTGCCGGGGCGTCGGCATGAGCGACCAGGTGGCCGCGGGCGGACCTGCCGGGCGCCGGGTGCTGGTCGCCCGACTCGACTCGTTCGGGGACGTCCTGGTCGCCGGTCCCGCCGTCCGCGCCGTGGCCGCCGGCGCCGACCACGTCACGCTGCTCTGCGGCCCACAGGGTGCGCCGGCCGGGGCGCTCCTGCCCGGGGTCGACTCGCTCCGCGTCTGGGCGGCGCCCTGGGTGACGGAGACCGTCCGCCCGCTCGACGACGCCGTGCTCGCCGAGTTCCGCGCACTGGTCGCCGAGGAGCGTCCCGACGAAGCCGTCGTGCTGACGTCGTTCCACCAGTCGCCACTGCCGCTCGCGATGCTGCTGCGGCTCGCCGGGGTCCCCCGGGTCTCCGGCGCCTCGGTCGACCACCCCGGGTCCCTGCTCGACGTGCGACTGCGGCCCGGCGAGGACCTGCCCGAAGACGTCCCCGAACCCGAACGGGCACTCCGCATCGCCGCCGCCGCGGGCTTCGCACTGCCGGACGGTGACGACGGGCGGCTCCGTGTCCGGCCGGACGACTCGGCGGTGCTCCCCGTCGAGGTCGCCGCGCTCGACCGGTACGTGGTCGTGCACCCCGGCGCCAGCGTGGAGGCGCGCTCCTGGCCGCCCGCTGCCCACCGGTCCCTCGTGGCCGCGTACGGCCGGGTCGGCATCCCCGTGGTCGTCACCGGGTCGCCGGGCGAGCGGGGCCTCACCGCCGAGGTCGCCGGCCCCACCGGCATCGACCTGGGTGGTCGGACCAGCCCCGCCGTGCTGGCGGAGGTCCTGGCCGGCGCGGAGGTCGTCGTCGTCGGCAACACCGGTCCCGCCCACCTGGCCGCGGCCGTCGGTGCCCGGATCGTCTCGCTGTTCTCCCCTGTGGTGCCCGCCGTGAAGTGGGCGCCGTACGCCGAGCACGTCGAACTGCTCGGCGACCAGGACGCCCCCTGCCGTCTCTCCCGCGCCCGCGAGTGCCCCGTCCCGGGCCACCCGTGCCTGTCCGGCGTGAGCGTCGACGAGGTCCTCGCGGCACACGAACGGCTCGTCGGATGCGCTCTGCGGACGAACGACGACTCCCTGCGAGGAGCGCCAGAAGCCCGTGCGTAGCGTGCGGCACTGCTTCTCCTTCTCCTTCTCCTCCTCCTGATCGACAGCGACCGAAAGGCAGTGCATGCGGATCCTCGTGTGGCACGTGCACGGCGGCTGGATGGACGCATTCGTCCGCGGCCCGCACGAGTACCTCATCCCCACGACCCCCGCCCGTGACGGCTGGGGCCTCGGTCGTGGTGGCCGGAACTGGGGTACGAACGCCGTCGAGATCGCACCCGAGGACGTCGCCGACGCCGAGGTGGACCTGGTCGTCCTGCAGCGGCCCGAGGAACTCGAGGTCGCCCGCGAACTGCTCGGCGGTCGTGACGTGCCCGTCGTCTTCGTCGAGCACAACGCCCCGCGCATCGACGTGCCGGACAGCCTGCACCCCTTCCGGGACCGCGACGACGTGACCATCGCGCACGTCACGCACTGGAACGCCCTGATGTGGGACTGCGGCTCCACCCGGACGACCGTCGTCGAGCACGGTGTCGTCGACCCCGGCCCGCTCTACACCGGCGAGCTCGAGCGGTTCGGCGCCGTCATCAACGAACCCGTCCGACGGAACCGCGTCGTCGGGACAGACCTGCTCCCCCGCTTCGGCGCCGTCGCCCCGGTCGACGTCTTCGGGATGGGCACCGAGAAGCTCGCCGGGCTCGGCCACGGCGACCTGCTGGTCGGCATGGGCGACGTCAAGCCGGACCCGATGCACGCGGCCCTCGCGCAGCGCCGGGCCTACGTGCACGCCAACCGGTGGACCTCCCTCGGACTCTCGCTCATCGAGTCGATGCACATGGCGATGCCGGTGCTCGTCCTCACCACGACCGACGCCGCCCGGACCGTGCCCGCGGAGGCCGGCGCGATCGGGACCGACGTCGAGGAGCTGGTGCGGGCCTCCCGGACGCTGCTCGACGACCCGGACGAAGCACGCCGACGCGGCCTCGTCGCCCGGGAGGCCGTGCTCGCGCGGCACGCGCTGCCCCGGTTCCTCGCCGACTGGGACGAGCTGCTGGACGACGTGCGGTCGCGCCACCGGTCGCGGACCGGCACGGCGACCGCCGGTGCGGGTGCTGCGGCACCGCAGGGAAGGAGCAACTGATGGAGATCGCCATGGTCTCGGAACACGCGAGCCCGCTCGCGACCCTCGGCGGCGTCGACGCCGGTGGTCAGAACGTCCACGTGGCCGCGCTGTCCGCCGCCCTGGCCGACCGCGGCCACACCGTCACCGTCTACACGCGTCGTGACGACGCCTCGCTGCCGGTCCGGGTGCCGCTCCGGCCGGGTGTCGACGTCGTGCACGTCGACGCCGGTCCCGCGCGGCACGTCCCGAAGGACGACCTGCTCCCCTACATGAGCACGTTCGCGCAGGTGCTGGCGTCGGAGTGGTTCGTCGACCGACCCGACGTCGTGCACGGGCACTTCTGGATGTCCGGCCACGCGACCGTCGACGCGGTGAACCAGGTGCAGGCCCGCACCGGTGGCACCCGCATCCCCGTCGTGCAGACCTTCCACGCACTCGGTGTCGTGAAGCGTCGCCACCAGGGCACGGCCGACACGAGCCCCGCCGAGCGCGAGTGGCTGGAGCCCGCCGTCGGGCGGAGTGCCGACCAGGTCGTGGCGACGTGCTCCGACGAGGCGTTCGAGCTGAAGAGCCTCGGCGTCCCGCTCCGCTCCATCTCCGTCGTCCCCTGCGGCGTCGACGTCGAGCTGTTCCGACCGGACGGCCCCGTCGAGGAACGCGGGCGGACCTTCCGGGTGCTCACCGCCTCGCGCCTGGTGCAGCGGAAGGGCGTCGGCACGACCATCGCCGCCGTCGCCCAGCTCGTCGCTGCCGGTCGCGACGTCGAACTCGTCATCGTCGGCGGCGCCGGCACCGCGGGCGCCGACCTGCCGGACGACCCGGAGTACCAGCGCCTGGACGCGCTGGCCCGCGACCTCGGCATCCGTGACCACGTCTCGTTCCGCGGGCAGCTCGCCCAGGAGGCCATGGGCGCGGTGTACCGGAGCGCGGACGTCGTCGTGTGCGCGCCCTGGTACGAGCCGTTCGGCATCGTCCCGCTCGAGGCGATGGCCTGCGGTGTCCCCTTGGTCGCCTCCCGCGTCGGCGGACTCATCGACACGGTCGTCGAGGACGCCACCGGGCTGCACGTCGAACCGCGCGACGAGGACGGCCTGGCCACCGCGCTCGGCGGGCTGCTCGACGACCCCGAGCGCCGTGCCGCCTACGCTCGCGCCGGTCGCCGCCGTGCCGAGTCCCGCTACACGTGGCAGAAGGTCGCCACCGACACCGAACGCGTCTACGAGCGGCTGGTCGCCGGCGGCCGGGTCCGTCCCGTCCGCCCGGTCGGCGGCATCGGTGCCGCCCCCACGACCACCCGCATCCCGGACTCCGTCCGCCCCGCCGAGGAGCAGCTGGCCGACGCCGCGCTCCCCATCACCGAGAGGAACGCCCGATGACCATCGAGCAGACCGGGATCGGCACGACCGAGACCCCGACCAGCACCCGCACGGTGCTCGACCACATCGCCGCGTCCGTGCCGGTGATCGCGTCCCTCGTCGACCACGGCGACCACATCGCCGCCTGGGCCGACGACATCGCGGGGCGCCTGGTCGCCGGACGTCGCCTGCTGGCCGCGGGCAACGGCGGTTCCGCGGCCGAGGCGCAGCACCTGACCTCGGAGCTGACCGGCCGCTTCGACGGGGACCGGCCGGCGTACTCGGCGATCTCGCTGCACGCCGAGTCCTCCGCCGTCACCGCGATCGGCAACGACTACGGCTTCGAGGAGGTCTTCGCCCGCCAGGTCCGCGCCCACGCCCGCGCCGGGGACGTCGTCGTCCTGCTCAGCACCAGCGGCAGGAGCGCGAACCTGCTCGCCGCCGCAGCCGCCGCCCGCGACGCCGGAGCCCGGTCGATCGCGATGACCGGTGCGCTGCCGAACCCGCTCGCGAGCGTCGTGGACGACGTCATCGCCATCGACGGTCCGTCCGCCAACGTGCAGGAGGCCCAGCTCGTCCTCGTGCACGCCCTCTGCCGGGCCATGGAGCCCGCGCTCCGCCGTGGAGGCACCCGATGACCGACCGCCAGCTCCGCATCGTCGTCGTCGGCGACACCCTGCTCGACGTCGACGTCAGCGGCACCAGCGACCGGCTCAGCCCGGACGCCCCGGTGCCCGTCGTCGACGTCCGCTCGGACCAGCGCCGTGCCGGTGGCGCCGGGCTCGTCGCGACGATGCTGGTGAAGGACGGCCACGACGTGACGCTCGTCACCGTGCTCGGTGACGACGGCCCGGCCGACCAGCTCCGCTCGCTGCTCCCCGGCGTCCGGATCGTCGACGGGCACTCCGGAGCACCGACCCCGGTGAAGACCCGGGTCCGCGTCGGCGAGCACGCCCTGGTCCGGATCGACGAGGGCTGCGACACCCCGCCGGTCCCAGCCGTGACGTCCGCGATGCGCGACGCCCTCGACGGTGCCGACGCGGTGATCGTCGCCGACTACGGCCGCGGGCTCACCGAGGCCGCCGAGATGCGCGCCGCGCTGCACGCCGTCGTCGCGCACACCCCGGTCGTCTGGGACCCGCACCCGAAGGGCGCCACGCCGGTCGCCGGCACCACCGTCGCCACGCCGAACGCCAGCGAGGCGCACCGCTTCACCGGCATCGCCGGCAGCGGGGTCGCCTTCGCCACCGACGCCGCCGCGGACCTCGTCGCCCGCTGGGACGTCCAGGCCGTCGCCGTCACGATGGGCGATCGCGGCGCCCTGGTCGGCAGCCGCACCCCTCGTGGAGCCGACTCCCGCTTCGTCCCGGCCCCGTCCGTCACCGCCGGTGACCCCTGCGGCGCCGGCGACCGGCTCGCCGCGGGTGTCGCCGTCGCGCTGGCATCCGGTGCGGAGATCGCCGACGCTGTGACCGCCGGGGTCGAGGCCGCGTCCGCGTACCTCGCCGTCGGGGGCGTCGCCTCACTCGTCGAGGGTGCGCCGCCCGCCCCGATCGCCGTGCCCGGCGCCGACCGCGACGCCCTGCGCGTCGTGCACGAGGTCCGGGCCGCCGGCGGCGTGGTCGTCGCCACCGGCGGCTGCTTCGACCTGCTGCACGCCGGCCACGCCCGCACACTGTCGGCAGCGCGGGCCCTCGGCGACTGCCTGGTCGTCTGCCTGAACTCGGACGAGTCCGTCCGCGGGCTGAAGGGTCCGGACCGGCCGATCATGGGCCAGGACGACCGCGTCGAGCTCCTGCTCGCCCTGGACTGCGTCGACGCCGTGGTGGTGTTCGACGAGTCCACCCCCGACGAGGCGCTCCGCCGCTTCCGTCCGGACGTCTGGGCGAAGGGCGGCGACTACACCGCCGACGAGCTGCCCGAGTCCGTGACCCTCGCCGAGTGGGGCGGCCGGGTCGTCACCGTGCCGTTCCACCCGGGCCGCTCCACCACCCGGCTCGCCGCCGCCATCGAACGCGTCGGCTGACCCACACCCCGTCTTCCCTCCTCACCACAGCACCAGAACGCAAAGGACATCCATGCCCGTCCCCACCACCCCCATCGGCCGCGTCCTCGTCACCGGCGGCGCCTCCGGACTCGGCGCAGCCGTCGTGGCCGCCGTCACCGAGGCCGGTGGCACCCCGATCGTCCTCGACCTGCGCATCGACCAGGTCCCCGAGGGCGTCGACGCCGTCGCCGTGGACGTCTCGGACACCGACGCCGTCGAACGTGCCGTCGCCGAAGCGGTCGAGCGCCACGGTGGCCTGGACGCCGTCGTCACCGCTGCGGGCATCGACACCCCCGCCCCGATCGACGCCATCTCGTCCGGCAACTGGGAGAAGATCGTCGGCGTCAACCTCATCGGCACCGCCTCGACCGTCCGCGCCGCGCTCCCCGCGCTCGAGGCCACACACGGCCGCGTCGTCACGATCTCGTCGTCGCTCGCCCTGCGCGGCGTCGGCCACGGCACCGCCTACTCGGCGTCGAAGTTCGGCGTCCGCGGGTTCTCGCAGGCCCTCGCCGCCGAGACCGCCGGCCGTGTCGGTGTCACCAACGTGATCCCCGCGGGCATGCGGACGAACTTCTTCGCCGACCGTACCGAGCAGTACAAGCCGGGGCCGGACGCGCAGCTCATCGAGCCGGAGTACGTCGCGAACTCGATCATCTTCGCCCTCTCGCAGCCGGCCGGGTGCGAGATCCGCGAGCTGTCGATCATGCCGGCGACGGAGCCCAGCTGGCCCTGACCGCGCCCGCGCCCGGCGCGCGCACCTGACGGACGGGAGGCCCGGTACCAGCTGGTACCGGGCCTCCCGTCCGTCAGCGGTCGGCCCGGGCCGCCGCCGAGGTCGCACGGACTGCCGCCCGGCGGGCCGCCCGGCAACCGTTCCAGCGACCTCGGCGATGCGCGCACGGCACGTCGCGCGACCCCGGGAGGCCCGCGCCCGCCCCGACGGACCGGCGCACCGCCGTCAGTTGGTGGCGAGCAGGTCCTCGACGTCCGCCAGGACGCGGTCCGGGGTGATCTCGTCGACGAAGGACGGGTCGTGCTCGCAGCGTTCCGCGGTCCAGCCCACCTGGGTGACGTCGATCCCGCACACCGGGCAGCGCGTGACGAAGCTCATGAGGACGCGGTGCCGTCCGCGGTCCAGGGGGCCGGCGTTGATGACGTTGCCGAACCAGAACACGCCGACGGTGGGGGTGCCGACGGCGACGGCGAGGTGCCGCGGGCCGGAGTCGTCGCCGACCATCACGTCGGCGGCACCGAGCACGGCGGGCAACTCCACCAGCGGCAGGGTGCCGGTGAGGTCGTGCAGCCGCCGGGCGGCGTCGGGGCCGACGGCCTCGGTGACGGACGCCCGGATCGCGGTCGCGGCCGGCCGGTCCGAGTCGTCGCCGACCAACACGACGTCGTCGCCCGCCTCGAGCCGGGCGACGGCGACGGCGGCGAACCGGTCCGGGCTCCAGCGGCGGCGGGGGTCGGTGGCGCCGGGGTGCATCGCGACGAGACGCCCGGTGACGCCGAGCCGCTGTCGGACCGCAGCCCGCTCGTCGTCGGTGACCGTGAGGCGGGGGCCGAGCGTGACCGGTTCCGCGCCGGCGAGCCCGACGACCTCGAGCGCCCGGAGCACCTCGTGCTGGTAGTAGACGTAGCGGACCCAGCGCTCGGTGGGGACGGCGTCCTCGGTGGCGGTACCGACCGAGTGCGCCGCGCCGAGCCGGAGCAGGAACGGGTTCGAGTTCCGACCGCCGCCGTGCAGCTGCACCGCCAGGTCGAACCGTCCGCGCAGGCGGGCGAAGAAGTCCTCCAGGTCGGGGGCGCCCTCGCCACCGTCGCGGACCCCGGGCGACACGGGGAGCTCCTCGACGGCGTGCACGGCGTCGGTGCGGCCGGCCAGCAGCACGCGGGCCGTCGGCGTCCCGAGCAGGATGATCCGGGCCTCCGGGTACGCGGCCGCCAGGGCCTCGATCGCCGGCATCGCGAACATCAGGTCACCGAGTCCCCCACCCCGGAGGACCGCGATCTCACGGACCCCCTCGAACCGTTCGCCGCCACGTCCGATCTGCACCACGCCTGTCGTCCTCCTCGGTGTCCGACGCGCCCCGGGAGTCCGTCGCACGTCCCTTCGTTCCTACCGACGGGCAGCCGTGCGGGTGCCGATCGGCCGGTGCTGCTGCGCCCCGTGGACACCACGACGGACCCCGTGGGCGCGCACAGCAGCAGCAGTGCAGCGTGGGGAGCCCCGGTGCACGCGACCGGACCACGACGAGAAGGACGCACATGACGCTCGATGCCCCCACCACCACCGCTCCGTCGTCGGACGACTCGTCCGCGGACACGATCACGGTGCTCGACCCCGTGACCGGTGAGGTGGCCTCGGAGACCCGGCGCAGCACGGCGGACGAGGTGCGTGACGCCGTCGCGCGGGCCCGGGCAGCGGCGACCGGCTGGGCACGCACGGCTCCCGGCGAGCGTGGGGCGCTCCTCCGCGCCGCGGCCGAGCGATTGCGCGACCACGCCGACGAGCTTGCGGCGATGAACACCCGCGAGACCGGCAAGGTGCCGGGCGACGCCCTCGGCGGGGTCGAGGCGGGCATCAACACGCTCATCCAGTACGCCGAGCTCGGCCCGCTGCACCGCGGTGAGGCGTTGCGCGGCAACCACGGCGCCGCCGACTTCGCGGTCCCGCACCCCCGGGGCGTCGTCCTCGCGCTGACCCCGTGGAACGACCCGGTGGCCGTGGCGTGCGGGATCCTCGGCGCGGCGATCGCGGCCGGCAACACCGTCGTCCACAAGGGCAGCGAGCGGAGCCCGGGCACGATCGCCCTGCTGAACCGCCTGCTCGCCGCCGAACTGCCCGAGGGCGTGCTCGTCGGGGTCGACGGCGACGCCACGACGGGCGAACAGCTCCTGGCCGAGGACGTCATCGCGGTCTACGCGCACGTCGGCTCGACCGCGACGGGTGACCGTCTCGCCGAGGCAGCACTCCGCACCCGCGCCCACGTCATCCGCGAGAACGGCGGCAACGACGCAGCCGTCGTGGACGCCGACGTCGACCCCGTCTGGGCCGCCGACCAGGTCGCCCTCGGGGCGTTCGCGAACACCGGGCAGATCTGCACGAGCGTCGAGCGCGTCTACGTGCACCGCGACGTCGCCGAGGAGTTCACCGCCGCCCTGGTGCGGGCCGCCGAGCGCAAGACGGCCTCTGCCGCGGCCGACTTCGGTCCCCTGGTGGACGAGCGGCTCCGTGCCACGGTGCAGCAGCACGTCGACCAGGCCGTCGCCGCGGGCGCCCAGGTGCTGACCGGCGGCGCCGTGCCCGCAGGCGCCGGCACCTTCTACCCCGCCACCGTCCTCACCGGCTGCACCGACGACATGCTCGTCCTCACCGAGGAGACCTTCGGTCCGGTCGCCCCGATCCGCATCGTCGAGGACATGGCCGAGGGCCTGCGTCTCGCCGCGGAGGACCGGTACGGCCTGGCCGCGACCGTCCTGACCGGCGACACCGCGTCCGCACTGCAGGCCGCCGCCGAGCTGCCGGTCGGCACCGTGAAGATCAACGCCGTGTTCGGTGGCGCGCCCGGCGGCAGCGCGGAGCCGCGCGGTGCGTCGGGCTCCGGCTTCGGCTACGGCCCGCACCTGCTCGACGAGATGACGACGACCACCGTCGTGCACCTCGAGGCCGCCCCGCGCCGCGCCACGGCCACCGCCGCGGGCAGCAGCGCCGTCGACCCGGCCACCGCCGGCAGCCACGACACCGACACCGCGACCGCCGAGGACGTCCGATGACCGCCGACGTCCGGATGGTCCGCCGGGTCGTGGATTCCGTCGCCGCGGCCGAGCCGGTCGTCGTCGTGGTCGGCGACGTGATCCTCGACCGATGGACGGTCGGCGCGGCCGAACGGGTCTCCCGTGAAGCCCCCGCGCCCGTCGTCCGGGTCACCGAGACGATCGCCGTCCCGGGAGGCGCGGCCAACACCGCCGTGAACGCCCGGGCCCTGGGTGCCCACGTCCGGATGGTCGCGCTGATCGGCGACGACGAGACCGGCCGCGTGCTCCGCGACCGCCTGGAGGCCGCCGGGGTCGACACCCGCTGGCTCGTGGCCGTGCCGGGAGCGACGACGACGAGCAAGGACCGGATCGTGGGCGGGGACCGCGTGGTGGTCCGGGTCGACGACCTGGCCGGCCCGCCGAGTGCCGCGGACACCGCGCTGCTCGCCGAGGCGACCGCCGCTGCCGTGCAGGGCCACGCGCCCTCGCAGGGCCACGCGCCGAGCACGGCCGGGTCCTCGGCCCCGACGGGCGTGCGGGCCGACGCCGTCGTGGTCTGCGACTACGACCTCGGGGTCGACGCGACCGCGATCGTGCCGGTGCTCGAACAGGACCGCCCCGCCACCGTCGTCGTCGATGCGCACGACCTCACCCGCTGGAGCGCCCTGCACCCCGACCTCGTCACCCCGAACGCGGGCGAGGCCGCCGCGTTGCTCGGCCGCGACCTCGGGCAGGGCGCCGAGCGTGCCGGCACCGTGGTGGCCGCCCGCGACGAGGTCCTCGCGGTCACCGGCGCCCGGAACGCCGTCGTCACGCTCGACCGGAACGGCACCGTCCTGCTCGAGGACGGCGCGGTCCCGACCACCGACGTGCACCGCACCCGTGCCACCCCGGCGTCCGAGCAGCAGGCCTCCGGCGCCGGCGACACGTTCTGTGCCGCCGCCTCGGTCGCCCTCGCCGTGGCGACCCCGGTGCGCGACGCCGTCTCGTTCGCGCAGGCCGCCGCCGACGTCGTCGTGCGTGAGGCCGGGACCTCCGTGTGCACCACCGACGCCCTCGTGGCGTCGGTGTCCGCCCCCGCCGAGACCGTCGTCGACCACGACCAGCTCGCCGACGCGGTCGACGAGGCCCGTCGTGCCGGTCGTCGCATCGTCTTCACGAACGGCTGCTTCGACGTCGTCCACCGCGGACACACGACCTACCTGCGGCAGGCCAGCGAGCTCGGCGACCTGCTCGTCGTCGCGCTGAACGACGACGACTCGGTCCGCCGTCTCAAGGGACCCGAGCGGCCGATCAACACCGCCGAGGACCGCGCCGGCGTGCTCGCCGCCCTGGCCTGCGTCGACCTGGTGACGGTGTTCGCGACCGACACCCCCATCCCGCTCATCGAGCGCATCCGCCCCGACGTCTACGTCAAGGGCGGGGACTACTCCCCCGAGATGCTCAGCGAGACCGAGGTGGTCCGCGCGCACGGCGGCGAGGTCGTGATGGTCGACTACGTGGCCGAGCACTCCACGAGCGCGGTGGTCCGTCGGATCCGCGAGACGGCGGCCGGCAACGGGACCGCTCCGGTTGCCCCGGCTGCCGACCCCGCTCCGGCCGGGCCAGGGGACGCATGACACGGGGCGCGCGGTGGTCCGGCGAGTGGGGTCGTCCGGCCGAGTTGACACCGACCGAGAGCGCCTCCGTCGACGTCGACGTCCTCGTTCCGACAGTGGGTCGGACCGCCGAGCTCGCCGCGACCCTCGCCGGGCTCGCCGCCCAGACCGAGGTGCCCTTCCGCCTGGTCCTCAGCGACCAATCCGAGACCGGTGACGTCGCCGAGCGTCCGGCGGTCGCCGCGATGGTCCGCGTCCTGGAGGCCCAGGGCCGCCCCGTCACGCTGCTCACCCACCCGGAACGGCGCGGCCTCGCCGAGCACCGGCAGTTCCTGCTCGACCACGCCCACGCCGACGCCGTGCTGTTCCTCGACGACGACGTGTGGCTGGAGCCCGGGTCCGTGCAGCGGATGCTCGACGCCCTGCGGTCGCTCGACACCGGCTTCGTCGGTAGCGCCGTCCAAGGGCTGTCCTACCTGCAGGACCGCCGCCCGCACGAGACCGAGCCGTTCACGCTCTGGGACGGCCCGGTCGTCCCCGAGGTGGTCCGTCGGGGCACGCCGGGCTTCGACCGCTGGTCGCTGCACAACGCCGCGAACCTGGTGCACGTCGCCGCCGAACTCGACGTCGAACCGGGCGGCTGGTTGCCCTACCGGGTCGCCTGGGTCGGGGCCTGCGCGATGTACGACCGCGCCGCACTCGAAGCCGTCGGTGGCTTCCGCTTCTGGGAGTCGCTGCCGACCGGCCACGCGGGTGAGGACGTCGTCGCGCAGTGGCTCGTGATGGAGCGCTTCGGCGGCGTCGGCATCGTCCCGTCGGGCGCCGTGCATCTCGAGGCTCCGACGACCGTGACCGACCGCTCGGTTGACGCCCCGGACGTCGTCTTCGCGCACGAGACGCACGACGCGCACCAGCACGAGCACGAGCACCGGTAGTACCGACCGCGCCGGGTCATACCGCGGTAGGGGGTCGGACGCGACCGCAGCGGGATGGCAGGACGCCCGTCGCTCCGTAGCGTCGTACCCGTCGGCGAGGTCCGCCGGCGGGAGGAGCGACACCCGTGTTCGACCAGATCACCCCCTTCGTCGTCGACCTGGCGTCATCGCCGCTCGTCTACCTCGTCCTGTTCGTCCTCTGCCTGGTCGACGGGTTCTTCCCGCCGGTGCCGAGCGAGACGGCCCTCGTCGCCGTCGCCGCGGTGGCCGCGACCTCCGGACAGCCGGTCCTGGCCGTGGTGCTCGGCGCCGCTGCCCTCGGTGCGATCGCCGGGGACTCGATCGCCTACGCGATCGGCCGACGCGTCGGGCTCAAGCGGCTCCGGAACGCCCGACGGCCCCGGATCGCGGCGGCGTTCGCGTTCGCCGAGCGGCAGATGCAGCGCCGGTCCGCCAGCCTCATCCTGATCGGGCGGTACATCCCGGTCGGACGCGTCGCCGTGAACATGACCGCCGGCGCCACCGGGCTGCCCTACCGACGGTTCCTCGGCATCAGTGCGGTCGCGGGCGTCGCCTGGAGTGCCACGTCCATCGGCATCGCGCTCGCCACGTCGTCGTTCCTGCACGAGCCGCTCGTCGCGGCCGCGGTCTCGATGGTCGTCGCCGGCGGCCTCGGCCTGGTGGTGGACCGGGTGCTCGGTAGGATCCAGCGCAGACGGGACGCACGTGCCGCCGCCGCCGCCGCCGTGACCGGCGCCGTCACGAGCACGGCCGCCGTCACGGACACCGACCGGGAGGCACGCCTCACCCCCGCGACGGACCGTCCGGTCCGCACCGCTCGGGCCACGACGACCCCGCGCACCGCCACCTGCCCCCTCACCACCGGAGAGACCGCCCGACCGTGACCGACCGCACCAGCCGGAGCGTCCCGGCCCAGACCCCGGCACGGACTCCGGCCCGGACCGTCCCCGGGACGTTCCGGATCCCCGGGACGCGGCTGCGGGCCTCCCGGTCGGTCGTCCTCACCCGCGGTTCCCTCGTCGTCGCCGCCGTCACGCTGCTGGCGGTCGGTGCGCCGGTCGCGGCCGTCGTGCACGGCGTCCCGGTGCCGCTGGCGCTCCTGGTGACCGCGGTGCTCAGCGCGACGCTCCTGGTCGCACCGGCTCGGCCGCGCTCGGCAACAGCCGTCCATCTGCTCGCCCTCGCCGGACTCGGCGTCCTGACCGCCCCCGGCCGGGTCGGACCGTGGCCGCTGCCTGTGACCGCGATGATCGGCCTGGCCGTGCTGCTCGTCGTCCTCGGACTCCGGACCGGGTGGCGGACCACGGCCGTCGCCTGGGGCGCGTCGACCGTCCTGACCCTGGTGCTCGTCGCCGCGACACCCGACCGCTGGGCCGAACCGGAGGTCTGGGTGAGCACACTCGTCGTCTCGTCCGGCAGCGGGCTGCTCATCGGGGCCGCCGCGGTCCTGCTCGGGCAGCGCCGGAGCGTCGGCGCCGAGCTCGTCGCCGCGCGCCAGGACGCCGAGCAGCAGGCCGGAGCCCGCCGTGCGGTCGAGGAGCGTGCCCGGATCGCCCGGGAGCTGCACGACGTCGTCGCGCACAGCATGTCGGTCGTGCACATGCAGGCCGAGTCCGCGCCATACCGGGTGGCGGACCTGCCCCCGGCGGCACGGGCGGAGTTCCGGACGATCGCCGAGACCTCCCGCACCGCTCTGCGGGAGATGCGGCAGCTGCTCGGCACCCTCCGCGGTGAGGAGGACGCCGAGCGTGCCCCGCAGCCCGGGCTGTCGGACCTGCCGGCGCTCGTCGCGTCGACGCGGGCGGCGGGGCTCACGGTCACGCTGGACGTCCTCGGCGCAGCGGACTCCGCAGTCGAGGACACGGTCGGCCGGGTCACGCAGCTCACCGTGTACCGCATCGTCCAGGAGGCGCTCGGCAACGTCGTCCGTCACGCCCCCGGAGCCGACACCACGGTGGCCGTCCGGGTGTCGGACGCCGCCGTCGAGGTGACCGTGACGAACGCCGCGGCGCCCCTCGCTCCCCCACCGCCGGCCGACGACGGCGGGTACGGCCTCGCCGGCATGCGCTCCCGCGTCGCCGCGCTCGACGGCACGCTCGACACCGGCCGCACCACGGGCGGTGGCTTCCGCGTCGCCGCGACCCTTCCCCACCACCCGGACGGAGACCCCCGATGACCCGAGTGCTCGTCGTCGACGACCAGGCGGTGTTCCGCATGGGACTCGTCGCGATCCTCGGCTCGCAACCCGACCTCGAGGTCGTGGCGGAGGCCGGCGACGGAGCCGAGGCCGTCGCGCTCGGCATCGACCTGGAACCCGACGTCGTGCTGATGGACGTCCGGATGCCGGTGCTCGACGGCATCGAGGCGACACGACGCCTCACCGCGGCGCCGAGTGCACGGCCGGTCCGTGTCCTCATGCTGACGACGTTCGACATCGACGACTACGTGTTCGACGCGCTGCGGGCAGGGGCCAGCGGCTTCCTGCTCAAGGACGCCGGGGCCGAGGACCTGATCGCCGCCGTGCGCACCATCGCCGCCGGGGACGCCCTGCTCGCGCCCCGGGTCACCCGCCACCTGGTCGAGGCGTTCATCGCCGCGCCCCGACCCGCCGCGCCGGCCGCGGACGTGCTCACCGTCCTCACCGACCGGGAGCGGGACGTCTTCATGCTCATGGCGCGGGGACGCTCCAACGGGGAGATCGGCCGCGAGCTGTTCATCGCCGAGCAGACCGTCAAGACCCACGTCGGCCGGGTGCTGGCGAAGCTGCAGCTACGGGACCGGGTGCACGCCGTGGTGCTGGCGTACGAGTCCGGCCTGGTCACCCCGGCCGGCTGAGTCGGACGGCCGTCGCGTCGGTCGCGGCAGTCGGGTCGGTCGCGTCGGTCCTGGCGGCGGTCGCGGCCGCTGCCGTGGCAGGATCGAGAGGGCGGCGGTCTCGGCGCCAGCGACGACAGGGACGAGGACACGATGGCCAGCTTCACCCGCGGGTTCGGCGGACGCCGCCGTGACGTCGACGACAGCAAGGTCCCGCCCGGGCAGACCCTGGTGCACGACTGGCCGGTCCTGTCCGCCGGCGCGACGCCGGAGATCGAGCCGTCCGAGTGGAGCTTCTCGATCCGCACCGAGTCCGGTCTGCACTCGTGGACGTGGGACGAGGTCCGGGCGCTCGGGCTCGAGGACGTCACGGTCGACATCCACTGCGTCACGCACTGGACGAAGCTCGGCATGGGCTGGCGCGGTGTCCCGCTCGACAAGCTGTTCGCCGAGGTCGAGACCGCGCTCGACTTCTGCATGGTGCACAGCTTCGGTGGCTACACCACGAACGTCCCGCTCGACGAGCTGCTCGAGGGGCAGGCCTGGATCGCGTTCGAGGCGGACGGTGAGCCCCTGACCCCGGAGCACGGCGGCCCCGCACGACTGCTCGTCCCGCACCTGTACTTCTGGAAGAGCGCGAAGTGGGTGCGCGGCATCGTGATGCGCGCCGAGGACGAGCCCGGGTTCTGGGAGAACGCCGGCTACAACATGCACGGCGACCCGTGGAAGGAAGAGCGGTACTGGTGAGCCTGCCCACTGCGCCGGTCCGGCCGCTCCGCCGTCCCGCGTGGCACGACGCCACGGTCGTGGCGGTCGCTCCCGAGACGCCGAATGCCGGCCGCCTGGTCCTCGACGTGCCGACCTGGCCGGGCAACGACCCCGGGCAGCACCTGGACCTCCGTCTGACGGCCGAGGACGGCTACCAGGCCACCCGTTCGTACTCGATCGCCTCCGCCGGGGACGGCACCCGGATCACCCTCGCGGTGGACCGGGTCGAGGACGGCGAGGTCTCCCCGTTCCTGGTCGACGCCGTCGAGGTCGGTGACTCGCTCGAGGTGCACGGTCCGCTCGGCGGCTGGTTCGTCTGGCGCCCGGACGTGTCGGCGGCGCACCCCCGGCCCGTGCAGTTGATCGCCGGTGGGTCGGGCGTCGTGCCGCTGCTGCCGATGGTCACCGCGCACGCCGAGGCAGCCGACCCGTCGCCGTTCCGGATGCTCTACGCCGTCCGGACGCCCGAAGACGTCTTCTTCCGCGCTGAACTCGACGCGGCGCTCGCCCTGGCGGACCGCGCGCCGTTCACGCTCGAGGTCGTGTACAGCCGCCAGAGCCCGCCCGGGGCCGAGACGCCCGCCGGACGTCTGACGCGCGACCGGCTCGCCGCGTCGGTCCTGCCGCCCGAGGCCGGGGCCCTGGTCTACGTCTGCGGATCGACGCCGTTCGTGGAACAGGTGCTGCGCTGGCTCGGCGAGCTCGGGCACGACGTCACCGAGGTCCGGGCGGAGCGCTTCGGCGGCGCCTGAGCACCCGACATGACGAGAGCAGGCGGCCCCGCGTGGGACCGCCTGCTCATCGTGCTGTGGTTCAGTTGCGCGCCGGGAACTCCTGGACGAAGAACTTCTGCGCCTCCGACTTCCGGCCGGACGAGTCCTCGACCCACATCTTGTACTCGAGCCAGGAGGAGCCCTCGGGGAGGGTCACGTCGATGTCGGTGAACTTCCCGATGCCGCCACCTGCCGTGTAGGTCGCGCGATCGGTGAAGGTCACACCGTCAGAGGACTGCTGGACATGGAGCGTGCCGTCGGTCGGACGGGTGACCGTGGCCTCGCGGCGGGCGTGGTCGTACGCGGTGAAGAGCGACTCGACCGCACCGGTCTCGAAGTCGTTCGTCCACCCACCGTCGGTCCCGCTCACGGCGAGGACGTTCGGCATGCCCGGCTGCTTCGCGTCCTGCTCGGGCTGCGGCTGGGGTTCCGGCGCGGGGTTCGGGTCCGCCGGCACGGGCAGCGGGGTGAGGGTGGGGCGCGGCCCCGGCGTCTCGGGCGGCGTGCCCGGCGCGACGGCGGACCAGAGCACGGACTCGACCGTGGCGAAGTTGTACGCGTTGTACTTCGTTCCGAACCGCAGCTCGAAGGTCGGGGAATCGGACGCGACGCTCGCCGAGAACCGCCCACCGGCGCCGACCTTGCCGGCCTGGTAGCCATGGCCGGCGTTGATCTGGACATCGCGGACGCGCTCGGTGATCACGCCTTCGACGGAGATCCGCCCCTGGTCGTACACGGCGGAGGTCAGGGTGACGATGCCGTGGGCGAACACGTGGCCGCCGGAGCCCAGCTCCGGCGTGGTCGCGGCGGCCGCGACGGACGAGGTCGGGGCGGTCGCTGCCATCGCCGGGAGCGAGCCGACGACGGGGGCGCCGAGCGCCAGCACGAGGCCGGCGGCGGCGGTGATGAGGGTGCACTTCTTCTGCATGGGGTGGTGTTGCTCCTGCGTTCGGGGCGGATGGGCCGAGCAGCACTGTGCCATTGCAATCTGACGGTATTTCGGATGCAATGTCCATCGGTGTCGACCGGACGACCGGGCTCTCTGTCAACACCGCGCTCGACTGATGCGGGGAGATTGCGGGAAACCGCATGTTGGACCGATGACCCCACCTCGGGGGGTGACCGCTCCGAAGACATGCCCGGGACCTGCGGCGGACCACCCATCCGCCCGGCCTCCGGAGGCGACGAGGCCTCTGCGCCGGCGTGGGCGCGGGGACCCGAACCCTGCGCCCAGCCGGCACCCCCGGCGTGACGATGTCCCCGGTCCGCGATCCCCCGGCAGGGCGCCCGTGAACGACGGAACCCCCGACCGATGGCCGGGGGTTCCTGGTGTCCTCTGGAGGGACTGTCCGAGCGGATGACGAGATTCGAACTCGCGACCCTCACCTTGGCAAGGTGATGCGCTACCACTGCGCCACATCCGCATGCTGGTCACCGGGGTGACCAACGTCGACAACTGTACCTGACGACGGGCGCGATCCGGGCCTCCCGACCGCGTGTCGGGCGCGCCGGACGGAAGTCCCGCTCGCATGACCGGGGGTCGGGTTAGGGTCGGAGGCGTGACGACGACGTTCCGACGCAGTTCCCCGTCCGCCCTCGGCATCGACGCGGCGGGCGTCGACCGGCTGGTCATCGCCCTCGAGGGCGCGCCCGGCGTGGAGCCGCACAGCATCATGGTCCTCCGGCACGGCGAGGTCGCCGCCGAGGGCTGGTGGGCCCCGTTCGCCGCCGACAGGGTGCACCTGCTCTACTCGCTGAGCAAGAGCTTCACCGCGGCGGCCGTCGGGATCGCCGTCCGTGCCGGGCTCGTCGACCTGGACGCCACCGTGATCAGCCACTTCCCGGAGCTCGACGCCGAGGTCACCGACGAGCGCACTCGCCGGATGCGCGTCCGCCACCTGCTGGCGATGGCGAGTGGGCACCGGACGGAGACCATCGAGCGGGCCCGGCAGCTCGACCCGACGAACACCGTCCGGGGCTTCCTGCTGCTGCCGGTGGACGAGGAGCCGGGCACCGTCTTCGCCTACAACCAGCCGTGCACGTACACGCTCGGCGAGATCGTGCGGCGGGTCAGCGGGACCTCGCTGCTCGAGTACCTGCGGCCCCGGCTGTTCGAACCGCTCGGCATCGACGACTTCGCCTGGTGCCGGGACGACTCCGGCGCCGAACTCGGCTACAGCGGCGGCTACACGACGACCGACGCCGTCGCTGCCCTCGGACAGCTCTACCTGCAGGGTGGCGTGTGGAACGGCGAGCGGCTGCTCGACCAGGACTGGGTCGCCGCGGCCACCAGCACCCGCGTCGAGAACCCGGACGAGGCGAACCCGGACTGGTCGGTCGGCTACGGGTTCCAGTTCTGGATGGCCCGGCACGGGTTCCGCGGCGACGGTGCCTACGGGCAGTTCTGCATCGTGCTGCCGGAGCAGGACGTGGTCGTGGCGACGACCGGGCAGAGCCTCGACATGCAGGCCGTCCTCGACGCGGTGTGGGAACACCTGCTGCCGGCCATCGACCGGCCGGGGTCCACCGCGGACGACGAGCGTCTCCGCGCACGACTCGCGGGCCTCGCGCTGCCGCCGGTGGTCGGCGGACCGCTCGGCGACCTGCCGGACGGATCCGCCTCGGTCGCCGGGTCACCGTCCGCGCGCCTGGGCGCCGGACTGGAGGCCCTGCACCTGTCCCATGACACCGACCGCGGGTGGGTGCTCACCCTCCGCGACCCCTGGGGCGAGGTCGTCGCACCGGTCGGCGACGGCTCATGGGCGATCGACGGCGCGACCGCGACCAGCGGAGCCCGGGACGGCGACGAGCTGTCCATCGACGTCCGGTTCGTGGAGACCCCCCACCTGCTGCACGTCCGGTGGGACCTGGCGTCGGGCACCGCTTCGGCCGCCTGGGAGACCGAGCCGCTGCACGACGCCGCGTCGACCCTGCACCGCCCCGCCGACTGACAGCTGCTGCCGGGGACCGGCTCCGGGCGTTCCTGCACGGTGCGCGCGGTTCAGCGCGTCGCGCCGGTGACCACCGCGTGCGCGAACGACCACTGCGCGTCCCGCACGCCGGAGCACATGTACGCGCCGATGGACGGGTTGCACGGCTGGTCACGGGTGGCTTCCCAGTAGGACAGCACCTCGATGCCGTTCGCCACGGACCACTTGGCGAGGTCCTGGGCGTCCGCGCGGGTGAAGACCTCACCGGTGTCGTTGAGACCGACCATCGGCGTGAGGCCGATCATCGACAACCGTGCCGAGGCGCTGAGCCCGGCGTAGGCGGGGATCGTCGCGAGCTGCCCGGCGGTCGCCACGGCGGCGGACTTCGCGGCGGCGCCCATCGGCCGGGTGCCCTGTCCGTAGTCCATCGCCATGAGGTTCACCGCGACCGGGCGGACCCCGGCAGCGGCGAGGCCCCGGACGGCCGCGACCCCCTCGCCGAGGAGCCCCGTCGGCATCACCGGCAGCGTGAGTGAGAAGTCGAGGTGACGACCCTTCGCGGCCTGTGCGGCGACGACCCGGGCGATGGCGGTCGCGCGACGCTGGTTCGCCGCCGTGTCGCCGAGCGCGGTGCCCTCGATGTCCAGGTCGATCCGGTCGACGCCGAACCGCTCGACGACCTGCTGGTAGGCCGCCTGCAGCTTCGCCGGGTCGGTGCACCGCAGCGCGAGTTCGCTGTTCACGGCACCGCCGAACGACACCACCACTTGGCCACCGCTCGCCTGGAACGCGGCGATGTTCGCGTGGAAGTCCTGCGGGCCGCCGATCCGGTACGCGTCGAAGCCCGCCCAGGCCGGGGTGCAGGCGCTGCCGCCGTTGTCCGAGACGACGAACGCCAGCGTGAAGGCCCGCATGCCGGTCTGCTTCGCGAAGGTCCGCAGGTCGGCGGTCGGCCAGAGCCCGAGGTCGACGTACGGGGCGATCAGGGTCCGACCAGCGCGCGGCTGGGTCAGTGGTGCCGGCACGGCGATCGGGGTCGGCGCCGGAGTGCTCGAGACGGGCGCACCGGTGGGGACACCGGACACGGTGCAGGCGACGTCCGTGCCGGCCGGCAGGTCCAGCACGGTGCAGGCGGTCGGGACGACGGCGGCACCGCCGGTGGTCGCCGAGGTGAGCCCGAACGACGTCGCGGCTCCGGCATCGAGCGTGGTGGCGTAGGACGGGGCGGAGGCGATGAAGCCGCCGGTGGTCGGGCTCGCGCTGGCATCCCAGATCGTGGCGACCCTGTCAGCGGTGGTGAAGCGGATGCGCCAGGGGGCGAGACGCAGGGCGGTCCGGTTCGTCACGCTGACCGAGGACTGGCTGCCGGTCGTCCAGGTGGCGGTGTGCAACCAGCCGACCGCGACGGTGCCGTCCCGCCCGGTCGCCGGCTTCGGAGCCGGAGTCGGAGTCGGCTTCGGACTCGGCTTCGGGGTGGCCGGCGGCTTGCCGGGTGTGGTCGCACCCCCGTTCACCGAGCACGGCGTCGCCGCACCGATGACCGTGCACGAGGTCGGCACCGTGCCCGCCTTCGGGACCTTCCGCGAGTCGATCCGGAACGAGGCCGTCGCTCCCGTCGCGATGTCCGGACGCGCCGTCAACCCGGCCAAGGTGAGCGACCCCTTCGCGCTCGACACCTTCCGGACGTCGCGGAACGTGCGGGCGTCCGAGCCGTACGCGAACAGGATCGTCCAGCCGCGCCACGTGGCGCCGGACCCGTTCGTGACGCCGACCGTGGAACGGAACCCGGTGGACGTCACCGCGCTGTTCTTCCACGTGACGGACACCTTCGGGGTCGCCGCGGCCGAGGCCGACGGAGCGGTGACCGTCGACCCGACCAGCGGGACCAGCGCGAGGAGCACGGCCGCCGGCAGGAACCGTCGGATCAGGGTCGGACGCCGCATGGGGCCACTCCTCGGGTCGGGAACCACCCGCCGCCCCCTCGGGCCGGGCCTCGTGTTCCGTCAGCACCTATCGGCGGTGCGGCGGGATCCGTCGGCGTCAGCCGCAGAACTCGTAGGGCGGTGCTGCCTGCTGTCCGACCCAGACCAGGGCGACGTGCTCGCCGTCCCGACCGAGCTGGAAGGTGATGTGCCGCGAGCCGGCGTCGATCGTCCACGTTGTCGGCACCGCGGCCTGCTCCCCCGATGACGCGCTCGGCAGCGCCGCCAGGTCGGGGTGGGCTGCCTTGAGCTCCGCGAGACTGCTGCCGACACCCGTGCCCGCCGAGGTCTCCGGTCCGGTGACCGACGTCGCAGTCGTCTGCGGACCGCCGATCTCGACGCCCGTGACCGTGCCGTCGCGGTCCTCGACGATGAGGCCCGGACTGGCCTCACGGTGCCAGAACGAGGTGGCCGGAGACGCGGGGCAACCGCTGGAGTCCCGCGTGTAGGCGGCGCGGAGGTCGTCGACCTCGGCGGAGGTGCTGCCCCCGAGGGCGATCGGGCCGACCTCGTCCCCGGAGATCGTCCACGTGTCGGGGTCGGACAGCGCGAAGGGGCTGCCTGACGCTGTCGGTGTCGGCGAGGTCGTCGGCGTGGGGGTCGCCCCCGTGTCCGACGACGTCGATGTGGGCGCCGTCGCCGTCGCCGTCGCCGTCACGGTCGCCGTCGGCGATGCGCTGTCCGACGCGCTCGGATCGACGGACGAGCAAGCGGTGGTCGACACGAGCGTGGCGACCACCGCCGCGATGCCCAGTCCTCGGACGGCACGGCGGAAGGCGGTCCGGTCGGTGATCGAGAAGTCCCCCATGTGGCCGACGGTACCCGCGGAACCCCAGCGGTGGATTCGTTCGAGTCTTCGAAGCACGACACGCACTCCTCGCCCGGACTTCCCAGCACGACCGCCCACGCTGGGCCTGACGCGCCGCCCATCGGGGGGCGGACCCGCCGCGTCGGACGACGTCACGAGGAGTCTGCAGTGCACAACGACGGAACCGACACCTGTCCCCACCACATGGACGGCGAGCTGCCAGCCGGAGGTGACCACCTCGGCGGGTCGTTCGGCGACGCGCCGACGCTCGAGAGCTGGTACCCGCAGCGCCTCCGGGTCGAGCTGCTGCACCGGAACGGCATCGACGCCGACCCGCTGGGTGCCGACTTCGACTACGCCGCGGCCTTCGCCACGATCGACCTCGACGAGCTCAAGCGTGAGATCACCACGCTGCTGACGACGTCGGTCGACTGGTGGCCGGCCGACTACGGCAACTACGGACCGCAGATGGTCCGGATGGCCTGGCACGCGGCCGGTACCTACCGCATCGCCGACGGCCGCGGTGGCGCCGGGACGGCCATGCAGCGCTTCGCCCCGATCGGCAGCTGGTGGGACAACGGCAACACCGACAAGTCCCGGCGGCTGCTGCAGCCGATCAAGCGGAAGTACGGCAACGCCCTGTCCTGGGCGGACCTGATGGTGTTGACCGGCAACTGCTCGCTGGAGCTGATGGGACTGCCCACCTACGGCTTCGGCGGCGGACGGCTGGACGCGTGGGAGCCGGACGACGGCACGTGGTGGGGCCCCGAGGTGTGGGACCCGCACCAGGCACACCAGGGCGACGACATGGTCTCGCGTGACGAGCGGTGGACCGGACGGAACGGTGACGCCGACTACGACCTGCAGAGCCCGCTCGCCGCGTCGCACCAGGCACTCATCTACGTGAACCCCGAGGGACCGTACGCGAACGGCGACCCGATGGGCTCGGCTCGTGACATCCGCATCACCTTCACGCGGATGGCGATGAACGACGAGGAGACCGTCGCGCTCATCGCCGGCGGGCACGCGTTCGGCAAGAGCCACGGCCAGGTGCCCGCATCGGACATCGGGCCCTCCCCCGAGCTCGCACCGATCGAGTCGATGGGCCTCGGCTGGCACAACCCGGTCGGCACCGGCAACGGGCAGTACACCTCCACGAACGGCATCGAGGGCAGCTGGACCCCGAACCCGACGCAGTGGGACAACACCTACCTGGAGAACCTGTTCCGGTACGACTTCGAGCAGACGAAGAGCCCGGCCGGTGCACTGCAGTGGACCCCGACCGACCCGGACGCCCCGAAGACGCCCGACGCGCACGTGCCCGGGCAGATGAACCCCCTGATGATGATGACCTCGGACATCGCACTGAAGGTCGACCCGGCTTACCGGGAGGTCTGCGAGCGCTTCCTCGCCGACTTCGACCTCTTCACGCTCGCGTTCTCGAAGGCCTGGTACAAGCTGACGCACCGCGACATGGGGCCGAAGCACCGCTACCTCGGCCCGGAGGTCACGATCGCCGATGACCTGCTCTGGCAGGACCCGCTGCCCGAGAACGAGGGCGCACCCCTCGACGCGTCCGACGTCGCGGCGCTGCAGCAGGCGACGCTCGCCACCGGTCAGTCCGTCTCCGACCTCGTCTTCACGGCGTTCTCGGCGGCCTCGACCTACCGCGACAGTGACAAGCGCGGTGGCGCGAACGGCGGCCGCCTTGCTCTGGCACCGCAGAAGGACTGGGCGGTGAACCGTCGCACGGTCCCCGTGATCGCCGCCCTGCGCCAGGTGCAGGCGGACTTCGCCCGGACCTCCGGCAAGCAGGTGTCCCTGGCCGACCTCATCGTCCTGGGCGGGTGCGCGGCGGTCGAGCAGGCCGCACGGGCCGCCGGTACGGAGACGAGCGTGCCGTTCACCCCCGGCCGCGTCGACACCACCCAGGAGCTCACCGACATCGAGATGTTCGAGTGGCTCCGACCGGTCGCGGACGGGTTCCGGAACTTCCTGTCGCCGCGCTTCGCCGAGTTCGCGCCCGGGGTCGCCCCCGAGTCCGTGTTCCTGGACAAGGCGAACCTGCTCACGCTCACCGCTCCGGAGTGGACCGTGCTCACCGCCGGACTCCGCTCCCTCGGCGCGAACTGGGACGGCTCGGACACCGGCGTGCTCACCGACCGGGTCGGCGTGCTCAGCACCGACTGGTTCGTGCACCTCACCGACACGGACCTCGACTGGACGCCGGACGACGAGTCGGAGACGACCTTCACCGGTCGGACGAAGGCCACCGGCGAGGCTCGCTTCACCGCCACCCGGCACGACCTGTTGTTCGGCTCGAACGCGCAGCTGCGGTCGATCGTCGACGCCTACGTGGGTCCCGACGGCCAGGAGCGCTTCGTCAGCGACTTCGTCCGCGTCTGGGACAAGGTCATGATGCTCGACCGCTTCGACGTCAAGGGGCACCGCCGGTACGGACCGATGGCGGCCTGACCGCGTCGGGTCGCGGACGCGACCACCTGACGGACGGGAGGCCCGGTGCCAGCTGGTACCGGGCCTCCCGTCCGTCGTCGGTGCGGGTGACCGAGAGCGATCCGACGGGTGACGTGGGCGGGCAGTCGTGCCACGCTGGAGGGCATGACGACCGACCTGGTGGAGCGCGGGGTGCGGGCGGCGTGACCGCGACGGACGGACGACGGGCGACCCGGCTGCGCGTGAGCCGGGCGCTGATCGCTGCCGCTGCCCTGTCGTGGGTGCCGTCGCTGGTGGTGGTGTTCGTGCGGACGACCTGGACCGGTGCGCCGACGCGGATCCCGGTGCACTGGTCGGGAGCCGGCGCCGACCAGTGGGGCTCGGCGTCGTCGCTGTTCTGGACGCTGCTCGTGCCGGGGTTGGCCGGCGCGGTCCTCTGCTCGGTGCTCGCCGTACCGCTGTCGTCCGACGTCAGCCGCCTCGGTGCCGCCGGGGTCCTGGGCGGCATCACCGCCGGGACCGGAGCGATCACGACCGTGTGGGTCGCGGCACTGCTGAGCGCCGCCCGTGCGCCGGCACCGTTCCTCGTCGTGCTGGGCGCAGTCGTCTGGGGTGGCCTGGTGTTCGGCGTGTGTCTGCTCCGAGGAGCGGGAAGGTCGACCTCGGACACGACGGCGGTCGACGGCTAGGGGCCGGCCCCGTCACGCAGCCGGCTGTCGGTGCGCGACCTCGGCCGTGTCGAACGCCGCCAGGAAACGGAGCCGTCGCCGGTCCTGCACCACCGCGGTGACGACCGCGGCGACGACGAGCCCGACGGCGACGACGAAGAGGACGATGGTGAAGCTCTCCACCTCGGTGCCGCCGAGCATCCGGGCCGCCTGGTTCATCCCGATCGAGAGCCCGAGGCCGGCGTTCTGCACCGCATCGACCACGATGCTGTCCCGCGACCCGCGGGCGTACTCCTCCGCCACGCGCCGATCATCCTCGGTCAGTCCGTCGACGGACCCGCGCCGCACCGCCCGACGCAGCCGACGGATTGCCTGGACGTCCCCGAAGCGCCGACCGTTGGACCAGCTCGTCCCGAGCGACGCCCGCAGCGTGAACGCCGTGACCACGACGGCGAGGCCGGCGATCGAGGACCCGAACGCCACCGATCGCCAGTCGAACCCGGCGGCCAGGCTGATGAGCAGGCTCCCCAGGACGGCAGCGCTCAGTCCGACCACGAGCAGGCGGGTGACGACGACCCGCTTCACCAGGCGTCCGTCCCCGTTCGTCACGCTGTGCACGGTGCCCCCTCGGCCTCGGTCGTCCCGAGCCTACGCAGTGGCCGGCAGGGCAGTCCCTCACCAGGTGGCGGAGGAGCCCGGTGCTCCTTCATGGCGGAACAGACGATGGGTGCATCTGGTCGCAACGTCAAAACGGAGCCGGAAAACACGAAGACCCCCGGTTTCCCGGGGGTCTTCGTTCTGTGGGCGATACTGGGATCGAACCAGTGACCTCTTCCGTGTCAGGGAAATGCATCACCCGGGAACCCGTCCGTCGTCACTGACATCTGGCCGGAGTTCCGTGCCGGTGGGGGCTTCCGAGTGGAACCGACATCAACGGTGATGAACGGCTGTGCGTGCAGATTCGTGCCAAGAACCGTGCCAAGTTCTGTCAGTGAGACGGTGTCGTTCGGCATCAGACCGGTGGGCGGCGACGGCCCGCGCGGACGTCCTGCCAGAAGTCAAGAGCCTGCTCTGACGTCCAGTAGTCGTCGAGCAGAGGGGCGTCACAGGGCATCATCCACCCGAGGACAGAGGCAGCTTGCCACGGCGAGAGGATCTCAGCCTGGCGAACGACGGCGGTCCAGGTCGGAGAGAGCGTCAGTCGGAGGACAGCTCGAGGCTCGTCGCGCAGTGCGATGCGCTCGTACAACGACACGTCCCCGGTGTCGTCTCGGAGTTCGACGATGACGCCGTAGCCGGCACCGAGGGAGAGCACCTGCGCTCGCCCGCGTACAGCGGCGTCTTCGGCGTCGGTGTCGCGACACTCGATGATGAGCAGTTCCCCGCCCGGACCGAGCGAGTGAGCGCGGAGCGCCTCGCGCAGGAGGGACCACGGGAGCTCGCGCCATTCGGTGCCCGACGCGCCGTCCAACATGACGAGGACACCACCCCAGTGCTCGATCGTCTTTTCGGGGTGTACCTCGGTCAACGTGTCATCTCCGTTCCGGAACCCCGTCCTTGACGGACGTCGTCCTCGGCGCATCTATGCGCGGAGCGAGGCGACCCACGTCGATTCACCAGAACTCGATGACGCCTGCATCAGCGAGCAGCCGCAAGCACGCATCGGGCGCTCCGCAAACCCGCTCGGCGAGACCCCTCGGGAGCGGTCGGTCACCGAACTGCGTATCTGTCAGGTACAGCGGCGGGACTCCTAGCCACCGCGATGGAAGCGACCCGTCGAAGTGGGTGTCCTTCGGTGCTGCGTAGAGCCGGTGCTGCGAAGCGGACATCCTGTGGGCAGCGACGCACCGCCGGATCTGCTCGTAGTGCGCTCGCTCCGCGGCCTGAGCGGCCTCAGCAGTCCGGGCGGCGAAGTCTGCCCGAGTGGTCGCGCCCGGGAACAACCACTTCACTGCGGTCGTCGCATCGTCCACGACCGCGCAGTCTCTGCCACAGCTGATGATGAGCGTGGTCACCGGGACTCCAACCGCGGTCGTGAGGTCGATGGGTTCGGTTGCGAGCTCGGCTCCCGGGCAGCGCGGAGGTCCTGAGGTGAACCGAGAGAAGCGGGTCGTGCTGGACATGCCCAACACGATGCGGCGAAACCCGTGTCGATCCAGCCCCTGGCTTGCGAAGATCACGACTGACGCTCAACGCGTGGAGCGGTCTGACAAGACAACCGGATCCGCAGCCTGCTGCGGAAGTAGGGCCCCTTCTCTTCTTCTTCTTAACTTCTTGAACAGTGAAAGAGATCTGAAGAAGAAGAGAGGTACATCTGCCCTCCCAGCCCCTCGTACATACACATCTCCTATCCATACCTCCTACCCCGCTCGGCGAGGGACGAGATGCAGCTGGTGATCCCCCGCCGATCGGCGACCCAGTGCGGATCCGGCTGCCTTCTGACCATGAAGTCGACGGGCAAGCCGGGTTCGCGGACCGGGCGGTGACCGCTGCTACTCCCCGCTCCCACTGTTTTCGCCGCATACATGTCGGTGAGGTCGTCAACAGGTCGGCCCAGACCATCAGGAGCCCCAGATGACCACCAGCACGAAGAACGTCCCCGTGGCCGAGACCATGACCCTCCGCGAGCTCGCCGATGCCGTCGGAGTCGCCATGGGGAGCGCCTACGCGTGGTCGTCGAAGGGCAAGCTGCCCGTCGGTACCTACCGGGACGAGACCGGGAAACTGCGCATCCCCCGCACCAGCGCCGCACCGTTCATCGAAGAACGTCGATCCGACAAGCGCCGGTTCTACGGCTACGGCATCGAACCCTTCCCGGACGACGTCGAGACCGTGGACCTCGCGTGGATCGCTGCGCAGCTGAACATCACACAGCGACGTGTCTGGGTGCTCAGCTCCGAGGGCGCACTTCCCGACTCGGCCCGCCGGATCGGTAACTCGATCCAGGTCCCGATCGACGACGCTCGCCAGTTCGTCGAGGAACGCCGCATCACCCGCCGCCGACCGTTCCCACGTCACCGCCAGCCGGATCGTTCCTCTGTCGGCCTGGGGTGGATCGCTGACGAGATCGGAGTGCCGCGCCGAGCGCTCTACTACATCATCAACGTCGTGCCGCTGCCGGACTCGGCGTACTACGTCGGCAACGAGTTCCGTGTGCCGAGACTCGACGCCGAGAGCTGGGTCCGTACGTTCTGCGACGGACTCGACGACGACACGGCGACCGCCCGTCGAACGCGCCGAGTCTGGGAACGAGCACTGGGCTCCGCCTCGGCGCGAGAGGAGTGACCGAGTCTCCCTCAGGCCACTTCGTCGACGTAGGCCGGCTGGCTGTACGAACGTCCCTGCCACCGCACTTCGAGCGGCCACCAGCCGCCTCGTGTGACGACACCTCGCTCACCACTGCGAACGAAGGACCGGCTCACGCCACCGTGGTCCTGGACGGCGACGACCAGCGAACCTGCCTGCACCATGTCTGCTCCTCCTCCGAACCGTCGTTCGGTTCAAGGGAGGTATGCGCGGACGCCAGGCCTACTGTGCGATTCAAACGTCAGAGGTCTTGAGGGGTCTCGTCAATGAGATCTGGCACCACACCCGTCGGGACGGGGCTGTGGTGCACCAGGTGCTCCGCCACAATCCCGAGGACTTTGCCCCGCCCTTCGACGCATCCCGGGAGTACACCGTGCCCGGGCTACAGCGCCATCACCTGGCTCTGAACTAATCGGCTCTCACTTGTTGGCCGCCGCGGCCGGCGCTTTCTTCTCCTGGCGGGGTCGCTGAACATCCGAGCTTGCGCCCACAGGGCTACGCGGAGCCCAACAATGGTCAATGCCAGCGCGGCAAGGGCGGCTGGTCGGGCAGCTGGACCGAAAAACGGTGCGATGGCGGAGAGCACCGAACCTACGTCGAGCGCCAAACGCGGACCCTACGCCGAGGCGGTTCGTGCGGTCCTCGAACCCGGTCACCGGAGCGTCCTCTGGAAGCGGCAGAGTGTGAGGACGTCTGCGGCGACGTGCAGCTCCATGCCGGCACCGGCCAGCAGTACCGGTGCGGCGCTGACACCGGCGATGGCCGGCACGCACCCCAGCAGCGCCCACGATCGCGAATGACAGGTACCGGACGAGCACCGCCACCCTGCCAGCCTTCGACGGGCGGAACTCGTCGGGTGCGAGAACAGCACCGGGCCGCGCAACCGGTGCGAGTCGATGCGGGTCGTCGGGTGCGCCGGCGGCCGGGCCGCCATTGACGGCTCGGTCATGCCAAAGCTAGGCGCGGGAAGGCGACGACGGGCGGGCGTCGGAAGGGCCGCTGCAACCGTTCGTCATCGACGGCGGCGGGCGACGGCGGTTTCGACGGGCACGGTGATGAGCGACACGGCGTACAGCACAGCGCAAGTGGCGAACACCACGGCGGCGGTGGGCCGGCCGATGGTCAGCCACAGGAAGATGCCGGCGGGGAGCGCCAGCGAGAAGACGAGGCCGATGATGAGGGAGACGGGGCCGGGTGCCTTCGTCGTCTTCGTCAGGTGGGCGATGGCCTTGTCGTTGATGCGCATGCCCTTGGTATGCGCGGACATGACCGAAGTTGTGCGGTGCGGCTACTTCGTTGGAGCGGACCGGTCGTCCATGTCCTTGACCCACTTGTCCGTCGGCGCCCACCCGCCCGTGCGACTCATCGCGAACCGGCGGAGCACCTCCCGTCGCGCTGACGACTGCCACTTCACCCGCTGCCAGTCGTCCAGGTCGCGGAGGTCGGTGATGAAGTGCCCCGCGGTCTGGTCGAGGAGCGCGTACGCGGACCGCCACTCCTCCGCCACTCGACCCGGGGCCCACGCCAGGGCGAGGCCGGCGCCGCCGTCGGCGTCCGACGTCATGCGGCTTCGGATGAACGCTTCGACGACCGGTCTCCGCGACATCGGCTTCGCCGCCCGGATCCCGGGGTCGGCGATGGCTTCCCGGATGAGCTGCTGCGCGAGTTGCTGCCGCTCCCGGCGTTCCCGAGCCTCCTTCTCGTCAGCGTCCTCCTGCTGTTGTTCGAGCTCGACCTCCATGTCCCGCCACCAGCTGGCCTTCGCCCAGAAGATGTACGACGTCCCGGCGACGTGCCACCGGACGAGGACACCGGTGCGGTCCCCGTCGTGGCTGGCGGCGGCGTTCCGGATGCTGGCCGGAACCTCGTCGAGGTCAACGTCGAGGAACTCCGCCGCGTCGAAGAAGTCCTCCTCGATGCTCACGAACGCCGCCCCGGACGCGACCGCAACATCGAGCGCGTCATCGAGGGACACCTCCGGCGCGGAGAAGAACACGTCCGGGTCCTTCATCACCGCCGGCAACACCCGCAGCCCCCGCGCAGACGCTTCCAACGGCGCCCGGTCGAACAGCGCCTGCAGCTCCTCAGCGGTGACGGCCGGGTCTGATTCGTCGGTCATGAGGAGACCGTAGTGGGGGCGGTTGCGGTCCTGCTGCTTCCGGCTTGGTGCGACGGTCTTCGGTCACTCGTTCCGCTTGATCGAGCGCGACCCTCGATGAGAGCCGGTGGGGCCGCTCGTCGTCTCTTCCCGATCGGGGTGTCAGACCATCCACTTCTCATCGACTGCTCGCGCAACGTCGACGTCCAATCGCTTGGCGTTGAGCAGTGTCTGCACGAGCACGTCTGCCAGTTCGTGCTCGAGGTCGGTGCGCAGTTGCTGCTCGCTTCTGCCCTTGTCCCGCGCTTGCCCGTTGTAGGCAAGGTACGCCTGGGTGAGCTCTCCGACCTCCTCGTTGAGCTTGAGGACGAACCAGTCATCTGTACGTCAGTTGGCGTGCCGGTTGGCGTAGTGGGCAGAGACCGCCTCGACGTCTTCGGTGAGTGCGCTGATGTCCATGATGCTGCTATGCCCCCAGTGCCCCCAGTGCCCTCGGACGTCTGAGGTGAGGAGGTTGTGTTCGACGTTGTCGGAGAGCTCGTTGTGAATGGCGCCGGCGAAGAACTGCTTCGCGGCGAGGTTGACGAGGTGTTCGACGGCGGCGTCGGGGTTCGGGTGTTCCGGGTTCCAGTGGTCGTGGAGGAACGCCCGGAGGTACCCGGTCTCGTGGAGGATGACGACGCCGATGTGTTCGTGCTGGTCGCCGAGTTCGAGGATGGCGTGGAACACTGCCGGCTCAGTGGCGTCGTCGGAAGTTGGTTCCAGGTGCACGTCGCCGTTGCCGGGCCAGGTGCTCTCCGGTGAAGGCACGTCGATGGTGTGCAGGTGCGGGACGGTTTCGTCGTCGGTGGAGTCGATGACGCCGGTGGCGATGTACCCGTCGATGACTTCGTGGATGCGGGCGTGCATGTCCGGTTCGTACGGCCACCACCGCTGGTGGACGGTGCGGAGCCATTCCTGTCGGGCGGGTTCAGCTTCCGCGGAGGTGCCGACGAGCTGCGGCGCGGTGCCGGGAGCGCCGACGACTTTGTAGGTGATGTCGTGGCATTCGATGGTGATGGTGCCGTTGCTTTCGTCCGCGTGGACGTCGTGCACGTCTTCCGGAGCGCCAGCCCACACGTCTGCGGGGAGCATCGGCGGGAGGGTGAACGGCACGGCGATGGGCCCGTGGGTGATGGCGTGCTCGAACGCGGGGCCGAGGTTCACGTCCATGAGGCGGGAGCCGACCGGCGGTGCGCCGGGCCCGCCGTTCATCGTAATGTCGTAGACGTTCTCCGGGTCGGCGTTCATCGACGCCTGCACGGTGGTGTCCGCCTACGGTGCGAACGACAGCCCTTCCTGGTCGTACTCGGTGAACGGGATGTTCCAGGTGGACGGGTCGATGAGCACCATCGCGGAGGACCGTCCGGCGGGGCTGTTGCTCAGCGCGGAGATGATGACCGGGGTGAGTTCGTGGAGGTCCCGGTACTCGTCCTTGATGGCGATGCGGTCGATGGTGAACAGGTCCGGCTTGCCGAGCAGGTCCCGGGCGCGGGTGAACAGCTCCCAGAAGGATCCGCCGGCGGGGTGGTGGATGGGCAGCGCCGACCGGTAGTCGCCGAGGAACTGGAACACGTCGAAGTTGCCCATGACGGTGTCGAACGAGTCCGGCGCGTACAGCGTGTACGCGGTGCACCGGCCGATGACGACACCGTGCGACGAGTACCCCTCGGTCGGCACGCGGAGCTCCGCTACAGACCGCTGCATCCGACCGCCGGTGAACGACCGGCCGTCCTCATCGACGGTCAACGACAGGTCGAGTCGGAGCTGCCGGTCCCACGCGTCGTAGACGGACTGGGCGGTGGCGGCGGTGTCGTCGTCAGTCATCGAAGCCGACGGTAGCGGGCAGCACCGACTGGAGTGCCCCTCGTCTGATGTCGCCAGATATCTTCGCAGTCATGTGGACGTCGGACAACAAGTGGCTGCCGAGCAGTGAACGCGGGCAGCGGGTGTTCAAGTGGGCCGTATGGATCGCGACGCCGATCGTGGCTGTGTTCATCATCGTCCTCGGCGTGCAGTTCGGGTGGAAGCGCTAGCGCCGACCCCCACCTGACGACTGTGCCGTTGGACACAGTTGGTCCTCCCGACGGATGTGCCGACCGGCCGCTGCCGGCACAGTGGGGTGGTGAGGGGAATCCGTTGGGTCGCGGCTGCGGTCGTGGGGGCTGCAGCCGCGACCACGCTCACCGGGTGCGGTGCCGGGTCGTGGTGTTCCCCGTTGGAGCCCGGCCCGTCGGTGACAGCGGAGTACGCACCGACGGCGGGAAGGCTCGAAGCGCTGCCGGGTGTGACGAAGGTCACCGCGTCGTACTGGCAGCCGGACGACTCCCACTGCGTGTCCCGGGAGTACCTGAAGACGGCGGCCTGGTCGGCGGACTTCGCCGTGCAGGTCCGGGCCGGGTTCACCCTCGAGGAAGTCCGCGCGGTCCGCACAGCGCTCGGGGCATCGACGGCGACGGTCACCGCCGCCGCGGGTGACGGGCTCGCCGCGTGGGAGCTCACGCTGACGAACCCGTCCGGCGCGACACCGACGGCGCCGCTGCTGGTGGACGAGCAGGGGTACCGGCTGGTGACCGCCGCGGCCGCGATCCCGGACGTCACCGTCGCCCAGCAGGGCAACTCCACGACCATCCGCGTGCGGACACCGGAGTCCATGCCCGCGGCCGCCGCGTGGCTGCGGACGCATCTCGACGGTGATGACTCGTCGGTGTACGTCGGGACGGCGAAGACGTGGACTACGTACGTGTCCGTCACCGGGTTGTCGCCTGTGACGGAGGAGACCGTCGAGACGGCGGCGCAGGTCGCCGCAGCCCATCCGGACGTCCGCAGGTTGTCCGTGTCCGGGTCGTTGGTGACCGCGGTCGTCCCGACGGAGCGTCAGGCGAAGCAGGTTGTCGCCGAGTTCGAGCGGACGCCCGCCGACTCGGACCGTCAGCGAGTGTCCGCGTGGTGGCCGGACGGGAACGGCCATGAAGTGTCCGGCCGGGTCGGTTCCGCCCGGTGACCTGTCGGCCGGTCGTGGGACGCTGAACCCATGACTGACATGGTGGCGTTGGCGCGGGACGTGGCCACCCGTGCGCACGACGGGCAGACGGACAAGGTCGGCCGGCCGTACATCGAGCATCCCGCCGCGGTCGCGGCCCGGGTGTCCACCGTGGACGAGCAGGTCGTCGGCTGGTTGCACGACGTCGTCGAGGACACGGACATCACTCTCGCCGAGCTCCGGTCGATGGGGTTCACCGCCGAGCAGGTGCTCGCGGTGGACGCGATGACGAAGCGTCGCGGGGAAACGCTGACCGACTCGATGGCGCGGGTCATGGCCGACCCGATCGCCCCTCGGGTGAAGCGGGCCGACGTCAGCCACAACGCCGACCCCGGCCGGCTCGCGCTGGTGTCCGACGACGCGACCCGAGCCCGGCTGCAAGCGAAGTACGAACGAACCGCCGGACTGCTCGGCACAACGCTGTCGGGCATCCTCGCCGAGTTTGGGGTGCCGTCGCGGCTCGTGTGAGTCAGCGGCGCAGTGCTGGCTTCGCGATGTCGGTAGCCAGAGCGTCGCGCAGACGCTGCTCGGTGACGTTCCGGTCGGTCAGCCACGGGATGCTACTGACAAGTTCGTTGGCGAGTTCTTCGACGCTCGCCGCCAGGAGGACACGGCGGCCGAGTGCGGGCGTCATGAACACGGTCTGCGCGTGCCGGTTGTGCCACATGTCGTAGGCGCGGTACCCGGCCTCACCTTCGGCTTCTGCCTGCTGTTGCAGGGCGGTGATGTGGGCGCTGCGTTGCTGTTCGAGCGCGGCGGTGACCTGCACGATGCGGAGACGGCTCTCCCACCGCAGTGGGACCTCTGGTGCGAGGGCGAACGCGGCGACGTTGATGCCGTACTCGCGGCGGATGCTCCCGACCGACTCGGAGACCCACTTCGGGAACTGCCCGGGTAGCAGGTACAGGTCGCCGAAGATGAGGTCGTCGAGGGATGCCGGCGCCGGTGAACAGGTGACTGTTCCGACTGGTGACTGGCTCGGGGTTTGGTCGAGGTACTCGTCGAGGCCAAGCCCGATCTGCCGCCACCACGGTGTGGGCTTCTGCACCTCGACGCCGAGTTGCAGGACGAGCGCTCGAGACGCGTCTTGGTACGCGTCAAGTGTCTCGCGCAGCGACCGTTCGACGTCGTCCCAGGTCAGCGGCTTCTCCCGCCGCGAGCCAGGGATGTAGCCGCCCGCGTCGCGGCGGACGGTGAAGTCCGTGAGCGCCTGCACTCGGACCCGCTCGACCGCGTCGTCGAAGCGAGCACCGGCGGGACTTCGACGGCTCGTACGGAGACGAGACTCGGCGGTCGCCGGATGGTCGCGCCAAGCGAGTCTGTCCATCGCAGCATGTGGTGAAGCGTCCTTCCGGTCCGCTGCCACTATGCGCGGTGGACGGCGGACGCAGCAGTCCCACGTTCGGGTTCCGCGGCACCGTGGCGCGTCCGCGGTCGCGGTGTCCCGTCGGTGCACTTCGCGGGCCGCTTCGTGGCCCGCGGTCCGGCGGTAGCCGCGTGGGGTGTGGCGAGATTCCGGGCGGCGCTTTCCCGGGACAGGAGCAGAGGAATTGAGGAGGGAAGGACGGGCGAGACGTCGGACATGTGGAAGGTGAGAAGAACCACCTGACCTAAGCCTCCACGACGACTCGGTGACCTGACCTTCGAAGCAGAAAGCAGCGGGACAAGCCGACGTCCGCCCGCGACTTCGTCACAAGCGAGCGGACGCTACGTTCACGGACCGGCAGCCGGGGCGGGTCAGCGGGGCGGACTCTGTCCGGGTCCGCTGGCGCGTCCCCGGCGTTGCCGGTGCGTATTCGGAGTGTCCGCGTGACGTCTGCTTGTCCCGCTGTCCGCTTCGCTCCCAGCGGGTGGTGGCTGGTGCGCCGTCTCGACGTGGGCGTCTCGTCGGCCGGGCTCGCTCGTTCCTCGCTCGCGCTCCCCTGCGGGTCGCGGGATTCGCTGGGGTTTGTCCCCCTGCGCCGACCTGCCATCGAGGAAGGCACGACGATGCAGACGACGAACCCGCCCGCGGGAGCACCAGACCACGGGGTGCCAGAGCGCCGAGACCAATCTGACGGGACTCCGTTGGACGAACTGGTCTTCGTGCTGGATCCCGACCAGTGCTGGTCCCATCTGCGCAGCGCGCGAACAGCGCGCATCGCATCCCGAACCGACGAGTCGCTGGAGGTCATCCCGTTGAACTTCGTCGCCGAGGACCGGCGGCTGTTCTTCGGGACGTCGAGCAACGTCATCCTCGGCGCCGTATACGGAGGACGTGAGATCGTCATGGAGATGGACGAGCACGACGGTTTGACAGCGTGGAGCGTTGTTGTGCGAGGCACAGTCCACATCCCCGACGCGAAACGTCACCGCTTGGCGGATGCGGTCGATGCTCGCCACGCCGAAACGAGCCACCATCGTGCTGGAGCCGACCAGCATCACGAGGCGGCTCTTCAACCAAGCTGCTCCATGAACGCAGTCAGCGACGACGAACGGTCCGCACCACCGCTCATTCGGCCGTCGCTGTCACCCCTGGAGCAACGCACCTCGAGATAGTCGCAACTTCGCTCGGCGACGAGCATCGGGGCGACGACGCAAGGCGGTGCGAACCAGGACACGAGACGAGCGCATGACCGGACACGGGACACGGGACACGGGACATGCTTCCGCACGCTGGGTCGGAGGTCGGCCACTACGCCGTGGAAGTGAGAGAGGCCTACGGGGTGAATCGGCTGGCCTCACGGGCGGAATTGGGCCCATCTCGACGGCGTCCTCGACTGTGACCTCCGCCCATTTTCGACGCCACGGCAGTGCCTTCGCGTCGTCCGCTGATGGTGCCCTTAAGACGGAATCGGCTAGCCGACAACGATGTGCGCCGAGACCGACTCTGGAACCCGTGCTCGGCCTCCCAAGCAAGCGAGCCGGCGCCCTTTGACCCCGAGTAGTTGACGCGCAGCTGCCGGCTCAGGTCAGGCGGTGATCCACAACGAGCGCGTTGGTCTCGTCACTTGAGTCGGCCACGCCCCGACGTCGATCCGGACCGATCTTCGTGAGCTCCCGAGAGCGGCAACGACCAGGCTCGCTGATGGAGCACCTGCACGCGCCACAGTGCACGGTCCGCGCATACTCCGAGACGTGCAGACAGAAGAAGCCGCCCGTCGCCGAACAGGCCTGAAGGAAGCCTGCCGTGTGGTCGAAAGACTCGCGTTGTTGCTGTCCGAGAACAGCCCCCATGAGGAGCTCGCGCTCGAAGGTGTCCGCCGCGCTCGTCGCGTCGAGCGCATCGCCACCGAAGCAGACACTCGTCTCGCCATGGCGGCGGCGCAGCTGACACTGGAACGGGCTCTGGCTCTCCTGCAAGTCGGCGCAGAGCGGGGCATCGCCACAATCGAGTTCTTCATCGCGGTGGTGGTGAGCCTCGGCCCTGGGACGACCGCGCAATCGCCCTCCCCTTTCCTGCAGATGCACGAGGAAGCTCGAAGGCTGACGGCGGAACTCGCACCGCTCCTGCGCAACGCGGACGAATCTGATCCGGTCGTTCAAGCACTGAACGCGGTCCAGCAGGAACTATGGGCTACCGCTGCAACCGAAACGGCCGCCATCGCCGTCACGCGGAGACGCCTCAGGACGAGATGCGCGGCCCTTCGGAGAATGCTTCGTTGAAGGCGATGGATGCGAGACCGGTCGGTCCGGGACGCAGAGCGGCGCAGCACCGTTAGACAAGGCGGGTCGGGTCCCCCCCCGCCTCCGCCGTCATCGCCGTCACCGAGGAGGACATCGAGGTCGCCGCTCGTGAGGACGGGGATACCGAACAGGCCTGCCATCGCGCGGACCGCATCGTCGTTCGAGATGATCGCCCAATCGTCACCGAAGAGACCTTCGTTCTCTTCACCCACGGCGTCCAGAGCACACGCTACGAGCATCGGGTCGGCGTTGCCCTTGCCGCTGTAGAGATTGACCAGGCGCACGTCGTCGACGGCCACACGCTCCATGACTTCCTGGAGGCGCTGCAACACCCTTCCGGTCGTTCGGTACTCGAGCGCAACGAGGGACCCCGCGTCCTGGAGGAAACGAGCTTCGTGCAACACCTCTGAAGGGACACGACAGTGCTCGCGGATGAAGGACCTGGACCGCTCTTCCGCGGTGAGACGCGAAAGGACGTTGTTGTCGAGGAGGTACCGGTGACCCATCATCCGAGTGCTTCTCGGAAGTCGCGGATCTGGTGCGGCCTGATCTTGTTCGCGCACACGGCTCGGCAGAAATCGCCAGGCGAGACTTGCCCGGCGTCCAGTGCCCTGACCATACGGGCCGAGAACGCCCTGCCGTTATAGGTACGGATACCGTTCACTGGCTTGGGCTGTTGTGCTCGACTGGGCGGCCGGGCGGCGAATTCTCGACCGAGGGCGTTCAGGTGGGCACTGGCAATCGCCGGGCTCACGAGACGCAATCGCTGTGCTCGGACGACCAGGGCGCTCGGCGTCACCTTGAATCGATCCGCGCCGGTCCGCACATCCTCGAGCGTCTCCAGGTCGAGGGCGCGAACGGCAGCCTCTGGCATGAGGATCTCGCCGACGATGTCGTACTCGCGGCCAGGCCCGACGGCAGGACTCCGGCCGTCGTACGTCACCGGGGCGAAGATGCCCCGGGCGACGAGAACGGCGAGCAACGTCAACGTGAATAGCTGCCGCCCCTCCGGCTCCTGGTCGTCCCCGTGGTCCCCGCGTGCGAGGAAGATGTACGGGACCTTCTTGTCCTTCACGGTCAGCCCGCTGAACTTCACCTCGATGAGCTGTGGCATGAACCCGCGAACGCTGAGCGAGACGAGGACTTGCCGCGCTTCCAGTCGCTCGGTCATGATCTCGAGCGCGCGCTTCTTCGTCCGCGCCTGGGCGAGGGTGTCGCGTTCGAGCCCGAGAACGTCGAGCAGCACCCGAGCGTCTTCCGCCGCCGTACCTCGCGGATTCTTGAGCAGGCCCACGATCCGGTTGTCCTCGAGCTCAGGGTCGTGCTTCCGGAGCAGCATCTGCTTCCGGATGAGGTCCTTGATGATGAGCTCGACGTCCTTCACATCGATTGTCGTCCGAGAATTGAGCGCAAACGTCTCCTTACTCACACCCTGGAGGAGTTTGGCCGTCTTGGTCGCGATCTGCGCACGGACGTAGTCGTGAGGAGCGAAGAACAGCGGGTACGGGATGTCCGCCTTCCGCGACAGCTCGACGAGGTCACCGAACGTGATCTCGGCGCGGTCGAGAGCTTGCCGGTAGGGAGCGCGGCCACTGACGACGGAGTTCTCGAAGAGGTCCTCGAACACTCGACGGTCGATCATGGTCCGGGTGCTGTTCAGCGCCACCGCAATCCATCGGACGGTCTCGAGCTGCTCGCCTCGTGGCTGCTCCGTCCCCATCCCTCGACGATCACTCATTCATGCGGCTACCGCGACCCCGTGTTCGAGGCACGAAATCGACTAGGACCAGCACCTCCCGATCGATGTCTCCGCGAGCTGCGCCGTACTGATCAGATCGCGAACCACCCGCCGTCCGACGGCAGCATCCGACTACGCGACGTTCGTCAACACGCTCACCTTCACCCCGCCCGTGGAGTGACCAACGCCGGAGGGACGGCCAAGCGCCGTCCCTCCCGCCCCCAACATCACCGACACGAATCGGGGAACAGACACCACGACCATCACCAGCCGACGAGACCCGTCTGCGAGTAGAGAGCCAGGTGCAGCAACGAGATGTCGCTGTACCCCAGGGTCGGCTTCGGATGGGCATGATCGCGTCGAAATCCACCAGATCCAGGTACCTGAAAGCCGATTGACCGCCATCGTTCGCGACAATGGCGCGGACCTCGGGTTCTCGCAGGGGGGTGTCCAACTCGCCGCGATCTGGGCTGGAACAGCAGCACTCCACCATCTGCTGTGGCCAGCCTGCAGCAGCGGTTCACGACGGACCCGGAACCCCATCCGCTCGAACAGACGTTCTGTGTGTTCGACGTTCGCTTCGTACTCGGGAAGAAGCGGCGCGGACAACGAGGCGATGACGACGAGATCCCCAGGCTGAAGGGCACGAGGACGAAGAAGCTGACGCACGGATTCACACACCGTCCGTTGCGGTCGGCGCAGTGACCATCAGTCGAGCGTGGTCGACGTCGAGGACGGCGTGAGTGCCGAGTGGCAGGGTGACGAGGTCCTCAATGTGCCCGAGAGGCAAGCCACCGAGGACAGGGACGCCGAGCGCATTCAGGTGGTCACGGAGGGTATCGAGGATCGTCCAGCCTCGGTCCTCGTAGTCGGCGAACTGGTCGATGCTCCCGAGCGCGACGCCGGCAACACCGTCCAGCGCTCCGGAGTACCGCAGCTGCGTCAGCGCCCGATCGACAATCCCCAGCCCCGCAGCGCGGTTGATCTCGAGGAGGACGATCCTGCCCGCGAGGTCGAGGTCCACGACCCCGACCGACCGCGCCAGCATCTCGAGGTTCCCACCAAAGAGCGTCCCCTCGACGCGTCCCGTCGTGGTGAGCTCAGCAGACAAGGCGCGAGTGTCAGCGTCGACGACGGTGCGGGCGCCCTCCATGAGTAGCCGTCGGACGTGGTCAGCGTGGGCGCCGGCGATCGCGCCGTGCAGCGTCGGGACGCCGGCAGCATCCCAGACACAGTGCAGGGCGGTGATGTCGCTGTATCCGACCAGCAGCTTGGGGTCAGCGCGGAGCGCGTCGGTATCAACGAGCGGAGCGATTCGGAAGCTGCCGCAGCCTCCGGTGGAAGCGATCACGGCACGAACCGCCGGGTCTCGAATCACGTTGTTCAGGTCTGCGATCCGGTCGGCATCGGTGCCGGCGAGGTAGCCGCGGTGATCGAGCGCGTGCGGCGCAACGACTGCTCGAAGGCCCCATGATTCGACCTGATCAGCGATCCAGCCAGGTACGGAGTCTTCCGGCCACGACGCTGGCGAAACGATCGCGACGGTGTCACCAGGGGCCAGCGTGCGAGGTTCAAGCATCGTTGCTTCCATGCCTCCGGACCCTATCCAGTACCTCCGTGGTCGCGTTTGGATAGCCGATCCCTCACGGGGCGTGCAGTTCGAGATAGTCGAGGGCCTGACGGACTGTTTCCTCGAGGGGGCGGGTGCTGTCGATGACGAGCCGATCGTCCGTGCGGGGCTCGTACTCGTCGGCGGTGCGCTGTACTTCGTCCCACGTCGGCAAGGTGAACCCAGGCAGATCGTTCGCCCGCTGTTCCACACGGCGACGGTGCTCGTCGACGTCCGCACACACAACCTCGATGACACGCAGCGGTACCCCGGCAACATCCGCGGTCGACGCCCAACCAGCCCGAGCGGGTTCAACGCCGCTCACCGCGTCCGCGATGACCACCTGACCGCGCCGCAGATTCGCTACCGCGATGGCATGCATGATCGAGTACGCGGCGATTCCTGACTGCTCACGCGGGATCTGGTACTTCCACATCGCGCCCTCGATCGCATCAACGCGAAGCGTCAGCGAGGGCGTCAACTCCGCAATCGCAGCAGACAGCGTCGACTTCCCTGCGCCGGGAAGACCACAAACCTGAACCAGCATCGACAACTCCTTCGTTGGCCGTAGCTCCTTGTCTATAGGGCAGCGACGTGCAGCACCAGGGAAGGTGAGCAGCCTCACGACGGAAGCTGCCGACTACCGCGGGACGAAATGACGGCGGACGACGCCAACTGCAGCGCCATCAGGGTCGAACGCTGATCACCTTGTCGGTAGGTAGCCCGCCGGCGCTGTTGCCCTTCACGTACGAGGCGATCCAGATCATCTTCGTGCGCACATTGCCGAACTCGTCTCGGCCGAGCGAGGCGTACGGCTGGTGTCGCCAGTGTCCGCGCACGCTCCAGGCGGGCCGGTCCTCTGAATTGCTGGGATCGTCGTGTCGGTACACCTGCGCATGCTCGGTTCCTGCCTGCACGCGAACGATCACCAGATCGCCCGCGCCGGTTCCGGTGCCGGTGCCGACGGGGCCTGCTTCGAGGCCAGGCCGCCGGTCCGATTCGGTGACGTCCCCCTGCGCCATGAGCGCCCAGACAGCCGCGAGGAGCTTCTGCTCTGGTCGGGTCTCATCCCAGACGGGTACGAACGGCAGTCGGCCGGAGAGGCGCTCCCCCACCTCCTTTGCATCGTTCCCGCGTCCTGCAGCGAACGTGCGCATGCGCCAGACAACCTCGCCCTGTCGGTACCAGACCGCTCGCACGTAACGCTCGGTGCCGTCAGGACGGTGCATGATCACCGGCCGGGCGAAGACCCAGAGACCGTTGATGTGCACCGGCAGGGGGTCGAGCTGCTCGTCACCGTCCAGGCTGTCAACGGCGAGCTGCAACAACTCCTCGTGCAGCAGGAACGACTCCTCTGGCCTGTCCCGGGGCGCACTCACGCTCCGCACGAGGTGCGGCACATCCATCGGTACGAACGTCTCCCCACGGCGAGCCAGGCGTGCGGGCGGGGTGTCGAGTACACGCGCCGTTACTGGGATCTCAGCCAGCGTGCTGGCATGAAGGAACGGCCCCTGCGTGTTCTTCCTCACGGCTTTGAAGGACTGGTGAAACCACGCCCGCTGCCGGCGCACATCGATGACGATGAACACGTTCGCCGGCACCAGTCCCCGCTCGCGGTACCGACGGTCCAGTAGCCGGAGCCCCTCGACGAGCTTGGTGCGGCTGACACCGCTACCCGCCGGAGGCGCCCACCGCTCGCCCTGCAGCGTGCAGAGCCCGTACTCCGGGTCCTTCGCGACGTCGTGAAAGACGACTACCGGGTCCTCGATTGCCACACTGCTGCTAACAAGCAAATCGTACAAACCCGGGATCATGCCCCGGATCGCAGCATCCCGCTCAACCACCATGAGATTGCGCGGCATCGGGCGCACCGGGCCGCGGGGCTTCGACTTCGTGTCCGGACGTTCCGTCCGGGGCTCGGGCGATGCCACTCTCCGCGGAGTCCGCGCAGTGGTCGGCGGCGTCGCAGATTGCACCCCAAGCGCGCGCCGAAGTCGGGCGGCGGTTTCTGCATCGATTCGCTGCTCTGGGGCGTCGATCGTCGATCCCAGTCCATGCAAGACTCGCAGAGCGGTGGTTGTGTCAACGCCGGCCTCTTGCGCGACCTGGAAGACGTGCGGATTCCCCATGTTCCGATCATCGCGCAGACCCAGGACATCTCGCTCACCGCGATCAACGGTCTGAAATGGCCGGACCTCGGCTGTCGGAAAGTGCCATCAGCTACGAAATGCGCGGGCCAGCATCGGTGCCATCTGATCTGGAATCAGATCACCAGGCACCTGCTCTGCGCGGAACCTACACGTGCGTCTACGACTTCTTCTTTCCTCCGTACACGTCGCTCGCCTCGGGGATGCCGGTGATCTGCCACGGGTCCGGGGGCTCGTACATGCTGTGATCGTCTTCCGGGAGCTCGTCGCCGCCGAACAGCCGGAACGGCGTCCCGTCGTTGATCCGCATCGTGAGCTTCTCAACAGGACCCTCCAGACGAGCGCTGTCGACCACGACGTTCGGGTGGGCCATCGAGAACGCGGGTACAGGTACGGATCGGCCCTCGACTTTCAGGTAAACGGTCTGAGTGGGGTCAGCCGGGACGTAGAGCGCCGCCCCGGTCCCAAACGGATCGCCGAGCGGTTCACCTGCAGCGCTTCGCCAGTTGACCTCCATCGTGCGTGTAGGAGCGGCAGGACGTTTACCTTCCAGCAGCATGCGGATCACGCGCACCCAGATTCGGTCCGTAGCAGTCGGCAGCTTCTTCGGGACAGGCAGGTGGACATCCGCGAGGCGTTCGATAGCCGCGAGATCCTCGACGTACTCAGTGATGTCCGCGGGAAGCTCCGGCACCGGCCCTCCGGTGATGCCGACCGTGATCTCTACGGCTCCGATGACGAGCGTCATGTCGGTCGCGGTCTTGATCGCTTCGGTGAACCGAACCGCGCGGGCAACTTCCCGCGCTGACACGCCAGCAACCGAGAAGGTCTGTTCAACTCGTCCGGTCTCGCCCGGCTTGTCGCTAAACCAAGCCTGGTGGAGACCTCCCACCAGATCGATCTCGAGCACTCCACCGAGGGGGCCAGCTCCCTGGTCGGCCGTGTCGCCAGACAGTCGGCCGACCTCCTTGCCGTCCGCGTCGCGCAGGACGACATCCGCCGGCACGGACTCGTGCTCTCGCCCTTCGGGCACGACGACAACTTGCTCGGGTGTTGACTCGCCGGCGAACCACTCGACCGGCCCGTGCTTGACGATCGATTGCACGACTCCCGAGGGCAGCGTGACCTGGCGATTCCTGCCGTACCCGATCGTTTCTCGCCACTGCTGTTCGAGATCCGCGTGTGCCTCACCAAACGCAGTGTTGATCGTCAACGACAGCGGCTCCTTCTCGGCCGCGTCTTCACGCTTGGGATAGAGCTCTGTAACGGGGTGCCCGTTGAAAGCGCCGAGCCGATGGCCCCAGAAGGGGCTGAACTTGTTCCCGCGCTCTAGGACGTCCTGAACCGCTTGCTGGAACTGCTCCGCGCTCTTTGGCAGGACGTCCTCGCGCCCTACGAGTCGGAGTGCCTCATCTCGCTCGCTACGGACGGCCCATTGATTCACGTCAGGGTGCTTTGCCATCATCTGGTCGAGCTCGACTGTCCCTACCGTGTGGGTCCGCCGGATCTTCGCTGACTTGAGCCCGGTGACGAATTTTCGCTCGGAGGGAGTTCCCTTCGAAGGCATCACCAGAGACCAATCCGGCGGCTCGTGCTTCTCCGCGGACTTGAAGGAGCGCTTGATCTGAGTTCGCCGGCTCTTGTGGGCTGTCGGAAACCCCTCGGGGAAGTACTTCACTTGGAAGATGTGGAGCAGCTTGCCCGTCTCCCGATCGCGGACGTCGATCTCGATGCCCCCATCGCCACCACGTCCGTCGACGGCTTCTGCGTCAAATCCGAGTTCCTTGTAGTGCGTCGTGATGAGGACATCAACGATGCGGTCGAACTCGTCCTTCGGGAGACGCCCCCACTCCACACGCTCAACACGTTTCAGACCGCTGCTCATTGAGCTCCTCTCCACGACAAGCCTACGAACCGGTCCCGACAGCCGCGGCTTCGCGCAAGACGGCAGCAGGTGTGGGATGCTGCCGACGAACCTCGGTATTGGGGCAGCATGGCCCAGAAAATTACCACCACCCTTGTTGACGACCTCACTGGCGAGACGATCGAAGATGGCTCGGGAAAGACCGTTCAGTTCGGCTTCGACGGGTCCGTGTACGAGATCGACTTGACGAACGAGAATGCCGACAAGACCCGTGGGGCGTATGCGGATCACCTCGCCGCAGCTCGGAAGACCACCGGTCGATCGACCCGGACCCGCACGAGTTCCTCTGGGCGCACGGACCCCGACGAACTGGCGAAGATCCGCGAGTGGGCCGCAGCGAACGGTCTCGAGGTTGCTGCACCCGGACGCATCAGCCAGGCCGTGCGCGACGCCTACGCTGCAGCACAGTGAACGCCTCCCGGTGACGCTCGAGCCCCCGCAGAAACGCCGCACAACGCAGCACATCGGTGCCGCCGGCGAGCTGCTGGTGCAGTACCAGCTGCTCAAGCTGGGCATCGACAGCGCGCGTCTGACGACCGATGCGGGAATCGACCTGGTCGTCTACGCGCCAGCGACCGGAGCGGCGACCACGATGCAGGTGAAGACCGTGGAGCGCAGCACGCCCGCCGGCGGACGGGGACGGCTGGCGATCGGGTGGAACTTCCCGCACGACACCCCAGCTCAACTGCTCGCCTTCACGTCGTTGGAGGCGGACCGGGTGTGGCTCTTCACCACTGCGGATGCCCGGCAGGTTGCGCAGCAGCACACCGCCGGCGGAGTGCGCCGGCTCTACTGGTACACCGACCAGTCGACCCCGCAGAGGGAAGGCGTGCCGCTGCTGCAGAGCGACATGGAGCGGTACCTGCTGCGCGAGCGCGCTCCGAGACTGTTTCCCAGCTAGGCCGACCGTCGTACGATCAGGTCTCGGCCTTTGCAGACGCCCAACGCCACATCGTGACGGACCCTACAGCGGGCGGGTGGAGCGCCTTACTCAGCCTGCTCGCGGGCGAGCCGTTCGAGCAGCGCTCGCGCATCGAGCATCGAGAGCAACTCGTCCTCCGGCGATCGGGCTCCGAGAAGCTCGCGGATACGCGCCTTCCGCTCGATCTCGTCAACTGCATCCGAGAGGGGCTGCGGGAGTGCAGCTACCTCTCCCGCTGCAGCTAGGAGCAGATCGGGGTCTGAGCCGAGCTGCGCCCAGACAGCGAGTAGCTGCTCGCGGCGCTTCTCGGGGTCGGGCCAGGTGTCGCAGACGCTCACCGCGGCCGACGCCAAGAGGACTGGCAGTGAGGTGTCTCCGTCGTTCACGAGGTGAGCTTAGCTACCGGTCCGCCAGCTCGGCTGGGCTGCATCCCCGTGTGTTAGCACCGGCCCCGTTGCACTGCCGCGATTGCGTCCGCCTCGGCCCAGAGCGCCGCGACGCGTTCAGGGACGGGCTCGGCGCTGCGGAGCTCGCGGTCGTACTGACGCACGAGCTCACGGCGTCGTGCTGCGAGCTCGTCGACTGTCAGCCACTGCTGCGCGTCTCGGTCTGCGTCGTGCATGGCGTACGACTAGGCCGGGCGGCGAACGACGAGGTTGCGGCCGAAGCAGTCTTCGCAGTCGCACATCGGCCATCCGAACCGCTTCCAGAACGGCATCGACTGCGGGGTTGGGCCGCTGTAAATCTCACGGTCCGGGTACTCCGCGGCGAGCGCTTGGACGAGCTCGGTGCCGATGTGCTCTCCGGTGCGCTGGAGGTCGCGGCGGACTTCGAAGTTCCAGATGAGCAGTGCTGGGCCGGCGTGGTCGGGGGTGTGGCTTGTGAAGCTGAGGACGAGCAGCGCTCGGGCGATCTCTTGTCCGTCTCGGCGGTAGGAGCGCCACTGGTAGTCGGGTGGGGTGAAGTTGCCGTGTTCCCCCCACCACTCGGCGTTGAACCGGTCGTCGTCGCCGTAGTTGGGTCGTCGGCGGCCGTGGTGCATGACCATCGCCGGCTGCTCCCACGTGATCGGTCCGGTCATTGCGTCAAGTCTTCCAGGGACGTGTGCGCTGGGCCTATTGCGGCGTCGATGTCGTCTTCGTGCTGCGGGGTGCGCCAGTGGGTTCGCTCCCATCCGCCGTCGGGGCTTTGGTGCAGGGCTCCGCGACCGGAGAGGGTGCTGGCGAGCCATAGGTGTGTGATCGGTTCTGGGAGGACGGGTCGGGCAGCGGGGCCGGCTGGGGCCGCTGGTCCTGCGGACCGAGCAGTAGGTCCCAGAACTCCTCGTCGATCTCCGGGCCGATGGGCTTCCGGAGGGGTGGTGCGTCCTTATGCCAGTTGAGGGCGTTGCTGACGGCCCACGTGCTGCCGAGCGTGGCCCAGATGAGTGCGTGACGTTCGCGTCCGCCGTGGCGCTGCAGCTTGTCGGCGACGTCGGCCTCACGGTCGAGGACGCGCGAGATCCAGGCGGCGACCGTGATCGGGTCCTGCCAGCTGTTCCAGCCCTTGGTGCCGAAGCCGATCAGTCCCGACCGGTCGGGGTATGCGGCGAGGTAGGCGACGCCGAGCTCCGCGAGCTCGTCGAGTCGTTGCACGTGGTCGGGGCCGGCGGCCCAGGTGTCCGCGGGAACGACTCCCTCGACGAACTCGGCGGGCGGGAGCTCTTGCAGGATCTCGGGGACCCGCTGGCGGATGCGCTTGAGTCGGCTGCCGTGGTGCAGCGAGACGTACCAGCTTGGGGATGCGGGGTCGATGGCGATCAGCTCACCCTGACGCTCGAGTGCGTCGGAGAGCCGGGCGTAGGCAACGTCGTGGTCGCTACCCACTTCGAGGCGCGCGTACGTGCCGTCGGGGAGGTAGATCAACCCGTCAGGTTGGCCGGGCGCCGTGCCATCGTCGCTGCGCTCGACGAGGGTGTCCAGGTGGCATGCGACGATCGCGCGCGCCATCCGCTCGAGCGGACGTTCCTCGGGTGGGTTGCTCATGCGTCAAGCATCCGCCGGTGCGGTGTCCTGCGGCTCATCATCGCCGTCGTGAGTCGGTAGCTCGGATTCAGAGAGCCCCTCGGCGACCCAGCCGACCGCTGCTGTCCAGGTCGGATCGCCGGGCGTCATTCTGCGGATGGTGCCCGGGGAGCTCCGTGCTTCGGCTCAGGGGCGTGATGTCACCTCTGCTGGGTACTGTCCTGGCATGGCTGAACACTCCCCCGAGGATCTCCGCCGGCTCGACGTGCTCGGCCGGATCATCGCCGCTGCTGGCGAGCGGAGCACGAACCCGCAGGCGCTCCCGCAGGATCTCCTCGGCTCGGAATCAGACCACGCGTCGGCGCGGGATCTGCGCGAGCGTGTCCGGGAGTTGGAGGGAGCCGGCTACGTGACGGTCGATTGGCGGTTCAGTGGCGGGTGGAGCGCTCGGCCGACGGCGCAGGGGAAGGACGCGTGGTCGGCGTTGGAGACCGCCAGGGGCAACGTGCGGGCACGTCGGCAGCGGATGCGCGACGAGTACCTCGTGTGGGTTGTCGACCAGGACGACGCCGGCGGCTCACCCACCTCGGATGACTTCCTGAGGTCGGGGGCGAACTACCTCGGGATGCCGTACACGCAGGAGGATCTCGAGCAGACCGGCAAGTGGCTGCACGAGGGGCGCTTCATCAAGGGGCCGATGGCGGATCAGCGGCCGGACCCGCTGCGGCCGGAGCCGATGGCGAAGGGGCGGTGGATCGTCGAGCAGGGGAAGTCCGTGCACGAGCCGACACACGATGAGTCCCCCGGATCGGCGACCTACACGAACCACTTCCACGCGCCGGCGAACGTGGCGCAGAACAGCCAGCACGTGCAGCAGACCATCAACATCGGGGTGGCAGGACCAGGCGCGCGAGCTCGTCGACGAGATTTCCGGCCGACTGCAGCACGTCGAGGACGAGCAGGCGCGTGCGGAACTTGCGACCACGGTGGAGGAGCTACGCGCGGAAGTCGACGGGCAGGCCCGCCCAGGCGCGGTGCGCGGGATCGTGACGAAGCTCGGTCTCGCCATCGGCACGGCGATGGCCGGCGAACTCGGTTCCGAACTGACGCAGCACGCATTCCAGCTGCTCCTGCAGCTACCCGCCTAGGCGGAACTCGAACGGCTGATCGGCGGACACCGCGGCGACGTAGTCGTCGAGAGCTTCTGGCGAGAGCTGGATGCCCGACGGCAACGCGTCGCCGACGTCGGCACGGACGACATGCACGGGGAGCCCGGTGTGCGTCTCCCGGAAGCTGCGGTCAGCGTCCTCGAGCTGCCGGGCGATCTGCTCCATGAGCTTGCGGAGCTCCCGCTGGTTCACCTGAACGCGCGCCATGTGGAGTCTCTCGCTCAGACGAGCTCGAGCGTGCCCGTGAGCTCGTCGATCGATACCCGGAACACGCGCGCGATCGTCTTCAGCTCTGCCGGCTTCCACCGCGTCTGACCGCGCAAGCGGTACCGGAGCGCCGGCACCTCAAGACCCAGGAGACCCGCCAACGCCCGTACGTCGCCCACTGGCGCGTCGGGAGCGTCCATAAGCCGTCTGATGCGGTCGCCGGCCGTTCGGCCCGTAGAAACCCGTCCAGAGGCGTCCTGGACGCCTGGCGGGTGGCCGGCGCGTCCACGAGCGCGTTCCCGCCTCTGCCAGCGGTACTCGTCGACGTGCTCCGCGAGGAACAGCGGCGAGCGCTCCTGGTTCACACGGGTGGGGAAGTCGGCGTCGCGGACGGCGTAGGCCCACACGGTCTCGATCGAGACGTTGAGGGCCTTCGCGACGTCGGCGTAGTTGAGCAACTTCGTGATGGTCGGGCCCCTCGCTCGCTAGGGCGAATTTACCCGGGTGGGGCTCGGTGGCGGGTGTGGTGTGCGTGTCGCGCGGGCTTTCCGGCTCGAAGGTGGCGGGCGGGGGTGCTGCTGGACGATGACGGTTGGGGTGCAGCAGGATCGCGTGCGTGGGCGTCGGCCCGATGAGGAGCTGCTGTGCCGCTGGTTGCCCTGTGGGGTGGGGAACGTGTCGAGTCGTGGGGGCTCGGTGATGAGGCGTGGGCGCAGGTGCGGGCGACGTACCGGGATCGCGGTCTGGTGATGTCGTGCGGGGAACCCGGCGTGCCGGTGGAGCGTGCCGGCACCCGGTACTTCCGGCACAAGGCAGTCAGCTGCGAGCTGCATGAGGGCGGGCCGGAGTCGCGTGAGCACTTGGCGGCGAAAGCACTGGTCGCGGAGGTGGCTCGCGAGCACGGCTGGGAGGCGATCGTCGAAGCGCCGGCGCCGGACCGTTCGTGGATCGCTGACGTCCTTGTCTCCAAGCCGGGGGTGCCTTCTGTCGCTATCGAGGTGCAGTGGGCCAGTCAGACGCCGGAGGACTTCGCTCGTCGGACGGCTCGGTACGGAGCCGCCCGCGTGGAGTGCGTGTGGCTGGTCGGGCCGAAGAACCGCGATCGGGGCCTGTGGAACTTGCGCGGGACAGCGGACGCGCTGCAGATGGACATGCCTGTCGGACTGGCGCAGGGGCGCGAGTTCGTCTCGATGCGCACTGCGCTGACGCGGTGGTTTCGCAGTGAGATCCGGCTCCGGTACGAAGCGGTGGTCGAGGCGGTCGAGATCGTCACGGCGATGTCGAAGTGCCACAACGAGCGCTGCGGTGCGTGGTTCTCGTTCTGGTGGCTCGGTGGGGTGCAGCTGCAGACCCGATGCGGCCAGGTCGGTACGGTGTCGTTCGGTTCGAGGTACCCGACCTGGGTGCGGGACCGACCGGAGTTGGTCTTCCAGGCAGAGGTACGGAAGGCGTTCGCTGCGAGCTCGTTGCCGCCGGCGACGGAGTACCGGGCGGCGCACAGCAAGACGACGAACACCGACTACACAGCGCAGCACTGCCCCCGCTGCCGGTGGCATCTGGGCGACGGCTTCATCGTTGCGAAGTACCGCAACTGGTCCTCGTACGCGGTCCCGGTGCCGCTGACGCGGATACCGCTCGATCCGAGGGTGACCGCGGTCGAGCACCTGTGCGTCGATGTCGGGAACGGACGATGCTCGCCGCCGCCGGTCCAGGGGACGGCGTCCCCGGCGGAACGGAACGAGTCCGGCGACGCCGTCCGGTTCAACACCTTCGGCACGGCGTCGGGGCCGATCTACGCTGATCGGCTCCCCTAGGGTCAGCGCGGGTCGTCGAGATCCTTCTCGAGGTCGTCGACGTAGATCTCGCTGTCGTCGTGGGTGAAGACGTGGGTGTGGCGGAGCTCATAGCCGCGGTTGGCCCAGCTGTTGAGATCCTTCAGGCGCTGGGCGAGCTTCCCCGTGCGGGAGTAGTCCGTGCTCAAGATGTTGTCGTGTGGGACGATGCGCTTCCGCAGCGCAGGGGTGATTGGGGCTGTGCGTGATTTGGCGGCGATGGTGTGCATGGTCACTGGAGGACCCCTTCCTCGGTGAGGGTGAACAGGGGCGGTTCGATGTCGGCCGGCTTCCCGGTTTCAAGGTCGAACCAGCCGTAGCTGCAGCAGGTGATGCAGGCGACCGCTGCGGGTCGTCGGCGCCGAGCTCGGTGTCGAGGTAGCCGGTGCCGACGCAGGAGCGGCAGCGGCAGCGGACGTACTTCACTGGGCCGCACCCGCGGGGAGCATGGCTTGGGCGCGCATGACTCCGATGCGAGCGGCGTGCTGCTTGCGCCACGGGGCCCAGGAGTCGTCAGTGAGGATGTTCGCTTCCCCTCGAGCGAGTCCGGCTTCGGCTGCACGGCGGTGTGCTCGCCGGTGCGCGCCTTGTGGTCCGGGCAGAAGTACGACCCGAAGCCGTCGTGCTCCTGCCAGACCTCTTCGGCGTCGAGTTCGTCGGCGTAGCGGTCGTAGGTGATCTCCTCGCCGTCGAGCATCAAGACGTAGTCGCCGTGGTCCTCGCACTTGTAGGCGAGGCCACGGTCGATCCGGGTGGCACAGCCGTCCCAGTCGCACTCGGCGGGGACGGCGTACCCCGCCCAGCGCCAGCTCTGGTTGGGGTCTTCGTAGACCTGGTACCCCATGTCGGTCCTTCCATTCATCGGTGCGGGTCGGGTTGCTTCCTCTGCTGATTAGAGGTGCCTCTCGTCGCGGCCACCGGGACAAATCCGTCGGCCGCGCTCACGCTGCGACCGCGTTGGTCGCGTCGATCGACGTGGCACCGGCGGCGATGAGTTACCTGGCGGCTGGCGGCCTGACCGCGTTGCCGGCAGCCTTGACGACATCACGGTTCGACACCGGCCTCGACCGGTCCGGCGGCTGCCAAAGGTAGTCGGCCGGGAACGCCATGCCGGCGGCGACCTCGTGCGGCTGGCACACCCGGAACAGCACTTCCGGGACGAGCTCCTCGGCCTGCTGGAGATCCCGAGGGGGAGCCGCCGGTGTGACGGCTGTTGCAGACCACCTGGTGCCCTGCCGTGGTCAGGATGCGCAGCGACTCGAGGGGCGACGTCGTCATGGATGCGCCCCCGGTGTTCATCCGATGCACGAGGGCGTGCTGGTCGGCGACGATCGTGCGCAGCAGATCCCTCTGCGGATCGGGGCTCCGGTCCGCCTGATCGCGGAACTGCGTCGCGAACGGCTGCAGCAGCGCCTGGCCGCCGCCAGTTGCGGTCGTCGCAGTTGGCATCGGTTCGCAAACAGAATGGGCACGGTTGCTCCGCTGGTTCGTCATCACGAGGTCGTGGTGGTTGCCGCCGGCTGTGAACGTCCCGGCGGACCGCGTGATGGAGCGTGCCGTCGACGTGCCGTACATCTCAGAGACGACCGGCACGTGCGCGAGGGCAGTTCCGGCCCGTGTCGTCTGCGTGCGCAGCGAAGCATCGGTCTGGAGTGCGTCCTTCCCGTCGCGGCCCTCGACCGGGACGGCGAGCGTCTTCGAGTTCGTCGTGTGAAACGCCCGGAGCGGCTCCTCCCTGGGCCACTCGGCGTGGTACCCGTCGAGCTGGCCGTGCTGCCGATGATGCGGGACGTTCGCGTCTCACGTATTGCCAGCGGCCTCGAGTGTCAGCGGCCTTTAGTAGCGGGCGATGCCCGCGGCGAACGCCGCGGGGACCAAGGAGGGGCTTTGCCTGACGCTATAACGAACCCAATAGGCAATTCCGAGACGACCGGCGTTGCCGCACCTGCAGAGAACGACTCGCCGCAGTGACCGGGGCTTATTCTCCTGCACCACGGCTAACTGCGGTGGTCGCGCATAGACGCTGGGTCACCCGCTCCGGGGGACAACGGGCTCACTGAGCTTGTCACTTCCAGTACCGAAAGCGAAAGACCTATGCCCAAGTCCTTGAGCCGCCTGACCGCGTCATCGGAGACTCGCGAACTCACCTCCGAGGATGCAATTCTCCTCAAGCCGGCTGAAGCCGCATCGTTCCTCCTCACGTCCGTCGGGACGCTCGCCCAGTGGCGCTACCTCCGCCGCGGCCCCGCGTACATCAAGGTCGGCCGTTCCGTGGCCTACCGCCTCGGTGACCTGCTCGCCTACGTCGAGCGGACCCGCATCTCGCACGACGGAATGGCTGCCTGATGGCCACGATCCGGGAGTACGAAACGGCGAAGGGCAAGCGGTTCGAGGTGGGCTACACGAAGCCGGACGGTCGAACGACGCGGAAGCGCGGGTTCCGGTCCAAGCGCGACGCCAACGTCTGGTCCGCGGCGAACATTGTCGCGATGAACAGGCCGACCTACCGCACTCAATCCGACCTCTCGCAGAAGCTCGGCCCCTTCATCGACGAGTTCCTTGCCAGGCGCGCCACGCTCGCAGCGACGACGGTTGCGAACCGCGCGGCCGTCGCGGGCAAGTGGATCACGCCCTACTGGAGCGACACGTCCCTGGAGGCGCTCACCAAGAAGTCGGTGCGGGCCTGGGTGGAGTCCATCCACGCCGCGGGCGCCGGAGCGCAGACGATTCAGAAGGCGCACCAGATCCTCGGAGGAGTCCTCGAGGACTGTGTCGAGCAGGGCCTTCTGACCGGGAACCCTGCGCGAGGGGTCAAGCTGCCTACGGTGGTCACGCGCGAGCATGGCTACCTCAGCGCCCCGCAGGTCGCGCACCTTCTCGACGAGGCACAGGAGCGCGATCGAATGCTCATCGCCTTCCTAGCGTTCTCGGGGCTGCGGTTCGGCGAAGCCGCTGCACTCACGTTCGCCGACCTCGACTTCGCGAACAACGTCGTGCACGTTCGCAAGTCCGCGACCGAGGTCCGGGGCGAACTTGTACTCGGTCCGCCCAAGAACGGCAAGGCCCGACAGGTGCCGGGAGTGCCGCAGGTCATGGAACCGCTCCAACGACGGTCGGCAGGGCGTGACGCGCACGGCCTCGTCTTCACCGCGCCGGAGGGCGGCATGCTCCGGCTCTCGACATGGCGGCGTCGCGTCTTCGCTCCGGCCGTTCAGCGGGCGATCGCAAGCTGGCCCGCGAGCGACTTCGCGCGTGGGACGGCCGTGCAGCACTTCCCGAAGCTCACCCCACACGACTTGCGGCACACCGCCGCGAGCCTCGGGGTGTCTGCGGGAGCGACCGTGCCACTCGTGCAGAGCATGCTCGGGCACGCAAAGCCGAGCATCACACTCGACGTCTACACCGGGCTCTTCCCCGCTGACTTCGACCCGCTGGTCGCGAAGCTCGAGGACCTCGCCTCGACATCGGGCATCGCGAACCGGCTCTGACCCGCCGTTCCCGTCCATCTCGCCGAAAGCCGGCCTGTTCGATTCGTCGACAGGCCGGCTTTCGGCGTTCGTGCGAGACTCGCACCGCGGGCAGCACGGCGTCGGCCGTGGAGCACCGGAGCGGAGCACGTGAGAACAACTCGCGCATCGGACGCGACGCTTCGAGCACCGACATCGGCCGTCGAGCTCTTCCGACGCAGACGCCAACTCGTTTACTGCCCGTGCCGACCTCGCCTCGCGGGCACACGCCGACGGTCGGTCGTCCACGAGTCAGCCTGATCGGGTACGGGTGCGACGACCACCAAGAAAGCGACCAGTCTGCATCTGCCGCGGCGGAATCTTTGCGAGGATCGTGCCAAAACCGTGCCACGTGCTCTGATCTGAGCCCGTAGCTGCACCTGATGAAACACGAAGACCCCCGGTTTCCCGGGGGTCTTCGTTCTGTGGGCGATACTGGGATCGAACCAGTGACCTCTTCCGTGTCAGGGAAGCGCGCTACCGCTGCGCCAATCGCCCAGATGAGTTCCGCCGGAGCGGACTGGAGGTGGGGACGGGATTCGAACCCGCGTGGACGGCTTTGCAGGCCGCTGCCTCGCCTCTCGGCCACCCCACCATCAAGGTCCACGTCTGGCGTAGTACCCGATCGGTGGGATACCTCTTCTGGAGAGTTGCTGTCTTCCGGAGAAGACAGGCACCTCGAGCGGATGACGAGATTCGAACTCGCGACCCTCACCTTGGCAAGGTGATGCGCTACCACTGCGCCACATCCGCATGGTCTGACCTGAGTCACACCGGTGTTGTCCGACCCGCTCTCGCGGCGACTCGTAAACTGTACCCAGTTCACGCGGTTTCTCCAAAACCCGTCCCGTTCACCGGGCGTGTCCCCCGGATTCATGCGGATCGGCGGGGTCTCCACGGGCCTCCAGGCCGCCCGCCCGGCCAGCGACGCGCGCGACAGACGGACGGTGTTCCGACCACGGCCGGACATCCGCTACTATCGATCCGCACGCAAGTGCGACGGGCGATTGGCGCAGTTGGTAGCGCGCTTCGTTCACACCGAAGAGGTCATCAGTTCGAGTCTGGTATCGCCCACGTGCCCGTTCCGGGCAGTCGAAACACCCGAAGAGCCCGACGCCACCGCGTCGGGCTCTTCGCATCCCGGCACCCGTGCCACAGCGAACCGTCCGACCACCAGGGGCAGCATGACCGACGTCGACCTCGAGTTCGCCCGGGTCCGCCAGGTACTCGACCGTCCGACGCTCCGACTCATGTCACGTCCGACGAGTGCCGCGGTCGTCTCGGTCTTCCGCACGGTGTTCGACCGCGACGTGCAGTACGTCCCGGCCGACCGGATGCACCTGCAGGTCGAGGAGCACGTCGCGCGCCTGCAGGCCACGGGTGCGCGGGTGCCGGCGAGCGACTCCACGACCGGTGACCTGCCGGCCGGCGAGGCCCCGCGTCCGAACGGCCGGTCGCTCTGCCGCGAGTGGGTCGCCGCGCAGTGGCTGGTGCGCTCGAACTCCCCCGACGGCGACGAGCAGTACAGCCTGACGAGCCACGCCCTCGAAGCACTGAGCCTGATCGACGCGCTGTCGTCCGAGCGCGCACTCATCAGCGAGAGCCGCCTGGCGATGATCGTCGACGCCGTGCACCGCTGGGCCGCCCGTGCCGAACCCGACCGGGACACCCAGGTCCGCCGGCTCGACGCCCAGATCGCCGAGCTGCAGGCCGAACGCGACCGCCTGGCACGCGGCGACGAGGTCGTCACGGTCGACGAGGACCGGATGCGCGACGGCTACACGAACATCACCGACCTGATCCGCCAGCTGCCGAGCGACTTCAAGCGCGTCGAGGAAGCGGTCGCGACGATGCACCGCGAGATCGTCGAGGACTTCCGACAAGAGGTCCGCCCGATCGGCGAGATCCTCGACGACTACCTCGCCCGCACGGACAACCTGATGGAGTCGACCCCCGAGGGCCGGGCGTTCCAGGGAGCGTTCGAGCTGCTGCGTGACGACGCCCTGCTCCTCCGGCTCCGCGACGACATCACCGCGATCCTCGAGCACCCGTTCGCGGGCTCCCTCAGCCCGACCGAACGGCGGACCTTCCGTGGCACGGTCGGCATCCTCCGTCAGGGCATCGAGGACGTCCTCGCCCAGCGCCGGATGCTCACGGCCACGCTCCGCGACCAGATCGTCGCCCACGACGTGGTGCGCGACCGCGAACTCGACGCCGTGCTCCGGTCCGTCAACCGCGGCCTGGCTGCCTGGATGGACGCCGGCTCGGCGCGCGACCGCGTCCCGCTCGGACTGCTGCCGCCGTCCGCCGCGGTCGGCACGCTCCGCGAACGGTTCTACGACCCGGACGCCGAGTCCGTGCCGCCGCCGATCGAGGAACCGGACGACGACGTGTTCGAGGACCTCGACGTCGAGTCACTCCGCCGCCACGGCGGTCCGCTGCTCGCCGAGCTGCGCGACGTCCTGGCGCACGCTGCGACCGGCTCCAGCGTCGAGGCCTTCCACACGCTGCCCGCCGAGCAGCGCCGGCCCGTCGAGCTCTTCGGACTCGCCCACCTGCTCACCGGACACGACGACTTCGAGGCGGGCACGGCCTCCGCCCCGCACCACACGGTCCGGCCCGACGGCGAGCCGGTCACCTTCCACATGCCCACCGCCGCCCTCGCCCCGGCGGGCGACGCACCGCACCACGACGACGAACCCGGCCAGGAGGCACGGTGAGCGACACGACGCCAGCACCCGTCCACGACGAGGTCACCTCGGTCGACGACGGACTCGACGACGCGACCGGTGCGTACGAGCACGCGGCCGAGTCCGAGTCTGAGTCCGAGTCCGAGCGGGACGAGAGCACCTTCGCGCTGTTCGAGGGTGACGAGGGTCGCCTCGACGAACCGCAGCGCCGTGCCCTGGTCGCGCTGCTGCGCCACCCGTACGTCAGCGCCCGCACACACAGTGACGAGTGGCGCGCCGTCCTGGACGCCGAACACCAGCTGCGGTCGCGACTCAACGACCTGTTCCTCGAACTGCACGTCGACCGGGACCGCGAGGTCGCCTTCAAGCGCCAGGCCCGGTCCGAGAGCACCCGACGCGGCTTCCCGACCCTGCTCCGTGACGCCCCGTACACCCGCGAGGAGACGATCGTCCTCGTCTACCTGCGGATGCGCCTGCGTGCCGACGCCCGACCAGGGCCGGACCAGGTCGTCGTGGACCGGGCCGAGATCCTCGGACACGTCTCCGGGTTCCGGCCGGCGACCGCGACCGACCGCACCCGCGACGAGGCCCGCGTGGCCAAGGCGATCGAGCGGCTGGTGACGGCCCGGGTGCTGCTGAAGACCACCGACCCGGACCGCTTCCGGATCGCGAGCGTCATCGAGGTCCTCCTGCCCCTCGAGCGGCTGGTCGAGCTCGACCGGTGGCTGTCGAGCACGGCGCTGCGGAACGCGACCACCGACGGGGGTGCGGCGACCGACGGGGGCGATCCGGGCCTCCCGGCCGGCGAGGACGACACCGACGTCGAGACCGACACCGACGCCGAGCCGGACACCGGGACCGACCCCGACGACACCGAGGAGGACCGCGCGTGAGCACCGTCGACATCGACACCACGGGCATCCCCGCCCTGTTCGACACCGTCGCGCAGTGGCGCGCCGAGTCCATGCAGGTCGTCAACTGGGGCGGCTTCCAGGGCCACCGCCAGGTCGAGCTCTCCGGCACGGCGACGCTCATCTCCGGTGCCTCCGGAACCGGCAAGTCGACGCTGATGGACGCGTACCTGGCGGTCATGATGCCGTCCGACGTGCCGTTCAACGGCGCCTCGAACGACGCGACGACCGGGCGTGCCCGGAGCGCCGACCAGCGGAACCTGCTCACTTACCTGCGCGGCAAGGTCGACACCCGGCGTGACCCGGAGACCGGCGCGCTCAAGGACGTCACGCTCCGCGGCGACGAGCAGACCACGTGGGGCGCCGTCGCCGTCACGTTCCGGAACGACGACGAGCGGCGGTTCACCGTCCTCCGCGCCTACATCGTGCCGCGCCGTGCCCGCGGAGTGGCGGACATCCAGATGACCATGGCGACCGTCGACGACGTGTTCGACCTGCGTCGGCTCGAGGACTTCGTGCCCTCCCGGTTCGCGCACCTGGAGCTCACCGGCCGGATCCCGGGGCTCGTGATCCGTGACACCTACCAGGAGCTCGCGTACACGCTGCAGACCCGGCTGGGCATCGGCGACTCCGGTGGCGGCAACCGGGCGATGCGCCTGCTCGCCCGCATCCAGGCCGGGCAGCACATGCCGACCGTCGACGCCCTCTACAAGTCCCTCGTCCTCGAGACCCCCGGCACGTACGAGGCGGCCGATCGTGCCCTCGCGCACTTCGCCGCCCTCGACGAGGCGTACGAGGCGATGGACACCGAGGAGCGCAAGGTCCGCATCCTCTCCCCCATCACCGAGCTGCACGACGAGATCGAACGCTCCCGTGCGGCCGCGGCGGCCCTCGACGGCATCGCGACCGGCGCGGACGTCTCCCCCTTCGCGCACTGGACGGCGTCGCGGAAGCGGGAGCTGCTCGACCTGGAGGTCGAACGGAACACCCGTGAGCGCACCGCCACGCGCGCCGAGGTCGAAGCCGCCTCGGCCCGGCACGCCGCGGTGGAGGTCGAACTGCGCGACGCCGAGGCCCGGCTGCGCGACTCCGGCGGCAACGCGCTGGCGCAGCTCGAGGACCGCATCGACCGCGGGACCCGGGAACGCGCCGCAATCGCCCGCACCCGCGAGGTCTTCGACGAGCGCACCGCTCCCCTCGGCGAACCGCTGAGCACCGAGGCCGAGTTCACCGAGGCGCAGCGTGCCAGCCATGAGTTCCTCGGCACCTACGGCACCCGTCGCGACGACCTGGACAGCCGTCGCGACGCCCTGACCCGCGAGGAGTACCCGCTCCTCGACCGCGAGCGGACCCTGCGCCAGGAGCGCCGGTCGCTCGAGCACCGTCAGGGCGCCATGCCGCTGCCGATGCACGAGGCCCGCGTCGCGATGGCCCGGGCCGCCGGCCTCGACCCCGCCGACGTCCCCTTCGTCGCCGAACTGCTCGACGTGCTGCCCGCCGAGGAACAGTGGCGCGCCGCGATCGAGTCCGTGCTCGCCCCGGTCGCCCGCACCCTGCTCGTCGATGAGGACCGCCTCGACGACTTCAGCGCCGCCATCGACTCCCTGCGCCTGCCGGTGCGGGTGCAGTTCGAGGGGGTCCCGATGGGGCCGCACCTCGACCTGCCGGGCGACAGCTCGATGGTCTCCGGCAAGCTCGCGATCAAGCCGTCGCCGTTCAGCACCTGGGTCCGGGAGCGCATCGAGTCCGACCGGATCGACGCACGCTGCGTCGAGGACGCCGCCGACCTGGGCGGTGGCGGACGCCGTGTCACCGCCGCCGGGCAGCTCCGCGACGGCCGCCGCGGCGCCCACGGCGACCGTCGCCAGGCGAACGTCATCGGCTTCACGAACGAGTCACGGGTCCGCTCCGTCGAGACCGAGCTCGCCGAGATCGCCGCGGACCTCACCGCCCTGGAGGCCCGCCGCACCGACATCGCGCAGGACCTGGCCGCCCTCGACGCGCTCCGCACCGCCCACCAGCACCGCGTGGACGTCACCTGGGACGCCGTCGACGTGGCCGGCGCTGACGCGTCGCTCACCCGCCTGGAGGACGAGCGGCAGGCCCTCCTGGCCGCCGACGACGGGCTGCGCACGCTCCGCGAGTCCGTCGCCCGCCTGCGTGCGGCACTCGACGAGGCCGCCGACCGCCGCTCCGCCGCACGCCTGAGCGTCAAGCGGCTGGAGGAGCGCCACGCGGTGCTCGTCGACGGCCAGGACGCCGCCAGCGAGATCCTCGAGCGCTTCACCGACGCTCCCGAGCGGCTGCCGGACGAGCAACAGGAACGCCTGCTCGCCGAGGCCTTCGACGAGGTCGGGGCCCCTGACGGCGTGGACGGCTTCGACGACGCGACCAAACGCCTCCGGAGGCGACTCGAGGAGCGGCTGTCGCAGGCCCTCGACGGCGCCGCAACCGCGTCGGTGGCGCTCACCACGACGTTCGAGCGGTACCAGGACGCGTGGGCGGACCCGAACCTCGGCACCGGGGTGGCGTCGTACCCGGACTACCGGGCGATCCTCGACCAGATCGTCGCCACGGGCCTCCACGCCCGACGCAGCGAGTGGCGTCGCCGGTTGTCGCAGTGGAGCGGCGAGGACCTCGTGCCGCTCTCCGGTGCCTTCGACCGCGCGGTCGTGGAGATCGAGGAGCGGCTCGAGCCGGTCAACGAGATCCTGCGCGACCTGCCGTTCGGCGCCAACCGGGACCGGCTGAAGATCGTGATCCGCCGGGTCACCCGCGAGGACGTCACCCAGTTCCGCAAGGAGCTCCGCGCGCTGTCCGCGTCGGTCGACACCGAGCTGACCGACGACGTCCTCGAGACCCGGTTCCGACGCCTGCGCCGGTTCATGGCCGTCATCCGGCCCGACCCGGAGTCCCCGCGCGGCCGGACGACGCAGCGGGACGCCGTCCTCGACGTCCGCCGGCACATGGAGATCACGGCCGTCCGCTACGACACCGCGGGCGACGACCTGGGCGTGTACTCGTCGCTCGGCGACAAGTCCGGTGGGGAGACGCAGGAGCTCGTGGCGTTCATCGTCGGCGCGGCGCTGCGGTACCAGCTCGGTGACGAGACCCGGCCCCGGCCGCGGTTCGCTCCGGTGTTCCTCGACGAGGCGTTCATCAAGGCCGACTCGGAGTTCGCCGGGCGTGCCGTGACGGCGTGGCTGCGACTCGGGTTCCAGCTCGTGGTCAGTGCACCGCTCGACAAGGTCACGGCCCTGGAGCCGTCGATGGAGCGGCTGCTGTCGATGCGGAAGCACCCGGACACCGGGTACTCGTCCGTGACGGAGATCCGGCGGGACTGAGCGCGGGGCCGGGTTCCGGCCGTGTCCCTGCCGGTTCTGCCGGTTCGTTCGCGGGGCTCCGGCGGTAGGGTCGTGGCGTGTTCGGACGTCGCACTCCCCGCCCTGCTGCCCATGACGACTCCGTCGGGGCGGTGCCGTCGGACGTCCCGGTGCTCGGCATCGGTGCCGTCGTCCGGGTGGTCCCGTCGGACCGCGGCGACCAGTGGGCGGACGACCCGATCGGGCTGATCGTCGCCCCGGGAGGCGCGCAGCTCGCCGGGTACGCCGGCGCCGGTGTGCGCGTGGCCTGGGTCGTCGAGTTCGACGAGCCCGCCTACACGACGGACGGCCGCGGCCCGTTCGAGCGCGCGACCGTCCAGAGTCGTCAGTTGGTGCCGGTCCCGATGGAGCCGGAGACCGTGGACGCCGGAGCGTCCTGACCGGTCAGTACTCTTCGGAGCCGGACTTCATCATGGCGGCGAAGGCCAGGCAGGTCCCGAAGCCGCCGAGGACGCCGATGCCGATGATGATGCCTGCGATGAGCTCGAGCATGGGGGTGACTCCTCGTGATCCGGTGCTGTTCAGCTGTGGCCAAGGCTACCGGACGGCGCCTGTCCGACGTGCGGTGGCGCGCGCCCCGCACCTGGTGGCGCGCACTTAGCGGATGCCGCGCATGAGTCGGAGGACCGGCCGGGCGATGACGAGCAGGACGACGCCGACCACGACGGCGACCAGGCCGAGGACCGTGAAGTACGGTGCCTCGTTCTCCGGGTCGTAATACCGCGACAGCACGCCGGTCAACGCGGTGCCGAGCGACACCGACAGGAAGAACAGCGCGACCATCTGCGTCTGGAACTTCGACGGCGCGAGCTTCGTGGCGACGGACTGCCCGGACGGCGAGAGCAGCAGCTCCGCGACGGTGAACACGAGCAGGATGCCGACCAGGGCGAGCAGCGGCGTGCCGTTCTCCCCGGTGCCGACGAAGGGCAGGAACAGCAGGAACGCCACACCCATGATCCCGGTGCCCAGGCCGAACTTGGTCGGCGTGGAGGGCTGGCGGTCACCCAGGCGGGTCCAGAGCGCGGCGAAGAGCCCGGACAGCGCGATGATCATGATCGGGTTGATCGACTGCACCCACGACACCGGCATCGGGAACCCGAACAGGTCGCGGTCCAGGCGCTGGTCGGCGTAGACCGTGACGACGGTGAACTGCTGCTGGTAGAGCGACCAGAACACCGCGCTGCCGATGAACAGCGGGATGAACGCGAACACCCGGGAGCGCTCGTCCGAGGTCAGGCCGCTGGACAGGATCACCACGAAGTACGCGATGGTGGCGACGACCACGACGGCGACCACCACGACCGGGAGCGTCGAGACGTTCAGCAGTCCGGTGAGCACGGCCACCGCGACGGCCACGACCGCGACGACGGCCACGACGACGACCAGCGGGTACCGCGACCGCGGCAGCGGGTTCGTGACGTGCTGCACCGCGTCGGGCAGCTTCCGACGGCGGATCGCGTACTGCACGAGTCCCGCAGCCATGCCGACCGCTGCGAGTCCGAAGCCGTAGTGGAAGCCGAGCGTCGACTGCAGCAGCCCGGTGAGCAGCGGCCCGGCGAACCCGCCGAGGTTCACCCCCAGGTAGTACAGCGAGAACCCGGCGTCGCGGCGTGGGTCGTCCCGCGTGTACAGCGAGCCGACGATCGTCGTCGCGGTGGCCTTGAGTCCGCCGGACCCGAGTGCGATGAGCACGAGGCCGACGCCGATGCCCGCGACGCCCGGCACCAGGGCGAGCGCGATGTGCCCGAGCATCACGACGACGGCGCTGCCGAACAGCGTGCGGTCCGCACCGATCAGCCGGTCCGCGACCCAGGCTCCGATGATCGTGAAGAGGTACACCGACCCGCCGTAGGCGCCCATGATCCCCTTGGCCAGACCCTCGTCGATGCCCAGGCCGCCACGCGTGACCGAGTAGTACATGTAGAGCAGGACGATGCCTTGCATGCCGTAGAACGAGAAGCGCTCCCACAGCTCGACGGCGAAGGGCGTGGACAGCTCGAACGGCTGCCCGAAGAAGGTGCGTCCGGCGCTGCGCCGCTCGGGCTTCGTGGTGCTCGACATGGCGGAGAGTGTGCCCCTGGAACGGGGGTCACACCGAATCGTTGCCAGGGTCTCGACGGATGTCCCGGGCGGGTCTTGGAGGGTTCCCACGAACGGCGCCGGGTCGCCCGGCCGGCCGGTTGTGGCCCTGGCACGGCTGTCATGCCATCCGCACCACCGGTGCTTACGCTGGCCTGGTCGGACCGCCGTGCAGTGACGCGGTCCGTGCACCGTGCAGTCCAGGAGGCACCCGATGGTCGACATCGCACCAGTCCGCAGCAGCGCCGAACGCCGCCCGACCGACACCGGCAGCGCGCCGAAGGCCGACGCCACCGGCGACCCGGCGGTGGGGACGCCCACCGGCAGCACCGACACCGGCGTCCGCATCGACGTCGACCTGCTCGCCGAGCACCTGCTCGGTCGTTGGGCGGAGGACCGCCGGATCTCCCGCCGCCTGGCTCGCGACCCCGCGCTGCACAAGATCGAGGGACAACCGATCGCCGAACACCGCGCCCGGGTCTTCGAGCAGCTCCGCATCCTGGTCGACGCCGGCGCGATCCAGCGCCCCTACCCGCTCGAGTTCGGCGGCCAGGACAACCACGGCGGCAACCTGGCGGCGTTCGAGGAACTCACCGTCGCGGACCCGTCGCTGCAGATCAAGGCCGGCGTGCAGTGGGGGCTCTTCGCCTCCGCCGTGCACCACCTCGGCACCGAGCGGAACCACCGCGAGTTCCTGCCCGGCATCATCGCGTTCGACGTCCCCGGCTGCTTCGCGATGACGGAGACCGGCCACGGTTCCGACGTGCAGAACATCGCCACCAGCGCGACCTACGACCCGGAGACGCAGGAGTTCGTCGTGCACACGCCGTTCCGCGGTGCGTGGAAGGACTACATCGGCAACGCGGCCCTGCACGGCAAGGCCGCCGTCGTGTTCGCCAAGCTCGTCACGCAGGGCGTCGACCACGGCGTGCACGCGTTCTACGTCCCGCTGCGCGACGACGACGGCTTCCTGCCCGGGGTCGGCGGCGAGGACGACGGCGTCAAGGGCGGCCTCAACGGCATCGACAACGGACGGCTCTGGTTCGACCACGTCCGGATCCCCCGCACGAACCTGCTGAACCGCTACGGCGACGTCGCCGAGGACGGCACGTACTCCTCGCCGATCGAGTCCCCCGGCCGCCGGTTCTTCACCATGCTCGGCACCCTCGTGCAGGGTCGGGTCTCGCTCGACGGTGCCGCGGTCGTCGCGCAGAAGGTCGGGCTGCAGATCGCCCTGACCTACGCCATGCAGCGTCGGCAGTTCCCGACCGGCGACGGGCAAGAGGGCGTGCTCCTCGACTACGGCCGTCACCAGCGCCGCCTGATCCCGCGTCTGGCGACGGTGTTCGCGCAGTCGTTCGCCCACGAGAAGCTGCTGCAGACCTTCGACGACGTGTTCAGCGGACGGGCCGACACCCCGGAGCGCCGCGAGGACCTCGAGACCCAGGCCGCGGCGTTCAAGTCGATGTCGACCTGGTCGGCCCTCGACACGCTGCAGGAGTGCCGCGAGGCGACCGGCGGCGCGGGGTTCCTCGCCGAGAACCGGATCACGAGCCTCCGGTCCGACCTGGACGTCTACGTGACGTTCGAGGGCGACAACACCGTGCTGTTGCAGCTCGTCGGCAAGCGCCTGCTGACCGACTTCCGCAAGGCCGCGCCGCGGGATGCCGCGTCGACCGCGAAGTTCGTCGCCGCCCAGGTCGCCTCGAAGCTCGCTGACGCCACGGGCCTCCGTCGACTCGGTCAGACCGTGTCGGACCGTGGGTCGCTCGCGGCCTCGGTCGCCGACCTGCAGGACGCGAGCACCCAGCGCGCACTGCTGGCCGGGCGTGTCGAGACGATGGTCACCGAGATCGGGATGCGGCTGCGCACCGCTGGCAAGGACCGTGCCCGCGCCGCCGTGCTGCTCAACCGGTCGCAGCACGAGCTCATCGAGGCGTCGAAGGCGCACGCGGAACTCATGCAGTGGGACGCCTTCACCGACGCGATCGCCGACGTGCCGCCGGGTGACACGCAGACCGTGCTCGTCTGGCTGCGGGACCTGTTCGCCCTCGGGCTGATCGAGCAGCACCTCGACTGGCACCTGCTGCACGGTCGGCTCTCGGCGCAGCGTGCCCGCGCGGTGTCGGCGTACGTCGACCGGCTGGTGGCGCGGATCCGCCCGGTCGTCCCGCAGTTGCTCGAGTCCTTCGGGTACGAGCCCGAGCACGTCCGCTCCCCCATCGCCGCCGGTGCCGAGCAGGCCCGCCAGGACGAGGCCCGCGCCTGGTACGCCGCTGAGCGTGCTGCCGGTCGGCTCCCCGAGCAGGAGAAGAAGCCCCGCCCGTAGGCGCAAGCCGGACCTGCACGACGGTATCCGCCCGGCACCGCGACTTCTCGCGGTGCCGGGCGGTTCCCGTCGGCGCCGCGGGCGGCGCTGGCGCCGGCGCTGGCGCCGGCGCTGGCGCTGGCACCGGCGCCGGCGCGGCGAGGACCCGCACAACAGGAACCCGCGCGAACCGCGGGATCCCGCGGCGCGAGCCGGACGCGGTTGGGCGCAGCCGACCCGCGCCGCGGCCGGCCGCGCAGGCGGGTGGCAGCGGGCCGCGGAGGCTGCCGCCGGCTGGCGCAAGCCGGACCCGCACAACAGGAACCCGCGCGAACCGCGGGATCCCGCGGCGCGAGGCGGACGCGGTTGGGCGCAGCCGAACGGCGCCGCGGCCGGCCGCGCAGGCGGGGCGCCAGTCGGCACGGCGGGCGGGCGGCCGCTGGCCGGCCGCCGCCGGCCGCCGCCGGCCGGCGCGAGCCGGAGCCGCACAAGAGGAACCCGCGCGAACCGCGAGATCCCGCGGCGCGAGGCGGACGCGGTTGGGCGCAGCCGAACCGCGCCGCGGCCGGTCTGCCCGGCGGGCAGCGGCAGCGGCGGCAGCCGCGTGCAGTGCGTCAGTCGGCGGCGGGAGGCCGCGGAGCGCCGAGCGCGGCGCGCAAGCGCGCCTCGGCGTCGTCGTCGGCGCCAGCGGCGGCGACGTTCGCCTCGGCCACGGCCCGGACGACCTCTTCGCGCTGGATCTTCACGCCACGCGGGGCATCGATCCCGATGCGCACGCCGTCCCCGCGGGAGTCGAGCACCGTGATGACGATGTCGTCACCGATGAGGATCCGCTCGCCGACCTTCCGCGTGAGTACCAGCACCGGACCAGCTTAGCGACTCCCCCGCCGACGGCCCGGCAGCGACGAGCACCGGCACCAGCACCAGCACCGGCACGGGCACGGGTCAGAGCGTGCGGACCGGGACCCCGAGCAGGCGGACGGTCTCCGGGGTGCTGGTCTCCTCGGCACCGATCGCCAGGACGCCGGCGATCGGCACCCCGACCTCGACCACGGCGGTCAGCATCGCGACGGCGTCCTCGTGTTTCCGCCCGACGTCGACGACGACCCACACCTGGTCCGGCGCGAGCGAGGCGGTGGTCGCCACGTCCGTCCACGCGGCGACCGCGAGCAGCGCCACGCCGTCGCGGACCGCATCGGCGCGAGCGAGGATGCCGCTCCGCCGGTCCGAGGCGGCTGTCGCACGCAGTCCGTGCCGGTTCGCGAAGACCCCGGCGGCGGCGTCCACGTCGGTCGCGCGGCCGACGAGCAGCACCAGGTCGCCGTCCGCCGACCGGACGGCGGGTGCGGGCGGTGGGACCGGCGTCGGCACGGCCGCTGCGACGGCGACCGCGGCAGCCGCGGCGCCGGGGGCGAGCAGCTCGGCACGCAGGTCGGCCCAGGGGTCGGTCTCCGCGCCTCCCGGCAGGCTGGTGACGGCACCGTCGGTGACGGACGGGAGGCCCGGCTCGCCCGGCACAGATCGGCCGGCGGCCCGGCGCGGCGGAGCCAGCCCGTCGGACGCGAAACCGTCGAGGACGGACGCGAAGGCGTCCGCACGGGTGCCCGCGGTGCCGTCGGTCTCGGCGATGCGGGACTCGGCCGCCTCGGCGTCCGCGAGGAGCGCCGCGATCCCGACCCGCTTGGCCGGGGACGAGGCGATGGCGACGCGGGCGGTCGGCGGGTCGAACGGGTCGGGGACCTCGATGACGGCCTCGACGTGTGCCTTCCGGAACAGCCCGGCGACCCCACCGCTGGTGACCCGTTCGGCGGAGACGATGCGGGCGCCGGGGCCGAACTCGGCGAGGACGCTGGCGCGGACCTCGTCGAGCGTGGCGCCGTTACGCTGCGATCGGATCGGCGGCACGGACCACTCCCACGGTCTCGATGGTGGAGCCCGCGGCGGTGGCCTCCTGGTACGACAGCACCGGCAGGCCGTTCGCCTGCGCGGACACCATGCGGTGCACGGCCGGGCGGAGCTGGGGTGCACAGACCAGGACGGCGGACAGGCCCTGGTCCTCGACGGCGCGGACCGAGTCGCGCACCGAGCCGAGGACCTGTTCGATGCGGTGTGCGTCGAGCAGGATCTGGCTGCCCTGTTCGGACGGTCGGAGTCCTTCGAGCATCGCCTGCTCGAGCACCGGGTCGATCATGATGACGCGCAGGACGGTGCCGTCGAGGTGTCGGGCGGCCAGCGCGGGTCCGAGTGCGGCGCGTGCCGACTCGACCAGGCCCTCCGGGTCGGTGGAGACCTTCGCGCGGAGGGTCAGGGCCTCGCAGATCCGGCCGAGGTCGTTGATCGGCACCCGCTCGGCGAGCAGTCCCTGCAGCACGCGCTGCAGTTCGGCCATCGACAGCATGGCGGGGACGAGTTCCTCGACGGCGGCGGGGTTGACCTGCTTGACGCCCTCGGCCAGGACCTTGACGTCCTCGCGGGTGAGCAGGCGGGCGGCGTTGTCGCCGATGACGGCCTGCAGGTGGGTGACGAGCACGGACACGCGGTCGATCACGGTCGCGCCGGTCATCTCGGCGGCGTGCCGGAGTTCCGCGGGGACCCACTTGCCGGCCAGGCCGAACACCGGCTCGACGGTCGGGTCGCCGGGCAGGCCGTCGAGCTGTTCACCGAGGGCCAGGACGCTCCGCGCGGGGGCGGTGCCTCGGCCGGCCTCGACCCCGGCGATGCGGATGGCGTAGGTCGCGGGCGGCAGGTCGATGCTGTCGCGGGTGCGCACCGGCGGGACGACGATGCCCATGTCGACGGCGATCTTCCGGCGGAGTGCCCGGACCCGGCCGAGCAGGTCGTCGGAGGCGCCGGAGACCATGTCGACGAGGTCGGGGGCGAGCAGGATCTCGAGGGCGTGCACGCGCATCTGCTCGAGGAGGTCCTCGGGGGTGTCGCTCGTGGGGACGGCTGCCTCGAGCGCCTGTTGCTCGGCAGCCGTGGCGGCGGCGCGTTTGGCGTTCTGGCCGATCCGCCACCCGGTGAACAGCAGCGTCGCGCCGATGAGCAGGAACGGCAGGATCGGCATGCCGGGGATGAACCCCATCGCGATCGCGGCGGCACCGGCGATCATCAGGGCGGTGCGGGACTGCGAGAGCTGGTCGGACGCCGACGTGCCGATGTCGGACTCGGCGCCGGAGCGGGTGACGATCATGCCGGTCGACACGGCCATCAGGAGCGCCGGGATCTGCGACACCAGGCCGTCGCCGATGGTGAGGATGCCGTAGTGCGACAGGGCGTCGGTGATCGACATGCCGTTCTGCAGCATGCCGATCGCGATGCCGCCGACCAGGTTGATGACGAGGATCAGGATGCCGGCGATCGCGTCGCCCTTGACGAACTTCGACGCTCCGTCCATCGCGCCGTAGAAGTCGGCCTCGGCGGACACCGCGGCACGCCGTTCCTTGGCCTGCACGTCGGTGATGAGGCCGGCGTTGAGGTCCGCGTCGATCGCCATCTGCTTGCCGGGCATCGCGTCGAGGGTGAAGCGTGCGCCGACCTCGGCGACGCGCTCGGCGCCCTTCGTGACGACGACGAACTGGATCACCACGAGGATGAGGAAGATCACCGCGCCGATGATGACCGAGCCGGCGACGGCGACGTGCCCGAACGCCTGGATGACGTCGCCGGCGAAGCCCTGTGCCAGCACGAGCCGGGTCGAGGCGACGTTGAGTCCGAGCCGGAACAGCGTCGCGACGAGCAGCAGCGACGGGAACACCGAGAAGTCGAGCGGCTTCTTGACGAACAGCGTCGTGAGCAGGATCACCAGCGCCAGCAGGATGTTGCAGATGATGAGGACGTCCAGCAGGAACGGCGGCACCGGCAGGATCAGCAGCAGGATGATGCCGACGATGAGCACCGGGACGGCGAACTTCGGCAGGTCGGCGCGCTTCATGCGGGGAGGGCCTCTCCGGGAGTGTGGTCGGTGACGGGACGCGGGGTCCGGAGCTTCCGGGGGCGGACGTCGCCGCTGAGCGTGGTCGGGTCGAGCACGGTGGCGACCTCCTCCGGGGTGGTGGGACGGGGCGGGGTGTGGGTGCCGGCGGTGGCCCCGCGGGCGGCGAGGGTCATGACGAAGGACAGGACGCGGGCGACGGGCGTGTACAGGTCGACCGGGATCTCCTGGCCGAGCTCGCACGCGGCGTGCAGTGCCCGGGTGAGCGGGATGTCCTGCACCATCGGCACGCGTTCCTCGGTCGCCTTCTGGCGGATGGCGTCGGCGACCGGACCGGCCCCCTTCGCGACGACGCGGGGCGCGGACTTGCCGGCCTCGTACTTGATCGCGACGGCGTAGTGCGTCGGGTTGGTCATCACGACGTCGGCGGTGCCGATCGCGGCGATCATCCGGTTCCGGCTGGCGGCGAGCTGGCGCGAGCGGCGCTGCGACTTCACGAGCGGGTCGCCCTCGGCCTGCTTGTTCTCGTCCTTCACCTCGCGCTTGGTCATCATGGTGCGCTTGCGGTTCCGCCGGACGACCACGAACACGTCGAGGGCGGCGAGGACGAGCCCGGCGGCGATCGCGGCCCGGAGCAGAGTGCCCGCGCCGTCCCCGGCGGCCTCGAGGACGCTCGTCAGCGGCAGCGACCCGCTCGACATCAGGACGGGGACGAGTCCCTGGACGGCGAACCACAGCACCAGACCGACGACCGCGGTCTTCAGCAGTGCCTTCAGCCCGTTCCAGAGCGCCTGGGTGCCGAACACCCGCTTCACGCCAGCGACGGGGTCGAAGTGCTCCGGCTCGGGGGTCAGCTTCTTGAAGTGGACTCCGCCCTGCGCGACCGCGACGGCGAGCACGGCGACCGCGACGACGCCGAGCATCGGACCGACGGTGCTGCCGATCGAGGCGAGGGCGTCGTCGAGCACGTGGCGCATGGTGCCGATGCTCGGGTCGGCGATGACGAGCGTCACGGCGTGCAGCTGCTGCTGCCCGGCGGCCGAGGCGTGCCCGATCGTGGACGGGATCATGAGCGCGGCGACGGCGATGCCGATCCACGCGCTGAGGTCCTGCGAGCGGCTGAGCTGCCCCTTCCGGTGCACCTCGCGCATCCGCTTGTCGGATGCCTGTTCGGAGCGTTCTCCGCTGTCGGACACGTCGTCACCCCCTGCCCGTGATCGCCTGGACGGCGTCGCCGGTGAGCGAGGACACCACGCTCGGCAGCGCCATGAACAGCGCGCCGGCGAACAGGACGGTGAGGCCGATCTTGATCGGGAAGCCCATCTGGAACGCGTTGAGCGCCGGGGCGACACGGGTCAGCAGGCCGAGCCCGACGTCGGCCAGGAACAGGACGACGACGAGCGGGCCGGCGATCTGCAGTGCGGCGAGGAACATCTGCCCGAACGCGGCGACGAGCATCGGTGCGACACCGTCGATCGGGAACCGGCCGTCCACGAGCGGGACGCCGTCGAACGAGCGGACGAGCCCACCGATGATGAGCTGGTACCCACCCGAGGCGAACAGCAGTGCGAGTGACGCCATCTGGAACAGCCGGGTGAACTGCGCACCGTTCACCTGGGACTGCGGGTCGTACGCCTGCGCCAGGGTGAACCCGCCGAACAGGTCGACGAGCGCGCCGGCGGACTGCACGGCCGCGAACACCAGGTACACCATGAAGCCCAGCACCAGGCCGACGAGCAGCTGGGTGACGAGGGCGACCAGGAACGCCGCGGTGTCGAGCTGCTCGTACCCGGCGGTGACCTTCGGGGCGACGCCGATCGCGAGTCCCAGGCCGAGGATGACCTTCACCACGCCGGGGAACGCCTTGTACGAGAACGGCGGGGCGACGACGAAGAACGCGACGAGCCGGACCCCGGCGAGCATCGTGCCCTCGAGTCGGGCGGCGTCGAAGACCAGGTCCATCAGCCGCTCCCGAGCAGCTTCGGGATCATGTCGAACGCCACGTGGGTGAACGCGATCATCTCGGAGATCATCCAGTTGCCGCAGACGACCAGCGCGATGGCGACGGCCAGGGCCTTCGGCACGAACGAGAGCGTGACCTCCTGGATCTGCGTCACGGACTGGAACAGTGAGATCGCGAAGCCGACGACCAGCGACGTGATGAGCACGGGCGCGGCGAGCTTGCCGGCGACGAGGAGCGCCTGGAGGGTGAGGTCGATGACCGCCTGCTGGTTCACGAGGGGCCCCCGGACGTGGTGCGGCTAGACAACGTGGTAGCTCTCGATGAGGGACGTGATGATGAGCCCCCAGCCGTCCACCAGGACGAACAGCAGGATCTTGAACGGCAGCGAGATCATCACCGGCGGGAGCATCATCATGCCCATCGACATCAGCGCCGCGGAGACGACGAGGTCGATGACCAGGAACGGGATGAAGATGACGAACCCGATGATGAACGCGCTGCGGAGCTCGGAGATGATGAACGCCGGGATGACGGTGGTCATCGGCACGGCGCCCAGGTCCTTCGGGTTCGCCTGACCGGCGGCGCGGGTGATGAGGGCGACGTCCTCGTCACGGGTCTGGTGCAGCATGAAGGTCCGGAGCGGCTTGGTGCCGATCTCGACGGCCTGCTGGAAGTCGAGGTGCCCGGCAAGGTACGGCTGCAGGGCGTCGTCGTTGACGTGCCCGATCACCGGCGCCATCACGAAGAGCGACAGGAACAGCGCGAGTCCGGCGATCACCTGGTTCGGCGGGATCGACTGCAGGCCGAGCGCGTTCCGGGTCATGGCGAGGACGACGAAGATCTTCGTGAACGACGTCATCATGAGCAGCAGCGCCGGGGCGACGCTGAGCAGCGTGATCCCGATGAGGGTGACGACGGCCGACGACGGCGTGCCGTCCGGGCCGTTCACGTTCACGCTGAAGCCGCCGGTGGACGGTGTCGGCGGGGCGGTCGGTGCCGTCGGCGCGGTCGGCTGGACGACGCCGGCCGCGTGCGCGCCGGTCGTGGTGAGCATGAGGTACCCGGCGACGACGGTCACACCGAGCAGGACGAGCAGCAGGAGCCGACCCGTGCGGGCCGCGCTCACCCGGTCCGCCGGGAGCGGAGCGCCGACGCCGCCTGGCGCCAGGTGTCCGCGGAGAGGACAGAGCCCTGCAGCTGGGCGGCGGTCGGGACGACCGGGTGCGTCCGCGGTGCGGCACGCCGTCCGCGGGGCCGGAGCGGCAGCACGTCGTCGGACACGGTCGCGGCTGCGGCTGCGGCTGCGGCGGCGGTGTCGGACGGGAGGCCCGCCCCACCCTCGTCCTGCCGGTCCAGTTCCGCACGGAACGCGTCCGCCGTCGGCAGCGCGACCGGACCCGTGACGATCGTGAGCTCCGGCGCGGGCGCCTGGCCGCTCGTGAGGAGGGTCACGCCGTGCTCGGCCACGCCGAGGACGAGCCGCTGTCCGTCGACGTCCACCACGACGACGCTCGCCTTGCCGCCGATGCCCTGCCGGGCGACGACCTCGAGCGACGCCGAACGGCGCCCCCGGGTGCGTCCGGCGCCGAACTGCCCCTTCTGCATGCGTCGGTGCAGCGCCCACATGAGGGCGAGCACGACGCCGAGGGAGAGCGCGACGCGGAGGGCGATGACGAGCGTGTCCACCGGGTCAGACCGTCTCGGCGACGTCGAGGATCTTGGTGATGCGGACGGCGTAGTCCTGGTCGACGACGACGACCTCGCCGTGCGCGATGAGTCGGCCGTTGAGGAGCACGTCGGCGGGGGCACCGGCCGAGCGGTCGAGTTCGACGACGGCGCCGGGCTCCATGCCGAGCACGTCGCGCACCGACATCCGGGTGCGGCCGATCTCGACGGTGAGGGTCATCTCGACGCTGTTGATGCGACCGAGGTTGCCGGCGGACAGGACCGGGGCGGCCGTGACGGGTTCGGCGACGGTGCCGTTCTCACGGATCCGGATCGCGACCCAGCCCATCGGCTGCCCGGCGGCGGTGAGGGCGAACACCACGGCCTCCGGGTCCGCGACGAGCGCGACGGCGGAGTCGCGGCGGCCCTCGCCGAGCACACCGGCACCGAGGGGGGCGACCGCGGCCTCGAGCGACGGCCGGAGCACGTCGGCGACGGACACGAGTCCGGAGTCGACGCCACCGGCGGCGGTGATCGCGGCGAGGTCGAGCAGCACCACGGCGAGGTCCGCCGAGACGCCACCGACGAAGGAGGCGACCACGGCGTCGGCGGCACGTGCCTGCAGGTCGGCGGACGGGCCTCCCGGCTGGGCGACGGCGACGAGCGGGACGGCGGTGGGCAGGGCGCTGGCGAGCGCCTCGGCAGCGGTCGTGTGCAGGGTGGAGGTGACGACGGTCATGCGGACGGCTCCGATGCGGTGGTGGTGACGACGACGCCCGCGAGCCGCGAGCCGTTCGCGCCGACGGCGGCGGTGCCGACGGGTTCACCGTCGACGGAGATGGTGAGCGGGCGGTGCTGCGGGTGCGGCAGCGGCAGCACGTCGCCGACGGCGAGGCCGAGGACCTGCGCCGGCAGCACGGTGGCCGGGGCGAAGCGCAGCGAGACGCCGACCGGCACCGACGCGAGCTGGGCGTCGAGCAGGGCCTTCGCGTCGGCGGTGGAGACGTCGGCGGGCCGGTCGACGAGCTGCGGCAGGACGGCCTCGGCGGGCAGCGCGAGGGTGCCGGCGGCGACGCGCTCCCCCACGCGGATCTCGAAGGACGCGACGATCATCAGGTCGGACTTCTGCGCGGCCTGGGCGAACTGGCTGTTGAACTGGAAGGCACCGGCCGTGACGGTCTGGTCGAGCAGCCCGCCGAGCGAGTACCGGAGGTCGTCGAGCGCGTCCTCGACCAGGCGGCGCACGAGGGCCTGCTCGATCGGGGTGAAGGTACGCTCGGGCGTCGGCAGCGGCTTCGAGGCGCCGAGCGAGTGCGAGACCCAGGTCAGGGCGGCGTCGAGCGGCACCTGCAGGACCCCCTTGGCGGGGACGCCCTCGATGGGCAGCAGCACCATGCCGGTGAGGGCGGGCAGCGACGCGGCGTACTCGTCGTAGGTCATCATCGCGACCTGCTCGCACGTGACCTGGCTGAGCACACGGACCTTGGCGGTCAGCTGCGTGCCCCACTGGCGGGCGAACGTCTCGAAGGCGAGCTCGAGGACCCGGGCGTGCTCACGAGCGAGCGTCGACGGGCGCGCGAAGTCGTACACCTCGGGCGCGGTCAGGGTCTCGGTCACGAGTCGTACTCTCGGCCGCCGGAGAGCGGCCGTCAGCTCTGGCCCCTCTTCTGGGGCGACGGTCGCGCCTACCCGGAACGGGCTCCGTCCTGCGCCTTCGCCAGGCTCGGCATGAGGGCGCTGACGTCCTGGTCGGCGTTCGACAGCACCACGATGTCGACCCGGCGGTTGAGCGCGAGGTCCTGGTCGGTGCTGCCCTTCGCGAGCGGCCGGCTGGAGCCGAAGCCGACGGACTGGATCCGGGCGGCCGGCATGCTGCCGCGTTCGACCAGGTCGCGGAGCACCCCGGTGGCGCGGGCGGCACTGAGCTCCCAGTTCGTGGCGTACGGGGCGGTGGAGTTCCGGCTGTCGGCGTGGCCCTCGACGCTGACGTCGTGGTCGGCACCGCGGAGGACCGGGGCGATGGCGTCCATGATCCGCTTCGCCTGGTCGGACAGGTCGGCGCTGTTCGTGCCGAAGTACGTCTCGCTGCCGATCAGCCGGACGGTGAGGCCGCGGGCGTCGACCGTGAACTGCACGTTCGTCGACTGCCCGGCCTTGTCGAGGTTGCCCTTGATCGCCGCCTCGATGGCCTTCAGGTCGTCGAGTTCGGCCTGCGCCGCCTTGACGTCGGCCTTGGTCGCGGTGGCCGGGACGACGGTCGAGGCCGGGTCGACGTTGGTGTCCTTCGTGCCCGACGCCGCGGTGGAGTGGTCGGCCTGGGCCTTGTCGACCGAGTAGCCGGAACCGTCCTCGACCTGGTCCTTCGTGACGACGGTGCCGGAGGCGGTGTCGACCTTCTGCGACTTCACCTCGCCGAACCCGGTGGCGAGCGAGTTCTTCAGGGCGATGTACTTCTCCTGGTCGACGGTCGACATCGCGAACAGCACCAGGAACATGCACATCAGCACCGTGATCATGTCCATGTACGACGCCATCCAGCGCTCGTCGGGGTGTTCGGCCTCGTCGTGGCCGCTCTTCTTCCGACCGCGACCACGGCCGCGGGGGTCGGCGCTCATGCTCAGGCCGCCAGCTGCTGGTCGTCGGCGCCGGCCTTCGCCTTCGCGCCCTTGCCCGAGTCCCCGCGCGCACCCGGCGGCACCATCGCGGTGAGGCGCTCGCCGAGGAGACGCGGCTGACTGCCCGCCTGCACGGCCAGGAGGCCCTCCATCAGCAGCGTCTGCCGGTCCGACTCGAGCTGTGCGAGCTTCCGGAGCTTGCCGCCGATCGGCAGCCAGAGGAAGTTCGCGGTCAGCAGGCCCCAGAGGGTCGCCACGAAGGCACTGGCGATGAGCGGGCCGAGCTCGTCCGGCTTGCCGAGGTTCGCCAGGACGTGGGTGAGCGAGACGACGGTGCCGATGATGCCGACGGTCGGGGCGAATCCACCGAGTCCCATGAAGAACGAGCTCGCGCTCCGCATCGGTGCCGCGTTCGACTCGATCTCGTCCTCGAGCAGGATCCGGAGCTCGTCGCCGTCGGTGCCGTCGGCGATGTTCTGCAGCGCCTTCTTCATGAACGGGTCGTCGTGCTTGTCGGCCTCCTGCTCGAGCGCGAGCAGGCCGTTCGAACGGGCGGTCTCGGCCAGCCCGACGACGTCGTCGATGACGGTCTGCGGCGGGGTGACCTTGCCGGTGAACGCCTTCGGGGCGGACTTGAACGCCGAGAGGGCGTCCTTCAGCGTGGTGCTGGCGATCCCGGCGCCGATGGTCGCACCGAACACGAGCAGGATCGGCGCGGGGAGGAACAGCCCGCCGAGCTCGACGTGCTCCATCTCGATCATGCCGAAGAGGGCGCCGAAGGCCAGGAGGATCCCGATGATGGTCGCGATGTCCACGTCAGCGACCCCCGTCCTGCGTGCGGAGCGGAGCGACCGGCGCGAGCGTCGGCTGCGGGCCGGTGGCGTCGCGGCCGATGGGCAGGTCGGTGCCGTACGCCATGCTGACGATCCGTGCCCGGTAGGTGGCGATGCGGTCGATGACCTCGGCCAGGGACTCGCGGACGATGTACTTCGCCCCGTCGACCATGATGAGCGTCGTGTCCGGCGTCTCCTGGATGCGCTCCACGAGATCGGGGTTCACAGCGAATCCGCTGCCGTTCAGTCGTGTGACGACGATCATGGCCCGTCCTGGTTCTCGATCGACCCGCCGCCGTCCGTGGGGCAGGTGTTCGACCGCCCATCCGTGGGTGGTCAGTGCGCACTATCGGCGGACGCGTCCGGTCCGTAAGTGCAGAACGGACGGGAGGCGCGTGGCGGTGTCGCCACGGGCCTCCCGTCCGTCAGGTGGTCGGGTCCGTGGGTCAGACGACCGCGATCTCGTTCGGCACGCCCGGCAGACGGTCGCTCGTCGCGACGACGTCGCCGGTCTCGAGGTCCACCGCGGTGACGCGGCGCTCCGCCGGGTCGGTGACGTAGGCGATGCCGTCGACGACCTTGAGCGCGGGGTGGGCGTCCTGCCACTCGGCCGGTCCCTCCCACGCATCGATCACCGGGACGGTGTCGAGGGACTTCCCGGTCTCCTCGTCGAGGACGTGCAGGGCGCCGTCGCTGCCGAGGACGACCGCCGAGTCGCCGGGGCCACGCGCCAGGTCCCGGAAGGTGAAGCCGACGCCGTCGGGCAGGTCCGCGACCCGGTACTCGCCGGTTGCCGCGTCGACGAGGGCGACCTGCTCGAGCAGGTACCCCTCGGAGTCCGGGTCGTCGTTGAAGTCACCCACGGCGATGCTCGACGTCTCGGTCGTGAACAGGTTGCCGCTGCGGCCGTACTCGGTCGGTGCGTCGAGCTTCTCGAACGCCCCGTCCCGGTACACGAGCGCACCGTCGCTGCAGCCGAAGACGGCGACCTCGTCGGCCACCGCGCCCTCGCCGTGCACGTCGGGGCACTCCTCGCTGCGGGCGGTCTCCTGCCCGTCGGCGTCGAGCGCGCGGACGCCGGAGCGGGACTCCTCGGTGCCGATCGTGGTGAGGAGCGTGCCGTCCTCGAGCTCGATCGCGACGCCGTGGTGGGCGGCCTCGGACTCGGTCGTGTCGGCGTCCGGCAGCTCCCCCGACGCGACGGCGGTACCGAGGTCGGCGGTTTCGAAGGTCGTCACGTCGCCCGAGCCGTCGGCGAACAGCGCCGTGCGGTCACCGTGCACGACGACGTGTCCGCCGGTGTCCGCCGGGAACGTGAGGTCGGTCAGCACCGTGTCGCCGGTCGTGCCGGCGGCGGTGTCGAGGACGCGGAAGCCCTCGGGCACGGTGACCAGGACGTGCCGGTCGTCGCCGGCCGGGTTGACGCGGGTGAAGCCGTCGACGTCGTGCTCGCCGACGACGCGCAGGTCCTGGTCGAGGACGAGCAGGCCGCCGTCGACGGTCAGCGTGACGCGGTTGCCGGTGTCGGTGCGCGTGGGGTCGGTGCTCGTGCGGTCGGTGGTCGCGGTGTCCGAGGCGCGGGTGCCGGCCGGACGGTCGGCGCTGGCGCAACCGGTGAGGAGCAGGGCGGCGGTGCCGAGCAGCACAGCCGGGGCGAGGAGTCGTTTCGTCGTCATGGTCGACACTGTATTGATTCTCATTCTCATTTGCGAGCCGACAGGCCGTCGACGATCGCCGCGGTGTTCGACCGCATCATCTCCAGGTACGTCGCGGCACCCTGACCCTCGGCGCTGAGCGACTCGGTGGCGAGGGACCGGATCCGGACGTGGACGTCGGCCTCGTCCGCCAGCACCTCGGCGAGTCGGGCCGGTTGCGAGGCGTCGACGAAGACCGTGGGCACGCCGGCGTCCTCGATCGCCGTGGCCAGGTCACGGAGGTCGGCGGCACTCGGGGACGCCAGCGTCGTCCCGCTCGGGATCACCGCTCCGACGACGCGGAAGTCGAACCGGTCGGCGAGGTAGCCGAAGACGTGGTGGTTCGTCACGAGTGCCCGGCGGTCCTCCGGCAGCGCCGCGAAGGCCGCCGTCATGTCCTGGTCGAGGTCGGTCAGGTCGTCGCGGTAGTCGTCCAGCGCCGTGCCGAGCCGGGCGTCGTCGAGCCCGGGGACGTCGTGCAGCTCGGTACCGAGTGCGTCGACGACGGCCCGCATCCGCGCGGGGTCGGTCCAGAAGTGCGGGTCCGGTCCGCTGGCGTCCTCGGTGGTCCACTCGAGCACGTCGATCACGTCCCCGGCGGTGAACACCCGGGCACCGTCGGTCTCGGCTGCCCGGACGTGCCGAGCCACCCCCTCCTCGAGCCCCAGACCGTTCTCGACCACGAGGTCGGCGGAACGCATCCGCGCGGCCTGCTGGGCGGAGACCTCGAACGAGTGCGGGTCGGCACCCGCGGGCATCAGCACCTCGACGTCCGCGCTCTCGCCGAGCACCTGCTCGACGACGTCGCCGAGGATGTTCGTGGTGACGACGACGAGCGGTCGGTCGCTCCCGCCGGCGGCGGTGCAGCCAGCAGCTCCGAGCGTCGCGAGCACCGCGGCGGTGGCGAGGGCGGCGCGCAGGACCCGGGTCACCGGCCGACCTCGGCGAGGACGTCGGGGCGGACCGGGACGTCGATCGACCGGGCGAGGCGCACGTCGTCGGCGAAGTCGATCTCGTGCACGACGGACCGCGCCGGGTCCGCCAGGTAGGCGCGCTGCGCGTCGAGCTGCAGCGTGGCGTCGGCGGCGGGCGTGACCAGCGGTCCGGTCTCGACCCGGTGCCGCTGCCCGTCGGACCAGACCACGATCCTCCCGTCCGTGTCGAGGGCGACGACGTGCTCGTCGGCGTCGTCGACCGCGACCACCTGCACGAGTGGACGCGCGGTCGGGACGTGCTCCCAGGTGCGCTCGCGTGTGTTGAGGAGCCAGTACCCGGTGTCCCCGGCGAGGGCGGCGACCGTCGGCCGACCGGTGCGGCTCGCGAAGTCGGTCGCGCGCGGCAGACCAGCGGGTGCGGCGATCGTCTCGACGACGGGGTCGCCGCCGTCGGGGTCCTCGGTCACGAGGACGGCACCGTCGGCACACCCGACCACGGCACCGACGCGGGTCGTGATGCCACCCGAGGGGTCGGCGCAGTCAGCTCCGACGCCGGTCGACCGGCCGTCACCGGCGAGCACCTCGACGCGGTCCCGCTCGGCGTCGCCGGCGACGAGGGACGTGCCCAGCGGCAGGAGCACCCCCGCGCCGTCGACGGTCGCGGTGGGCCGGACCTCCCCCTGGCCGAGTGCGGCTCGGTCGAGCGCGACGGCGGTCGCCGCGTCCGGCCACGCCACGGTCGTGACGGTCTCGGAGGACGCCACCGCCAGGGGGCCGCCCGTGTCGAGCGAGCCGACGACGCGGGCGGAGGCGTCGTAGTAGTGCGTGTGGTCACCGTGGTCGACGGTCCACGAGCCGCCGTCGACGATCGTGGAGCCGGATCCGTCACTGGTGACGAGGAAGCGTCCGTCTGTCGCCGCGTGCCGCGGTGCGGGGACGGCGTCGAGCGCGTCGGACTCCCCCGTGAGCAGGTCGTGCAGCGCGACCCGCCCGTCGGTGTCCGCCACGACGAGCCGGAGCTGGGGTTCCGGGGCTTCGGTGGCGCCGGCGACGAAGCCGTGCGGGGCGGCCGTCGCGGACGACGACGCACCGCGTTCCGCCCCGGGGGGACCGGACGGGGAGCAGGCGGTCAGGACGAGCGTGGCTGCGACGCCGAGGGACGCGGGGCCGACGATCCGGCCAGGGTGGGTGCGGAGGTGATGCATGGTTCCTTCCGGGGGTTCGGGACGAGGAGCTGGACGGCACGGCGGAGTCCGTGCGAGGCGGCCACGGCGACGATCGCGACGAGGGCGATGCTCGCGCCGGCCGCGGTGCCGGCGTGCCACGAGACGAGGAGCCCGGTGGCGACCGCCGCGACCCCGAGGACCGCGCCGAGCACCATCGTCTGGGCGGTGCCGCGGGTCCAGGCCCGGGCGGTGGCCGCCGGGGCCAGGAGCAGTCCGACGACCAGGAGCGTGCCGACGGCGCGGTACGAGGCCACGACCGCCAGGGTCACCAGGGCGACGAGGACCACCTCCGCCAGCCGTGGACGCAGCCCCAGCGTGCGGGCCTTCCGCGGGTCGAAGGCGGTGGCGGTGAAGGACCGGTGGAAGAGGCCCGTGACGACCAGGGCGACGGCGGCCGCGACGGTCAGCGTGACGACGTCGGTGGTGGTCACGGCCAGCACGTCGCCGAACAGGATCGCGGTGACGTCGGTGGCGAAGGAGCGCGACCCGGACACGATGATCACCCCGAGCGCGAGCATGCCGACGAAGAGCAGTCCGATCGCGGTGTCGACCGACAGCCCGCGACGTCGACGGAGCGCCTGCACACCGAGCACCATCACGCCGGCACTGACCGCGGCGCCGAGGACCGCCGGCACACCGGTCAGTGTGGCGACCGCGACCCCGGGGAGCATGCCGTGTGCGAGCGCCTCGCCGAGGAACGCCATCCCCCGGACGAGCACCCACGTGCCGACGACCGCGCAGAGCACCGCGGCGGTCGCCCCGGCGGCGAGGGCTCGGAGCATGAAGTCGACGGAGAAGGGATCGGTCAGCCAGGTCACGGTCCCGAACGCTACATGAAAACGATTCTCCTTACTGATAGTCTCCTCAGATGCCCCACGAGCCCGTCCGACTGCACGCGGTCACCGTCCGCCGCGGCCCCCGGACCGTCCTGCACCGCACCGACGCGCACTTCGACGCCGGCACCGTCACGGTCGTCGCCGGCGCGAACGGCTCAGGCAAGTCCACCCTGCTCGAAGCCGTCGCCGGCACCCTGCCCACCGCCGAGGGGCGGGTCAGCGGCACCACACCGGGCCGGGTCGCGCACGTCGCCCAGACCGTCCCAGACCCCGGGCCACCGCTCACCGTGCGCGCCGCAGTCACGATGGGCAGGTGGGGCGCCCTCCCCTGGTGGCGTCCGCTCGGCCGCCGGGACCGCGACCTCGTCGACGAACAGCTGCACCGACTCGAACTCGCCGACCTCGCCGACCGACCGCTCGCCGAGCTCTCCGGCGGCCAACGGCAACGCACCCTCGTCGCGACCGGCCTCGCCCAGCGCGCCCCGGTCCTCCTGGTCGACGAACCGACCGCCGGCGTCGACGCCCGATCACTCCGACTGGTGCTCGACGCGCTCGCCGCCGAGGCGCAGCGCGGGGTCGTCGTCGTCCACGCGGCCCACGACCCGGCCGCCCTGGCGTCGGCGGACCGCGTGCTCACGCTCCACGACGGCGCACTCCACTGACCGTCGGGCTCCCGCGGGATCGTCGGACGACCCGACGCAGCGACAGCTGCCCCTCCGGTCCGCGGAAGGGGGGACGGGCCGTCACCCGACCCGGGGAACCGGCCCGTTCCTCCAGGCCGTTGCCCAGGCCCACCCCAGCACCGGCGCAGGTCGGGAGCGCTCCATGGGGCGATGGCCAGATCCCTGCTGACCGTCCCCCTGTCCCTCACCGTCGTCGCGGCCGCCCTCGCCTGGGTCGTCCTCGGTCCCGCCGCCGCGGTCGCCTTCATCGCCCTCGCGGTGCTCGAGATCGCGATGGCCGCCGACTCGTCGGTCCCGATGGCCGGGATCGCCGGCCGCCTGCACTCCCCCGCCAGACGGCTGTTCCTGTCGCTCGGCATCGTCGCCGGCGTCCTCACCATGCGCCTGCTGCTGCCACCGGCAGCGGTCGTCGTCGGGTCCGCCGAGGACCCCGCCGCCACCGTCGGCGAGGCCGTCTTCGCCCCCGGCGCCTTCGCCGCCCACCTACAGGAGGTCCGACCCGCGCTCGCCGCGTTCGGAGCGGCCTTCATCTGGCTGGTGTTCGCCGAGTACCTCTTCAACACCGACCGCGCGTCCCGCAAGTCCTGGCTCGGCCGACTGGAGGCCCGTCTCGCCGCCGTCGCCCGGCCGCGCGTCTGGTCGCTGGTCACCGCAGCGACCGGCGTCACCCTGACCTCCGTCCTGGTCGCGGCCACGGCGGAGGGGCGCCCGACGTCCGTCCTGCTGGGTCAGGTCGTGCCGGTCCTGGTCGGCGGGCTCGCCGGGATCGCCGCGTACCTCGGGTCGAAGCGGCTGGCGCGGTGGGCACTGCAGGGACGTCCGGCTGCCGGCTCGGACACCGGCTCGATCGGCACCGCGGGTGGCGCCTGGCGCATCCACCTCTACGCGTCGACGGTCGTGTTCGAGCGCGGGCTCGTGGTGTTCATGCTGTTCGAGATCCTGGACGGCGTGTACTCGCTGTCCGGCTCGGGGGCGCTCGGGACGGACGGACTCGGCGCGCTCGAGCAGGTCGCGGTCGGGGCGGCGGCGATCAGCGTCGGCGCGATGTTCCTCGCCCGGCTGACCTCGCACCTCGACCAGGCCGCCGGACTGCGGCGGCTGCGGTACCTCAAGGCGGGGGCCGCGTACGTGCTCGGGGTGCTCGCCGTGCTGCTCTGGACGAGCCTGCTCGTACCGGTGCCGGGGACCCTCGTCGCCTGGTTCGGCACGGTCGTCATCGGTGCGGCACTGGCGTCGTCGCTGCCGTGGCGGGCGTGGGCGCGGCGTGCGCGGGCGACGTCCGCCGACCGGTCACGAACCGTCGCTCTCGCCGCCGGGGAACGACGATCCGTGACCGCTCGGCGAGACGGGAACGGGGTGTCGTGACCGGTGGGCTCGGCTACTCGCGCTCGTCGAGGCGGAGGAGGCGGGTCTCCTCGGCGTCGTACTCGGCCCGGACCTGGCGCAGGACCAGGTCGTCGATCTCGCCCTGGTCACGCAGCCGCAGCACGGTCGCCGCCTTGAGCCGGACGAGGGCGAGCTCGAGTTCGACGGCCGCCCCGCGCTGCACGAGCAGCGGGTGCTCCTCGTCGTCGCTCTCCTCGGCCTTCACCAGCGCCAGGTGACCCTCGTAGTCCTCGCGGATCCGGTCGACGATCTCCGACTCCGCCCCGGTCTTCCGGGCGAGTCGGGGCAGGGCGTCGAGCGCCGCCTCGATCGCCGTGCGCTCCGCCGACCGGCGCTCCTCGAGCACCTCACCGCTGCCGTCGAACGCGGCCCAGCGCACCACGGCCGGCAGCACGAGCGACTGCCCGACGATGGTGACCACCACGACGCCCGCGGTGACGAACACGATGAGGTCGCGGTCCGGGAACGCCCCACCGCTCTCGACCACCCGCGGGACGGCCACGGCGGCGGCGAGCGAGACGGCGCCGCGGAACCCGGTCAACCCACTGACCAGCCGGTCGCGGTGTCCTTCGCGGGGTGAGCCTCCCGTCCGCAGCGTGACGAGACGGATCGTGCCCCAGGACAGGTTGAGGAACGCGAACCGCAGCACGACGACGGCGACCGACACGGCGCCGATCAGACCGAGGCCGACGACGATCTCGCTGCCGGCGAGGTTGCGGACCGAGATCGTCGCCTCGATGCCGACCAGCACGAACAGCGCGCCGTTCAGCAGGAACGTCGCGAAGGACCAGAACGACCGCACCTGCTGACGGGTCTCGGCGCGGTCCAGCTTCGGCGCGACCTGGCTGACGACGAGCCCCGCGACCACGACGGCGAGCACCCCGGAGGCGCCGACCGCCTCGGCCAGCAGGAAGGCGGCGAACGGCACGAGCAGCGTCAACAGGTTCTCGAGCACGACCGCGTGGATCCGACGGAGGACGAGCATGCCGAGCCACGAGGTGAGCAACCCGGCCGCGATCCCGCCCACGTAGGACAGGACGAGCATGCCGGAGACGTTCCAGACGGTGAGCTCCTGCTCGCCCGCCGTCACCGCGACGGCGATGCCGTAGATGACGAGGGTCGTGCCGTCGTTCACCAGCGACTCGGCTCGGAGGACCGTGGTGTTCCGCCGGGGCAGCGATCGGGTGAGCGCGCCGACCGCGGTGGCGTCCGTCGGGGCGACCGCGGCGCCGAGGACCCAGGCCGGACCCCAGGGCATGCCGAGCAGGTGCAGCAGGGTCGCGACGCCGCCGGCGGTGAGGACGACGAGCAGGGTGCCCATCAGGACGATGCCGCGGAGGTTCGCGCGGATCTCCCGGAGCGAGATCGTCAGGCTCTCCCAGTAGAGCAGCGCCGGCAGGAACAGCAGGAGCACCGCGTCGGCCGGCAGCTCCACCTTGCCGAACACCGGGATGAAGGCGATCGCAGCGCCGAAGGCGAGCAGGAGGACCGGGGGCGCGACGCGCAGCCGGCCGGAGACCGCGGTGGCGACGGCGATCGCGACCACGAGCACGACGACGAGTTCGGGCGCGATGAGTTCCATGGGGAGTCCAGCCTGACAGGGTGCGGATGCGCGCACGTACGGATCGTCCGCGCAGCGTCGCCGTGCGGAGCGCGCCGCCGCTCAGCGCTGCTGCTCGGCGGTTGCGCTCAGCGTTGGCGTTCGGCGCGTGCGGTGAGCACCAGGAACGTGACGTGCCCGAGCAGGGCGATGCCGAAGAACACGAGGGCGACCGCGTAGACCCGGTCGAGCGTGCCGTCGCCGGTCAGCAGGAGCACGATGCATCCGACCACTGCGGCCGACAAGACGCCGACCTGCACCATCGACCACGTCTTCCGCCACCGCGGCTGCTGTCCCTGACCGTCCACGGGCTCATTCTCCCCCGGGACGTCGTGCCCGGCCGACCGCTGCCGCGCAGTCGCGGTGCTCGGTTCGGTCGGCCGGGCCGCCGCGGCTCCTACGATCGTCGCGCGCCGCAGGTCGTGGTGCAGGGAAGGACCGTGGCCATGGCGACGAGGCAACTGCACTTCGACGGCTCGGGGGTGCCGGACGGCGAGGGCGTCGTCGCGACCCGGCTGGGATGGCTGCTCGACCCGGGAGACGTGCACGTCGCGCTCGCCGCGGACGGCTCCGGGGCGACGGACTTCCACCGGGGCGGCTGGAACTCGTGGTCGCCGACCGGCTGGGCCCCGCTCGACGAGAGTCCGCTCCGCATCTGGGGCGACGAGGAGCGACGGCTCACGGCGGACGACGCGGCGAACGACACGCCGGACCGGCACGAGGGCAACGGGTTCGGCGCGCTGCGGCTGGCCGACGGCCGGGTCCTGCTCCTCGGCGCGCTCGGCCTCGGCACCCCGCGGGTGGGCGGCGCAGCGAAGGGCCTCTGGGCCACGGTCGAGACCGACGACGGCGACGGGTGGTTCCTGGGCGTCGGGCCCGAAGCCGCCGTGTTCGCCCGTTACGCGGAACTCCTGCGCGACCGGCTCGGCACCCCGTCCGCCGCGCCAGTGTCGACGCTCTGGTGCAGCTGGTACTCGTCCTTCGAGGACATCGACGAGGGGCTGATCGCCGACGCGACGGCCGGGCTCGGCGACCTGCCGGTGGACGTCGTCCAGATCGACGACGGGTGGGAGGAGATCGTCGGCGACTGGGTGCCGAACGACTGCTTCCCGTCCGGCATGGCGGCCACCGCGGCGACGGTCGCGGCTCGGGGGTCGCGCCCGGGGCTCTGGCTCGCCCCGCTCATCTGCCTGCCCGGGTCACGGACGGCGGCCGAGCACCCCGACTGGCTCGTGCAGGACCCGGGCGGCGGTCCGCTGGTCGCCGGGTACAACTGGGACTCGCACTACTTCGCGCTCGACACCACCCACCCTGCGGTGCAGGCGTACCTGGACGCCGTGGTCCGGACAGTCGTCGGGTGGGGCTTCCGCTACCTCAAGCTGGACTTCCTGTACGCCGGGGCCCTGCCGGGCGTCCGACACCGGGACGTGCCGCGGGAACGGGCGTACCGGGAGGCGCTGCAGCGGCTCCGTGCCGCCGCCGGGCCCGACGTGTACCTGCTCGGCTGCGGTGCGCCGATGCTGCCGTCCGTCGGGGTCCTCGACGGCGTCCGGGTCGGGCCGGACACGGCGTCCGACTGGGCACCGCCCGGCAGCGTCGCCGATCCGAGCCACGAGGGCGGACGGAACGGCGCCACGGCGTCCCTCGCCCGGCTCTGGATGCACGAGCTGTACCAGGTCGACCCCGACGTGGCGTACTTCCGGTCGATCGAGACGACGATGAGCGCCGAGCAGCGGCAGGTCGGCGTCGACCTGGCGATCGTTGCCGGCTTCCGGTCGACGTCCGACCCGGTGGCCTGGCTCGACGCCGGGGAGCAGGCGGCGCTCCGACGGTTCCTCACCGGTGACCCGGTCGTCGAGCCGGCAGGCCCGGACCGCTTCGTCGTCGACGGCCGGACGGTCGACTTCGGCCCGGTCGTCCGCGAAGCCCGCGTGGGTCGGGAACACCTGACCGAGGAGCGCGACCGGCGACCCCGCTAGTGCGGTGACCCCACGGTCACCGGGGCACCGGGGAGCCCGGGCACCGCGACGGTGTGCACCCGGACGCCGTGCCGACGGATGCGGTCGAGCTCGTCCGGGTCCGCCGCGTCGTCCGTGACCAGGTCGTCGACGTCGTCGAGCCCGGCGACCCAGGCGGTGGTGACGCGACCGATCTTCGACGAGTCGGCGACCACGACGACCCGCTGGGCCCGCCGTGCCATCACGCTGTTCGTCCGCGCCTCGGTGCCGTCGTGGGTCGTCGCCCCGCCCGCCGCGCTGACGCCGTCCATGCCGAGGATCGCCGTCCCGACGGTCACCGCGTTGAACGTGCTCTCGGCCAGCGCACCGACGAGTTCCAGGGAGTGTCCCCGGACGACACCGCCGGTGACGACCACCGTGAGGTTCGGCCGTCCGCCGATCTCGGAGGCCGTCGTGACCGAGTTCGTGACCACGGTCAGGTCGTTCCGGAACATCAGGGCACGTGCGACCCCGGCGGCGGTGGTGCCGCCGCCGATCGCCACCACGCACGGCCCCTCGGGCAGCAGGGTCGCGGCGCACCGGGCGATGCGGGTCTTCGCCTCGCGGTACTGCGCATCACGCAACCCGACCGGCACCTCGGACGCCGGCAGGGTCCGCGCTCCACCGTGGGTCCGGGCCAGGAGCCCCTGGTCCTCGAGGTCGGCGAGGTCCCGTCGGATCGTCGCCGGGGAGACGCCGAACGCCCGGACCAGGTCGTCCAGGCCCATGCTCCGACGTTCGCGGACGGCCGTGATGATCGCGATCTTGCGGCTGGACCGCTTCGACGACCCGGACTGCAGAGACCGGGCGGACTCGAGGAAGTGCGTCACGGATTCCCTTTCGCTCAACTGGACTGCGCGTTTCTGGTCGTTCATTGCGACAACTGCTCAAAAACACACAGTATGCCTCCACGACGCATCCCACCGTTCGACGAAGGAGTTCTCGGTGCCGACACCACGACGCACGTCCACCCGCCGACCACGGACCAGACGACTGCGGGGTGCCGTCCTCGGGATCGCGCTCGCGGTCACGACGACGATGCTCAGCGGCTGCGCCACCCCGGGCGCGACCGTGCTCGACGTCGACGCGCCGGTCACCATCACGATGTGGTCCGGGCAGAGCGACCAGGCCGAGAAGCTCCTGCAGCGGCTCGTCACCGAGTTCGAGGACGAGCACCCGAACGTCACGATCGACATGTCCGCCGGCTCGTCGTCCACGGAGGAGCTGCTCCAGAAGCTCGCGGCGTCCTTCGCCGGCCACGACTCCCCCGACGTCTCCTACACGTTCGGGTCCTGGGCCAGCCAACTCGAACGCTCCGGTCGCACGCTCGACCTGCGGGACGTGGTGTCCGACCCGGAGGTGCGGTGGGACGAGTTCTCGTCGGCGGCCCGGGCGACCGCGCAGCCGACCGGCGGCAAGGTGATCGGGTTCCCGGCCGTCGTCGACAACATCTCCCTGCTCTACAACAAGACGGTGTTCGACCGGGCCGGTGTCGCCTACCCGACCGCGGACTGGACCTGGAGCGACTTCCGACGCGCGGCGAAGCGGCTGACCGACGCCGACAGCCACACCTACGGGTACGGCTACTCGGTGTCCGGCAGCGAGGAGACGACCTGGCAGCTGTGGCCCCACCTGTGGCAGAACGGCGGCGCGATCCTCAGTGAGGACGGCGAACGGTCGGCGTTCGACTCGGAGGCCGGTGTGCGGGCGGTCGCGTTCCTCCGCGGCATGGCCGTCGACGACCGCAGCGTCTACCTGGACCAGACGGACACGAAGGCCGCGCAGCTCTTCGCGAGCGACCGGATCGGGATGATCACCTCCGGGCCGTGGCAGCTCTCCGCCCTGCAGACCGCGAAGACCTCGTACGGCGTCGTGCAGCTGCCGGGCACCGACGGCGACCACCAGACGGTGTCCGGCCCGGACCTCTGGACCGTCTTCGACAACGAGGACGTGAACCGTGCGCACTGGGCGACCGAGTTCACCCGCTGGCTGACCTCGGCGGAGCAGGACGAGCGGTTCAACGTGGCCGTCGGCAACCTGCCGCTCCGCTCGAGCGAGACCTCCAGCGCCGCGTTCCGGAAGCAGGTCGCCGCGCTGCCGGGGCTCGACGTCATGCAGGCCAACTCCGCGAACGCGCGGCAGGCACGACCGACGGTGCCCGGGTACAACGGCCTGTCCGAAGCCGTCGGCAACGGGGTGGCCCGGGTCCTCCAGGGCGAGGGCACCCCCACCGAGGCGCTGCGGCAGGCGACCGTCGCCGCCGACAAGGCACTGCGACAGGGCTAGGAGCCACGACATGACCACCTCCACGATCCAGCCTCCGAAGCCGCGGGAGCAGACTCCCGCGAAGGCCGCGGCCCGGCGGCGGTCCGCCCGCTCCCGGCGGGAGGCAGCAGCCGGGTGGGGGTTCGTCGCCCCCGCGCTCGCCATCGTCCTCGGCCTGACGGTCTTCCCCGGGGTGTGGGCGCTCGTCCTCTCGTTCCAGAGCTGGGACGGCTTCAGCCCGGCCACCCCGGTCGGCACGCAGAACTACCAGGACCTGGTGACCGATGCCTCGCTCGGCGCCGCCGTCCTGCACACCGGCCTCTACACGGTCCTGTTCGTGCCGGCGTCGCTGTTGCTCGGGCTGTTCCTCGCGGTGGCCCTGAACCGGAAGATCCGGTTCATCGGGCTGTACCGCACGGCCGTCTTCGTCCCGTTCGTGGCCTCCGCGGCAGCGACCGGCATCCTCACCACCTACCTGTTCAGCCCACAGTTCGGCATCGTCAACAACGTCCTCCGGGTCCTGCACCTGCCGCAGCAGGGCTGGCTCGAGGACCGGAGCGAGGCGATGCTCGTCATCATCGTGATGTCCCTCTGGGGCCAGGCGGCGTTCACGACGGTGATCTACCTCGCCGCGCTGCAGGACGTCCCCGGCGAGGTGATCGAGGCCGCCCGCATCGACGGCGCGAACGCGTGGCAGACCTTCTGGCGGGTCGTGTGGCCGCAGCTGACACCGGTCACCACGTTCGTCGCGATCTACCAGACCCTGCAGGCGGTGCAGCTCTTCGACCTGGTCTACGCGACCACCCGGGGCGGGCCGCTCGACGCGACGCAGACCATCGTCTACCACCTGTGGAAGGTCGCGTTCCAGAACCTGCAGTTCGGCTACGGCTCCGCCATCGCCTACGGCCTGTTCTTCCTCACCCTCGTCACCACGGTCATCGTCACGGTCGCGCAGCGTCGCGCCGGAAGGAGCACGCCCTGATGTCCACCGGACTGCCCACCGCCCGACGACGACGCCTGCCGTTCAGCCCCTGGCACCTGTTGCTGCTGCCGATCTCGCTGCTCTTCCTGGTGCCGTTCATCGAGATGTTCACGACGTCGCTCGAGCCCGCGTCGGAGATCAACAGGTTCCCACCGGCGTTCATCCCGACGCACTTCACGCTGTCCGGCTACGAGCGGCTCTTCGCCGAGAGCGACGTCCTGCACTGGCTGCTCAACACCGTCATCGTCTCGGCGTCGGCGATCGTCTCGCACCTGGTCCTGTGCTCGCTCGCCGGGTACGGGTTCGCCCGGCTGCGGTTCCCCGGGCGCACCTTCGGGTTCCTGGCCGTCCTCGCCACGATCATGATCCCGTCGCAGCTGCTCATGATCCCGACCTACGTCATGTTCGCGCGGCTGCACCTCGTCGACCACCTCGGCGCCGCGATCGTGCCGTGGCTGGCGTCCGCGTTCGGCATCTTCCTGATGCGCCAGTTCTTCCTCTCGCTGCCCGCCGAGCTCGAGGAGGCCGGCATGATCGACGGCTGCAGCCGCCTGCAGGTCTTCTTCCGGATCGTGCTGCCGCTCGCCCGTCCGGCACTCGCCACCCTGGCGGTCTTCACGCTGCTCGGCTCGTGGAACGACCTGGTGTGGCCGCTCATCGCGATCAACAACGAGGACGCCTTCACGCTGCAGCTCGGCCTGACGAACTTCCAGGGGGTCCGACGCACCGACTGGTCGCTGCTGATGGCCGGCAACGTCGTCGCGACCCTGCCGCTGATCCTGCTGTTCCTCGTCGCGCAGAAGCAGTTCGTCGCCACGATGGCCTCCGCCGGTCTCAAGGGCTGATCGACCGCCGCTGACGGACGGACGCACCCGACGGACGGGAGGCCCGTGGCGGCGCCGCCACGGGCCTCCCATCCGTCGTGTCCCCGGTCCCGAACCGGTCGGAGCGCGCCGACCGGCTCAGCCGATCTGCGCCGTGAAGTCCACCGGGTCGCCCGCCAGGGAGGCCTTGACCATGCGGGTCCAGTCGTCGACGAGCACCTCGGTGGCGTCCCGCTCGACGCCGTCGAGGGCGGCGCGGACGACGTCCGCCGGGTCCGTCATCGGGCCGTCGTAGCCGGCCATCATGTCGGTGTCCGCGGCACCGAGGTGGAGACCCTGCACGGTCACGCCCCGGCCGGCGAGCTCGAGCCGGACGGCGTTGGTCATGTTCCACTCGGCGGCCTTCGCGATGGCGTACCCACCCGCACCCGGTGCCGAGAACCACGAGAGCGCGGAGAGCACGTTGACGATGGCGCCGCCGCCGTTCCGCTCGATGACGGGGGCGAAGGCCCGGACCATCTCGAGCGTTCCCCAGAGATGGGTGTCGACCGCGCGCCGGGCGTCCGCCAGGTCGTCGGTGAGCAGCGAGCCGGACGACAGGACGCCGGCGTTGTCGATCAGCAGGGTGACGTCGCCAGCGGCCGCTGCGGCTGCCGCGACCGAGGCCGGGTCGGTGATGTCGAGGGCGAGCACCTCGACACCGGGGACGTCGACGAGTTCGGGCCGACGGGCCGTGGCGTAGACCTTCGACGCGCCGCGCTGCAGGAGCTGTTCGACGAAGTGGCGTCCGATGCCGCGGTTCGACCCGGTGACGAGGGCAACGGATCCGGTGATGTCCATGGTGGTGTCCTTCCGCCGAACGGGTCCGTCCCGCTGCGGCTCGGTTACGGTAGGACCTCACATCAATGTCAGGGGCAAGCCCGAACGGAGACGACATGCGCATCGGGGACCTCGCCGCCCGGACCGGGGTGAGCGTCCGCTCCCTCCGGTACTACGAGGAGCAGGGGATGCTCACCGCCAGCCGCACCGGCAGCGGACAGCGGACCTACGGGACAGAGGCTGTGGACCGGGTCCGCCTGGTGCAGCAGCTCTTCGCCGCCGGACTGCCGAGCCGCACGATCGTCCAGCTCCTGCCCTGTGTCGACGCGGGTACCGCGACGCCCGAGTCCTTCGCGCTGCTCGTGCAGGAACGCGACCGCATCACGACGCAGCTGGCGGAGCTGACGGCGGCGCGCGACCGGCTCGACGAGGTCATCCACATCTCCGAGCACCCGACCCCCGAGCACTGCCCGACGCTCCGGACCACCCTGTTCCCTGAGGACGCCGAAGCCGCCGCCTGACGTTCTCTCAGGTGTCTTGACGGTCGGGAGCCTCGCCGTCCGGCATGATGGCGAGACCGGGGCCCCTCTCGGTCGGTACTGGGAGATGCATGTCGGACGATGGACGAGCGCACGCGGAACAGTCGACGACCCCGGCGCCGCCCACGCGGCACGGCAGACTCCCCCGCCGCAGTCCGTTCGGCTTCGTGCTGCGGGGCATCGCCGTCGTCGCGGCCGTCGCCGTCGTGGGCTCCGGTTCGATCGCCGCCATCGCCACCTGGCAGGTCCTGCAGAACGCGCAACCCTCGGTCTCGCTCGCGATGCCCGGCACCACGGCGAAGAAGGCGCCCGCACTGACGGCGCAGTCCGGCGAGGTGAACATGCTGCTCGTCGCGACCGACACCCGCGACGGTCAGGGTGCCGGGTTCGACGACGCGGCGAACCAGAAGGCGAGCAACGGTGTCGGCAACAATGACACCAACATCCTGGTGCACATCTCGGCCGACCACACCAACATGTCGGTCATCAGCTTCCCGCGCGACCTCGTCGTCCCGATCCCGGCATGCACGAACGACGAGGGCACCGTCACACCGGCATCGTCCGCGGCGATGCTGAACACCGCACTCTCCCGCGGTGGCGAGAAGCACGGTCTGGCCTGCGTCGCGAGCACGATCGGCAAGCTCACCGGCCTGCAGATCGCCTACGCCGGCAAGATCACCTTCGACGGGGTCGTCCGGATGGCCGACGCCGTCGGTGGTGTCACGGTCTGCCTCGCCACCCCGATCAAGGACGACGACGTCACGCCGGCGCTCGACCTGCAGCCCGGCAACCGGGAGCTCAAGGGCGCCGAGGCCGCCGCGTTCCTCCGATCCCGGCACGGCGTCGGTGACGCGAGTGACCTCGGCCGCATCAGCAACCAGCAGACCTTCATGTCGGCGCTGGCCCGCCAGACCGTCTCCGCCGGCACGCTCACGAACCCGGCCAAGGTGCTGCGGCTGGCCGACACGGCCTTCAAGAACATGGTGCTGTCGGACACCCTGAACGACCCGGCGACCCTGGCCCGCCTGGCCCTCGCCGTGAACACCGTCGGACTCTCCAACATGGTGTTCCTGCAGTTCCCGGTCGTCGATGACCCCGCCGACCCAGCCCGCGTCCTGGTCTCCGAGGGGCCGGCCGCCACCCTGACCGCGGCGCTGCAGGCCGACGAACCGGTGCAGCTCGCGCCGGACAGCCTCGGCCGCTCGGCGGTGCGCGATCCGGACGCGCCCACCGCGGCACCGTCGGCTCCGGCCAGTGCGTCGGGCACCACCACCCCGCCCGCAGCCGGCAGCCCGACGACGGCTCCGGCGACGCCCCGGCCGAGCGCGTCCGCCGCCGAGCTGCCGGACTCTGTCTCCGGGCAGACCGCCGACACGGTGACCTGCGCGGCGAAGTCGAAGTACTAGGCCGATCGCAGAGGCCGGGCCTCAGACCCCGGTCACCAGCCGCCGCGACCAGCGACCGGAGCGGCCGTCATCCGCGAGCGGCGAAGGTCCCCCGGCAGACCATCGTCACCGCCAGTGCCAGGGCCCCGAGCACGGCCATGAACACCGCGAGGACCAGCCCACCCGAGAACCCCAGGAGCAGCGCTCCGACCAGGCCCGCGGCGGAGATCGCCAGGTTGAAGGCGACCGGCAGGAACGCGTTGGCGAGGTCCGACTCCGAGCCGCCGGCGATCGTCAGGGCGCTCTGCAGCTGCGGCGACGCTCCACCGAAGGTCAGCCCCCAGAGCACGGCGGCACCGAGCACGACCGCGGGCGACCCGTGTCCGACGAGGAGCAACACCGCGGCGGACACGAACCCGCCGAGGCTCGCCCAGAGCAGCCCCCGCGGGTGCCGGTCGATCAGCGCTGCCGTCAGTGCGACTCCGCCGATCGAGCAGACGCCGTAGACCAGGAGCACCAGGTCCGCCGAGAGCCCGGTCCCGGTGTCGCGGAGGAACGGCGCGATGTAGGTGTAGATCGTGTTGTGGCCGAGCATCCACAGGACGATGACGACCAGGACGACCGGGACCCCGGGCAGCAGGAACACCCGTCGCAGGGGCAGGCGTCCACCGGCTGCCTGCCCCGCGACGTCGGGCACGAGCAGCACGACGAGGACCAGCAGGACGATGCCGAGCAGTGACATGCCGATGAACGACCACCGCCAGTCCAGGACGCCGCCGACCCAGGCGCCGAGTGGTGTGCCGAGCGCGAAGCCGACCGGTGCGCCGGTCGACACGACCGCCAGGGCAAGCCCGCCGCGTGTCGGCGGGCTGATCCGGCGCCCGTACGCGGCCAGCATCCCCCACAGGACACCCGTCGCCGCGCCGCCGACGAAGCGGGACACGAGCGACAGGACGACGTCCGACGAGAGTGCCGTGACCGTGTTCGCGAGCACCAGGCAGGTCAGCGAGGCGAGCAGCAGCGGCTTCCGACGGATCCCGCGGGTCAGGGTGATCGCGGGGACAGTGACGACGACGGTGCCGAGGGCCCAGACGCTGATGAACTGACCGATGACGCCCTCGCTGGCGCCCAGGTCGCCGGCCATCAGCGGCAGCAGTCCGGCGGGCATCGTCTCGGCGGACAGCAGCAGGAACCCGATCGCAGCGAGGGCGACCAGCGCCGCCCAGGGCATCCGGGTGGCTGTGTGGTCGGTCGTCGGGGTGGGCGCGGTGGTCGTCACCGGGTTCCGCCCCGGGTCACGTCCTCGGCCCGGGAGGCGCCGCTCGCGTCCGTCGTGCGGGTCGCGGCCCAGCTCGCCAACAGCTGCAACGACTCCGCGTCCGCACTGCCCGGTTCCGCCGCGTAGACGATGACGCTGTGCTCGTCGTCGAGCCCGGGCGTCAGGTTCTCGAAGTGCAACCGGACGTCGCCGACCGCGTGGTGGTGGAACGTCTTGACGCCGTGGGTGTGCAGCCGGACCTCGTGCGCCGCCCACTTCTGCCGGAACTCCGGACTGAGGGTCGCGAGCTCACCGATCAGGTCCCGCAGGGCGCGGTCGTCCGGGTGTCGTCCGGCCGCGGTCCGCAGCATCGCGACCGAGGTGTCCGCCGCTCCTTCCCAGTCCGGGTAGAGCCGACGGGACAGGTCCTGGTGCAGGAACGCGAAGCGGGCGAAGTTCGGCTGATCGCCACCGGCCATGATGACGTCGCTGTAGAGCGCCCGGCCGAGGTCACTCATCGCGACGACGTCGAGTCGGGTGTTCTGGACGAAGGCGACGACGTCGTGCATCGCCTCGAGTGCGTGGCGGAGGCCCGGGCGGACGGAGGCCGGAGCCGTCGGACGACCACGGCGCACCGGGGACGTGTTCGCCGACCGGGCCAGGTCGAACAGATGCGCCCGCTCGGAGTCGTCGAACCGCAGGGTCTGGGCGACGGCGTCGAGCACCGTGTCGGTGACGCCGGTCAGGTTCCCGCGTTCGATGCGTGCGTAGTACTCGGCGCTGACCCCGGCGAGGACGGCGACCTCGCCACGACGGAGGCCGGGCACGCGTCGACCGGGTCCACCCGGCAGGCCGACCGATTCGGGTGTGATCCGGGCACGGCGGGACATCAGGAAGTCCCGCACCTCGTTCTCGTTCGGCATGCGCCCACGGTACGGCCGGGCCTGCCGAGGAGGGGTTCCCTGTCGTGCCACCTCACCCGGGCATCGGTAGGGTCCGGGTATGTCGACCCCCGGTACCGCGTCCTCGTCGTCCGCCAACCAGGTCGGCGACGCCCTGATGGCCCTCCACCGCGCGACCGAGCACCCGTTCGACATGGCGTTCGAGGACGGACAGTTCATCGCGACCCGCCAGCTCGGTCGCTCCGGCGGCGGGACGGTCACCACCTACCGCTACGGCATCCGGCTGCTGCCCGAGACGAACGAGTACCGACGCCTGATGCGCACCAGCACCCGCTCGTCGACCGGCGGATCCGGCACCTTCACGTTCAACTCGCGGTGGATCACGAAGCCGGTGGACGACACCCTCGCGGCGCACGGCTGGAAGCCCCGCCGGACGGCGATCGGCAAGCTGTTCCGTCGCGTGCTGGCGATGCCCACCTGACGGGGACGGGCCTCCCGGAGGCTTCCGGTTCGTCGACTGTCCGGGGCAGTCGGTATCGTCGTGGGGTGCAGAAGTCGGAACGCCCAGGTCTCGCCGTCGGTCGACGCCCCGAGCGGGGCGACGCGTGACCGGTCCGTCCCCGGCCGACGCCGCGCTCGCCGGCACGATCGAGCGGGAAGCCGACCGCCGTCGCACCGTCGCCGTCATCGCCCACCCGGACGCCGGCAAGTCGACGCTCACCGAGTCGTTGACCCTGGCGGCCTCGGCCATCGACGAAGCCGGCGCGGTGAAGGGCAAGGCCACCCGCCGTGCGACCGTCTCCGACTGGATGGAGATCGAGCGCAGTCGCGGCATCTCGATCAGCTCCGCGGTCGTCCAGCTCGACGCCGGCGGCACGCTCATCAACGTCGTCGACACCCCGGGTCACGCCGACTTCTCCGAGGACACCTACCGAGCGCTCGCGGCCGTCGACTGCGCGGTCATGCTGATCGACGCCGCGAAGGGCATGGAGGCGCAGACGATCCGCCTGTTCGAGGTCTGCCGCACGCGCGACATCCCGGTGATCGCGGTCGTCAACAAGTGGGACCGCCCGGGCCGCGAAGCCCTCGACCTGCTCGACGAGCTCGAGGAACGCACCGGCCGTGTACCCACCCCGGTCACCTGGCCAGTCGGCGAGGCCGGCAACCTGCAGGGGCTGGTCGACACCGCGACCGAGACCCTGACGACGTACGAGTCCACCGGTGGCGGCCACCTGCCGGTCGCGACCGAGCGCCCCGCGGCCGAAGCTGCCGAGCTCTTCGGCTCTGCGTGGGAGACCGCGCTCGAAGAGGTCGAGCTCACCCGCGAGGTCCGTGGGCTGCCCGACCAGGACGACTTCCACGCCCGGGTCAGCATGCCGGTGTTCTTCGGCGTCGCCACCAAGCACCTCGGCACGGTCGACCTGCTGCGCTTCCTCCGCGACACCGCTCCCCCTGCTCTGCCCCGCCGGACCGAGGACGGCGCTCCCCGCCCGGTCACCGAGCAGTTCGCCGCCCAGGTGTTCAAGGTGCAGGCGAACATGGACCCGGCCCACCACGACCAGGTCGCGTTCGTCCGCATCTGCTCCGGCCGTTTCGACCGCGGGATGATGCTCACCCACGCACAGTCCGGCCGTCGCTTCAACACCAAGCACGCGCTGAGCGTCTTCGGTCGGGAGCGCGACACCGTCGACGTCGCCTGGCCCGGGGACGTCGTCGGTCTGGTGAACGCCACGATGCTGCACCCGGGTGACACGCTCTACAGCGACGAGGCGGTCGAGTTCGAGCCGCTCCCCCGGTTCGCGCCCGAGATGTTCGCAACCGTCGCCCCGACCGACCCCAGCACCGCGAAGAAGTTCCGGAAGGGCATGCAGCAGCTCGCCGGCGAGGGCGTCGTGCAGCTGCTCGAGTCCGAGCGCCGGACCGCGCAGGCCCCGATGGTCGGTGTCATCGGTTCGCTGCAGCTGGAGGTCCTGACCTCGCGTCTGCAGGCCGAGTTCGCCACCGCCGTCCGCGTCGAGCCGCTGCCCTGGACGATGGTCCGCACCGTCACCGACTCCGACCTGGCGCTGCTCGAGCGTCGCCGTGACCTGGAGATCGTCACGACGGACCGCGACCGCTACGGGCTGTTCCGCGACCAGTGGCACCTCAACTCCGTGATGCGCGAGCTCAAGGGGCTGGAGTTGCCGGCGCCGGTCTGACCGACGCGACGATCAGACCGGCGGCGCCGGCTCACTGACGCCGTCCCGGACGGGAGGCGCGGTGCGGGCCGGTACCGCGCCTCCCGTCCGGCTCCGGTCACGCTCGTCAGCCGGATGACACGGTCAGCCCGGGGACGCCGGCAGGCGCACGGTGACGCGTCCGGACGACGGCCCGCCGCACGGGTCCGCCGCGTGCGGGCTGTCCCAGCGGATCGTCACCGCCTGCTCGACGAGCAGCTGACCAGCACGGTCGTACACGGCGACCGAGCCGTGGTGCGGCGTGTCCATGCCGAGGTGCAGCGGCCAGCGGACGCCACCGGGCACCGGCGTCGGCGTGCTGCCGGGGTCGGCCTCCGGTGGGTCGGCGAGCGGATCGTCGGCGGTGGGCGGAGTGCATCCAGCCCCGCCGCACGCCGTCACGGTGGCGACCGCCGAGGTGTCGCCGAGCAGCGTCAGCTCGACACCGTTCGCCCAGCCGATCGCGGTGCACGCCGCCGGACCGGCGCAGCCGGCAACCCCGAGGACGACCACGAGCGCGATCGACGCTGCCCCGCCGATGACCGCCGCCCGCCCTGTCCCCATGCGACGATCCTGCACCGGTCGCTCGCGGCCCCGGGACACGGTTCGGTCACGTCATCCGGAGTACCGGTGCCGGTCGGCGGAGGAGCGTCAGCACCGTCGCGGCGGACGCGGCCAGGAGGATCGCCCCGGCCACCGCGGACACGGCTGCGGACGGGTGCACCACCGACTGACCGGCTACCGCCTGCAGGGTGAGCAGGACCGTGCCGCAGGCGTAGGCGAGCGCGACGATGACGACGATGCGCACCTGCGTGGTGTCCGAGCGGAGTCGCGGGACCCGACGCGCGAGGACCGTGAGCGCCAGTGCCACGAGTGGGACCAGCTGGAGGGCGTGCATGCCGACGAAGTGCGCGACGCGGTAGTCGCCGCCGGTCGTGCTCCACCCGAGGACCGGCACGCCCGGCCCACCGTCCACGACACCGACCGCGTGCGCGCCGACGATGCCGTCCGGGCTCGTCAGCTGCGTCGGGGTGGGACCGGTCATGAGGAACGCGACACCGATGCCGCCCAGGGCGATCACCGCGCCGAGCCGGACCGCCACGGTGAGCGCGGGTGTCGGCAGGCGCAGGAAGAACAGCGCGGCCGAGGTCACGAAGGTGCAGAGGTACAGCACGGTGATCGACACCGCCATCACGCCCCACACCACGACGTGCAGGGGTGACGAGACATTGAAGTGGCTGGTCGTGCCGGTGGCGGCCGCCCAGAGGATGAGCGCCTGTTCGACGAGCAGTGTGACGGCGATCACCGTGCCGAGCCGGTGCGCCAGCCGCCGCCATCGGGGCAGGTGCGCGATCAACCACGCCCAGGTGACGGCGTACAGCAGGATCGAGACCGAGAACTTCAGCGGCTTCGCCCACAGCGGCCCGCCGAGGACCGTGCGCGGGTCGACGAGCAGCCCAACTGCGCTCACCACGGCGCAGAGGACCATGACCGCCGCGACGGTCATGAGCGCGGGATGCCAGGCGACCGCGCGCCGGATCGCGGCCTTCATCGTCGCTCCGCTGACCCACTGTTGGCGGTGGTCCCGGCGCTGGTCGCGCTGGTCGTGATGGTCGCGGGCGCTGCCGGGACGGGGAACAGGTCGTGGGTCGCGTCCTCGTGGGCGATGCGCCGGAGTCCGGCGAACAGCGGATCGCCCAGCACGGTGCCCACGACCATGAGCTCGGCGATCGCGTCGCGGCCGTCCCGGCTCTGCAGCGCGGCGACGTCGGCACGGGCCGCGGTGGCGGCCGCGGTCAGGTAGGCGTCGAGGTAGTCGTCCGGGGCGTCGAAGCCGATGGTGGCGAGGCCGTCCAGCGCCCGTGCTGCGATCTCGTGACCGGGGTTGTCGGTCGTGGCGGCCCACCCGGCAGCGGTGACCCGGTCTGCGATGCGGTCACGGGCCTCCCGGCTCGCGGCAGCCTCCGGTGACCGAGGTGCGGTCATCGAGTACTGGGCCACCTCGAAGACCTCCGCGAGAGGGGCGTCGTCGGTGTCGAGGACGGCGAGCACCTGCTTGGTGACGGCGACCGACAGGCCGCCGGTCTCGAGCAGCGCGCGGACCAGGCGGACCCGCTCGACGTGCCGCCGGTCGTACGCGGTCTGGTTCGGGGCGGTCTTCTCGCCGGCGGGGAGCAGTCCTTCGCGCTGGTAGTACTTGACGGCGGTCAGCGGTGTCGCGGCCTCTCGGGCAAGATCAGATATTCGCACTCTCGGAGAGTACGGCTATCCATTTATGGGGCGCAAGCGCTCGACCGGATCGACGCCGGCTGTTCACCCGTGGCCGGGTCGGCGGCCGATCCACTCGGCGATCAGGGCGGTCCCGGTGGTGAAGGCCGGTAGGCCCGGGCGGTTCAGGAAGGCATGCGCACTGTCCGCCATGACGTGGCGTTCCACGTCGGTACCCGCGTCGGCGAGTTCGGTGGCGAAGCGGTCTCCCGACGTCCGCATCGTGTCCCGCTCGGCGTCCACGACGAGCGTCGGCGGGAACCCGGCGAGGTCGTGGCCGCCCGGGAACGCGTACCGGTGTGCGAGCGCCTGCCGCGTGCCGGCGTGGTTCCGGTTCGCGACGTCGAGCGCCCACGGTGCGTGCGTGATGCGGCGGTGTCCGCGTGATCGGTGCGCCGGGTCACCGTCCCGCGGGTGCCGGGCGTGGAAGAAGCCGTACGCGAAGACCGCACCGACCGGAGGGGCACCGTCGTCCAACGCGTGCAGGGTGGCGGCGGCGGCCAGACACGCGCCGGCGCTCGCGCCGCCCAGGACGACGCCGTGCGGCGACGCGGCCGAGACCGCTCGTGCTGCGGCGACGACGTCCTCGAGTGGCAGCTGGAAGCGCTCCTGCGTGTCTGCCGGTCGGCGCCGGAGCATCCCGGTGCCGGGGAACGGTGCCAGGCGGTAGGCCGCGGTCACCACCGTGACGCCCTGCTCGGCGAGGACGCGGGCGACGTCGTGCGCCTCGGGTTGCGCGGGGGTCCCGCGGAAGAAGCCGCCGCCGTGCAGCCAGAGGAGCGTCGGGCCGGGGGTGCGGAGCCCGGGGCGGGCGGTACCAGCGGAGCGAGTCCGCGCCGACGACGTTCCCCATGCAAGTTCCCCCTCGTTCCCGGGTGGTGCTCCCCTGGCATTCCCCGGTGCGACCGTACCGGGTACCCGACTGGGCGCTCGCCCGGTGGTCAGAGGACCGGGCGGACCTCGATGCGCCGGTTGCACGCCCGTGAAGCCTCGTGCGCCAGCCGGAGGGCCGTGTCCTCGTCCGGCAGGTCCCAGATCCAGAACCCGGCGACGTGCTCCGGCGCGTCGACGGCCGGGCCGCGGTGCACGAGTCCGGCACCCTCGCGGTCGTCGACGACGGTCGACCGCGACGGTTCCGACAGACCCGCGGCGAAGACCCACCGGCCCGCGGCGCGGAGCCGTTCGTTGAAGTCGTCGACCGCCGCTGCCTCCGCGTCCGAGGCCCGCCCGGTCGTGTGCGTTCCGGATGCGGGCCCGCCGTCCAGGACGTTCACGAGGTAGTGCATGTCGTCTCCCGTTGCCGCTCCGGGGCGGCACCGTTGCCGCTCCTGACGACAGTGTGCGCTCGCACCGGGCAGGAGTCACGCGTGCCGAGCTCAGCCGCGTCGGGCCGAGTCTCGGCGACGGGCGAGGACCGCCCCGTGCGGCCGCGGTGTCCCGGTCGCCGCGATGCGGGTGTGCGTCTCGACGATGTCGAAGCCGGCGGCCTGCAACTCCTGCTCGAGCGCCTCGGCCGGCCATCGCCAGGCCGTCACGACGGCGTGGTCGAACGCCTCGACCACGGGGCCGACGAAGAACCCGACGAGGAGCGTCCCGCCCGGCCCCAGGACCCGCGCGAACTCGTCGAGCGGGCGCCGGATGGACCCCGGGTCGTGGTGGATCAGGGAGTACCAGGCGAGCACGCCGCCGAAAGTGCCGGGACCCGCGTCGAGGGCATCGATGCTGCCGGTCGTGAAGGGCACGCCTGGGAAGGCCTGCCGGGCGTGGTCGATGAACGTCGGCACCGCGTCGATCCCGCGCACGTCCCGCGCCTGCTCCGCGAGGAACGCCGTCCAGTGCCCCGGACCGCACCCGGCGTCGAGGAGCGCGCCCTCGACCGATGCGGCCCAGGCGCCGACGAGCTGCACGTCGGACGGGTGCACCGACGCCATCGTCCCGAGGTGCTCGACGTACTCCGCCGCCCGGTCGGTGTACGCGGCCTCGACGCTCGTCCCCATCCGGGCAGGCTACCGACCAGGGCCGACGGACGCAGGAACGCGGCGCTGCGGGAACGCCGCGACGACCCCTACCGGTCGGCGCTGAGGCTCGCGGTCAGGCGGGTGATCGACTCGCGCCACTCGGCGAGGTCGTCCGACCCGGCGTCGTCCCAGAGTTCGGCGAGTTCACCGTCCGGGCTCCCTGCCGCGGTGACGGCCTGCGCGGCGAGGCTGACGAGCGCCTCGTCCGGCTTGCCGGCCCGCTCGACGAACTGCGCGATGCTCGCGGTGTAAGCGTCGTCCTGGGTCGGGCGTCCGACCCCGTGCGCGACGACCTCGGCGGCGGCGAGGGCGAGTTCGGCCACATCGCTGTCGATCTCGGGTCCCGCGTCCGTCGCCGCGGTGAGTGCCGCCTCCACGACGGCCCACCCGCGCTCGTCCTCGAGATCACCGACGAAGTCGGCTGCCGAGTCGTTGCCCACCGGTTCTGCACTCCAGGTCCCCATGCGGCCACCATAGACGGCCGGGAGGCGCGGTGACCGCTTGCTCGGGTGACGGTCGAGCCCCGGGGGTGGACGTGCCGCGGCGGGAACCGCGCCGGTGCTCCCCCGCCGCCCCGCGCCTCCCGTCCGGATCCGCGCTCGCCTCTGGACCCGCGCTCTGGTCCGGATCCATTGGGCGGACGCCTCGTCACCGCGTCACCACCGACACCCTGGACGGAGCGAACAGCCCGGGGACCGCCAGCAGTGCCGTGCGTGCGGGCCGTTCCACCAGTCGGTGGAGCACGGCCGCGACCAGCAGCGCGACGGCCAGCGCCAGGACGGTGAGTGCCAGCCCGCCGATCGCCGGGCGCGGATCGGCGACCGGCCAGAGCGCGCCGAGCGTGTCGATGACGAGCAGGTGGACGAGGTAGAACGCGAAGGACCGTTCACCGAGGGCCACGAGCGGCCGCGACGACAGGACGGTCCGGACGCCGGCGACGTCGGCGCGGGCGAGGGCGGCGATCAGCAGCGTGAACCCGATCAGGGTGCAGCCGTTCAGGGCGAACGGTGACGCCGGGTACCGGTCGGCTGCGACGAAGCCCGCGACCGCGACGACCGCCGAGGCCGCCACGCCCGGTCCACGCCATGAGCCGGACCGGATCAGGCACGCGACCGTCACACCGAGCACGAACTCGGGCAGCCGGGCCAGCGGCCAGTTCGCCGCGGACAGCTGGCCGGGCAGGACGGCGACCAGATGCGGCACGACGACGACCGACAGCACCGACAGCGCCACGGCAGCCCAGAGCACCCCGGCTCGCGCCCCGTGCAGGACCCGGATCAGCAGGGGGAAGACCAGGTAGAAGAACGCCTCACAGACCAGCGACCACGACACCGGGTTGCCCGCCTGCCACCAGGGCCCGTGCCAGGAACTCACCAGCAGGAAGTTCGCCAGGAGCGCCTTCGACGACGTCGTGACGATGCTCGGCATGAGGACGTGCGCGACCACGACGGCCAGGACCACGCCGACGAAGTGCAGCGGGTAGACGCGGGCGACGCGGCGCCACCAGAACGTCGTCGGCCGCGTTCCGGGTCTGTGCGCCCAGGCGAGGACGAACCCGGACAGGACGAAGAACAGGGACACGCCGGTGGCGCCGGCACCCATCGTGTCGGACAGGAGGCCCTGGGCACGTCCGGAGAAGTAGCCCAGGTTCCGCACGTGGTACGCGAAGACGACGAACGCGGCCACCCACCGGAGGCCGGTGAGCGACGGCAGCAGCGGCGTCACCAGGGCCGGGTCGGCGGCGGTGGGACGGACCGTGGCTGGCACGCCGGCGGTGGGTTCAGTTCGGGAGCGGTGCATGCGCCCAGCACACGAGATGGGCCGTTGCGGCAGCGTCGGGGTTCCTCCTTACGCCAGCGTTACACGGGGTGTGTTCTGATGACCCTGCCGTCGTGCTCCCTGCGCTGCGGGGTGAGGAGCAGCGTGCGCGTACTCGTGGTCGAGGACGAACCGTTCCTCGCGGACGCCATCCAGGCGGGCCTCCGACTCGAGGCGGTCTCGGCCGACGTCGTCGGGAACGGTCTCGACGCCTTGGAACGGCTGGCGGTCAACCGGTACGACGTCGTCGTCCTGGACCGGGACCTGCCCGGCATGCACGGTGACGAGGTCTGCGCCCGGATCGTCGCGTCCGAGGACGGCCCGAACGTCCTCATGCTCACCGCGGCGACGACGTTGGGCGACCGGGTCGACGGCCTCCGGCTCGGTGCGGACGACTACCTCGGCAAACCGTTCGACCTCGAGGAACTCGTCGCGCGCCTCCGTGCCCTGAACCGACGCAGCCGACGACGCCTGCCACCGGTCCTCGAACGGGCCGGGATCCGACTGGACCCGTTCCGGCGCGAGGCGTACCGCGACGACCGGTACCTGCGCTTGTCGCGGAAGGAGTTCGCCGTGCTCGAGGTCCTGCTTCGTGCCGAGGGTGGGGTCGTCAGCGCCGAGGAGCTGCTCGAGCAGGCGTGGGACGAGAACGCGAACCCGTTCACGAACGCCATCCGGGTCACGATCTCGGGCCTCCGGCGACGGCTCGGCGACCCGGACCCGATCCGCACCACGCCCGGGGTCGGCTACGCGATCGCACCCGACGCCCGAGCTCCGTCCGTGTCCGAGGAGCGACCGTGACCGAGCAGCCTCGACGGCTGACGATCCGGCTCCGTCTGACGCTCACCTACACGGCACTCATCCTGCTCACCGGCGGGGCGATGCTCGCCACGGTGTTCGCGGTGCTGGCGATCGTGCCCGGGTACGCGTTCACCGCCGGCCCGTTCCCCTACGGCACGACCCACGACCTCTACACGATCAACGGACGCGACGACGTGTTGCGGCTGTTCCTCATCGTCTCCCTGCCGGCGCTGCTCGTCATCGGCGGCGTCGGGGGTGTCGTGAGCTGGTTCGTCGCCGGCCGACTGCTGCAGCCGCTCCGGCAGATCGCCGCCACCGCCGAACGACTCGACGACCGGAACCTCGACGCGCGCATCGCGGTCGACGGACCCCACGACGAGATCCGGGACGTGGCCGACACGGTGAACGCGATGCTCGACCGACTCGAGGCCTCCTTCACCAGCCGGTCCCGGTTCACCGCGAACGCGTCCCATGAACTCCGCACCCCGCTGGCGAGCATGAAGACGATGCTGCAGGTGGCGCTCCGGTCGGACCACCCGCCCGAGACCGCCCGGACCCTCGATCGGCTGCACACCACGGTCGACCAGATGACCTCGATCACCGCTGCGCTCCTCGAGCTCGCACGCGGCGACTCCGACCTGACGGCTCGACCGATCGCACTGCGGAACGAGGTGGCGTCCGCCCTCCGGACCGTGGACGCCGAGCTCGTCGCCCGCCGTCTCCGTGTGTCGGTGCACCTCGACGACGCGGTCGTCCCCGGTGAACCGGTCCTCGTCCGGCAGCTCGTCGTGAACCTCGTCCGGAACGCCGTCGTGCACAACGTCCCGGGCGGCACGATCGACATCAACGTCACCGCGCAGCCCGACGTGCGGTTGACCGTGGCGAACGACGGCCGACGGATCACCGCTGCCGAGGCGGCCACGCTGACCGAACCGTTCCGTCGACTCGACCGCACCCGCAGCGAGGGCAGCGGCTTCGGACTCGGACTCGCGCTCGTCCAGAAGGTCGCGACCGCACACGGCGCGACCCTGGACCTCACGCCACGGAGCGACGGCGGCCTGCTGGCCGTCGTGGCCTTCCCGGCCGTGGACGACGACCGGCAGCGCGACCGCGACCGCGACTAGACGATGACGACCTGCGCGTGGACGAGGATGTCGTGCAGGTCCGGACGCAGCGACTCCTGCGAGGACGTCTTGACCTTCACGATGAGCGCGGCACCGGGCTTCGCGAACGCACGCGCGACGGTCGCCGACCACGAGCCGTCCGAGTTGTGGCCCGCGATCGACAGGAACTGTGCCGTGCCGTCGGTCATCGTCGGCAGGAGCTGCTCCTCGAGCTGCTCGGCGGGCAACCCGGCGGCGGTGAACAGCTGCTCGGTGGCCGCACGGTCGCCGATCGTCGGGTCCAGGTCGGTGATCCGCTGCTGCGTGATCGTCGCGACGGAGCCGTCGGACTTCGTGTACTCCCGCGTCCCCGTGGCGGGGTCCTCACCGGTCTGCTTCCAGTCGGCCAGGGCGGAGACCTCGAGGCTGAACGCCGGCAGCTTGGTCGTGGAGAGCGCCTCACCGTCCTCGAATGTCAGATCGGTGGGCATCGCCGCCTCGGCGGTCGGCGTCGGCGTCGCGGCAGCCGACGATGCCTTCGACGTCGGCCGCTCGCTCGCCGGCGCGGTGCTGCCGGGTCCGGCGCAGCCGGTCATGGCGACGGCGGCGATGATCGCGGTCGCGCCCGCGATGGTGATCCTGGACGTGATCGACATGTGTTCCCCCTGGTTCCGCCGTGCGCCCCGTGCACCGGCGAGTACTCGACCGAGCCTAGAGGTCGGGAACGGGTACCGCGCGCCGGTCGTCTGACACGTGTGGGACGGTCACGAAGAGGACCCCCGCTCCCCTGCCGAGCGGCAGTCGGGATCGGGGGTCCTCGTCGTTCATCAGCGCTTGAGGTTCGTCAGCTCCTGCAGCACCTCGTCCGAGGTGGTGATGATGCGGGCGTTCGCCTGGAAGCCGCGCTGCGCGACGATCAGGTTGGTGAACTCCTGCGACAGGTCGACGTTCGACATCTCGAGCGTTCCGGCGGCCAGCGAGCCGACGCCCGCGGATCCCGGGACGCCGACCGTGGCGGCACCGGAGTTCGCGGTCGCGCGGTAGCCCGACGCGCCGGTCTTCTCCAGGCCCGCCGGGTTGGCGAAGGTCGCGAGGGCGATCCGGCCGACGGCCAGCGAGGCGCCGTTCGAGAACGTGCCCATCACGGTGCCGTCCTTCGAGATCGAGTAGCTCTTCAGTGACCCGGCCTCGTGCCCGTTCTGCGACGAGATCGCCGCGGTGTTCAGCGCGGCGAACCCGGTCAGCTGGGTCATGTCGACCGCGACGCCACCGACCTGCAGGGTCGCACCGCGCGTGATCTTGCCGTCGGCGCCGAACGCGACGGTGCCGGTGGCCGAGGCGCCCTGCCCGTTCGAGGCGGCGACGGTCCACCCGGTGGCGGTCTTCGTGTAGGCGAGCGACAGGGTGTGCTTGGTGCCGTACTGGTCGTAGACGGTGGCGTCGCGGTTGAGCACCTCGCCGGTCTTCGTGTCGGAGGGCAGGTTGCCGGTGACGCCCGCGGTGCTGGTCGCGGTGGCGGGGGCGGCGGCCTGCAGCGGCAGGGTGATGTCACTCATCTGGCCGCCGTCGTTGACGACGCCGTCCGTGGCCGAGTAGCCCTGGACGATCTTGCCGTCGGAGCTGACCAGGCGGCCGTCGGCGTCGAAGTCGAACGCACCGGCGCGGCTGTAGACGGTGTCGTTGCCCAGGCGGGTGACGAAGAAGCCGTCGCCGGAGATCATCAGGTCGGTCGCCTTGCCGGTGGCCTGCGCGGAACCCTGGGCGAAGTTGGTCGAGACGCCGGCGACCTGCACGCCGAGGCCGATCTGCGCCGGGTTCGTGCCGCCGATGCCGGTCTGGGGACCACCGGCACCCTGGGTCATCTGCGACAGGGTGTCCTGGAAGACGGTGGTCGACGACTTGAAGCCGACGGTGTTGACGTTGGCGATGTTGTTGCCGGTGACGTCGAGCATCTCCTGGTGGGAGCGGAGGCCGGAGATGCCGGAGTAGAGCGAGCGGAGCATGGTGCGTCCCTTCGTGGACGAGCAGTGTGTGGGAAGAGGGTGGGGTCAGGAACCGGAGGCGGTGGTGATACCGGAGATCACGTCGAGATCGACCTCCTTCCCGTTCACGGTCACGGTCGGCACGCTCTTGGCGTAGGACACCGCGGTGGCGGTCCCCGTCACGGCCGCGCCGGAGGCGGCGTCGGTGTAGCTGACCTGCTTCCCGACGAGGTTCGCGGCGGCCATCCGCATCTGCAGCGAGAAGTCCTCGTTGGCCGTCGTGGTCTGGTTGGTGACCTGTTCCATCATCGCGAGCTGCGTCTGCTGGCTGATCATCTGGTTCGTGTCCATCGGCGACGACGGGTCCTGGTTGCGGAGCTGCGTCACGAGGAGCTTCATGAAGACCTCGGAGTCCATCGTCTGCGACCGCGACGAGGTCGGGTTGGCGGCGACTGCGGCGGCGGCCGTGGCGGTGTCCACGGAGCCGGTGATCCCGTCGAGTGGCATGGTTCTCGTTCCTTGTCGTGGTGGCCGGTCAGGCGAGGACGTCGAGTCCCGCGGTGCGGACGGTGGTCGGGGCGGACGGGAGGGACGTGGCGGGGCCGGTGCGGGCCTCCCGGCTGGCGGGGTGGTCGGTCTCCCGACCGGTCCCGTCGCGCCCGGCGGTGTCGGCTGCTGCCCGGTCCCGACCGTCGGCGCCGGCGTCGGCCGGGTGGTTCTGCGCCGACAGGTCGAGCGTGGTGCTGCCGCCGGAGTCGCGGCGGAGGTCGGGCAGGATCTGCCGCACCGCGTCGCGCCCGGCGTCGGAGGCCGCGAACAGCTCGACGTGCATGCCGTGCCCGGTGACGTGGGCGCGGACGGTGACGGGGCCGAGCGCCTCCGGCGTCAGCTGCACGGTCAGGACGTGCTCGCCGGGTCCGGCGTGCGCGAGGGTGAACAGCGGGCGTGCGAGCTGCTGGGCGACCGGCTGCGGTGCGGCGGGCAACGTCGGGGCCGACGGGGCTGCGGTGGGCGTGCTGCTGACGGGCGCCGCGGTCGCGGGGACGGCCAGGACGACGGGCGCGTCGACGGGCGCGTCGACGGTGCCGGGACCGGCCGGGAGGCTCGTCCCACCCTGGTCCGCGCCGGCTGCGGTGGCGACGTGGCCGGCCGGGGTGGTGGCCGTCGCGGGCGCAGCGGCGGAGGCGGCCTGCGTGCCAGGGAGCGCGGCAGTTGTGTGCCGGACCGCGGGGTGCTGGTCGGCCGCGGTCACGGTCAGGGCCGCTGCTGCTGCGGCTGCGGCGGTCGGTTGTCCGGCGGGAGCGGTGGGCTGGGCTGCGGCGGTGGCAGCGGACGCGAGGGCGGCCCCGGTCGGTGCCGTGGCCGGAGTCCCGACGACGCCGGCCGCCGGAGCGGTGGACGAGGCGGCGGAAGCCGTCGCGGACGACGACGCGGTCGGGGCCGCCGGAGCCGTGCTCATCGCGGCAGCGACGAGCGACACCGTGTTCAGCAGTGCCGCGTTCGACAGTGCCGCGTTCGGCAGGGCCGGTGTCGGCGTGCCGGTCGCTGCGTCAGCGGTGGGGTCCGGCGTCTCCGCGGTCGCATCGTCACCGGTCGGAGCGGCGGTCGCGGGCGTGGCGACCGTCCCCACTGCCAGGTCTTGTTCGACGACACCCTGAACGGTGCCCGTGCCCGTGCCGGCCAGTGCGGCGGCGACGCCCGGCGTGAGCACGTTCGCGACCGACTGAGCGACGGGCTCCGTCATGGCGGCGTCGCTCGTGACGGCGTCGTCGTTCGTGGCGGCATCGCTCGTGACGGCGCCCGGGGTCCCGGTCGTCGGCGCGACGAGTCCGGACGCGCTGCCCGTCGGGCTCACGGTCGTCGCAGACGGGGTGCCGTCGTCCCTGGTCGGCTCCGGTCGTCCCCGGTCGCGCTGCCCCGCACCGGACACCGCGGACAGTGCAGACACCGCGGACAGCGCGGCCCCGAACTCGGCGCCGGACCGGGCCTCGGCAGCGCCGGAACGCTCCCCCGCCCCGCGCGGCCGCATCACGGCCGGCACCGGTGCCAGCGGCGCACCCGTCAGGAGCGCGTTCATGCGGCGCTCCCGGCGAACAGCGACTGCAGCGCAGCCATCTGCATGTCGGTGGCGTTCGTGGCGCTCGGCGCACCGACCGAGCGGGCGACCTGCGCGGCGGAGGTGGCCGCAGCCTCCTGGCCGGACGGCACGATGCGACGGATCGTGGCGATGTCGGAGTCCTTGTACCAGTTGTCGACGATCCGGACGTCCTTGCCGGGGCGCGGGGCGTGCAGGACCTTGCCGTCGCCGACGTAGATGACGATGTGCCCCTCGCCCTTGGGGATGATGAGGTCGCCGGGCTGCGCCTGTGCCAGGGACGGCACCGCGACGCCCATGTCGGCCTGGTCCGGCACGACCCGGGGCATCGTGACGCCCAGGTCCTTGAACACCGTCTGCACCAGGCCCGAGCAGTCCATGCCGGCGCGGGTCTCGCCGCCGAACACGTACGGCACGCCCAGGTACTTCTTCGCCGCGGCGACGACGGCGTCCCCCGTGGCTCCGCTGCCGGTCGCCAGGGTGCCGCGGCCGGCGTCGACGGAGGTGGCGGGTGCGGCGGTGGACGCCGCTCCGGCTCCCGTGGTCCCAGCGGCCGTGGCGGCGGAACCGGCGGCCGTCCCGAGCCCGGAACCCGCTCCGGCTCCGCTCTGGGTCGCGAGGGCGTCCGCGAAGGTGGAGGCGGCCGCGGACGACGCGGCGGCGGACCCCGCGGCGGTCCCCGCGGTGCCGCTCTGCAGCGTCTCGATCTGGCTGCGGATCTCGCTGATCCGCGACAGCACGGCGTCGATGCTCATCGGTGTCCCCCCTCGGTGCGGCGACGGGCCGCGATCTCGTCGAGTGCGTTCTGTTCGGTGCGCAGGTCCTCGGCGGTGACCCGGGTGGTGTGCTGGCCCTCGAGCTTCTCCAGCCCGAGTGCCGAACGGCGTGCGGCGTTGTAGGTCTGCTGCGCCCGGTCGGCGTCGGCGCGGCGGGAGCGGACGACGGCGTCGAGTTCCTCGAGCATCCCCCGGGTCGCCGCACGGGCCGAGGCGACGGCGCTGAGCGTCGCCGCGTCGCTGATCGTCGACGGTTCGTCGTCCAGGGTGCGGCGTGCGGCCATCCGGGCGTCGGCGGCGTCGCGGACCCGGCCGTTGGCGTCGGCGAGGGTCGCGGCGGCACGGTCCTGTTCGGCGTGCCGCAGGCGCAGGAGTCCGGCGAGCGGGAAACGGCGGGCCATCAGAGCACCCCTCCGCCGACGCCGAGGGTGCGGACGAGCCCGGCCAGGCGCTCCCACGACCCGGCGGCGGTGACCTGCTCGGCCATGCCCTGCCGGAGGAAGCCGTCGATGGCGTCCTGGTGGTCCACGGCCGCGTCGACGAGCGGGTTCGTGCCGCGCTGGTACGCGCCGACGTCGAGCAGGTCCTGCGCGGCGCGGCGTGCGGCCATGACCTTCCGGAGCGCGGTCGCGGTCGCACGCTGCTCGGGGGTCGTGACCTTCGAGGCGACGCGGGAGATCGACCCGAGGGCGTCGACGGACGGGAAGTGTCCGGTGACGGCGAGCTTCCGGTCGAGCACCACGTGCCCGTCGAGGATGCTGCGCGCGGCGTCGGCGATCGGCTCGTTGTGGTCGTCGCCGTCCACCAGGACCGTGTAGATCCCGGTGACGCTGCCGACCCGGTCGGTGCCGGCCCGCTCGAGCAGTCCGGCGAGCACCGAGAACGTCGAGGGCGGGTAGCCCCGGGTGGCCGGCGGTTCGCCGACGGACAGACCGATCTCACGCTGGGCCATCGCGACGCGGGTGAGCGAGTCCATCATGAGCACGACGTCCTGCCCGGCGTCGCGGAAGGACTCCGCGATGCGGGTCGCGACGAAGGCGGCACGGAGGCGCATCAGCGCGGGCTCGTCGGACGTCGACACGACCACGATCGAGCGGGCGAGGCCCGCAGGGCCCAGGTCGTCCTCCAGGAACTCCCGGACCTCGCGGCCGCGTTCGCCGACCAGGGCGATCACGTTCACGGCGGCGTCGCTCCCCCGCGCGATCATCGACAGCAGCGAGGACTTGCCGACGCCGGACCCCGCGAACAGACCCATGCGCTGCCCGCGGCCGACGGTGGTCAGGGTGTCGAGCACCCGGACGCCGAGCTGCATCGGGGTGTCGATCCGGGTGCGGGCCATCGCGTTCGGGGTGTCGTGGTCGAGCGGCACCCAGGCATCCGCGTCGAGCGGGCCACGGTCGTCGATCGGCCGCCCGAGTCCGTCGAGCACCCGCCCGAACAGCCCGCTACCGGTCGGCACGAGCACGGGGCGGCCGGTCGAGCGGGCCGGGGTACCGGCGGTGATGCCGGTGAGTCGGCCGAGGGGCATGCAGCGGACGCCGGTGGCGTCGGTGGCGACGACCTCGACGGCGGTCTGCGGAGCACCCTCGGCGCCGACGGTGATGACCTCGCCGACGTGCGCGTCGAGTCCGGCGATGGTGAGCCCGAGGCCGACGGCGCTCGTCACGGTGCCGACGCGCTGCGGCCGGGCGGCGTGGAGTGCGTCGTCGAGGCCGCGCGGACGCAGCAGGGTCGCGGCGGTCACCGGGTCCCTCCCAACGCGACACGGGCCCGGGCGAGGGCGTCGTCGATCCGTGCGTCGAGCAGTCCGTCGGGCAGGTCGACGACGGCGTCGCCGTCGCGCAGCGTCGGGTCGGCGACGACCGGCACCGGGACGGCCAGGTCAGCGACAGCGGCGGCGTCGGCCGGGCTCAGCCGGACCGCGGTCACGACGGGTGCGGCGGCGACGTCGAGCGCCCGCCGGAGCGTCGCCTCGGCCGCGGCCGACGGGCCGCCGACGACGGTGGGGTCGGTCCGGGAGGCCCGCACCGCGTACCCGACGACGGCCTCGGCCAGGTCGACGGCCGCGCTGGCGACGGACTCCTCGGCGGCGGCGAGCACCGGCGCGACCCGGTCCCGGAGCGCCGCGGCGGCCCGTTCGAGGACGGCGAGCCGGTCGACGACGAGCGACTCGAGGTCGGCGAGTCGAGCGGCGTGCTCGGCGTCCATCCGGGCGCGGATCGCTTCGGTCTCGACGTGCGCGGCCCGGAGCCCGGCGGCGTACCCGGCAGCGTGGCCGCGGACGTCGGCGCTGGCGGCGCGGCCGGCCAGGGCGGCGTCGGTGATCACCGGGAACGCGAGCGGTGCGAAGGGCTCAGTCAACGAGCTCGTCCTCCTCGGTGCGGTGGACGGTGATGACGCCCTGGGCCTCGAGCTCGCGGACCGAGCGGACGACCTCCGCACGCGCCTCCTCGACCTGCGACACCCGGACCGGGCCCATCGACTGCAGTTCGTCGTCGAGCAGCTCGCGGTTGCGCTCGGACACGTTCGCACGGATCGTCTCGACGACCGGCGTGGGCGCACCCTTCATGGCGGTGGCCAGGATCTTCGAGTCGATGCCGCGGAGCACCTGCTGGATGTCGCGCGACTCGAGCTTCACGATGTCCTCGAAGGTGAGCATCCGCGAACGGATGTCCTCGGCGAGTTCCGGGTCACGGGCCTCCAGACCGTCGAGGACGGCCTTCTCGGTGGCGACGTCCGAGCGGTTGATGATCTCGACCAGCGGCGCGATGCCGCCGACGACCTCGACGCTCTCGCGGGGCGAGACGACGGCGCCGGCGCGCGAACGCAGGACGCCGGCGACGATGCCGACGGACTCGGGTGTGGCGGTGCCCATGGTGGCGAACGCCTGCGCGACGTCGGTGCGGACGCGCTCGTCGACGCCGGCGAGCACCGCGCTCGCCTGCGCCGGCCCCAGGTGGGCGAGCACGAGGGCGATGGTCTGCGGCAGCTCGCCCTCGAGCAGGGCGATGACCTGTCCGGGTTCGGCGTCGTCGAGGAACTCGAACGACTGGCCGGCGAGGTTCGACGCCAGCCGGTCCATCACGCCGGCCGCGCGCTCGGCGCCGAAGGACGCCTCGAGCAGGCCGAGCGCGGTCTCCTTGCCGCCGCGACGGCTGGTCCGGCCGGTGCGGGTCAGGCGGTGGAACTCGCCGAGCGTGCGGTCCACGACCTCGTCGTCGACCCGGCGCATCCGGACGATCTCCTGCGAGATCTCCTCGGCCTCCAGCTCGGTGAACTGCTTCATGACCTCGGCAGCACGCTCGGTGTCCATCTGCATGAGGATCAGCGCGACCTTCTGCGCCCCGGTCAGCGGTCGGTCGGTGCCGGGCGCGGGGACGACGGCGCTCACACCGACGCCCGGTCGTCGAGCAGCCCGCGGAGGAGCTCGGCCGTGCGCTTCGGGTCGCGTTCGGCGAGGGCGGCGATGTCCTGGCGGCGGCGCTCCGCGGTGATCTCGTCCGTGGTCAGGACCTCGGTCGGGGCGTCGTCGTGGGGCAGCGCCTGGAGCGCCACGGTCGGGGCGTCGCCGGCGGCGAGTCCGGTGCGGACGTCGGCGGGTTCGACCGCCAGGGGCAGCGGGAACGCCTCGCCGAACGCGTCGAGTTCGCCGATGTCGACCTGTTCGCGCTGCTGGCGGCGACCGCGGCGGGCCAGGAACACCATCAGGGCGATGAGGGCCAGGACGATCCCGACGACGATGCCGGCGGTGCGGATCGCCGACCAGAGCGCCTCCTGCTGGTCGGCCTGCTGCTGCGCTTCGAGCGCCTTCGCGGCGTCGTCGGCGGCGCTGGTGTCGAAGTCCATCATCGCGACTTTGACCTGGTCTCCCCGGGTCGCGTCGACGCCGGCCGCGTTCGCCACCAGGTCGTTGATGCTCTGCAGGTTGACGCCCTGCACGGACTTCGCCTTGGAGTTCAGGGCGACGGAGATCGTCTGGCGGTCCATCGCCCCGGCCGGGATCTGCGTGGTCTCGGTGGTCTTGTCGACGGCGTTGTTCTTCGTCGCGGACTGGTTCTCGTACCCGCCGTCGCCCGTACCGGTCCCGGTCTTGGCGGTGCCGTTCGGGACGGCGATGTTGTCCGGGCCCAGGACTCCGGTCGCCCCCGCGCCGGCACCGCTCGCGCCGGCGCCGTACTGCTCCTTCGTGGACGACTCGTTGAGCGCCACCGGGCCGGTCGTCGGGGTGGTGAAGGACTCGGTCGTGCGGGTGCCGGAGTTGTCGCTCATGGTGGCGGCGACGACGACGCTGGCGTTGCCCGCGCCGAGCGTGGTGTCGAGCAGGTCCTGGACCTTCTTGCTCGTCGCGGCGTCGTAGTCGGCAGCCTGGTCGGTGCCGGAGCCGGTTGCACCGGTGCCCACGGCCGACAGGGTCTGGCCCTTCTGGTCGACCACCGAGACGTCGGTCGGCTGCATGCCCTCGACCGCGGCACTGGTGAGGTGCACGATCGCCTGGACCTGGTCGGTGTCGAGCTGCGCGCCGTTCTTCGTGGCGATGAAGACGGACGCGGTGGGGTCCTTCTCCTCGGACACGAAGACCGACTTCTTCGGGATCGCCAGCTGCACGCTCGCGGTCTGCACGCCGTCCATCGCGGAGATCGTCTTGGCGAGCTCGCCCTCGATCGCCCGCTTGTAGGTGACGTCCTGCTGGAACTCGGAGCTCGTGACGCCCATCGTGTCGAGCAGCGAGTAGCCGCCCTCGTTCGACGACGGCAGTCCGTTGGACGCGGCCTTGAGCCGCTCCGTGTAGACCTTCGACTGCGGCACGAGGATCGTCGCGCCGCCGTCGGTGAGCTGGAACGGCACACCGTCGGTGGTGAGCTGGTCGGTGACCGAGCTGGCGTCCGCCGCGGCCAGGCCGGTGAACAGCGGCGCGTAGGACGGCTTGCCGAGCCAGGACGCGAGCGCGATCCCGCCGAGCACGAGCGCTGCGACGCCGATGATCGCGATGGTCCGCTGTGCGGCGGTGAACCCCTTGACGTACGCGCCGAGTCGGCCGAGCACGTTCTGCATGCCGGCGGGCATCAGGCCTGCATCCGCATGATCTCGTTGAACGCGTCGACGCCCTTGTTGCGGACGGCGGCGACGAGTTCGAGGGTGACCTGGGCGCGGGTGGACGCGATCGTGGCGTCGTGGATGTCGTCGAGGTTGCCCGTGACGGCCTTGAGCGCGAGCGTCTTGGAGTCGCTCTGCAGCTGCTGCAGGCCGTCGACCGCGTTGCCGAGGGACGCGGCGAAGCCGCTGCCGCCGGTTCCCTCGGTACCGGAGGTGGCCGAGGTGCCGATGTCGCTGCTCGTCCCGGAGACCGAGGTGAGCGCGTTCGTCATGGCGTTCGTGGTGACGCCGTTCACGCCGTCGATGGGCATCAGTTCTTCCCGATCTGCAGTGCCGCCTCGTAGGCGGTCTTGGCACGGTCGACCACGGCGGCGTTCGCCTGGTAGCCGCGCTGGGCCATGATGAGGTCCGCCATCTGCGTCCCGAGGTCGATGTCCGGCATCCGGACGTAGCCCTCGGCGTTCGCGAGCGGGTTGTCCGGGTCGTAGGTCACGCGTCCCGCGGCGCTGCCGAACGCGGCGCCCTTGACGTAGGCGCCGGAGACGCCGTTGCCCTCCTGGACCTCGACGTAGCGGGCCTGGAAGGCGGAGTCGTCCATCGAGCGGACGGTGTTGACGTTGGCGATGTTGTCGGAGATCGCGTCGAGCCACTTCCGGTGCACGGTCATGCCGGTGCTCGCGATGCCGATCGCGTCGAAGGTCGTCACGAGTTGGTCCGCATCGCCGCACGGACCTGGGTGAGCTCGGAGTTCATCGCCTGCGTCGCGAACTGGTAGCGCAGCACGGTGTCGACGTTCGAGAGCGTCTCCTCGTCGAGGTTGACGTTGTTGCCGTTCGTGTTCGTCGGCTCGAGGCTCCGCGCGACGGACGGCGCGGTGTGGCCGTTGCCGTCGACGACGGACTTCGCGAGCGCGTCCTCGAACTGCACCTTCTCGGCGTGGTAGTTCGTGGTGTTGATGTTCGCGATGTTGTTCGCGATGACGCGCTGGCGCATCGACAGACCGTCGAGTGCGCTCTGCAGCGCGGCCGACGTCACGGAGTCGAGCACGGATGGGTCCCCTCGTCGGGCGCCGTCCGGGGGACGTCGCCGTGGCGGTGGTGGCCGATCCGTGGCCGGGTGGTCGAGCGATCCGTGCTCGACAGGGGCTATCGGCGGCGGTCCCGAGCGGTGTTAGCGCTCGCCCCGAACGGGGGCCGGTCGACCGGCTACGCGCTGGCGTCGAGGTAGACGGCGGCCTGCGGGGTGCGCGTGGCGTCCACCGCGCGGAGCGCGCCGAGGTGCTCGAGCGTCACCCGGCGGGCGTCCTCGACGGCGGTGATCCGGTCGCGCTGCGCGGCGAGCAGCCGGGAGGCACGTCCCACCAGGTCGCGCGGGACCGGTCCCAGCCCGGTCGGCGCGGACCAGGGGGTCACCGTGCCCGCGGCGGTGCCGTCGACGGTCGTGTCGGTGCCGGTCGTGTCGGTGTCGGTCGTGTCGGTGCCGGTCGTGTCGTCGAGGGTCGCTTCGAGGTCGGCGAGAGCCGCCTCCCAGCGGGCGTGCGCCGTCGTGTCCTCGGCGGACCGAGGTGCCTCGGCGTCAGGCGACACCGAGCGCCCCACCCGCGGTGTGCTGCGGCGCGACCGGGGTCGCCGGCAACGCGGCCGCGGCGTCGTGCCAGGCCTGGCGGAGCGGGTCCAGGATCCGGATGCAGTCACGGGTGGCCTGGACGTCGCGGTGCACGTTCGCGGTGATGAGCGACGTCGACGCGTAGTTGTAGACGGCGAGCAGTCCCTCGCCGCCGTCCCACACGTCGATCTTCAGCGTCGAGGACAGCTCCCCCACGATGGCCTGCGCGTGCAGGAGCTGCTCGCGGGCGGCGTCCCAGTCGGCGGCGACCTGGGCGCTCTCGGCCCGGTGCAGGTCGAGCAGCAGCCGGTCGTAGAGCATCGTGACGAGCTGGGCCGGCGTCGCCGACAGCACCGCCTCGTTCGTGTACTGGGCGCGGCGCTGGTCGGTGACGGTGCGGGGCTTCGCGGCCTGCCGGAAGGCGGCGGACCCGCTGAGGTCGAAGGCGTTCATGACGGTTCTCCTACGGCTCACTTGGACAGCGACGAGAGCTGACCGGCGAGCCAGCTGGACTGCGACTGCAGTTTGCTGAGGCTGGTCTCGAGCGCGGCGTACTGCGTCTGCAGCGTCGCCCGGCGCATCGTCAGTCGGTCGGTCCACGAGTCGATCTGCGTGTTGAGGTCCTTGACCACGGACTGGTTCCCCGTGATCGCGGTCGTGATGGAGCCGGTGTACTTGTCGCTCGCGGCGGTGGCGGCGTCCGAGACGGCCTGCGCGACACCGGACATGATCGCCTGCGTGCCGGCGGGGTCGGCGGCCAGGGCCTTCTGGAACGCGGCGGCGTCGAAGTCGAAGTCGCCGTCCTTCGAGATGACGATGCCGATCGACGACGGCGACTTCCCGTTGACCGGGGTCGACATCGCACTGGTCAGCCGCTGGACGGCCGACCGCGTGGTGGCGTCCCCGAGCAGGACACCGGCGGTGGTGCTCGTCGTTCCGCTCGTCGGACTGGTCGTGCTCGTCACACCGGTGTTGGACGAGTAGTACGACGTGACCGCGTTGAGCGCGTCGACGAGCCCGGAGGCCACGGCCTGCGCCTTGGTGCTGTCACGACCGACCGTCACCGTGGTGGGGTCCGTCGACACCTTCGACACCGTGACGCTGACGCCGGGCAGCAGGTCGGCGAACGTGTTCGTCCCACTCGTGATGGTCTGCGCCGCAGCCGTCCCGCCCCAGAGCGTCACCGATGCGTCGGAGGCCCGGGTGACGACGGCCGCACCGGGCTCGGCGAGCACGTCGGTCGCGGTGCCCGCGGTGACGTCCGCGGCGGTCCCGCGGTGCAGGGTGAACCCGTTCGCGGCGCCCGTCGCGGTGCTCGTCAGCTGGAGCCGGTAGAGCTTCGTGCCGCTGGCGTCGGTCCCCGCGGCGACCTTCGTGGCGGTGACCCCGGCCGCGGAGCCGTTGATCGCCGTCACGGTGTCGTCGAGCGAACCCGATGCCGGCGTCACGGTGGTGCTCGTACCGTCCGGCTTCGTGAGCGTCAGCGCCGACGCGGTGTCCCCCCAGGACGACATCGCGGCGGTGACACCGACCTGCGCGGCGGCCGTCTGACCGACCGTGAAGGACACGGAGCCGGCGGTGGCGGTCGCACTCGCCGAGACGGTGGCGTTCGCGGCGCTCGACGACGCCGTGAACAGGTCGAGCGAGCCGGGCTTCGCGGCGGCCGCGGCCTTGGTGGCCAGGGACTGCACGAGCCCGTTGATGGTCTGCAGCGACGAGATGAAGGAGTTGGTCGTGGTGACCTTCGCCTTGAGCAGCGTCTGCGGGACCTGTTCGACGCTCATCAGCGAGTTGATGAGGTCGGTGGTCTTGAGCCCGGAGACCAGACCGTCGATCGCGAGCGAGCTGCTCGTCGCGGACGTGGTGGACATCGCTGGCTCCCCGGTGGTCGGCGGCTCGGAGGACGGGTGGACCGACCAGGTTCAGTCGGCAGGGGTGGACGCCACCACCGTGGAGTACCCGAACGGCTCCGCGGTGGTGGCGACCGGTGCGACTAGCGGAGCAGCGACAGGACGCCCTGCGTGCTCTGGTTCGCCTGCGCGAGCATCGACGTGCCGGCCTGGCTGAGGATGTTGTCGCGCGTGTACTTGACCATCTCCTCCGCCATGTCGACGTCGGTGATGCGGGACTTCGCCGCGGTGAGGTTCTCCTTGGCCACGTTCGTCACGTTGATGGCGTGGTCGAAGCGGTTCTGGATCGCACCGAGGTTGGAGCGAGCCGACGACACGGCCGCGATCTGCTTGTCGATCGCGACGATCGCCTTCTGGGCGTTGTCCGCGGAGTCGAAGCTGATCGCACCGGCCGTGGTCGTCGACGCGGCAGCCGCACCGAGACCGTCGCCGGTCACGGTAGTGACCGCGGAGCCGTCCTTCGCCGTCAGGATGAGGCCGGTGCCCGCACCGTTGGCGTCGGTCTTCACCGCGACGTCGAAGTTCGCCGAGAAGTTGGCGTCCTTCCGCAGGTCGGCGGCGTAGTCCGAGACGCTCGTGTACGAGCCGGCAGCACCCATGTCGGCGGCCTTGACCGTGACGCTCGTCGACCCGGTCTTGACGGTGACGTCGCTGCCACCGATCTTCGTGAGATCGGCGATGGCGGACGTCGCGGCGTTGGTCGTGCCCGTGCTGAGTGCGTCCGCGATCTTCGAGACGTTGGCACCAGACAGGTCCACTGCGATCTGGCTGTCGACACCGGCGTTCGCGCCGACCTGGAACTTCAGGGTGTCGTTGCTGTTGAGCAGCGAGGTGCCGTTGAAGTTGGTCGACGTGGCGATGCGGCCGAGCTCCTTCTGGAGCTGCCCGACCTCGGTGGTGATGGCTTCGCGCGACGTGGCGTTGTTCGAGTCGTTGCCAGCCTGGACGGCCAGGTCGCGCATGCGCTGGAGGATCGAGTGGGTCTCGGTGAGGCCACCTTCAGCGGTCTGCACGACGGAGATGCCGTCCTGCGCGTTGCGGGCGGCGACCGTGAGGCCACCGACCTGGGACTTCAGTCCCTCGGAGATCGACAGACCGGCAGCGTCGTCGGCAGCACGGTTGATGCGGAGGCCGCTCGAGAGCTTCTCGAGGGACTTCGACAGATCGTTCTGCGTCGCGTTGAGGTTCCGGTACGTGTTGAGTGCCGAGAGGTTGGTGTTGATGGACATACCCATGATGTGTTCCTCCGTGAAACTGGGCCGATCGTCAGTCCGTCCGTGGGCTGACATGTGTCCCTCTCGGCCGTGTGGCCGGAGGCGTTAGACGATCCGTCGGACGATTTCGCCGCCGTCGGACCGTCGGACGGTCAACTGGCCGCGACCCGCCCGACCGCGGTCGCGTCCTGCACCGCGCGGGTGATCCCGGCGGCGGCGTTCGTCGCGACGCGGGCGAGGTACGCGCTCCGTCGGGCCGCGGTGGTGCGGGACGCCGGCTCGGGTGCGAGCCCGCCGTCGCCGTAGTGCTCGGCGAGACCGTCGCGGAGCAGGCGCATCGCCTCCGACCGCTGCTGCGAGACGGCGGAGTGGGTGATGCCGAGCTCGGCCGCGACGTCGGTGACGGTGCGGTCGCCGAAGTACACGGCCTCGACGATCAGGCGCATCCGGTCGGGCAGCGCCTGCACGGCGGCGACCAGGTAGCGACGCTTCTCGGCCTCGAGCAGGTCCTCGCCCGGCAGCGGCAGGTCGGCGGCGACCGTGTCGTGGACGGTCTCGTCGATCGGGCTGACGGTGCGGGCGGCGTCGGTGAGCGCGTCCACGGCGGTCTGGCGGTCGACACCCATCGCGTCGGCGATCTCCTGCGGGGTGACGCGACGTCCGAGACCGGCGGAGAGCGCCTCCTGGGTGGCGAGGGTCTCGCGGATGCGCTTCCGGGTGCCGCGGCTGGCCCAGTCGCCGGCGCGCAGGTCGTCGGCGATGGCACCGGTGATGCGGGTACGGGCGTAGGCGCCGAACGGCACACCGAGGGTCGGGTCGAAGGCGTCGGCGGCCTGCACCAGGGCGACGGAGCCGACCTGTCCGAGGTCGTCGCGGCTGAGGTGTGTGGCGCGGGCGCAGGTCTCGGCGACGATGTAGCCGACGAGCGGCAGGTGCTCGACGATCATCGCGTTGCGTGCGGTGCGGTCCATGGTGTTCCCCTGGTCGTCCTGTGTGGCTGACCCGTCCGTGGGCATGACGAACGCCGGCGTCGGGACCGCCGGGTACGTCGGAGAACCGCGGGGGTCCGTCCCCGCGGTGCGCTCGTGCCTGGACGCGAGCCCTGGACACGAGTCGGGGTTGTCCCCCGGTGCTGATCTCGAACCTATCGGCTGCCTGAGTGCTCAGGGAGTCCCTCTCCGTACCCAGTGCGGGGGTGGGTACACCCCAGCCCTGTCCTCACTTCGGCGGACATCGGACAGTTTGTCCCCCGATCGGAGGACGTGGGCGCCGGCGCTTACGCCTTGGCCGTCCCCGTCGATAACTCCTGGTGACCGCAGCCGGCGGTCGCCTGATCCCGGAGGGAGCTGATGAGCGTGAACGACCTGTCCGCCGTCCTGTGGCGCGAACGCGAATTGCTCGAACTGCTCACGTTCAAGCTCGAGGAGGAGCAGCTCCTGCTCGCCGCCGGGCGCTCCCGGTGGATCTCGCACGCCAGCCGAGAGGTCGAGCAGGTCCTCGACCGGCTCCGCAGCACCGGTCTCGAGCGCAGCGCCCAGAGCGCCGCCGTCGCCGAGGAGTGGGGCATGCCCTCCGACGCTCCGCTCCGCGAGGTCGTCGCCGCTGCCCCGTCCGGCCCGTGGGGCGAGATCCTGGCCTCCCACCTCGCCGCGATGCTCGAGCTCACCACCCGCATCGGATCGCTGCGGGACGAGAACGACCGCTTCCTCCGCGTCGCGGCCCAGGCCACGCAGGAGACCCTCGCCGGCACCGTGACGGACGCCGACACCTACGACGCCAGCGGCTCGTCCGGCACAGCCACCGACGGCGCACGGCTCTTCGACGGGAACCTGTAGCGATGGTGAGCACCTTCGGCTCCCTGCAGACCGCGTACTCCGGCCTCAGCGCAGCCCGCGCCGGCCTCGACGTCACCGGCCAGAACATGGCGAACGTCGGCACCACCGGCTACACCCGGCAACGGATCGTCCAGACCGAGGTCGGCGCCCCCGCCCAGACCGGGTTCGTCCGCGGCACCGCGGCACTCGCGGGCCAGGGCGTCTCCGTCGACGCGATCGCCCGCCTGGCGTCCTCGACGCTCGACACCCGCGTCCGCTTCTCGGCCGGTGCTGCCGCGTACGCCGACACCCGCGCCACCGCGCTCGACCAGCTCGAGACCGGTCTGCACGAGCCCGGTGCCGACGGACTGTCCGCGAAGCTCGACGGCCTCTGGTCCGCCTGGAGCGACCTCGCGACGCACCTCGACGACCCGGGCTCGGCCAGCACCCTGATCGGCGCGGCGAAGACCGTCGCGACCGCCCTGTCCGCCGGCTCGTCCGCGATCGACGCGCAGTGGTCCGCCACCCGCTCGGCCCTCGCCACGCAGGTCGGCCAGCTCAACGACGCCGCGAAGCAGGTCGCCGACCTCAACGGGGCGATCCGCACCGCGGTGGCGTCCGGCGGCACCGCGAACGAGCTCCTCGACCAGCGCGACCAGCTGACCGAGGAGATCGCGACCCTCACCGGTGCGTCCGTCCGCGACAACGGCGACGGCACGGTCGACGTCGTCATCGGCGGGAACCCGCTCGTGCAGGGCACCACCGCCCGTGGCGTGACGCTCGACGGCCCGCCCACCCTCGGCGCGATGAACACGACGACGGGCAGCGGGCAGCCGTCGGCCCCGGCCCTCAGCTGGGTCGGTGGGTCGGTCGGTCCGGTCGCCCTCGGTGGCGGTTCGATCGCCGGCGGCCTGTCGCTGCTCGCCCCGGCGAACGACGCCCACACCGGTGGCGCCCTCGCCGAGGCCTCCGCCGCGTACGACCGCGTCGCGACCGACCTCGCCACGACCGTCAACGCCCGGCACGCCACCGGCACGACCCCCTCGGGTGCGACCGGGACCGCGTTCTTCGCCCTCGCCGCCGGGGTCCCCGCCGCACAGGGGCTGTCCGTCGTCCCCACCGACGGCTCCGGCCTCGCGACGCGGAGCGCCACCGGCCAGTTCGACGCCTCGGTGCTCACCGCCATCGCCGGCATCGGGTCGGGTGCCGGAAGCCCGGACGCGACCTGGGCGACGTTCGTGACGGGGGTGGGCAGTGCCTCCCGGACGGCGTCGTCGGAATCGACGCTCACCGGACTCGCCCTGACCAACGCGCGCACCCAGCAGCAGTCGAGCGCCGGCGTCGACATGGACGAGGAGAACGTCTCGCTGCTCGCCTACCAGCACGCCTACCAGGGTGCGGCGCGGGTCCTGACCGCCGTCGACGAGATGCTCGACACCATCATCAACCGCCTCGGCCTCGTCGGGAGGAGCTGACCGTGATCACCCGTGTGACCACCCAGATGACCATGGCCGCCGCGCAGGCGCGGCTGCAGGCCGGAGCCGCGAAGGTCGCCGACCTGACCGACCAGGCGACCACGCTCAAGGCGATCCGGAAGCCGTCCGACGACCCGGCCGGCACCGCGACCGCCATGCAGGTGCGCAAGGAGCAGGCGCAGGCCGCCCAGCACGCCCGCAACGCGGACGACGCCGTCGGCTGGCTCGCCACGACCGACACGGCCCTCGCCGACGTCGGGAACGTGCTCGGCAAGGTCCGCGACCTCACCGTGCAGGCCGCGAGCGACGGCACCATGAACCCCACGGCCCGCGACGCCTTCGTCAAGGAGCTGCAGGGGCTGAAGGCCGACCTGCTCAGCACCGCGAACACGAAGTACGGCACCCGGTCGGTGTTCGCCGGGTCCTCCCCCGCCGGCGCCGCGTACGCCGCCGACACCACGTGGGCCGGCAGCGCGAGCACGAGTGTCACCCGCGCGATCGGCACCGGTGAGCAGGTCCGCGTCGACACCGACGGCAGCGCCGTCTTCGGGACCGGTGGCTCGTCGGTCTTCGCACTCCTCGACGGCATCGTCGCCGACCTGCAGGCAGGCACGAACGTGAACCCACGACTCACCCAGATCGACGCCGCCCAGCTCGCCGTCCGCGGCGCCCAGGCCGACGTCGGCGTCCGACACTCGGCCGCGCTGTCCGCGCAGGACGCGCTGAAGACGCTGTCCACCACCCTGGAGGGCCGCCGCTCCGGTGTCGAGGACAAGGCCCTCGCGCAGGCCGTCCTCGACCTGCAGGTCCAGAGCACCAACTACCAGGCAGCCCTCGCCGTCACCGCGAAGGTCCTGCAGCCGACCCTGATGGACTACCTCCGATGAGCATCGACCTGACCTTCCCCGTCGCACCGTTCGGCCTTGAGCCACTGCGCTCCTTCACACTCGACGTCGTCGACGGCGCCGAGGGCCTGTTCACCCTCGTCGGCTCGGGCACCACCGACGCCGGGGTGGACGCCCCGCGGCTGTACCTGCTCGACGCCGCGGTGCACCTGCCGGACTACGCACCGCTGCTGACCGACGAGCAGGCTGCCGGCATCGGCCTGACCCGTGCCGAGGACGCGATGCTGCTCGTCGTCGCGAACCCCGACGCCGCGGGCACCACCGTCAACCTGCTCGCGCCGGTCGTGGTGAACGCCCGGACCGGTGTCGGCGCGCAGTGCATCCTCGAGGACCAGGACCTGCCGCTCCGCGCGGAGCTCGCCCGCAGCTGAGGTACGTCGGCGCCCAGCGTCCCCGGGCACCCCACGGGTAGCGTCAATCACATGTCCAGCTCCCCGAAGGACCACGACGCGCTCGTGCCCATGCCGCCCGCGCCCGTGCAGTCCGCCACCACGCCCGACGGCCAGCGCGTCCAGGCCGACGCGCCCGCCTGGAACGGCTGGCTCGACCGGGCGATCTCGGTCCAGCGCCCGGCCGTCGTCGCCCACGTCGCCCGGGTCCGTCGCCGTCACCCGGACGCCTCGCCCGCCCAGGTCATCGAGATCCTGGAACGCCAGTACCTGACCGCCGTGACCTCCGGCGGTGCCGCGGTGGGTGCCAGCGCGGTCATCCCCGGCGTCGGCATGATCGCCAGCCTCGGGCTGAGCGGCGCCGAGACCGTCGGCTTCCTCGAGGCCAGCGCGCTCTTCGCCCAGTCCGTCACCGAGGTGCACGGCATCACCGTCGAGGACCCCGAGCGCGCCCGCGCCCTGGTCATGGCGATGATGCTCGGCGCACCGGGCACACAGCTCGTCAAGCAGCTCGCCGGCCAGGCCGGGGGCGGTCAGGGCCGCACCGCGTTCTGGGGCGAGCTCGTCACGTCGTCGCTGCCGAAGTCGGCGATCAGCGGCATCGGCGGCAAGCTCCGGGCCTCGTTCGTGAAGCGCTTCCTGACCCGTCAGGGCACCTCGGTCCTCGGCCGTGCCATCCCGTTCGGCATCGGGGCGGTCGTCGGCGGTCTCGGCAACCACGCGCTCGGCCGCAAGGTCGTGCAGTCCTCACGCAGTGCGTTCGGCCCGCCGCCCGCGCACTTCACGGTCGTGCTCGAGCCCTCCGGCGGGAAGACCGCGAAGGAACCGAAGCCGCTGAGCAAGCGGCAGCAGCGTGCCCTGGACCGCGGTCGCTGACGCTGCGCGCACCACGTGACGGACGGGAGGCTCCTCACCAGCTGGTGGGGAGCCTCCCGTCCGTCGTCGCGCCGGTCAGCCGCGGTGTCCCGCGCCCCTGTCAGCGCTGACGCGTCGGCGTCATGACGACCTGACCGGCATGGGCGAAGCCGCCGCCGAAGCCGAACAGCAGCGCGGGCACGCCCTCGGGGAGCTCCCCGCGGTGCCAGGCCTTCGACAGCCCGAGCGGGACGCTGGCGGCCGAGGTGTTGCCGGACTCGACGACGTCGCGGACGACGTACTTGCCCTCGCCACCGAGCGCGGCGACGAGGGGCTCGATGATCCGCAGGTTCGCCTGGTGGAACGCGAACACGCCGATGTCGTCGAGGGTCAGGCCGGCGCGTTCGACGACGGCGCGGGCGTGTCCCTCGGCCTCGGTGATGGCCCACCGGTAGATGGAACGACCCTCCTGCTGGAAGATCTCGGGGTCGTGCGTGACGCGGACGGCGTCCTGCAGGTGCGGCACGCTCCCCCACGAGACGGAGCTGATCTGCGGCTCGTCGGACACGCCGAGGACCGCGGCGCCGGCGCCGTCGCCGACCAGGACGCAGGTCGAGCGGTCGGTCCAGTCGGCGATCCGGGAGAGCGTCTCGGACCCGATCACCAGAGCGGTGTCGGCGGAGCCGGTGCGGATCGCCTGGTCGGCCATCGCCATCGCGTACTCGAAGCCGCTGCAGGCGGTGTTGATGTCGATCGGCGCGGGGCCGTTCGACATCCCGAGTGCCGCCGCGACCCGTCCGGCCGTGTAGGGCGAGCGGTCGCGGTGGGTGGTCGAGGCGACCACGACCAGGTCCACGTCGGTCGGTGCGAGCCCGGCGTCCGCCAGGGCGTTGCGCGCGGCCTCGGTCGCCATCGACGTCACGCTGTCGTCGGGACCGGCGATGTGCCGGGTCTTGATGCCGGTGCGGGTGGTGATCCACTCGTCGTTCGTGTCGACCATGGTCGACAGTTCGTCGTTGATGAGGATCCGGTCGGGCTGGTGGTGGCCGAACCCGATGATCCGGCTGCCTCGGAGTGCTGGGATGTTCACACCCGGCACGCTACGCCTGTCGTCCAGCGGAGCATGCCGGACGCGGCATGCGGCGGCCCGGTCAGTCGCGCGCCTTCGCGGTGGCGCGGCGGTTCGCCTTCTTGATCGCGTCGACGAGTTCGTCCTTCGTCATGCTCGATCGTCCGCTGACGTCCAGGCGCTTCGCGACGTCGAGCAGGTGCGCCTTCGAGGCGTTGGCGTCGACGCCCTCCTCGGTGGTGCCGGAGCCCCGCGAGCCGGCGGCACCGGAGTCCGACGGGCCGGCGGACTCCTTCTCCTCCCAGTGGTCGCCGACCTTCTCGTACTCGTGCTTCACGGCGGCCCAGGCGGTCCGGCCGGCGCGCTGCCCGTCGCCGTACTCGGCCTCGGCGGACTTCCGGGCGGCGCGGTAGACGTCCTGCGCGTGCTCCGGGGACCGCTGGAGGGTGCTGGGGAGGTCGTCGTCAGCGGGCATGTCGGGCTCCTTCACTGCTCGGGTGGTCTGCACCGGTCGGCGATCGGTGGGTGCCTCCACCGGTACTCCCAGGGCCTGGCAGCCGGTCGAGGGACAGGCGTAGACCTGGATGATGGACTACACACACCTCGGACGGACAGGGCTGTCGGTGTCACGGGCAGTGCTCGGCACGATGAACTTCGGACCGGAGACCAGCGAGGACGACTCGCACGCGATCATGGACCGGGCGCACGAGCTCGGCGTGAACTTCTTCGACACCGCCAACGCCTACGGCGGCTCGGTGGGCAAGGGCGCCACCGAGGAGATCATCGGGCGCTGGTTCGCCAAGGGTGGCGGCCGACGCGACAAGACGATCCTGGCCACGAAGGTCTACGGCGACATGACCGGCTGGCCGAACGGCGGCAAGCTCAGCGCGTACAACATCCGCCAGTCGATCGACGCCTCGCTCCGTCGCCTGCAGACCGACCACATCGACCTCTACCAGATGCACCACGTCGACCGGGACACCCCCTGGGACGAGATCTGGCAGGCGCTGGAGATCGCCGTCGGCCAGGGCAAGGTCCTCTACGTCGGCTCGTCGAACTTCGCCGGGTGGCACATCGCCCAGGCGCAGGAGGCGGCGGCGCACCGGAACTTCCTCGGCCTCGTCAGCGAGCAGTCGATCTACAACCTGGTCGTCCGCGACGTCGAGCGCGAGGTCCTGCCGGCCGCGCAGAACTACGGCCTCGGTGTGATCCCGTGGTCGCCGCTGCAGGGCGGTCTGCTCGGTGGCGTCATCGAGAAGTCCGAGAACGGGTCGCGCCGTCTGTCCGGGCGGAGCGCCGAGTACGTCGACGCCCACCGCGACCAGCTGACCGCGTACGAGTCGTTCGCGAAGGAGCTCGGCCACACACCGGGCGAGCTCGCGCTGGCCTGGCTGCTGCACCAGCCGGGCGTCACCGCACCGATCACCGGCCCGCGCACGATGGAGCAGTGGGAGTCCGCGGTCCGTGCCGTCGACGTCCGCCTCGACAGCGCGTCACTCGCCCGTCTCGACGAGCTGTTCCCCGGCCACGACACGTCCCCCGAGGACTACGCCTGGTGACCTGACCCCTTGCGTGTACGACGACGGCCCCCGCTCGGATGAGCGGGGGCCGTCGTCGTGCGGGAGAGCGTGTCAGCGGACGCCGACCGGGCTCTTGTCCTCCTCGTCGTAGAGGACGTAGCCCTCTTCGCCGTGGACCGCGGTGTCGATGCCGGCGACCTCGTCCTCGGTCTTGACGCGGAAGCCGATCGTCTTCTCGATGATGAAGCCGATGATGAAGGCCAGGACGAACGAGTACGCACCGACCGCACCGGCGGCCGCGGCCTGCTTGCCGAGCTGGGCGAACGAGCCGGAGTAGATCAGGCCGGTGTCGTTGGCGAAGAAGCCGAGGAACAGCGTGCCGAAGATGCCGCCGACCAGGTGCACACCGACCACGTCGAGCGAGTCGTCGAAGCCCAGGCGGTACTTCCAGTCGATGGCGAAGCAGCAGACGATGCCGGCGAGGAAGCCGAGCACCAGGCCCCAACCGGGCGTCAGGTTGGCACAAGCCGGGGTGATCGCGACGAGACCGGTGACGGCACCCGAGGCGGCGCCGACCGAGGTGGCCTTGCCGTCCTTGAGCTTCTCGACGAGCAGCCAGCCGAGGATCGCAGCAGCCGGGGCGGCGAGCGTGTTGACCCAGGCGATGGCGGCGATGCCGTCAGCCGCGCCCTCGGAGCCGGCGTTGAAGCCGAACCAGCCGAACCAGAGGATGGCGGCACCGAGCAGGACGAAGGGCGGGTTGTGCGGCTTGTGGGCGCCCTTGGCGAAACCGACGCGCTTGCCGAGCACCAGGGCCAGGGCGAGGCCCGCGGCACCGGCGTTGATGTGCACCGCGGTGCCACCGGCGAAGTCGATGACGCCCCACGTGGCGGCCCAGCCCGAGGTCAGGTTGAAGACCCACGAGGCGACCGGGAAGTAGACGACCGTGACCCAGACACCGGCGAAGACCATCCACGCGCCGAACTTGGCACGGTCGGCTATGGCGCCGGAGATGAGGGCGACGGTGATGATCGCGAACGTGGCCTGGAAGCCGACGAAGGCCATCGACGGGTAGGCCGCGTCGATCTTCGAGGCCTTCGCCTCTTCGAACGCCTGGCCGAGGCCGAGCTGGTTCCAGTCGATGCTGAAGAAGCCGACGACTCCGGAGATCGCCGTGTGGTCGCCGGGGTTGGCGAAGGCGATCGCGTAGCCGTAGAGCACCCAGAGCACGCTCACCAGGGCGATCGCTCCGAACGACATCATCATCATGCTGATGACGGACTTGGCCTTCACCAATCCGCCGTAGAAGAAGGCCAGGCCGGGTGTCATGAACAACACCAGCGCGGCCATCACCAACACGAACGTCGTGTTGCCCTGATCAAGCATGTGTGCACCTCTCGTGAGCTGTGCGGCTCTCGTCCGCCTCGGGTGCGACCGAGTCTGGCGACGGCGTGTTTCACCGGAGCGCTCGGTCTGTTTCGCGGAGGTAACGTCACGGCGCCTTCTGTGAACGCTGTGTTTCGTGGACCGGTCAGTGCGGTGTGCAGGTGCCGCGAGCGACGTGCGAGGACGGTCAGGAGGCCCGGGGCTGGGTCTCCGCGCGCGTCAGGGCCACGACGCGGCTGGCTGCACGCAGGTACTTCTTGCGGTACCCGCCCTCGAGCATCACCTCGGGGTACACGGTGTCGAGCGGGATGCCGGACGCGACGATCCGCACCTGCGCGTCGTACAGCCGGTCGACGAGCGCCACCCAGCGGAGCGCATCGGTCTGGTCGGTGAACGCCTGCACGTCGGTCAGGCCCACGGCGTCGAGGCCGTCGACCAGCGCGACGTACTTCGACGGGTGCACCGACGCCAGGTGGGCCACGACGGACCGGAAGTCGTCCTGTGTGACGCGGGCCGGGCCTCCCGTCCCGGAACCAGACGCCGACGCGGTCACCGTCGCCAGGACGGACGGGACGTCGTCGACGACGGAGGCGGACTCGTCGACGGCACGACGACGGAAGTCGAGGCCGTCGATGCGCATCGTGTCGAACCGGTCCGACATCGCCTGGATCTCGCGGAGGAAGTCCTGCGCGGCGAACCGGCCCTCGCCGAGTGCGCCCGGCGGGGTGTTCGAGGTGGCGGCGAAGCGGGTGCCGGACTCGGACAGCTCCTTGATGAGCCGCGTCATGACCATGGTGTCGCCCGGGTCGTCGAGCTCGAACTCGTCGATGCAGACCAGCGCGGTGCCGCGGAGCAGGTCGACGGTGCCCTGGAAGCCGAGTGCGCCGACCAGGGCCGTGTACTCGATGAAGGTGCCGAACGTCTTCCGGCCGGACGCCGCGTGGTAGGCGGCGGCGAGCAGGTGGGTCTTGCCGACGCCGAAACCGCCGTCCAGGTACACGCCCGACTTCACCGGGACCTCGGGCTCCTTGCGCTTCCGGCCGAACAGGCCGCGCTTGGCGGGCTCGGGCGGCGTCGCGACGAAGGCCTCGACCGCGTCCCGGACCTCGGCCTGCGACGCGTACTCCGGGTCGGGGCGGTACGAGGCGAACGACGCGGTGGTGAACTGCGGCGGCGGCACCAGCGACTCGGCCATCTGCTGCGGGGTCACCTGCGGGTCGCGGTCCACGAGGTGGGCGACGGGAGCGAGTTCGGGCAAGACGGCCTTCCGGTGCGGAGCGTGCGTGTCGTGTTCGTCGTGCGGTGTCACGGTGCGGCGGGGACTCGGCCCGCCCGCGTACCGTTGCCGTCGACGCGCAAGGACCGATCGTAGTCCGCACGCCACCGATCCCCAGGAGGTACCCCCGATGACCGCACCGGTCGACCCGTCCGAGAAGTTCCGCTCCTACGCGCACCCCGAGCGCCTGGTGTCCACCGAGTGGCTGCAGGAGCAACTCGACGCCGGAGCCGGATCGCCGGAGCTCGTCGTGGTGGAGTCCGACGAGGACGTGCTGCTCTACGAGACCGGACACATCCCGGGCTCGGTGAAGATCGACTGGCACACCGACCTCAACGACCCGGTGCAGCGCGACTACATCGACGGCGAGGCGTTCGCCCGCCTGGTCGGCGGCAAGGGCATCGGCCGCGACACCACCGTGGTCATCCACGGCGACAAGAACAACTGGTGGGCCGCCTACGCCCTCTGGGTCTTCACGCTCTTCGGGCACGAGGACGTCCGCCTGCTCGACGGCGGCCGGGCGAAGTGGATCGCCGAGGGCCGCGCGATGACGACCGACCGGACGACCGTCGCGCCGGTGGAGTACCCGGTCGTGGAGCGCCACGACGAGCCGGTCCGTGCCTTCAAGGACGACGTCCTCGCGCACCTCGGCAAGCCGCTCATCGACGTCCGCAGCGCCCCCGAGTACGACGGCTCCCGCACCACCGCGCCGGACTACCCGGAGGAAGGCGCTCTCCGCGGCGGCCACATCCCCACCGCCGTGAACATCCCCTGGGCGACCGCCGCCGCCGCGGACGGCACGTTCAAGTCCCGCGACGAGCTCGACGCCGTCTACCGCGACGGTGCCGGCATCGGCGACGCGGACGAGGTCATCGCCTACTGCCGCATCGGTGAGCGCTCGAGCCACACCTGGTTCGTCCTGCAGCACCTGCTCGGCTACGACAACGTCCGCAACTACGACGGCTCGTGGACCGAGTGGGGCAGCGCCGTCCGCGTCCCGATCGTGCAGGGCTCGGAGCCGGGTACGCTGCCCTCTCGATGACGGACGCAGCACTCCCCCAGCCCCTCGCCGAGATCCGCGACGACTTCCTCGCGCTCTCGTTGAACGACCGCCTGCAGCTCCTGCTCGAGTTCTCCGACGAGCTGCCGGCCCTGCCGCCGCGTCTGCAGGGCCACGAGGACGAACTCGAACGTGTCGAGGAGTGCCAGTCCCCGGTCTTCATCACCGTCACGGTCGGCGAGGACGGCGACGCCCCCGACGTCGTCCGGATGCACGCCACCGCGCCGCGCGAGTCGCCCACCACCCGCGGGTTCGCCTCGATCCTGGCGCAGGGCCTCTCCGGTCTGACCGCCGAGCAGGTGCTCGCCGTGCCGGCCGACTACCCGCTCACGATCGGGCTGTCCGAGGCGGTCAGTCCGCTGCGGATCCGCGGCATGGTCGGCATGCTCGGCCGGGTGCAGCGGCAGGTCACGGCCGCGGTCGCGTAGCTGCCTCGTTCCGGACGGGCGCGGCCCGCTCAGCGGTGACGCGCCTCCCGTCCGTCGTTCCCGCCGTCTGCTGAGCGTTCCGGCGGAACGAGCGGTGCACGTGACAGGATGGGCCCGTCAACCGACGAGGGGAACGGGACGACATGGGGAAGATCCACGGCAACGACCCGACGGGGTACTCATACGGAGACGCCGACGGACTGAAGTCCGCTGCGACGGGGCTCGCGAACGCGATCAGCGGCCAATCGGGGTCACGGGCGTCGTACGTCACGACCGCGAGCCGGGAGTTCCGGGGGTACTTCTCCCAGGTCTTCGCGGACAACGCGGACGTCGCCTCCCGAGGGGCGTCCGAGCTCGTCGGCGCTCTGCAGAGCCTGTCCGGCTTCGTCGAGCAGCTGCGTGAGGCCGCGAAGCAGGAGGACGACCGGCGGGCGAAGGCGAAGGCCTGGGCGGCGCGCAAGAAGGAGCGCGAGGACAACCTCTTCGTCGCCGCGACCCACGAGGTCGGGACCTGGTTCGGCGCCGATGACGACCCGAAGCCACCGGAGCCGGAGCCCGAGCCGCACCGCCAGGCCGACGCCGTGACCGTGAGCGGCCGGACCATCCCGGCCGGTGGGGGTGGCGGAGGAGGCGGCACGTCGTCGGCGGTGCCCGCAGACCTCCGGTCGTTCCAGTCCGGCATCCGGTCGTGCGACGAGTCACTCGCCGGCGCGGTCTCGACCTTCCGAAATGCCCTGACCGACTACGAGTCCGGCTGCAACCCGTGCTGGGGCACGCTGAACGCGCAGTCGCTCGTGACCGCCGTGAACGACTGGCTGACCGCGAACGGTCAGGACGCGGCCTGGGCGGGCACCGTCGCGGCGCAGTTCGAGGCCGCGGGCGGTGGCACCGGACCCGCCACACTGTCGGACGCCTCGATCTCGGCGGCCCTGGCGGCGGCCGGCATCGACGCCACCCGCGACGACCTGACCATCGGCCCGTTCTCGGCGATGGGGACCCCGCCGACGAACGGCTTCGCCGACGACCCGGTGAACACCGCGACGGGCAACTTCCTCGAGCCGGAGACGGACCTGCGCTTCGGTGGGGCCGCGGCAGCGCTGCACGTCTCGCGGATGTACAACTCGCTCGACACCCGGGTCGGGTGGTTCGGCATCGGCTGGTCGTCGGTGCTCGACGTCCGGTTGGAGCTCGGCGACGAGGTCGCGTCGATCGTGCTCGAGGACGGACGCCAGGTCGACTTCCCCCGGGACGGCGACGGCTGGGGACGCGGGGTCGGCGAGGACCTCTGGCTCCGCCGTGAGGACGCCGTGCTCGTCGTCGCCGACAACGCCGGCGGTCGATGGACGTTCACGCCGGCCGGGCTCTGGCTCGGCACCGACCGGGGGCCGGGCACCGGCGTCTCGGTCGTCCGCGGCGCCGACGACCGGATCACCCGGCTCGAGCACGAACTCGGCCGCGCGGTCCACGTCGAGTACCAGGACGACCGCGTCGCCTCCGTCTCGGCGTCGGACGGCCGCCGTGTCGAGTACCGGTACGACGACGCCCGCCGCCTCGTCGCCGCGCAGGACGCGGTCGGCACGCGACGCTACCGGTGGGACGACGCAGGCCTGGTCGACCAGGTGACCGCGGCCTCCGGCGTCGTCGAGTGCGTCAACATGTACGACGCGCAGGGCCGTGTGGTCGAGCAGCGCACCCCGTTCGGACGCACCGTCCGGTTCGCGTACCTGCAGGGCCGGGTGACCTCGGTGTCGGACACCGACGGAACCGCCACGAACACCTGGATCTCGGACCGGAAGGGCCGCGTCGTCGGCATCGTCGACGCCGACGGCCGCCGTCAGTCGATGTCGTACGACCCGCACGGCAACCTGGTGTCGGTCACCGAGCGCGACGGCCAGACGACCGTCCACGGGTACGACGACCATGGCCGACGCGTCCGCACCGTGACGCCGGAGGGCGCCGACCTGACGTACGGCCACGACGAGCAGGACCGCGTCACGACGGTCGTCACGGCGGCCGGTGGCGTCGTCGAGTACGAGTACGCCGACGCATCGGACCGCAACCCGTCGATCGTCGTCGACCCCGTCGGCGGTCGGACCGAGCTCGAGTGGCGCGGCGGCACGCTCGTCCGGTGCACCGATCCGACCGGGGTGACCGTCACCTTCCACCACGACCGGTTCGGCGACGTCGTCGGCATCGAGGACGCCGACGGCGCGGTCGCACGACTCGAACGCGACGACGCCGGTCGTGTCGTCGAAGCCCGGACACCCCTCGGCCACCGCACGCGCTACCGGTACGACGCCACCGGGCTGTTGACCTCCCGCGAGGAGCCCGACGGCGGCGTGTGGCGGTACGAACACGGTCCGGGCGGCCGGGTCACCGCGACGGTCGATCCCACCGGTGCGCGGACCGAGCTGAGGTACGGACCGCACGGCCAGGTCGTCGCGACGACGGACCCGCTCGGTCGGGTCGTCACGAAGGACTTCGACGCGCTCGGCAACGTGACGACGGCGACCCTGCCGGACGGGGCCGAGTGGCGCTTCGTCCACGACGCGCTCTCCCGTCTCGGCACCGTGGTCGACCCGTCCGGCGGCAGCTGGACCCGCGAGTACGACGCGACCGGGCAGGTCAGCGCCACCGTCGACCCCACCGGCGTCCGGACCGACACCGAGCGCGCACGTGTCGACGGCATCGCGGTCGTGCGGAACGCGTTCGAGGACGTCACCGTCCGCACGGACGAACTCGGTCGGCCGCTGTCGGTCGAACACGCCGACACCTCCGCGGAACTGACCACCTACGACGCCGCTGGGCGCCCGGTGGAACTCGTCGACGCCGACGGTGGCCTCACGGTCATCGAGCGCGACCGGGCCGGTCGTGTCGTCGCGGTGACCACGCCCGCCGGGCGGACCAGCCGCTACGAGTACGACCGCTGTGGTCGTCCCGTTGCCGCCGTCGACCCGGCCGGCGCCCGCACCACGCTGACGTACGACGCCGATTCGCGGATCACCGCGCGGACGATGCCCGACGGGACCGTCGCGCGGACCGAGTACGACGCCGTCGGCCGTGTCGTACGCTCCCAGGTGCCGGGTGTCGGCACCGCGGAGTACCGGTACGACCGGGTCGGTCGAGTCGTCTCGGCACGGGACTCCCGGTTCGGACAGCGGTCGTTCCGGTACGACGCCGCCGGCCAGTTGACCGCCGCGGTGAACGGACTCGGTGGGGTGACCCGCTACGAGTACGACGAACGTGGGCGCCTCGTCCGCACCACCGACCCACTCGGCGGTGTGACGGTGCGGACGTACACGCAGCTGGACAAGGTGGCGACGTCGACCGACCCACTGGGACGAACGACCACCGCGACGTACGACGCGGCCGGACGCCAGCTGACCCAGACCGATCCCGACGGCAGGGTCCTGCGATGGGAGCACGACGCCGCCGGGCTCGAGGTCGCCCAGTACGCGGATGACGCACTGCTCGCCCGCATCGACCGCGACCCGCGCTCCCGCACGGTCACGATCACGGACCACACCCGTGGCGGGGATCCGGTGGCCCACACGCTGGAGTACAGCCGGCTCGGACAGCTCGTCCGTCGCAGCACCGACTCCCGTGAGACCCGGTGGAGTCACGACGCCGACGGCCTCCGCACCGCTGTGTACTCCCCCGACGGCACGGTCACCCGGTACGACCGCGACGCCGTCGGACGTGTCAGCCGTCTCGAGCACACTGCCTTCGGCGAGGTCCGGTACGACCACGACCCTGCCGGACGTCTGACGGGCCTCCGGGCCGGTGACCGGCTGCAGTCCTGGCGCTACGCGGACGGCCAGCTCGTCGAGCACACGACGACCGACGCCGACGGGTCCGACGTGACCCGCATCGAGCGTGATCCCGACGGGCGGATCCTGTCGGTGGACGGCCCCACCGGACGGACCGGGTACGGCCACGACGACGGGGCACAGCTGGTCTCCGCCGAACTCGTGTCAGCGGTGGGACCTGACCACCGGTCCGACTGGGTCTACGACGCAGCCGGACGGCTCGTCGAGGAACGCACCGATGATCGAGTCCGCCGGTTCCACCACGACGCGGCAGGTCAGCTCCTCCGGGTCGAGGACGGTGACGAGTCCGTCACCTACGAGTACGACGGGCGCGGCCAGCGAACGCGCGAACTCCGGAGCGACGGCAGCACCACCGACTCACTCTGGGACGCCCGCGGGTGGCTCGCCGCCACACGGAAGCAGGGACCCGACGGCTCGGAGACGATCAACCTGACGGTCGATGCCCTCGGTGAACTCGCCGAGGTCGACGGTGTCTCGATCACGTGGGACACCGCGGCGGCCACGCCGACGCTCCTCGCGGTCGGCGACGCCCCGGTCCTCCGTGCTCCCGGTGGCATCACCGGAGTCGGTGACGCCTGGACGACCGCCGGCTGGCGCAGCGCCCGTGCGGCCTCGGAAGCGGACCCGTGGCAGGTCCTCGCCGACGTCGGAGGCGCGTCCCTGCCCGCAGCCGTCGGTCTGGGTGCCGACGGCACCCTGCAGGTCGCCGGACTCGAGTGGATGGGCGCCCGCGCCTACGACCCGACCACCCGCGGGTTCGTCTCCGTCGACCCGCTCGCTCCGCCCGCCGGAGCCGCCTGGGGTGGCAACCCGTACTCGTTCGCCGGCAACGACCCGCTGCACGCGCTCGACCCGCTCGGGCTCGCGCCGATCACCGACGCCGAACTCGAGGCCTACGCTGCCAGCGAGCAGGGTCCCCTGGCCCGGGCCGCAGCGGCCACGGGCGAATGGTTCAAGGACAACTGGGAGTACGTCGCCGGTGGCGCGATGGTCGTCGGCGGTGGACTCCTCATGGCCACCGGCGTCGGCGGCCCGGTCGGCATGATGCTCATCAGCGCCGGCGCGGACACCATCATCCAGAAGGCCACCACCGGCGAGGTCAACTGGGGGCAGGTCGCGGTCAGCGGAGCGTTCGGTGCCGTCGGCGGCGGCTTCGGTGCGGCGATCGGGAAGCACTTCGTCGGCAACGCGGTCGAGGGTGCCGTCGAGAACGTCGCGAACACCGTCGTCAGTGGGCAGCCGGTCACGCCGGGCAGCCTGCTGCGGAACGCTGCGGAGGGGGCGGCGACGTCTGCGGCGACCGGCGGGGTGCTCAACAAGGTGCATCTGCCGCATGCGATTGAAAAGCTCGGAGATGACACCCCGTCACCACCGAATGGTCAATACGTCACGGACCTGGTTTCAGCTGTTCGACGCAAGCACATCCTCGATGGCGAGGTTCGTGGGGACGGGTCATTCGGTGGCGGGCATCGGCACGGCACCGGATTCCCCGGCAAGTCGGAATTCCCTGCTTCTTGGAGCGATGGCAGAATCATCCACGATATTTCTGACGTCGCGACCGACCCAAATCTCGAGTGGGTGCGGCAGGGTAAAGCCGGGACGACCTTCATCGCGAACGGCATGCGGGACGGCGTCGCGATTCGAGTAGTCATCAGAAACGATGAGATCATTTCCGGATTCCCTACCAACACACCGAAAAACCCACAATGAACGAACTTGGCAATTACCGAAATCAGGCACTCCACATCATTAGCGGCCTCGAAGAGCGGCTCGGAATTCAAGCACTGGAAGATGCGCGCGATCTCGTTGAATGCAACGAAGCCCCTATCGGTCTGAGCATCGCAGCGGGGCTCATCGCGGAGCGCAACCTCACTGTTCCCATGTGGATCGTCAAGGACATCAAACGTCTCTTGCAAGAGTGGCCAGAGGAACTCGCTGAGCTTCCCGAAGACTTCGAGACGCACGGCTCTGATCTACTCCGCGGCGATGTGTCACCCGAAGGGCCGAGCACCTGATCGAGGCTTCCGTATGCTGCGCCTTTTCACTCTTGACTTGATTCAAAATGAAGACGTGGATGTCGAACTCGACGACATTCTGAAGTCTCTGTACCTGCCCGAGCTTTACTGGACAGCAGAGGATATATTCGTCAATGTCTCCCCCGGTTCCGGATTGGAAATTACTGAACTCGAACAGGTCTCGAGCACAGCCGGTCTCCCCAGTCCGGTTCTCGACCCCGCCACCTTCACTCGTCTCGTCGCAGCCACAGTGCAGTTCATCGAGGGCGAATTCATCGGCTTCGAGGAAGCAGATGTGGGTCAGCTCGACAAAGCCGTCATCGTCATCGATGTCGTGGACGGAGCATGGTGGACGGTGATCCTCGACCTGGATCGAGTCGGAGTGCAAGACCGGTTCACTTCGATCTTCGGGGAAGGGACACCGGCGGCGGCCATGTCCCGCCGGCCACACGACCCCTGAAGGAGCGGCGTCAGATGAGCGAGCGCCGTTACAACGCAGCAGGAGGCGGTCCAATTGTCCCCGACAACTGAGATCACACCAGTCCACGACGGAGACATCTTCGCCATACCCATCGACACTGACCGAAGCTGGAGGCGAACCTAGATGAACACGAAGAACGTAGTCGACCAGGTCAGGTCGGGAGACATCTTCATAATTCCACTCGGAGACGGTCGAGCGTACGTGGGACAAGTCTTGACTTCAAAGGCGGGCGCGCTGTACGTGCTCGTCTTCGACGAGCAAGTCCCCGTTGAGGCCGAGCTTCACTTCGCGAACACCCCAGAGGGGGATCCACTGTTTGCAACATCGACGTTCGACGGCCGCTTCCGTCCTGGTATGTGGAGAACCATCGGAAACGTGAATCCTGATCTTGATCGGTATCTGCCGGCATTCTCCTACGGGTCTACAGAGACGAACGGGGTCAAGATCACCGATTTCTGGGATCAGGTTCAGCGTGACGCAACGCCGGAAGAGGCAGCTATGGTCCCCCATCGGCAATCTCGCGCCCCGATATGCTTGGAGAAAGCAGTGCTCGCACACGCGGGCATCATGCCTTGGAGCTCAGATTATGACGCGCTCAAGTACACGAATCATCCCAAATCAGCCGAACTCTTTGGTCGTTGACACGCTTCCCGGTCCGGGCGCGCCGCGCGTCTTCACACTGAACTTGATCCAGAACGAGAACGAATCGGAACTTCTCATCCGCGGAGCGGTCCGCGATGCGAAAGTTGAGAGGTACGGCGGCTGATGGGAATGTTGACCGTTCGGGACCTCGACCGGATCCTCGCGCACTCCACCGTACCGGTTCCCCCGGAGGTGGAGTCGGTGATGGCTCGTGCTCAGAAGGACGAGAAGGTCCTCGCCAACCGCTTCAGCGCAGCGGAGTTCGTCACCATGGTGCGCTCCAAGTACCTGGCGCGCGAACCGAACCTCCGCGAGCTGATCGAGCCGCTTGGCAGCCTGGGTAGCGCTCCGGTCCTCTTCTGCCAGGTGGAGTCCGGCGAGGAGGTGGTGTCGCTCGTGCTCGACGAGCACGAACACGAGGTGCTCGCTGTGACCTACCTCGATCGATCCCGGACGGCGAGGACAATCTCGGTCGGGGACCTCCGCGGGCTCCTTCGGGCGTCGACACTCCCGGCAGCAGGCCGCGCCCTGTCCGCGATCGAAGCGCTGCCCGACGACCGGCTCCTCCGCCTCGGCGAGACCGAGGCCTCCAGCATCGCGAGGACGCTTTGGACGAAGTACAACCTGGCACGTGAGAAGGGCGTCGTGGTGGTCGGACTGGAACAGTTCACGAAGGACCTTTCTGATGCTGGATCCATGGACGTTCTGCTGGGCTCGATCTGGCTGCAGGACTCATTGGTGACCGCAGCCCTGGGCGCGACTGCTCGTCAGATCGTTGGCGTGCTCTTCATCACTGGTTTCCTGCCCCCGGCCGGACGCACTTCCCCCGCCCGATGATTACCGAAGTGGCCCGGATGAGGCGACGCAGCTTGAGCAGCAGGAAACAGTCGTACGACGCGCGGCCGGGAGACGTGTTCGGCATACCGTTCCAAGGCCGGCACCACCATGCAGAACTGTTCGACTGACGACCCGAAAGCCGTATCGTGGTGTCACTCGACAGCAGCGGAGGACCCCTATTGAGTACGAGCAAGGCGCCGCATGCCACAGCAGGCGATGTCTTCATGATCCCGATCAGCGACTCATCGGCGCATCTGGGACAGGTGATCGCGGAACGCGGCGTCAGCCTCTACATGATCGTGTCCGACCAGGTCGTGCAGATCGATGCACTTAGCGACAGTCGCTCATGGCAGCTCGATACTGAACCGTTGTTCGCCATCCAGACCTTCGATGGGAGATTCGACGAAGGAGCATGGCAAGTGATCGGCCACGCTGAGCCAGACCGTGAACGCTTCCTTCCGGCCTTCACGCACGGCCTCGTGGAGACCGGAGGGGTGCGCGTCACAGATTTCAGTGGCACTCGAGAACGCCTCGCGACGCCGGAAGAGTCAGCAACCGTCCCGCACATGATCACTCGTTCTCCGCTACTGCTCGAGATGGCCGTTCGTGCGCACGCTGGATCGGAACCGTGGCTTCCAGCTTTCGACGGCATCCGATACAAGAAAACGCCGACTTCCGCGGAACTCTTCGGCGCATGACACAAATGGCTGGTTGGCAAGCAGGGGACACCACATGCGCGAGCAACGTGACCGACTTGCAGGAGGAGGCCCGCATTGGACATGACGGAACCGGGAAATCTCGCGAATGCCGGCGACGTGTTCCTCATTCCCGTGGACAGCAGCCGGGGCTACCCAGGCACGGTGGTCGCAGAACGAAACGCCAGCCTCTACGTCCTCGTGTACGACCAAACCCTTCCATTGCACAGCAGAGGGGACGCACCCTGGAACTTCACGGTCGATCCGCTCTTCGCTGCGCCCACGTTCGATGCCCGCTTCGACCACGGCGACTGGAAGATCATCGGGCAGACAACTCCGGAGCCGGATCGCTTCCTGCCAGCGTTCTGCTACGGATCTCCAGAACCCGGAGGAGCACGAGTCTCCAACTTCACCGGGACGACCAGCTGATCAGCCTCGCCGGCAGAGATCGAGACCGTACCTCCCGAGATTCATCGGAGTCCGATGCTTCTCGAGAGGGCCCTGCGGGCTCACGCAGGCCTCGACCCCTGGTACCCGGTGTTCGACGAGATCCGTTACACGAAGACGCCGACATCAGCCGAGCTGTTCGGCTCCTGATTCCGATCGCGCATCGCCGCCTACCCGCACGTGACCCATGCAACGAACAGACACCAGCTGTCACAGCAGGATCGCCCTGTCTCCCCTTGAGCAGAAAGGTCACCGATGCTGCGCCTCTTCACTCTTGACTTGATCCAGAACGAAGACGCGGATGTCGAACTCGACGACATCTTCGGATCTCTGCGTCTGCCCGAGCTGTACTGGACAGCCGAGGACATATTCGTCAACGTCTCCCCTGGTTCTGGGTTGGAGATTCGCGAACTCGAACGAGTGTCCGGCACGCGAAGTCTTCCGAATCCGGTGCTCGACCACGCCACGTTCACTCGTCTCGTTGCGGCCACGGTCCAGTTCATCGAGGGCGAGTTCATCGGCTTCGAGGAAGCAGATGTGGGTCAGCTCGACAAAGCCGTCATCGTCATCGATGTGGTGGACGGAGCGTGGTGGACGGTGATCCTCGACCTGGATCGAGTCGGAGTGCAAGACCGGTTCACTTCGATCTTCGGGGAAGGGACACCGGCTGCGGCCATGTCCCGCCGCCCACACGACACCTGACGGAAGGCCCTTCATGAGCGCTCGGTTGGCCGAGATCGAACCGGTTCACGCCGGTGATGTGTTCGCCATCCCCGTCGACAGCATCTTCGGCTCGTGAACACACCGCGAACATCAACGAGGGAAGAGGGAAAGTCGATGATCGAGTACACGCTTCCGGTGAACAAGGCCAACCTCTTCCTCTGGGGCTTCAAGGACATCGACGGGGAGTTCATCGGCTTCGGGTCCGAAGCAGACGCCTCGGCTGTGCGCGATCCGCTCGTTCGGATCGACGCCGTCGACAGCTCCGAGTGGACGGTCTTTGTTGACCCGGCCCGGGTACAGGTGGATGCGACTTTCCGGAAGTGGTTCGGCGCCGGAACCGATGGGGCGCCCTTCACCCGGCGTGGAAGCGAGAGCTGGTCCTGATGAGCCCGAAGCGCACGATCTTCGACGTCACGGAAGGTGATGTGTTCTGTGTCCCGCTGAGCGACGGTACGGCCTACGTCGGGCAGGTCGTGGACGCCGGTCGACACGTTCTCTTCGTCGTCGTCTTCGACCATCCGGTCGATGTTCCAGTCAGAGCTGCAGAGGCTCTCCGCGCGCTCCAGCACGACCCGCTCGTCGCCAGTTTGACGTTCGACGCGCGGTTCAGCCCTGGGATGTGGGAGATCGTGACGAATGCGCCGGCGGACCGTCGGCGCTTCCTGCCGGCCCGCACCTGGGGCTTCCCCGAGACCGGGGGTGTGCGCATCACGAACTTCGATGGATCGAGGACGCGTTTCGCCACCGCCGAGGAAGCAGCGACCATCCCGCTGAAGACCACGCGATCACCCATGCTCATCGAGGACTTCCTGCTCATGCACGCGGGTATCGGTCCCTACAACCCAGCGCTCGAGGAAGCGCGCTACGTCCCCGTCCCGTCCTCTGCTGAGTTGTTCGACGAATGACCTCCCGCAGGAGATCAGGCCGTCCGGCCATCAGGCGGCCGGAGCCGGAATTCGTCAGCTACCACCGCTTCATCGGTTCGCAACCGACGGGCGTCCTGACGTTCCGCAACGTCGTCAACGGCATGATGATCCCCCCACTGCGCTGGCTCGTCACCGACCTGGACATGGTCGCGCTGCCCCACTCGGACCTCGATGTCCTCGAGTGGGAGCAGAAGCTGCGCGACAGCAGCGGCGCCGGTCTGTGGATCACCGACGACGACATGCGGCGCTTCGTCCGGGACAACCACCAGATGATCGACGGCGAGTTCTTCGGCTCCCCGATCGACAGCACCACGACGGACGCCTCGCAGGCAGTGATCCGCATCGACTTCTTCGACAGCACGACGGTCACGGTGACCCTGGATCGTTCGGTGATCGGGACCTCCTGGGAGTTCGAACTGTTCCTCGGACCCGGCGTTGCCGTACCGGGCATCGGGAGCCGCGACGAGGAGACCGCCGCCCAGCAGCGCCGTGCACAGGACGAGCAACGCCGCGCACAGGAGGAACGTGACGGTCAGCAGATCCGCGCACTCGTCCGCGCGTGCCTCCAGAACGCTCGGATCGACGAGGCGCCGGCGCTCCTCACCCAGCTCGACGCACTGGTCGACGTCACGCCATCCGGGCCGCGCGCGTGGGCGCTCACGCTCGAACGCGACGAGGCACCCCGCGTCGACCTCCCCGACGGACCGCTGCCGGAAACCCCCAGTTACCGGACCGACGCCGAGGCAGTCGGCGGCGAGTTGCTCATCTGGGTGCACGACGGCAGGATGCAGATGGTCGAGCTCCCGTGGTTCACCGACGCGATGCCGACTGAACTGCCGCGTGTCGATCAGCTCGTGTTCCCGCGCAGCGAGACGCCAGTGACGGAGAGGACCGTGACGAACACCACGTCGGCCACCGTCCAACTGCACGTCGCCGGCGACACGGTCGACGCCATCGCGATCGACACCGCCGTCACCGTCCGTTTCTCGAGCGGGGCGACCCTCCGGTTCGAGACCGCCTTCTCGCTGACCGAGACCGACGGCACGCACACCTTCATGGAGCCCGGCGACCCGCCCTCGCTCCTGCCGCTCCTCGCCCTCCACACGAAGGTGGTGGAACGCGGCACCGTCACCGGCGCCCGCATCGCCGTCCGCTTCGCATCGGGTGAGCTGCTGGAGGGGTGGTCGCACCGCGACCGGCCGTCGTGGCACTGGTCCGAACCAGGACGAGCGCGCCTGGACATCGACGTCCTGACCGGCGGCGAGGTCGTCGCCCGCACGTTGCCCGGAGGGACGCCGTCATGAGCGCGGGAGCGGGTCACGACGGCCCCGGAGGAGGCTCCGTGACCGACGACCACAGGCTCGATCTCACCGGCGCCCGGGTGGACGTCCTGACCATCACCTTCCAGACCTCCATCGGGTTCTCGAACGGCACGACGATGCAGTTCGAGGCCGAGTTCGCGATCACCGGTCCGGACGGGGAACGCCGGCTCGTGGACCCGACGGACCCGACATCGCTCGCACCCGTCCTGGCCCTGCACGGCGACACGGTCAGGAACGCGACACTCGACGGCGCCGACCTCCGGCTCGACTTCGCATCCGGGACGGTCCTGCAGGCCTGGCCCGACGAGTCGTACGAGTCGTGGAACCACCACGGCGCCGGGCCGGAGCCCCGGATGATCATCGCCATGCCCGGCGGTGGCCTGGCAGTCGTCGACCCACCAGCAACGTCCGACTGACCAGTCGTGCCACGATGGGGTGTCATCGGACGAGGGGAACGGACGACGTGTTCGGCAAGCGCAAGAAGGACCAGCCATCGGGCTCCGAGTTCCACCAGGCTGACAGCGAACAGCAGCTCTTCGCGCAGCTCCTGGCCGAGACCAGGGCGGACCCCGAGAAGGTCTTCACCATCGACATGGTCGGCCGCGGCACACCCGGCCGTGACCTCGACGAACAGGTCGAACGACTTCGACGCTCCGGTGTGACGGCGTCGCATCCGCCAGCCACGGAAGCAGCAGCAGCAGACCGCTCGTCCGCACGCGCCGATCCGTCCGCCGACGAGCTGGTCCCACTCAGCCGCCAGCCGTTCATCGCCGAGACCGGTGACGTCTTCTTCATCCCGGACGGCGGCGGCAGCGTGCTGCTCGGGCACGTCCTCGCGACGCTGCACGACGCCGTCTACGTCGCGGTCTTCCAGCGCCCCGAGGACCTGCCGCGCCCCGCCGACCCGCTCGTCGTGCTCGCCACGCAGCCGGTGGTGGCCGGGCTGACCCTGCCGGCGCGGTTCCAGCCGGGCATGTGGGAGGTCGTCGGCAACGTCGCCCCGGACACCGCCCGGCTGTTGCCCGCGTACACCTGGGGCACGGACCTCGACGGCGTGCACGTCACCGACTTCTCCGGGTCGCGTTCTCGACCCGCGATCGAGATCGAGGCGACGACGATCCCCCGCCGCGTCGTCGTGTCGCCGTACTTCATCGACATCGCCGTCCGCGCCGTGGTCGGCCTCGTCGACTGGCACCCCGACTTCGAGCACCTCCGCTACCGCTCCACCCCGCGGTCCGTCGACCTCTTCCCCGACCGCTGAAGCCGGTAGCCGCTGAGGCGGGCAGGCGCTGCAGACGGGCCGGTCGCGGCGCGCACGTCGGGTGGTCACCACCCGACGGACGGGAGGCGCGTCATAGCTCGTCCCGCGCCTCCCGGCCGACGTCGGTCACCGTACGTCGGGAACCGCGCGCACGTCACCGCGCGCACGTCACCGCACGCATGTCACCGCACGTCGGCCGCCGGCCGCACCACGTCGGTCAGCCACGCCAGGATCCGCGCGTCGAACCACTCGGCGTCGTGGTTCCAGAGCTTGGTGTGCCGCGCGACGTGGGCGACCTCGAGCTGCACCAGGTCCGGCCGGGCCGCGGCGAGTGCGTACGACGCCGATGCCGGTACGAACCCGTCGTCGTCGCTGTGCAGCAGCAGGATCGGCACCCGCAGTTCGTCGGCGCGGGCGACCATGTCGAGTTCCCGCAGGTCGATCGGCTGGTCCAGTCCGGCGACCCGGTGGACGACGGGTGTGCGGAGGACCCACTGCGCCACCTTCCGCACCGGTCGGGGCAGCCGGAGCGCCCGGCTCTGCGACTTCAGGACCGCGTGCCAGTCGACGACCGCCGACTCCAGGACGACGCCGCTGACGAGTCCGGCGAGGCCCGAGCGCACCAGGGTCTGCAGGACGACGGCACCGCCCATCGACCAGCCCATCAGCACGACGCTCGTGGCGCCCTGCTGCGCGACCCAGTCCAGGGCGGCGTCGACGTCCTGCCACTCGGTCGACCCCAGGCCGTAGCGACCGTCCGGGCTCGGTGGTGCGACGCCGTCGTTCCGCCACGACGCCAGCAGGACCGAGTAGCCGGCGGCCCGGAACACGGGTACCGCACGGATCGTCTCGGCCCGGGTCACGCCCCGGCCGTGCACCAGGACGGCCCAGGGCGCGGCCGGGTCCTCGGCACGGACGACCCAGGCGGGGGCGGGGCCGTTCGGGGTCTGCACGTCGACGTCCTCGACCGGCACCCCGAGCTCCCCCGGGGTCAGGTAGAACCAGCCGCCCCACCGGCCGCGTCGGGCGACGGTGGGGTCGCCGGCGTCGACGGCGATGACCCGGCGGGTGACGGTCGTGTCGGTGGTGTCGAGCACTTCGCCGATGCGCATGTGCCCCGTCGCGCCACCGAACCACAGGCTGTACCGACCCGGGGACTCGGTGTCGGGACTGCGTCCCAGGGAGACGGTGCGCGCCTCCAGGTCGACGGCCGTGATCGGCACCCGCTCGGTGCGCTTGCGGTCCGGGGTGACCACGGCCCGGGCGACGGCGGCGACCGAGCCGGCGACCACGGCGACGCCGACGGCAGCGGCGGTGACGCCGGCACCCAGCGCGAGGAGGCCGACGGACCGGACGGCATCGGGACGGCGGGCCATGCGGGCCTTCCAGGAAGAGGACGACTCAGGACGAGGGCGACTGCGGGCAGCACGACTGCGGGGCGGACGGCGTGCCGCCCGTACCGGTGCTGGGTCCGGAGCCTAGTCTGCATCCGTGCCCGAATCCCGAGACCCCGACGCCGAACCGGAGGCGTTCGCGCGTCTCCGCCAGTTCGTGTCGAGCGGCAGGACCCGCACCGAGACCACGGTCACCGAGATCCCGTCGCCGAGTCGCATCGCCCCGTTCTCGCTCGCCCTGGCGGCGGACGTGTCGGGCGCGGTGCACGGTGTGGACTCCGACCTCGGCACCGGACGCTTCATCGCCCTGCACGACCCCGCCGAGCCGGAGGGGTGGGGCGGCGCGTACCGCATCGTCACCTTCGCGCAGGCCCCGCTCGAGCCCGAGATCGGGGTCGACGAGTTCGTCGCCGACGTCACCTGGAGCTGGCTCGTCGACGCCCTCGACGCGCACGGTGCCCGGTACGGCAACGCGTCCGGCACGGCGACGAAGATCATCTCGCGCGGGTACGGCGAACTCGCGGCACAGGGCGACGGTGCCCAACTGGAACTGCGGGCGTCGTGGACGCCCCTCGACGACGACCTGACGCCGCACGTGCAGGCGTGGGAGGAGATCGTGGCGATGCTCGCCGGACTCCCCCCGGCCTCGGACGGTGTCTCGCTCCTGGCCCCCCGGAGGCTCGCCCGTGACTGACGCCGATCCCGCCTACGAGGACGCGCACGCCGCCGTCCACGTCATCGAGGAGCGCGACGAGTACCTCGACGCGGTCGCCCGCCTGGCCGCCGGCACCGGTCCGGTCGCGGTCGACGCCGAGCGCGCCAGCGGGTACCGCTACTCGCAGCGGGCCTACCTGATCCAGGTGTTCCGCCGCGGGTCCGGCTCGTTCCTGTTCGACCCGATCGCGATCGGCGACTTCACCGACCTGCAGGCCGCGCTCGTCGACGAGGAGTGGGTGTTCCACGCCGCGTCGCAGGACCTGCCGTGCCTCCGCGAGGTCGGCCTGGTCCCGACCCGGATCTTCGACACTGAGCTCGGCGCGCGCATCGCCGGCTTCCCCCGTGTCGGCCTCGGTGCGGTCGTCGAGCAGCTGCTCGGCATCACCCTGGCGAAGGCGCACTCCGCCGCGGACTGGTCGACCAGGCCGCTGCCCCAGGCCTGGCTCGTGTACGCCGCCCTCGACGTCGAACTGCTGCCGGACCTCCGCGACTCGCTCGCCGCGGTCCTCGAAGCAGCCGGCAAGGCACGCATCGCGGAGGAGGAGTTCGCCGCCGTCCTCGCCCGTGCGCCGAAGCCGCCGCGCGCCGAGCCCTGGCGCCGACTGTCGGGCATGAACGTGCTCCGCGGTGCCCGGGCCCTCGCGATCGCCCGGTCGCTGTGGCTCGCCCGCGACGCGTACGCGCAGGAGACCGACATCGCCCCCGGCCGGACGATCCCGGACTCGGCGATCGTGGCCGCCGCCGCTGCCGCCCCGACCTCGCGTGCCGAACTCGGAGCGCTGAAGTCCTTCACGGGCCGCGCCAGCCGCTCCGAACTCGACCGGTGGTGGGCCGCCCTCGAGGAGGGTCGCACCACCGAGGACCTGCCGCGCCTGCGTGGCGGGAGCGAGCCGAGCCTCCCGCCGCCCCGCGCATGGGCCGAACGCAACCCGGCCGCCGACCGCCGGTACCGCGCCGCCCGTGCCGCCGTCACCGCGCGTGCCGCCGAGCTCGACCTGCCCGTCGAGAACCTGCTGACGCCGGAGACGCTGCGTCTGGTGTCCTGGACGCCGCCGAAGACCGTCGCGACCGAGACCGTCGGGGCGACCCTCGCGTCGCACGACGCCCGGCCGTGGCAGGTCGAGGAGACCGCGTCGGTCATCGCGCACGCGTTCGAGGTGGCTGCGGACCGTTCCGTTGAGGACCCGGCGGCCGAGGTCACGGCGACCACGGCCTCCCGGCCGGACGACACGACGGCGGACGCCGACGCGCTCGGCGCGACCGACGACCCGGATGCCGACGCGCAGACCGGCGACGCCGCGCTTGTCGCAGACGGACAGGCCGACGACGCCACCGGGACCACCGGCTCGTAGGAACCGCCCAACCGACGTGCCCCTGCCCAGCCGGGGGTACTAGCGTCGGAGCGTCGCCGGGCGAGGCCCGGCCGGTCGGGGTGACACGTCGCTCCGGCCCGATCGTTGTGGATCTGGAGGCTCGCATTGCCGAAGACATCAGACGTCGTGTTCGTGGACGGTGTCCGTACCCCGTTCGGCCGCGCCGGTGAGAAGGGGGTGTTCTGGCGGACCCGCGCCGACGACCTCGCCGTGCACGCGATGCGTGGGCTGCTCGACCGGAACAGCTCGCTCGACGGAGCCGCCGTCGACGACGTCGCGGTCGCCGCGACCACCCAGCAGGGCGACCAGGGCCTGACCCTCGGACGCACCGTCGGGATGCTCGCCGGCCTGCCGAAGTCCGTCCCCGGCTACGCCATCGACCGCATGTGCGCGGGTGCGATGACGAGCGTCACCACCCTCGCCGGCGCGATCGCGTTCGGTGCCGCCGACGTCGCCATCGCCGGCGGGGTCGAGCACATGGGTCGTCACCCGATGGGCTTCAACGCCGACCCGAACCCGCGCTTCGTCGCGGAGCGCATGGTCGCCCCCGACGCGCTCGTGATGGGCAACACCGCCGAGCGCCTGCACGACCGTTTCCCCGCCATCACGAAGGACCGCACCGACGCCTTCGCCGTGCAGTCGCAGCAGCGGTACGCCGCCGCCTGGGGCGCCGGCAAGCTGCAGCCGGACGTCATCCCGGTCGAGGTGAACACCGGTCAGGGCTGGGACATCGTGTCGGCCGACGAGCCGCCGCGTCCCGGCACCACCCTGGAGGCCCTGGCCGCGTTGAAGACGCCGTTCCGGTCCCACGGACGGGTCACCGCCGGCAACGCCGCCGGCCTGAACGACGGCGCGACGATGAGTCTGCTGGCCTCGGACGCCGGCGCGAAGGAGCACGGGCTGCCGACGAAGATGCGCATGGTCTCGTTCGCCTTCGCGGGCGTCGAGCCCGAGGTGATGGGCGTCGGCCCGGTGCCCGCGACCGACAAGGCCCTGTTGAAGGCCGGCCTGTCGATCGACGACATCGGCCTGTTCGAGATCAACGAGGCGTTCGCGGTGCAGGTGCTCGCGTTCCTCGACAACTACGGCATCGCGCAGGACTCGCCGAACGTCAACGCCTGGGGTGGTGCGATCGCCGTCGGGCACCCGCTCGCCTCGAGCGGTGTGCGTCTGATGACCCAGCTCGCGGCGCAGTTCGCCGAGCGTCCGGACGTCAAGTACGGCATCACGACGATGTGCATCGGGCTCGGCCAGGGCGGCACCGTCATCTGGGAGAACCCGAACTTCAGCAAGTCCGCGGCACGGAAGGCGGCCTGACCATGACCACCACCCCGATCGACCAGCTGACCGCGCTGAGCGAGGACGAGGTCGTCACCCACTCGTACGTCAAGCACGTCGCGCTGCCTTCCGGTGGCACGCTCGCGCTCATCACGCTCGACAACGGCAAGGACTACAAGCGCCCCTCGACGCTCGGCCCGCGCACCATGCGGGAGCTGTCCGGCGTCCTCGACGAGCTCCGTGCCGCCGCAGCCGCCGGCACCGTCCAGGCCGTCGCGATCACCGGCAAGGAGTACTGCTTCGCCGCGGGCGCCGACCTGTCCCAGGCGGCAGCGCTGCCCTCCCGCGAGGTCGCCCACGAGCTCGGTGTGCTCGGCCACGCCACGCTCCGGAAGTTCAGCGAGCTCGGAGTCCCGTCGTTCGCGTTCGTCAACGGCATCGCGCTCGGCGGCGGGCTCGAGGTGGCGCTGCACTGCACCTACCGCGTGTTCTCGTCCGCTGCCCAGGGCATCGGGCTGCCCGAGGTCTTCCTCGGCATCATCCCCGGCTGGGGTGGTGCGACGCTGCTCCCCCGCCTGATCGGCCCGGAGAAGGCCCTGCGGGTCATCGTCGAGAACCCGCTGAAGAACAACCGCCTGATGGACGGGAAGGCCGCGGTCGACCTCGGCATCGGCGACGCCCTCATCCCCTCGGTGACCTTCCTGCCGTCCGCGGTCGCCTGGGCTGACGGCGTCGTGTCCGGTCGCACCAAGGTGGTCCGCAAGAACGAGCCCGGCATGATCGAGAAGGCCGCCTGGGGCACCATCGTCAAGGTCGCCCGACAGCAGGTGACGTCGAAGATCGGCAGCGTCCCGAAGTCGCCGTTCCGCGCGCTCGACCTCGTCGCCGCCGCCAAGTCCGGGTCGCTCGAGGAGCGCTTCGCCGGGGAGGACGACGCCCTCGCCGACCTGCTCGCCGGGGACCAGTTCGCCGCGTCGATGTACGCGTTCGACCTGGTGCAGAAGCGGGCAAAGCGCCCGGTCGGCGCTCCCGAGGGCGTCGACGCGAAGAAGGTCACGAAGGTCGGCGTCCTCGGCGCCGGGCTGATGGCCTCGCAGTTCGCACTGCTCTTCGCCCGCCGACTCGGGGTCCCCGTCGTCATCACCGACGTCTCGCAGGAGCGCGTCGACGCCGGTGTCGCCCGGATCCGCCAGTCCGTGGACGAGATGCTCGCCAAGGGCCGGGTCTCGCAGGACGACGCGAACCGCATCACCGCACTCGTCAGCGGTTCGGTGTCGTACGACGCCTTCGCGGACGCCGACTGGGTGATCGAGGCCGTCTTCGAGGAGATGGGCGTCAAGCAGGAGGTGTTCCGGAAGATCGAGCAGGTCATCGCACCGGACGCGATCCTCGCCACGAACACCTCGTCGCTGTCGGTGGACGAGATGGCGTCGGTGCTGCAGAACCCGGAGCGTCTGGTCGGGTTCCACTTCTTCAACCCCGTCGCGGTGATGCCGCTGCTCGAGGTCGTCCGCGCTTCCCGGACGTCCGACGAGGCCGTCGCCACCGCGCTCTCGGTCGCGAAGACCCTGAAGAAGACGGCGATCGTCACGGCCGACCAGCCGGGCTTCGTCGTCAACCGGGTGCTCGCACGCGTCCTCGGCGAGGCCATGCGCGGCGTCGAGGAGGGCACCTCGTTCGAGACCGTCGCCGAGGGCGCCGCTCCCCTGGGCCTGCCGATGTCGCCGTTCGAGCTGCTCGAGCTCGTCGGCCTGCCGGTCGGCGCGCACGTGCTCGACTCGCACTACGCGGCGTGGCCGGAGCGCTTCTACCCGGGCGACGGCCTGAAGCGGATCGCTAAGCACGGGACGATCCTGACCCGCGACAAGAAGGGCAACGCGACCGGGTACGACTCCGCCGCCGTGAAGCTCGTCGCGCCGTCGAAGAAGGACGCTCACCCGGTCGACGCTGCCGAGATGCAGCGCCGGTTCGAGGACGCCCTGGCCGACGAGGTGCACCGCATGCTCGAGGACGGGGTCGTCCAGCACGTCGAGGAGATCGACCTCGGGCTGATCCTGGGCGCGGGTTACCCGTTCCAGGCCGGCGGCATCAGCCCGTACCTCGACCGCAGCGGGGCGTCCGAGCGGGTCTTCGGTGGCACGTTCCACGAGCCGCCGATCGTCGGGCCCGCCTCCCGCTGACCCGGCGGCCGGGTGGCTGCTGCCCAGTGCCTGGCGCCGGCAGGCTCCGCACAACAGGAACCGCCCCGAACCACGGGATCCCATGGTTCGGGGCGGTTCCTGTTGTGCGACGCCGAAGCGCGCCGGGCACGGCGCCCCCGCACCGCGGCCGCGCGGCCCGCGCCAGCGTCAGCGTCAGCGCTCCGCGGACTCCCGCGACCGCGCCGGCTTCGCCTGGGGCACCTTCGTCCCGACGACCTGGTCGATGACGTCGCGGGCGATCGCCTGCGCCGTCAGCCCGGCATCGGCGAGGATCTGACTGCGGCTCGCATGGGCGATGAACTCGTCCGGCAGCCCGAGCTCGTTCACACCCGTGTCGACCCCGGCAGCGCGGAGGTCCTGCCGCAACCGGGTCCCGACGCCGCCGACGCGGACGCCGTCCTCGATCGTGATGACGAGCCGGTGGTCGCGCGACAGGTCGATGAGCGACGCCGGGATCGGCACGACCCACCGCGGGTCGACGACGGTGACACCGATGCCCTGCGCCTCGAGCAGTCCAGCGGCCTCGAGCGCCGTCGGCACCATCGACCCGACGGCCACGATCAACACGTCCTCCGACGCGTCGGAGGCGTGCAGGACGTCCACCCCGTCCGCCGTCCGGGACACCGCGGGGATGTCCGGTCCGACCTGGCCCTTGGACCACCGGAGGACCGTGGGCGCGTCGTCGACGGCCACAGCCTCCCGGAACTCCTCGCGCAGGGTGACGGCGTCGCGCGGCGCCGCGATCCGGATGCCCGGGACCACCTGGAGCAGCGCCAGGTCCCACATGCCGTGGTGGGAGGGACCGTCCGGGCCGGTGATGCCGGCCCGGTCGAGGACGAACGTCACCCCGGCGCGGTGCAGGGCGACGTCCATGAGCACCTGGTCGAACGCCCGGTTGAGGAAGGTGGCGTAGAGGGCCACGACGGGGTGCAGTCCCCCGTACGCCAGACCTGCGGCCGTGGTGACCGCGTGCTGCTCGGCGATGCCGACGTCGATCACCCGGTCGGGGTGGGCCTGCTGGAACAGGTGCAGCCCGGTGGGGCGGAGCATCGCCGCGGTGATCGCCATGATGCGCGGGTCCTCGTGACCGACGTCGGCCAGGGTGGCGGCGAAGACGGAGGTCCACGACGGCCCCGAGGCCTTGTCGAGCGACTCGCCGGTCTCCGGGTCGATGTGCCCGACGGCGTGGAACTGGTCCGCCTGGTCGCGGAGCGCGGGCTCGAAGCCGTGCCCCTTCTCGGTGATCACGTGCACGATGACGGGCGAGCCGTAGCCCTTCGCCTGCCGGAGCGCCGCCTCCATCGCCTGCTGGTCGTGCCCGTCGACGGGGCCGATGTACTTGATGTCGAGGTTCGAGTACAGCGCCTCGTTGTTCGTGAAGCGCGACAGGAACCCGTGCAGTCCGCCACGGAGGCCGCGGTACACCGCACGCCCGGGCGCGCCGAAGTGGTCGGCTGCGGCGCGGCTCTTCTCGTACAGCGTGCGGTACTCGCGGCGGGTGCGGACCGAGCTGAGGAACCGGGCCATCCCACCGATCGTCGGCGCGTACGAGCGGCCGTTGTCGTTGACCACGATCACCAGGCGGCGGTCGTTCTGGTCCGAGATGTTGTTGAGCGCCTCCCATGTCATGCCACCGGTGAGGGCACCGTCACCGACCACCGCGACGACCGTGCGGTCGGACTGCCCGGTCTGCTGGAAGGCGCGGGAGATGCCGTCCGCCCACGACAGCGACGAGGACGCGTGCGAGGACTCGACGATGTCGTGCTCCGACTCGCTGCGCTGCGGGTAGCCGGCGATGCCGCCGCGCTCACGCAGGTGCGAGAAGTCCTGGCGCCCGGTGACGAGCTTGTGCACGTACGACTGGTGGCCGGTGTCGAAGACGAAGGGGTCGTGCGGCGACTCGAAGACCCGGTGCATGGCGAGGGTCAGCTCGACGACGCCGAGGTTCGGCCCGAGGTGGCCGCCGGTCTTGGCGACCTCGGCGACCAGGAAGGCGCGGATTTCGGCGGCGAGTTCGGTCATCTGCGCGTCGGAGAGACGCTTCAGGTCGCGCGGGGACGTGATGCTGGCGAGCAGGCTCACGGGCGCTCCTTTCGTACGGCTGACGGCCCACTCTATGCGCGCGACCGGCACACGGACTGGAGGCGCGGTGACGGCCCGCCACGCGCCTCCCGTCCTCCGCGGAACGCAACCAGGGCGGCTCCTCGCAACGGAGTACCGCTGCGTGGAGCCGCCCAGGTTGCGTGTTGCGAGGGGTCAGACGAGGGAGCGGAGGACGTACTGCAGGATGCCGCCGTTCCGGTAGTAGTCGGCCTCACCCGGGGTGTCGATGCGGACGACCGCGTCGAACTCGATCGGCTGCTTGCCGGCCGGCGAGTGCTCGGTCGGCTCGGCCGTGACGTGCACGGTCTTCGGCGTGGTGCCGTCGTTCAGCGCGGTCAGACCCGAGATCGAGATCGACTCGGTGCCGTCGAGCCCGAGGGACTCGATCGACTCGCCCTCCGGGAACTGTAGCGGGACGACGCCCATGCCGATGAGGTTCGACCGGTGGATCCGCTCGAAGCTCTCGGTGATGACGGCCTTGACGCCCAGCAGGCTCGTGCCCTTCGCCGCCCAGTCACGGGAGGAACCGGAGCCGTACTCCTTGCCACCCAGGACGACGAGCGGGGTGCCCTGCGCCTGGTAGTGCTCGGACGCGTCGTAGATGAACGACTGGGCACCGTCGGGCGTGGTGAAGTCGCGGGTGTAGCCGCCCTCGACCCCGTCGAGCAGCTGGTTGCGCAGACGGATGTTCGCGAACGTGCCACGGATCATGACCTCGTGGTTGCCGCGACGCGAGCCGTAGGAGTTGAAGTCCTTGCGGTCGACACCGTGGTCGGCGAGGTACTTGCCCGCCGGGCTGTCCGCCTTGATCGAACCGGCCGGCGAGATGTGGTCGGTGGTGACCGAGTCGCCGAGCTTCGCGAGCACGCGGGCACCCGAGATGTCCGAGACCGCGTCCGGCTGCATGGTCATGCCATCGAAGTACGGGGGCTTCCGCACGTAGGTGGACTCGCTGTCCCACTCGAACGTGTCACCGGTCGGGGTCGGCAGGTTCTTCCACCGGTCGTCGCCCTCGAACACGGAGCCGTACTCGTGGGTGAACATCTCGGTGTCGATCGAGGCGTCGATGACCTGCTGGACCTCGGCCGTGTCGGGCCAGATGTCCTTGAGGTACACCGCGTTGCCGTCGGTGTCGGTGCCGAGCGAGTCGGTGTCGAAGTCGAAGTGCATCGAGCCGGCGAGCGCGTACGCGATGACCAGCGGCGGCGAGGCCAGGTAGTTCATCTTCACGTCGGGGTTGATGCGGCCCTCGAAGTTGCGGTTGCCGGAGAGCACCGCGGTGACGGCGAGGTCGTTGTCCTGCACGGCCTGCGAGATCTCGTCCGGCAGCGGGCCGGAGTTGCCGATGCAGGTGGTGCAGCCGTAGCCGACCGTGTAGAAGCCGAGGTCCTCGAGGTAGGTCGTGAGTCCGGCCTTCTCGTAGTAGTCGGTGACGACCTTCGACCCGGGGGCCAGGGTGGTCTTCACCCACGGCTTGGCCTTCAGGCCCTTCTTCGCCGCGTTGCGGGCGAGGATGCCGGCGGCCATCATCACGGACGGGTTCGACGTGTTCGTGCAGGACGTGATCGCCGCGATCGCCACGGCGCCGTGGTCGATGGTGAACGGGTCACCGTCGGCGATGGCGACCGAGGTCGGCTTGGACACGGTGCCGGGCGCACTGGAGGCGTGGGCCGGGACCTCGGACGCCGGTGCGTCCTGCAGGTCGTCGACCGCGTGCTCGTCGCCGGGGACCGCGGCCACCGGGTCGGAGGCGGGGAACGTGTCCGCGACGGCCTTGTCCTCTTCGGTGTGGTCGATGCTCGCGTAGTTGGCGAGGTCGACCTCGAACTGGTCCTTCGCGTGCGACAGGACGATGCGGTCCTGCGGACGCTTCGGGCCGGAGATCGAGGGGACGACGGTGGAGAGGTCCAGCTCGAGGTACTCCGAGTAGGCCGGCTCGACCGACGGGTCGTGCCAGAGGCCCTGCGTCTTCGAGTAGGCCTCGACCAGGGCGATCTGTGCCTCGTCGCGACCGGTCAGGCGCAGGTAGTCGAGCGTGACGTCGTCGACCGGGAAGATCGCGGCCGTCGAGCCGAACTCGGGGCTCATGTTGCCGATGGTCGCGCGGTTCGCGAGCGGCACCGCGCCGACGCCCTCGCCGTAGAACTCGACGAACTTGCCGACCACGCCGTGCTTGCGGAGCTGCTCGGTGATGGTGAGCACCACGTCGGTCGCGGTCACGCCGGCGGGGATCTCACCCGAGAGCTTGAAGCCGACGACCTTCGGGATGAGCATCGACACCGGCTGGCCGAGCATCGCCGCTTCGGCCTCGATGCCGCCGACGCCCCAGCCCAGCACACCGAGGCCGTTGACCATCGTGGTGTGCGAGTCGGTGCCGACCAGGGTGTCCGGGTAGGCGTAGGTCTCGCCGTCGAAGTCACGCGTGTAGGTGACCTTCGCCAGGTACTCGATGTTGACCTGGTGGACGATGCCGGTGCCCGGCGGGACGACCTTGAAGTCCTCGAACGCCGTCTGGCCCCAGCGGAGGAACTGGTAGCGCTCCCCGTTCCGCTCGTACTCCAGGTCGGTGTTGCGCTGGAGGGCGTCGGAGCTGCCGAAGAGGTCCGCGATGACCGAGTGGTCGATGACCATCTCGGCCGGGGACAGCGGGTTGATCTTGTTCGGGTCGCCGCCGATCTCCGCCATCGCTTCACGCATGGTGGCGAGGTCGACGATGCACGGGACACCGGTGAAGTCCTGCATGACCACGCGGGCCGGGGAGAACTGGATCTCGGTGTCCGGGTCGGCCTCGGGCTTCCACGAGCCGAGCGCGCGGATCTGGCCCTCGGTGACGTTCTTGCCGTCCTCGGTGCGTAGGAGGTTCTCGAGCAGCACCTTGAGGCTGTACGGGAGCTTCTCGTGCCCGGGCACGGCGTCGATCCGGTGGATGGCGTAGTCGACACCCCCGACCGAGAGTGTGTCCTTCGAGCCGAAGCTGTTGACTGCAGCCACTGTGCCGCCTCCCTGTTGATCGGTGTGCCCTCATCCTCGCGGGCCGCGGGACGTCCCACCAGCAAGGTGAACCTAAACCCGGGGACTCCGTCGTGCCCGGATGAAAGTGTCTTGACGTCGAGACAACTCTACACCGCGGCGGGTTCGTCCTTGACGAAGACGGTCCGGACGAGCAGCCACGTCACCCAGAGCAGGGCTGCGTAGAGCGGGACGCCGGTGATGAGCTTGATGCCGGCGAGCAGTTCGACCTGCGCTGCCAACCAGAGCGGGATCTCGAAGGCCAGGCGGAAGGCGAAGAGCCCGGCCCACATCCACGTCGCGACGGTGAGCACCCGTCGCTTGGCCGGGTCGTCCCGCCAGTCGTGCCCGTCGTCGTCCCCCGGCACGAGCAGCCCGACGATCAGGCCGATCAGCGGCCGACGCATCGCCAGCGTGACGAGGATGACCGCCAGGAACACCGCGTTGATGACGATGCCGGGGATGAAGTTGCTCTCGGCGCGACCGGTCAGCAGGGCGAGGCCCGCCGAGATCGCGACGCCGAAGATGCCGGCGAAGGACATCATGATCGACTGGCGCTGGAGCAGGCGGAGCACCACGAAGACGAGCCCGATCACGACCGGGACGACGACGCTCGGCACGACCTCCTTCGTGATCGCGTAGACGATCAGGAACGCGAAGCCCGGCAGCACCGACTCGGCGAGCCCGCGGACACCCCCGACGGCCGTCAGCAGCGCCTTGCCGGAGGGGGCCTCCCCCGGGGCGACCTGCCCGATGCCCGCGTTCCGCACCGCGTCGCGCAGCTGGGCCTGCAGCGACAGCGGTTCGGCGCGCTCCTCGGCGAAGGGGTCCGGGGTGACCGCATCGGGACGGGAGCGGTCGTCGTGGTCCGTCACCGGGCCTCCAGGCTGGTTCGTGGGGTCGGCCGCAGCCGCGTCAGATGGTCGACTGCGCCGACTTCGGCATGTGCAGCGGGATGAGGTCGCGCGGCGGCATCGGCGTCGTGCCGCGCACGACGACGACGCTGCGGAACAGTTCCTCGATGTCGGCGGAGTCGTCGGGCTGGTCGGCGGCCTTGCCGGCGATCACGCCACGGAGGAACCAGCGCGGGCCGTCGACGCCGACGAACCGGGCCGCACGGACGCCGTCGGTGACACCCTCGCCACCGACGACGGGCACCTGGGCGCGGAGTTCGGGGCCGAACGGGCCGTCGACCTCGGTCACGACCCCGCCCTGCTGCTGGATCTGCTCCGCGATCTGCGCGCGGATCTCGTGCCAGAGCCCGGTCGACCGCGGTGCGGCGAAGGGCTGCACCTGCAGGGTCGAGTCGTCGAAGTCGAGCCCGACGGCGACCACGCGCTGCGAGTCCTCTTCCACCTCGAGGCGGAGGTGCAGGCCCTCGCGCGGCAGGATCTTCACGCCACCCAGGTCGACGTACGGGCGGACCAGGTTCGCCTCGGTCTCGTCGAGGGGGCCGTTGTCACTGCGGTCCAGCGGCGCCGACTTGTCGGTCGACTCGGTGGCCAGCACCTCGTCGAAGCCCGCGTCGGCGTCGTCGGCGAGTTCGATCTCGGCCGAGGGCCCGGCGACCTCGACGTCGTCCACCACAGCCTCGGCGACCTCGACCTCGTCGCGCTTGCGTCGTCCGATCCTCATGACCGCGTCCCTTCCAGACCCTGCTCGTGCATGTCGACGGGCGTTCCCGCTCCGCCGTTCCGTTCGGTGTCCTGCTCGGCGTCGACGACGTCGGCGGATCCCTGGTGACCGGTGCGGTCACCGTAGCCCGACGACCCGAACCCGCCCTGTCCGCGGACGCTCTCCGGCAGTTCGGTGACCTGCGTGAACGTCACGCGGGGCACCGGCAGGACGATGAGCTGCGCGATCCGGTCCCCGACCTGGACCGCGTACGGCTCGGTGGCGTCCGTGTTGAGCAGCGCGACCTTGACCTCGCCGCGGTAGCCCGAGTCGATGGTGCCGGGCGCGTTCACGATCGTGATGCCGTGCTTGGCCGCGAGCCCGCTGCGGGGCACGACGAACCCGACGTGCTGGTCCGGCAGGGCGATCGCGAGCCCGGTGCCGACCAGGCGGCGCTCCCCGGGCGCGAGCACGAAGGACTCGGCGGACACCAGGTCGGCCCCGGCGTCGCCGGGCTTGGCGAACACGGGGGCGGCGTTGCCGGTCCAGAGGACGTCGACTGCTTCGGTCACGAGACGAGGGTAGTGCAGACCGTGACCGATCCGTGACCTGCTCCGAGCACGCAGCGGCTCGTGGTCGAATGGAGGGGTGACCGTGTACCGCGAACGACTGTGGGCCCCGCCCGCCCTGTACCTGGCGACGGCGCTCGTCATCCCCGCGAGCCTCCTCGTCTTCCTGCCCATCAGCGCGACCGCCGGGGTCGCCGTGGCCATCGGCATGGAGCTCGGCGTGCTCCTGCTCCTGTGGGCACTCGCACCCGTCATCGAGGTGACGGACACCGAGTTCCGTGCCGGACGGGCCCACCTGCCCCGCTCGGTCGTCGGCGAGGTCGCCGGGTTCGACGGTGCTGCGGCGACGAGCCAGCGCGGACCGGAGCTGGACGCGCGCGCCTGGACCCTGTTCCGCGGCTACGTGCACGGGGTCGTCAAGGTGGAGGTCCGGGACGCCGCCGACCCGACGCCGTACTGGCTGGTGAGCGTCCGCGACCCGGAGGCCGTCACCCGGGCCCTGACGAGCGGCGCCACGCAGACGAACGGCACCGGACCGGCCTGACCGCGCACCCCGCACATGCGGAACGGCCCGCATCCAGCAGGATGCGGGCCGTTCCGGCGTTCGGTCGGTGTCTCAGAGTGCAGCGCACTCCATGCAGACCGGGCCGAGCTTCGTCTCGTGGTCGAGCTGCGAGCGGTGCTTCACCAGGAAGCACTCCACACAGGTGAACTCGTCGACCTGCGGGGGCAGGACGACGACGTCGAGGTCGACGTCGCTGAGGTCCTGGCCCGCGAGCTCGAAGCTGCCCGGGTTGTCAGAATCGTCGTCGACGACTCCCGACATCTTGTCGGGGACGCGCTCCTTGAGGGCCTCGATCGACTCCGAGTCAGAGTTGTCGTCGGTCTTCCGAGGGGCGTCGTAATCGGTGGCCATGCCCATCCATTTCTCGTATCGAGAGGTCGTCGCCGGATTCGGCGGCGACAGTTTGCACCACGGCCCGTCCGAGTGCAAACCGAGTACTCGAGCGGTGCGTTCTGGCCGTGCAACCCGGCGCGCATCCCGACCATTCCCGATGCCGGGGACGAGACGCGCGGCACGCCGGGTGCCTGCGCCGAAAGTGCTGCAGCGGCCTGCATACTCCTCGGGTACGAGGCACGACCGTACGCAGGCAGCGGAGGGCGGAACCCATGCAAGACGTGAGAGTCATCGGAGTCGAATCCGGGTCACTCCTCCTGGCGACCGACGGCGGGACCGAGTTCCGGCTGCCCGTCACCGCGTCGCTCCCGGGCCAGGTCCGGCAGGCGAACCCCGACTCCGGGCCGCAGAAGCGCGTCTCGCCGAAGGACGTGCAGGCACGCATCCGCAGCGGTTCCGACGCCGCCGACGTCGCCGCCGTCCTGGGGGTCGAGGTCGACTACGTCCGCCGCTTCGAGGGCCCGGTGCTCGCCGAGCGCGCGTTCGTCCTCGACGCCGCCCGTCGGGTCAGTGTGACCCCGGTCGACGACGCCTCCCCCGACACCTTCGGCGCGGCCATCACGGCCCGCCTCGAGTCCGGCGACGCCACCGACATCGCGTGGTCGAGCTGGAAGCACGTCGAGAACGGCTGGCAGGTGCAGGTCCGCTACACCGCGGCCGAGGTCGAGCACGACGCCCAGTGGCGCTTCGACCCGAAGACCGCCACGCTCGTGCCGGACAACGGTGACGCGCACCGCCTGTCCCACACCGAGGACGAGGGCATCGCCCCGCGTCTCCGCGCCGTCGAGTACGAGCGTCAGGACGAGGACGGCACCCGGTTCGACTCCGGCGCCTTCCACGTCGAGGAGCCCGCCGCCGAGGAACCGGCTGCCCCCGAGGCGGTCGAGCGCACCTCGCTGCGTCCGCCGCTCCCCCGCATCGGTACCTCGTACGTCGAGGAGCGCGCGCCCGGCAACGAGACCGCGGACCTGCTCGAGGCGCTCCGTCGCCGCCGCGGTGAGCGCGAGGCCGCGTCCTTCCCCGACCAGCAGGACGCCCCGCGCGGCACCTCGGTCGGACTCGTCGACCTGCCCGTGTCCCCCGTCGACGACTCGGACACCGCCCCGCAGCCGGAGGCCCGGCCCACCGCCGTCCCGGACGGCGACAGCCGCTCGGACCGCCGCAAGCGCAACCGCCGGGCGATGCCCAGCTGGGACGAGATCGTCTTCGGCACCCGTCCGGACGACGACACCGTCTGACCCGACCGACTCTGACAGGAGGCCCGTCCCACGTCCGTGGGGCGGGCCTCCTGTCCGTCTCGGGGCCGAGTCCCCGGGCCCGATGCGGTCGGGGCCGGCGCAGGACCGGCGGGTCCTACTGGGCGAACGCGCCCGCGAGGCGCAAGGGCACGAGCAGTTCGTCGTCGCTCATCGCCCCGTGCTGACCGATCATCCGGCCAGGCTCGGTGCCGTCGCGGACCTCGCGGTCGTCGTTGAACGCCCACGACCCCTTCGCGACGAGCAGCACGTCGCCGATGCGCGGCAGGACGGCGTCGTCGACCGGGCCGAACCACCCGGCGGCCACGGCCTCGTCCCGGCTGGCCACCACCGCACGCTTGCCCAGGGACGCCCGGAACGCGTCCACCAGGGCCGGCACGTCCGTACCCGGTGCGACGGTCAGCTGCCGGCAGCGCGGGTCCCCGGCCACACCGACGACGTCCACCAGCAGGGCGGGGTCCATCGCGACGTTGCTGTGCGGCGGCACGTCGAGCACGCCGTGGTCCGCCGTGACGAGCACCCCGACGTCCGGGTCCACCCGGGCGTCCAGACGGGAGAGCTCGGCGTCGACGAGCTCGAGTGCCGCGGTCCACCGGTCGGACTGCCAGCCGTGCTTGTGCCCGATCGAGTCGAGTTCGGGGATGTAGAGGTAGACGAGCTGCCGTCCGCTGCCGGTGGCGTCGAGCGCGGCGTCGATCCGGGCCGGGATCGTGTCAGCGGCCACGAAGCGCGCACCGCCGAGGACGTTCGCCGTCATGCCCGAGGACCGGTAGCGGCTCGGTGCCACGACGACCGGGTCGACGCCGAGCCCGGACGCCGCGGTGAACACCGTCTCGGAGCGCAGCCACCCGGCGGGCACCTCGGTGTCCCACCCGCTGAGCAGGTTCATCACGCGGGACTCCTCCGGGTTCCAGCCGCTGTAGCCGACGACGCCGTGCTCGCCGGGCTGCCGGCCGGTCGTCAGCGTGGTCAGTGCCGCGGCGGTCGTGGTCGGGAAGCCGCTGCGCAGGCGCTTCTTCGTCGTGGTCAGGAACCGGGCGTGGCCGGCGCGTGCCGCGAGGGCGTTCGCACCGAGGCCGTCGACCAGGACGACGATCGCGGAACGGGCGGGGCGGAGGGTGATCCGGGCCTCCCGTCCGGTGTCCCGCAACCAGGCGTCGTCGGCGGCGCCCAGCGCGACCAGGCAACTCGGCAGCACGTCGGCGAGGTTCACGGCGGCGTCGGGGGCCGTCGGTACGCTTGTTCCCACCCCCAGAGTCTTCCAGATCGAGCTGGGTCGGCAGAGAGGTGTCATGGCACGCACGGACGTCGTCGGGCTGCCCGACGGTGAGCGCATCGAGGACGTCGACGTCTCGGAGGAGATGCAGGGGTCGTTCCTGGAGTACGCGTACTCGGTCATCTACTCCCGCGCACTGCCCGACGCCCGCGACGGCCTGAAGCCGGTGCAGCGCCGCATCCTCTACCAGATGGCGGAGATGGGCCTGCGGCCGGACCGCGGTCACGTGAAGAGCGCCCGCGTCACCGGCGAGGTGATGGGCAAGCTGCACCCGCACGGTGACGGCGCCATCTACGACGCACTCGTCCGACTCGCGCAGCCGTTCACCATGCGCGTGCCGCTCATCGACGGCCACGGCAACTTCGGCTCGCTCGACGACGGCCCCGCTGCCGCCCGGTACACCGAGGCCCGCCTGGCCGAACCGTCGATGGCGATGACCGAGGGCCTGGGCGAGGACGTCGTCGACTTCGTCCCGAACTACGACAACCAGATCATGCAGCCGAGCGTGCTGCCGGCGGCGTTCCCGAACCTGCTCGTCAACGGCGCGTCGGGCATCGCGGTCGGCATGGCGACGAACATGGCGCCGCACAACCTGGGCGAGGTCGTCGAGGCCGCGAAGCACCTGCTGATGCACCCGCAAGCCACGCTCGACGAGCTGATGGAGTTCGTCCCCGGGCCCGACCTGCCCTCCGGCGGCACGATCGTCGGGCTCTCCGGCGTGCGTGACGCCTACGCCACCGGCCGCGGCACGTTCCGCACCCGGGCGAAGGTCTCGGTCGAGAACCTCACCCCCCGGAAGACCGGGCTGGTCGTCACCGAGTTGCCCTACCTGGTCGGCCCCGAGCGGGTCATCGAGAAGATCAAGGACGGGGTGCAGTCGAAGAAGCTGGTCGGCATCTCGGACGTCAACGACCTGACGGACCGCAACCACGGCCTCCGGCTCGTCATCGGCATCAAGTCCGGCTTCAACCCGACGGCCGTGCTCGAGCAGCTGTACAAGCACACGCCGCTCGAGGAGAACTTCGGCATCAACAACGTCGCACTGGTCGACGGCTCGCCGCGCACCCTCGGGCTCCGCGACCTGCTCGACGTCTACGTCAAGCACCGCCTGTCGGTCGTCACGCGGCGCTCCCAGTACCGGCTCGCCCGACGCCGTGAGCGCCTGCACCTGGTCGAGGGGCTGCTCATCGCGATCCTCGACATCGACGAGGTCATCCAGGTCATCCGCACCTCGGACGACTCCGAGGCCGCGCGGAGCCGACTGCGGGACGTGTTCGACCTGTCCGAGGTGCAGGCCGAGTACATCCTCGAACTCCGCCTGCGCCGCCTGACGAAGTTCTCGCGCATGGAGCTCGAGGGCGAACGCGACCAGCTGCTCGCCGACATCGCCGCGCTCGAGGAACTGCTGGCGTCGGACGACCGGCTCCGAGCCCAGGTCGCGACCGAGCTCACCGAGGTGTCCGACAAGTTCGCCACGCCCCGCCGCACGCTCCTGACCGAGGCCGACGCCCCGGTCCGTGGTGGTCGGAAGGCCACGGTCGACCCGGAGTCGCTGCAGGTCGCCGACGCTCCTTGCCGGGTGCTGCTCTCGACGACCGGGCGCCTGGTCCGCGTCGACATCCCGGCGGCCGAGTCCGGCATCGTGCACGTGCCGAAGCGCTCGAAGCACGACGCCGTCCGTTCCACCGTCGTCAGCACCGTCCGCGGACAGGTCGGTGCGCTGACCTCGACCGGGCGTGTCGTGCGGTTCTCCCCCGTCGACGTCCCCGCCGTGCCGCCCGCGTCGGTGCGACTCGACGCCGGAGTCCGCGTGACCGAGTACCTGGGTGTGCCGAAGAGCGAGACCGTCGTCGCCCTCGTGTCCCTCGACGCCGCCGTCGCGGACTCCGTCGCCATCGGCACCGCCCAGGGCGTCGTCAAGCGCGTCGTCCCGGCTGCCTGGCCGGACAAGCCGGACTTCCCCGCCATCGGACTGAAGCCCGGCGACCACGTCGTCGGCGCCGCCCAGGCACCGGAGTCCGACGACCTGGTCTTCGTCACCTCGAACGCCCAGCTGCTCCGGTTCCCGGCCGGCGCGGTCCGTCCGCAGGGGCTCCCCGCCGGTGGCGTCGCGGGCGTGTCGCTCGCCGGTGGCGCCAGCGTCATCTGGTTCGGCTCCGTCGCCGTCACCGAGGACACCGTCGTCGCCACCGTCTCGACCACCTCGAGCGCCCTGCCGGGCACCGACGCCGGTCGTGCCAAGGTCTCGGCGCTGACCGAGTTCCCGGCGAAGGGCCGCGGCACCCAGGGTGTCCGGGCACACGCCTTCCTGAAGGGCGAGGACGGGCTCACGGTCGCGTGGGCGGGCGTCGCGCCCCCGCACGCGGTCGGCTCGGACGGCGCCGCTCGGACGCTGCCGGACTGGCTGTCCAAGCGCGACGGGTCCGGCAGTCCGCTCGACGCCGAGGTCGTCACCATCGGTGGCAGTGCCGCCGCGGTGGACGGGACGCGCGGCGAGGCCTGACGCGGGCGTTCCGTCGTCGGGCGCTACGTCGGCGCCCGGTCAGGCGTCGATGCGCTCGCGGTCCAGGCCCTCGCCCGCCAGGATGAACTCCTTGCGGGGCGCGACGTCGTTGCCCATGAGCAGCTCGAAGACCTTCGCGGCCGACTCGGCGTGCGACACGTTCACCCGGCGCAGGGTGCGGTGCGCGCGGTCCATCGTCGTCTCGGCGAGCTGGTCGGCGTCCATCTCCCCCAGGCCCTTGTAGCGCTGGATCGGCTCGAGGTACTTCTTGTTCGACCGCTCGAGCTTCTTCAACAGGGTCGTCAGCTCCTGCTCGGAGTACGTGTACAGCGTGTCGTTCGGCTTGCCGCGGTTCACGACCACGACCCGGTGCAGCGGCGGCACCGCGGCGAACACCCGGCCCTGCTCGATCATCGGGCGCATGTAGCGGAAGAACAGGGTCAGCAGCAGGGTCCGGATGTGGGCACCGTCGACGTCGGCGTCCGACATGATGATGACCTTGCCGTACCGGGCCTGGTCGAGCTCGAACGTGCGGCCGGAGCCGGCACCGATCACCTGGATGATCGAGGCGCACTCGACGTTCGACAGCATGTCCGACACGGACGCCTTCTGCACGTTGAGGATCTTGCCGCGGATCGGCAGCAGCGCCTGGTACTCGCTGTTCCGTGCGAGCTTCGCGGTGCCCAGGGCCGAGTCGCCCTCGACGATGAACAGCTCGGTGCCCTCGACGTCGTTCGACCGGCAATCGGCGAGCTTGGTCGGCAGCGAGGAGTTCTCGAGCGCGTTCTTGCGGCGCTGCGTCTCCTTGTGCGCTCGAGCGGAGATGCGGGTCTTCATCTCGGCGACGACCTTCTCGAGCAGCCCGGCGGCCTGCGCCTTCTCGGTGCGCTGGGTCGACGTCAGGATCTCGGTCATCCGCTTCGACACGACGGAGTCGACGATGCGGCGGACGGCCGGCGTGCCGAGGATCTCCTTCGTCTGCCCCTCGAACTGCGGCTCCGGCAGCCGGACGGTCAGCACGGCGGTGAGGCCGGCGAGCACGTCGTCCTTCTCGAGCTTGTCCTGGCCGACCTTGAGCTTGCGGGCGTTCGCCTCGACCTGGGTGCGTACGGCCTTGACCAGTCCGGCCTCGAAGCCCGCCTGGTGCGTGCCGCCCTTGGGCGTGGCGATGATGTTGACGAAGCTGCGGAACACCGTCTCGTAGCCGTCGCCCCAACGCAGGGCCACGTCGACCTCGCAGGTCCGCTCGACCTCGGTCGAGACCATGTGGCCCTTGTCGTCGAGCATCGGCACGGTCTCCTTGAACGTGCCCGAGCCCTGGATGCGCCAGACGTCGGTCTTCGCGCCGTCGACGGCCAGGTGCTCGACGAACTCGCCGATCCCGCCCTCGTAGCGGAACCGCTCGATGACGGGGCCCTGCTCGACGAGCGCACTCGGCTCGGCGTCGGCATCGACGTCGGCGCCGGTCGTGGCCAGCGCCGGCGCTGGTGCCGCCAACGCGGCTCGCTCCGCCGCGGCCCGGATCGACGCCGGACGGGCGTCGGTGATCGTCAGCCCCAGGCCGGGGACCAGGAACGCCGTCTGGCGCGCCCGGTTCACCAGGTCCCCGGTGCTGAACGCGGCGTCCTTCGTGAAGATCTGCCGGTCTGCCCAGTACCGCACCCGGGTGCCGGTGACACCCTTCTTCACCTTGCCGATGACGCGGAGTTCGCTGCCCGACGTGAACGGCGCGAACGGGGCGTCCGGGCCGATGCCCTGCGCGTCGTCGAAGACGCCGGGCTCGCCACGGTGGAACGACATGGCGTAGGTCTTGCCGCCACGGTCGACCTCGACGTCCAGACGCTCCGACAGCGCGTTCACGACCGAGGCACCGACGCCGTGCAGTCCGCCCGACGCCGCGTACGACCCCGAGCCGAACTTGCCGCCGGCGTGCAGCTTGGTGAACACGACCTCCACCCCGGTCAGGCCGGTCTTCGGCTCGACGTCGACCGGGATGCCGCGGGCGACGTCGGAGACCTCGACCGATCCGTCCGCGTGCAGGATCACGCCGATCTCGTCCCCGTGTCCGGCGAGGGCTTCGTCGACCGAGTTGTCGATGACCTCCCACAGGCAGTGCATGAGGCCGCGGGAGTCCGTCGAGCCGATGTACATGCCGGGACGCTTCCGGACCGCCTCGAGTCCTTCGAGGACGGAGAGATGCCGTGCGGAGTAGTCGGAGCTCACCTGACGAGCGTAGCGATCGAGACCGACACTGCCGGGGCGCACGGCCGGTGTGCCTCGGCCTGGGGACAACCCTTGCGCGCAGAGCGAACGAGGGGCCTCAGGATGCCGGGCATCCAGCCAGGACGTGTTGGAATGGGTGCATTCACCGCACCGTACTGCGATCCGTGAGGAGCACAGCAATGACCCAGACCGTGCAGGACCTCCCCGTCGACGAACTCAACGACAACCACCAGCTCACCGCGGCCGACCGCTGCGACAGCTGCGGTGCGCAGGCCTACATCCGCGCCACCATGGCCAGTGGTGAACTCCTGTTCTGCGCCCACCACGGCGCCGAGTTCAAGGACAAGCTCGCTGCGACCGCGCTCGAGTGGCACGACGAGTCGTCCCGGCTCCGCGAGTCCAAGTAGGCGACACACCCGCAACGCACTGGAGGCCCGGTGCCGGTTCTGAGAACCGGCACCGGGCCTCCAGTGCGTTGCCCTGGCAGGCGGACCTGGCGCGTTGCCCTGGCGGGCGGGCCTGACGAGCGTCAGGCGATGCGCTTGAACGCCTTGTCGACGTAGCGGTCGATCGTCGCGCGAGCCTCGCTGGCGTAGCGGTCGATCGTCGCGATCCGCGCCGGGTCCGGCGTGTAGCCGCGGCCGAGGCGCGTCGTCGCGGCGGCGAGCACACCGTCGGTCAGCTGCGGGTTGAGCGGCAGGATCGGCCCCTGGGTGTGGGTGCCGAACGAGTTGCCGCTGACCGCACCCTCGACCGGCGAGCCGGCCTGGTTGCCACCACCGGAGACGACGTCCGCGAACGGCGACACCCCGTCGGCGAGTTCGATGCGGGCTGCGTGGTCCTCGAAGCCGGCCAGTCGGGTCGACGCGCCCGGCAGCACCGGGTACCGCGACTCGAGGACGAAGTAGTTGACCCGACGCTCGGCACCGCGGACGGCGCGGGCGTCGAACACGCCGAAGCCGTCGATCGGGGCACCGTCGGTCGGGACGACCTGGTTGGTGGCGAGGTCGAACCCGCCGCCGACCGCGATCACCGGAACACCGGCGACTGCGAAGTCACGCAGGGCGGCACCGATGCGGACGACGTCGGCCCCGAGCGAGCGCATCGCGCTGAGCGGGCCGTTGCCGACGACGACCACGTCGGCCGTCGACGGCAACGCGTCGCCGGGCGCGTACTCGAGGACCTCGGTCGCGATGTCGGCGGCGGCGGCGCGGCGGACGAGGGCTGCGACGTTGCCGCGGTCCCCCGAGACGCCCATCTGACGCGGGTAGACGTGCAGGATGGTCAGGCGATCGGCCGTCATGCGGTCTTCTCCATGTCCGGGTGGCCGAGGGCCTTCCGGGCGATCATCATGATCTCGTAGTTGACGATGAAGTTCTTCGTGCCGGTCGTGGTCGACCCGAGCCCCTGCATGTGGCGGATCGCCGACTCGACGTCGGGCTCGACGCGACCGATGCGGACACCGGCGTGCTCGAGCGCGATCGCGATCTGCCAGGCCTTGTCGCCGGACACGACGTCGACGTGGTCGAGCTTCGAGAAGTCGATGTCGTAGATCCACGAGATGTCGGGCGTGCCCTCGTCGATCGCCATGAGGACCTGCTCCGGGTGCGCCGGCAGGGCGTCCAGGTTGAGCTGCAGGCTCGCGGCGTTCTTGAACATCGTGAACTCGGCGGACTCCCCCGCGATCGGCAGACGCTCGCCGCGCCCGTAGGCCGGCTTCATCCGCTCGAACGCCTTGGTCACGGCGGCCGGACGGAACTGGTCGCCGAGGGCCGCGCTGGCCGTCGCGGCAGCCGCGGCCGCGTCCACCGCGTAGTGGAGGCCGCGGGCCGGCAGGCGGACCGGGATCTCGGCACCGGCGAAGGCGATGGTCGCGGCGTCACCGGTGAAGGTCACGATCTCGGCGTCAGCAGTCGTCTGTGCCCGGTCGGCGCCGGCCACGAAGTCGTCGGCGTTCTGCAGGCCGTTCGGGGCCGCGGCCACCACGTCGGTGCTCGCGCCGAAGCGCAGGACCCGCTGCCCGTCGACGGCCGGGTAGGCGTCGAGGAACTGGTCGTCGTGGTTGGTGATGACGTTCGCACTCGACAGTGCGGCGGTGTCGAGCATCATCGTCGCGACACGTTCGGTCTCGAAGAACCGGTAGAGCTGGTCGACCTGGACGTTGAGCATCGTCACCGTCGACGGCGACAGGATGCCGGCGAGCTCGACCGCGAAGGCCTCGTCGACCTCGAGGATCCCGATGTCGGCCTTGAGCTTGCCGCCCAGCGAGACCTCGGACAGCAGCGCGGACGCGATGCCCTGCGGCAGGTTCGCGCCGGACGGGTTCGTGAACACCCGGAGGCCGTGCGCCCGCACGATCTCCGAGATCATGTGGGTCGTCGTCGACTTGCCGTTCGACCCGAGCACGAAGACGACGCCGTTCGGGAACTGCCGCGTCACGTGCTGCAGGAAGTCCGGCACGAGCTTGAGGACGATGTATCCCGGGTAGGCGGACCCGCCGCCCCGCGCTCGCGCGAGGGCACGGAGGATCCGCCCGACCAGGATCGGGACCACGAAACGCACCGGTCGGCCTACTCGAGGTAGTCGCGGAGCGACTGCGACCGGGACGGGTGGCGGAGCTTCGCCATCGTCTTCGACTCGATCTGGCGGATCCGCTCACGCGTGACGCCGAACGTGTCGCCGATCTGGTCGAGGGTCTTCGGCTGACCGTCACCCAGGCCGAAGCGCATCCGGATCACGCCGGCCTCGCGCTCGGAGAGGGAGTCGAGCAGGCTCTCGAGCTGCTTCTGCAGCATCGTGAAGCCCACCGCGTCGGCCGGCACGACCGCCTCGGTGTCCTCGATGAGGTCACCGAACTCGGAGTCGCCGTCTTCACCGAGCGGGGTGTGCAGGGAGATCGGCTCGCGACCGTACTTCTGGACCTCGACGACCTTCTCGGGCGTCATGTCGAGCTCGCGGGCGAGCTCTTCCGGCGTGGGCTCGCGTCCGAGGTCCTGCAGCATCTGCCGCTGGACACGGGCGAGCTTGTTGATGACCTCGACCATGTGCACCGGGATGCGGATGGTGCGTGCCTGGTCCGCCATCGCGCGGGTGATGGCCTGACGGATCCACCACGTCGCGTAGGTCGAGAACTTGAAGCCCTTCGTGTAGTCGAACTTCTCGACGGCACGGATCAGGCCCAGGTTGCCTTCCTGGATGAGGTCGAGGAACTGCATCCCACGACCGGTGTAGCGCTTGGCGAGCGAGACGACCAGGCGGAGGTTCGCGCCGAGCAGGTGCGACTTCGCACGCTGCCCGTCACGGGCCACCCAGCGCAGCTCGCGCTCGGCCGGCTTCGACAGCCCGGTCGAGTGCTGCAGCTTGTCCTCGGCGAACAGGCCGGCCTCGATGCGCATCGCGAGCTCGACCTCCTGCTCGGCGTTGAGCAGCGCGACCTTGCCGATCTGCTTGAGGTAGTCCTTCACCGGGTCCGCGGTGGCACCCGTGATGGTCGTCGAGTAGACCGGCGCTTCGTCGTCGTCGGTCTGCGAGATGACGAGCGCTCCGGCGGCGACCGCGGCCGCTTCCGTCGCGGGCTTCGCAGCCGAGTCGTCGTCCGAGTCCTCAGTCGCGTCGTCGGTGGCGTCCTCGGCCACCTCGACCGGCGTCTCGTCCTCGGCGCTCGCTTCGTCGTCCTCTGACGATGCGGCCTTCTTGCCGCTCGCCTTCTTCGGGGCCGCCTTCTTCGGGGCGGCCTTCTTGGCGGCGGTGGTGGTCCTGGGGGCGCGCTTCTTCGGCGCGGCCGTGCCCTCCGTCGTGGTCGTGGCGTCTTCCGCCACGACGCCGTCGGGCGTGGTGTCCTTCGTGGGATCGACCGTCGTGCTCCGGGCAGCCATGCGATCACCTTCCTCGTCGTGCCACGTTCCTGGGGTCGTGGCCTTCCCTCGCCACCCAGGGCCACCGCCGCAGTCCCCCACGTCGTCTGGTCCTACCGTTCCGGGCAGCACTAGGACCCATGTCAAGTCCCCCGACGCTGAACGCGAGGAACCCGAAAGGGTCCGTGGTCATTATTGCACGCGACCGTTCCGCAAGCGTGCAACCAGTGCAACCCACAGCGGACCCACCCGTATTCCGTCCTCCGCGTGCAGCCGTGCGCGCGTCCGTCGGCGGGCCAGCAGCAGCATCACCACGCCGAACCCGACCACCACGTACTGCACGGTCATCGCCACGCGGAAGTTCTGCCACGCGAACGTGTCGGTGCCGGACGCCGCCGCCAGGACGTCGAGCAGCGAGCCGATCGCGAACATCATCACGAAGGCCGCCAGGAACCCGCCGACGTTCACCACGCCGTTCGCCGACCCGAGCGAACCGACCGGGTTGAACGAGCGCGCGAAGTCGAACCCGATGAGGGAGCCCGGGCCGCCGACGCCCATCGCCACGACCAGCAGGACGAGCAGCCAGGTCGGCGGCTGCCCCGGCCAGAGCAGCACCGCCGTCCAGACGACACCGAGCGCGGTCACGATCCCGAGCACCAGGTTCGACCGACGCATCGGGAACCGGGCGCAGAGCAGACCGAGGACCGGGCCGGCGACGAACCCGACGAGGACGATCACGGTCAGGAAGGTCGCGGCCTCGGTCGCCGAGTAGCCGAGCCCCCGGAGCATCGGGACCCCCCAGAGCAAGCTGAACACCGTGCCGGACGACTGCGTCACGTAGTGCGACCAGAAGCCCAGCTGCGTGCCCGGGCGTCGGAGCGCGTGCCCGAAGGTGCGGAAGGCCGCTCCCCACGAGTGCGGCAGCGGGATCGTGTCGGTCCGCACGGCCACCGGCCCGGCACGGACGAACACCACCGCCAGGACGAGCCCCACCGCGCTGGCGATCGCCGCCACGCCGAACGCCGCGTCCCAGCCGACGGAGTGCAGGAGCAGGGCGAACGGGAACGCCGAGACGATCTGGCCGATCTGGCCGAGGTTGCCCGTCCACTGCGAGATCTGCGGCAGGAGCGACCCGCTGAACCACATCGGCAACAGGCGCATCACCGAGATGAAGGTCATCGCGTCCCCGGCGCCGACCAGCACCCGGCCCACGATGGCCGGCCCGATCGTCGGGGACAGCGCGACGACCGCCTGGCCGATCGTCAGCAGCAGTGCGCCGAGCAGCACCAGGCGCCGCGGTCCGACCCGGTCGAGCGCGATGCCCACCGGGATCTGCAGCCCCGCGTAGACCGCGATCTGCACGACCGCGAGCGTGGACAGGACGGCGGCGGAGACGGCGAAGCGGTCCTGCGCGTCGACCCCGGAGACCCCGAGGGACGACCGCTGCATGACCGCCAGGACGTAGGCCAGGACGGCGACGCCCCAGACGACGAAGGCACGGCGGGAGTTCACCGGACCAGGCTAGCGATCGGTCGGCAGTCAGCCGTCCGGACGCAGCAGCCGGTGCTCAGTCCTCGTCGGCTGCGGTGCGGCGGTCCGCCAGGAAGCGCTCGAGCTCGGCGGCGATCGAGTCGGCGGTCGGCACCTGTCCGTCCGCCCCGGTCAGCGGCGAGGCGACCGGGTTGCCCTCCATGTAGGTGTCGTGGCGCTGCTCGAGCGTCCCGACCAGGCGCTGCAGTTCCGCGTTGCCGGCGACCTGCTCGTCGACGCGCGCAAGGAACTCACGTCCTTCTTCACGCAGGGCATCGGTCGGGAAGATCAGTCCGGTGGCGGCCGAGATGCCGGAGAGCGCCGCCACGGCTGCGTCCGGGAACTCCGTGTCCGCCAGGTAGTGCGGGACGAGCAGCACCAGCCCGGTGACCTGCTGGCCGATCTCGGACAGGCGGTGTTCGACCAGGTGCAGGACGTTCGCCGGCGCCTGGGTCTCGGGCTTCCAGACGCTCATCGACTCGACCAGGTCGGCGCGGGTGCCGGAGACCGTGACGCCGATGGCCCGGGTGTGCGGGACGGGCATCGGGATCGCCTGGACCCACGTCGTGTCGGTCACCTGCAGGTCCTCGGCCAGGTCGAGGACGGCCTGCACGAAGCGGTTCCACTGGAAGTCGGGCTCGTACCCGGAGAGGAAGAGGAACGGCTGCCCGAGTTCGTCGCGCACCAGGTGCAGCGTGAGCCGGGGTGGTTCGACGGCCGTGATGTGGTCGTGCTCGAACGTGATGACCGGGCGACGGGCACGCCAGTCGAGCAGCACGTCGGGGTCGAACTCGGCGACGAGCTGCGACTCGAGCGATCCGGTGATCGACGTCGTGATCTGCGCCACCGCCGAGCCCGCGTCTGCGAACCCCGTCAGGGCAGCGACGAGGTGCAGCCCGGCCGGCACCGTCGGGGCGGATGCGTCGAGCGTGTAGAGGTCCTCGGGGTGGTTCATCACGCCAATGCTAGGCGGGGGCACCGACGCGACCCGTGTCGGGTCGCGACGCCGACAGCGAACAGGTGACGGGCCTCCAGTCCGACAGCCTGACTGGAGGCGCGTCACCCGTCCGGCGGTCCTCACCGCCTGGCAGGACGCCGTCAGTAGGCTGGACGCATGGTCCGACCGACGCTCTCCACCACCTCTTCCGCCCCCTCCTCCGTCGACGCCGACGTGCTCGTCCTGGGCGTCCGCCCCGGCGCCGACGGCGCGCCCGCCACACTCGTGCCGTCCGCGGCCGGCCCCGTCGACGGACTGGCCGACCTCGACCTCGCCGCCGTCGGTGCCACCGGCGCGAAGGACCAGCTCGTGCGCATCCCCGGCGGCTCGGCCGTCGGCGTCGCCGCCGCGGGCATCGCGCTCGTCGGTCTCGGCAGTGCCACCGGTCCGGCCGCCGTGCGCAGCGCCGCCGGCAGTGCCGTGCGCCAGCTGCCGCACGTCACCGCCATCGCACTCGCCCTGCCCACCGAGGACGACGCCACCGTCGCCGCAGCACTCGAGGGCGCCGCGCTCGGCACCTACTCCTTCACCCGCCACAAGGGCGCCGGGACGACCGGTCCGACCCGTGGCGACCAGCGCATCACGGTCGTCGCACCGGCTTCGGTCAGCGCCGACGCCACCGTCCGCCCGGCGATCGTCGCCGACGCGGCCGCGCTGGTCCGCGACCTCGTCAACACCGCCGCCGGGGACCTCGGGCCGTCCGACGTCGCCGACGTCGCGCACGCGCAGGCCGACGGCCTGCCCCTCACCGTCGAGGTCCTCGACGAGACCGAACTCGCAGAGCAGGGCTTCGGCGGGATCGCCGGAGTCGGCCAGGGCTCGGTCCGCCCGCCGCGGCTCGTCGTCGTGCGGTACGAGCCGGCCGGTGCGACCAAGCACCTCGCGCTCGTCGGCAAGGGCATCACGTTCGACTCCGGCGGACTCTCGCTCAAGCCGGCTGCCTCCATGCTCGGCATGAAGACCGACATGACCGGTGCCGCCACGGTCCTCGCAGCGACGGTCGCCGCCGCTCGCCTGGGTCTCGACACGAAGGTCACGGCCTGGCTCTGCCTCGCCGAGAACATGCCCTCCGGTTCCGCCATCCGTCCGGGTGACGTCCTGACCCTGAAGAACGGCAAGACCGTCGAGGTCACGAACACCGACGCCGAGGGCCGACTCGTCCTCGGCGACGGCATGGCCGCGGCGTCGCTCGAGCAGCCCGACGCGATCGTCGACATCGCCACCCTGACGGGCGCGCAGATGGTCGCCCTCGGTGACCGGACCACCGGCCTGATGGGGAGCGACGACCTCGTCGCCCGGGTCCGCACGCTCGCCGACACGGTCGCGGAGCCGATCTGGCCGATGCCGATGCCGGAAGAGCTCGACGGCCGCCTGAGCAGCGACGTCGCCGACATGGTCAACGCCACCGTCGGGCAGACCGCGGGCGGCATGCTGCTCGCCGCGAAGTTCCTCGAGCGCTTCGTCGGGCAGACCGCCGAGGGCACCACGATCCCGTGGGCGCACCTCGACATCGCCGGCCCGTCGGAGAACCGCGGCGCCGGGTACGGCTGGCTCGGCAAGGGCGCCACCGGTGTGATGGTCCGCACCCTGGTCGCACTCGCAGAAGACCTGCAGTCCAAGTAGTAGGTTGGGTTCCGGCGGGGCCGCCGCGTCCGCGCGCGCTCCCCGCCGGAACTGACGGGACGGGACCGGTACAGACGGTCCGACCGCCGGACGCCGCCGCGCGGTGTCCACCGGGACGGCGTCCATGAGACACGAAGCCGCCCCCGACACGCACGAGGGAGTTGCACCAGGTGACGGAACAGACTTACGACGTCGTGGTCCTCGGTGGCGGCAGCGGCGGCTACGCCGCAGCGCTCCGAGCCGCTGAACTCGGGATGAGCGTCGCGCTCATCGAGGGCGACAAGCTCGGAGGGACCTGCCTGCACCGCGGCTGCATCCCGACGAAGGCGCTGTTGCACTCGGCCGAGATCGCGGACGGCGCCCGCGACGCGGAGAAGTACGGCGTCATCGCCGAGTTCGCCGGCGTCGATGTGCCCAAGGTCATCGAGTACCAGCAGGGCGTCATCAACTCGAAGTACAAGGGCCTGCAGGGCCTGATCAAGGCCCGCGGCACCACCGTCGTCGAGGGCTGGGGTCGTCTGACCTCGCAGAACACCGTGCAGGTCGGCGACCAGACCGTCACCGGTCGCAACGTCGTCCTGGCCACCGGGTCCTACTCGAAGTCGCTGCCCGGACTCGAGATCGGTGGGCGCGTCATCACCTCCGAGACCGCGCTCCGCATGGACTACGTGCCGAACAAGGTCGTCATCCTCGGCGGCGGCGTCATCGGCGTCGAGTTCGCCAGCGTCTGGAAGTCCTTCGGCGCCGAGGTCACGATCGTCGAGGGCCTGCCGCACCTGATCCCGGCCGAGGACGAGTCGATGTCCAAGCAGCTCGAGCGTGCGTTCCGCAAGCGCGGCATCGAGTTCTCGCTGGGTGTCCGGTTCCAGGGCGTCGAGCAGCACGAGAACGGCGTCGTCGTGACGCTGGAGAACGGCAAGACCTACGACGGCGACGTCCTGCTGGTCGCCGTCGGTCGTGGCCCGCTCACGCAGAACGTCGGCTACGAAGAGGTCGGTGTGGCCATGGACCGCGGTTTCGTCACCACGAACGAGCGCCTCGCCACCAACCTGCCGAACGTGTACGCCGTCGGCGACATCGTCCCCGGCCTGCAGCTGGCCCACCGCGGGTTCCAGCAGGGCATCTTCGTCGCCGAGGAGATCGCGGGTCTGAACCCCGTCGTCATCTCGGACACGAACATCCCGAAGGTCACGTACTCCGACCCCGAGGTCGCCTCGGTCGGCCTCTCGCAGTCGAAGGCCGAAGAGCAGTACGGCGCCGACAAGGTCGACTCGTACGAGTACAACCTGGCCGGCAACGGCAAGAGCCACATCATCGGCACGTCCGGTGCGGTCAAGGTCGTGCGCGTCGTCGACGGACCCGTCGTCGGCATCAGCATGATCGGCGCCCGCGTCGGTGAGCTCATCGCCGAAGCCCAGCTCGCCGTGAACTGGGAAGCGCACCCGGAAGACGTCGCGCCGCTCATCCACGCACACCCGACGCAGAGCGAAGCACTCGGCGAAGCGCTCCTGCACCTCGCGGGCAAGCCGCTCCACGCACTGTGAGCAGCGCCGTCGTGCGCACCACGAACACCACAAACCAGAACCACGCCTGCGAGAAGGAGTCCACCCGATGAGCGAATCCGTCAACCTCCCGGCGCTCGGAGAGAGCGTCACCGAGGGTACGGTCACCCGATGGCTGAAGAACGTCGGTGACCGGATCGAGGTCGACGAGCCGCTGCTCGAGGTCTCCACCGACAAGGTCGACACCGAGATCCCGTCGCCGGTCGCCGGCGTCATCGAGGAGATCCTCGTCCAGGAGGACGAGACCGTCGAGGTCGGCACCGCCCTCGTGAAGATCGGCGACGGCTCCGGTGGCGCTGACTCGTCCGACCAGGGTGGGTCCGAGTCCGCCGACGACCAGACCGAGGCCGCCGCCGAGGACACCGAGCCCGAGACCGCACCGAGCACGGAGCAGGACACCGAGGCCAAGGCCCCGGAGCCCACCGAGCCCGAGCCGACCCCGGCCGGCCAGACCCAGCCCGCAGCACCCCAGGCGCCGTCGGCCCCGCCGGCCGCGTCGCCGGTGCCGCAAGCAGCCCCGGTCCCGCCGCCCGCCGCCGCACCGCCGGCCGCGGTCCCCGCACCGGCCAAGGCTGCTCCGGCCGCTGCCCCCGCCGCCGCGGCTCCGTCGTCGACGCCGTCCGCTGCGGTCCCGAACCCCACCGCCAACGGTGCGGCGTCCGGCTACGTCACCCCGCTCGTGCGCAAGCTCGCCAACGAGCAGGGTGTCGACCTCGCGACCGTCACCGGCACCGGTGTCGGTGGACGCATCCGCAAGGAGGACGTGCTCGCCGCGGCCTCCGCTGCTGCTGCCGCCCCGGCCGCATCCGGTTCGGGTTCGTCCGCGTCGGCACAGTCCGGTCCGTTCGTCGCCGAGGTCTCGCCGCTCCGTGGGACGCGCGAGAAGATGACCCGCCTGCGCAAGGTCGTGGCCGAGCGTGCCGTGCAGTCGATGACCTCGACGGCACAGCTCACCAGCGTGGTCGAGGTCGACGTGACCAAGGTCGCGCAGTTCCGCGACGCCCGCAAGGCCGAGTTCCTCGAGAAGACCGGCTCGAAGCTCTCCTTCATGCCGTTCTTCGCCCTGGCGGCGTCTGAGGCGCTCAAGGCCCACCCGAAGATCAACTCGACCGTGGACGGCGACGAGATCGTCTACCCGGAGTCCGAGAACGTCTCCATCGCGGTGGACACCGAGCGCGGCCTGCTCACCCCGGTGATCAAGGACGCGGCGTCGCTCGACCTCGCCCAGTTCTCGAAGTCGATCGCGGACCTGGCGGAGCGCACGCGCAACAACCAGCTCAAGCCCGACGAGCTCGCCGGTGGCACGTTCACGCTGACCAACACCGGTTCGCGTGGCGCGCTGTTCGACACCCCGGTGGTCTTCCTGCCGCAGTCGGCGATCCTCGGCACCGGCATCGTCACCAAGCGCCCGGCGGTCGTCAAGGTCGACGGGCAGGAAGCGATCGCGATCCGGTCGTTCGTCTACCTGGCGCTCTCCTACGACCACCGCATCATCGACGGCGCTGACGCGTCCCGGTACCTGGTGGCCGTGAAGAACCGTCTCGAAGAGGGCAACTTCGCACCCAACCTCGGCTACTGATCTCCAGGAGCTGACAGGTTCGACGGCGGCCCCGTCTCCCCCGGTGGGAGGCGGGGCCGCCGTCGTCCGCGCTTCCGGCGTGACTCACCCGACACCCCACAGCCCGGCCACGACGACCCCGGTCACGACGACGCCCGCGGTGATCAGCCCGCGCAGCCCGATCCGGTGCGATCCGACCGGCAGGCCGGTCCGGAGGAGCGCGCGCACCGCCGCGAGCAGCCGGCCGGCCACGGACTCCGGAGCCGCGGGGGGTGCGGCACCCGCATCGAGGGCGAACGTGAACGTCATCGGCGGTGGGTCCCACCGGACCGGCCGGGGCGGGGCGGTCGCACGGACCAGGCGGTCGAGCGCGAGGAGCGATGCTCCGCCGTCTCGACGAGCCGCGGCGCACGCCTGGTCGATGGCGTCGCGGCCCGGCTCGCGCGGATCCACCCGGTCCCAGACCGCCCGGACGGCGAGCACCAGCGCCTCGGCACCCGTGACGACGCCCGGTCCGGTGTCCCCGGTGGCGCCCGGCGGACGGTCGACCAGGACGACCGCCCCGGCGTCGTCGACCAGGACGTCGTCCAGCCCGGCGCGACCGAGCAGCAGCGCCCCGGCATCGGCGAGCAGGGCGATCTCGAGCAGCGGGAGCGTCAGCGTGACGGCGACGCCCACGGTCGGTGCTCCGATGCGGTCGAGGGCGGCGGGCAGTGCGAGGCCGGCGGGTGCCGATGCCCGAGCGACCAGCGCGCCGGTCTCGTCACGACCGACCTCGGCGACCCCCACCAGGTGGTCGTGCGTCATGGTGCTCCGGTCGGCGAGCCACTCGGCGAACGCGTCGGCGGGCTCCGGCACGCGCCAACAGAGGTCGATCTGTTCCCACGGTTCCATGGCGACCATCGTGTCGGGGGCTGGGCGCGCCTCCCGGCCGGGGCGGTGCCCTGTGGACAACTCCTGTTCGCCCACAGCCTGGCGGCGGGCGGTCCCCGATCGACGTGCCAGGCCGTATCCTTGTCGGCATGGCACGCAGCAGTTCCTCCAGCTCCCCGGCGAAGGAGCCCGGTCGTCTCAAGCAGATGTACCAGGTCTTCACCATGACCCGTCGGGCCGACCCCAGCTCCGTCTGGTGGTTCGCCCTCGCGTTCCTCGGACCGGTCGTGGTCGGCGTCCTCGCGGCGCTGCTCATCCCGGGTCAGAACTGGCTCGCGATCACGCTCTGGATCATCGCCGGCGTGATGCTCGGTGTGCTGCTCTTCCTGATCGTGCTCAGCCGTCTGGCCGAGCGTGCCGCGTACTCGCAGATCGAGGGCCAGCCCGGTGCCGTCGGCGCCGTCCTGTCGAACTCGCTGCGTCGGCAGTGGCGCTCCAGTGAGATGCCCGTCGCCGTCCACGGCCGGTCGCAGGCGGCCGTCTACCGTGCCGTCGGCACCCCGGGTGTCGTCCTGATCACCGAGGGCCCGGTCACGAACCTCAAGCGCCAGGTCGAGGAAGAGCGGCGCAAGGTCGCGCGCATCGTGCCGAACGTCCCGATCCACGTCGTCAACGTCGGTGACGGGAAGGACGAGGTCACCCTCCACAAGCTGCCGCGTGCCATGAACAAGTACAAGAAGGCGCTGAACCGCAACGAGGTCCTGGCGGTCTCGAACCGTCTCGACTCCCTCACCCACGGTCCGGCCGCTGCGATCCCCAAGGGCATCGACCCGACGCGGGTCCGTGCCGGTCGCCCGCGCTGACCTCGGTCGTCCGAGCACCTCGACGCCCTCGATCCCGTTGCGGATCGGGGGCGTCGTGCTGTGTGGCGTGCAGGTGAGGCGTGGCGCCGGTCGAGGTCGCACGATGTGCCGCGCGCCTGGCGTCGGGGCGGCAGATCGTGCGACCTCGGCCGAGCGGCCACGGCGGGTCGTGCGACCTCGGCGGACGGGGCCCGGCAGGTCGTGCGACCTCTGCGCGGGGCACCGACAGGGCCTCAGCGGCGGACGAGCACCGTGCCGGCGACCGCGTCGTGCAGCGGCCGCCCGTCCTTCGCGTGGATGAGCACCGGCACGACGATGCAGAGCAGCACCGTGCGGACGAGCGGCCGCCACACCCCGACGTAGCCGCCACGGACCGGGACGACCCGGAGCCCGAGGCACACGTGCCCGAACGACCCGGACAGCAGCGCGATGAACACGACCTGCAGTGCCGCGAAGATGCCGAGCGTCACGAAGTTGCCCGCCGCCCCGTACGTCCCGAAGGCCAGGGACAGCAGCGACGCCAGTGCCCAGTCGATCACGAGCGCCAGGAACCGGCGGCCGAACGAGCCCATGCTGCGCGGTCCGGACTCGGGGAGACCGAGGATCTTGCCCGGCCACTCGGTGCGCCCGGAACCGGCATCGGGCGAGGAGGGCAGAGTGGAGCGGGCCATGTCACCAGCGTAGGCGGTCCCCCGGCACGTAACACGCTGGAAACAACCCAGTCACGTCCGGGAAACTCCATGTCAATACCCTCGTCGGAGGGTGCCTCCTGGTTCCCTCGACACCACCCAACCCCACAGGAGACCGACTCGTATGTTCAGCGATTCCTCCGAGGTGCTTGCCTTCATCAAGGACACGGACGTCAAGTTCCTCGACATCCGCTTCACGGACCTCCCCGGGGTCCAGCAGCACTTCAACATCCCCGCATCAACGGTCGACGAGGACTTCTTCGCCGTCGGTCAGCTCTTCGACGGCTCCTCGATCCGCGGCTTCGCGTCGATCCACGAGTCGGACATGCAGCTCATCCCCGACGTGACGACGGCGTACGTGGACCCGTTCCGTGCGGAGCGCACGCTGATCATGGTGTTCGACATCTACAACCCGCGCAACGGCGAGATCTACGGCCGTGACCCGCGCCAGGTCGCCAAGAAGGCGGAGAAGTACCTCGCCTCGACCGGCATCGCGGACACCGCGTTCTTCGCCCCCGAAGCCGAGTTCTACATCTTCGACGACGTCCGCTACTCGGTCACCCAGAACGAGGCGTTCTTCTCGGTCGACTCCGAAGAGGGCGCCTGGAACACCGGTCGCGAAGAAGAGGGCGGCAACCTCGCCAACAAGACCCCGTACAAGGGTGGCTACTTCCCGGTGTCGCCGGTCGACAAGACCGCTGACCTCCGCGACGACATCTCCCTCAAGCTGATCGACGCGGGCCTCGAGCTCGAGCGTGCGCACCACGAGGTGGGCACCGGCGGCCAGCAGGAGATCAACTACAAGTTCGACACGCTCGTCCACGCCGCGGACGACATCCTCAAGTTCAAGTACATCGTGAAGAACACGGCCGAGCAGTGGGGCAAGGTCGCGACCTTCATGCCGAAGCCGCTCTTCGGTGACAACGGCTCGGGCATGCACACCCACCAGTCGCTGTGGTCCGACGGCACCCCGCTGTTCTACGACGAGAACGGCTACGGCGGCCTGTCCGACCTGGCCCGCTGGTACATCGGTGGCCTGCTCAAGCACGCCCCGGCCGTCCTGGCGTTCACGAACCCGACGATCAACTCGTACCACCGTCTGATCCCCGGCTTCGAGGCCCCCGTCAACCTGGTCTACTCGGCGGGCAACCGCTCGGCGTCGATCCGTATCCCGATCACCGGCACGAACCCGAAGGCCAAGCGCATCGAGTTCCGTGCGCCCGACGCCTCCGGCAACCCGTACCTGGCGTTCGCCGTGCAGCTGATGGCGGGCCTCGACGGCATCCAGAACCGCATCGAGCCGCACGAGCCGGTCGACAAGGACCTCTACGAGCTCCCCCCGGAAGAGGCGAAGAACATCCCGCAGGTGCCGGCCTCGCTCGGTGCCGCGCTGGACGCGCTCGAGGCGGACCACGAGTTCCTCCTCAAGGGCAACGTCTTCACCGAGGACCTGATCCAGACCTGGATCGACTACAAGCGCGAGAAGGAGATCCTCCCGATGGCGCAGCGTCCGCACCCGTTCGAGTACGAGCTGTACTTCGGCGTCTGACGCTCCACGCACCACCGCGAAGGGCCCCGCACCGTCAGGTGCAGGGCCCTTCCGCGCGCCCGCGCGAGGCGTGCGAACGGCGGGCGGGCGGCCTCCGGCGGGCGGCCTCCGGCGGAGCCGAGCCTCGGCTGGGCGGACACTTCGCGGCACACGGACGACGCAACGTGTCCGCCAGGCCGAGGCTCGGCCACGCGTGCGGCGCCCTGCGGACCGGCGGACCGGCGCACGCCCGGCGGACGCCTGGAGGCCCGGTGCCAGCCCGTCGGACCGGCACCGGGCCTCCAGGCCGTCACCTCCACCGCAGCGCCGAGGCTCGGCTGGGCGGACAGATCGCGGCACGCGGGCGGCGCACGGTGTCCGCCAGGCCGAGCCTCGGCGACGCGCGCGGCGGACGCGCGCAGGCGCCGGCGCGCACGAGAGCGGGGCCCGCGCCGCCCCCGGCACGGGCCCCGCTCCACCTCGGGACGGTCAGCGGCTGGTGGCCAGCGCGTCGATCGTGCCCGCGGCGACGCTCACGGGAGCACCCGCGACCGGGGTGGGCCGGCCCAGGGAACGGACGGTCCACCCCGCCCCGACCCAGCGTCCGGTCGGGAGGCAGTTGCGCGCGTCGATCACGACACGCTGGCCGACGACGGCCGCGAGGGCGACCGGATCGGCCTCGACGACCTCGTCCCACTCGGTGAGCACGAGGACGAGGTCGGCGCCCTCGATGGCCTCCGTCATCGACCCGGCGTAGGTGAGGGTCGGGAACGAGCGGCGAGCGGTCTCCATCGCCTCCGGGTCCCACAGCGTCACCTGCGCACCGCGGAGGTGTAGAGCGGCGGCGACGTTGAGCGCCGGGGAGTCGCGGACGTCGTCGGTGAGGGGCTTGAACGCGGCCCCGACGACGGCGATGCGACGGTTCAGCACCGATCCCCCGGCGGACTCGATCGCCATGTCGATGACCCGCTGGCGCTGGCCCATGTTGATCTCGTCCACCTGCTGCATGAGCCCGACGACCCGGCCGGCACCGATCTCGTTCGCGCGGTGCATGAGGGCTCGGATGTCCTTCGGCAGGCAGCCACCGCCGAATCCGAGGCCGGCGTTGAGGAACTTCCGTCCGATGCGGGCGTCGTGGCCCAGGGCGTCGGCGAGCGTCGTGACGTCGGCCCCGGCGATCGCACACATCTCGGAGATCGCGTTGATGAACGAGATCTTCGTGGCGAGGAACGCGTTCGCACTGACCTTGACGAGCTCGGCGGTGGCGAGGTCGGTCGTGATGACCGGGGTGCCCTCGCTGATCGGGGCGGCGTAGACCTCGCGGATCACGGCGTCGGCGGCCTCGGAGGCACCGCCCCAGACCAGGCGGTCCGGGTGCAGGGTGTCCTCGACGGCCTTGCCCTCGCGGAGGAACTCGGGGTTCCAGATCAGCTCGGCGTCGATGCCGGCGGGCGTGAACTCGCTGACGATACCGCGCAGTCGGGCCGCGGTGCCGACGGGCACGGTCGACTTGCCGACGATGAGGCCCGGGTGGGTGAGGTTCTCCGCCACACCGCGCGTGGCGCTCTCGACGTAGGCCAGGTTCGCGGCGTGCGACCCGGCCTTCTGCGGGGTGCCGACGCAGACGAAGTGGACGTCCGCCGCGGCCACGGCCGACGCGATGTCGGCGGTGAAGCGGAGCAGGCCGCTGGCGACGTGCTTCGTGATGAGTTCGGGCAGTCCGGGCTCGTAGAACGGCACCTGGCCGGCGGAGAGCGCGGCGAGCTTGGCCGGGTCGACGTCCACGCCGATGGTCTCGAACCCCATCTCGGCCATGGCGGCGGCGTGCGTGGCGCCGAGGTACCCGGTGCCGATGACGCTGATCACGGGTGCGGGTCGGGTGTCGGCGGACTTCTTCGGTGCGGTCACTTCTTGACCTCCTGCAGGTCGTAGTCGGTGTCGGTGCGGGCGATGCCGGCGACGAACGTCGCCAGGCTGTCGGCACGGGAGTTCAGCCGCCAGTCGTTGGTGGTGCGGACGCCGTCGACGATGGTGGTCGCGGTCTCGCTGAAGTACGCGAAGCCGATGACGTCCGCGTTGGCGGGGTCGGCGAGGGCGTCGAAGAGCGAGTCGATCCACTGCGACTTCTGCCCGTTCGACACCGCGGAACCCGTCTCGGTCGCGCCGATCTCGCTGAGCAGGATGCGCTTGTCCGGCGCGATCTGCCGGATCTGCTCGAGCGTGCGGCCGAAGGTGGTGGCGAAGGTCGGCGCTTCCTCGGCCTTGCGGTAGTAGCCGCTCATGCCGACCCAGTCGACGTAGTCGGCACCCGGGTAGTACGCCTGCATGTAGTCGACGGTCTGGTAGTTCGGGTTGCCCAGGGCGTCGATGCGCGTCGGGGACCAGTTCCAGATGACGTAGTCGTTCGCGCCCTCGCGCTGGAACACGTCGTGCACGTGCTTCCACATCGCGACGAACGAACCCGGGGCGTTCTGCTGCGCGGTGCCGTCCGACCAGTTGTACCAACTGCCGTTCATCTCGTGGTCGAGACGGATGACGACGGGCTGCCCGTTCGCCTTGAGCGCGTCGGCGTACTTCGTCAGGTAGGAGTCGAAGGCGCCGCCGGTGATGTCGGCGTTCGTGTACCCGGCGACGTACTTCTGGTCGTTGCCGGTCGACGCGGGCCGGGTCTCCCAGGTCATCATCGGCACGCGGCCGTTGGCCCACGACCGCTGGACCGCCTTGGTGTTGAAGTCCTGGTCGAAGCCCTGGAAGAAGCCCACCATGTTGGTCGCCTTGCCGACCTGCTGCGAGACGTCGTCGTACTCGGCCCAGTTGAAGGGCGACTGCGCCGTGTAGAGGCCGTACCAGCGTGCCTGCTGGGCGAGGACCTCGGCCTTCGTCGGGACCACCGTCGGGGTGGCGGGGTCCGGGTCGGTCGAGGGGCCGCCGGTGCCGGGGACGACGGTCGGACCGCCCCCGTGCCCGCCCGAGCCGCCGGAGCCCGACCCGCCGGACGCAGATCCACCGGACGTGGCGCCGCCGGAGCCGGCCCCCTTGCCCGCCGTGATGGTCGTGCCGGAGGAGGACGAGCCTCCCGAACCGTGGCCCGCCCCGTGGCCGGAGGCCGCAGAACGGGCGTGCCCGAGCTGCGACCGCAGATCCGCGATCTGCGCCTTGAGCTGGGTGACCTGGTCACTGCGTGAGCCGGACTGCGCGGCGGTGCTCTGCAGCTTCCCCTCGAGCTTCCAGATCTGCTGCTGCGCGGCGTCGAGCTTGGCCTGCATCGCCTTGACGTCGGCCGACGGCTCCTGCTTGGTCGGGACGCCGAGCGCTCGGCTGACCGCGGTGGAGACCGGGCCGGAGGGCGAGATCCAGACGGACCAGGTGATGAGGGCGAGGACGGCGACGATCGCCGCCATGCCGAGCGCGGTGCGCTTGGCGTGCTTGGTGGACGGTGCCCACCAGGTGCCGGTGGTGCGGTCGAGATCAGACAATGAGGAACGCCTCCAGAGCGAAGACCGCGATCCCGATGACGTACGGGATCGATGCGTAGGGGTTGAGTCGGCGACGGGCGGGCTTGGCCGCACGCTGCGGCGCACGGTCGGTCGCGGTGGCGACGTCGCGTCGGGTGGCGAGCACGGTCGAGGTGGAGGCCGTGGTCGCGTCCGGCCCGAACAGCTCGTCGAACGCGCGGTCGACGTCGGCCTGGTCGGCCGGTCGGTCGGCACCGCGGTCGGAACCGGCCGTGAGCCCGCGGTCCACCGGGCTCATCGGCACGGTGCTGCCGGCGAGCTGCGGCTGCGCCGGGTCCTCCTCCATCGGTCCGCCGGCGTAGGCCCCGGCCCGGGTCCCCCAACCGCTGGCGTGGGCCAGGCGGAAGAACCCGATCAGACGGATCGGCATGAGGAAGAAGGTCGAGACGATGATGAACATCGGCAGGCGGAAGAAGTCCGAGGGCTTCTCGGCCAGGTGTCGCATCTGGCGGATCGCCATGCTCAGCACGCTCGAGACGACCATGAGTCCGGCCACGTAGACGAAGCCGGTGGAGAAGCCGTACTGGTGCAGGATCCCCTGGTAGAGGTTCTGCCCCTGCCCGGTGAGCGCCCGGTAGATCCAGCCCGCGATCACGCCGAAGAGCATGAACGGCAGGATGATGTCGGTCAGGAAGAACACGGCCAGGATCGGCGCGTGGCCGAGCATCCAGGGCAGCATCCGCAGCGTGTTGTACTGCGAGCCGCGGGCCCAGCGGAGCTGCTGCTTGAACAGCTTCTTCACCTGCAGCGGAGCGTCCGTGTACACGAGCGAGGTGTACTGGTAGACGGTCCGGTAGCCCTCCTTGAGCGTCAGGTTCGTGAGCGTCCGGTCGTCGGACACCTCGAGGAAGACCCCCATGAACTCCTCGTGCATGAACCGGTCCATGACGCGCACCAGGATGTTCCGGCGGAACGCGATCGTGCGTCCGGGCAGGCAGCCGATCTGCCCGAGGACGCTCTGCGCGGGCATCGAGTACAGCGCGCGGGAGTTCTCGAGCCAGTCGGCCCAGCGGGTGATCCAGGAGCGCGTCGGCTCGAGGATGCGCTGGCGGGTCGTGACGCCGCCGACGGACTCGTCGGCGAACGGCTTGAGCAGTTCGACGAGCGTGCCGGGCGTCCACACCGTGTCCGAGTCGACGAGCACGGTGATGTCACCGTTCGACATCTCGGTGCCGACCTTGACGGCGTTGCGCTTGCCGGGGATCGGGGTGTGCGTCCAGCGGACGAGGGGGGCGAACTCGTCGCAGACGGCTTCGAGCGCCTCGTTCCGGGCGCCGTTGATGACGACGATGATCTCGCCGGGACGCTGTTCGACCATGCGGCCGATCACGTCACGGAACAGGTCGAGCGGCTCGTCCACCACGGGGACGACGACGCTCGTCGTGCCGGTGTACGTGCCGGTGAAGGGGCGGTACCGGGCGGAGAGGACGACTTTGAGCAGCCAGAGCAACCAGATCACCAGTGAGTACACGGTGAACAGGTAGAACTCGGGGTGGCCGTCGACCATCTGCCGGATCTGGAGGATGAAGGTGAACATCGATCCCTGCTTCAACGTTCGGGGGAGATTCCACGCCATCGGGAAATCGGGGTCGGTTCGGGTGTCCTCATTCAGACAGACCGCACAGGACCCCTGCAACGTGTCCCTCGGGCGGGGGTGGCCGCGGTGTCGATCGGGGGACAGAGTGGTCCGCTGCACGTCGGACAGCCCCGTGTCCTCACTGGTGCTGACAGCAGTTGGGTGGACCGGTCCTACGGCGATCGACCGTCGGTCGGGTGCCGGACACGATCGGGAGGCGCGTCACCGTTCCGCCAGGAACCCCCGGTCACGGGCCGGTTGCGTCACGCCGTTCCGAACACGGCCGAGCTCGGAGCGCCCGTGTTCCGAAACCCTGGTCGTGGGCTGGCAGCAGTTCCGACCTGGTACCGACCGGGGTACGGGGATCAAAGAGACGGGGTACGGATCGCGATCGGCGGAAATTGTCTTTGACAACTCGTCACCTTGGCCTGGGTCGCGGCGGTCCGGGCGTGTCGCTCCCCCGGGGAACTCGCTCGGCCCGACGCTCAGGCGCCGTAGAACTCGCGCTCGAAGACCTGACGGGCACGACGTGTGACGGCGAGGTAGTCCTCTTCGAGCTGCGACGCCGACCCCGGCGGGTACTCGAGCAGCCGCGCGATGCCCTCGAGCTGCGTCCGCTCGACGGGCAGCACGTCCGTCGTCTTGCCCGACCACAGCACCAGCGCGCTGCGGGTCCGGGAGGCGAACCGCCACGCGGCAGCCAGTCGTTCGGCGTCCTCCGGGGCGACCCAGCCGGCCTCCGTGGCTGCATGGAGGGCCTCGAGCGTCGAGGTGGTCCGGAGCGCGGGCTGCTCGCGCCCGTGCTGGAGCTGCAGGAGCTGGACGAACCACTCGACGTCGCTCAACGACCCCCGGCCGAGCTTGAGGTGCCGTGCGGGGTCGGCGCCGCGGGGCAGCCGTTCGGACTCGACGCGGGCCTTGATGCGCCGCACCTCACGGACCTCGCGGTCCTCGATCGCCACCGGGTAGCGGGTCCGGTCCGCCAGGTGCTCGAAGTCGCGGAGGAGCTGCTCGTCCCCCACGGCACCGCGGGCACGGAGGAGCGCCTGGGCCTCCCACGTCAGCGACCAGCGGGCGTAGTAGGCCGCGTACGAGTCGAACGAGCGCACCACGGGGCCGTTCTTCCCCTCGGGCCGCAGGTCGATGTCGAGGTCGAGGGGGTGCAAGGCGTCCTCGGTCAGCCGGTTCAGCTCGCGCACCACGACCTGTGACGCCCGCGAGGCCACGTCGTTCGGCACCGTCGACGACCGGTAGACGAACAGGACGTCGGCGTCCGACCCGAACCCGAGCTCACGCCCGCCGTACCGCCCCATCGCGATCACGCCGAACTCCAGGCCGTCCGGGGCGTCCCGACGCGCCAGGTCGAGGGCGCCGCTCAGCGTGGCCTCGGTGACGTCGCTGAGCGCCGGGCCGAGGCCGTCGACGTCCAGGTGGCCGAGCACCGCGGCCATGCCGAGTCGGAGCGTCTCCCGCCGCCGGACCCCGCGCAGCAGCGAGGCCGCGGTGTCCACGGCGTCACCGTGCCGGGCCGTCGTCGCCCCTGTCTCGGCGAGCAACGCCGGCAGCGGGCGGGGCTTGAGCAGGGTGTCCGGCTCGTCCAACCACGCCACGGCCTCCGGGAAACGCTCGAGCAGACCCGAGAGGAACGCGGACTCGGACAGCACGGTCGTCAGGCTGTGCGCGGCGCCGGAGGAGTCGCGGAGCATCCGGAGGAACCAGCTCGACTCCCCCAGGACGTCGCTGAGCCGCCGGAAGGCCAGGAGTGCCCGGTCCGGTGCCGGTCCCTCCGCCATCCAGCGCAGGAGCACCGGCAGGAGGTTCCGCTGGATCGCCGCCCGCCGGGTCGTCCCCTGCGTCAGCGCACGGATGTGGGTGACGGCGCCGTCCGGGTCGAGGAACCCGATGGCGGTGAGCCGGTCACGGACCTGGCTGCTCGTCAGGACGATCTCACCCTCGGTCGAGGCCACCGCGGCGAGCATCGGTCGGTAGAACAGCCGCTCGTGGAGGCCCCGGACCTCGAGCTTCACCGACCGCCAGCGGTCCTGCAGTGCCGACGCCGAGGACGCCAGCCGGGTCGAGCGTGCGAGGACCCGGAGTTCGTCCTCGTCGGAGGGCATCAGGTGCGTGCGCTGCAGCCGCCGGAGCTGGATGTGGTGCTCGAGCACCCGGAGCAGGGCGTAGTCCGGCCCGAAGCGCGCGGCCTCTGGTCGTCCGACGTACCCGGCGGTCGCCAGCGCGTCCATCGCCTCGAGCGTGGAGCGCACCCGCACGGACTCGTCGTCCCGCCCGTGCACGAGCTGCAGCAGCTGCACGGTGAACTCCACGTCGCGCAAGCCGCCGGGGCCGAGCTTCAGCTGCCGGTCGACCTGGGCGTCCGGGATGTGCGCCGTGACCCGCTCCCGCATCCGCTGCACCGACTCCACGAACCCTGGGCGTTTCGACGACTCCCAGACGAACGGGGCCACCGCGGCGACGTAGCGTTCGCCGAGGTCCGTCGACCCGGCGATCGCCCGCGCCTTGAGCAGCGCCTGGAACTCCCACCCCTTCGCCCAGCGCTCGTAGTACGCCACGTGCGACTCGAGCGTCCGGACGAGTGCCCCGTCCTTGCCTTCGGGCCGGAGGTTCGCGTCGACCTCCCACAGCGCGGGTTCGGCGGCGAGGTCCGTGATGACGTGGGTCGCGGCGATCGCCAGGCGCGTCGCGATGAGCACGGCGCGGTCGGTGCTGATCGCGGGTGCGTCGTCCCCGTCGGCCGGCTCGGTGGGTTCCGTCACGAAGATGACGTCGACGTCGCTGACGTAGTTGAGTTCCCGCGCTCCGGCCTTGCCCATCGCGATCACGGCCAGCGGCGTGGCGGCCACGTCCGCGGCGGGGAACGGGACCTCGCGACGGGCGACCGTCACGGCGGCGTCGAGCGCGGCACCGGCCAGGTCGGCGAGGCCCGCAGCGACGTCCGGGAACGCCTCGGTCGGGGACGGGTGCAGGACGTCGAACAGGGCGATCTGCGCCAGGTGTCGGCGGTAGCGGACGCGCAGTCGACGGCGGGCGGTCTCCCCCGAGCTACCGTCGACGGCCTCGTCGAGCGACGCCGTGTACCGCTCCTGCGACCACGGCGGGGCCACGGGTTCGAGCAGCAGGGCGAGTTCGTCCGGCCGGCGCTGCAGGAACTCGGCCAGCCCGATCGAGGCACCGAGCAACCGGACCAGGCGCTCGGTCGCGCCGGCGTCGGCCAGGACCGGCCGCAGCTGCTCCGGTGCGGACTCGATGAGGCGCTCGAGCGCCAGCAGCGCGCCGTCCGGGTCCGCCGTGGCGGCCCAGACCGACTCGGCGTCCGCGATCGGGACCCGCAGGTCGGACGCGGGGCGGGCCTCCAGGGCGGCGATCCGTTCGAGCGTGCCGGACAGGTCGGCGAACCCGAGCCGCGCCAGCTGCGACCGCGAGGTCGCCGTCCTGCTGGTCATCGCGTGCGCTCCCGTCGTGTGTCCTGACCGGCGGGGTCAGAGCATGCCGAGGTTGGTGTCCAGCTCGAAGGGGGTGACCTGGTCGCGGTACCGCTTCCACTCCTGGCGCTTGTTGAGGAGCACGAAGTTGAAGACCTGCTCGCCCAGGGTCTCGGCGACGAGCTCCGAGTCCTCCATCAGCGACAGGGCGTGGTCGAGGCTCGCCGGCAGCTGGCTGTAGCCGAGTGCCTTGCGCTCGGAGTCGGACAGGCTCCAGACGTTGTCCTCGGCCTCGGCGGGGAGCTCGTAGCCCTCCTCGATGCCCTTGAGGCCGGCGGCGAGCAGCAGCGAGTACGCCAGGTACGGGTTGGCGGCCGAGTCGATGCCGCGGTACTCGATGCGGGCGGACTGGCCCTTGTTCGGCTTGTACAGCGGCACGCGGACCAGCGCGGACCGGTTGTTGTGGCCCCAGGTGACGAAGGACGGGGCCTCGTCGCCACCCCAGAGACGCTTGTACGAGTTGACGAACTGGTTCGTCACCGCGGTGATCTCCGGCGCGTGCTTGAGGACACCGGCGATGAACTGCTTCGCGGTGGGCGAGAGCTGGTACTCGCCGCCGGGCTCGTAGAACGCGTTCTGGTCGCCCTCGAAGAGCGAGACGTGCGTGTGCATGCCGGAGCCGGGCTGCCCGGACAGTGGCTTCGGCATGAAGGTCGCGTAGACGCCCTGCTCGATCGCGACCTCTTTGACGACCGTGCGGAACGTCATGATGTTGTCCGCCATCGTCAGCGCGTCGGCGTAGCGGAGGTCGATCTCGTTCTGCCCCGGGCCGGCCTCGTGGTGGCTGAACTCCACCGAGATGCCGAGGTCTTCGAGCATCCGGACGGAGCGGCGACGGAAGTCGTGCGCGCTGCCGCCGGGGACGTTGTCGAAGTAGCCGGCCTGGTCGACGGGCTTCGGGCCGCCGTCCTTCCAGTCGCGGTCCTTGAGCAGGTAGAACTCGATCTCGGGGTGCGTGTAGAACGTGAACCCACGGTCGCTCGCCCGGGCCAGGGTCCGCTTCAGGACGTTGCGGGGGTCGGCCACGGCGGGCTGCCCGTCCGGCGTCGTGATGTCGCAGAACATCCGGGCGGTCGGGTCGATCTCCCCGCGCCACGGCAGGATCTGGAACGTCGAGGGGTCCGGGTGCGCGAGCACGTCGGCCTCGTACGAGCGGGTCAGGCCCTCGATCGCGGAGCCGTCGAAGCCGATGCCCTCGGCGAACGCGCCCTCCACCTCAGCCGGCGCGATGGCGACCGACTTGAGGGTGCCGATCACGTCGGTGAACCAGAGTCGGATGAACTTGATCCCGCGCTCCTCGATGGTGCGGAGCACGAAGTCCGTCTGCTTGTCCATGCACGACCTTTCCGAGTTCAGCTGGTCCGGTCCACGACCGTTGTCACAGGCTAGTGGTCAACCTTCCGTGTCCGCGGCGTCGGCGCGCTCGTTGTTGGACTGGATGCGGTCCAGGGCGTGCGCGGCCTCGTCACGGGTGGCGAAGGGGCCGATGTGGTGACGGTTGGTCGACTTGAGGCCCTGCTCGACCTCGCCGGTCTTGTCGTTGTACCACCACTGGGATTCGATGCGCTCGTCGGTCATGGGGCCGACCGTACCCGGGGCCGGCCCGGGTCGTCCGGAAGGCCCCGGTCGTCCGGCAGGCCCCGGTCGTCCGTGCCCGGCTCCACGGCCGGGAGGCGGCGGTCGGCTCCGACACGCCGCTAGAGTGGAGCGCATGCCCCGGGACGAACACGGACACCTGACCGCTGGCCGCATCTCCCCGCAGCGGCCGGTCCCACGGGGCATCGAGCGCCCCGAGTACGTCGGCAAGGTCGAACCGCACGAGCACGGCCTCGGCGACACGTACACCCCGGACGAGGTCGAGCGCATCCGCACCGCGGGCCGCATCGCCTCGCAGGCCATCGACGCCGTCGGCGCGGCGATCCGCCCGGGCGTCACGACCGACGAGCTCGACCGGATCGGCCACGAGTTCATCGTCGGCCACGGCGCCTACCCCTCCACGCTCGGCTACCGCGGGTACCCGAAGTCGCTCTGCTCCTCGTTGAACGAGGTGATCTGCCACGGCATCCCCGACGACACCGTGCTGCAGGACGGCGACATCGTGAACATCGACATCACCGCGTACAAGGACGGCATGCACGGCGACACCAACCGGACCTTCGTGGTCGGGCAGGCGGCGCCCGAGGTCCAGGACCTCGTCACCCGTACGGAAGAGGCGATGCACCGCGGCATCCGCGCCGTCGCACCGGGTCGGCAGGTCAACGTCATCGGCCGCGCGATCGAGTCCTACGCCAAGCGCTTCGGGTACGGGGTCGTCCGCGACTACACCGGACACGGGGTCGGTCGGGCGTTCCACTCCGGGCTCGTCATCCCGCACGTCGACGACGTCCGCTACGACACCGTGATCGAGCCGGGCATGGTCTTCACGATCGAGCCGATGCTGACCCTGGGCGGGATCGACGCCGACATCTGGGCCGACGACTGGACCGTCACCACGCGCGACCGCTCCTGGACCGCGCAGTTCGAGCACACGCTCCTGGTGACCGAACGCGGCACCGAACTCCTCACCGTCTCCTGACCACCCGCGGCGCACCCGATCCCGGGACCGTGCCGGACACGAGCCACCTACGGAAGGCACCGCTCCCCATGACCTCACTCGCAGTCGGCGTCGACATCGGCGGAACAGGCATCAAGGGCGCGATCGTCGACACGGCGACCGGCGAACTCACCACCGACCGGATCAAGAAGGCGACGCCCGAGGGTGGCAAGCCGCACGACATCGTCGAGGTCGCCAAGTCGATCCTGGACGACCTGTCCCCCGCGTCGGACGTCGCGGTGGGTGTCTGCTTCCCGGCGATCGTGCGCGACGGCAAGACCATGTCGGCCGCGAACGTGTCGAAGAAGTGGATCGGCTTCGAGGCCGAGGCGCTCTTCGAGAAGGAGCTCGGCCGCTCCATCCACTTCGTCAACGACGCCGACGCCGCCGGGTTCGCCGAGCAGCAGTTCGGTGCCGCCAAGGGCCGCGACGGACTCGTCATCATGACGACACTCGGCACCGGCATCGGCACGGCGCTCATCAACGACGGCGTGCTCATCGTGAACGCGGAGCTCGGCCACCTGGAGATCGAGGGCGTCGACTACGAGACGAAGGCGTCCTTCGCGGCCAAGGAGCGGGACGACCTGACCTGGAAGCACTGGGCGAAGCGCCTGCAGAAGTACTACTCCCGGCTCGAGGCGCTGCTGTCCCCGGAGCTCTTCGTCGTCGGCGGTGGCGTGTCGAAGCAGTACGAGGAGTTCCTGCCGCTGCTCGACCTGCAGGCGGAGATCATCCCCGCGACGCTCCGGAACAACGCGGGCATCATCGGCGCGGCGACCCTGGCGGCACGCAGCTCCCGCTGACCAGCCGGTTCGTCCGGCGCGCTCGTCCGTCCGGCGCGCCCGTCTGCTCCGCGCCGAGCGGTCACGACACCCCGTGTGCTCCGCGCCGAGCGGTCACGACACCCCGTGTGCTCCGCGCCGAGCGGTCACGACACCCCGTGTGCTCCGCGCCGAGCGGTCACGAAACGTCGTTCTCCGCGTGCGGGACCGACGTTTCGTGACCGCTCGGCGGACGACGTGCGGGGTGTCGGGACCGGTCGGGACCGGTCGGGCGGTCGCAGTTCGGAGTCGGAGCCCGGCGGCGCGGGCGGGCCGGTACACTCGTCGGAGCGAACGGGTCGGTGAGACGGTCGCGTCACTCCCCCGGGAGTGCCGAGGAACGTCCGGGCTCCACAGAGCAGGGCGGTGGGTAACACCCACCCGGAGCAATCCGCGAGACAGTGCCACAGAGAACAGACCGCCGGCGGTGACGTCGGTAAGGGTGAAACGGTGGTGTAAGAGACCACCAGGGATCCGGGTGACCGGATCTGCTCGGTAAACCTCGCCCGGAGCAAGGTCAGACAGAGGACGCTGAGGCTGCTCGCCGAGTCCTCGGGTAGACCGCTGGAGGCCGACGGCAACGTCGGTCCGAGAGAGATGGCCGTCACCGCGACCTCGGTCGCGGGACAGAACCCGGCGTACGGCCGGCCCGTTCGCCCCAGACCGCACGACCACGACAGCCCGGTACCGCGAGGTGCCGGGCTGCCGTGTTCCCGCCGCCGCGAGACACCGCGGAGCGCGCGGGACACCACGGAGCGCACGAGACGCCCCCGGATTCCGCGGCGTCTCGCCCGGACGACGGCGGCGCATGCAGACGGGCGCGTCTCGGCGGCCGGGAGGCACGCGGCCAGCCCGCACCGCGCCTCCCGCCCGGCACGCCCCAGGACCATGGCCGGCGCCCGCCGCCGCGAGACACCGCGGAACGCGCGGGACACCGCGGAGCGCACGAGACACCCCCGGATTCCGCGGCGTCTCGCCCGGACGACGGCGGCGCATGCAGACGGGCGCGTGTCGGCGGCCGGGAGGCACGCGGCCAGCCCGCACCGCGCCTCCCGCCCGGCACGCCCCAGGACCCTGGCCGGCGCCCGCCGCCGCGAGACACCGCGGAACGCGCGAGACGCCGCCGGATTCGGCGGCGTCTCGCAGAAGCGGCGGCGTTCCGCGGAAGCGGCGGCGGCGGCGCCGCGGCGGCGGCGGCGCCTACAGGCCGGACTCGGCCGTCCGCACCAAGATCGCGTCGCTGTCCGGGCAGAGCAGGACGTCGTCCGGCGCCGCGGCCCGGATCGTGGCCAGGTCGGAGTTGTTCAGCGCCACGCCGGACGCCGTCGACACGCCGCCCTGCAGCAGCGACGCCCCGAAGCCGTACCGGGCACGCTGGCGCTCGTACAGTGCGAGGAGGTCGGCCGGCACCTTCGCGGCGACGTCGGCGCGGGACTGCTCGGCGGCGACGCGGTCCTTCTCGAACCGGGCGATGCCGTCGTCGCGGACACCCATCAGGCGGCCACGCTCGGCGTCGATGTCGGCGAGCTGCTTCTCGATGTCGCCGACCCGGGCGCGGAGACGGTCGAGCGTCTCCATCACCTCCAGCTCCTGCGTCTCGAGGTCGTTCGTCCGACGGTTCAGCGAGTCGAGCTCGTTCTGCAGCCCGGCGGCGTCCTTCGCGTTGCCGACGTTCTGCAGCAGCGTGGTGTCGCGTTCGATGCGTGCCTGGGCGGTGGCGGTGTCCGACTCGAGGCGGGCGAGGTCGCGCTCGGCGTCCTCGACGTCCCCGGTGGCGGCTGCGAGCTGGCTGCGGAGGCCGGCGGCACGGGTGCCGAGTTCGGTGAGGTGCTCGCCCTTCTGCAGGGAGCTGATCCGGTGGGCCAGCCGGGTGATGTCGTTGTCGAGTCGCTGGACGTCGAGCAGGATGGCCTGGTCCTCGGGTGCTGCCTTCATGGTCAGGCTCCTTCGTTGGGTGCGGATGGCAGGACGGCGAAGTCCCACGGGTCGGTTCGGAGGTCGCTCACGGTGACGCGGACCCCGGTGGCGGCGCGGAGCTGCTCGGCGGCGACGTCGAGCCACAGCCACTCGGTCGCCCAGTGCGAGGTGTCGATCAGCGCGGGGCCGTCGGCCACCATCGCCTGCTCACGGAACTCCGAGGCGGGGTGGTGCCGCAGGTCGCTCGTGACGTAGACGTCGGCGGCCCGGACCTCGGCGTTGCCGAGGTACGCGTCGCCCGCGCCGGCGCACAGGGCGACCGTGCGGACGGGTCGGTCGTACTCCCCCGACACGCGGACCCCGGTCGCGGTGGCGGGCAGGACGTCGACGATCCGTCGGGCGAGCACGCCGAGGGGCACCGGTTCGGCGAGCACACCGACCCGGCCGATCCCGCTCACGCCGTCGGCCGCGGGCTCGAGGGGACGCTGGTCCTGCAGTCCGATCCGGTCGGCGAGGACGGCGGAGGTGCCGGTGGTCACGACGTCGGCGTTGGTGTGCGCGGCGAGGAGTGCACATCCGCCACGGACGAGGGTGGCGAGGACGGAGCCCTTGTAGGTGGACTCGTCGATCGTGGTCACACCCCGGAGCAGCAGCGGGTGGTGCGTCAGGAGCAGGTCCGCCCCGGCTGCCACGGCTTCGCGGGCGGTGTCCGGCACGGCGTCGACGGCCAGGTGGACGTGCTCGACCAGGGCGTCCGGGTCGCCGGAGACGAGGCCGACGGAGTCCCAGGACTCCGCGCCGGCCGCCGGCCACAGGGACTCGACGGCGGACTGCAGTTCTCGGAGCGTCGGCATCCCGTCAGTGTACCGAGACGGCGGGGTCGGCCCGGGTGTCAGCGACGGCCGACGAGGTGCAGCAGGCGGGCGACGAGACGCGACCACCAGCCGGTCGGTGCGGTCGACGCGGTGTCGGCACGGGCCTCCCGGTCGGGTGCGTCCACGACGTCCGTCGCGTCGGTGTCGTCGGCGGACTGCGGCGCGCCGACCGGTGCGGCCACCGGGACCTCGACGGAGACGACGGGCTGCTCGCCCGTGTGGGCGCGGAGCACGGCGGCGAAGGCCTCGCGGTCGATGACCGTCGGGCCGGTCACGGGCTGCACCAGCGGGGTCGGGCGACCGGACGCGGGGACCGGCGGCGACGAGGGCGACACGGTCTGGAGGCTCGACACCGGTCGGACGGCGGACTGCGGTCCGACGGGCGGTGCGACCAGGTCGGCGTCATCGGCCGGGACCTCGACCGACACCGGCTCGGCGACCGCGCGGTGCGGCGCCGGCAGGAGCGGACGCACGGCGCCGACGCGGACCGGTGCGGTGGCGGCGCGGCGGAGCGCGGCACGCTCGCGGCGCTCGGCCTCGCGGGCGGCGTCGGCCAGGAGGTCGGCGAACACCTCGCGAGCGAACGCCCGCGCACCCTCGACCTCGGCGTCGGTGCTGTCGGCGACCACGGCCTCCCAGGCGGCCAGGCGGGCGAGGTCCTCGTCACGGACGCGGACCTCGTCCTCGAGCAGGTCGATGCGCTCGATGGTCGTGCGGCCGCTCGAGGCATCGAGTGCGACGGCGAGGTCGTCGAACCGGAGGGCCAGGCGCTCGGGCGGCTCGGGGAAGGAGGGTGCGCAGACGGCGACGTGGCGCGCGCGGTCGCGGCGGAAGGCACGGTCGTCGCCGGAGACGACGCGAGCCGGTTCGGGAGCGGTCTCGGCGAGTTCGACGACCGGCTCGTCGGCGACCGGCTGCTCGACGGCCGGTGCGTCCGCGACCGGCTCCTCGACGTCCACCGGCGGCAGCACGGGGCGCCGGACCGGACCGGTGACCGGCGGGACGACGAGGTCTGCGAGGTACGGCGACCGCGTGGCCGGGGCGTCGTGCAACCACTCCTCGAGTTCGCGACCGAAGGGGTCCACGAGGGGCGTGCGTGCTCCGGACTGCGTCTCCATGTGAGGAGTATGAATATCGCACGCTCCATCAGCGCGGACATCCGCGGAGTGTCGCGGGATCCGGTGGCATGTCGCCTGGAGTCGAGCGGCGTGTCGCGACTCTGGCGCCTGCGGTCGGTCCCGCCGTGCTCGTCAGCTGTGCAGGGTGTCGCGGGGGTACTCGTCGAACCGCCGTGCGTACGCCGCCGAGAACCGACCGAGGTGCGCGAAGCCCCACTGCACGGCGACGCTCGCCACCGTGGTGTCGGCCGGCGTGCCCTCGCGCAGTTCGTCGCGGACCCGGTCCAGCCGGATGCCCCGCAGCATGGCGTTCGGCGCGATGCCGACCTGCCGCTGGAACGCCTGCTGCAGGCCGCGGATGCTCAGGCCGACGTGCTCGGCGATGTCGGTCGTGGTGATCGGGGTGTGCGCGGCGGCGTGCATGTACTCGATCGCCGAACGCACACGGCCGGTGGCGCCCGCGGGCAGCGGGACCTGGCGGGCGGCGAGGCGGTGCGGGAAGGTGCTGAGGAGCGCCAGAGCCGTCCGACGAGCGGTGTCGGCGAAGGCCAGCACGGACATCGGGGTGTTGCCGAGCACGACGCGGGAGGCCTCCTGCACCTGGTGGTTCCAGGCGCGCACGGCCTCGGCACCGGGGACCACCGTGTGGTCGAACACCAGGGTGCCGGGCTCGGTGCCGTACGCCTCGGCGGCGACGCGTTCGAGGAAGGTGCGGTCGAACTGCACGACGCTCTGCCGGACGTCGGCCAGGTCGAAGCGGTACGGACGTCCGACGGGGAACACCACCGGCCGACCGGGCGTCAGGGCGACCTCATCACGACCGACGTCGAGCACGCCACCGCCGTCCGTCACCCAGGCGACGCTGATCTGGTCGCCGGAGTCGACATCGCCCACCATGCGGGCGTCGAACCGCGTCGACCGCAGGGACATCGTCTGGTCGCCGACGGTCCGGAAGCGGTACCCGAAGGCCCGCTCGGTCCGCTCGGGCAGGAACCCGGACGCCTCGTAGGTCTGCTCGAACATCGACCGAGCGGCGTCGAGATCGGCACCGGAGGTCTCGAAGACGGTCCGGGGGTCCATGGTGGCGGTCATCCGGGGAATCGTGACACGCGCCGTGCGAACTTCATGCATCTGGATGGACCCGACGCGGGAAGCGGCTCACACCGCGCGGGTTGCCTTCCGGACCGTCCAGCGGTTCTCGTCACCGAGACGGTCGTAGCGCAGCTCGTCGACGACCATCTGCACGAGGGCGAGTCCACGCCCGCCCTCCGCCATGTCGTCCGGCAGGGTGGCGCCGGCCACGTCGACGGACGCGGGCTGGCCGTCGTCGGTGATGCGGGCCTCCAGAGCGTCGCTGGCGACCGCGAGCGTCAGTGAACACGTGACCTGCCCGCCCGCGGCCGCGTGCTCGATCACGTTGGAGGCGAGCTCGATGATCGCGAGTTCGAGGGCCATCCGGTCCTCGACACTGACGGCGGGCTCGGCCGTCCAGACGTCACTGAGGAAGTCGTGCACCGAGGAGACGTCGTCGGGCGGCGACGCGAAGTCCAGCCGGTGCTCGCCCACGACGGCCCCGGTCAGACCCATTCGCGGACGGCTTCGTCACCGTCGGCGTAGCTGCGGAGGATCTTGTCGATGTTCGACAGCTTCAGCACCATCGCGACCTGCTCGGACGGTGCGGCGATCCGGAGGTCACCACCCGCCTGCCGAGCGGTCTTCAACGCACCGACGAGCGCACCGAGACCCGAGGAGTCGAGGAACTCGACGCGCGACAGCTCGACGGCGACACGGGGACGGCCGCCCTCGATCACCGTGGCGACGGTCTCGCGGAAGGCTGGTGCCGACACCATGTTCAGGCGGCCGGAGCACTCCAACACCGCCGCTTCGGTGCCGGCTTCGTGTACGACGATGTCCATTGTGTGTGGGGCCCCCTCGAGAGTCTGCGCGTGCCTCATCGGAGGCTAACGGGTCATGGCGACCGGGGGAACAGGACGCGCTGGCGTCCGTGCCCCCGGTCCGGGGGATCACCCCGTGTTCTGCAGGCCGGCGGCGATGCCGTTCACCGTCAGCAGGAGCAGCCGGTGGTCGCCGTCGGTGGTGTCGGAACTGCCGGACGACCGGATCGCCCGGAGCGCGCGCAGCTGCAGGTGCGACAGGGCGTCGACGTACGGGGAGCGCAGTCGGACGGCGCGCGCGAGCACCGGCCGGTCCTCGAGCACGTCCTCGGCGCCGCTGATCCGGAGGACCCACGAGCGGGTCCGGTCCATCTCGTCCAGGACCTTCCGCCCGAGGTCGTCGCGGTCCGCGAGCTCGAGGTACCGACGGGCGATCTGGACGTCGGTCTTCGCGAGCGACATCTCGACGTTCTTGATCAGGGCCGCGAAGAGGGGCCACTCGGCGGCCGCGGTGCGGAGCAGGTCGAGGTCACCGACCGCTTCGAGCGCCGAGCCCAGGCCGTACCAGCCGGCCAGGTTGATCCGGGCCTGCGTCCACGAGAACACCCACGGGATCGCCCGGAGGTCCTCGAGCGACTCGACGCTGAGACCACGGCGGGCCGGACGGGACCCGAGCGGCAGCAGCCCGAGCTCCTCCATCGGGGTGACGCGGGCGAACCACGGGGCGAAGCCGTCGGCCTTGACCAGGTCGTAGAACGCCGCGCGGGACACGTCGTCGAGCTGCTGCGCCAGGTCGGCGAAGCGCTCGGCCGCGACGGCGGTGCGTGCCTCGTTCGACGGCGACGACGCGAACAGCGTCGCCGAGGCCATCTGCTCCAGGTGTCGGGCCGCGATGTCCTGGTCGCCGTACTGGGCGAAGATGACCTCACCCTGCTCGGTGAGCTTCAGGCGGCCGTCGATGGACCCCGGCGGCTGCGCGAGCACGGCTTCGTTCGCCGGACCGCCACCGCGGCCGAGGGAGCCGCCGCGGCCGTGGAAGAGCGTCAACTCGACGTCCTGCGCCGCCGCCCAGGACGCGATCCGGGCCTGGGCGTCGTAGAGCGCCAGGTTCGCCGACACCGGGCCGACGTCCTTCGAGGAGTCCGAGTAGCCGAGCATGACCTCGAGCCGGCGCCCGGTCGCCCCGAGGCGACGCTGGAACGGCTCGGTGCGGACGGCCTCGTCGAGGATGTCGACGCTGGCGTGCAGGTCGGCGAAGGTCTCGAACAGCGGGATGACGTCGAGCACCGGGGCGGCCTCGACCGACCCGAGTGCGGCGACGGCGAGTTCGTGCACGTTCGCCAGGTCCTCGGCGGACTGGGTGAACGACACGATGTACCGGCTGGCCGACCGGACGCCGTAGCGGCGCTGCAGGTCGGCGATCGTCCGGAAGACGGCGAGGACCTCGTCGGTCATCTCGCTCCGGGCTCCCCCGGCGCGGATCTCGGCGAGGGCGGTGCGGTGCACCTGGGAGTGCTGGCGGATCTCGAGCTCGGCCAGGTGGAACCCGAACGTCTCGACCTGCCACACGAGGTTCTGCAGCTCGCCGTTCGCGGCACGGAGCGCCCCGGCGGCCGTCAGTGACGCCTGCACCACGTGCAGGTCGGCGAGGAGCTCGTCCGGGCCGCGGTACGCCAGCGGTCGGTCGTCGCGACGGGTGGCGTCGATGCGGGCGGCGATGAACAGCAGCGCGCGGCGGTGGGTCTCGGTGGGCGCACGGATGCCGATGCGCTCGGCGACGTCGGGGTCCAAGGACTCCTGCGCGGCGACCAGCGCGGTGAGGCCGGCGTCGCCCGGGGTGTGGTCGGCGTCGAGGGTCAGGGCGCTGCCGATGCGGGTCGCGGCCCGGGTCAGCCCGAGCAAGATGTGCTCCGCGGCGATCTCGGCGGCCTGGCGCGTGACGTCGGCGGTGACGTGCGGGTTGCCGTCACGGTCGCCGCCGATCCACGTGCCGAAGCGCACGAACGCCGGAGCCTGCACCGGGGCACGGCCGGCGTCGTCGCCCTGCAGCCGGTCGTCGAGCAGCCGGTACACCTGCGGCACGATCTCGAACAGGGTCTGGTCGAACACGCTCATCGCGGTGCGGACCTCGTCGAGCGGGGTCGGCCGGGTGGTGCGGAGCGGCGAGGTGCGCAGGAGCGTCGCGATCTCCTCGAGCAGTCGGCGCTCGTTCTCGGCGCGGGCGGTCGCGTTCTTCATGCGGTCGCGCTCGTCGATGAGGTCGGTGATGCGGCGCACACCCGTGGTCACCGCACGACGGCGGGCCTCGGTCGGGTGCGCGGTGAGGACCGGGTGGAACCGCAGGCCCTCGAGCCGGGCAGCGGCCTCGTCGGCGCCGACCTGCTCGACGAGCTCGACGAACGTGGCGGGGAACGAGTCACCCGGCTGGCCGCCGTCGTCCCCGCGGGCACGGAGGACCCGGACGCGGTGGTGCTCCTCGGCCAGGTTGACCAGGTGGAAGTACGAGGTGAACGCCCGGGCGACCTCTTCGGCACGCTCGGCGGAGAACGTGGCCACCACCGCTTCGGCGCGGGTGGCGCCGTCTTCGTCGGTGCCCTCGTACGCGTCGATGACCGCCTGGCGCAGCGACTCGACGTCGCGCAGCAGGTCGTCACCGCCGGTCTCGCGGAGCACCCGTCCGAGCAGGTTGCCGAGGTACCGCACGTCAGCACGCAGGTCGCTGTCGACCGCTCCGCTGACGTCGTCACGCGCGCGTCCGAAGCGCGTCGAACCGTCGATCGCCGTCATCTCGTCCTTCCCGGGTCGGTCCGGGCTGTCCCGGCGTGGCAGCAGCGTACCGGGCGCCGACGTCACGTGACGACGACCGTCCGGACGGCCTGGTGCGGCTGGCTCGGACCGCGGCGCGACCCGGATCCGCCCGGGTCAGGCCGGATCAGCCCGGCTCAGGCCGGGTCGGCGAGGGCGGACGGCAGACGCATCCCGTCCACCGCGGCGAGCAGCCCGGCGTCCAGCCGGTAGGCCAGCTCCACCTCCGCGATCACGCGCTCCCGCTCGTCGTCGCTCCACGGCGCCGCGTCGAGTTCGGCGCGGTACGTGTCGGAGAACGCGGCGGGGTCGGCGACCTGGTCGAAGATCCAGAGCAGGACACCGTTGGTCTCGAAGCCGAACTGGTCGGCGAGCAGGCGTCCGATGGCGTGACCGCCGGTCAGGTCGCCGAGGTAGCGCGTGTAGTGGTGGGCGACGAACCCGCCGGGCCACGTCGCCGCGACCTCGTTGAGTCGCCGGACGTATGCCGTCGTGGCGGGCAGCGGGGTGAGCAGCTCGTCCCAGTCCGGGCCGACCAGGAACTCCAGGTCCGCGCGGATGCCCGGCATGCGCGTCAGTCGGCTGGTCACGAACGGGGCGGCGACCGGGTGGTCGGCCATCCGGTCGGCTGCGCACTCGAGCGCGTCGTAGACGAAGGCGTACTGCCCGAGGAGCGTCGCGTAGTCGGCGACGTCACACCGGCCCTCCGCCAGGTCGTGCATGAAGCCGTGGCCGGCCGTGACCCCGTGCGAGCGCCGTGTCCGGACCCGCAGGGCCTCGGAGAACGGGACGACGTTCGTGCTCATGAGGTGAGGCTAACCTCACAAGGTGTCCGTCGTCACCCTCCGGCGGGAAGACCCAGGAAAGGAGGCTCGTCCACCGATGAGCCCGAAGCCGAACCGCCCGCAGCACGTCCTGGTCGTCGACCGCACCGAGCGCCTCAGCCCGCACATGGTCCGCCTCCACCTGGGCGGCCCCGGGTACGACGCGTTCATCGAGCACGCCGACCCCGAACGCCTGGCGACCACCGACAAGTACGTCAAGCTCATGCTGCCGAAGCCGGGTACCGGCCTGCAGCCGCCGTACGACCTCGACGCCCTCCGCGCCACGATGCCGAAGTCGGACCTGCCCGCTCGCCGCACCTACACCGTCCGCGCCGTCGACCCCGTCACCCGGACCATCGCGATCGACTTCGTCGTGCACGGCACCGACGGCCTCGCCGGACCCTGGGCCGCGGCGGCCCGCCCCGGCGACCGCATCGCGCTGTCCGGTCCGGGCGGCGGCTGGGCACCCTCCACGGACCCCGAGGTCACCCACGTGCTGCTCGGTGACGACAGCGCCCTGCCCGCGATCGGCGCCGCCCTGGAGGCCATGCTCCCGTCCGCCACGGGTGTCGCCCTGGTCGAGGTGGCCGGTCCCGCCGACGAACAGCCGCTCGTGCACCCGACCGGCGTCGAGCTGCGCTGGCTGCACCGCGACGCGGCGGGTGCCGAGCCGGGCACGCTGCTGCTGGCGGCGACCCGGGAGCTGCCCCGCGCCTCCCGTCCGGTGAGCGTCTTCGCACACGGCGAGCGGGCCGCGGTGAAGGCGATCCGTCGGGTGTTGCAGGACGACTGGGGGCTCGAGAAGGCCGACCTGTCGCTGTCGGCGTACTGGGCGCTCGGACGCGCCGAGGACCGGTTCCAGGAGGAGAAGCGCGAACCGATCGGCGTGGTCTTCGAGGACTGAGCCCGGCAGCCCCCACCGACCCGGCGGCGTCGGTGGCCGTCGGTAGCGTGCCGAGCATGGTCCGGTCGGAGAGTCCCGCGCGCTGCTGCGTCCCCGGCTGCACGGCAGTGGTTTCCCCCGAGGCCCCGGTGCCGCTGTGCACCGGACACGTCACCCTGGTCGCCGAGTTCGCGGCCGAGCACGTCGGGGTCGAGGACCTCTTGCCCGGGCCGTGCTTGGTCTGCGGCGGTCGCATCGGGGTGCGGTTCCCGTCCGGCTCGGTCTGCGCCGTCTGCGAGTGGCGCTTCGGGGACGTGCCGGACGGTGAGCTCGGCGCGCCGCGGGTCGACGTCGTGTACTACCTGCGGATGCGCGACGACACCGGCGACCGGGTCAAGATCGGCACGACCGCGAACCCGCGGCAGCGCCTCGGTCGGATCGCCCACCAGGACCTGCTCGGGTTCGAGCGCGGTGACCGTTCCCTCGAGCGGCAGCGGCACGCGGAGTTCGCCGCCTCGCGGTACCCGGGCACCGAATGGTTCCGGGTGACGCCGGAGCTGCTGGCGCACGTCGACGTCGTGGCCGCCGGTGTGCCGGACCCGTGGGCGCTGCACACGCGGTGGATGAGCGAGGCGCTGGCGCTGCGGGGCTGAGCCGGCGGCCCGGGCCGGCTCGGCTCGCGCCGGCCCGGCTCGCGCTGCGTCGGTTCGGCTTGGACACGCACCACCGGAACCGGTTCGCACCGCGGGGGCCCCTGGCACGGACCGGTTCTCGTTGTGCGGCGACCCAGCCGGCTGAGCCGAGCCCGGACGGACGCCCGTCAGCGCGCGTAGGCGTCGACGAACAGCGGGCCGCGGATCTCGCGGAGGACGTCGACGAGCCGGTCGATCGTGCGGCCGGACACCCCGGACTCCTGCAGGTCCCACGGGCCGAGGACGGGCAGACGACCCGTGCGGATCCGGACGACCTCCCACCCGACGGCCCGGGTGGCGCGGTCCTTCCGGCGGTCGGACTCCTCGCGCGAACCCACGTGCTCGAGCCCGTGCCGGCCGGTGGAGTCGTACTCGATCGCGACGCGCAGCTCCGGCAGGATGATGTCCGGCCAGACCTCGACGTGCTCGTGGAACGGCCGGTCGAGGCGGATCGCGGTGTGCTCGAACGTCAGGTCCAGGCGGGCGCGCAGCCCGGCGCGGAGCTCGGCTTCGACCGCGGAGGCCGGCGCCGGCGCGCACTGGCAAACGAACGACTCCCCCGACGGCAGCCGCGGGGTCTTCGGGCAGATCGTCCGGGGCGCGCCCGTCCGGGTACTGCGCCCGCGGCCGGCCGTGCTGCCGGTGCGCGTGCGGGCGGGCGTCCGGCGCGACGAGGCGACCGCGCCTCCCGGCAGTCCCCGAGCAGGCGCGGCCGGCAGGGTCTGTCGCCCGCTCGACCGCACAGCGCGCTGCGGGACCGGGACAGCGGACGGCCAGTCCTCGGGCAGCACCGGCCACCGCTGGGGCTGGGCGAGGACGGCGCATTCCGGGCACCAGACCGACCGACGGCGCTCACGACCAGGACGCGACCGCTGCTCGCTGGGGGTGGCGACGAAGACGTGACCGACGTCGCACTCCCACGTCAACAGCACGTCGGCGGCCGGCGGGATCTGGGTCAGGACGACGCCCGCGTTCCAGTCCGGGTGGTACTGCCGGACCAGGACGGGCCACGACGCCCACTCGGCGCGGAACTCGCCCACGGCGTACGGCACCGGGACACCGCGCGACCACTGTCGGCGGCGCCACCACGCATCCACTGGTTCGGCCACGACCCGCACGGTAGGACGAGCCACCGACAGCAGCGGGAGCGGTGTCCCTCAGCGCGGCGGCGTGACGAACGTGAACCGCTCCGGTCCGGCCTGCGAGCCGTCCTCGAGCACCCGGATGCCGGACTCCCGACACGCGGCGATGCCGTCCCGGTGGACCCGCTCCGGCCGGGGCTTCCGGGGGATGCCGGCGTCGCCGAACACCGCCCACGCATTGGCCGCAGCGGCGCTGGTGAACCGGGTGCTGTAGCGGACGCCGGCGAACCCGACCGCGTCGAACGCCCGGGCCCAGGCCTGTGGGACGCGGTAGTCCCCCATCGTCTGCAGTTCCGCGCCGACCCCCGACCGCACGGCGGCCGGGTCCGTGACGTCGGCGAAGCGTCGCCCCCGGGAGGCCCGGGCCGCCACGACGACCATCTCGCGCGCCCGTGCGGCGAACACGGTGTTCGTGTGGAGCGTGTGGTGGGCGAGCCGTTCGCGCACCGCGACCTCGACCGAGTCCGCCCAGTAGCAGGTGCCCCGCGGGTCGGCGAGGTCGAACCGGCCGCCGTCCACGCCGTCGGCGTCGGCGGGTGTCGATGCGAACCACCACGCCCCGCGGTCGTGCCGCTTGGCCCGGTAGAACGTCGTCCCGCGCGACTCGGCAGCCGGGAAGCCGGTCAGGTCGAGGTCGTCGGCCGGTGGCAGCTGCGCGACGTCGGTCCGCGCCGGTTCCCGCTCAGGCGTCGGCATGCCAGGCGTGGGCGGCTCGGCGAGCGGCGATCAGGACCGGTTCGACCCGCCCGTCGCGGAGTGCCTGCGCGGCGGTCGTCCCGCCGAACTCGTCGGCGACCGTGTTGAGCCAGAGCGCACTGCCCCAGGGGTCGATCGCGTCGCGGTCGATGAGGTCGAGCACGTCGCGCAGGTGCGGCAGCGGCGTCCCGGTCCGACCGAACTGGAACGCGGGGAAGACTCGGGTGCCGTCGCCGATCTTCAGACCGATCAGGTCGCGCTTCTGGGTCGCCTTGTGGATCGCCTGCCGGGTGACCCCCCGCCAGTTCGCCAACGAGGCGGTGTCGTAGAACGGGCCGATCAGCGCGTCGGTCTCGTGCTTGACGGTCGGCAGCGCGGCAAGCATCCGCTCGGCCAACGCATCGACGTCCGCGGTGTCGGTGAGGGCGGCGTCCGCCTCGCCCAGGCGGATCCGCTCGGTCAGCGCCTGCAGCAGCGCGGACTCGGCCGGGCTCAGCTCCTCGGCCGCGGATCGCGTGCGGTGCAGTGTCGACTCCATCAGGCCCCTCTCGTCAACCGTGTCAACCCAACGGTACTCGCCCGTCGACAACCGCGTCAACCACACCTGACGGCACCCACAGCGGACGGGAGGCGCGACACCGGTCCGGCACCGCGCCTCCCGTCCGGCAGGCGCCCGCGCCACGATCAGCGCCGGGCGTCACCAGCGAGGATCAGTGCTCGTCGTAGTGGTCCTCGTGACGCGCGTGACGGTGGCCGTCGTGCACGAAGTCGACGTGGTCGCCGTGCTCGACCTGCGCGTGCTCGCCGCCGTCCTGCTCGTGGTCGTGCTCGGCGACGCCGTGTTCGGCGACGCGGTGCTCGTCGGCCTGGGGCGTCTCGGGAGTGGTGTCGGTCATGGTTGCCGTCCTTTCGTGAGATCGGTTCTCAGATGCAGCGTAGGGGACGTCGGGCGGATCCGGCAGTGGCCCGAGTGGACGCTCAGCCGACGCTCGCGGTCTGCTCCGGTCCGATCCGGTCCGATCCACAGCGGTCACCTTCCGCCGAGCGGGACGCCGTGCCAGGGTCGGAACGTGTACACCGACATCACCGGACCCGACCTCACCTCGTACCGCGGCAGCGTCGCCGAACCGGACGACTTCGACGAATTCTGGCGACGCACCCTCACCGCGGCGCGCGAACACCCGATCGCGGTCCAGGCCGACCGGGTCGACACGGGCCTGACCACCGTCGACACCTACGACGTCTCGTTCGCCGGCTGGGACGGGCAGCGCATCGCCGCGTGGCTCACCGTCCCGGCCGGCAGCAGTGCCGACGCACCGCTCCCCGCCGTCGTCGAGTACATCGGCTACGGCGGCGGTCGTGGCCTGCCCACCGAGCGGCTGCTCTGGGCCTCCGCCGGCGTCGCGCACCTGCTCATGGACACCCGCGGGCAGGGCTCGGGCTGGGCCACCGGCGACACCCCCGACCCGGACGGGTCCGGTCCCGCGATCCCCGGGGTCATGACGCGCGGGATCGAGTCCCCCGAGACCTACTACTACCGGCGCCTGACCACCGACGCCGTCCGTGCCGTGGATGCCGCACGCGACCTCGACCTGATCGACAGCGACCGGATCGCGGTCCTCGGCGGCAGCCAGGGCGGTGGCCTGGCGATCGCCGTCGCCGGTCTGGTCGAGGGGCTGGCCGGGGTCTTCCCGCGCGTGCCGTTCCTGTGCGACCACCGACACGCGACGCAGATCACCGACGCCTACCCGTACCACGAGCTGGTCGACTACCTGGCGACGCACCGCACCGCGACGGACCGGGTGTTCGGTACGCTCGCCTACTTCGACGGGGTGCTGCACGCCGCCCGCGCGACCGCCCCGGCGTGGTTCTCGGTCGCGCTGATGGACCCGATCTGCCCACCGTCGACCGTGTACGCCGCGTACAACGCGTGGGCGGGGCCGAAGGAGATCACCGTCTGGGAGTACAACGGCCACGAGGGCGGCGGTCCGCACGAGGACGCCGACACGCTCCCCCGGCTGCGCGAGCTGTTCGGCTGAGACGCAGCCGACCGGGCACCGACGCAACCCTGACGCGTCGACCGGGGCTTCCGGCTCAGCGAGCGAGGGCCTGCTTGACGTAGGCCACGACCGCGTTCGCGTGACCGTGCCCCAGGCCGTGCTCGGTCTTCAGCCACTCGACGACCTCCATGTGGCGATGTCCGTCGAGCCGGTCCGTCGCCAGATCGAGCCACTCCTGCACGGGCCGACCGTAGGTGGTCGCGATGCTCGGGAAGTAGGACGCCGGTCCCTTCGGTCTGCTGCCGTCGGCCGGGGGCTCCGGGGCGGTGACGCGGTGCTCGCTCATGGGGTCACGGTAGCGACCGGACGCGCCCGGCGGAAGGTCCGGCAGGGCACGCGGCAGGGGTCCGGGGACGCCCGCGGGCCTCGTCACCACGTGATGCGGTCGAACTCCTCGCGCAGCCGGAGGGCCCGCGCCGGGTGCACCTGGGCGACCCAGCCGATCCGGCCGAGCAGGTGCGCCCGGAAGTCCGCGTGCCCGCCGCGGTCCTGCGACGCCGGACCGTGCACGACGCAGTTGTGCAGGACCGCGTGCAGCCGGTCGACCTCGCGGCGGCCGGGAGCGGTCCGCTCGTTGACGACGACGCCGGTCACCGACTGCCGGACAGCGGCACGGCGGACCCGGGTCTTCCGGGCGTTGAGCCGGTACCCCTGGTCGGAGACGATCCGCTCGACGCCACGGAGGAACGCGTCCGGTCGTCGCGCCAGGTCGCCACCGCCGCTGAACGTCAGGTCGTCGGCGTACCGCGTGTACGCGGCACCGACCGATGCAGCCCAGCCCGCCAGCCGCGCGTCGAGGTGTCGCAGCACGGTGTTCGCCAACGCCGGTGAGGTCGGTGCCCCCTGCGGCAGGTGCGGCTCGGCGAGCACCCGACGGAGCGCGCCCCGCTCGTCCGCGTCGCCACCGGCCGGCATCGCGGTGAGGACGTGCACCGGCACCCGGTGCGTGCAGAGGCCGGTGAGGACGTGTGCGAGCGGTTCGGCGAACCCGGCGCTCCGGAACACCCCGTACACCGACTGCGCCCGGACGCTCGCGAAGAACGTGGTGAGGTCCGCCGACACCACGACCGGCTGACCGACGTGCACTGCGGCGCCCGTGACGACGCTGCGACCGGGGACGAACCCGTGCGCCGCGTCGTGCACGGGCAGGACCGCGAGCAACTCGTCGAGCACGGTGCGCTGCGTCCGACGGAGCAGGTCCATCGGCTTCTCGAGCAGCCGCGGGGTCCGTCCGGGCCGTCGCACCCACTCGTGACGGTGGTGGTGCAGCGGGCTCGACGGGCCCGGTCGCCGGTTCCAGCCGCGGGTGTCGGCGAGCCAGAGCAGCCGCCCGACGGTGACGTCGAGTTCCCGCGCGAGCTCGGGCAGCGTGTCGACGAGCAGGCGGCTCGACACGGTCGGGACCGCCTGCACCGCGACCGCGCGGCGGAGCAGCACCCGCACGGGTCGGCGGTCGCGCCGCGCGTCGTGCAGCCGCACCAGCGGCGGGGACCCGGCCAGCACCGCGGCCAGCTGACGCGGCGCACCGACGGGAGGCCGTGGGTACGTCTCGAGCGCCGCCCGGACCGCCAGTCCCACGTACGCACGCTCCAGGCCGAGGACGTCGTACCCGGCGGCGGTCAGGTGGTCGGCGTCCCACCCGCCCGAGGCGAGGAACGCGTCGGCCAGCGCGGTGGCGACGACGTCGAGGGGCGTGGGGTTCCCGGGGGACCTGTCGGTGCCTCCGTGAGGGCGAGCGCGCGGAGCGCGCCGAGCCTCTCGGGGCGTGTGGTCCTGCTGGTACTGCGTGCCCCGGGGTGACCCCGGAGAGGTCGACGCGTCACGCGCGCCGTCCGCCTCCCCCGGGAACTCCACGTGCCCACCATAGGAGGAAGCCGCTACGGTGACGAGCGACACCGCCGTCCCTGTGAGGAGCACCATGCCCGACACCACCGGAGCCCGCTACCGCGACCTGCCGACCGACGAGAAGCTCACCGTGCTGCTCGACGAGGAGCGCGAACTCGACCACGACGCGTTCGACCTCGACGACGCCTGGGCGGTGGGGACGTGGTTGCGGTCGACCGCCCTCGAACGCGGTCTCGGCGTGGGCTTCGCGGTGTCCTTCGGGGAGCAGCGGGTCTTCCACGCCGCGACGCCCGGGTCCGCCGCGGTCAACGACGCCTGGCTCGACCGGAAGTTCCGCGTGGTCCGTCACTTCGCGCACAGCACCCTGGCGGTGCGGACGCAGTACGAGCTCGGCGGGTCCTCGTTCGACGAGGCCGCGGCGCTCGACCCCCGGCAGTACCAGGCGGCCGGCGGTGGATTCCCGCTGATCATCCGCGGCGCCCTCGTCGGAGCGGTCGGCGTCAGCGGCCTCGAGATGCACGACGACCACGCCCTCGTGGTCGAGGCCCTGCGCGCACACCGCGCTCGACGGGACGAGCGCGCATGACGGGGGTGGGCCTCCCGGACGACTGCGTCTTCTGCCACCTCATCGAGCACGACGACCAGGGCACGGCCTGGGTCGAGCGCGAGCCGGACGCCGTCGCGTTCCGGCCGCTGCCCGAGTCGGAGCTCGCCCCGGGACACACGCTGGTGGTCCCGCGGGAGCACGCCACGGGCCTGCTCGACGTCTCCCCGGACGCGCTGCGGGCGACGACCCTGCTCGCGCAACGGGTCGGGCGGGCGATGCGTGCGGCGCTCGGGGCGACCGGGGTCGTCGTGCTCAGCGCGACCGGGGCGGACGCGGGGCAGAGCGTCCCGCACCTGCACCTGCACGTGGTGCCGTGCTGGCCGGACGACGGGGTCCTGCGCTGGCCGGAGGCGCGGTCCGCCCACGTGGTGGACGGGGACGCGACGGCGATGCTCGCGGAGATGTTCGAGTGACGGACGGCGGACGGCCCGGCGCCGTCGAGCTGATCCGCTCCAGCGTGCTCAGCCCGGCGGAGTACGCGTACGCCGCGACGGCGCAGGCCGACGCCCGATTCGTCTTCCTGGCCGGGTCGTGCCCGCTGGACGAGGACGGCAGGACCGTCGCCCCGGGCGACCACGCGGCGCAGGCCGCGCAGTGCGTCGCGAACCTCCGTCAGGCACTGGCGGACGCCGGCGCGCGCCTGACGGACGTGATCAGCACCCGCGTGCTCGTGGCGTCGTCGCGGCAGGCGGACCTGGTCACCGCCTGGCGGGTCGTGCGTGACGCGTTCGGCGAGCACGACGTCCCGAGCACGCTGCTCGGCGTCACCGTGCTGGGCTACGACGACCAGCTGGTCGAGGTGGAGGCGGTGGCCGCGGTCCTCGACGCACACTGACACGGCCTGCGACACTGGTCGCACCAGTCGGTCCGCAGTCGCGTGGTCGACACCGGTGACGGCGGCGCCGAGAGCGCCACGGGCGGAGGCGGGGGCCGATGGGGAACGACGGGTGGCGCGATCGCCGACGGGAACGGCGTGTGCGCAAGGGCAACGGGGAGCCGCTGCCGCCGCTGCGCTGGTGGCAGGTGGCGACCCGGTCGCTGTTCCAGATCGACCTGACCGACCCCGGCACCACGATGACGGCGAGCTACACGGTCGACGTGAACCACCTGGGCGACCGTGACGACGGCGCCGTCCGCGCCCGGCTGTACCGCGACGGCCGACTGCTGTTCGTCTCGTCGCTCCCGACCCGCTTCTCGGTCCCCGGCGGTCACATCGAGGTCGCCGTCGGCACCTTCGGGCTGCGTCGGTGCCACTTCGTCGCCGCCACGGGCGAGGCGCGCCAACTGACGCCGCTGCCCGGGAGCGCCGAGGGCCGCCGAGCCCGCCTGGCGGCCGAGCGCCCCGGACTGAGTCGGACGATCGGCACCACGTCGACCCTGGTCGTGCTGGCGGGTGTGGGGCTCGCCGTGCCCCAGTTGCTCGAGGGCATCACGGCGATCCCGCCGGTCGAACAGGCCGTGGGCGCGTTCGAACTGGCGATCGAGATCCCGCTCCTGGTCAACATCGCGGCCGGGTTCGCGACGGTCGCGGGGAGCATCGAGCGGGCGCTCCGGCTGCGGTCGAACTGGTTGGACGACCTGGCGAACTGACCGGTCAGTCCTCGGCCGGGGCCGCGCGGCGGCGGCTCGCCACGACCGTGACGACGCCGAGGACGACGACGAGGGCTACCCCGCCGACCACCCACGGCAGTGCGCCTGGCGAATCGTCGTCGGCGGTCCCGTCGGGGACGTCCGCGACCGGGGTGGGCGTCGACGTGACCGACGGGTCGGACGACCCACGGGCCTCCCGGCTCGGTGTCGCGGTCGGTGAGGCCGTCGGGGTCTCCGCCGCCTGCACCGTGAACGCGACCTGCCCGTCGATCGGGTGGCCGTCCGGCGAGACGTACCGCCAGAGCACCGTGTGCGGTCCGGCGGACAGGTCCACCGGCTTCGACATGGTCGTGCCGGCGACGGTGACGTCCCCGGTCGACTCGTCCTGGCCGGCCTGGTCGCGGACCTCGATGCGGAGGCCCGCGTCGAGTCCGGCGAGGGGCGCCTCGGTGAACGTCAGGTCCACCTGGCGCAGGTCGCTCGTCACGACGGCGCCCTCGGCGGGCGTGCTGCCGGTGAGACCGGAGTGCGCGGACGCCGGTGCGGCGGTCGCGAGGCCGGCGAGGACGGTGGCGAGACCGACCAACGAGCCGAGCGCGCGGCGAAGGGTCGGCGTGGTCCGGGTACGGCTGCTGCTGGCGGTCGATGACACGACTCGACCCTACGGGTGGGCGGATGACAGGCCGGGCCGCCGGTAGTGTCCGACGGGTGGGGAACCTGCTGACACTGCTCATCCGTCCGGGCTCGGCCGACGAGGCACGGGCGGTGACCGCGGCCGCGACGGAGGACCTGACGGCGACCACCGGCACGTGGGACGTGCAGAACGTCCTGCCGTTCCTCTGGGTCGGACTCGTCCCCACGGCAGCGTGGGACGCCCACCTGGCGCGGCTCCGGACCGCGGTCGAGCACGGCGACGAGCCGGACGCGTCGGTGACCGACGTCGTCGTCGACTGGCGGGAGGCCCGTGGTGCGTTCGAACGTCGGCTGCCGGCCGTCGCCGCAGCCTGGCCCGAGGTCGACGAGCCCGCCCGTGCCTTCCTGGCGGACGTGGCCTCGGTCGCCGAGCGGACCGAGCACGCCGTCGTGCACCTGGCGCTGGACCAGCTCGTCACCATGTCCTGGGGTGATGCCGAGGACGTCGAACAGTACGGCGACGAGGTCCGCCGCGAGGCATCGAACTGGGACGAGCCGTCCGAGGGGGCACCGGTCTCGCCGCTCACGGACCTGGCACAGGCACTGGCCCTCGCGGAATCGGACCGGTCGTTCCTGCTCGGTGGCGAGTGGACCTTCGGTGGCTCCCCCGCGCCCCGCAGCCGTCCGCCGCTGCTGCCGGCCGCATCCGTCCTGACGGTGGACGCCGACGCTGCGCTGGAGCGGGCCGGGGACGAGGCCCGGGCCCTGGACGAGGAAGGCCGGCGGAAGGCCTAGGAGCACTGCCAGAGGACCGCGGCCCGCTGCCCGTCCGAGAACACGTAGGCGCACCCGCCGTCACCGAAGTCGTACTCCAGAGGACCGGACTCGATCGAGGCGACGAAGCGCAGGCCGTCGGGGGTCTCGTCGTCCTGGATCCAGTCGGGCTCCCCGCCGTACTGCCCGGCGAACCAGACGTCGTCGGGGACGCCGAGCTGCTCGTCCTCGTCCGACGGGGTGGTCGCCGCGGCGAGCCCGAGCAGGTACTCGTCGTCCGTGACGGGCGGCCAGGCCGGTTCCGGGTCGTGGGGGTCCCCGTGCGGCGACGTCGGGTACTCGGCGAGCCGGAGGTCCCGACCGCGGAACACGATGGCCGCGTTGGCCCCGGAGTCCGCCTCCCACGAGGCACACGTGCCGGGATCGAACTGGCAGACGAAGACGCTGACGAGGGTGCCCTCGTGCTCGATCTGCGCGGTGAACTGCATCGGTTCGCCGTGGTGCCGGCACTCGGGCCACTCGAAGTCCTCGGGCACCGCGGGCAGGCCGCCGATCCGGGTCGCTGCGATCGGCGTGGGGACGGTGGAGCGGTAGGCGCCGAGGACCGCGATCGCGCCGGCCTCGAGGGCCGCGGCCGTCGCGCGAGCGTCGCCGGCAGCAGGTGGGCGGTCAGTGGCGATCGGTGTCGTCGACGACCCCGGCGCTGCTGCCGGCCGCGACGTCGGCGGACCCGTGACGGTCGGGACGGCAGCGTGTACCACGTCGGCCGCTCGACGGGCGGCGCGTCGCCGGACGGCCCAGTGCACCACGTGCAGGACGACCAGGGGCGGCAGCGCGACGAGCGCGGCACGGCCGAACGACGGTCCGACGTCCACGAGCTCGAAGGCGTTCCACCAGATCGCGAGCGCCAGGAAGCCCAGCCCGAACACCGTCCATGCGAGGACCAGGACCGCAGTCCATGCAGACCCACCCGGATCGCGTCCGTGGAACTCGCCCGCCTGCGCCTCGTGACCGTCCATCAGTGCCCCTCCCGCCCGACCTCAGCAGAGTACCGGGATCGGGAGGGGCAGCGACGTCAGCGCCGGCCGCGCCGCACGACGAGCGTCACGAGGCCGGCGAGACCGAGCCACACGAGCGGCCGGGTGACCCGACGGCGCTTCGCGACCCAGCCGCCGTCGGTGGCGTTGCCGGCGTCGTTCGGCGCGTAGAGGTTGCCGTCCGTCGGTGCCTGGTGGCCGCGGAGCGCGAAGACCTCCACCGCGGGCGTCGTGATCCGGTGGAACAGCCACGGCACGACGAACTCGGCGATCACGAACGTGGCCTGCAGACGACCCACGTAGCGGTTCCGCTTCGGGTGCACGGCCTGCGCGACGACGGCCTTCGCGGCACGCTGCACGGAGACGGTGGGCGGCAGCGGGTGCGAGGCCTTGTCGGTGTAGTTCGCGCCGTTCTGGTAGATCGGGGTGTCGATCGTCGACGGCAGGACGGCGCCGAACCGGATGCCGGTGCCCTGGTGCTCGTCGGCCAGGACGTCGATCAACCCGAGGGCGGCGTGCTTGCTCGTGACGTACGCCGACTGGTACGGCGCCGAGAGCAGCGACTGGATCGACCCGACCAGGACGTAGGTGCCCTTGCCACGCTGCTTCCAGTGCGGCAGCAGCGCCTTCACGGCGTGGACGTGGCCGTGCAGGTTCGTGTCGACGACCCGCTTGAAGGCCTCGGTCGGCGTCTGCTCGAACAGGCCGTACACGAAGAGCGCCGCATTGCCGACGAACACGTCGATGCGGCCGAAGCGGGCGGTGACGGTGGCGACGAGGTCGTTGACCTGCCGCTCCTCGGCGACGTCGGTGGGGATCGCGACGGCTTCGGCGCCGAGCGCACGGCACTCGGCGGCGGCGGCCTCCAGGCTCTCCTTCCCGCGTGCGGCGAGGACGAGCGTGGCGCCCTGCTTGGCGAACTCGTGCGCAGCGGCTCGGCCGATGCCGCTCGATGCTCCGGTGATGACGACGACCTTGCCGCGGAAACGATGACCCATGCGTCCTGACTACCCGGCCGCTCTGTCCGCGGGCACAGCCCCGTCCCCAGGCCGCAGCTCAGGGCCCGCCGGCAGCGCGGAGCGCCGCATCCGTCCGCCGACCGAGCGCCCCGACGAGCGTGGTCACGTAGGTGCGGGTGAGGTGCTGCGAGTCCCGGTAGACCAGCACGTTCCCGATCACCGCCGGGCAGGTCCCGTCGGCGCAGAACGACGGCGTCAGGTCCGCCACGACCGCGCCTGGGGTCGCCCGTGCTGCCGCGACCAGTCGGTCCCCCGCGGCGAAGGCCCGGTCGGTGCTGATCCGGCAGGCCCCGGGGTCGCCCGGGTGCGTGTCGACGCAGTGCTGCACGCCGCTGCCGGCAGCGGGGGTGTCCGGGATGGCGACGATCCTCGCCCCGCGGTCGATGAGCGGCTGCCAGGAGGCCCGGTACCCGTCGCGCGCGCTCCGCGCCGGGTCCGTCCCCACGGGTGCACCCCGGAGGTCGGAGCGGGAGGACGTGAACACCAGCGAGTAGGGCGCGGAGTCGGCGAGTGACCGGTCGACGGCCCGGTTCCAGGCGCCGCAGCGTCGGTCGTCGGCGGCGGAGACGTCGCTCCAGCGGACGTGGGAGAACTCGCACCCGCCCTTCACCATCAAGTGCAGCTCCCACCCCCGCTGCTCGGCGAGGGCGATGAGGGCGGAGGACCACTGGTGGGCGTGCGAGTCCCCGATGAGCGCGACGCGGGTGCCGCCGCGGACGCCGACGACGCAGCTGCGGGCATCGGTCGCCTCGGCCTGGCAGTCGTCCCACGTGGGGTCGACGTCGTAGGCGGCGGTCATCGTCGACGGGGTCGTGCCGCGCCGGGGGTCCCCGGCGACGGCACACCCGCTGCCGGAGGCGATGGCGGCGGCTCCCCAGCACCGGTCCCCGTCGGTGCTGAGTTCGGCGGCGAGGGCGCGGTCCGTCCGGAGCTGTGCGGTGAGGGCGCCCCACCCGACGGCGGGGACGACGAGGACGAGGGCGGTGGCCGCGGCCACGACGGCCAGGGTGACGCGCGGGCGGAGGTGGGCGAGCCTCCCGGTCGTGACGGGACGTTCGACGAGGACGGTGGTGAGGTGCGCGAGTGCGGCGGCGAGGGCGACCGTGACGGCGACGCGCGCCGGGGTGGGCAGGTCGAGGACCCGTGGGAGCAGGAGGACGACCGGCCAGTGCCAGAGGTAGAGCGGGTAGGAGACGCGGCCGAGCCAGCGGACGGGCGGGAGGCCCGTGGCGCGGCCGAGGACACCGGTCTCGGTCCGTCCCGCGATGACGAGGGCGGTGGCCGCGACGGGCAGGACAGCGGCGGTCCCCGGGTACGGGACGGCGGGGGTGAGCAGGAGTCCGCAGGCGACGAGACCGAGCCAGCCGGTGCCGGCGAGCGCGGCCCGGATCCGGGGCGATCCGGGCAGGACGCCCGGGGCGAGGGCGAGGAGCGCACCGACGCCGAACTCCCACGCCCGGGTGTGCGGCCAGAAGTAGGCGGGTGCGGGGTCGGTGGCGGTGAGCACGACCGAGCAGGTGAGGGAGGCGGCGATGACGACCAGGACGGTGACGAGGACGGCGCGTTCGCGGACTCCTCGGGTCATGCCGCGACGTCGTCGGGCGGCCCACCACACGGCGAGGAGCAGCAGGGGCCACAGGAGGTAGAACTGCTCCTCGACCCCGAGGGACCAGAAGTGTTCGAACGGGGTGGACGGGTCCCCGGCGGCCAGGTAGTCGGTGCTGGACACGGCGAGCGCCCAGTTCTCGACGGCGAGGGCGCTGGCGGCGAGCTGGGTGCCGAGGGTGGGCCAGTCCTCGCGTGGGGTGAGCAGCACGGCGGCGGCCGCGGTGGCGGCGAGGACGAGCAGTGCGGCGGGGGCGAGTCGGCGCGCTCGGCGGGCCCAGAAGGCGGGGAGGTCGATGCGTCCGGTGTCGCGGAGCTGGCGGACGAGTCGGCCGGTGATGAGGAACCCGGAGACGACGAAGAACGCGTCGACCCCGACGAAGCCGCCGCGCAGCCAACCGAGGTCGAGGTGGTACCCGAGCACGAGCACGACGGCCACGGCGCGGACGGCGTGGACGTCGGTGCGGAAGGGGGCGTGCTGCGGCGGCATCAGGGGTGACGGTAGGCAGGCCAGGTGAACGGCAGGGGACGTGGTCGCGGCGCCGTCCGGGTCCGGTACGGTCGGGGCGGGTCGTCGCTGCCGTCGCCCGTCCACCTGCAGCGGCACGGCTCCGTCGTCGTGCCGCGCTGATCGTCCGGAGCGCCATGCCCTTCCTCCGCCACGCCCCGTCGTCGACCTCCCCGGACGCTGTCCCCGGACGTCGGTCACCCTGGTCGGACGGCTTCGGCCGTCTGGCGGTCCGGTGTTTCCAGCTCATCGGGGTGCTGATCGTCCTGGGCGTCCTGGTGACCGCCCTGTCGCAGGTCGGTGTGGTGACGATCCCGGTGCTGTTGGCGCTGATCATCGCGTCGGCCATGTACCCGATGGCGGGGTGGTTGCGTCGGCACGGGGTGCCGTCGTTGGTCGCGACCCTGGTGTGCTTCGTGTCGGTCCTGGCGGTCCTGACCGCGATCGGGTGGTTGCTCGTGGCGGCGGTGTCGCAGCAGATGCCGGCGTTGCGCGAGTCCGCGGTGGACGGGTTGCAGCAGCTGCACGACCGGGTGCAGCACCTGCCGGTGACGATCACGGACCGGCAGATCGACCAGTTCGTGGACACGGCCGTCGGCTTCGTGACGAGTTCCCGCTTCGGTGCGGGGGCGTTGGCGGGCCTGTCCGCGCTGACGACCTTCGTGACCGGCTCGGTGTTGACCGCGGTCATCCTGTTCTTCTTCGTCAAGGACGGTCCGGCGCTGTGGGAGTTCCTGCTCCGCCCGTTCACGGGTGCGTCGTACGAGCGGGCGCGGCGCATCGGGGACCGGGTGGTGTCGACCCTGGGTGGCTACGTGCGGGGGAAGGCGGCGATCGCCACGTTCGACGGGATCGCGATCGGGTCCGCGTTGCTCCTGCTCGGGGTGCCGTTGGCCGTTCCGCTGGCGGTGGTGGCGTTCGTGACGTCGTTCATCCCGATGATCGGTGCGCCGATCATCGGGCTCCTGGCAGCGCTGGTGACGCTCGTCACCCTGGGGCCGTGGCAGGCCCTGGCGGTCGTCGTCATCGTCGTGGTGGTGAACCAGGTCGAAGGCAACTTCCTGCAGCCGGTGCTCATGGGCCGGTCGCTGCAGTTGCACGGACTCGTGGTCCTGGTCGCGCTGACGGCCGGCACCGTGGTCGCGGGCGTGACCGGGGCGATCGTCGCCGTGCCGCTCGTCGCAGCGGTGTGGGGTGTGGTGCAGGTGTGGGACGGTGAGGACCGTCCGGCGGAGCCGTGGCGGCAGAAGCGTCGGGAGACGGTGGCGGTCGGGACCGACTGACGGACGGGAGGCGCGGGGCGGCGCCGACCCGCGCCTCCCGTCCGGCTCCGGTCGCGACCGGGTCGGGACCGCCAGGAGTGCGGTATCCGGATCCGCGTGGCGGCCACGGTTGACCGTCGCACCGGACGCGAGGGATCGTGGATCGTGCTCTCCCTCGTCTACATGTCCGTCGCCGTCGACGACCTCACCGACGCCCAGCTCGTCGACCTGCTGCGGGACGCCCGCCTGAAGAACGACGCCCTCGGTGTCTCCGGACTGCTCGTGGCCAAGGACGGCCGCTTCATGCAGGTCCTCGAGGGTCCGGCGTGGAGCGTCGAGGACCGGTTCGCCGCGATCCAGCACGACCCCCGGCACCGGGACGTCCGCTCACTGAGCCGCGAGGACATCGACACCCGTCGGTTCGACGGCTGGTCGATGGCGTTCGGCAACCCCTCGGACGCAGAGCTCCGGGGCGAGCCGGGCTTCAGTGACTTCCTGCAGCGACGCGGTGGTCTGCCGGCGGGGCTGTCCGGGTCGCCGGCGGACTGGTTGCTGCGCTGGTTCCGCGGCCGGCAGCTGCTGGACACGCCGCTCGAGTCGGTGTCGCTCGGCCGGCACGCGGCCTGAGCCGGCTGGCGGCTCCGCGCTGTTCACCTGACCCGGTCAGGATGCCGGGGTGAGCTCTTCCGCGACCGGTGCCCTCGCCCGACGTCTGCGCATGCACGACGCCGTCCTCATCGGGCTCGGCTCGATGATCGGTGCCGGCGTGTTCGCGGCGTTCGCGCCCGCGGCAGCCGTCGCCGGCCGTGCGATGCTCGTCGCGCTGCTGCTCGCGGGCGTCATCGCCTTCTGCAACGCCACGTCCTCTGCGCAGCTCGCAGCGCAGTACCCGACATCCGGTGGGGCGTACGTCTCCGGACGCGAACGCCTCGGTCCCTGGGCCGGTTTCACCGCCGGGTGGGGGTTCGTCATCGGCAAGACCGCCAGCTCGGCTGCGATGGCGATGACCGTCGCCGCGTACCTGGTCCCCGAGCCGTGGCAGAGGCCCGTTGCGATCGTCGCGGTCCTCGCCCTCACGGTCGTCAACACGTCGGGCATCACCCGGACGGCGTTCCTCACCCGCGTCCTCGTCACGGTCGCGCTCGTCGCCCTGACGGTCGTGGTCGTCATCGGGCTCACCCACACCGGACCGACCGTGGACGACCCCGCCCCGGCGCCGACGCCCGTCGGGGTCCTGCAAGCCGCCGGGTTCCTGTTCTTCGCCTTCGCCGGGTACGCCCGCATCGCGACCCTCGGCGAAGAGGTCATCGACCCTGTCCGCACCATCCCCCGCGCGATCACCACCGCCCTCGGCATCACCCTCGTCGTCTACGCACTGGTCGCGGTCGCCACGCTGCACGCACTCGGGCCGGGAGGCACGGCCGCGTCCGGTGCGCCGCTCCGGGCCGTCGTCGCCACGGCCGGGCAGCCGTGGGCCGGAGTGGTCGTGCAGATCGGAGCGGCTGCCGCAGCGCTCGGCGCACTGCTGGCGATGATCGCCGGCATCGGAAGGACGAGCCTGGCGATGGCGCGGAACCGCGACCTGCCGGGGTGGTTCGCCGCCGTGGACCCGCGGACGTCCGTCCCCGCTCGTGCCGAGGTCGTCCTCGGCCTGGTCGTGTGTTTCGTCGTCGCCGTGACCGACCTGCGCGGGGCGATCGGGTTCTCGTCCTTCGGGGTGCTGCTGTACTACTTCGTCGCGAACACGGCCGCCCTGACGCAGGAGCGACGTGACCGGCGGTACCCGCGCCTCCTGGCCGTCGGTGGAGCGGTCGGGTGTGTCGTCCTCGTGGCGGCGTTGCCGGTGCCCTCGATCGTCGGTGGGGTCGTGGTGACCGTGATCGGGTTGGCGTACCGGGGCGTCCGGATCGCCCTGGCGTCCGACACCCGTGCCTGACGGGCTGACGGGCTGACGGGCTGACGGGCTGACGGGCTGACGGGCTGACGACGTCGAGGGTCAGGCCTCCGGGCGGTCGCGATGGCCGCTGGACGACGCGACCTCGAGCGTCACGACCACCGCGACGACGAGCACCGCGGTCAGCGGGAGCGACACCGCCGGCAGCGCGATCGACGCGACGACGGCCAGGGTGAGGGCGACCACCAGCACGTTCACGCGCAGTGGCAGGGACGGGCGGATCGCCAACCACCAGATCGACAGCACGAACAGGGCGACCGGGACGGCGACGGTCGCGGCGACCGCCGCGTCGGTCAGCCCGCCGTGTCCCGCATCGGCCTGCACGGCGACCTCGATGCCAGCCGGCAGGGCACCGGCGGCGGCGAAGACGACGTAGTGGCCGTACCCGAACAGCAGTGCCGTCGGCAGCGAGCGGATGTGGTCGTGCTGCTCCCGCGAGAAGTAGATCCACCACATGCCGACCGTGATCACGAGCCCGCAGGCGGCGAGGGTCAGCAGGGAGCCGAGGTGCTCGGTGTGCGCCAGGGCGTCGATCACCGCGTTCGCCGAGGCGACCAGCCCCTCACCGAGGACGATCAGCGTGAACAGCGAGTACCGCTCCGCCAGGTGGTGCGTGTGCCACTGGGTGGTCTCGGCGCCGGTCTCCGCCCACACCGGCACCAGGACCTCGGCGAGGATGAGGAACGGCGTCGCGACCGGGCGGAACTCGAGCGGCAGCGCGAGGGAGGCCACCCACAGGACCTGCACGAGGACGACCCCGACCGCGTAGCGCAACGCGGTCCGCCGGTACCGCGGCGACGAGACCGCGGCGCGGATCCACTGTCCGACGAGCGCCAGGCGCATCAGGACGTACCCGATGATGCCAATGGTGAAGTCACCGTCGACCATCGCGTCATGCACCCCCGCGGCGAGCACCAGCACCCCGGCCATCTGCACGACCGTCATCACGCGGTAGAGCCAGTCGTCGGTGTCGAACGAGGTCGCGAACCAGGTGAAGTTCACCCAGGCCCACCAGATCGAGAAGAACACCAGGCAGTACGAGAACACGGCGGAGGCCAGGTGTCCCCCGGCCTCGATCTCGTGCAGGTTCGTCGCCGCCAGACCGACCGCGACGACGAACACCAGGTCGAACAGCAGTTCCAGCGGCGTCGCGGCTCGATGTCGTTGCGCAGGGTCGCGCGGTGCCATCCGGCGCAGTCCGATCGTCATCGAGCGGTCCAGCCCCCGTCGATCGGCAGCGCCGTCCCGGTGACGAGCGATGCACCCGGGCCCGCCAGGAACGTCACCGCAGCAGCGACCTCCTCGGGCCGGCCGATCCGGTGCAGCGCCGCGATCCGCTCCACGGTGTCGGCCCGGAACGCGTCGTCGGACAACGCCAGAGCGGTGCCGTCGGTCTCGATGAAGGTCGGCGCGACGGCGTTCACGCGGATGCCGTACTGCCCCCACTCCACGGCCAGGCACTTGGTCAGGTGGATCACCGCGGCCTTGCTCAGGCAGTAGACGGACTCCCCGGGCAGCGCCACGAGCCCAGCCTGCGAGGCGATGTTCACGATCGACCCACCGCCCGCGGTCCGCATGTGCTCGGCCACGTACTGCGAGATGAAGAACGTCGACTTCGTGGTGAGCGCCCACACCGTGTCGAAGTGCTCCTCGGTCACGTCGAGGGCGTCCTCGACGATGCCGCCGCCGGCGTTGTTGACGAGCACGTCGATCCTCCCGAGCTCCGCGACGACGGCGTCCACCGCGGTCCGGCAGGAGGGCAGGTCCGTGACGTCCATCGGCACGACCACCACGCGTCGGCCCGCCCCGCGGATCTCGTCGGCCAGGCCTGCCGCTGCCTCGGGGTCGCGGACCCCGAGCGCGACGTCCGCCCCGTTGGCCGCCAAGTCGAGCGCGACGGCACGGCCGATGCCGCGGGACGCCGCGGTCACCAGGGCGACGGATCCGGTCAGGGTGGAGGGCTGCATGGGGTGTCCTTCGCGGGTCGGCCGACGGTCGTCGTCGGCACGGACGGGAGGCGCGACCAGCGTCGTCGCCGCTGCCATCCTCCTGCAGACGGCCCGCTGTGCACCGTCACGACGTGCCGCGGCCGACCGGAGTGACCCGCGCCTCCAGGCCGCTGGTCTCAGCCGCCCGGTCGACCGGGCCGCGCTCCGCCGAGCGGACGTGTCCACGCGACCTCCCGGTCCAGCTGGCCCGTCGTCAGGAACAGGCGCACCTGCTGCGTCTCCGGCAGGGCAGCGACGAGCGCCTGCCGGTCCACCGGCACGAACCCGAGGCCCTGCCAGAACGGGCCGGACCGCCGGGAGAACAACCAGGCACGCTCCGCGCCGTCGTCTGCCGCCCGGTCCAGCGCGAACCGTGCCAGGCGTGTCCCGGCACCGGCCGAACGCCGTCCTGCTGCGACCGCGACGCTGCGGACGAGGACGTCCCGGCCGTCGGCGCTGCACTCGTACCCGGTACTGCCGACGACCGTGCCGTCGGGGTCGCGCTCCACCCACAGCCGGACCGACTCGTCGTCGAGTCCGGCGAGGGTCAGGTCGCTGCCGCGGAGGAACGATCGCAGCTGCTCGACGTCGGTGCCGGAGACCGGGGTGAGGACCATGCACTGATCTTCCCTCGGCCGTCCGGCTCCTGCCCGGCTGCGGGTCAGTTGATGCGGAGCTGCGACACCATCGGGCAGGTGAAGGGGTCACGTGCTGCGAGCCCGACGCGGTTCAGGTAGGCGACGACGATGCCGTACGAGCGCAGCAGGGTGGTCTCGGTGTACGGCACGTCGAGGGTGTCGCAGTGGTCACGGACCAGCAGTCGTGCCTGCTTCAGCGCCGGGCGGGGCATCGAGGGGAACAGGTGGTGCTCGACCTGGTAGTTCAGGCCACCCATCAGGAACGACACCCACCAGCCGCCACGGATGTTGCGCGAGGTACGGACCTGGCGGGAGAAGAAGTCGACCTTGGCGTCGTGGGCGATCGTCGGCATGCCCTTGTGGTTCGGGGCGAACGAGGCGCCCATCATCACGCCGAACACGGCCAACTGCACCCCGAGGAACGCACACGCCATCCCGAACGGCAGGAACCAGAACACGGCCGTCAGGTAAATCGCGAAGCGGGCGACGAGCAGGGAGCCCTCGATGATCCGGTGTCGGCGGTCGGCCGTGGTGCCGGTGCCGCTGATGACCGCGCGGACGGCGGACCAGTGCAGGTTGATGCCCTCGAGGGTGAGCAGCGGGAAGAACAGCCAGCCCTGGAAGCGGGTGAAGACACGCTTCAGGCCGGACGCGGGCACGTCCTCGGGGATGAAGGCGATGACGCCGGGCGCGATGTCCGGGTCCTTGCCGACGGTGTTCGGGTTGCCGTGGTGACGGGTGTGCTTGTTCATCCACCACGAGTAGCTGAGGCCCACCAGGAACGTGCCGACGTAGCGGCCCGCCCGGTCGTTCCACCGCTGCGACGCGAACACCTGGCGGTGCGCGGCCTCGTGCGACAGGAACGCGAACTGGGTGAACAGCACGCCGAGGACACCGGCGACGATCAGCTGGAACCAGGAGTCACCGAGGAACGAGAACGCCACCCAGGCCAGGGCGAGCGTGCCGATCAGGGAACCGAAGAGGGACCAGTAGAAACCGGTGCGGCGGCGGAGCAGGTCGTGCTCCTTCACCTGTGCCAGGACAGCCGAGTACGTCGATGTGCTCGAACCCCGTCCGCTCGTCGCGGGACGGGTCCGGGTGTAGCCCGACTGGACAGGAGTGGTGGTCAACGAAGGACCGACCTTCCGTCATCGTGGTCCTTCGACCAGCGCAGAGGAGTTCACGCAATCGCGCTTGCGATGACGATATGGGCCCAACATGCGAAACCACCTGCACCATGCGGAACTCACGGTGAATCACCGTTGAACGCATCGGCCGTGCTTCGATGTGGGGATGCTGCTGCACGCCGAGACCGCCGGAGAAGGCCGCGACACGGTGGTGCTCCTGCACGGGATGACGGGCTCGGCGAAAAGCTGGTGGCGCGTCACGGGCCTCCTGGCCGACCGCGGAGTCCGGGTCGTCGCACTCGACCTGCCGGGGCACGGACACTCGCCCCGCAGCCAGGCGATGACCGTCCCCGACGCCGCTGCGTCGGTCGCGGAGACCCTCGATGCGATGGACATCCGGCCGACGGTGACCGTCGGACACTCGTTCGGCGGCCTGCTGCTCGCCGCGACCGCGACGACCGGGCGGCTCGACCCGGGCGTCGCGGTGTTCGTCGATGCCCCGTTCGCGACCCGCGGCGGACACGACCGGGTCGAGGTGCAGGCCGAGTACCAGGCGGAACGAGCGAGCCGGACCGTGGACCGCCTCCGAGCCGAGAAGCCGCACTACGGCGAGCGCGACTGTCAGGTGGAGGCACGCGCAGCCTCCCGGTTCGACCCGGAGACCGCGGCGGCCATCGCGGCGGGACCGGGTGGGACGTGGCTGCCGCGGCCGGGGTCGATCGTCGTCCGCGCGGACCCGAGCCACTACGTCGACGACGCGACCGCTGCGGCGCTGACCGCGTCGGGGGTGGACGTCCGGAGCATCCCCGGGGCGGCGCACTCCGTCTGGTACAGCCACTTCGACGCGTTCGTGGCGGCGCTGCCGGAGGTCTTCGACCGCTGACGTCGGTCGCGGCCTGGGCACGGTCCGCGATGTCTGGCACGATCGGCGCATGCCCCTCGACGGAACTCCCCCGGAACGTGTCGGCTTCCTCACCATCGGTTCGTTCGACCCCGCTGATCCGTCGGTGGGGATCGAGGACACCCTCCGGGTGATCGAGCGCGGCGAGGCCCTGGGCCTGGACAGCGCCTGGCTCCGCCACCGACACCTGCAGCACGGCATCTCGTCCCCGGTCGCGGTGATGGCTGCCGCGTCGCAGCGGACCTCCCGGATCGAGCTGGGCACGGCCGTCACCCCGATCGGAGCGGAGAACCCGTTCCGGCTCGCCGAGGACCTCGGCACGGTGGACGTGCTGCTCGGCGGCCGGCTGAACCCCGGGTTCTCCGCCGGTCCCCCGATGAACTACGACCTCTACCGCGATGCGATCTACCCCGACACCGCCGACCAGGAGGACCTCGGGAACGACCGCCTGCTGCGCTTCCGCGACCTGGTCGGCGGAGCTCCGGTCAGCGACACCGCCGAGCGACGCGGCATCGAGGAGTTCTCGCGCACGGTCCAGCCCCTCAGCGCCGGCCTGGTCGACCGACTCTGGTACGGGACGGGCAGCACACGGTCGGCCGTCTGGGCTGCCGAGAACGGGTTCCACCTGCTCACCTCGAGCGTCACCCGCAGCGAGGTCGGCACCGACTTCGCCACGAACCAGCGGGCCCAGATCGACGCCTACCTCGCCGCACACCCGACCCCTGGGACCGCTCGCGTCTCCCAGGGGCTCGTGGTCATCCCGACGGACAGCGCGACGCCCGAACAGGAGGCGCGCTACCGCCGCTACGTCGACTCGCGTTCCGGCCGGGTCGGGGTGCCGTTCGGGCCCGGCGGGCTGCTCTTCGCGGCGGACCTCGTGGGGACCTCGGCGGAGATCGCCGACCGGTTGCGCGCCGACGCCGGCTACCGGGCGGTCACCGAGGTCGCGTTCGCGCTGCCCTTCGACCTCGAGCCCGACGACTACGCCCAGATCATCACGGACATCGCGGAGCGGCTCGGCCCGGAACTCGGGTGGCGCCCCGCGGAGGCGGCGTGAGCGGACGGGAGGCCCGCCTCCCCCGCTCGGACGGCCGGTACGGTCGATGCCATGGACACGAGCGCCCGTTCCGACCGCCGCAGTGAGCCGTTCGCCCCGGGCGACTCCGTCGTCATCCGCAGCGTGCACGACTTCGGCACCCGCGGGGACGCCGTTGCCTTCGCGGTCGCCGGCCGGGTCGTGGTCGATGACGACGCCCTCGCCGTCGTCGCGAGTCCGGTCGGCTCGGCGGTCCGTCGCCGCGCCGGTGTCGGCAGCGGTCCGAACGGACGTCTGGTCCTGCCCGAGGACTGGGACGGCTCCTACGTCGAGGACCGGTGGACCGGCGCGGCGGTCGTCCGCGTGCACCCGACCGGCTCACCCTGGTCCGTGTGGCGCTGGCACGACGGTTCTGACTGGCTGCCCGACTGGTACGTGAACCTCGAGCTGCCCTGGATCCGGACCCCGATCGGGTTCGACAGCCAGGACTGGACGCTCGACGTCGTCGCCACCACCGCCCCGGACGGCACCTGGTCCGTCCGGTACAAGGACGAAGACGAACTCGCCTTCTACGCCTCGACCGGCCACTGGCCGGCGAGCATGCGTGCCGTGATCGAACAGGCTGGCGAGGACGCGACCACCGTGGCGCGCGAGCGGCGATTCCCGTTCGACGCCGACTGGTCCGGCTGGGTCCCGGATCCTGCGTGGTCGGCTCCCGGACTGCCCACGGACTGGAGCGTGGTCCGGTGAGCGGACGGGAGGCCCGCCCAGCGCAACCGGCGCGGCCTGCGGTGCCGTGCCTCCCGGACGCCGTCATCCCTGTGGACGCGACGACGGCGTTGACCGCGTTCGACGTGGCGGACGCTCCGGCGCTCGTCGCGGCGGTCGCGGACCCGGACATCCGCCGGTGGTTGCCACTGCCGCGCCCGTACCCGGTGGAGCTCGCTGAGCACTGGGCGACCGTGGGCATCGAGTCGACCCGCGTCAGTGGAACCGGGCTGGTCCGCTGCATCCGGGTCGACGGAGCCCTGGCCGGTTGCATCGACGTGAAGCGCGTCGACTGGCGAGCCCGCACGGCGGAGCTCGGCTACTGGCTCGCGCCCGGGTTCCGCGGGCAGGGCCTGGCGACCGCTGCGGTGCGCACACTGTCGTCGTGGTTGCTGGGCGTCCATTCCTTCGAACGTGTCGAACTCCGCGTCGCGACCGGGAACGCGGCGTCGGCGCGGGTCGCGTCCCGCGCCGGGTTCGTCCACGAAGGTGTCGCGCGGAACGCCGGGTTCACGGACGACGGTCGGGTGGACCTGGCGGTGTGGTCGCGCGTTCCGGGCGATCGGTCGGACTGAGTCCGCAGGCACACCGGCATTCGGGCACGCCGGCGCGAGGCGCTTCAGGACGTCGGGATGCTCTCGAGACGTCGTTCGTCCAGATCGAACAGCGAGTCTGCCTCGGCGCCGCTCCCTGTCCCGTCGTCCCGGTTCCCGCGGTGCCCTGGCTCGAGCTGCGCTCGCAGGAGTCGCTCGTACGCGGCACACACCTTCTGCCAGGAGTAGACGTCAGCGGCGCGACGCTTCGCCGACGCGGACATCGCCGCGCGCCGCTCCGGATCGGCGAGGACCGAGCGGATCGACGTCACGATGGACTCGGGGTCCGGGGCGGTGAACTCCGCATCGTCGCCGAGGACTTCGCGGTTGTAGACGGTGTCCCGCGCGACGACCGGGGCTCCCAGTGCCATCGCCTGCACGAGCGCCGGGTTCGTCCCGCCGACGCTGTGCCCGTGGAAGTAGGCGCCGGCGTCCGCCCACAGCGCGTGCAGGAGGGCGTCGTCGCTCACGTGCCCGAGCCAGGTGATGCGGGGGTGCTGCTCGGCCAGCCGTCGAGCGCGGTCGTCCAGGTCACCCCCGAAGCCGGTCGAGCCGACGATCACGACGTCGTGGGTCTCGGCGAGTGCAGGCGCCGCCTCGAAGAACTCGAGGAGGGTGTTCTCCGGGACGAAACGAGCGACGACGAGGACGTACGAGCCTTTCGGGAGCGGCGCGGGATCCGTCGACTGCCTCGCTTCGCCCCCGTAGGGGATGAAGTGGCCGGCCCGTCCGAAGTTCTCGAGCCAGTGCGACCCGATCGCCTTCGCGTCCACGATGATCTCGGTCGCCCAACGCGCCGTGACCCGGGCGCCCGTCCGGAACACGGTCCGTGCGACGCGGCCCCACTTCGCGCGTTCCCACTCGATGCCGTCGACGTTCACGACGGTGGGGATCCCACGCGCGCGGAGGAGCGGTAGCCAGAAGCCGTTCGCCACGTTCATCACGAGGGCGACGTCGGGACGATCCCGGACGGCGTGCAGCGATGACGTCAGACCGAAGCTCAGTGTGCTCAGCGACTTGCTCTGCAGGCCGCTGGTGGTGACGGTCCGGATGCGCCGGTCGGCTGCGTGCTCCGACGACGTGGTCCCCGGGCGACCGTAGACGGTGACGTCCCATCCCCGGTCGGCGAGGTACGGCGCGATGTACCGGACGGCGGTCTCGAACCCGCCGTAGAAACTCGGGTACCCGCGGGTGCCGATGATCGCCACGGTCGGACGGCCTTGTTCAGTCACGTTGCCCCTCATCACGAGCGCAGTCGGCTCGATGTCCCTGTGCCCGCGTCGTCTGCAGCGGGCCGTTCGTTCAGATTGACATACTACACGTGAGGTAGCGGATGTCACTGTTGTCGACGGTCCGGCTTCGGCAGATGCACGCGGCGGTGGTGTCGCGCATCCCGGGCGACGAGTCGGACTGGATTCGAGTGCTGCTCGTGATTCCGCTTGCACGGCCGGTACGGTCGGGGCATGGACAACGGCTGGCGCGGAGCCCTCGCAGCGATCACGATCATCTTGTTCGCCGGAGCGATCGGAACGGCGGTCGGGGTGCTCGTCGTGTTCACGAAGGCTGACGGCGACCTCGAGACGATCGCCGCGAATGCCCAGACGATCGTGTGGATGTCGAGCATCTCGGGGACCCTGCTCGTCGGCGCGTTCAGCGTGCTGGTCACGTGGTTGGCCGTGAGTGCGGTCGTCCGCGAGCACCAGAAGGACCGCGAGCACGCCGCGCGCCTGGCTCACCACGGCTGACCGCGCGAGCTCGGCCTCCGTCGTGCCGGTGGCGCGACGGGCCCGGCGCCCGCCAGACTGGAACCCGACCACCCGTCGTGGGTACGGGTGGCACGGGGCACGGGGGTCCGGCGATGACGACGAGCAGGAACGACCAGCGAGGGTCCTGGTGGGCGCGACACCGGCAGTGGATCGTGCCAGCCGCGCTCGCACCCATCGGGTACGTGGCGTTCACCCTGGTCGGCGGGCAGCTGACCTCTACCGGGAACGACCAGGGGTCCATCGGGCTGTCGCTGCTCGGCCTGCTGTTCCTGCTCGCCGCGTTCGCTGCACCCATCGTGTTCGGCATCATCGCGATCCGACGCGGCCACGGCGCCTACCGGGCGTGGCAGCGGTCCCTCGGTCGCCTGACCAAGCGCGAACAGTCGGTGCAGAGCCACCAGGACGCCTACGCGTACGGATGGCGCCACGCGGTGTCACTCCGTGCATCGCTGATGCGGAAGGAACTGCCGCCGGAGATCCAGGTCTGGAACGTCGTCCCCCATCACGGGGAACGGTTCTTCCTCAGCGGCTTCCTCGGGTACGCCCGGTACTACGGCACGGACGTCACCTACGGGCAGACCGGCGTCGTCGCGTTCGGACGGCCGGCCTGGGTCGCGGGAGCCGTGATCGGCAACGCCATCGGCAACTCGATCGCACGCTCCCGTGCACAGGCGATGGCGGCCTCACAATGGCGGGAACAGCAGCAGGTCGACGTCGTGGTGAGCAACCAGCGGCTGGTCTGCAACGTCGGGGGCCGCGGGTGGCTGAGCTTCGACTGGTCGGCGGTGACGGCGATCTACCCGGACCCCGAGCAGTACAACGTGGTCCTCGAGTTCGGTGGTCAGACGTCGCCGCTGTCACTCACCGGCGCGATGGCGCCGGCGTTGGCGACGATGGCCGTGATGCTCACGCACGGGCACGACGCCCTGGCCGGACATCCGGCCCTGCAGGCGCTCCGGGCCTGACACTGGGCTCACCGACTGCGGCAGGGACCCAACCGTCACTGGTCACGACGCCGTGCAACGCGGCCCACTGGAGCAGCAGGATGGTCTTGCCGTCGACGATCCTGCCGTCGCCGAGCATCGCCATCGCCTCGTCGACCGGCACCTCGAGCACCTCGATCTCCTCGCCCTCCTCGGCGACCCCGCCGCCGGCATCGACGAGGTCCTCCGGTCCGTAGGGGGCGGCGTAACAGTGCACCCGCTCCGTGACCGAGCCGGGGCTCATGAACGCGTCGACCACGTGGGTGAGCTGGCCGAGCCGGACGCCGAGCTCCTCACGCGCCTCCCGCCGGACGGCGGTCTCCGGGTCGTCGGCGTCGAGCAGACCCGCCGCCACCTCGACCAGCATCCCGTCCGGGTGGTCGTTGACGTACGCCGGCCAGCGGAACTGTCGGGTGAGCAGGACCGTGCCGCGCACCGGGTCGTACGGCAGGACAGCGGCGCCGTTGCCCCGGTCGTAGGTCTCACGCTGCTGGGTCGTCCACGAGCCGTCGCGGCCCCGGACGTCGAACGTGGTCCGACGCAGCACGTGCCAGCCGTCCGACGTCACCTCGACGTCCCGGACGACCACGTCGGGGTTGCGGTCGAGACCACGACCGACCTGGTCGAGACCGGTCCGTCCTCTGCTGTCCGGCTCTGTGGCTCCTCGCGTCGTCGTCACGCTTCGACGCTAGCGGACCGGACGGGACCTTCCCGGACCGCAGGGAGAGGGCGCCTGCTTCGAGTTCGGGTCTCGAAGCAGACGCCCCCACGAGCCGACCTGCGGGGATCTTCCGGCACCGAGCCGGACACCCCGTCGAGGGAGGCCCGCATGTCACGTGACTCCGCCGCCCTGCTCGCAGTCGAGTCGGTCGACGGGTGTCAGGCCGGCGTCGACGTGAAGTACGCGTACAGGATCGCCGCGATCACGTCGTAGCCGGTGTCGTTCGGGTGGATGCCGTCGGACATGTACGGGTTGTCCTTCGCACCGGTCTGGCCGAAGTACGGCGGCACGTACGCACCGAGGTCGAAGAACCCGATCGCGACGCCCGGGTTCGCGGAACGGAACGTGCTCACGGCCTGCTGCTGCGCGGCCCGGTACTTCGCCCACTCCGTCACCGAGGCCGCGCCCAGCTGGTACGGCATGACCACGAGCAACGCGGAAGCCGGGCTCCGGTCGTGCACCAGGTCGAGGTAGTTGCGCGTCTGCTGCGTCAGGACCGCAGGGGTGACCTTGCCGTAGTCGTTCGTCCCCCACATCGACGTGATCAGGTCCGGGGAGAACCGACGGAGTGCGTCTGCCCAGCTGTCGTTGCCGTTGGCAGCCGACGACGCGAGCGCGAACCCCTCGGTCCGCGATTCCGACTGCGACGCTTCGAGGACGTGGAACCCGCCGCCCTGGTCGCCGTCGAAGAGCTGCCACCCCTCGACGAAGGGTTCGCCGCTCTCCCAGGTCACCGTCACGGTGCGCGTCGCGGAGGCCCGGCGCGGGCTGGTCCAGGTCTGCTCACCACTGGACACGGCCGGCAGCGAGACCGTCGTGCCGTCGATGGTGATCGACACGGCGTCACGCGTGCTGGACGTCGCGCGCCAGGCGAGCACGAGCGACGTGAAGCGCTGCGTGAACGAGAGCGACCGGACCCGGCTGCTGGTCAGGGCGACGGCACGCCGGCCGAGACCGGACCGCGTGCTCCGGTCCCCCGCGTACGTCGCGGAGCGCAGGTCGATCGCGGCACCGTCCGGCCCCGCGTACGAGACGTAGGTCGCCGTGGCGGGTGGCGTCTTGACGGTGGTGTACTGCGAGCGAGCGGGGACGTAGTCCAGCCCACCGGGCGCCTGTCCCGCACCGTTGCGGAGTCGTGCCCGCACCCGTGCCGGGTACCCCTTCTGGGGGTTCGCCGCGCCGAACGCCTCGGTGATCGAATCACCCGCCGTGACGATGGTCGCGGTGCCGGCGGCGACCTTGCGGAAGAAGCCCGTCAGCGGATCGTTCGCCGCGTACGTCAGCCCCGACGGGACGAACGGCTTGGTGCCCGCCGCCGATGCCGGCGACGATGCGGCCCCGGTCAGGGCTGCTCCGCCGAGCGTGACGGCGGCTCCTTGCAGCAGACCTCGGCGCGAGATCCCTCGGCCGCTCTTCGAACTGTGATCCGTCATGGTTCCCCCCAGGAACGTCGATGCGATGGTCACGGCACGGGCACGCTCCCTGCGCCCGACTCGACGTCGGTCGACAGCGGAGCCCCCCGTCCCACGCCGAGCCTAGGTGAGTCCGTGCGTGAGCGACAGACCGGTCCACTCTCCCGCGCGTGGGGGTCGGACCACAGCGATCACCGACCCACCGCCCCGTGCGTCAGCGTCCGTACTCGCGGACGGTGACGCCGACGGCGGTCGCGGACCCGCCGGCGGACGTCGGTGGCCGGCCGTCGGCACTTCTCTCACTGGCTGTGCACGATGCGGACACGTGTGACGGTGAAGCCGCCTCGTTCGAACGCCGCTCGCATCGGTGTGTTGGCGGCGTCGGTGGTCCCGACGATCCGGGCTTGCCCGTCGTCGTGGTGGACGTGGGTCATCTCGGCGAGCAGGTCGTCGACGTACCCGCGTCCCCGGTGTTCGGGAAGCACACCGAGGTAGCTGATGCTCGCGTCGTAGGCGGTCCTGGTGGGGATGACGAACCCCACCGTCGTGCCGTCCGGGAGATGCGCGGTCCGCCATGCCCCACGCTCGCCAGGAAGGGATCGGTAGAAGTCGAGATCGTCGTCGGCGAGGGCGTCGACTCCCTCGCGGGCGACCATGTCGTTGGTGTGGTCGTCGAGGGAGCCGGATGCGACGGCGGCGAACAGCCCCCGGAAGGTCGTGTCCTCGGCGGGGACGAAGCGCAGCCTGGTCGACCGTGGAGGCTGCGGATCCGACGCGGTGCGTGCGAAGCTGATCCGCTCGGTGGTGCGGGAGAACCCGCCCTGGTGGGCGGCTTCGTGCCGCCACCGAGCAGCCTCGACCGCTGCCGGATCACTCGTCCAGTTCGGGGAGAGGTCGACGTTGAACTCCAGGGGTGCGCCGTCGCCGAAGGCGTCCAGCCCGGCGCGCACCAATGCAGCGCCGATCGCCACTGCCTCACTTCCGCGAGCACTGGTGGTCAGGCAGTCCAGGGTCGCGGGGCGGTCTGCGTCGGACCGCCCCCACCAGAGCGCACGACCGACGGGCAGTCCTGCCTGCTCGGCGACCCAGGACCACTCCGGACGGTAGTTCCCGGTGGCGAGTTCACCGGTCAGCCGATCGGCACCGATCCATGCCACGGGATCGTCACTCGTCCACTCGGTCAGCGCCGGGACGTCGTCGCGGCCCGCGCGTCGGATGCGGAGGGTTGAGGTGGCGTTCATCTGCTGGGTCTCCCCGTTGTGTCCGTCCATGCGGCCCCCGGTGGCAGATCGGCCGTCACGACGGCCCGAGGACGAGTTCGGCGACCTCGACGACAGCGTCCTCCGGCATGTCGGGGTAGTAGTTCTCCCGGAGCTGTTGCCCGAACCGGCGCATGTCGGTCCCCGGTGGCTGATGAGCCTGCTCCGCGGTGAGGGTGTCGAGCCGGTACCGGTGCACGGCGGTCACCGCTCCGACCAGCGGCTCGGCCGTGGGGTGACCGTCGAAGACGAAGGTCGCGGCGCCGACCGCCACGGACTCGTTCCACCGGACGGTGGTGACCTTCTCGCCACTGGCGATCGCTTCGTGGTGCTTCTGGTGGAAGTGGATGGTGTCCGGAGCTGGGGCGTCCATGTCCCCACCCTGCCCGAGGTCTTCCTCGGGTGCACTCCCCGACGTCAGCGCGAGGATCACCGTGCGCACCGCCGCGACCTGTCGCGCCTCGGTCCACCCTTCGGGATCTCCCGCTGCCAAGCTCGACACGCCTTCGACCGCAGCGACGAGGGCCGCTGCCCGTTCGGCCGAGTCGGCATGGAGGTCCGGGTACGCGGAGTCGATGAGCCGCGTCACCCGCTCCGCGAAGGCCCGGCTGTTCGCGGCGTGCCGCTCGGCGAGGACTGGATCAGCCAGCGCTGCCGCGAGGAACCCCACCCACACCCGCGCTTCGGCGAGTCGTTCGTGGTCCACGGGCAACGCGCCCAGCAGAACGGCACGCAGGGCCGATCCGGCGTCGGGGGCATCGGCCTCGAGCGCGTCCGAGCGAACGCGCGTGCGCTCGTGCATGAGGTCGCGGGCGTGGAGCAGGAGCGCCCGTTTGTCGCGGAACGTGTGCAGGACCAGGCCCGTCGTGCACCCGGCACGCTCCGCGACGGCACGGAGCGTGAGCCCCGTCGGGCCGCGGTCGGCAAGCGTTCCGAAAACCGCCTCCGACAGTCTCAGCCGGCTCGCTTCCGCGTCTCTCGTCCTGCTCACACCACGACCGTAACAGATGTTACGGTAACGATCGTCACGAGAGGAACCCATGAACTGGACCATCAGCCGCACGGAGTTCGACCACCCCGATGCCGACCAGCTGCGACGAGCGCAGCGCGCCGAGTTGGACGCGCGCTACGGCAGCGACGATCACGAGCCGGGCACACCCCCTTCGGCGGACGACGTCCCGGTGTTCCTCGTCGCGAGGACGAGCGACGATCGCCCCATCGCCTGCGGGGGCCTGCGCCCCCTGGCCGACGACGTCGCCGGCCCCGGAAGCGTCGAGATCAAGCGCATGTACGTGACGCCGCCTGCGCGGGGCTCAGGAGTGGCGGTCACCGTCCTCCGCGCCCTGGAGGCTGCTGCTCGCGATCTCGGGTCGAGGCGCGTGGTCCTCGAGACGGGCACCCTCCAACCCGACGCGATCCGCTTCTACGAACGGGAGGGCTACACGAGCATCGCGCTGTACGGCCCCTACGTCGGGTCCGCCGGATCCGTGTGCTTCGCGCGGGATCTGTGATCCGTCGCCTCGGCGCGCGCTGCCGTCACCGATCACAGTCGGCACACCGGCCGTGGACGGTGAGGGCCTCGGCCTGCGCGAAGAAGTCCGCGTCCTGGATCACCGCGAGGCGACGGAGCGGCACTTCCTCGATCCGTCCGCACTGGTCGCAGACGAACAGGTCGTCGCCGGGCAGCAGGTAGACGGCTTCGCCCGGAAGGACCACCTCACGGACCCGGCCGACCGCGACGAGGCGGTGCACCTCCCGGTAGACCGTCGACAGGCTGATCGGATCGCCCGCACCCCGCAGGGATCGGTACAACTCCTGCACGGTCGCGCGACGAACCTCCCGGAGCGCTGCGAGGACGCAGTCCGTGTGCCGCCGCTGTTCGCGGTGCACGACCGAGCCGTCGGTTGCCATGCCCTCATCCTCTCGCGAGAACGACGATCACTATCATTTGGGTTCGCAAAGGGGGTCCCCCGTACCCTACGGTTCCGATCGAGAACGGTTCTCACAACGATCGGGCCATGTGCCCTGGACAGGACGGATGCCGTGCGCATCAACAGATTCATCGCCTCCGGTGTCGTCGCGGCAGTGGCCGCAGCAGCCCTCACGGGGTGCTCCTCTGGCGGAGGCAACGGCGACGGGAACGGGAAGATCACCGTCGTCGGCGCCGAGAACGAGTACTCGGACGTCGCCGCGCAGATCGGCGGGAAGTACGTCAGCGCGTCGGCGGTCATGAGCGACCCGAACACCGATCCGCACACGTTCGAAGCCAGTGCGAGCGTGGCGAGGGAACTCTCCTCAGCGCAGTTGGTGATCCAGAACGGCGTCGGGTACGACGACTTCATGGCCAAGCTCGAGAAGGCATCGCCGAACTCCGACCGGAAGGTCATCACCGCGCAGACCCTGCTCGGCCTCCCCGACAGCACCAGGAACCCGCACCTCTGGTACGACCCGAAGACGATGCCCGCCGTGGCAGCCGAGATCGCCACCGACCTGGAGAAGCTCGACCCGGCGCACAAGACGACGTTCGCGCAGAACCTCACGACGTTCGACGACTCACTGCACACGTGGACGTCCGCGCTGGCCTCGTTCAAGAGCGCACACGGTGGGACGCCCGTCGCCGTGACCGAACCGGTCGCGGACTACGCCCTCGAAGCCGCGGGCGTCGACATCAAGACGCCGTGGTCCCTGCAGGCAGCGATCATGAACGACACCGACCCGTCACCGCAGCAGTCGGCGGCGCAGGACTCCCTGTTCACGAGCAAGCAGGTGAAGGTCTTCCTCTACAACCAGCAGGTGACCGACTCGATCACGGCCCACTACCTGTCGCTGGCACACGCGAACGGCGTCCCGGTGGTCGGCGTGTACGAGACGATGCCGACCGGCTACACCTACCAGCGGTGGATGGAGGCTGAACTCGCAGCGCTCGCGGAGGCCGTCACCGACGGCACCTCGACGGAGAAGCTGTGACCACCACCACCACCGGAGCAGCCGACGACGGTCGCATCGTCACCGTCCGCGACCTCCACGTCGCCCTCGCCGGGCGGACAGTCCTCGACGGCGTCGACCTCGACGTCGCGGCGGGTGACTTCGTCGGCCTCATCGGAGCGAACGGCGCCGGCAAGACCACGCTCCTCCGCACGCTCCTCGGCGTCGTCGGGATCACCAGCGGCACGGTCCGCCGACCGGAGCGGGCCGCGGACGTCCACGGCATCGGCTACCTCCCCCAGAAGACGGTGCTCGACCCGGATGCGCCGCTGCGGGCCCGGGACGTCGTGGCGCTCGGTCTCGACGGCGGTCGGCTCGGCCTCCCGCTCCGACGGCGCCGGACACACGCCCTCGTCGACGAGACGCTGGAGCGTGTCGGCGCGACGGCGTTCGCCGATCGACGGATCGGTGAACTCTCCGGTGGCCAGCAGCAGCGGGTCCTCCTCGCACACGCGCTGATCAGCCGACCGTCGTTGCTGCTCCTCGACGAACCCCTGGCGAGCCTCGACCCCGCCAGCGCCGCCGACATCGTCGCGCTCCTGCACACGATCCGCCGTGACCACGGAGTCGGCATCGTCCTCACCGCGCACGACATCAACCTGCTCCTGCCGGTCCTCGACCGCGTGGTGTACCTCGCCGATGGTCGAGCCGTGACCGGTGTCCCGGCCGAGGTCATCCGCGAAGACGTGCTCTCCGCCCTCTACGGGCGCCCGATCCGCGTCATCGATGCCGACGGACGTCTCGTCGTCCTCGCCGACGACCGTCCCGTCACGGCCCCGGCGGGTGTCCGGCGATGAGCGCCTCCGTCGCCGTCGCCCTGTCGGGCTTCGTCAGCAGCCCGACGGTCCACTCCGCCCTCGTGGTGGGCGGCTTCGTCGCGGCGGTCACCGGTGTCGTCGGGGTCTTCACGGTGGTCCGCGGGCAGTCGTTCGCGGGACACGCGCTCGCGGACCTCGGGGCCGTCGGCGGAGCCGGTGCGTTCCTCGTCGGCATCAGCCAGCTGTGGGGCTTCGTCGGTGCGGGCGTCCTCGCCGCGTTGCTGATGGAGGCCATCGGTACGCACCGGCTGAAGGGGCGCGACGTCGCCACCGGGGTCGTCTTCGCGTTCGGACTCGGCCTGACCGCGCTGTTCCTTTATTGTGACACCACGATCGGCGGATCGAGCAACGCGGCCGTCTCGGTGCTGTTCGGCTCCCTGTTCGTCATCGACCCCTCGGTCGTGCCCCCGGTGGTGCTCCTCAGCGTGATCGCGCTGCTGCTCGTCGTCGCCGTCTACCGATGGCTGTTGCTCTCGTCCATCGACCGGGACCTGGCCGTCGCCCGCGGCGTCCCGGTCCGGCTCGCGGGGCTGGTGTTCCTCGTGGCACTCGCACTCGCCGTGGAGCTGTCGTCGCTGACCATCGGCGCGATCCTCTCGACCGCGCTGCTCATCGGCCCGGCCGCCACGGCCCTGCTGGTGACGCGTCGGTTCGGGGTCGCCGTGCTGCTGTCCGCCGGCATCGGCGTCATCGAGACGTGGGCCGGCTGCTTCATCGCGTACGAGAGCTACTACTGGGCGGGGAACGACGGCAACTGGCCGGTCAGCTTCTGCGTGGTGGCACTCGTCCTCGTCGTCTACGTCGGCGCTCGCCTCGCCTCCTGGTCCGTCGCGCGGAGAACGGCATCGCGACGACCGGCGGAGCGGGCCCTGCGCATCCCCGCCGGAGCCGGGAAGGTCGCCTGATGTTCTCCGACTTCATGGTGAACACGTGGATCGCCGCCACGATCGTCGGCGTCGTCGCAGGAGTCGTCGGGGTGTTCGTCGTCATCCGCGGCGACACCTTCCTGGCGCACGCGCTCCCCCACGGTGCCTTCGCCGGCGCCGCCGGTGCCGTCCTCGTCGGCATCGACTCGTTGCTCGGCATCGGGGTGTTCGCCGCCGTCGGCTCCCTGCTCGTGTCGGCCCTCGGACGCCGTGGGCGGGGTGACGTCGCCACTGCTCTGACGCTGGCGACGATGCTCGGTCTCGGAGCGTTCTTCCTCAGCCGCTCGAGTGAGTACTCCGCCGAGGTGTTCTCGTTGCTCTTCGGCCAGGTCCTCGGCGTCTCCACCGTGGAGATCGTGCCGATGCTCGTCCTCGGCATCGCCTGTCTCGCCGCCGTCGCCACGCTGTACCGACCGCTGCTCCTCGCCTCCCTGCTGCCCGCGACCGCACCCGCTCGGGGTGTCCGGCCACACGCCATGACGGTGGTGTTCGGACTGATCGTCGCCTGTGCCACGACGACGAGCGTCCCCGTCGTGGGCGCGCTGCTGATGTTCGCCCTGCTGGTCGGGCCGCCGGCGACTGCGCGGACCCTCGCACGACGACCGTCCACGGCGATCGCACTGTCCACCGCGTTCACGCTCATCGTGGTGTGGGCGTCGATCGCGCTCGCGTACGCGACGGACTGGCCGGTCGGATTCTTCGTCACCGCGCTCAGCGCGCTGCTCTACCTGGGTGCACACGCCCCGCGGATCCGTCGGGCTGCAGTGCCGCGGAGCGTCGCGGCGACCGCGGGCTGACCGGAGCAGATCGTGCCGAGCGCCGGGCGGATCCTCGCGTTCCGGGCTTGCCACGATCCTCCCGTCCACCGGTACGGGACCCTGCGGCGGAGTCGCGGCACATGGACGACGAGCGCGACGGGTGACAAGCTGCACCCCGGAGGTGTGCCGATGATCACGGAGCACGAGTTCGAACAGATGCAGCGCGGCTTCGTCGGCGGCGGCGCGATCATCGCGCCCGTCATGAGTGTCGGTGCGCTCATCGCGGTCGTGCTCGGAGAGACGTGGGCCGTCTGGCCCCTCATCGCTCTCGCGGCGTGCGCGGTCCTGTTCGTCACGATCTGGATCCGCCGCCGCCGGCGGCGAGCGCTCAGCACTCGTTCGGCGCGGTAGCCCACCGCCGTCAGATGGCGACTGGCCACTCGGGAGGCCCGGCCCGGCCTGGCGACGGAGGCCTGCCTCCCAGGAGAACGCGTCAGGTGCGGCGCTTGCGGGTCGCCAGGGCCTCGACAGAACTGCGAGGATCGTGCAGTACCGAGCGACGGGGAGACACAGCAGTGTCGCTGAGCGATCCGGACGGACACTCCGTCACGCATGCGTCGGAGGACCGATGAGAACACCCACCAACCGGATGGCTGCGGTCTTGGCGCTGCTCGTCGCCGTCCCGTTCCTCCTCACGGGCTGCCAGCGAGGACCGACCGTGCAACCGGACGGAGCGAAGAAGGACATCGTCGACGTCGTCGACCGAACGACGGAGACGCTGGGCGGGAAGTGGACGGTCCGACGAGGACCGGCACTCGGCAAGTGCCCGGCGTCCCCAGGGACGGGCGGCGTCACCTGGACCTACATCCTCGACCGTGACCAGGTCGGCGACCAGACGGCGGACCGGGCGGCTGTGCAGGAGCTCTGGGGCTCCTCCGGGATCACCGCCTCGGACTACGAGAGCGGTGGGGCGGACCCACTGCGGGGTGTCGTCGGCCACGGTGGACCGACGTGGTCGGTCGAGTTCCTCACCCGCTCCGACGGCTACACCGTGCACGGGGTGTCCCGGTGCGCTGACGGGGACTACGAGGACATGCTGCGGCACGGCGAGGGCTGACTTCCGGCCTGCTCGCCGCCGCTGACGCTCGCGAGGAGCCTTCGTCACACCTCGGCGACGGCGCGCAGCGCGGACGCGATGTCGTTCAGGTCCGCGATGAGTCGGTCCCCCTCGTCGGCGTACGCCGGAGCCGATGCTCCAGCGTCACGCCCCCTGCTGCTCGGCCACGGAGCCGAGACCGGCACCGCGAGAGCGCGCAGGTCATCGCGGGTCCATCGTCGCTCGAGCAGCCTGTGCGCCTCGTCGATCCGCTCCCGCAACTGCGCGGTGGAGGGATCATCCTGAGCAGTGAGGAACGCGACGAGCCGGTCGCCTCGGGCCACGTACTCCCGGAGCTGAGCACGTCGATCACGCACGTCGTACCGGCCACCGCGCAGGAGGTGTCGCCCCAGCCATCCCATGCCCCGATGATCGCACCGCGAGGCTCGGCTCGGTTTCTCCGTCGGTGTGCTCGGCGGAGGTTCCGATCCTCCGTCACCGCCCTCGCACAACCTGGTCACGGGCGGCGGCGTCACCAGCGGGCTGGACTTCGCGCTCACCGTTGCCGCTGCGGTGTACGACGATGCAACCGCGCGGCGCGTGCAACTCGCTCTGGAGCACGACTCGCAACCGCCGTTTGATGCTCTCTTGGGCGGCCGATGGTCGATCCGCTACGGAGACTCGGTGATGCGGATCCGTCGCGCGCGCAGCAACAGCGCGATACCCACCGCGTCGAGCATGACGAGCAGAAGGATCGCAGCGTGAGCACTCAGCCACAGCGCCGCGTCGTGCGGGAGCAATTGGGACAGATCGAACGCCCGAATCGCTTCCGATCGTTCTGCGGCCCAGTCACTGGCTACCGAGTACAAGGCGAAGAAGGCCACGAACACCGCGTTGAAGACGACGGCGAGAACCCAGACCATCACAACGAGGGCACTCGGAGCATCTCGTCGGTCTGATGCGGAAGGACCTCTCGCACAAGCCAGACGCGCTCGCTTCCGATCGTCCACGAACGTGAGGGCGTCCCGCAGTCGTCGTCTACTCGGACTCCAGCGTGTCCTTCGGACCGCGTGCTGCAGTCGTGCTCGCCGGGACGGAACGGCCGACGCGGTGACGCATCAGACCGCCCCGCACCTGCTGCCACCTCGACGTCGCCGACGGAACGCTCAACGGGAATCGGACGTCCAGCCGCGGGTCCAACACGAGCCGCACCAGCACCTCGAAGAGGGCCTTCCCGGCGACCCAGTACGCAGCGATGACAAAGATCCCGACCCCGGGCGCACGGTGCACACTGATCAGCGCGATCACCGCGATGCTGACGAGCACACCGCAGCCGGTGTAGACGCGTTTCCATGCTCCGGTCAACGCATCACGTCGAGCTTGCTGCTCCTCGCGGTCCTGCAGCCCCTGGACCGCATCCCCGAAGTCGGTCCCCTCGACTTCATCGAAGAGCTCGCCGACGGACACGCTCAGCGCCGCGGCGATGAGCGACAGCGAGTCGAGACTGGCGTCCCTGCCGGACTCCAACCGCTGAACTGTCCGCACGGCCACTGTGCTCTCGGACGCGAGGCGTTCCTGCGTCCAGCCGCGCCGGCGACGCAGTTCGGGAATCCGTGATTCGTTCATGGGGTGAGCCTATGAAGCCGCAACCCGCGATCACCACGCCACGATCCCGCCAGTCACCCGCCAGTCACCCGCCAGTCAGCACAGCTTCCATCTTTCCGGAGGCCCTCGTCGAGGGGACTGGAGTCTGTCGGGGGAAGGGACGGCGCTCCGGACCTTCTCCTCGATCCGACTCCGACAGCGGGTCGGACAGCCGCTGTCCCAGGTGGGCGGTCCACTGCTCGGCACACTGACGGGACGACAGACGAACGTCTGCGAGCACAGGTTCGGGCCGCATGAACCGTCGTTCGCGAGCGCCGTGGACAGGAGGTCGACGGACGAGACCCGTTCGCGCCGCTCGGAGCACGAATCCGGCAAGCCTGTCGCGACTCGGGATCCCCGCCAGACGGACTGACGAGCCGATCGAGTGCTGTTGCTCGGTGGGCCCTGCCGGGATCGAACCGACGACATCCACGGTGTAAACGTGGCGCTCTACCAGCTGAGCTAAAGGCCCCTCACACCGCTTGCGGCGCACCCCACATCCTACGGGTGCGCCGAGAGCGACGCCGGTCCCCTGATTACGCTCGTGCGCATGCGCCGCTCCCCCGCCGTCGTCGTCGCCGCCGTCCTCGTCGCCCTGCTCACCGGTTGCTCGACCCCCGGTGCCGACACGACGTCGGTCGCACCCCCGTGGCCGCGCCCGACAGACCTGGGGCACCGGGCACAGGAGGCCGGGCTCGAGAACGTCTGGGGCGAACGCTTGGCCGAGCACGTCCACACCCACCTGACGATCACGGACGGCGACACACCGGTCGTCGTGCCGGGAAACGTCGGGCACTCGAAGTCGCAGCGGTTCGCCGCGCAGCTGCACACGCACGACACGTCGGGCATCCTGCACGTCGAGTCACCGACCCGCCGGACGTTCACGCTGGGGCAGTTCTTCGACGAGTGGGGTGTTTCCCTCGGCCCCGCACACGTCGGCGGGTTGCGTGGCGAGCTGACGGTGTGGGTGGACGGCAAGCGGTACTTCGGCAACCCGCGGTCCATCGAGCTGACGAACCTGCGGCAGATCGGACTCGACGTGACGACGATCGGCGAGGTCCCGCACCCGCCGGCAACGTTCGACTGGCCGCCCCAGTACCACTGACGCGCGGCGGCACCACCGACCCGGAGGGACCCTCTCAGACGTCCTTCGACGCCACCCATCCGAGGTCCAGGTCCCACTCGTCGACCGACCCGGGTCCGAGCTGCCACACGTACTCGTTCTTGAGCTTCCGACCATCCTCACGGAACGGCCCCGTCCGGTACGGGTAGAACGCCACGGTCGGCAGGGTGCCGTCCGGCGCGGTGCGGATCGCGTTCGAGAAGTCACGGTTCAGCCGTCGGAGTTCGGCGACGACGGCCGGCCGGGCAGGGTCTGCATCGAACGACTCGGCGGACGCGGCGAGCTGGAAGGCGATGTGCAGCTGCCGGTTGCCCTGGTCGTCCTCGTAGCTGATCAGCCGGTGGTTCTCGACGGCTTCGAGCAGGACGGGATCGCCGTAGACGACGTCCCGAACGGCATCGGGCGCGACGACGGCACCGTTGAAGTCGACCGACAGGTCCGAGCGGCCGTAGTGGAACAGCAGCGGCAGGTCGAGTTCCGCCTCGGCGAGCAGGTCCTCGTGCCCGGTCGCCCGCAGCACGGGCTTGAGGTCACGCATCCGCACCACGTGTCCGCGGTCGTGGATGTTGTACCGGATGCGGGGGCTGATGTTCTCGGAGCGGGTGATCGTGACGACGAGCTCGCCGCGGTCGTTCGTCTCGATGAGGTACCCGAACGGGTTGAACTGGAAGACCATCGGCAGGACGCCGTACTCGGACTGCTTCGTCAGCGCGCTCGACAGTGCCGGGTCGGCCGCGATCGCCTTCCGCACCGCCACCGAGAAGCCGGTCTCGATCCCCAGGTTGATCTCGAGGTCGCTCGCCCCGTAGGAGCCGAGGACGGTGTGCGCGTACTGCTCGATGTGGGCGCGCATGTTCTCGCTGATGCCCTCGCCGCCGAACGCCGCGACGATCGTGTACTCACGCCAGTCGATCCGGTCGTCCTCGAACAGCGCCTTGAGGAACGGCGGGTAGCTGAGGATGACGTAGGTGAACCCGGTGCCGAACTCCTGCATCGTCTGCACGATCTTGTCGCGGTCCGGCCCGATCGACTTGATCATCGTGGACTCGGTGAGCGACGCCGTGACGTTCATACCGGTCGCCCACGCGCCGAGCGAGAACGCGTTGAGCACGAACGGCTGCTTCGCCAGTTCCTTCGAGGTGCGGGCGAACCCGAGCTGCAGCAGCTGCCGGGTCGCCTGACGCTCGTCCGGGCCGCGCACCCAGCTGGTCGGCACGCCGGAGGACCCGGACGACTCGTCCACGACGACACCGCGTCGCGGCAGCCGTCCGTCGAGACACCGCTCCGGGATCGTCCACCGCTTGACGTAGGACTCCTTGTCCATCTCCGGCAGCCCCGAGAAGGCCGTGGCGATCCCGCTGCGCGTGTCCAGCCGGGAGGAACGCCCCGCGCCCGCCAGGAACGCCCGGTACGCGGGCACCCGCTTCGCCGCGAGCTCCGCCGTCCGCCACGCACGCCACCGCCCGAGGGTCCACCGGAGCGGCTCGATGCCCGGCGCGAGCAGGAACTTGTGCGTCCCGACCCGCGGCATGAACAGTCCGACGACCGCCTCGACGACCCACACCACCGTGAACACCGCCGCGCGCTTCACGAGGCACCGCCGTCCGCAGTCGCGGTGAGCGTCATCGCCGACGCGGGTCGTCGATGCGCCAGGGGTGGTGGCGCACTCCGGCCGAAACGGAACAGCATCCACGCCATCCGACCGTCGGACTCGTCGACGCCGGCACGCTCGACGAACGCCGCGTGTGACCGCGGGTTCGTGATGACCGTCCCGAACGGGTGCAGGGCGATCCCCCGCGCGTCGAGGTCCAACCAGATCCGCATGAACGTCCGACCCGCCTCGACGTACTCCGCCGGCGACCCGAACGGCCCCTCGAGCCACCCGAGCTGCCGCACGCCCCGCATCGTCGACAGGTAGACCTTCTTGAAGGTGGCACCGATGCCGGGTGCTTCCCACAGCCCACGGTGCTCCATCGCGAACTTCAGCACCGGCCCCGGCATGAGCATCGTCTCGGCCGACAGCCCGTCGCCGGTGTCCGCCGCCTGGCGCTTCGAGAACCGCAGCCAGTGCAGGATCTCGGTGTGCACCGCGTCGTTCCGCAGGTCGTCGAACAGCGTCGCCTGGTTGACCCGCACGATCTCGTCGACCGTGGCCCGGTCCGCCGTCGTCCGGAACCTGTGTCCGGCCTGGGCCGCGATCGACTCCGAGGCCCGGATCGCGTCGTCGTCGACCAGGGTCGCGTCGTAGGGCCTGCGCGAGGTGCGCCGCGCGAGGAAGCCGTGCAGGGCCTCCCGGTCGGCAGCCGTCGCCGGGTGCGGCGTGAGCGTCACGCTGCCCAGCCGGTGCAGGTGGTCCGCCGGGTCGCGGTCGACCCGGCCGAAGTCCATCTCGGCGTGGTCGAGCGACTCGGTCACCGCGAAGCCGTGCGCCCGGGCCACCAGGTCGAGCCCGGTGAGGAAGACGCCGGCGCAGACGTGCCCGAACGGGATCCCGAAGGACTCCGCCGGCAGTCCGCGCCGCAGGTCGTAGAAGACGGTCGCGGTCCGGTCGTCCTCCACCCGCACCACGATGGGCTGCGAGTTGTGCGGTGACGGGTAGTGCCGTGCATCCTCGATGATGCCGGTCCAGGGTGTGGCCATCGGTTCCCCCTCGGTGGTCGTTGCCGCGAGCATACGCACCACCCGTCCACGCCCATGCCCGCGCTGGCATGCCTGTGGACGACGCAGCACCGTCTGGGATGCTGTGGAGGAAGGGCAGCGTGCCAGGACGCCGTCCGGGCAAGAGCACCATGTGCCCAGGCGGAAGCACCATGAACACAGGGGAACGGGGACTTCGATGACGGAACCGTCAGCACCACAGCAGGGCACCGCACGACGCCGGTGGATCGTCGGCGCCGGGGCGCTCGCCGTCGTGGTCGCCGCCGCCACGGTCGCGTGGTCCCTCACCGACTCCGACCGGGAGGCCCGCCCCACCCCCGCAGCGGCCGTGGCCACCGCCACCGCCACGCCCACCCCGTCCCGCACGCCGCTGCCGGCCGTGCCCGACCGCCCGTCGGACCAGGCCCTCGCCGCACTCCCCCTGGCCTTCCACGACGCCGTGATCGGTCAACTCCTCGACGGCTCGCAGGTCGACGCTCGGAACGAGTGGACCACCGCGACCCCGAAGTCCCCGCTCGTCCCGCTCTACGCCGCGCCCGACGCCGACGCCGCTCCGGTGGCGACGCTGTCCTCGTCGGTGTCGACGATCAACACGCCGACCGCGACCGCCGTCTGGGGTCGATCGGCCGGCGCGGACGGCGGCATGCTCCTCGTCTCGACGCCGTCCCGGAACCGGACGCCCGGCGACGGCGGCGTCGCCGAGGCCCCGAGTTCGACGTTCGCCTGGGCCCGCGCTGCCGACTTCACACTCGCGGGCATCGACCGGGAGGTCCGGATCGACAACGCGACCTCCACCATCGCCATCGTGCACCGCGACGGCACCGTCGAGACGAGCGAGACCGCACGGCTCGGCACGCCCGACGACCCGACACCGGCGGACACGAAGACGTACATGGAGGCGAACTACGTCGACCCGCAGGTCGGGTACACGCAGGGTCACCCGATCTCGCTGACCGGTGCGCACTCGTCGAAGCTCTCCGGGTACGGCGGCAACGCGGCCCTCACGGCGCTGCACTTCTACCCGGACCCGACCGGTTCCTCGCACGGCTGCGTCCGGATCACGGCCGCGATGACCGATGCGCTCGCGAAGCTGCCGATCGGGACGCCGATCGAGTTCAGCTGAGCAGTTCGCGGACCACCGCGTCCGGGCGTTCGACGTGTGCGAAGTGCCCGCAGTCCTCCAGGAGGACCGTGCGGACCTCCGGCAGGACACCACGGAGACGCGCCAGGTCGTCGACCCGCGCGAACACGTCCTGCCGGCCCGCGACCGCCACGACCGGGCACCGCACCTCGGCCCAGCGCCGAGTGTCGTAGCGCGCGGCCGAGCGGGCCGCGCCGAGGAAGCCGGCCGGACGGAACTCGTCGACGAACGCCTGCAGCACGCTCGGTGGCAGCTGTCGAACGGCGGCGAACACCGGTCCGGCCAGCAGCGGCAGCAGTCCGATCCGGGCGAGTGCGCGCAGGAGGCCCCGGGCGGCTCCACGGGTCACGGCCAGCCCGGCACGCAGCAGTGTGAAGGCCGGCAGCGTCCGCAGGGCCCGGACCGGGTGACGTGCGGCGGCAGCGGTGGCGAAGGTGGTGCCGGAGACGAGGCCGAGGGACCGCACCCGGTCCGGCCGGGTGATGGAGAGGTGGAGGCCGACGAAGGCCCCCATCGAGTGGCCGACCACGTCGACCCGGTCGAGGCCGAGGGCGTCGAGGACGTCGACCAGGACCTGCGAGGACTCGTCGACGTCGAGCGGCACGGCCGGTGCCGGCGAGGAGCCCCAGCCGGGCAGGTCGACGAGCACCAGGCCCCGCCCGTCGACGCCGTCGGCTGCGGACAGGAGCGGTGTCCACGTGGTCCACGATCCGGCGACGCCGTGCAGGAACAACAGCGGGCGGGGTCCGGGCCGGTGCTGGACGACCGTCGGGCCGGCACTCGTAGTCACGGTCGTCGTGATGAGGGCCCACCGTGTCGCGTCGGCGACGACGGGGTACGGCGCGTACCGCTCGGTCTGGCCGGTCCCGACCTGCGGGGCCGCACCGGTGTCGGTGACGCGCACCGTGCCTCCAGTCCGACGTCTCGTGACGTCACCCGGAGTTCGGAACCGACACCGTCGTGGAGGGGTCGAGGCTGAGGCGACGGGGGCGGCTCAGGCGACGGGGACCGGTGCGGCGCAGGCCGCGAGCCGGTCGAGGGCAGCCCGGTACTCCGTCACGTCGCGCGCGACACCCGGCTCGGTGATGATCGAGGCCTTGATGCGACCGTTCACGTCGATGACGAAGGTCGCGCGGGTGGCGAAGCCCTTCTTCTCGAGGAAGACGCCGTACTCCTTCGAGACGGCGCCGTGCGGCCAGAAGTCCGCCAGCAGCTCGAAGTCGTAGCCGTTGACCTGCGCGAAGGAGCGGAGCGTCGCCTTCGAGTCGACCGAGATGCCGATCAGCTCGATGCGCTGGTCCTGGAACATCGCGATGTTGTCCTGCAGGGTGCAGAGCTCGTCCGTGCAGGTGGACGAGAACGCGAGGGGGAAGAAGACGAGGGCGACCGGGCGGTGTCCGCGGTGGTCGCTGAGTCGGACGTGCTCACCGAACTGGTTCGGGAGCTCGAAGTCCGGCGCGAGTGAGCCGATCTCCAGAGCCATCGTTGGGGTGCTTCTCTCCCAGGGCGTTGGGTGTGCCCTACGGTTCCACACGTCCACCGGTCGCGGACGCACGGTCGGCCATGCTACGCCGACGTCGTCCGAACGCAAGTGGCGTCCGGTGCGCGTCGCCGTCAGCGGGAGCGTCGGTGCGGGGGCCTAGAGTGGACGCGGCCCGTCCCCGGTCGTGATCCGACCACCGACGGCCCGACATGTCCACCACCACGAGAACGAACGAGGTCAACGGTGACGGTGAACGACCAGGACCCGCGCAGCACCGCAGGAACGGACCAGGACCCGGAGGAGACCGCCGAATGGCGTGAGTCCCTCGACGGCCTCGTCGCTACCCACGGACACCAGCGGGCTCGCGAGATCATGCAGAGCCTGCTGAAGCGCTCGAACGAGCTGCACCTCGGTGTGCCGATGGTCCCGACGACCGACTACGTCAACACGATCGCGCCGGAGGACGAGCCCGAGTTCCCCGGCGACGAAGAGCTCGAGCGTCGCTACCGGCGGTGGATCCGCTGGAACGCGGCCATCACGGTGCACCGTGCTCAGCGTCCCGGCATCTCGGTCGGTGGCCACATCTCGACCTACGCGTCGAGCGCCGCCATGTACGAGGTCGGCTACAACCACTTCTTCCGCGCGCAGGACCACGCGTCCGGCGGCGACCAGGTCTTCTTCCAGGGTCACGCCTCCCCCGGCATGTACGCGCGCGCCTACATGGAAGGCCGCCTGAGCGAGGACCAGCTCGACGGCTTCCGCCAGGAGAAGTCCCACGCCGGTGGCGGGCTGTCGTCGTACCCGCACCCGCGTCTCATGCCGCACTTCTGGCAGTTCCCGACCGTGTCGATGGGCATCGGCCCGATCAACGCGATCTACCAGGCGCAGCAGGCCAAGTACCTGTCCAACCGCGGCATCAAGGACGCCATGGACCAGCAGGTCTGGGCCTTCCTCGGTGACGGCGAGATGGACGAGGTCGAGTCCCGCGGACAGCTCCAGGTCGCCGCGAACGACGGTCTCGACAACCTGAACTTCGTCATCAACTGCAACCTCCAGCGCCTCGACGGACCCGTCCGCGGCAACGGCAAGATCATCCAGGAGCTCGAAGCGTTCTTCCGCGGTGCGGGCTGGAACGTCATCAAGGTCGTCTGGGGCCGCGAGTGGGACGACCTGCTCGCCCGCGACACCGACGGTGCGCTCCTCAACCTGATGAACGCGACGCCGGACGGCGACTACCAGACGTACAAGGCCGAGAACGGTGCCTACGTCCGTGAGAACTTCTTCGGGCGCGACCCGAAGGCGCTCGAGTTGGTCAAGGACTACTCGGACGACCAGATCTGGAACCTCAAGCGCGGTGGCCACGACTACCGCAAGGTCTACGCGGCGTTCAAGGCCGCCAGCGAGCACAAGGGCCAGCCGACGGTCATCCTGGCGAAGACGGTCAAGGGCTACGGCCTGGGCCCGAGCTTCGAGGGCCGCAACGCGACCCACCAGATGAAGAAGCTGACGCTCGACAACCTCAAGCAGTTCCGCGACGAGATGCGCATCCCGATCACGGACGCGCAGCTCGAGGAGAACCCCTACACGCCGCCGTACTACCACCCGGGCAACGACGACGAGGCGATCCAGTACATGCACGAGCGTCGCCGTGAACTCGGTGGCTACGTGCCGGAGCGTCGCACGAAGTACACGCAGGTCAACCTGCCGGACGAGTCGAAGTACCAGGTCGTGAAGAAGGGCTCCGGCAAGCAGGAGGTCGCCACGACGATGGCGTTCGCCCGTCTGCTGAAGGACCTGCTCCGCTCGCCGGACTTCGGCAACCGCGTGGTCCCGATCATCCCGGACGAAGCGCGCACGTTCGGCATGGACGCGTACTTCCCGACCGCCAAGATCTACAACCCGAACGGCCAGCACTACACGTCGGTCGACCGTGAGCTCCTCCTGGCCTACAAGGAGAGCCCGCAGGGCCAGATCATCCACGTCGGCATCAACGAGGCCGGCGCGATGGCGGCCTTCACCGCCGTCGGCACGTCGTACTCGACGCAGGGCGAGCCGCTGATCCCGGTCTACGTCTTCTACTCGATGTTCGGCTTCCAGCGCACCGGTGACGCGATCTGGGCCGCGGGCGACCAGATGACCCGTGGCTTCATGATCGGCGCCACCGCGGGCCGCACCACCCTGACGGGTGAGGGCCTGCAGCACGCCGACGGCCACTCGCCACTCCTCGCCGCGTCGAACCCGGCGGTCGTGTCGTACGACCCCGCGTACGGGTACGAGATCGGACACATCGTCCGGACCGGCCTCGACCGCATGTACGGCACGAACGAGGACGGCACGCCGTCGCACGACGACCCGAACGTCATGTACTACCTGACGGTCTACAACGAGCCGCTCGTGCAGCCGGCAGAGCCCGAGGGCGTCGACGTCGAGGGCATCGTCAAGGGCATGTACCTGCTCAAGGCCAGCGAGCACGACGGCCCCAAGGCCCAGCTGCTCGCGTCCGGTGTCGCCGTGCCGTGGATCCTCGAGGCGCAGCAGCTCCTCGCTGAGGACTGGGGCGTCTCCGCAGACGTCTGGAGCGTCACCAGCTGGGGCGAGCTCTACCGTGACGGTGTGGACGCCGAGCAGCACGCGTTCCTCAACCCGAACGAGCAGCCGCGCACCCCGTACGTCACCGAGCGTCTGCTCGGGACCGAGGGCCCCGTCGTGGCGGTCAGCGACTTCATGCACGCCGTGCAGGAGCAGATCCGCCCGTTCGTCCCGACCGACTACGCCACGCTCGGCGCCGACGGCTTCGGCTTCTCGGACACCCGTCCGGCAGCACGCCGCTTCTTCCACATCGACGGCCCCTCGGTCGTCGTGCGGACGCTGCAGCAGCTGGTCCGCCAGGGCAAGCTCGACGCCTCGGTCCTGCAGCAGGCGATCGACAAGTACCGTCTGCACGACGTGACCGCCGGCACGACCGGCAGCGCGGGCGGCGAGAGCTGACCCGTTGTTGACGACACCACGCACCGACACCGCCGGAGCGCGGGAGGACGACCGGGCACGGGCGCTCTCCTGGCTCCGGCAGGTGTCGGGCGAGCTCTCGACCGCGACGATCAAGCGACTCGAGGACACGCTCCCCTGGTACAGCGAGATGCCGCCGGGCCGGCGCTCGGCGGTCGGCATGGTGGCGCAGGCCGGCATCACGTCGTTCATCTCGTGGCTCGAGGGCAGTGCGTCGACCCCGTGGATCGCCGCGGCCGACGTCTTCGGGTCGGCGCCACGGGAACTCCTGCGCTCGGTGAGCCTGCAGCAGACCCTGCAGCTCATCCGCGTCGTGGTGACCGTCGTCGAGGAACGCGCCGCCGACGACGAGATGCTGCAGGAGGCGATCCTCAAGTACTCGCGCGACATCGCGTTCGCCGCCGCCGACGTCTACGCCCGCGCGGCCGAGGCCCGGGGGCTCTGGGACGCCCGTCTCGAAGCCCTGGTGGTCGACTCGATCCTGTCGGGCGAGTACGACGACGAACTGCCGTCCCGCATCGCCGCCCTCGGCTGGCACGGACACGGTGAGGTCGCGGTGCTCGTCGGCACCGCCCCGCGGCAGCTCGAGGTCGACCAGGTCCGCCGGACGGCCCGGCACCAGGACGCGGACGTGCTCATCGGCGTACAGGGCTCCCGGCTCGTCGTCGTCATCGGCCGGGCCACCCCGCGGGACGACGTCCCCGAGGGTGAAGAGCCGGTGTCGTTCATGTCCATCGCGCAGGAGCTCGAACCGCTGTTCGGCGAGGGCCACCTGGTGCTCGGCAACGAGGTCCCCGGCGTGGTCGACGCCTCGACCAGCGCCAAGGCCGCCCTCGCCGGCTTCGCGGTCGCCCGGGCCTGGCGTGGGGCACCCCGGCCGGCACTCGCGGACGACCTGCTGCCCGAGCGCGCACTGGCCGGCGACCCGCTCGCCCGGTCGGCACTCGTGCAGCGGATCTACATCCCGCTGAAGGACCAGTCGACCGAACTCCTGCAGACGCTCTGGTGCTACCTGGACACCGGGCGCTCCCTCGAAGCGACCGCGCGCGAGCTCTTCGTGCACCCGAACACGGTGCGCTACCGGTTGCGCCGTGTCGCCGACATCATCGGCTGGGACGCCACGCACGCCCGCGATGCACTGATCGTGCAGTCGGCGCTCATCCTCGGCGCGATGTCCGAATCGGCGTCCACCCGTCGACGTCCCACCCGGCGGTAGGGGTTCCTACAACGGACCGGCGGAATCCGTGTGGGGAGTCCACACGGGTCCTGCGGGGACAGGCAGACAGGATTGACCGGTGATCGTCGTCGTCGCGCCCGGACAGGGCTCCCAGACCCCCGGCTTCCTCGCCCCCTGGCTCGAGGAATCCGCCGTCCGTGACCGAGTCGGGCAGTGGTCCGAGGCGATCGGCGTCGACCTGGCCGAACACGGCACGAACTCCGACGCGGAGACCATCAAGGACACCGCCCTGGCGCAGCCGCTCATCGTGGCCGCCGGACTCGTGACCGCCGACGCCCTGCTCGCCGACGGTCGACGTGACCTGGTCGGCGGCGTCGCCGGACACTCCGTCGGTGAGTTCACCGCCGCTGCCGTCGCCGGTGTCCTCACCCCGACCGACGCGGTGTCCCTGGTCGCCGAGCGCGGCCGTGCGATGGCGGCCGCCGCTGCCCTCGAGCCGACGTCGATGGCGGCCGTCCTCGGTGGCGACGCCGACGAGCTCGCCGCTGCCCTCGAGTCGCTCGGGCTCACCGCCGCGAACCACAACGGCGGCGGCCAGACCGTCGTCGCCGGGCCCGCCGACGCGATCGCCCGCCTCGCCGCCGAGCCGCCCGCGAAGGCCCGGGTCATCCCGCTCGCGGTCGCCGGAGCCTTCCACACCCGCTTCATGGCCCCGGCCGTCGACCGGGTCGCCCCCGTCGCCGCAGCCGCCACCGTGCAGGACCCCACCCTGCCGCTCTGGACCAACGCCGACGGCTCGCAGGTCGAGGACGGTCGGCACTTCGTCGACCTGATGGTCCGTCAGATCGCCAGCCCGGTGCACTGGGACGCCGTGATGTCGTCGTTCCAGCAGGCCGGCGTCACCGGGATCATCGAGCTCGCTCCGGCCGGGGCGCTCGTCGGTCTCGCCAAGCGTGGGCTCCGCGGGACCCCGACCGCCGCGATCAAGACCCCCGAGGACCTGCCCGCCGCGGTCGAGCTGCTCGAGAGCGCCGCCGCCGACACCACCGAGGGCACCCGATGACCGACACGAGCAACACCGGCGACGCCAGCAACACCGCCGACGCCAGCAGCACCAGCGACACCAGCGGTGCGACCGCCACCGGCGGGGCCGACGCAGCCACGGGCCTCCAGTCCGGCACCCGACCGGTCCTGTCCCAGCGACGCGGCCACGAGTTCACCCGCATCCTGGCCTTCGGCGCCGCGCGCGGCGAGAACGCGGTCCCGAACGAGGACCTGATCGGCCCGATCGACTCGTCCGACGAGTGGATCCGCCAGCGCACCGGCATCGTGACCCGCATGCGTGCCGGCCGCGACGTCGAGGCGGTGGACCTCGCCGAGACTGCTGCCCGCGAAGCGATCGCGAAGGCCGGCCTGACCCCCGACCAGATCGGTGTCGTGCTCGTCGCGACCGTGACGCACTCGGTCGCCACGCCGTCGTTGGCCTCGCTGCTCGCCGAGCGCCTCGGCGCCACCCCGGCGGCCGCGTACGACATCAGCGCCGCGTGTGCGGGCTACGCGTACGGCATCGCCCAGGCCGACTCGTTCGTCAAGTCCGGCATCGCCGACCACGTGCTGGTCATCGGTGCCGAGAAGCTCAGCGACGTCGTCGACCCGACCGACCGCTCGATCTCGTTCCTCCTCGGCGACGGCGCCGGCGCAGCGGTGGTCGGCCCGAGCGACACGGCCGGAATCGGTCCGAGCATCTGGGGCTCCGACGGCTCGAAGTGGGACGCGATCGGCATGACCGCGACCTACAACGAGTGGGAGGCCGGCGCACCCCGCCCGACCATGCGCCAGGCCGGTCAGACGGTCTTCCGCTGGGCCGTGTGGGAGATGGTGAAGGTCGCTCGTCAGGCACTCGAGGCGGCCGGCGTCCGCGCCGACCAGCTCGCCGCGTTCGTGCCGCACCAGGCGAACATCCGGATCATCGACGAGTTCGCGAAGCAGCTCGGCATCCCGGACACGGTGGCCATCGCCCGCGACATCACCACCACCGGCAACACCTCCGCCGCGAGCATCCCGCTCGCCACTCACCGCCTGCTCTCCGAGCACCCGGAACTGTCGGGCGGACTCGCCCTGCAGATCGGGTTCGGCGCCGGACTCGTGTTCGGCGCGCAGGTGGTCGTCCTCCCCTAGTCCCACGCGCCTCCGGGCGCGGGCACTGCCCGTGCCCTAGGCTGTCCCACGGTCAAACGACACCCCCCTCAAGGAGAACACTCATGGCCCTGTCCAACGAAGAAGTCCTCGCCGGCCTGGCCGAGCTGATCAACGACGAGACCGGTATCGCTACCGACACCGTCGCCGCAGACAAGTCGTTCACCGACGACCTCGACATCGACTCCATCTCGATGATGACCATCGTCGTGAACGCCGAAGAGAAGTTCGACGTCAAGATCCCCGACGAAGAGGTCAAGAACCTCAAGACCGTCGGCGACGCCGTCGACTTCATCGTCAAGGCCCAGGCCTGAAACGAGCTTCCTGAGCGCCGCGGGCCGCTGACCCTCGAGTCATGGCCCGCGGCGCTCGTCTTGTCCCTCGCAGAAAGAACCGTCGTTCATGACCAAGAGAACCGTCGTCGTCACCGGGATCGGTGCGATCAGTCCCCTCGCTGCGACCGCCAAGGAATCCTGGGCGGCTCTGCTCGCCGGTGAGTCCGGCATCAGCCGTATCGAAGACCCCCGCTACGCCGAGCTGGAGCTCCCCGTCGAGTTCGCCGGCCAGGCGCGTCGCTTCGTCACCGACCAGCTCACCCGTCCCGAGTCGAAGCGGCTCGACCCGTCCTCGCAGCTGTCGCTCATCGCGGCGCGCGAAGCCTGGGCCGACGCCGGCATCGACGCGGAGTCCGTCGTCCCCGAGCGACTCATCGTCGACTGGGCGACCGGCATCGGCGGCGTGAACACGCTCCTCGACGCGTGGGACACCCTCCGCGAGAAGGGCCCGCGTCGCGTCATGCCGATGACGGTCCCGATGCTCATGGCGAACGGCCCCGCCGCCGCCATCGAGATGGAGTTCGGCGCCCGTGGTGGCGCCCGCACCTACCTCTCCGCCTGCGCCTCCTCGACGGAGTCCCTGGCCGAGGCCTATCGCCACGTCGCCTTCGGTGACGCCGACATCGTCATCGCCGGTGGTGCCGAGGCCGCGCTCCACCCGCTGCCCCTCGCCTCGTTCGCCGCGATGCAGGCGCTGTCCCGTCGCAACGACTCCCCCGAGACCGCGTCGCGTCCGTACGACGTCACCCGTGACGGCTTCGTGCTCGCCGACGGTGCCGCCGCGCTGATCCTCGAGACCAAGGAACACGCCGAGGCCCGCGGTGCGCACATCTACGCCGAGGTCGCCGGCTCCGGCATCACCTCGGACGCGTTCCACATCACCGCGCCGGACCCCGAGGGCTCCGCGGCCGCCCGTGCCGTCCTGATGGCGCTCGAGCACGCCGACGCCAGCCGTGAGGACGTCGCGCACGTCAACGCGCACGCGACCTCGACCCCGGTGGGCGACGTCGCCGAGTACCACGCCATGCGTCGGGTCTTCGGCGAGCACCTCGACTCCGTCGTCGTCTCCGCCACGAAGGCCTCGACCGGGCACCTGCTCGGTGGTGCCGGTGCGATCGAGGCCGTCTTCACCGTCCTGGCGCTCGAGAACCGCATCGCGCCGCCGACGATCAACCTCACCGAGCAGGACCCCGAGATCGTGATGGACGTCGCGACGGCGCCGCGCGACCTGCCGCAGGGTGACCTGCTCGCGGTGAGCAACTCGTTCGGCTTCGGTGGGCACAACGCCGTGGTGGCGTTCCGTTCCGTCTGATCCACCTGCCGGTCAGGAGGCCCGTCCCGCGTCGCGGGGCGGGCCTCCCGTCCGTCCGGGGCGTCGGCGTGGTCGGCCGGCGTCGCACAACCCGCCGCTCACGTCCGCCGAGGTCGCGACATCTGCCGAGCGGGAGGCGCGCACCCGGCAGGATCTGCGACCTCGCGCCTGGTGAGCGGTCCCGTCGGGTCCAGCGGCCGTCCATCCGGGGGTCGCAAGACCGGCCGCTCAGGTTCGTCGAAGTCGCACGGACGGCCGGACAGGAGGCGCGGATCCGGCACGACGTGCGACCTCGGCGACACGGGACGGGCGCGCCCAACCCGGCGCGCCCGCCCCGGCGCGCACGTCCCGGAACGCCGAACGCCGCCCCGCAGGACGGCGTTCGGTGTGACGGGAGGAACGTGCGGACTCAGCCGACGCGGTGCAGCCAGACGACGGGGTTGCCCTCGGCAGCGTGGCGGAACGGCTCGAGCTCGTCGTCCCACGCCTGACCGAGGGCGAGCCGGAGCTCCCGGTGCAGCTCGAGGGCGTTGCTGCCGGCGATCTCCATCGCGTAGCGGATCCGGTCCTCGGGGACGACCATGTTGCCCGTGACGTCGGTCTGCGCGTAGAAGACGCCGAGGTCGGGGGTGTGCATCCACCGGCCGCCGTCGGAGTCCGTCGTGGCGTCCTCGGTGACCTCGAAGCGCAGGTGCTCCCACCCGCGCAGCGCAGAGGCGATCGCCGCACCGGACCCGATCGGCCCGGACCAGGTGAACTCGGTGCGGCGCGAACCGTCGAGTGCGGGCTGGTCGAGCCACGAGAAGTTCACGGCGCGGTTCATCGCGCGACCTGCCGCCCATTCGACGTGTGGGCAGAGCGCGCGTGGTGAGGAGTGCACGTAGAGCACTCCTGACGTTGACCCAGTCACGATTCCTCCGATCGTCAGGTGCGACTTCCCCATCGACCTGTACAGCGGAGGACCCGTTCGGGACCATCGGTATGCGATTGTGATGTCCCGGAGGACACGCTCATCATGCCAGGTGCCGACTGGGAACGGCAACCATCCGGGCCATGTCGGTGGGAGAAGACCCGCAGAACGATCCCGCGGTGGACCTCGGAGCGACTAGGACAGTTCCTGGCGCGGGTAGATGACCTTCTGCACGATGATGATCACCGACGCCGCCGCCGGCACGGCAACGAGCGCGCCGAGCACCCCGCCGATCGTGGCACCGGCGATCGCGGCGATGACGACCAGCGCCCCGGGCACCTGCACGGCCCGCGACATGATGCGCGGCGAGATGATGTACGCCTCGACCTGCATGTACACGAGGTAGTAGATCGCCGCCGCCAGGGCCGTGGCCGGCGATGCGAACAGGCAGAGCAGCGAGATGAGCACGGCTGCCCCGAGGGTCCCGACCAGCGGGATGAGCGACCCGAGGAACGCGAAGGACGCCAACAGCACGGGCAACGGCGCCCCGATGACGAGCAGCCAGATGATGCTGAGCACGCCGTTGATGCCGGCCTGGGTGATCTGCCCGACGACGTAGCGGCCGACGGAGGAGGTCACCTGCTCGCTGACCTCGACGAAGTTCTCGCGACGCGAGGCCGGGACGAACCGGTAGACCATCGTCTTCAGCCCGCGCATCGAGGCGAGGAAGTAGAGCATCAGGATGATGACGATGAGGGCGCCGGTCAGGCCGGACAGGATGCCGCTGCCCACCGCCAGGATCCCGCCGCCGAGGCTCAGCAGGTTGCCCGGGTTCTCCACGAACGTCTGCACGGACTCGAGCGCGTGGTCGACGTCGAAGGAGCCCTCGAACTGCCGGGCCAGGTCCTGCACCCACCCGAGCTTCGAGATGTCGCCGACGATCTCCGGGAAGTTCTGCACCAGGTTGGTCGCCTGGTTCACCAGGATCGGCACGATCGCGAACACGACGCCGACGAAGGCCCCGAGCACGACGACGACCACGATGAGGATCGCCGCCCAGCGCGGGATGTACCGCTCGAGCAGGTTCACGAGAGGGTCGAGGCCCAGCGCGATGAACAGCGCGACGCCGATGTAGACCAGCACCGTGCTGAGTTCGTGCACGAGCGTCCCGGCCAACAGCGCGACGAGCACACCGATCGCACCCATGAACCCGATGCGGAAGGCGTTGACGCGCACGCCGGTGCCCGCGCGGCTCACCTCGAACATCACGTTCGGGGTGGGCGCGTGGCTCGTGTCTTCGGGCGGGCGCTTCTTGGACGGCAGGTGCACGTAGGGCGGGCGGGACTTGAACCCGCGAATCGTTCGGTTATGAGCCGACTGCCTTGACCAGCTTGGCTACCGCCCCTCGGGGGCCGAGGCCACCGGCTCCCCACGATACAGCGCCTCGAACGTCGAGAGGGTGCGGTTGATGTCGTGTGCTTCGATCATGGTCAGGCTGCGCTGCCGCATCGCCTGGTACTCGTCGTCCGGAGCGGTCAGCACCGAGGTCAGCTTCGCCGCCAGGTCGTGCTCGTCGCCCGGGGTGAACAGGTACCCGTTGCCGTCGATCAGGTGCGGCAGCGCCATCGAGTCCGCCGCGACGACGGGCAGCCCGGAGGCCATCGCCTCGAGCGACGAGATGCTCTGCAGTTCCGCCGTGGAGGGCATCACGAAGACGGTGCCCTCGGTCAGCGTGCGGAGCTTGACCTCGTCGGACACGAACCCGAGGAAGCGGACGCGGTCCTCGACCCCGAGCTCCTTCGCGAGCGCGGTCAGCTTCGGGATCATGTCACCGTCGCCGACGATGGTGAAGCGGGCGTCGAGCGAGGCCGGCAGCAGCGGGAGCGCCCGGACCATGACGTCGAGGTTCTTCTCCGGCGCGACCCGGCCGACGAAGACGATGTCGTTGCCCGCCGGCCGTCCGCTCGCCGGCGTGTAGCGGGTGGCGTCGACGCCGCACGAGATCGCCAGGACCGGCTGCCCGGCGATGGCGTCGCGCAGGTAGTCCGCCGCGAGCTCGGTCGGGGTCGTGATCGCCTCGGCCAGACGGTAGGTCTTGGCCGCGTCCGCCCAGGCGATCTTCAACGCGAGGGGCGTCGTGCGCTTGCCGAACGGCGTGTACTCGAGCAGGTTCTCCGGCATGAAGTGGTTCGTGCCGATGATCCGGATCCCCCGGTCGTGCGCTTCGCGGGCGACGCCGCGACCGACGACGATGTGGGACTGGATGTGCACCACGTCGGGCTGCAGCGCGGCGATGATCGGTGCGGTGTGCTTGCGCACCGTCCAGGGCCAGGCGAAGCGGTACCACTCGTGGGCCGGCCACCGGTACGAGGCCAGCCGGTGGACGGTGAGCGTCACGCCGCGGTACTCCTCGTCGAACGACCCGGCGTGCCACCGGTTCCACGACGGCGCGATGATGTGCACCTCGTGCCCACGGGCGGCGAGGCCGAGCGCGAGCTCCTCGGTGAAGGTCGCGGCCCCGTTCACGTCGGGCGCGAAGGTGTCGGCGGCGATGAGCACCCGCAGCGGCCGTCGCCCTCCGGTGGCGGCCGTGGTGTCGGTCGTCTCGGTCGTGGCGTCTGCTGACACGGCGGGGGTCGTCCTCTCGTCGCGAACGCCGGCACGCGTGGTCGTCGCACGCCGGTCTGGTCGGTTCGGAACGCTACCGCACCCCTCTGGCCGCCCACCTCAGCCGCGCGGCGGACCCGCGTCATCCCCTGGTACCGCACCGACCGTCGGACGTGGGTGGGCTGTCGGACGGGAGGCGCGCCTCCCGTCCGCCGTCACCGGCGCGAGTCGGGGTGGTGCTTGGCCAGCAGGAAGACGCCGGTGATCGCGATCGCACCGGCGACGAGGAAGCCGATGCCGGCACCGACGGGTGCGCCGGCGGCCTCGTCGAGGACGATGACGCCGATCCCCACCGCGACGATCGGGTCGACGACCGTGAGCCCCGCGATGACGAGGTCGGCGGAGCCGCTCGAGTAGGCGTTCTGCACGAAGTACGCGCCCACGGCGGACGCGACGACGACCCCGACGATTGCGAACGCGGTGACCCAGTCGAAGGTGCCGTTGACGATGCGGTTCAGCGTGACCTTCGCCAGGGTCGCGACGAAGCCGTAGAGGATGCCGGCACCGATGATGTAGTAGAGGGCGTTTCGGCGCTTGGCGACCAGGCGGAACGAGATGACGACGAGGGTCAGGACGACCGCCAGGACCACCAGCACGGTGATGAGCTGACCGCGACCGATCGGACTCTCGCGGCCGTAGAGCGCGGCGATGAGGACGAACAGGCCCACACCGCCGATGCAGGTCCACACGGCTCGACGCGCCTGGGTGCCGAGCGGCACGCCGGTGCTGCGCGACGAGAACCACGTCGTGACGACCAGCGCCACGGCACCGAGGGGCTGCACGACGATGAGCGGCGCGTACGTGATGCTGACCAGCTGCAGGACGATCGCGGCACCGAGCATGATCGTGCCGAGCACCCAGTTGCCGCTGCCGAGGAGCGCGAGCACGTGACGGACCGACAGCCCCTTCGACTGCTGGCCGAGGCGCGCTTCGACGCGCTGGACCCCACGGCTCTGGAACTGCGCGCCGAGCGACAGGAACACGGCACCGACGAGGGCGACGGGGATCATCAGCGCCTGGAACGGGGTCAGGTTCTGCACCACGTCGGGGATCTGCAGGTCCGGGGTCACGCGTCGAGGCTATCCGACGCGCGAAGATATCCTGGCTGCATGGCCGTCCTCCCGATCCGGATCACCGGTGAACCCGTCCTGCACGCCCCCGCGACCGAGGTCACCGTCTTCGACGACGACCTGCGCACGCTCGTCGCCGACATGTTCGAGACGATGGACCTGGCGCCCGGCGTCGGGCTCGCCGGCCCGCAGGTCGGGGTCGGCCAGCGGCTGTTCGTCTACTCGTGGACGGACGACGACGAGGTGCTGTGGCGCGGTGCCGCGGTCAACCCGGTGCTGTGGACCACTCCCGCGGTGCCGGCGTCGATCGAGGAGCTCGACGAGGACGACGAGTCCGAGGGCTGCCTGTCGGTGCCGGGTGAACGCTTCCCGCTCCGACGGTCCGAGGGTGCGCTGCTGCGGGCGTTCGACGAGCACGGCGAACCGTTCGAGATCGAGGCGCACGGGTGGCTCGCCCGCGTCTTCCAGCACGAGTACGACCACCTGGACGGCGTGCTGTACGCGGACCGGCTGGTCCACCCGTACGCCAAGCAGGTCCAGAAGGCGATCCGGAAGGCCAGCTGGGGCGGGCCCGGCCAGTCCTGGCTGCCGGGACGCGACCACCCCGAGGGCTGAACCAACCGAAGGCACCGGCCGGGGGCTGATCCCGCCGCCGGCACAGCCCGCCTCCGGTTGAGCCCGCCGCAGGCGGCGTGTCAGCCCCGGTGTGCCGCCAGCGCGTCCCGCAGCCGGCCCATGTCCGGGTGACCCGGGCAGTACCGCTCCAGCCCGGCCGCCAGGTCCGCCTGCTCGGTCGACCGCACGGGTGAGCGCCACGGACCGGTCCCGCTGACCGCGCAGCCCGCGGCGAGTTCCTCGAGCGTCGCGGCGCCGCGAGCCGCGTCGAGTGCGGACTGCTGCTGTGCCGAGGGGACGGTGCCGGTGATGGGCGCGGCCGTGCACGAGGTGCGACCGTCCTCCCACACCGCGGACGAGGTCGTGTAGGTCTCGACGGACGGGCCGTTCCCGACCGTGCAGGTGAAGGCGAAGACGATCGGTGACGTGCCGGTCGGCCCGGACCCGCCGGACGCCGACCGGGTGGTGGTCGCGGACGGACCGTCGGCCGCTTCGGCGCGGGCACCGGTGTCGCTCGACGAACACCCGGTCAGCGCCGTCAGGGCGACCCCGAGCGCGAGCACAGCGACGAGCGTCGCGGGGCGTCGAGGTCGGAGGGGCACCTGTGGACGTTAACAGCTTCCGACAGCATGCCGGCTGTGGAAGCGCAGCACGACGCCCGGGAACCGCGGGCGGGCAGCCGCACACAGCAGACAGCAGACTGCAGACAGCACCAGCACCAGCACCAGCACGTCGGAGAAACGAGAAGGCCCCCACCCCGGAGGGTGAGGGCCTGTCGCTCCCCGAGTTGGACTCGAACCAACAACCTGCCGGTTAACAGCCGGCTGCTCTGCCAATTGAGCTATCGAGGATCACTGCGGCTCCGCTGGAAGGCGGTTGAACAGCGGGTAACAGCATAGCAGCAAACGTCCAGCGTCCCGCGCATCGGTCGCGCATCCCGGGCGTGCCGCCACCGACGGCACCGAGAACCCCCGGTCAGGCAGGGACCGTCAGTAGCCGGCCGCCGGGTCGACGACCCCCACGAACCCGGTGCCGTCACCACCCAGGAACGCCCGGACGTTGGCCTCGACCCGCTCGGCCAGCAGCGGTGCGACCATCTCCGGGGTGTCCGCCTGGTGCGGGGTGATGAGCGCGCCCGGCTCGTCCCAGAGCGGGTGTCCGTCCGGCAGCGGCTCCGGGTCGGTCACGTCGAGCCCGGCAGCGGTGATCGCCCCGGACCGGAGCGCGTCGACGAGCGCATCGGTGTCGACCAGCCCGCCGCGGGCGATGTTCACCAGGCGCGCGTGGTCCGGCATGATCGCGAACTGGTGCGCTCCGAGCAGCCCGGACGTGTCCGAGGTCATGGCCGCCGCGACCACGACCACGTCGGCGTCGGGCAGGACCGCGTCGAGCTGGTCGGTCGTGACGGTGCGCTCGGCTCCGGGCACGGGCTCCGAGGACCGCCGGACGACGGTCACCCGCACGTCGAACGGTGCCACGAGCCGCAGGTACTCCAGCGCGATGCCCCCCGCGCCGATGATCACCACGTGCCGCCCGTACAGGGACATGCCCTCGGGCTCCCGCGACCAGGTGGTGGTCCGGGCACGCTTCTGCAGCACCCGGAGCGTCGCGAGGGTCAGCGCGAGTGCATGCTCGGCGACGGGCTCGGCGTACGCGCCTTTGGCCGAGGTGAACAGCACGCGGTCACCGTGCTCGGCGATCAGGTGCGCGAACGCGTCGACGCCGGCGAACGGCAGTTGCACCCAGGTCACCCCCGGCGCGGTGGTCAGGGCCTGCTGGAGGCCGTCCGGGTCGCCGGCGTCGAGCCACACGATCCCCCGGGTGTCGTCGCCCAGGGCGGTGAGGGTGCCGCCGGCGCTCCGGACGGCGTCCTCGTGCAACGCGGTCGGCGTCGGCAGGATCGTCACCGACCCGGACTCCGGTGTCCCGACCGGCAGCGGCCGCCCGGCATCGGTCACGACCGCGCGGTGACCCCGCGCCTGCTGCTGCTCGCTCATGCCTGCCCCACCACTCATGCCTGTCCCACCACTCACGCCTGGCGCACCCCGCCGCGGCCGGCCGTCGCCGGCTTCCGCTTCACCGGTCGCGACGCCGTCGCCGCGAGCGTCCGGACGTACGGGTCCAGCGGGTTGTCGAGGACCTCGTCGAACGTGCCGAGCCCGACCAGCCGTCCGGCGCTCATGATCGCGACCCGGTCGGCGAGGGCACGGGCCTCCCGCAGGTCGCTCGAGACGACGATCGCGGCGAACTGGCGGTGTCGCTGGAGGCCGGCCAGGGCCTCCAGGACGGACTGCCGGACGAGCACGTCCACACCGCGGGCGGGCTCGTCCGCGACGAGCAGCTGCGGCTCGAGGACGAGCGCCCGGGCCAGGGCGACGCGCTGGCGCTGCCCGCTGGACAGCTCCCACGTGTTCAGCCGGAGCACTCCGAGCGGCAGGTGCACCGCGTCGACCAGGCGCGCGACGATGAGACCGGCTTCCTTCCGGTCGAACCGGCGGTCGCGGGCGTAGATCGGTTCGGCGATCGCCTCGCCGACGAGCAGGTCCGGGCGCAGCCGGTCGGCCCCGTCCTGCGGCAGGTAGCCGATCTGCCCGGTCAGGCGCGTGTAGCGGCGGGACGACTGCCGGAGCCGACGCGTCGGCTGGCCGAGCACGCTGAGTTCCCCGCCGACGATCCGTCGACGGTGCGCGCCCTCCCCCTCGCCGTGCGTGCCGAGCTGGCCGGCGACCGCGGCGGCGAAGGTCGACTTCCCCGAACCGGACTCGCCGAGCACGGCGAGGATCTCGCCCCACCCGAGCGTCAGGCTCACGCCGTCCACCGCGCGGATCGGGTGCTTCACCGGCCCGCCCCGGTACTCGATGCTGACGTCGTCCGCGATGACGGCCGGACCGTGCTCTCCGGTCATGGAACCCCTTCTCCTGCCGCGTGCGCCCTGCCGCGGTCCACACCGGACGGGAGGCCCGGACCACTCGTCCGCGCGACGTGCGTCGCGGACGTGGCCGGGCCTCCTGGCTGGTCGGGGTGCACCCGACGGCGTGTCACCGTCCGGTCAGGCCCCGGCCTGCTCCAGTCGCTCCAGCGTACGCCGTCGCTCGGCCTGCTCGGTCGGGTCCGGCACCGGCAGCGACGCGAGCAGCCGCTGTGTGTACGGGTGCTGCGGGGCGCCGAGGACCTCGGCCGTGGTGCCGGTCTCCACCAGGTCACCGCGGTAGAGCACGGCGATCCGGTCGGACAGTGCGCCGACGACGGCCAGGTCGTGGCTGATGAACAGCGACGCGAACCCGAAGTCCTGCTGCAGTTCGAGGAACAGCTCGAGGACCCGGGCCTGCACCGACACGTCGAGCGCACTCGTCGGCTCGTCCGCGATGAGCAGCTTCGGCCGGAGCGCGAGTGACCGGGCGAGCGAGGCGCGCTGGCGCTGCCCACCGGAGAGCTCGTGCGGGTACCGGTCGCCGTACGCGGCGGGCAGCTGCACGGCCTCCATGAGTTCGTCCACCTGCTTGCGCGCGGCACGGGGTGACGAGGCGACCCCGTGCACGACGAGCGGTTCGGCGACGCACTCGGCGATCGTCAGCAGCGGGTTGAACGACGTCGCCGGGTCCTGGAAGACGAACCCGATGTCCTTCCGCAGCCGCTTGAAGTCCCGCTCCTTGTACCCGAGCATCTCGGTGCCGAGCACGTTGAGCGATCCACCGGTGATCTTCGTCAGCCCGGCGATGGCCCGGCCGATGGTGGTCTTGCCGGAGCCGGACTCCCCCACCAGACCGAGGACCTCACCGGGTCGGATCGCCAGGTCGACGCCCTTCACCGCGCGGAACGCTGGCGAGCCGAGTCGACCCGGGTACTCGATCTCGAGCCCCGTCGCGGACACGACGGGCTCGACGTCCGCGGTGATGAGCGCGCGGCGGGCGACCCCGGTCGACGCCTCGAGCCGCGGCACGGCTGCGAGCAGGCGCTTCGTGTAGTCGGCCTGCGGGGCGGCGAAGAGCTGCTCCACGGGGGCTTCCTCGACGACCTCGCCCTGGTACATCACGGCGACGCGGTCGGCCAGGTCGGCGACGACGCCCATGTTGTGCGTGATGATGACGATCGCCGCGCCGAACTCGTCACGGCAGCGGCGGAGCAGGTCGAGGATCTCGGCCTGCACGGTCACGTCGAGGGCAGTGGTCGGCTCGTCGGCGATGATCACGCTCGGCTCGAGGGCGAGCGCACTGGCGATCACGACGCGCTGCTTCTGCCCGCCGGAGAACTGGTGCGGGTAGTGGTCGACGCGTGTCTCCGGGTCGGGGATGCCGACGCGGCGCAGGTAGTCGATCGCCTTGGCGCGGGCCTCCTTCTTGGAGACCCCACCGTGGGCACGCAGGCCCTCGGCGATCTGCCACCCGACGGTGAAGACCGGGTTCAGCGCCGTCGACGGCTCCTGGAAGACCATCGCACCGGCCGTGCCGCGTAGCTCGCGGAGCTTCTGCGACCCGACCGCGACGACGTCGGTGCCCTCGAGCATGACCGCGCCGCCGAGCGTCGCCGTCTCCGGCATCAGCCGGAGCATGCTCCGCGCGGTGACCGACTTGCCCGAGCCGGACTCGCCGACCAGCGCGAGCACCTCGCCGGGGCGGACGTCGAGACTGACGCCCTTGACCGCGTCGACGGCGCCGCCGTCGGTCGCGAAGGTCACCGTGAGGTCGTCGACGACGACGACCGGGTCGGCCGCCGTGCGGCCCGAGCCGGCCGGGAGGCCCGTGGTGCTGCCGTTCATGCTGCTGCCCCTTCCGCGTCGGTCGCCTTGTCGCGCGTGGAGACCAGCTGCTTCAACCGCCGGCGGGCACGCAGGCGGGGGTCGGAGATGTCGTTGAGGCTCTCACCGATGAACGTCACGCCGAGGACGAGCAGCACGATCGCGATGCCCGGGTAGACGCCGGTCCACCAGACGCCGCTGGCGACGTCGGACAGCGCCCGGCTGAGGTCGTAGCCCCACTCGGCGCCCTGGGTCGGGCCGATGCCGAACCCGAGGAAGCCGAGGCCGGCCAGGGTGAGCACCGCGTCACTGGCGTTCAGGGTGAGGATCAGCGGCAGGGACCGCGTCGAGTTCCGGAGCACGTGCCGCGTCATGATGCGCCACGGGTTCGTGCCGATGACCCGAGCGGACTCCACGAAGGCGTCGTTCTTCAGGCGCACGGCCTCGGCGCGGACCACGCGGAAGTACTGCGGGATGTAGACCACGGTGATCGAGATCGCCGCCGCCGTGATGCCGCCCCAGTAGTTCGAGTCACCGCCGGAGACCACGATCGAGACGACGATCGCGAGCAGCAGCGACGGGAACGCGTAGATGGCGTCGGCGACGACCACGAGCACACGGTCGAGCCAGCCGCCGACGTACCCGGACACCATGCCGAGCAGGACACCGATCGCGATCGAGACGACCACCGCCACGATGACGACGAGCACAGCCGTCCGCGTGCCGTAGACGACCCGGCTGAACACGTCGAGGCCACCGACCGTGGTGCCCCAGATGTGCTCGGCGCTCGGGGCGCCGGTGCGCGGGAAGTTCGCGCCGTCGGCGCCCTGCTGGTCACCGAAGCCGTACGGCGCGAGGAGCGGGGCGAACACCGCGACGAGCAGGTACACGGCGCAGATGACGACACCGACGATGAGCATGGCGCGCTGCCATCCGGTGCTCCGGCGGAGCTGGACGACGACGGGGAGACGCTTCCACAGCGGCTCGTGGCGGTCGACGAGGGCGATGTCGGACATCGTCAGAACCTCACTCTCGGGTCGATGAGCGCCGCGACGACGTCGACGACGAAGTTCGTGACGGCGACGATCACCGCCAGCATCGCGACGATGCCCTGCACGGCGACGAAGTCACGTGCGGACAGGTACTGGTTGAGCTCGAAGCCCAGGCCGCGCCAGCCGAAGGTCGTCTCGGTGAGGACCGAGCCGCCCAGGAGCATCGCGATCTGCAGACCCATCACCGTGATGATCGGCACCAGGGCCGGTCGGAAGGCGTGCGTCCGGACGAGTCGGGACTCCCGCACACCGCGGGAGCGCGCGGCGTCGACGTACTCGGAGCCGAGCGAGCCGATCATGTTCGCGCGCACCAGGCGCAGGAAGATGCCGGCCGTCAGCAGCCCGAGCGTCAGCGCCGGCAGGACCGCGTGCTGCAGGACGTCGCTGATGATCTGGCCGTTGCCGGTCCGGATCGCGTCGATGAGGAACACCCCGGTCGGGTTGTCGATCCGGTCCAGGATCAGCTGGACCCGGGTCGACGCCCGGTCGCCGAGCGGCAGCCACCCGAGCCAGACCGAGAAGACGAGCTTGAGCAGCAGGCCGCCGAAGAACACCGGCGTCGCGTAGGTCAGGATCGCCAAGGCGCGGAGCAGCACGTCCGGCCACTTGTCGCGGAGGTACGCGGCGAGCATGCCGAGCGGGATACCGAGCACGAGGGCGACGATGAGGGCGTAGAACACCAGCTCCGCCGTCGCGCCGCCGTACTGCAGGATGATCTCGGTCACCGGGCGGTTGTCGGTGACCGACGAGCCGAAGTCACCGCGGACGATCTGCCCGAGGTACTCGATGTACTGGACGATCACCGGGCGGTCGTAGCCCGCGGCGTGCAGGCGTTCCTGCAGCTGCGAGGGCGTGAGCCGTCCGCCGACCGAGGCGGTGATCGGGTTCCCGACGACACGCATCAGGAAGAAGACCAGTGTCACCAGGATGAACACGGTCGGGAAGATCAGGAGGAAGCGGATGAGGATGTACCGGCCGAGTCCGCCGCCCTGTCCCTTGGCACGTCGCTGTGCCTGGGGTTTCGTGGGCTCGGTCTCGATCGCCTCTGGGTTCGTGAGGGTCACGGGGTCTGTGCCTTTCGCATGACGCCGAGAGGGGGCGCTCCTCGTGGGAGCGCCCCCTTCCGTGCGTCTGGTTACTTGGTGATGGTCCCGTAGCGGAACTTGAAGGAGGCGTCGAGGGTGACACCCTTGACGTCCTTGCCGGCCACGGCGACCGACTTGCCCTGCAGGAGCGGGAGGGTCGAGATCTGCTCGGCCTCACGCTGCTGGGCCTTCTCGATGATGGCGGCGCGCTTGTCGGCGTCCGACTCTTCCTGCTCGTCGGCGATCAGACCCTGGATGGTCGGGTCGTCGTAGTGGTTCTGCACGAAGTTGTCCTTCGTGAAGAACGGCGAGAGGTAGTTGTCGGCGTCCGAGAAGTCCGGGAACCACCCGAGCTGGTACAGCGGGTAGGCGTCCTTCGTGCGCTCGACCGCGTAGGTCGTGTAGACCGTGGACTGGATGTTCACGGTGAACAGGCCGGTGTTCTCGAGCTGGGTCTTGAGCGTGGCGTACTCGTCGTCCGACGCCGAGCCGTAGTGGTCCGGCGAGTACTGGATGTCGAGCTCGATCTTGCCCGAGACGCCGGCGTCCTTGAGCGTCTTCTTGGCCTTGTCGACGTCCGGCGCACCGTTGCCGTCACCGTAGAGCGACTTGAACGGCGTCGCGGCCCCGGTCAGGCCGTCCGGCACCATCGAGTAGACGGGCGTGTAGGTGTCGTTGTAGACCTCCTTGGCGAGCTCGTCGCGGTCGACGACGTCGGCGACGGCCTGGCGCACGGCCAGTGCCTTCGCTTCGTCGGCGTCGCTCTGGCCGGTGCCGAAGGGCTGCGTCTTGAAGTTGAAGACGACGTAGCGGATCTCGCCGCCGGGGCCGTCGATGACCTGCAGCTTCGAGTCCTTGCGGAGCGACGAGATGTCCGTCGGCGTCAGGGAGCGGTACGCCACGTCGACGTCGCCCTTCTGGACCGCGAGCTTGAGGTCGGTCTCCTTGGTGAAGTACTGGGCGGTGACGTCCTTGGTCTTCGCCTTGTCGAGGACACCGTCGTACTTGTCGTTCGCCTCGTACGCGATCAGGTCGTTCTCCTTGTAGGAGGTGATCTTGTACTGGCCGGCGAAGGCGTTGCCCTTGACGATGTCGTCGGCGCTGGTGAGCTTCGTCGCCGAGAAGACGTCCTCGTCGACGATCGGGCCGGCGGGGCTCGAGAGCACCTGCGGCCAGGTCTGGTCGGCGTGGTCGAGGTTGAAGACGACCGTCGTGGCGTCCGGGGTGTCGATGCTCTTGAGGTTCGCGAGCAGCGACCACGGACCGTTGTCGTTCTTGATCTTCAGGTCGCGCTCGAACGAGAACTTGACGTCGCTCGAGGTGAGCTTGTTGCCGTTCGCGAACTCGAGACCCTTCTTCAGGGTGACCTTGTACGTCGTCGGGTTCGTGAACTCCGCCTTCGTGGCGATGTCCGGCTCGACGTCCGGGCTGCCCGTCGGGGTGTTCATGAGGAACGGGAAGACCTGGTTCTGCACGGCGAACGAGCCGTTGTCGTAGGAACCGGCCGGGTCGAGCGAGGTGACCTTGTCGGTCGTGCCGATGATCAGGCCGTTGAGGTCGCCGGAGCCACCGCTGGTGCCGCCTGCGCAGCCGGTGAGCACGAGCGCGGTCGCTGCGGCGCCGGCGCCGAGTGCGAGGGTGCGCTTGCCCCATGTGGAAACGGATGCCATGTCCGATTGCCTCTCTGATGTGGTTGCAAGAGTCCTGGGACCGAGTGGAACGGGCTGTGACCGGTCGCAGGGACGTTCAATGGTCACACCCTGCCAGACATCGGGAGGCCCCGGGGGCCGATTGTTTACACCGCTGTAACGCAGGATCACGCCTTCGAGCGGAGGATCGGAGGCAGTGTGTCCGGCGCGGCGCGCAGCTTCCTTGCGCCGTGGCGACAACTGTTGCGTCCAGCAACTCCCCGGTTCCGCGGGGCTCGGAGCCGATCGGCGGCGCACCGGACGGCCCGCCGTGCTCCGCAGGAGGACGGCCGAGGACGCGCTGTTCAGGCGCCGGGGGTGTCCGCGCGGAGCCGCATCCGCTGGGCGTCGAGGTCCATCAGCTGACGCTGCACGTCTGTCCGACGCTCCTGGTCGGACGGATCCGTGCGCTGCAGTTGTCCGAGCAGCGAGGCCTTCCGCGCGAGCAGGTCCCGTTCGACGAGGGCCACGACGATGCCACGGCAGTAGATCGCCAGGTCCTCGTCGGAGCGAGCCGGGATCGGCGCGAGCGCGAGCTCCTGCACGAGCGACCGGAACGGCGCCGGCACGTCGCTGAGCAGCTTGTCGAGCCAGGCCCGGTCCCCCACCGCGTCGATGTTCGCCACGACGGCGTCACGGACGACCGAGAGCATCCGCGCCGAGAAGGTCGCCGAGGCCGCCAGTGCGAGCAACGGGACGCCGACCGACTGCGGCTGCTGCACCATCGCCATCACGGCGTCGCGCTCCATCCGTGCGATCGGGTCGTCCGGCAGCGACCGGATGCTCGCCTGCGGTTCGTCCGGCAGGTCGCGACCGTCGCCGTGCCGCCCGGATCCGTCGGTGCCGGAGCCGTTGGTCCCGTTGCCGGAACCGTTCTGCCCGGCGTTGGACGAGCCTCCTGATCGAGCGCCCTGCCCACCGTCAGACGGACGCCGACGGGCCGTGGCGACCGCCCGACGCACGTCCTCGATGTCCATGCCGAGCCACCCGGCCGTGTTCCGGATGTAGCCGTCCGCAAGGGCGCGGTCACGGATGTCGGCGATGACGGGCGCGCTCTCGCGGAGACCGCCGACGCGGCCCTCGACCGTGTCCAGGTCGTGGCCGTCGAGCCGGCGACGGATCATGAACTCGAACATCGGACGACGGTTCTCGACCAGACGGCGGATCGCGTCGTCGCCCCGGGCCAGACGGAGGTCGCAGGGGTCGAGACCGCCCGGGGCGACCGCGACGTAGGTCTGCGACGCGAACCGCTGTTCCTCGGCGAAGGCACGGGAGGCGGCGCGCTGCCCGGCCTCGTCCGGGTCGAACGTGAAGACGATCTGGCCGAGCTGCGAGACGTGCTGCGCGGCGGAGTCGCCGAGCATCGGGCGCAGGACCTTGATGTGGTCGACGCCGAAGGACGTGCCACAGGTGGCGACCGCGGTGGTGATGCCGGCGAGGTGGCACGCCATCACGTCGGTGTAGCCCTCGACGATGACGACCTGCTTGCCCTTCGCGATCTCCTTGCGGGCGAGGTCGAGCCCGTAGAGCACCTGGCTCTTGTGGTAGATCGGCGTCTCCGGCGTGTTCAGGTACTTCGGGCCCTTGTCGTCCTCGAGCAGCCGCCGGGCGCCGAACCCGATCGTCGCCCCGGTGACGTCGCGGATCGGCCACATCAGGCGCCCGCGGAACCGGTCGTACGGGGAGCGGTCCCCCTGGCTGACGAGTCCGGCGGCGACGATCTCGTCGATGCTGAACCGCAGCCCGCGCAGGTGGTCCTTGAGCGCGTCGAACGACTTCGGGGCGAAGCCGACGCCGAAGTGCTGCGCGGCGGCCGGGTCGAAGCCGCGCTGCCCGAGGAACTGCCGTGCCGGCTCGGCCGCGGCCGTGGTCAGCTGCGCCGTGAAGAACGCCTGCGCTGCCTCGTTCGCGGCGATCAGGCGGGCACGCGCGTTGTAGTCGGTCCGGGGACCGTCGCCGTCCTCGTAGTGGAGCGTGAAGCCGATCTTCGCGGCCATCCGCTCGACGGCCTCCTGGAAGGTCGTGTGCTCCTGCGACATCAGGAAGCTGAAGACGTCGCCGTCCTCGCCGCAGCCGAAGCAGTGGTACCGGCCGACCTGCGGACGGACGTGGAACGACGGGGTGCGCTCGTCGTGGAAGGGGCAGAGGCCCTTGAGCGAGCCGACGCCCGCGGACTTCAGCGTGACGTAGTCGCCCACCACGTCGGCGATGTTCACGCGCGCGCGGACCTCGTCGATGTCGTTCCGCGCGATCAGTCCTGCCACCCGACGATTCTAGTTCGGCGGGCCGACGTCGTCGGACCGCCTGTGGACGTCGCCGGTGGCGTCCGGTCGGCGGTTCGGCTCAGACCGCGATGTGGGCGGGCTCGCGCTCCCCGACGACCAGCCGCTTGTGCCAGGCGAGCGCGCCCTGGTCGGTGAGGCTGGCGACCTGGTCGACGACGGCCCGGAGGCGTCCCTGGTCGTCGGCGGCGGTGCGCCAATCGGCCGCGAACCCGGGCTCCAGCGCGTCGGCACCGCGGTCGGCGAGGACGTCGAGCAGCTCGGTCAGCACACGGCGCTGGTCCTCGTACACCGGCTGCCGGTCGCCCTGCGTCATCACGAACGCCGCCACGATGCCCTTGAGCACCGCGATCTCGCCGATGATCTCCGGCGGCGTGACGACGCTCGCCGCGAACCGGACGAGCGAGCCCGAGGCATAGGCCTCGCGCGTCGCGGTCGTCGCCGTGCGGGCGAACCGGCCGATGAGCTGGCTGGTCAGGTTCTTGAGCCGCGCCTGCGCCTGCCGGGAGCCGTCGTACTCGGTCATCCAGAGGGACATCCCGCGCAGTCGGTCGAATGCCTCGAGCAGTTCGTCGCGGCTCAGGTCGTCGCCGACCCAGGCGTGCATGGCGGTGACGATGTCGTTCTCGCCGACGCGGTCGCCCAGAGCGGCGACGTCGATGAAGCCCGCGACGACGGCGTCCTCGAAGTCGTGCACCGAGTACGCGATGTCGTCGGACAGGTCCATCACCTGGGCCTCGATGCAGCGCTGCCGACGGGGTGCGCCGGCGCGGAGCCAGGCGAAGGCCTCGTGGTCCTCGTCGTAGAAGCCGAACTTCGTGCGGCCGGACGATGCCTCGCCGACACCCTGCGACGCCGGCCACGGGTACTTGCAGCTGGCGTCGAGCGAGGCGCGGGTCAGGTTGAGGCCGTAGGCGCGTCCGTCGTCGCCGTAGACCTTCGGCTCGAGCCGGGTGAGCAGTCGCAGGGTCTGCGCGTTGCCCTCGAAGCCGCCGATGTCGGCGGCCCAGGCGTTCACCGCGGTCTCGCCGTTGTGGCCGAACGGCGGGTGCCCGATGTCGTGCGCCAGGCAGGCGGTGTCGACGACGTCCGGGTCGAGGCCCAGACTGTCGGCGAGCTCACGGCCGACCTGGGCGACCTCGAGCGAGTGCGTCAGGCGGTTCCGGGCGAAGTCCAGCCCGGTCGTCGGACTGAGCACCTGCGTCTTGGCAGCAAGGCGACGGAGTGCGCTGGAGTGCAGCAGGCGGGCACGGTCACGGGCGAAGTCGCTCCGCCGGTTGCCGTGCTCCTCGGGGAACCAGCGGTCGGCGTCGGCCGGGCCGTACGACGAGGTGGCGCTCATCCGCCGCTGTGGTGCATCTCGGCGGCGGCCAGGACCTTTCGGAACTCCGAGTCGACGTCGCGGCTCTCGAGCCAACGGTCCGGCAGCGCCGTCCGCTTGGCGTGTCCGGCACGACCACGCGGGCCCTCGACGTCGGCTCCCGGGTACGGCGCCGTCCAGTCGAGCTGGCCGAGCAGGTCGTCGATCTCCTGCAGGCTCGAGGCCATCGCGAGACCGGAACGGACCTCGCCACCGATCGGGTACCCCTTGAAGTACCAGGCCACGTGCTTCCGGATGTCCCGGCAGCCGTGCTCTTCCGACTCGAAGAACTCGACCAGCAGTTCGGCGTGCCGACGGAACGCGACTGCGACCTCGCCGAGGCCCGGGGCGGCCCGGAGGTCCTCACCACGGAACGCCGCGGCCAGGTCGCCGAACAGCCACGGACGGCCCAGGCAGCCGCGCCCGACGACCACGCCGTCGCAGCCGGTCTCGTCGACCATCCGCAGTGCGTCGGCGGCGGACCAGATGTCGCCGTTGCCGAGGACCGGGATGTCGGTGATCGTCTCCTTGAGGGTCGCGATCGCCGACCAGTCCGCCTGGCCCGAGTAGTGCTCGTTGGCGGTCCGGGCGTGCAGGGCGACACTCGCGACGCCGGCGTCCCGCGCGATGCGGGCGGCGTCGAGGTAGGTCAGGTGGTCGCCGTCGATGCCCTTGCGCATCTTCACGGTGACCGGGACGTCACCCGCTGCCCGGACCGTCTTCGTGACGAGGTCGCGGAACAGGTCGAGCTTCCACGGCAGCGCCGCGCCCCCGCCCTTCCGCGTGACCTTCGGCACCGGGCACCCGAAGTTCAGGTCGATGTGGTCGGCACGGTCTTCGCCGACCAGGATCGTGGCGGCCTCGGCGACGGTGTTCGGCTCGACGCCGTACAGCTGGATCGACCGCGGGGTCTCGGACTCGTGGTGCCGGATGAGTCGCATCGACTCGGGCGTCCGCTCGACCAGGGCACGGGAGGTGATCATCTCGCAGACGTACAACCCGGCGCCGTACTCACGGCAGAGGCGGCGGTACGCCATGTTCGTGATGCCGGCCATCGGGGCGAGCACGACGGGCGCATCGACCTGGATGGGGCCGATGCGCAGCGGTGCTGCTGCAGCTTGTGTGATCGTCATACGTTGCCCATTCTCCCACGTCGTCGGCCGCCGGTAGCGTTCTCCACATGACCGTTCCGGATGCCGTCACCCGCTTCGACTCCGACGCTGCCGCCCGCGGCCTCGACGTGCAGGTCGTCGAGCGTCCCGCCGCCGACTCGCTCGAGGGTGCCGCGGCCCTGCTCGGCATCGACCCGGGCGACATCGTGAAGACCCTGGTGGTGAAGCGCCACGACGGCGGGTTCCTGTTGGCGCTCGTCCCCGGCGGCCGGAGCATCGCCTGGAAGAAGCTCCGCACGGTCGTCGGTGTGAACAAGCTGTCGATGCCCGACGCGGCCACCGCGCTCGAGGCCAGCGGCTACGAGCGCGGCACGATCACCCCGATCGGCGCGACGGGTGACCTGCCGGTGTTCGCCGACGAGCGGGTGCTCGGGCGACGGGTCGCGCTCGGGGCCGGCCGACACGGTGCCAGCGCCTTCGTGGACGGCGACGCGCTCGTCGCCGCCTACGACGCGACGGTCGCGGACATCACCGACGAGGAACCGCCCCGCTCGTGACTCCGGTCAGTCGGGGACCTCGGACCAGTCACCCTCTGCGCCCGGCACGAAGCACGAGTCGCCTTCACAGACTGGCGCACCGCCGGGCGTGACGAGCGTCAGGAGGGCGGGTCGCGCCTCCAACCCGGCCGGGAGGCCCGACCCACCGCCCACGGGAGCCGTCGCGCCCGTCATCGGGTCACCCCGGCGTCCGCTGCCGCATCGTCGTCGGCACGCTGGGCAGCCTCGGCCACCTCGGCGGGCGTCGACTCGCGGAGCGCGACCACCTGGCGGAGGACCTGCTCGAACGCGGCCGGGTCCTGAGCGCCAGAGACGCCGTACTTGCCGTCGATGACGAAGAACGGGACGCCGTTGATGCCGTAGGCCTGCGCCTGGGACTGGTCGGCGCGGACCGCGGCGAGCTGGCTGTCGTCGCGGAGGGTGGCCAGTACCTCGTCCCGGTCGATCCCGACCTCGGCGGCCAGGTCGGCCAGCGAGTCGTCCTGCCCGACGTGCTCGCCGCGCTCGAAGTAGGCGGCGAAGAGGCGCTCGACCATCTCGAGCTGCTTGCCGTGCTGCTTGGCGAGGTGGATCACCTGGTGTGCCTTGACCGTGTTGGTGTGGCGGAGGGCGTCGTAGTCGTAGTGCAGGTCGACCTGGGCGGCGATGCCGGCGACCTGGTCGATCATCTGCTGCGCCTGCTCGACCGGCAGGCCCTTGTGCTGCGAGAGGAACTCGGCCTCGGAGCCCTCGAAGTCGACGGGGGTGTCGGGGCTCAGTTCGAAGGAGTGGTACTCGACCTCGACCGGGCCGCCGAACGCGGAGACGCCCGCCTCGAACTTGCGCTTGCCGATGTAGCACCAGGGGCAGGCGATGTCCGACCAGACATCGACCTTCACGGAGTCGTTCATGCTGACCCCAACGCCGACGCCGCCGCCGCATTCCCGCGCCCGCCGCCGCGGCCGGCCGGTGTCGTCCGGCTGCGCACAACGGAAACCGCCCCGCGCCACGGGATCCCGAGGTTCGGGGCGGTTTCTGTTGTGCGGGTCCGATCGGCGCCAGCCGGCGGCGCGCCATCGGCCGGCAGCCCAGCCACCAGCCCCGCGCCGCGCTACGCGCCGAGCAGCCGCTCGGCCAGGAAGCCCTGCAGGCGGTCGAGCGACACGCGCTCCTGGCCCATGGTGTCGCGCTCGCGCACGGTCACGGCCTTGTCCTCGAGCGTGTCGAAGTCGACCGTGATGCAGAACGGCGTGCCGATCTCGTCGTGGCGACGGTATCGACGGCCGATCGCACCGGCGTCGTCGAAGTCCACGTTCCAGTTCTTGCGCAGGTCGTCAGCCAGGCCGCGGGCGACCGGCGAGAGCTGCTCGTTGCGGGACAGCGGCAGGACCGCGGCCTTCACGGGCGCCAGACGCGGGTCGAGGCGCAGGACGGTGCGCTTGTCGACGCCGCCCTTCGCGTTCGGGGCCTCGTCCTCGTGGTACGAGTCGAGCAGGAACGCCATCAGCGCACGGGTCAGACCGAACGACGGCTCGATGACGTACGGCACGTACTTCTCGTTCGCGGCCTGGTCGAAGTAGCGCAGGTCCTGACCGGACGCCTCGATGTGGTTCTTGAGGTCGAAGTCGGTGCGGTTCGCGACGCCCATGAGCTCGCCCCACTCGGTGCCGGCGAACCCGAAGCGGTACTCGATGTCGGCGGTCGCGTCGGAGTAGTGCGCGCGCTCCCCGTCCGGCACGTCGAAGCGGCGGAGGTTCTCCGGGTCGATGCCGAGGTCGGTGTAGAACGCGACGGCGTCGGCGATCCACTGCTCGTAGTGCTCCTCGGCCGAGGCCGGCGGCACGAAGTACTCGATCTCCATCTGCTCGAACTCGCGGGTCCGGAAGATGAAGTTGCCGGGCGTGATCTCGTTGCGGAACGCCTTGCCGACCTGGCCGATGCCGAACGGGGGCTTCATGCGGCTGGTCGTGACGACCTGCGCGAAGTCGACGAAGATGCCCTGGGCGGTCTCGGGGCGCAGGAAGTTCAGGCCCTCCTCCGACTCGACCGGGCCGAGGTAGGTCTTGAGCATGCCGCTGAACTCGCGGGGCTCGGTCCACTCGCCGCGGGTGCCGCAGTTCGGGCACGCGATCTCGGCCATGCCGCCCTCGGGAGCGCGGCCCTTCTTGGCCTGGAACGCCTCGAGCAGGTGGTCCTCGCGGAAGCGGTGGTGGCAGTGCAGGCACTCGACGAGCGGGTCGGTGAACGTCGCGACGTGGCCGGAGGCCTCCCATACCTTGCGGGGCAGGATGACGGCGGAGTCCAGGCCAACCATGTCGCCACGGCCGCGGACGAACCGCTGCCACCACTGGCGCTTGATGTTCTCCTTGAGCTCGACACCGAGGGGCCCGTAGTCCCACGCGGAGCGGGATCCGCCGTAGATCTCCCCCGACTGGAAGACGAACCCACGGCGCTTGGCCAGGGCGATGACGCTGTCGAGACGGGAGGGCTGTGCCACTGAGGTGCTCCTGAGTTCGCCGAGCTGGGTGCTCGGTGTGCGGTCGGACCCGGCAATGCTAGCGGCCCGGGAGGCCCGACCCACCGCCGCCCCGTCCCTCACCGCCCCGACGCGCCAGGCTCCACCCCCGCCAGCGCCGCCGCCACGTCGGTCACGTCGTCCTCGTCGTTCCAGAGGTGGAACGCGATCCGCAGCCGTCCGGCCCGCCCCGACGCGGTGATGCCCGCGGCCGTGAGCGCCCGCAGGCCGGTGCCGTCGGCGTCGGGGAACGTGACGATCGCCTGCCCACCCGTGCCGCGTCCTTGCCGGGCCGCCCCGAGCGCGTCGCAGAGCCGGTCTGCGAGTCCGGTGGCGTGCCTCCAGGTCGTGTGCGCGTCGAGCGAGACGGCGTGCCGGAGTGCGGCCACCGCTCCGGGCCACGCCTGCCAGGCCGGCGAGACGTCGAAGCGGCGGGCGTCGTCGGCCAGGTGCATGGCGGGTCCGTAGCAGGAGGACCAGACGTCCTCGCCCGCGTACCACCCGGCCTGGACGGGGCGCAGGCGGCCGAGCGCGGTGTCGGAGAGCGTCATGAACGCGACGCCGCGAGGAGCGCAGAGCCACTTGTAGGTGTGCGTGATCGTGATGTCGAACGGCGCGGCGGCGACGGGCAGGACCCCGGCGGCCTGGGTCAGGTCGCAGAGCGTCAGCGCACCGACCCGTCGGGCCGCGTCGAGGACGGGCGCCGGGTCGGTGACGATGCCGGTGGCGGACTGCACGACGGACCAGGCGACGAGCGCGGTGTCGGGGCCGATCGAGGCGGCGAGCTCGGCGAGGGGGACGCTCCGGACGCGCACGCCGCGGTGTGCCTGCGCCAGGAAGGGGAAGACGACGGAGCTGAAGTCGCCGTCCGGGACGACCACCTCGGCGCCGTCCGGCAGGGCGTCGGCGACGACGGCGGCCATCACCGAGGTCTGGGACCCGGTCGCGACCTGCGCTGCCGGCACACCGACCAGGTCGGCGAAGAGCGCGCGTCCCTCCTCGACGAGGGCACCGTAGTGGGCGGGCGAGGACTCGCCTCGGGACCACGCGTCCAGGTCGGCGCGCTGCGCGGCGAGCGTGCCGTGCGACGGGAGTCCGGCGGTGCACGCCGCGAGGTAGCCGCGGCCGGCGGGGAACGAGTCCATGTCCGACAGGGTCCCGCCGCCCGAGCCATCACGCCAGAGCAGGTTCGTTGTGCCACCGGTAACATCGTGTGATGGACGACATCGACCCCCAGCTACTCAAGGTCCTGCGCGCCGTCGCCGACAGCGGGTCGATCACCCGGGCGGCCGCTGCACTCGGGTCGAGCCAACCGGCCGTCAGCCAGCTCCTGACCCGGGCCGAGCAGCGCCTCGGGCACGCGCTGGTCCTGCGGGGCGGCCGCGGCGCGACCCTGACGCACGCCGGCCAGGTGCTCGCCGACCACGCCCTGCACGTCCAGGCGGCGCTGACCGCGGCGCGCGAGGACCTCGACGCCGTCGGCGGACTCACCCGCGGGCGTGTCCGGCTCGCGGGGTTCCCGAGCGCGTCCTCTGCCCTCGTGCCCGCGGTGCTCGCGCGCCTGGCCGCGACGGCGCCGGGGGTGACGACCTCGTACGTCGAGGTCGAGCCTCCCGAGGCGCTCGACCTGCTCCGCGGTGGTGAGGTCGACGTCGCCCTCACCTTCACCTACGTCGGCGACGAGGTCGGTGCCGTCCCCGACCCGGGACTCGTCACCCGGGCGCTCGGCCGCGACCCGCTCGCGCTCGTCACGCCGGTCGCTGCCGCCCAGCCGCCCGTCGCGAGCGAGCCCGTCGCTGCCGGCCAGCCGCTCGTGACGGGAGGCCCGGCTCCCCTCCGCCCCGGCGGCTCGACCGTCGTGGACCTCGCGTCCCACCGCGACGCCCGCTGGATCGGTGGGTGTCCGCGCTGCCGGGGGCACCTGCTCGCCTCGTGCGCGAGCGCGGGGTTCACGCCGGACATCGTCCTCGAGACGGACAACGCGGCCGCGGTCGTGGGGCTCGTCGCCGCGGGGCTCGGGGTGGCGCTGCTCCCCCGGCTGGCCCTCGCCACGACGGTCATCCCGGCCGGCGTCGCGATCGACCCCGTGGACGACGACCTGGCGCGCCGCGTCGAGGTCGTCGTCGCCCGCGGAGCGGACCGCGTGCCGAGTGTCCGTGCGGCGCTCGATGCGGTCCGCTCCGCGGCCCACCTGCTCGCCTGACGCGGCCGCGACGCCCGCGCCGGCCCGTCGGCCAGCGCCGAGGCTCGCGTGAGCGGACACATCGCGGCCTCCGAACGGCGGAACATGTCCGCGGGGCCGAGCCTCGGCCCCGCCGGGCACGGCGCGAGGCCCGCGGCCCGCGGCGCGCGGCCCAGCCGGGCGCACGCCGGCCGCGCCGCCGCGCGGCCAGCCGCGCCCGCCGTCACCCGGGCGCGCGCCGAGCCTCGGCTGAGCGGACACATTGCGGCCTCCGAACGGCGCAACATGTCCGCGGGGCCGAGCCTCGGCCACGCGGGCGGCGCGCGGGCCGCGGCCGCCGCGCTACGCCGTCGGCGTGTCGACCGCGCCGCCGTAGCGACGGTCGCGGCTGGCGTACTCCTCGATCGCCCCCCACAGGTCGGTGCGTCGGAAGTCGGGCCAGAGCCGGTCGAGGAACACCATCTCGGCGTACGCCGACTGCCACAGCAGGAAGTTGCTCGTCCGCTGCTCCCCCGAACTGCGGAGGAACAGGTCGACGTCCGGCAGCTCCGGCACGTACAGCCGCTTCGCCAGGGTCTTCTCGGTCACCTGGCTCGGCTTGAGGCGTCCCGCGGCGACGTCGTCCGCGATGGACCGCACCGCGTCGGCGATCTCGTTCCGGCCGCCGTAGTTGACGCACATCGTCAGCGTCAGGACGTCGTTGCCGGCCGTCATCTCCTCGGCGGTCTGCAGCTCGTCGATGACACTGCGCCAGAGCCTCGGGGTGCGCCCGGCCCAGCGGACCCGCACGCCCCACTCGTGCAGCTGGTCGCGGCGGCGGCGGATGACGTCGCGGTTGAAGCCCATGAGGAACCGGACCTCTTCGGGTGAGCGCTTCCAGTTCTCGGTCGAGAACGCATACGCGGACACGTGCGTGACACCGATCTGGATCGCACCGGCGACGACGTCGAGCAACGAGGCCTCACCCGCCTTGTGCCCCTCGATCCGGGTGAGGCCGCGCTGGTTCGCCCACCGGCCGTTGCCGTCCATCACGATCGCCACGTGGCCGGGCACGAAGCGCTTCGGGATCGCCGGGGGCTGCTCGCCGGTCCAGTCGACCGGCAGGAAGGGGCCCGGTTCGGCAGCGGGACGGCGAGGGCTCATGCGCGGGTTCCTCCGAGGGCGGGGTCGTGGTCGTCCGGTGTCGGCACGGCAGGTGCCGGCACCGCTGCGACCGCCGCCGGCACACCACCGGGGTGCGGGGCGAGCGGTGACGGGTGCTCGGTGCGGTCGACGTGCGGCAACGAACGGAGCGATCGTTCCAGGTGCCACTGCGCGTACGCCGCGACCACGCCGGAGGCCCGCGATCTCGTCCGCTCGTCGGTCACGTCGACGCTCCCCCAGTCCCCGGCCAGCAGCTGTCCGAGGACGGCGAGCGTCGCCGGGTCCAACCGTGGCGTGCCGGGAGGCGCGGCCGAGTCCGCCACGACCCCGCCGAGCTGCACGACGAACGCCGAGTGCGGCCCGGGCTCCCCGGTGACCGCGCAGTCGCTGAACGAGGGTGCCCACCCGGCGATGCTCATCGCGCGGAGGAGGTACGAGTCGAGGGTCGCACTCGGCTGGTGTTCACCGCGCGACAGCGACCGCAGCGCTCCGACGAGCAACAGGTACTGCTGCAGCCCCGCGTCCGCCTCGCTCAGTCGGTCGGCGGTCTCGACCATCGCACTCGCCGCCGTGTAGGCGCCGTAGTCGGCGACGATGCGGGCTCCGTACGCGCCGAGGGACTCCGCCTGCGTGACGATGTCGAGCGAGCGGCCATCGTAGAACTGGGCGTCGACGACCATGAAGGGCTCGAGCCGCGAGCCGAACTTCGACGCGGTCCGGCGCACGCCCTTCGCGACGGCGCGGATCTTGCCGTGCTCCCGGCTGAGCATCGTGACGATGCGGTCGGCCTCACCGAGCTTGTGGGTGCGCAACACGACGCACTCGTCCCGGTACAGCGGCATGTCCCCAGTATCCCCCGCCCCGCCGACACCTCCGCCCGCTCGCCGAGGTCGCACGACCCGCCGCGTGGTGATCGCCGAGATCGCGGGAACTGCCGGCGCGGCGGCCGCCAGACGGCAGGATGCGCGACCTCGACGCAGGCGCGGGCGGCGGGACGGCGGGAGGGGACGGACGGGAGGCGCGGTGCGGGCCCGCACCGCGCCTCCCGTCCCGGACCGACGCGGATCAGGCGGAGACGAGCTCCGGCGCGCCCGAGGCCGCGCCCGCGCGCACCGCGCGGTTCACGGCGGAGACGATCGCCTTGAGCGACGCGGTCGCGATGTCGGCATCGATCCCGACGCCCCACAGCCGCACGCCGTCGACGTCGAGCTCGACGTAGGACGCCGCCTGCGCGTCGCCCGAGGCGCTCATCGTGTGCTCCGAGTAGTCGTACAGCGTGACCGAGACGCCCTGGTCCGCCATCACGGACAGGAACGCGTCGATCGGGCCGGTGCCGACGGCCTCGGCCGCGACGGAGCCCTCGTCGACGCGCATCGCGACCGACAGCTTGGTCGTGCCGTCGAAGTCGCTCGAGGTGGCGGTCTTCGTGATCTCGTACCGGCCCCACTTGTCGTCGTCGACGTGGGCGGGCAGGTACTCGTCGTGGAACAGGTCCCAGATGCGCTCCGAGGTGAACTCGCCGCCCTCGGCGTCGGTGCGCTGCTGCACGACGCCGCTGAACTCGATCTGCAGCTTGCGGGGCAGGTCGAGCGCGTGGTCGGTCTTGAGCAGGTAGGCGACGCCGCCCTTGCCGGACTGCGAGTTGACGCGGATGACGGCCTCGTACGAACGCCCGATGTCCTTCGGGTCGACCGGCAGGTACGGCACCGCCCAGACGACGTCGTCGACGCCGACGCCCTCGGCGGCCGCACGGGCCTCGAGTGCTTCGAGGCCCTTCTTGATGGCGTCCTGGTGCGAGCCGCTGAAGGCCGTGTAGACCAGGTCCCCGGCCCACGGCTGGCGCTCCGGCACCGGCAGCTGGTTGCAGTACTCGACGGTGCGCTTGACCTGGTCGATGTCCGAGAAGTCGATCTGCGGGTCGATGCCCTGCGTGAACAGGTTCATCCCCAGCGCGACGAGGTCGACGTTGCCGGTCCGCTCTCCGTTGCCGAACAGGCAGCCCTCGATGCGGTCGGCGCCGGCCATGTAGCCGAGCTCGGCAGCGGCGACGGCGGTGCCCCGGTCGTTGTGCGGGTGCAGCGACAGGATGACGTCCTGGCGGTGGGCGAGGTTGCGGGACATCCACTCGATCGAGTCGGCGTAGACGTTCGGGGTCGCCATCTCGACGGTCGCGGGCAGGTTGATGATGACCTGGCGCTCGGGCGTCGGCTCGAAGACCTCGAGCACGGCGTTGCAGATCTGCACCGCGACCTCGAGCTCGGTGCCCGTGTAGGACTCCGGCGAGTACTCGTAGTAGACGGTCGTGTCGTGCTGCAGCCGTGCCTCGGCCGCCTTGCACATGTGCGCTCCGGCGACGGCGATGTCGACGACGCCCTGCACGTCGGTGCGGAACACGACCTCGCGCTGCACGATGCTCGTCGAGTTGTAGAGGTGCACGATGGCCTGCTTCGCGCCGTCGATCGCCTCGTACGTGCGGTCGATGAGGTGCTCGCGCGCCTGGGTCAGGACCTGGATCGTGACGTCGTCGGGGATCGCGCCCTCGTCGATCAGCGACCGGACGAAGTCGAAGTCGGTCTGCGAGGCACTGGGGAACCCGACCTCGATCTCCTTGTAGCCCATCCGGACGAGCAGGTCGAACATCGCCCGCTTGCGTTCGGCGTCCATCGGGTCGATGAGTGCCTGGTTGCCGTCACGCAGGTCGACGGCGCACCAGCGGGGCGCACGGTCGATCTGCTTCGTGGGCCAGGTGCGGTCGGGCAGGTCGACGGTGATCTGCTCGGAGAAGGGGACGTACTTGTGGATCGGCATCCCGGAGGGGCGCTGCGCGTTCTGCATCGGTTCGCTTTCGTCGGTGTGGTTGCGGTGCGGCCACGACGGACTCCGCGACGAGGTGGGCCGGTTGTCAGGCCTCGTCGCGGCGACGAAGGAGGAGGAGTGCCGAGTACATCGGGTTCACGCTAGCACCGGAGCGCCCGAACGGTGCACCGTGTGACGGACGGACCACGTCACGGACGGGAGGCACGGCACCCGCTGGCACCGTGCCTCCCGTCCGGCCGCCGCCACCCCCACGGCCGCGGCGACCGGACCCGGTCGCCGTCACCCCCACGGTGACGGCGACCTCACCGGCGGTCACCACTCAGTCGACCGCCAGCGCCTCCGTCGGCGGTACGCGCATCGCACGCCGGACCGGCGCCACGGTGGCGACGACCGCCAGGACGAGCGCCCCGACCACCACGACCGCGATCGTCGTCAGCGGCAGCACCGGCGTGGTGGCACGGATCGTGCCGAGGAGTGTCTGCCCGCCGAGCCACCCGTACGCGGTGCCGAGCACGAGCCCGGTGACGACGGCGGCGACGACCATCTGGACGGCCTCGGTGACGATCATCCGCCGGACCTGCGCCCCGGTCAGTCCGAGGACACGGAGCAGCCCGAGCTCCCGGCGACGCTGCAGCACGCCGAGGGCCAGGGCGTTGACGACCCCGACCGCGGCGATCACGGCCGAGAAGCCGACGATGACGCTGACGACGGCGTCGAGCTGCTGGAAGAAGTCACGCTGTTCGGCGAGCATCGCGGGCGTGATGCCGCTCTGCCCGGACAGGGCGGACTCGGTGACGTGCTGCATGATCCCGAGTGCGACGGCGAAGGTGACGAGCAGCGTGACGCCGATGACGAGCCCGATCGTGGCGCGGGCCGTACGTGCCGGGGCGCGCATCGCGTTCCGGCCGGCGAGCAGGACCACGGGGTCGTGGGACCCGATCCGCCCGATCGCCTGCAGGATCGGCGGCATCACGATCGTGGCGCCGACCGCGACCCCGGCGAACGAGACGAAGCCGCCGAGTGCCGCGGGCAGGACCGCCAGGGGCGTCGCCGCGCTGAGGGCCAGTCCGACCAGGGCGAGCAGCGCTCCCACGGTCATGAGCAGGATCGCCCAGACCTTCCGGGCGGTGCCGGTACGGACGTCCTCGTGGCTCGGCTCGACGCTCGAGGACAGCGCCTGCAGCGGGGTGACGGTGAGCACTCGTCGGGACCCGGCGGCGAAGGCACCCCAGGTGGCGAGGACGACGGCGACCACTGGCAGCACGAGCTCCCAGGGCAGGAGCGTGTACGAGCGGTCGGGCAGGAAGCCGTTGCTGCGGAGCACCGCGACGAACACCGCGGCGAGCCCGGTGCCGACGACGGCGCCGATGAGCCCGCCGAGCAGGCCGACGACGAGTCCGGTGCGGGTGATCCGGGCACGGAGCGAGGCACCGGTCGCGCCGACGAGCCGCTGGAGCGCGATCACGCGGGTCTGCCCGGCGATGAGCGTCGCGCAGGTGTTCGCGGTGACGATGGCGCCCACGTACAGGGCGATGCCGAGGGCCAGCCAGCCGATCACCGACAGCACGGCCTTGACCGAGCTGATGTCGTCGAGGCCGGTGGCGGACATCGCCTCGGTGACGATGCCCGGGGCGATGACGAGCGCGGAGCCGAAGGTCGTGCCGAGGGCGGCGACCAGGATCGTCGGGGCGAACTGCCGGACGCCGTTCATGCTGCCGGTCACGCTGCCGCCTCCATGCCGAGCATCGTGGCGGAGATCTCGGCGGCACCCATCCGGGGCCGGTCATCGACGACGCGGCCGTCGGCGAGGAACAGGATCCGGTCGGCGTTCGCGGCGGCGACCGGGTCGTGCGTCACCATGACGACGCTCTGGCCCCAGTCGTCGGCGGCGCCGCGGAGGATCGCGAGCACGTCCCGCCCGGTCCGCGAGTCGAGGGCACCGGTCGGCTCGTCCGCGACGACGACGGCCGGACGCGAGGCGAGGGCGCGGGCGATGGCGACGCGCTGCTGCTGGCCGCCGGAGAGCTCGTGCGGCCGGTGGGTCAGGCGGTTGCCGAGCCCGAGCATCTCGACCAGGCGGTCGATCCACGCGGTCTCGTCGCGGTCCGGCTTGTGCCCGCCGAGCAGGAACGGCAGCCGGATGTTCTCGCTGACGTCGAGCGTCGGGACGAGGTTGAACGACTGGAACACGAACCCGAGGCGGCGGCGACGGAGTTCGGTGAGCTCCCGGTCGCCGAGCCCGGTGATGTCCGTGCCGTCGATCGTGATCCGACCGCCGGTGACCTGGTCGAGGCCGGCGGCGACGTGCATGAGCGTGGACTTGCCGGAACCGGAGGGGCCCATCACCGCGGTGAACTCGCCGATCCCGATGTCGACGCTGACGTCGTCCAGCGCCGTCACCCGGCGCGCGGCGTCCCCGTAGTGCTTGGAGACATGGTCGAGACGGATGATCGGAGCGTGGTTGGTCATGACTCCACGATCGCGTCCGGGAGGCCCGTCCCGCGTCCGCCGTCCGGCTCCGGTCCGTCATCCCCGCGGTGGGCATCCCCAGTCGGGGTCCGCCGAGCGGATGAGGGTCAGTCGCCCTTGGTGACGAGGCCGTGCTCGTGCGCGAACACGACGAGACGCACCCGGTCACGCAGTTCGAGCTTCGTGAGGACCCGCGAGATGTGGGTCTTCACGGTCGCCTCGCTGACGAACTCGTGGGCGGCGATCTCGGCGTTGCTGAGCCCCCGCGCAGCGAGGTCGAAGATCTCGCGCTCGCGCGGGGTCAGGCCGGCGAAGGCCGCGGGCACCGTCGAGCGCAGGTCGGCCGGGTCCTCGTAGCGGCGGAGGAGCTCGCGGGTGGCCGAGGCGGCGAACACCGTCGTGCCGGCGTGCACGGTCCGGATCGCGGCGAGCAGGAACTCCGGGTCGGCGTCCTTGAGCACGAACCCACTCGCGCCGGCACGGATGGCCTTGGCGGCGGCCTCGTCGAAGTCGAAGGTGGTGAGGACGAGCACCTTGGCGTCGGACCCGCTCGAGACGATGTCGGCGGTGGCGCTGATGCCGTCCTTGACCGGCATCCGGATGTCCATGAGCACGACGTCCGGGCGGTTCCGGCGGACCAGTTCGATGCCCTCGGCTCCGTCGCCGGCCTCCCCCACGAACTGCAGGTCCGGCTGGGACCCGATGAGCATCCGGATGCCGGTGCGGAACAGGGCCTGGTCGTCGACCAGGGCGACGCGGATGCGCGCGGCTGCGGGAGGGTTCGTGATCGTGTTCGTGCTCATGTCGGTCATCGCCTGCTCGTCGTCATCGGGTCGGGATCGTGTTGCGGGGCATCTGCCCCGTCGACGGTTGAGCCGGCATCCGGACCGCCACCGCGAAGTCCTCGCCCCGGGGTCCGGCCGTCATGCTCCCGCCGGACATGGTGGCACGCTCCCGCATGCCGACCAGGCCGTGGCCGGTGCCGGGGCCGGGCCGGTCGTCCTCGGCGCGGCGGTTCACGACGTCGATCTCGACGGTGTCGGGCCGGTAGGTCAGGCGTGCTCGGACGGTGCTGCCGGGCGCCCCGTGCTTGTAGGCGTTCGTCAGGCTCTCCTGCACGATCCGGTAGACGGCGAGCTGCGTGGTGGTCGGCAGCGTCGACGGGTCACCCTCGCGCTCCACCTGCACCTCGAGTCCGACGTCACGCATCTGCCCGACGAGCCGCTCGATGTCGTCGACGTCGGGGGTCGGCGCGGTGCCCTGCTCGTGTCGGAGTGCCCCGAGCAGCTCGCGGACGTCGCCGAGGGCACGGCGGGCGGTCGCGCCGATGGTGTCGAGCGCCTCGTCTGCGACCGCGGGGTCGGCGCGGAGGGCGTAGCGCGCGCCGTCGGCCTGGGCGATCACGACGGCCAGCGAGTGCGCCACGATGTCGTGCATGTCCCGGGCGATCCGGACGCGTTCCTGCTCGATCGCGACGTTCCGGTCGGCTCGGGCGGCGTCGCGTTCGGCCAGCAGTTGGGCCTCCCGGCTCATCCGCGCCGACCGCCGGGCCCGGACGGCCAGACCGGCGAGCCAGGGCAGCAGCAGGACGGCCAGGACGACGACGAACCACATCAGGCCGTACTGGACGGCGCCCTTCAGCGTCTCTTCGCCGCCGATCCCCCGGACGCCGTAGATCTGGAAGCCGTAGTACACACCGGCGACGACTGCCCCGACGATCGCGGAGACGAGGCCGGCGATCCGGATGCGTCGGGTGCCGTAGACGCTCGTGGTGTAGATCACACCGGGGATGAAGAGGTCGGCCACGTTGGTGGTCTGCAGCGTCACCATCTGCAGGACGGCACCGATCCAGGCGATCCCGAGGGCCAGGCCCGGAGCGACCCGGCGGAGTGCGAGGGCCAGGGTGAGGACCCCGGTCGTCACGAGGCTCCAGGGACCCTGGCCACCCTGCGCCCAGAGGACGGCGACCACGCCGCCGAGCAGCAGCGCCGTGCCGATGTCGACGGCGAGCTGGGTGCGGAGGACGGGACGGAACACCACCCCACGGTACGGCGCGCGGCCGCTCGGCGCGTCCGACCGTGGGATGACGTGGGTCAGAAGCCCAGGCGGCCGAGCTGCTTCGGGTCGCGCTGCCACTCCTTGGCGACCTTCACGCGGATGTTCAGGTAGACGTGCCGACCGAGCAGGCCCTCGATCTCGACCCGGGCCCGGGTGCCGACGTCCTTGAGTCGGCCGCCCTTGTGGCCGATGACGATCGACTTCTGGCTGTCCCGCTCGACGAACAGGTTCGCGAAGATGCGCAGCGGTCCGTTCGGGTCGTCGTCGGCGTCCGGCTCGACCATGTCCTCGATGACGACGGCGAGCGAGTGCGGCAGTTCGTCACGGACGCCCTCGAGTGCGGCTTCGCGGATCAGTTCGCCGATCCGCTCTTCGTCGGTCTCCTCGGTCACGGCGAGGTCGTCGTAGAGCTGCGGGGACTCCGGCAGCAGCGACACGACCTCGTCGATCAGGTCCTCGAGCTGCAGGCCCTCGGTGCCCGAGGTCGGGATGATCGCGTCCCACTCACGGAGGCGCGAGACCGCGAGCAGCTGCTCGGCGATCTTCTCCTTGCCCGAGCGGTCGATCTTCGTGACGATCGCGATCTTCTTCGCCCGGGGGTACTGGTCGAGCGTGTCGTTGATGAACCGGTCGCCCGGCCCGATCGGCTCGTTCGCCGGCACGCAGAAGCCGATCACGTCGACGTCACCGAGGGTGGACTGCACGAGGTCGTTCAGGCGCTCGCCCAGGAGCGTGCGCGGACGGTGCACGCCGGGGGTGTCGACGACGATGACCTGGCCGTGCGGGCGGTGCACGATGCCGCGGATGGCGCGTCGGGTGGTCTGCGGCTTCGACGAGGTGATCGCGACCTTCTGGCCGACCAGGGCGTTCGTCAGCGTCGACTTGCCGACGTTCGGGCGACCGACGAAGGAGACGAACCCCGCACGGTAGGGGGTCGTCGCCTCGGGAGCGGTGTCGGGTCCGGAGTCGGTCATGGCGTTCGTGTTCCCGTCGTGGAGTGGTCGGAGTCGCCGAAGGCCTGCTCGGCGGACGCCAGGTCGGCGGTCCGCTCGGCGACCACGGTGATGAGGTGGCGTCGCTTGCCCTCGACGCGGTCCGCGATGAGCAGGACCCCGGAGACCGTGACGGTGTCCCCGGCGGAGGGCAGGTGACCGAGCTCCTTGGTGAGCAGGCCACCGGCGGTGTCGACGTCGTCGTCGTCGAGCTCGATGCCGAACAGGTCGCCGAGCTCGTCGATGGGCAGCCGGGCCGAGACGCGCCAGCGACCGGGTTCGATCTCGGCTCGGTCGACCACGGCGCGGTCGTACTCGTCCGAGATGTCGCCGACGAGTTCCTCGATGAGGTCCTCCATCGTGACGAGGCCCGCGACCCCGCCGTACTCGTCGACCACGAGCACCAGGTGGTTCTTCGCCAGCTGCATGTGCCGCAGGGTCTCGTCGGCGGGCTTCGACTCCGGCAGGAACTCCGCCGGGCGGAGCATCGTGCGCACCGGGCGGGTGCCGACCTCGGGACGCTCGTAGAGGCCACGGGCCAGGTCGCGGAGGTACGCGACACCGAGGACGTCGTCGCTGTCACGGCCGATCACCGGCATCCGGGAGACACCGGTCGCCAGGAACTGCTCCATCACGGCGGCGATGGTGTCACCGGCGTCCGCGGTGACCATGTCGGTGCGGGGCACCATGACCTCGCGCACCAGGGTGTCACTGAACGCGAAGACCGAGTGGATGAGCTCGCGGTCGTCGGCCTCGAGCACGTTGCTCTCGGTCGCCTCGTCGACCAGGGAGAGCAGCTGCTCTTCGCTCGAGACGCTCGAGGCACTGCGGACGCGTCCGGGCGTGACCCGGTCGCCGATCGCGACGAGCAGCCCCGCCAGCGGACCGAGCACGATGCGGACACCGCGGACCAGTCCCCCGGTGGCGGCGATGATGCCCTCGGCGTGGGCGCGTCCGACGCTGCGCGGGCTCGACCCGACGAGCACGAACGACACCGCGGTCATCACGGCCGCGGACACGATCAGGGCGACCCACCACGTGTCGAACACCGTCACGAGGGCGATGGTCACGAGCACCGCGGCAGCCGTCTCGGCCAGGACGCGGAAGAAGTTCAGGGCGTTGACGTGGGCGCCGGGGTCGTCCGCCAGGGCCTCGATCGCACGACGGCGCTTGCTGCCGCGGGCGATCTCCTCGAGGTCGGCGCGCGACAGGACCGACAGGGCGGAGTCGGCGGCCGCGAGCAGTCCGCCGAGGACGACCAGCAGGAACGCCACCGCGAGCAGACCGGCGACGAGCAGCACTGCGGTCACCGCCCCCGGCGCTGGGCGGCGAAGGCCGTCAGGATCTCGCCCTGCAGACCGAACATCTCGGCCTTCTCCTCCGGCTCCGCGTGGTCGAAGCCGAGCAGGTGCAGGATGCCGTGGCACGTGAGCAGCAGGATCTCGTCGAGCGTCGAGTGCCCCGCGGTCTTCGCCTGTTCCTCGGCGACCTGCGGGCAGACCACGATGTCACCGAGCAACCCGGCGGGCGTCGGCTCGTCCTCGGTGCCCGGACGGAGCTCGTCCATCGGGAAGCTCAGCACGTCGGTGGGGCCGGGCTCGTCCATCCACCGGATGTGCAGCTGCTCCATCGCGCCCTCGTCGACGAAGACGATCGCGAGCTCGGCGTCGGCGTGGACGTGCATGGCGTCGAGCGCGAAGGCGGCGAGACGCTGCACGACGTCCTCGTCCACCGTCACACCGGACTCGTTGTTGAGCTCGATGCTCACCGGGTGCCTCCTCGGCGGTCGTCCTGCTGGTGGGGGCGCTTGGCGGCTTGCTCGACGAGACGTTCCTCGTCGTAGACGGTGTACGCGTCGACGATCCGGCCGACCAGGGTGTGGCGGACGACGTCCTCGCTGCCGAGGCGGGCGAAGTGGATGTCGTCGACCTCGTCCAGGATCCGCGTCACCAGGCGCAGACCCGAGACGTTGCCCGGCAGGTCGACCTGGGTGATGTCGCCCGTGATGACCATCTTCGAGCCGAAGCCGAGACGCGTCAGGAACATCTTCATCTGTTCCGGGGTGGTGTTCTGCGCCTCGTCCAGCACGACGAACGAGTCGTTGAGCGTGCGGCCACGCATGTACGCCAGCGGGGCGACCTCGACCGTGCCGGCGGCCAGGAGCTTCGGGACCAGTTCGGGGTCCATCATCTCGTTGAGCGCGTCGTACAGCGGGCGGAGGTACGGGTCGATCTTGTCGGTCAGCGTGCCGGGCAGGAACCCGAGCCGCTCGCCAGCCTCGACCGCGGGACGGGTCAGGATGATGCGCGAGACCTCGCGTCGCTGCAGGGCCTGCACCGCCTTCGCCATCGCCAGGTACGTCTTGCCGGTACCGGCCGGGCCGATGCCGAACGTGATGGTGTTCTCGTCGATGGCGTCGACGTAGGCACGCTGGCCGTCGGTCTTCGGACGCACCGACTTGCCCCGGCTGGACACGATCGGGGTGCCGAACACGTTCGACGGGCTGCGCTCTTCGTCGATGATGCGCGCCGAGGTCGGGATGTCCGACTGGCCGATGTCCTGCCCACGGCGGACCATGCCGACGAGTTCGTCGACCAGGGCCCGGGCACGCGTGACGTCGCGCTCCGGTCCGGCCAGCGTGACCTGGTTGCCGCGGACCAGGACCCGGACCGCGGGGTACTGGCGTTCGACGGTCTTCAGCAGGCGGTCCTGCGGTCCGAGCAACTGCACCATCGCGATGCCGTCGACGGTGAGTTCGGAGGTCGAGACGGGCTCCGAGGCCGACTGCGGCTCGGTGGTGGCTGGTTCGTCAGCTGGCAAGGGTGCCTTCCTGCAGGTCTCCTGCGAGTACGTGCGCGTGCACGTGGAACACGGTCTGACCGGCGGCTTCGCCGGTGTTGAACACGAGTCGGAACTGTCCGCCGGCGCGCTCGTCGGCGATGCGCTGGGCGGTCTGGACGACGTGCGCGAGCAGATCGGGGTCGGCGGCTGCGAGCTCGCCGACGTTCGCGTACGCCTGGGTCTTCGGCACGACCAGCACGTGGACGGGTGCCTTCGGGGCGATGTCCTCGAAGGCGATGACGCGGTCGTCCTCGGCGACGATGGTCGCCGGGATCTCGCGCGCGACGATCTTCGTGAAGACGCTGGGCTCGGTGCTGGTCATGGGCACCATCGTAGAACGCGCGACCGACGCCGCGCCTTCCCGGTCCGCCCCGATGCTCCGATCCACGCCGGACCGGCTCACCAGCGGCCGAGGCGGGCCTGCAGGACGGCCAGCGCCGCAGGTCCGGCGGTCGAGGTCCGGAGCACGGAGTCGCCGAGCCGGACCCGGACCGCGCCGGCCGCCTCGAGCCGCTCGAGCTCGGACGGCTCGATGCCGCCCTCGGGTCCGACCACCAGGGCGATCTCGTCGACGTCCGTCGGTGGCTCCCAGGTGGCGAGCCGCACCGAGGCGGTCGGTTCGAGCAGGACCAACTGGCGCCGGGCCTCCTGGCCGTCGTCCGCGGCTGCCGCTCCGGCCCCACCGGCGAGCTGCGCCGTCGTCACCGGGGCGACGACGTCGGGAACCCGCGCGCGGACGGCCTGCTTCGCGGCCTCCTGCGCGATCGACGCCCACCGGGCGCGACCCTTCTCGACCTTCGGGCCGTCCCAGCGCGAGACGCTGCGCGCCGCGGACCACGGCACGACCCGGTCGACACCGATCTCGGTCGCGGCCTGCACCGCCATCTCGTCACGGCCGCCCTTGGCGAGCGCCTGCACGAGGGTGAGCGACGGACGCGGCGCCGGCTCGACGCCGACGGACGCGACGGTCAGCAGGAGCGAGTCCTTGCCGACCGACGCGACCGTGCCGGCGACGACCGTGCCGCGGCCGTCCGAGAGCCGGAGCTGCTCACCGACGCGGACCCGCGACACCTTGACGGCGTGGCGACCCTCGGCGCCGTCGAGCGACACCTGGCCGCCCACCGTCACGTCGTCGAGGGTGTCGACGAGGTAGAGCGAAGCCATCAGAAGTTGAAGAACCGGTCGCGGAGCTTGCCGAACATGCCCTGCTGGAAGCGGGACAGCTGCGGGGCACCGGCCTTGTGGGACTTCGCGAGCTGTTCGACCAGCTGCCGCTCCTTGTGCGAGAGCTTGCTGGGCGTGACGACCTGGATGCCGACCTTGAGGTCACCGCGACCGGAGCCGCGGAGCTTCGTGACGCCGCGGTCCTTGATGACCAGGACGTCGGCGCTCTGCACACCGGGCCGGAGTTCGAGCTCGACCGGGCCGTCGAGCCCGTCGATCGTCGTCGTGGCGCCGAGGATCGCGTCGGTCATCGGGACCTCGAGCGTGGCGAGCAGGTCGTCGCCGTCACGGCTGAAGACGTCGTGGTGGCGCACCCGGACCTCGAGGTACAGGTCGCCGGCCGGACCGCCGGCGGGGCCGACCTCGCCCTGACCGGGCATCTGCAGGCGGAGGCCCGAATCGACGCCGGCGGGCACGTCGACCGGCACGGTGCGACGGGCACGGACGCGGCCCTGGCCCTGGCAGGTCGGGCACGGGTTCGGGATGACGGTGCCGTAACCGCGGCAGGTGCCGCACGGGGCGCTCGTCACGACGTTGCCGAGCAGCGAGCGGACCTGGCGCTGGATGTGGCCGGAGCCACCGCAGATGTCACACGTCTGCGGGCTCGTGCCGGGTGCGCAGCAGGAGCCGCCGCACGTGTCGCAGAGCACCGCGGTGTCGACCTCGAGGTCCTTGTGCGTGCCGAAGACGACCTCGTCGAGGTCGACCTCGAGCCGGAGCAGGGCGTCGCCACCGCGCTCGGCACGGCTGCGCGGACCGGTCCCCCGGCCGCCACCGCCACCCCCGCCGCCGAAGAAGGCGTCGAAGATGTCGCTGAACCCGCCGGCACCGGCGCCGAACCCGCCGTCCTGGGGGCCGGCGTCGAAGCGACGGCGCTGTTCCGGGTCGCTGAGGACGTCGTACGCGTGCGTGACGTCCTTGAAGCGTTCGGCGGCGTCGGGGCTCGGGTTCACGTCCGGGTGCAGTTCGCGAGCGAGCCGCCGGTACGCCTTCTTGATGTCGGCGTCGGAGGCGTCGCGCGGGACGCCGAGGACGTCGTAGTGGTCTGCCAAGTGTTCCTCAGGGGGTGCGTGGGTGGACGGGGTGGAGGGGTGTCCGGCGGTCAGTTCTCGCCGAGCAGCCGGGACAGGTAGCGGGCGACCGCACGGACCGCGGCCATGTTCGTGCCGTAGTCCATCCTGGTCGGACCGAGGACGCCCAGTCGGGCGATCTCACCGCGGGCGGCCAGGTAGCCGCCGGCGACGATGCTCGTGGCGTCGAGACCGTACTCGGCGTTCTCACGCCCGATGCTCGCCGCCACCGCGATGTCGTCGACCTGCATCTCGCCGAACAACCGGAGCAGGGTGACCTGTTCCTCGATCGCCTCGAGCACGGGGAAGAGCCCGCCGGAGAAGTCCTGCTCGCTCTTCGCCAGGTTCGCGGCACCGGCCATCAGCAGGCGGTCCTGCCGGTTCGCGGCGACCTGTTCGACCAGGCTCGCGACCACGACGCCGGCGAGCGGCTGGACCGCGGGCCGGAGCTGACCGGGGATCTCGCGGAGGGCCCGCGGGGCGTCCTGCAGCAGCAGGCCCACGGTCGCGCCGTTGACCAGGGTGCGGAGCTCGGAGAGCGCGGACTCGTCGAAGGGGACGTCGGTCTCGATGACCCGCTGCTCGACCCGGGCGGTGTCGGTGATGAGGACCACCATCAACCGGGTGTCGGCGAGCCGGACGAGTTCGACGTGCTGGACCCGTGCGTGGCCCATCGTCGGGTACTGCACGAGTGCGACCTGGTTCGTCAGCTGACTGAGCAGCCGGACGGTGCGGGTGAGGACGTCGTCGAGGTCGTTGGAGGCGCCGAGGAAGGTCTCGATCGCCTGGCGCTGCGCCCCCGAGAGCGGTCGGGCCGCGGCCAGGTGGTCGACGAACACCCGGTAGCCCTTGTCGGTGGGCACCCGGCCGGACGAGGTGTGCGGGGCGATGATGAGCTGCTCGTCCTCGAGCTGCGCCATGTCGTTGCGGATCGTCGCGGCGCTGACGCCGAAGGCGTGGCGTTCGACGATGGTCTTCGAGCCGACGGGTTCGCGGGAGGCCACGTAGTCGCGCACGATGGCCTTGAGGACCTCGAGGCTCCGTTCGCTGACCATCGGTTCCCTCCGCTCGTGTCGATCCGTACCCGCTGGCACTCTCACCTGCCGAGTGCTGATCCTACGCCCGACCGCCGACGAGACGGGACTTCTCCACGGGCGTCTCGGTACGCTGCGGGCATGAGCGACGGACACGGACCCGGCGGTGGGCAGTACCCGGGAGGCCAGTACCCCGGTGGGCAGTACAGCGGCGGAAAGCAGCCCGGGGACCAGTACCCGTCCGGCTACCGACCCCCGCAGCCGATGAGCCCCGAGGACCAGCGCCTCTGGGCGACGCTGACGCACGTCGGCGGGATCTTCTCCAACGTCCTGGTGCCGGTCATCGCCTACTTCGTCCTGCGCGACCGCGGGAACTTCGTCCGCGAGCACACTCGTGCGGCGCTGAACTTCCACATCACGATGGCGATCGCCTACTTCGCCGGCGTCCTGACCTCGGTGCTCGGCATCGGGATCCTGGTCATCGCGGCCACCGGGATCGTGTCGATCGTGTTCGGCGTCCTGGCCGCCCTCGCGGCGAACCAGGGGCAGTTCTACCGCTACCCGCTCTCGATCGAGTTCATCAAGCGGTAGGAAGCACGTGCAGTAGGGAGCACGTGCAGCGCTCCCCGTCCGCTCAGTCGAGCAGGTCCCGCACCACGGCGTCGGCGAGCAGGCGGCCCGACAGCGTCAGCTCCAGCGTCCCCCCGAGCGCCGCCCGGCCGTCCACGAGACCACGTGCGATGAGGCCGGCGACGCGACCACGGGCCTCCTGGCGGAGCTCGTCGACCCGCAGCTCACCGCGGACCCGCGCCGCGAGCAGGACCCGCTCCACGTAGCGCGTCTCGTCGTCCAGGGTCTCGCGGCCGGCGGCCGGGGACACGTCCTGCAGCACCTTGCCCGCGTAGGCGGCCGGGTGCTTGACGTTCCACCAGCGAGTGCCGGCGACGGCGGAGTGCGCGCCCGGGCCGATGCCCCACCAGTCGTGGCCCTTCCAGTAGGACAGGTTGTGCCGACTGGCGTGCTCGGGGCCGCGCGACCAGTTCGAGACCTCGTACCAGTCGTACCCGGCGTCGCCGAGGACCTGGTCGGCGAGCTCGTACATGTCGGCGGCCAGGTCGTCGTCCGGCGCCGGCAGCTCACCGCGGGACACGGCACGACCCATCGCGGTGCCGTCCTCGACGATGAGCGAGTACGCGGACACGTGGTCCGGGGCGCAGGCGATCGCCGCGTCGAGCGAGGTGCGCCAGTCGTCGAGCGACTCGCCCGGCGTCGAGTAGATGAGGTCCAGGCTGACGTCGAGGCCCTGCTGCTTCGCCAGGTCCACCACGACCGGCACCCGCTCGGGGTCGTGGGTGCGGTCGAGGGTCGCGAGGACGTGCGGCACCGCGGACTGCATGCCGTAGCTCATCCGCGTGAAACCGGCACGCTGCAGCGTCGCGATCGAGTCCGCGTCGACGGAGTCCGGGTTCGCCTCGGTCGTGACCTCGGCCCCGGGCAGGATCCCCCAGGTGTCGTCGATCGCCCGGAGGATCATCGCCAGGTCGGACGCCGGCAGCATCGTCGGGGTGCCGCCGCCGAAGAACACGGTCGACACGGGGCGGCGCGGGACGCCGGAGCGCTCGAGCACCTGGTCGGCGAACGCGATCTCCCGCAGGGCGTGGCCGGCGTAGTCGTCACGCCGGACCCCGCGCAGCTCGGACGCCGTGTACGTGTTGAAGTCGCAGTAGCCGCAGCGCACCCGGCAGAAGGGCACGTGCACGTAGACGCCGAACGGGACGTCGCCCGCTCCGGGTGCCGGTGCGACCAGTCCGTCCGACGGAGCGGGATCGGCGATCGGGAGAGCACTCGGCATGGAGACCATTGTCCGTCATCATGGACGGCATGGAGCACCAGCCGGTCACCACCACGGTCCTCTGGGACATCGACGGCACCCTCGTGCGCAACGCCGCGTCTCCGGGGAACCTGTACCACCTGGCGCTCGAACGGGCGCTCGGCCGCGACCTCCCGCAGCTCGTCGGTCACCAGCACGGTCGGACCGACGCCGGCATCATCGTCGAGCACGTCCGCGCCCACCGGCTCGACGACGGCCTGGTCCCGACCGTCAGCGGCCACCTCCGCGACCTGTCCGAGGAACGGCACCGGTCCGGCGACCGCCGCACCCCCGCCCCGGGTGCCCTCGCACTGGTCCGGCGCTTCGCCGACCTCGGGTGGCGGAACGGCCTGCTGACCGGCAACTCCGCCTACCGCGCCCGCGTCAAGCTGCTCGGCGCCGGCTTCGACGTGGACGTCTTCGACTGGGAGCACTCGTACTTCGGGGACACCGAGGTCGAGCGGGCCGGCGTCACCGCCGTCGCGGCTGCGGCGCTGTCCGGATCCCGGGCGGTCATCGTCGGCGACACCCCGCGGGACGGCGAGGCCGCCGACGCGGTGGGGATCCCGTTCGTCGCGGTCGCGACCGGCGCGTACGACGTGGCGGCGCTGCGGGCGACGAGCGCCGTGGCCGTCGCGCGGGACTGCGTCCAGGACGCGGGACTCATCGAGGAGGCGATCGCGGGGCTGGCGCCGCTCGGTTGAGCAGGCCGGCGGGCGCGGGGCTGCCTGACGGGCCCGGGGCTGCCTGACGGGCCCGGGGCTGCCTGATGGGCGCGCGGCTGCCTGACGGGCGCGCGGCTGCCTGACGGGCGCGGGGCGGGCCTCCAGGCCGGGAGGCACGTGACCGGTCACCGGGACCGGTCACGCCGTCGGGTCAGTCGCCGCGCAGGGCGGCGAGGTACTTCTCCGCCATCACCCGCTGCTGGCGGCGCAGCAACGGCGCGACGAAGCGCCACTTGCGACTGGCTGGCTGCGAGAACTGGCGGACCTGCAGCCAGACCGAGCCGTCCGGCGTGCGCTCGACGACGAATGACTCCTCGCCCGAGAGCGGGTGGCCGTCGAGCGTGCCGTACGCGAAGCCCTTGCGGTCGCGCTCGTCGATGATCGCGACGACCCGGACCGGTGCCTGCACCGTCTGCCCGAAGGCGTGCATCGTCAGCGTCGCCGTGGTGCCCGCCGTGATGAGCGGGGTGCCGTCGGGCGTGGTCTTCTCGACCCGGGGCGTGCCGATCGAAGCCGGCGCGATCGGGACGCCCTGCTCGTCGAAGGTCACCGGGTTGTAGCGGACCTCGTCGTCCTCGGGCGTGTCCTCGACGTGCACGCCCATGCCGCTGCGCTCCTGGATCTGCCAGGTGAGCGCCTGCATGACGGCGGTCTCGAACCGCTGGTCGCCGTGCCCGATGCGTGCGCGGGACTCGGCGGGCACGAAGCCCTCCGGCGGGTAGGTCATCAGGTCCGACGCCTGCGTCGCCCCGACGGCACCGTAGGTCAGCGCCGTGCGGTGCTGGTGTCCGCGGCTCACTTCTTCTTCTCTTCCACGTCACCGGAGAGGGCGGCGATGAAGGCCTCCTGCGGGACCTCGACCCGGCCGATCGTCTTCATGCGCTTCTTGCCCTCCTTCTGCTTCTCGAGGAGCTTGCGCTTGCGGGTGATGTCACCGCCGTAGCACTTCGCCAGGACGTCCTTGCGCATCGCGCGGATGCTCTCGCGGGCGATGATGCGGGCGCCGATCGCGGCCTGGATCGGGACCTCGAACTGCTGGCGCGGGATGAGCTTGCGCAGCCGCTCGGTCATCAGCGTGCCGTACGCGTACGCCTTCTCGCGGTGCACGATCGCGCTGAACGCATCGACCTGGTCGCCCTGCAGCAGGATGTCGACCTTGACGAGGTCGGCTGCCTGGTCACCGGTGGGCTCGTAGTCCAGGCTGGCGTAGCCCTGGGTCTTGCTCTTCAACTGGTCGAAGAAGTCGAACACGATCTCGCCGAGGGGCATCTCGTAGCGGATCTCGACCCGGTCCTCACCGAGGTACTCCATGCCGAGCAGGGAGCCGCGGCGCTGCTGGCAGAGCTCCATGATCGCGCCGACGTAGTCCTTCGGCGCCAGGATCGCGGCACGGACCATCGGCTCGCGGACCTCGAGGATGCGGCCCGTCGGGAACTCGGACGGGTTCGTGACCTCGGTGACCTCGTTGTCCTCGGTCGTGACCGCGTAGACCACGCTCGGGGCGGTGGTGATGAGGTCGAGGGCGAACTCGCGCGACAGCCGTTCGGTGATGATCTCGAGGTGCAGCAGGCCGAGGAAGCCGCAGCGGAAGCCGAAGCCCAGCGCGACGGAGGTCTCGGGCTCGTAGACGAGCGCGGCGTCGGAGAGCTTGAGCTTGTCGAGCGCTTCGCGGAGCACCGGGTAGTCGCTGCCGTCGATCGGGTACAGGCCCGAGAAGACCATCGGCTTCGGGTCCGTGTAGCCGGGCAGGGCCTGGGTCGCCGGACGCAGTGCGCTCGTCACCGTGTCGCCGACCTTCGACTGGCGGACGTCCTTCACACCGGTGATGAGGTACCCGACCTCGCCGACCGAGAGGCCCTTCGTCGGGGTCGGCTCGGGGCTCGACACCCCGATCTCGAGGATCTCGTGCGTCGACTTGGTCGACATCATCTGGACCTTCTCGCGCGGCTTGATCGAGCCGTCGATCATGCGCACGTAGGTGACGACACCGCGGTAGCTGTCGTAGACCGAGTCGAAGATCATCGCGCGGGGTGCGGCGTCGACGGTGCCGACCGGGGCCGGCACGGTGCGGACGACGCGGTCGAGCAGTTCGGCGACACCCTCGCCGGTCTTGCCGGAGACGCGGAGGACGTCCTCCGGCTTGCCGCCGATGAGCTGCGCGAGCTCGGCGGCGTACTTCTCCGGCTCGGCTGCCGGCAGGTCGATCTTGTTGAGGACCGGGATGATCTCGAGGTCGTTCTCGAGCGCCAGGTACAGGTTCGCGAGTGTCTGCGCCTCGATGCCCTGCGCGGCGTCGACGAGCAGGATCGCGCCCTCGCACGCGGCCAGGGAGCGGGAGACCTCGTACGAGAAGTCGACGTGCCCGGGGGTGTCGATCATGTTCAGCGCGAAGGTCTCACCGTCGAGCTCCCACGGCATGCGGACGGCCTGCGACTTGATGGTGATGCCGCGCTCGCGCTCGATGTCCATCCGGTCGAGGTACTGCGCGCGCATCGCCCGGTCCTCGACGATGCCGGTGATCGAGAGCATGCGGTCGGCCAGCGTGGACTTGCCGTGGTCGATGTGCGCGATGATGCAGAAGTTGCGGATCGCGGCGGCCGGCGTCGAGGCGGGCTCGAGCGGCGCAGATGCTTGTGGGCTCACGGTTCCTCGGGGTGGGTCGGACGGTCCGTCGATTGTCCCATGCTCACGCCTCGGCGGCGCGCACCGGGCGGGCGGACCCTGGTCAGGCGCCTGTCGCCGGGGCGTCGGTCGCTGGGGCGTCCGTCGCTCGGGCGTCGGTCGCTCGGGCGTCCGTCGCTGGGGCGTCCGTCGCGTGGGTTCCGGCGGTGGGGACCGGCAGCGCGCCGAGTCCGTGACGCAGGTCCTCGGCCGACGCCGCCAGGCAGACCCGGATCCAGCCCTCACCGGTCCGGCCGAACGCACTGCCCGGCGCGACCGCCACCCGTTCGCGCTGGAGGAACGCCAGGGCCCACTCGGCGACGTCACCCTGGGTGGCGTGCGAGACGTCGATCCACAGGTAGAACGCGCCCTGTGGGTCGTTGTAGCGGATGCCGGCGGCGTCCAGTACCCCGGTTGCGATCTCGAGGTTCTCGCGGTAGTGCTCGCGGGCGTCCTGCACCGACGAGTGGTCGCCGACGATCGCCGCGAGGGCCGCCCACTGGTCGGGCTCCGCGACGCAGCTGATGATCGACTCCTGCACGGTCCGCATCGTCGGGCCGAGGCCCTTCGGCGTGACGAGGTAGCCGACCCGCACCCCGGTCATCGCGTACGTCTTGCTCAAGGAGAACGCCGAGAAGACCCGGTCGTCCTCGTCGAGGGACGCCAGGCTGACGTGCCGGGTGCCGTAGGTGAAGTACTCGTAGACCTCGTCGCTGATCACCCACAGGTCGTGGCGCTTCGCGAGCGCCAACAGGTCCCGCAGCGTCTGCTCGCCGAAGACGGTGCCGAGGGGGTTGGACGGGGAGTTCACGATGATGGCGCGCGTGCGGTCGGTGATCCGCGCCTCCAGGGCCGCGAGGTCGGGCTCGAACCCGTGCGCCGGCGACAGCTGGTACGGCACCGGGTCCGCACCGATGATGTGGGCGTTCATCGTGAAGGTCGTGTAGCCGGGGTCCGGCACCAGGACCTCGTCGCCGGGCGAGAGCACGAGCGTCATCGCGGTGAACAGCGCCTGGGTCGCGCCCACCGTGACCCAGATCTGCTCGAGGTCCGCCTCGACGCGGTTCTCGCGACGGAGCTTGTCCTGGATCGCGTGCCGCAGCTGCGGGATGCCGCCGTTCGGCCCGTAGTCGGTGCGGTCCTCGGCCCACGCGCGACGTGCGGCGTCACCGATGTGCTTCGCGACCGGGACGTCCGGCTCGCCGATCACGAGCATCGTCACGTCGTCGAGCAGGGCTGCCTGTTCGAACACCCGGCGGATGCCCGACGGCGGGACGGTGTCGATGCGGGGTGCGAGGGACGGCATGTCGACACCGTATCCGCTCGTGTTCAGGCACCGGACTCGGCGCCACGCTGACCGTGTCGGGCTTTGGTCCGGACGGGTCGGCCTGGTAACGTTTGTCGCTGGCTTACGCGTTCCGTCGCCCACGGGTGGAACGCGATGCGACGAAGGGCCCCTCTACCCGGGATCGCAACCACCCGTCCGAGACGAAACCAGGAGCAACACGCATGGCGAACATCAAGTCGCAGCTCAAGCGCATCAAGACCAACCAGAAGGCCACCGACCGCAACAAGGCGTACAAGTCGGAGCTCAAGACGTACATCCGCCACACCAACGAGGCGATCGCCACGGGCGACAAGGACAAGGCCGTTGCCGCCCTGTCGCTCGCGGCGAAGAAGCTCGACAAGGCCGTGAGCAAGGGTGTCATCCACAAGAACCAGGCCGCGAACCGCAAGTCGGCCATCGCGAAGAAGGTCTCGGCTCTCTGAGTCCTCGACCTGCTGCCTCAGTTCTGAGGCGCTGACGAAGGCCCCGTACCGATGGTGCGGGGCCTTCGTCGTTCCCGGGGGCGGGGCCGCGGGGGCGGGTGCGGCGCCGACGCCGCGGCCGGTTCCGTTCGGCTGCGCCCAACAGCAACCACCCCGAACCACGGGATGCCGCGGTTCGAGCGGGATCCGGTTGGGCGCAGCCGATCGGCACCACGCGGCGCCGGCGGGCGCCCCGGCCGCCCCCGCTGCCCCGGGCGCGAGCCGCGCTCAGGCCGGTGCCGTTCGGCTGCGCCCAACCGCAACCACTCCGAACCACGGGATGCCGCGGTTCGAGCGGGATCCGGTTGGGCGTAGCCGATCGGCACCACGCGGTGCCGGCGGGCGCCCCGGCCGCCCCCGCTACCCCGGGTGCGAGCCGCGCTCAGGCCGGTTCCGTTCGGCTGCGCGCAACAGCAACCACCCCGAACCACGGGATGCCGCGGTTCGAGCGGGATCCGGTTGGGCGCAGCCGATCGGCACCACGCGGGGCCGGCGGGCGCCGGCAGCAGGGTGGGCGGGGCCGCTCCGCCGACGGCCGGGAGGCTCGGTGCCGGTCAGCGCTCCTCGCCGCGTCGGGCGATGGTGCGGACCATCACCTCGAGCGCGAAGTGGGCGTCGCGGGATCCGCCCTTCACCGCGGCGTCGGCGGTCGCGATGCTCATGATGGCGTTCGCGAGGCCCGCTTCGCTCCAGCCGGCGACGTCGCGCTGGGCTCGCTGTACCTGCCACGGCGCCATGCCGAGCGCCGAGGCCGCCTGGCCGCTCGACCCGCGGAAGGAACTGACCTTCGCCATCGTGCGGATCTTGCTCGCGAACGCGGCGACGATCGGCACCGGGGCCTCGCCCGTCGCCAGGGCGTGCCGGAGCTCGACGATGGCCGGCGCGGATCGTCCGGCCAGGGCGATGTCAGCGACCTTGAACGCGTTCGTCTCGACGCGGCCGCCGTAGTACTTGTCGACGGTGCGGTCGGTGATCTCAGCAGCCTCGTCGGCGAGGAGCTGTCGGCACGCTGCGGCGAGTTCGGCCAGGTCGTCGGCGAAGGCGGCCACGAGGGTGCGCACGGCGGAGGGGGCGATCTTCCGTCGGGCAGCGCGGAACTCGGCGTTGACGAAGTCGATCCGGTCGGTGTCGCGCTTGATCTCGTCGCACTGCACCTCGATGCCGCCGCCGACCCCGCTGCGGATGGTGTCGAGGAGCTTCTTGCCCCGGACTCCCCCGCCGTGCCGGAGCACCAGGGTGACGTCGTCGGCCGGGTTCTGCAGGTAGGAGATCGTCTCGGTGATGAAGGCGTCGGTGCACTTCTCGACGTTCGTGACCCGGACGAGTCGGGGCTCACCGAACAAGGAGGGACTCGCCAGGGTCGACAGCAGTCCGGGGGCGTACTGGTCCGCCTCGAGGTCGTGCACCTCGAGCGCCGGGTCCTCGCCGACGAGCAGGTCGCGGAGCATGCCGATCGACCGCTCCGCCAGGAACGTCTCGGCGCCGGTGACCAGGACGACCGGGGCCGGGCGGATCGCCGACCACGGGATCTGGTCGATCTTCGCTGCGGCGCGTGCGGGCTTCTTGGCGGGCATGCGGGTCCTTCCGGTGGTGCTGGGCGACGACGACGTCCAGGCCCGTGCATCGGCGGCGCGGTGCCGGTCGGCGTCGCACCGATCCTACGGGCGGCAGCCGACGCCCCGGCGTCGCGAGTCCTCCCGGCGGCAGCCGACGCCCCGCCCCCACGACCCATCCGAAGGGCAGCCGATGCCACCGTCGCGACCCATCGGGGGCAGCAGCCGAGTCCCCCGGCGTCGCGAGTCCTCCGGGCAGCAGCCGACGCCCCGCTGTCGCGACCCGTCCACGCGGCAGCCGACGCCCCGATGCCGCGCTCCGTCCACACCTCGACGGGCCGACGACCATCACCGCCGACGGCCGACCCGCCTGCCGCAGCCCCCGCGTCCCCGCCGTCCCCCGCGTCACTCCCGCCGCGCACCACGATCGTCCCCGACCGGTCCGTGCGGTACGGCATCGTCCCCGCGGCGGCCAGCATCTCCAGCGCGCTGGGCGTCGGGTGCCCGTAGTCGTTGTCCGCGCCGACGCCGATGAGCCCGACCCGGGCACCGAGCACCCGGTACAGCTCGGGGTCCTGATCTGCCGAGCCGTGGTGGGCGACCTTCACGACGTCGACCGGCGCCAGGGCCTCCGGCGGCGCGCTCCGCGACAGCCGACGCTGGGCGTCCTCACCGAGGTCCCCGAGGAGCACCGCGCTGACGCATCCCGGGCAGGGGCGCTCCGGTGCGGGATCGACGCGGAGGACGAGACTCGCCGCGTTGCCCGCTCGCTCGTCGCCCTCCGGCGGCCACAGCACCTGCCAGCGGAGGTCCCCGAGCAGCCCGGTGGTCCGGTCGGCCGCCTGGCGGACGTCGACCCCGGCGCTCCGCAGGTCACCGACGACGCGGTCGTCCGCCGTCCTGCCGACCGGACCGACCAGGGCGGTCTCGACCCGCGTCGCGACCGAGGCCACGGCGCCGACGTGGTCGCGGTCGAAGTGGGTCAGGACGAGCAGGTCGATCCGGTCCACACCGAGGAGGGCCAGACAGGCCGTCAGCCGGGCGTCATCGTCCCCGGTGTCGACGAGGGCCGTCCGACCAGCGCTCCGGAGCAGCGTGGCGTCACCCTGCCCGACATCGCACATCGCGATGGTCCAGCCGGTCGGCACACTGCCCCGGACCACGACCGCAGGCACGGCGACCGACCCGATCCCGACGATGACCGTCAGCACGGCGACGCCGGACAGCAGCCGTCGGAGCCGTGCCCGGACGAGCACCCCGACCGCGAGTGCGGCGCTCACCACCCCGGCGGCGACGACCCCGCCGGGTCCCGACGGCCACGGTGCCGAGGCCACCGGCAACCCGGCCGCGCCGTGTGCGATGAGCCCGATGCCGGCGGCCGGCACCCACCCGACGGTCGCGAGCAACCCGGCCCCGGCCGGCCACAGCGGTGCGAGCAGGCATGCGACGAGACCGACGACGGTGGCGACCGGGGCCAGCACCTCGGCGAGCAGGTTCGCCGGGACCGCGTACGTCGGCAGGGCGGGAGCGAGTGGGATCGTCACCGGCCAGCAGGCCACCTGCGCCGCGATCGGGATCGCCACGGCGGCTGCGACGGGCGTCCAGACCCACCGCGCGAGCAGGTCGGTGAGCGGTGCGGCGAGGACCACGATGCCGACGGTCGCCAGCACCGACAGTGCGAAGGCGAACGAGCGGGCCACCCACGGATCGGCGACGAGCATGCCGACGGCCGCCAGGGCGATGAGCGGCACGCCCCGCACCGGCCGTCCGCTGAGGTGCACGACGAGCACCACGATCGCCATCACGGTCGCGCGCGTGATCGACGGGTCAGGCCGGACGAGCACGACGAACCCGAGCAGCACGACAACGGCCGCTGCCGCACGGAGGACCCTCGGTGCGCCGGTCACCCGACCGAGCAGCACCACGAGACCGACCAGGACCGCGCAGTTCGACCCCGAGACCGCCGTCAGGTGGGTCAGCGCCGAGGTCTCCATCGCCTGCTCCGTCTCGGCGTCGAGCCCGGACCGGTCCCCGATCGCGAGCCCGCGGAGGAGCGGCCCGCCCGGCTCCGGCAGGTCCGCGGTGACGGCGACGAACGCCGCTCGGGCGTCCGAGCTGGCGCCGAGGACCCCGGTCGGTCCGGCCCGCGTCGCGACGGCTCCGCGAGCGAAGAGCACGACGCTGGTCGTGGAACCGGGTTCGTCGCTCTGTAGCTGACCGCGGACGGAGACGACCGTCCCGGCCGCCAGCACGGCTCGCCGCGGTTCGTCGAGCGCGGGGACGAGCCGGACCGGCACCCGCAGGCCGTCCGACCGGGAGGCACGCCCCACCACCGCCTCGATCGTCCCGACCACGGACCGGTCGCCGGGCGCGAGGTCGCGGTCGAGCCGGACACGGGCCTCCAGGCTGTGACCAGCCGTCTGCCGCACGATCGACGGCAGTCGGTGTTCCTGCCCGGCGGCGACCGCTGCGGCCGTCAGCGCGACCAGCAGGGCCGTCGTGAGCACCAGCGCCGCGACCGCCCGCACCGGCACGGACGGCCCGGGCCGGAGCAGCACGACGAGCGACGCCAGTCCGACCACGGCCGCGGAGGCCGCCACCGGCCCGAGCGCGTCCGGCTCGCCGACGAGCACCGCGACGACGATCCAGGTCACCGCCGTCGGCCCGGCGAGCCGGAGGTCGGCCAGCGACGGCCGCAATGCGCCACCGAGCGCGGCACCGGACACGGTCTGAGTCGGCGTCGGCATCGGAGTGGCCCCGAGCGCGGCCGGGGCGCTCACACCGTCACCCGGTCCTGCAGTTCGGCGAACCGGCCCTCGCCGATGCCGCTGACCTCGAGCAGGTCCTCGACCGACCGGAAGCCGCCGTGCTCGTCGCGCCAGGCGAGGATCCGCTCCGCCAGAGCCGGGCCGATCCCGGGCAGTGTCTCGAGCGCGGTGGCGTCCGCGGTGTTGAGGTCCACGACCTGCGCAGCCGCTCCCGCACCGCCACCCGCCCCGTCGGCCCCAGACCCCGAGCCGCCGGCACCGGCACCAGCACCGGCACCACCGCCGGGCGGCAACTCGGCGGGCACCTCCGCCTCGCCGATCCGCGGCACGTACAGCCGCTCCCCGTCGACCACCGGGCGCGCCAGGTTGAGGCGAGACAGGTCGGCGTCCGCAGCTGCTCCCCCGGCAGCCGTCAGGGCGTCCGTCACCCGGGCGTCGGCGGCGACGCGGACGACCCCGGCATGCTCGACCGCCCCGACGACGTACAGCACGGCGACGTCCGGCGCTGCGGACGCCGACCCGGACGCAGCCGGGGGTGCCGAAGCAGGCGCCGAGGAAGGCGCCGACGCCGTCCCGGGCGGACCCGGGGTTCCAGCGGTCGGCGCTCCCGTGACGATGGACACTCCGGGCTCGTCCGTGCCACCCCCACGACCGCCGCCCCACCACCCGGAGACGATGACCCCGAGCGCGAGCACGCCGACTACCCCCACCAGCAGGAGGGCAGCGCGGGGAGACAGCGTGAACCGGGACATGTCCCGAGACGCTAGGGAGCCCGGCCGGTCGACCGGGCACGGTCAGGCACAGCTGTGGAGAGCGCCCGCACCCCGCCAGTTGTGGAGGAACCGGCCCCGAAGGACCGGCCCCAGAGGGTCCGGTCCCGAAGGACCGACCCGCGCGGGGCCGGCCGCCGAGGAATCACCCCCCGAGCCGCCTACCCCTTGATCGCGATGTTGACCAGCTTCGGCGCCCGGACGATGACCTTCACGATCTCCCGGTCCCCGATGTACCGCTGCACCGCGTGCGACGACCGCGCGAGCTGCTCGAGCTCGTCGGCTTCGATCGACTTCGACACCTCGAACGAGTCGCGCACCTTGCCGTTGACCTGCACGACGGCAGTCAGGCTCTCCTGCACGAGCAGCGTCGGGTCGGCCTTCCGCCACCCGAACGTCGCGACCGGGGCGTCGTACCCGAGCGTCTGCCACATCTCTTCGCCGGTGTAGGGCGCGAAGACGCTGAGGCCGAGGGCGATGGTCTCAGCGGCCTCGCGGACGGCGGGGTCGGCGGCACCGGGGCCGCTGTCGATCGCCTTGCGGGTGACGTTCACCAGGTCCATGAGCCGCGCGATCACGACGTTGAACTTGAACGACTCCATGAGCCCGGGGGCGTCCGCCAGGAAGCGGTGCGTCGCCTGCCGGACGGTGCGGTCACCGGTGGACCAGACGGCGTCGGGCGTCGAAGTGACGTCGACGGCGATCCGGTAGGCACGTGCCAGGAACCGGGCGGAGGCCGCCGGCGAGACGTCCTCCCAGTTGATGTCGTCCTCGGGCGGTCCGGCGAAGCCCATCACCAGGCGGATCGCGTCGACACCGTGGGCGTCGAGCTCGTCACCGAGCGAGACGCCGCCCTTCGACTTCGACATCTTCGAGCCGCCAGAGAGCACCATGCCCTGGTTGAGCAGCGCCGAGAACGGCTCGGTGAAGTCGAGGTAGCCGAGGTCGAAGAGCACCTTCGTGACGAAGCGCGCGTAGAGCAGGTGCAGGATCGCGTGCTCGACGCCACCGATGTACTGGTCGACGGGTGCCCACTTGTTGACGAGCGCCGGGTCGAAGGCCTGCGTGTCGTCGTTCGCGGACAGGAAGCGCAGGAAGTACCACGACGAGTCGACGAACGTGTCCATCGTGTCGGCGTCGCGCTTGGCGGGCGTGCCATCGACCGGGTTCGGGACGTTCACCCAGTCGGTCGCGCCGCCCAGGGGCGAGGTGCCCTTGGGCTTGAGGTCGAGGCCCTCGGTGGGGGGCAGCACGACGGGCAGCTGGTCCTCGGGCACCGGGTACTCGGTGCCGTCCTCGCCGTGGATGATCGGGATCGGGGTGCCCCAGAAGCGCTGACGCGAGATGAGCCAGTCGCGCAGACGGTAGGTCTTGGCGGCGCGGCCGGTGCCCCGCTCGTCGAGCAGGCTGATGGCCGCGGTGATGGCGTGCTGCTTGCTCATGCCGTCGAGCGGCCCGGAGTTGATCATCCGACCGGCACCCGTCAGGGCCTCGCCGGTGGCGACCGGGTCGAGCGTGGGGACGTCGAAGTCGTCGAGCGTCGCCCCCTCCGGGATGACGGGGATCGCACCGGTCACGGCGGCGTTGGTGTCGACGACGACCTTGACGGGCAGGTCGAAGGCGCGGGCGAAGTCCAGGTCGCGCTGGTCGTGCGCGGGCACGGCCATCACTGCGCCGTGGCCGTAGTCGGCCAGCACGTAGTCGGCGGCCCAGAGCGGCAGGCGCTCCCCGGTCAGCGGGTGGATCGCCCAGCGGCCGAGCGGTACACCGGTCTTCGGGCGGTCGGCGTTCTGCCGGTCGATGTCCGAGGTCTTCTGCGTCGCGACCAGGTAGTCCTGGAACGCGGCACGGGTGGCGTCGTCGACGGACGGGTCCGCGACGAGTTCGGCGGCCAGGTCGGAGTCCGGGGCGACGACCAGGAAGGTCACGCCGTGGATGGTGTCCGGGCGCGTGGTGAAGACGGTGACCGGTTCGTCACGGCCCTCGATGACGAAGTCGACGTCCGCGCCGACCGAGCGGCCGATCCAGTTGCGCTGCATCGCGATGACCTTCGACGGCCACCGGCCCTCGAGCTGGTTCAGGTCGTCGAGCAGCCGGTCCGCGTAGTCGGTGATCCCGAAGTACCACTGCGTCAGCTTCTTCTTGACGACGACGGCGCCGGAGCGGTCCGAGGTGCCGTCGGGCAGGACCTGCTCGTTGGCCAGGACGGTCTGGTCCACCGGGTCCCAGTTGACCCAGCTGTCCTTCCGGTACGCCAGGCCCTTCTCGTACATCTTGAGGAACAGCCACTGGTTCCACTTGTAGTACTCGGGGTCCGAGGTGTGGATCTCGGTCGACCAGTCGAACGACGGGGCGTAGCGCTTGAAGGAGGCCTTCTGCTGCGCGATGTTCGCGTAGGTCCACTCCTTCGGGTCGACACCACGCTTGATGGCGGCGTTCTCGGCGGGCAGGCCGAACGAGTCCCAGCCGATCGGGTGCAGCACGTTGAAGCCCTGCTGGCGCCAGTAGCGCGCGACGAAGTCCCCGAGCGCCCAGTTCTCGGCGTGGCCCATGTGCAGGTCGCCGGAGGGGTACGGGAACATCTCGAGGATGTACTTGCGCGGGCGCTTGTCGTCGGGGTCGGCGGTGAAGAGGCCGAGCTCTTCCCACCGCGCCTGCCACTTCTGCTGGATGCGCCGGAAGTCGTAGGTGTGCGGGTCCTCGACGTGCTGCTCGATGGTCACGGTCGTCAACGATACAAGCCGGGAGGCCCGTCCCGCGTCCGTGCGTCGGCTCACCCGTCGAGCAGGCGTCCGTCCCGCATCCGCAGGGTCCGGTCGACGAGGTCGGCGGGCACCGGCACGTGCGACACGACGAGGAGGGTCCGTCCGGCCGCGCGGGCGGCCGTCACGAGGTCGCGGAGCACGCTGTCGCCGAGGTCGGGGTCGATGTCGGCGGTCGGTTCGTCGAGCACCAGGACCGGGAACGCGTGCAGGAGCGCGCGGGCCAGTGCCAGTCGGTGGGCCTGACCACCGGACACGAGCGAGCCGCGCTCCCCCACTCCGGCGTCGAGTCCCCCACGTCGGCGGACCCAGTCGCCGAGCCCGACCCGGTCGAGCACGGCGAGCAGTTCGTCGTCGGTCGCGGTCTCGCGGGCGAAGAGCAGGTTCTGCCGGACGGACTGGTCGAAGACGAACGGGTCCTGCTCGATCAGCCCGATGCGGGCGCGGACGGCGTCGGGGTGCAGGTCCCGCGCCTCCGTCCCGTCCAGGGTGTAGCTGCCGGTGTGGTCGACGAAGCGGACGAGGGCGTCCACGAGGGTCGTCTTGCCGGACCCGCTCGGGCCGCTGAGCACGACGACCTCGCCGGGCTGCAGGTCGAACGAGACCCCGTCGACCGCCGGGGTCGACGCGCCCGGCCAACGGACGGACAGGCCACGGACCCGGACCGTGACGGTGGCCGGCACGACGAGGTCCTCGGCATCGGCGGCGTCCTCGGGCTCCGGCACGAGCCCGGCCGGCAGTTCCGCGGGGACGACCTGCTCGACCCGGTCGGCGGCGGCCCGGACACGCCGGAGCGTCAGGACGGCGAGCGGGACCCCGCCGACGACCTCGAACAGGGCGAGCGGCACGAACACCGCCAGCGCCCAGAGCGGACCGTCGAGGGCGCCGCTGACGACCGCCGGGGCGCCGACGGCCAGCACACCGATGACCGCGGCCCCGCCGACCAGCCCGACGAGCGCACCGACGAGCGACTCGACGGCACCCCGGCGGCGGACCGCCCGGGTGACCCGGTCGTCGAGACGGGCGATGTGGGTGAGTCGTTCCTCCAGCGTCCCGTAGGCGACGAAGACGTCGAGCGTGCGGACCGTGTCGAGGACCAGGTCGGCGACGCGCCCGCGGTCGGCCGCGGTCTCGATGTCCGAGCGGCGGGCGACGGCCGCGGTGACGACCGTCCCGACCAGGGCGGCGACGACGAGGGCCAGCAGCAGCACGAGGGCGGCCGGCACGGAGACGAACGCGACGGCGACGACGGAGAGCAGTGCGGTGACGCCCGCCGACACGAGTGGCCCGACGACCCGGATCGGCAGGTCCTGCAGCCGGTCGGTGTCGGTGACGAGCCGGGTCATCAGGTCGCCACGCCCGGTCGACCCGAGCCCGGCGGGTGCGACCGAGGCGAGCCGTCGGTACATCTCGGTGCGGACGACGGCGAGCTGCCGGAACGAGGCGTCGTGCCCGGCCAGCCGGTCGACGTAGCGGAACACGGCACGCCCGAGTGCGAAGGCGCGGACGCCGACCATGACGAGCGTCAGGTAGAGGATCGGCGGGTGCTCGGCGGCCCGGGTGATGAGGTAGCCGCTCGCCGCGAGCAGGGCGACGCCGCAGAGCGCGCTGAGGACGCCGGCGGCGACGGCCTTGGTCCAGCCGCGACCACGGGGCAGGGCGAGCCGGAGGACGGACCCGGTGCGGGCCTCCCGGCCGGTGGTGCTGGTCATGCGGACACCTCCTGGGCGGATCGCCGGGACGAGACCGTGACGGAGCCGGAGGCGCCGATCGCGACGACGACGTCGGCCGCGGCCACGACCGCGGGTCGGTGGCTCGCGACGACGACGACCGCCCCCGCGTCCGCCAGGCGGCGGACGGCGGCGACGACCTGCGCCTCGGACTCGGCGTCGAGGGCCGACGTCGGCTCGTCGAGCAGCACCAGCGGCGTCTGCTGCCGGGCCGCGCGGTACAGGCCGCGGGCGACGGCGACACGCTGGGCCTGGCCGCCGGACAGTCCGGACCCGCCGCTGCCGACCGGGAGGCCCGGGTCGACTCCCAGCCCCACCGCACCGAGTGCGGTCCGCACGTCGGCCGTGTCCGGGTCGGCGGAGAGCGCGACGTTCTCGGCGACCGTGCCGCGCACCAGGCGCGGACGCTGGTCGACCCAGGAGGTGCGGTCACGGACCGGCAGGTCGGCGCGGCCGGGCACGGTGACGGTGCCGTCGGCGGGCAGTACGCCGCGGATCGCGGCGATCAGGCTGGACTTGCCGGAGCCGCTCGGGCCGGCGAGGGCGACGACGGTGCCGGCCGGGGCGGTGAGATCGACCGGACCGACGACGGTCTCGGGGCGGTGCACGGTCAGCCCGGCGAGGACGAGGGCGGCGGAGTCCGACCGGATCGGAGCCGAACCCACCGGAGTGGGACCCTCCGGCGCCGCCCCGTCCGGGTCGTCGAGCACGTCGAGGACGGCCTGCGACGCCGCCACCCCGTCCTGGGCCGCGTGGAAGTCGGCGCCGACCTGCCGGAGCGGGGCGAACGCCTCCGGGGCGAGGACCAGCACGAACATCGCCGCACCGAGGCCGAGCGAGCCGTCGACCAACCGGATGCCGATCGACACCGCGACGAGCGCGACCGACAGGCTCGCGGCGAGCTCGAGGGCGAAGCCGCTGACGAACGACAGCCGGAGCACGCCGATCGTGCCCCGGCGGTACTCGTCGGTGACCTGCCCGATGCGGCCGACCTGGCGGCGGGCCCGGCCGAAGACCTTGAGGGTCGCGAGTCCCTCGACGGCCTCGGTGAAGGCCCCGCCGAGTCGGGCGAGCGCGTCCGCCTGCTGCTGCTGCAGCGAGCGGGTGGCGAGCCCGATGAGGACCATGAACACCGGGATCACCGGTATCGCGCACACGATCACGACGGCGCTCGTCAGGTCGCCGGAGCCGATCGCGACGAGCAGCAGCGGGGTCGCGACCGCGGTCAGGGCGAGCTGCGGCAGGTAGCGGCCGAAGTAGGCGTCGAGCGCGTCGAGCCCGGGGCCGAGCGTCGTGGCGAAGCCGGCGCTCGAGCGACCGGCGAGCCACCCGGGGCCCCGGTCGGCCGCGCGCCGGAGCACGGCGGCGCGGAGCTCACTCTTCACGCGAGCACCCGCGCGGGCGGCGAGGTCGTCGGTCGCCCAGGACGCGACCGCCCGCAGCAGGAACGCACCGCCGAGCAGCGCGAGCGTGCCGGCGAACGTCGCGGGGACGACACCGGCACGGACCGCGTCGACGACCTGGGTCACGGCGGCCGCGATCCCCCACGCGATCGCGATGGTCGCGATCGTCCGGACCGCGCCGGTGCCGGCGGCGGCCACGACGAAGCCGCGTGCCGTCCGGGACAGACGGAGCAGGCGGGGGTCGAGCGGCTTCACACGTGCCTCCTGGTCAGTGCGCGGCCTGCGCGACGGTGGCGCGCGAGACCCGCTTGCGGAAGACCCAGTACGTCCACGCCTGGTAGGCGAGCACGAGCGGGATGCAGACCAGCGCGACCCAGCTCATCACCGTCAGCGTGTACGTGCCGGACGAGGCGTTGGCGACGGTCAAGCTGTTCGCCGGGTCGTTCGTGGCGGGCATGACGTCCGGGAACACCGCGGTGAACATCGCCAGGACGACCGCCGCGATGGTGACGGCCATCAGGGCGAAGGCACGTCCCTCCCGGCCACGTGCGGCACAGAGGACCGCGACGACCAGGGCCACGGCGCCGACGGCGGAGAGCACGAGCGACGTCGGGGTGGACCGGACGAGCGCCATCGTGACCAGGAAGACCGCCGCCACGACGATCGTGACCACGCCGGCGCGCTTCGCCAGGCGCATCGCCCGCTCGCGCATCTCGCCCTCGGTCTTCAACGCCACGAACACGACGCCGTGGGTGAAGAAGACCAGCAGCGTGGTGGCACCGGCGAGCAGTGCGAAGGGGTTGAGCAGGTCGAACAGCGTGCCGGTGTAGTTGTGTCCGGAGTCCATCGGGATCCCGCGGACGACGTTGCCGAACGCGACGCCCCAGAGGAACGACGGCACCGCGCTGCCGACCACGATCATCAGGTCGAAGCGACGCTTCCACGCCAGGTGCTTGTTCTGGTGCCGGTACTCGAACGACACCCCGCGCAGGATCAGCGCGGCGAGGATGAGCAGCAGCGCCAGGTAGAAGCCGGAGAACATCGTCGCGTACCACTCGGGGAAGGCGGCGAACAGGCAGGCGCCGGCGACGATCACCCAGGTCTCGTTGAGGTCCCAGACGGGGCCGATGGTGTTGATGAGGACGCGGCGGTCGGTGTCGTCCTTGCCGAGGAACGGCAGGGACATGCCGACGCCGAAGTCGAACCCGTCGAGTACGAAGTACCCGACGAAGAAGAGTCCGACGATCGCGAACCACAGAACGGGCAGGTCCATCTCAGGCAGCTTTCATCTCTAGTAGACCGTCACTTCGTGCTTGACCTCGCCGGTCTCCGCGTCGACCTCGGCCGGTGCGGCCGGGCCCTCCTGGGCGACCTTCTTGATGAGTCGGAACTCGACCACCGCGAGGGATCCGTAGATGAGGGTGAACACGACGAGCGAGATGAGGACCTCGAGGCCCGTCACGTTCGGGGAGACCCCGTCGGCCGTCTTGAGCAGGCCGAACACGAGCCACGGCTGGCGGCCCATCTCGGTGAAGACCCAGCCGACGATCATCGCGGCCATCGGCAGCGGCACCGCCCAGATCGCGATGCGCCAGATCCACCGCTGCTGCGGGAAGCGGCCCTTGCGGGTCAGCCAGAGCCCGGCGAGCGAGACCAGCACGGCACCCATCCCGAGCGCGATCATCCAGCGGAAGGACCAGTAGGTCACCCAGATGATCGGCTTGTAGTTCCCCGGGCCGTAGACCTGCGTGTACTGCGCCTGCAGGTCGTTGATGCCCTCGACCGTGCCGGTGAAGGTGTGCGTCGACAGGAAGGACAGCAGGTAGGGCACGCGGATCGAGAACAGTTCGGTGACACCGTCGGGTGTGCCGAGCGTGAAGATCGAGAACGAGGCGTCCTTGCCGGTCGCGGTGTTGTAGAGCGCCTCGGCGGCGGCCATCTTCATCGGCTGCGTGTCGACCATGGTGAGTCCGAGCTGGTCACCGGTCAGGACCGTCAGCGCACCCGCGGCGACCATCGTCCAGAGGCCGAACTTCAGCGCCGGCATCATCGTCTCGAGGTTCTGGTTGCGCGCCAGGTGGTACGCGGCGACCGAGATGATCACGCCGGCGGCGACCATGAAGCACGCGAAGATCGTGTGCGGGAAGGCGGCCAGGGCGACCTTGTTGCCGAGGACGGCCCAGATGTCGGTGAGTTCGGCACGACCCTTCGCCGCGTTGATCGCGTAGCCGACCGGGTGCTGCATGAACGCGTTGGCGGCGATGATGAAGTACGCCGACATGATCGTGCCCGCGCTGACGCACCAGATGCTCGCCAGGTGCAGCTTCTTCGGCAGCCGGTCCCAGCCGAAGATCCAGACGCCGATGAACGCGGCCTCGAAGAAGAACGCCAGGATGCCCTCGAGCGCGAGCGGGGCGCCGAAGACGTCGCCGACGAAGCGGGAGTAGTCGGACCAGTTCATGCCGAACTGGAACTCCTGCACGATGCCGGTGACGACCCCCATCGCGAAGTTGATGAGGAAGATGCGTCCGAAGAAGCGGGTGAGCTGCAGGTAGTGCGCCCGCCCGGTCCGGACCCAGGCGGTCTGGAACACCGCGACGACGACGGCCATGCCGATCGTCAGCGGGACGAAGAGGAAGTGGTAGATCGTCGTCAGACCGAACTGCCACCGCGACAGCAGGAGCGGGTCCAGGAGGTCGTTCATGCTTCGACGGTACTGTCGCCCGCGCTGATTCGACAAGTTGTAGAGGGGCCTCCTGCACGAACGTGCACAGGCTCTGCACGGCACAACCGTGCGGAACAAGTGTCACGCACGAGTGCCCCCGGAACGACGACAGGCGCCGGGCTCGATGCCCGACGCCTGTCGTCGTGGGTCCCGCGCAACGACGCGGGATCCGGGGTGTTCGTGCGACCTAGAGCAGGCCCTCGTCGGTCAGGAAGTCCTTCGCGATCTTCGAGGCCTTCTCCTTGTCGACGGTGCTCTTGGTGTTGAGCTCGATGAGCGCGTCGGTCGTCAGGACCTTGCTCACCTTGTCGATGTCCGCCGCGGCCTTGTCGTCGACCTTGCTCGACACCACCGGGGTGACGTTCTGCGGCACGATGAGGTTCTTCGGGTCCTTGAGGACCACGAAGTCGTTGGCCTTGATGCTCGGGTCGGCGGTGTAGATGTCCGCGAGCTGCACGGTGCCGTCCTTGAGCGCCTTGACCGTCAGGGCCCCGCCGGAGTCCTCGATCGCCTTGGACTGGACCGTGACGCCGTACACGGACTTCAGGCCCTTCGGACCGTACGGACGCGTCTGGTTCTCCGAGTTCGCGCCGACCGTCAGCGTGCCCTTGACCTTCGACAGGTCGGCGAGGCTCGTCACGTCGTTCTCCTCGGAGAACTTCTTCGTGACGGTGTAACTGTCCTGGTCGGTGGCCTCGGCAGCGTCCAGGGCACGGAGCCCCTTCGGCAGGGCCTTCTCGAGCCCGGCCGTGATCTCCGACTCGGTCTTCGCGGTCGAGTTCTTGTCGAAGTACTGCAGCAGGTTGCCGCCGTACTCCGGCATGACGTCGATCGCGCCCTTCTCGAGCTGCGGGAGGTAGACCTCGCGCTGCCCGATGTTGAAGTTCCGCTTCACCTGGAAGCCGTCCTTCTCGAGGACCTGGGCGTAGAGCTCGGCGATGATCTCGTTCGAGTAGTACTGCTGCGACCCGACGACGATCGTCTTCGAGTCGGAGGAGGTGCTGGAGCCGCTGTCGAGCGGGCTGCTGGAGGAGCAGCCGGCGAGGGCGGCGGCCACGCCGACGGCGACCGCGGCGGCGATGCCGGCGCGGAGCTTGGGTGCTGTGATCACGAGGGGGTTCCTTCCGGGATGGGTGTGTGGGGCCGCTCACGCGATCCCGAGCGACGCCGTGTCGGACGGTCGGCGACGCCCGCGGGCACCACCGCCCGCTGGAGCACGGAGAAGACGATCTCGAACGCGATCGCGAGTGCGATCACGAGGATGGAGGCGCCGAGCATCATGGCGTAGTCCTGGGTCTTCAGCCCGAGGAACACGTAACCACCGAGCCCGCCGGAGCCGACGTACGCGGCGAGGGTGGCGGTGGCGACGACCTGGAGCACGGCGGCTCGGACGCCACCGACGAGCAGCGGCAGGCCGAGCGGGATCTCGACCTTGGTCAGGATCTGCCACTCGGTCATGCCCTGCGCCCGAGCGGCGTCGACGGTCACCGGTTCGACGGACTCGATGCCGGCGTAGGCACCGGCGAGCACCGACGGGATCGCCAGGACGACGAGCGCGAGCAGGGGTGCCTGCAGGTTGGCGCCGAGCATGAGGCCCACCAGGGTTAGCACGCCGAGTGTCGGCAGGGCGCGGATGCCGCCGGACAGGGCGATCGCGAAGCCGCGGGCCTTGCCGGTGTGGCCGATGGCGTAGCCGATCGGGATGGCGATCACCGACGCGATGAGGACGGCGAGCAGCGAGATCCAGATGTGTTCCCACAGCCGCTCGGGCACGGCGTCCGGGCCGGCGTAGTTGGCGGGGTCGAACACCCAGCCGAAGGCCTGTCCGATGATCATGAGGTGACCTCCGCGTTCTGGAGCACGCGGCGGGTCGCACGCTTCGACGGCGCCGAACGACGCGTCCACGGCATCACGATGCGGCCGAGCAGCACGAGCAGCCCGTCGATCGCGAACGCCAGGACGAGCACCATCACGACACCCGCGAGGATCTCCTCGGGGATGTTCCGACCGATGCCGTCGGTGAAGAGCGACCCGAGGCTCTGGATGCCGAGGACCGCGCCGACCGTGGTCAGCGAGATGGTCGACACCGAGACGACCCGGAGGCCGGCGAGCAGCACGGGGCCGGCGAGCGGCAGGTCGACGCGGAAGAAGCGCTGTGCTCCCGAGTACCCCATCGCGGTCGCGGCCGAGGTGGTGTCCGGGTCGACCGAGCCGAGGCCGTCGACGGTCGAGCGGACCATCAGCGCGAGGCCGTAGAGCGTCAGGCCGACGACGACGTTCACCGGGTCCTGGAGTCCGGTGCCGATGAGCCCCGGCAGGGCGATGAACAGCGGGAGCGACGGGATGGCGTAGAGCAGCCCGGCGAGCGTGACGATGCCGCCACCCAGACCGCTGCTCACCCGACGTGCACCGGGCCGGCGGAGTCGGACGACGAGCCAGCCGATCGGGATCGACAGCAGGAACGCGACGATGATCGGCGGGATCGCGATCGCCAGGTGCGCGACCGTGTCGTCCCCGATCGTGTCGAGGTTCGACAGCACCCAGTTCACCGGGTGCTCCCACCCTGCGCCGCAGCACCCGGGGCGCTGGGCGTCCCGGCCTCGGAGCGGACAGCGGCAGCGGCGTCGACGACGCCGACGGGACCGGTCAGGACGCCGGCGGCGCGACCGTCCCCGTCCACGACGACCGGACCGGTCGGGGTCTGCTCGACGCGGAGGGACCGACGGCCCCGGCCCACGCCGATGAAGTTCGCGACGAAGTCGTCCGCCGGCGCGGACAGGATCTCGGCGGGGGTCCCCTGCTGGGCGATCTCGCCGCCCTTCTTGAGGATCACGACCTGGTCGCCGAGCTTGAAGGCCTCGTCGATGTCGTGCGTGACGAAGACGACGGTCTTGCCGAGCTCACGCTGCAGTCGGATCAGCTCGTCCTGCAGGTCGTTGCGGACGAGCGGGTCGACGGCGCCGAACGGTTCGTCCATGAGCAGGACGTTCGGGTCGACCGCGAGACCACGGGCGACGCCGACGCGCTGCTGCTGTCCGCCGGAGAGCTGCGAGGGGTAGCGGTCGGCCAGGGACCGGTCGAGACCCACCGTGTCCATGAGCTCGAGCGCGCGCTTCCGCGCGTCGGCCTTCGAGACGCCGGTGAGCAGCGGCACGGTCGCGATGTTGTCGGCCACCTTGCGGTGCGGCAGCAGCCCGGCGTTCTGCATCACGTAGCCGATCCGACGGCGCAGCTGCACCGGGTCGACGCCGGCGATGTCCTCGCCGTCGATCTGGACGGACCCCGCGGTCGGGTCGATCATCCTGTTGATCATCCGGAGGAGCGTGGTCTTGCCACAACCGCTCGAACCGACGAACACCGTCGTGCTCCGCGAGGGGATCACGAGGTCGAACGACTCGACGGCGTTCGTGCCGTCCGGGTAGGTCTTGCGCACCGAGCGGAACTCGATCATGGGTGCCCTTCTTGGTGGAGGTAGCCCGACTCCGGAGAACAGTACATGCCCGAGCGCATACCGGTTCGCTCGGGTCCGATCGTGACGCCTGGCGGACATCCACCCCGGGTCCGCGCAGTTCGGACACGAACGCCCGCCCCTCCTGTCCGGAGGAACGGGCGTTCGGGTGGTTCCGGGTCGACTCGTGCCGACCGGCGATCGATCAGGAGGCCCCGATCACCGACTCCAGGTACGGCCGGCTCATCGCGCGGTACGCCGCGATCAGCTCGGTGTCGGGGTGGTCGCGGTCGACGTGGGCGCGGGCGAGGACTGCGTGCGCCGACTCCGCCAGGACGACCCACGCGCGGTTCACCGCGTCGGTCTGCGGCAGGTCGAACCGCTCGCGCATCACGGTGCCGACGGCCCCACCGAGCGCGGCGAGCCGGTCGGCGTCCTCGTCACCGGAGGTGGTGTCGATGTCGGCGAACCGGATGGCCCGGAAGCCGGGCTCGGTGCGGTACATCTCCGCCGTCATGTCGACGAGCGCGTCGCAGCCTTCCTGCCACGTCGTGGCACCCGAGGCGTCGAGCGTCTCGACGAAGCGGGAGGCGAGGCGCTGGGTGCAGCGGATGGCCAGGGCCTCGACCACGGCGATGCGGTCCGGGAAGTACCGGTAGACCGTGCCGATGGACGCGCCGGCGCGCTCGGCGACCATGGCGGTCGTGAGCCGCTCGAAGCCGATCTCGTCGATGACCGCGGCAGCGGCGTCGAGCAGGCCCGCGAGGCGCGCCGAGCTGCGGGCCTGGACCGGCTCGTTCCTGAGCAGTGATGATCCCCCCGGCAGTGCGTTCGAAACCTCGGTGACGAGCACGTGAACTCCTTCTCGCGGTGACCGCGGGCTGACTGGCTGAGACCGCAACTCTCGCAGACGCCGGCTTGGTCTTGGCTGCGATTCCCGGGGTGTCGGGCCCCCGGCCCCGTCCGGCGAGCACCCCGCATGGGATGATGGTGCGATGCCCGAGTCGACGCCTCCGGACCCTGCCGCGCCCCGGGACACCGTCCCGACGCCCGAGGGCAGCGCAGCTCCGGGCCGGGACGCCCGGTCCGTGGAACGCGAGCACGACCGGCGCGAACAGTCCCCCTGGGGCATCCAGCAGTGGGAGACCGCGATCCCCGAACCGATCCTGCACCGGGCCGCCCGCATCGAGGACGCCGTGCAGGAGTACCGCGAACAGCACGCCCGGAAGCGCGGTCAGGTCCCGACGGTCATCCCCTACACGGGCTACGGCGCACCGGGGTGGGTCCGCGTGCTCTGCCGGGTGCTGCTCACCCGCCGCGGCCTGGCCTCCGACGTCTCGTACGCGGGCGTCCGCGGCTGGCGCAGCTTCACCAGCGTGGCCGTCGACCACGCCGAGGTCACCATCACCGCCGGCGGCAGCACCCACACCGTGCAGAGCGACCGTGGCGGGGTCGTCGATGCCATCGTCCCGATCGACCTCGAACCCGGCTGGCAGACGATCCGCCTGTCCGCCGGTGGCATGCGCGACGTGGACGCGGACGTCTTCGTGGTGCACCCGGACACCCGCTTCGGCCTGCTGTCGGACATCGACGACACCGTGATGGTGACGAGCCTGCCCCGTCCGATGCTGGCCGCCTGGAACTCGTTCGTGCTCACCGAGCACGCCCGACGTCCGGTGCCGGGCATGTCGGTCCTCTACGAGCGCGTCCTGGCGCAGCACCCGGGCGCGCCCACCGTGTACCTGTCCACCGGCGCCTGGAACGTGGCACCGACGCTGCAGCGCTTCCTGACCCGGAACATGTACCCGTCCGGCACCCTGCTGCTCACCGACTGGGGCCCCACCCACGACCGGTTCTTCCGCAGCGGGCAGCAGCACAAGCAGGACAACCTGCGCCGCCTCGCCCGGGACTTCCCGGACATCCAGTGGCTCCTCGTCGGCGACGACGGGCAGCACGACGAGCACCTCTACGGCGAGTTCGCCAGGGAGCACCCGGACAACGTCGCCGCGGTCGCGATCCGGCAGCTGTCCACCAGCGAGGCGGTCCTGGCCGGTGGTCGGTCGCGTGCCCAGGAGCGCACCCGCGACTCCACCGTGCCGTGGGTCTACGCCCCGGACGGCGCCGGTCTCTGGACCGAACTCGGACGCGTCGGGATCGCCGAACTCGACTGAGCGGCGCCCGAAGTGCTGCCGGGAGCGATCTGAACGCACCTTCAGCGCAGGTGCGCCGCAGCCTCCGGGTGGTTCGATCAGGGCATGGCTCAGCGCATCGAGGACCACGCCCTCATCGGGGACTGTCACACCGCCGCACTCGTCACCCGGGACGGTGACGTCGACTGGGCGTGCCTCCCCCGGTTCGACAGCGCATCGACGTTCGCGTCCCTGCTCGGCGACGAACACGACGGGCAGTGGTCGCTCCGTCCCGCCGACCCCGACGCGACCCCGGTCCGCCGGCACGACGGCGACTCCCTGGTCCTCTCGACCGTGTGGACCACCACGACCGGCGTCGTCGAGGTCACCGACTTCATGCCCGTCGACGCCCACCGCGCGACCATCGTCCGACGGGTCCGCGGCCTCACCGGCACGGTCGAGATGCGGCAGGTGCTCCGCATCCGGTTCGGGTACGGCTCCGTCCTGCCCTGGATCCGGCAGGTCGGCAACGCGGACGAGCCGGTCCTCGTTGCGACCGCCGGCCCCGACGCCGTCGTCGTGCGGGGCCCGCGCTTCCGCGCCGACGACCACCGGCACACCGCCACCACGACGATCGCCGACGGCGACGTCCTCGACACCGCCCTCACCTGGTACCCGTCGCACCGCGAACCGCCGGAGCCGTTCGACGTCGACGCAGCCCTGCACCACACCCGCGACTGGTGGCACGACTGGACCTCCCGCACCCGCGCCGAGGGGAAGTACGCCCCCGCCGTCCGCAGCTCCCTGATGTACCTGCGGGCGATGACCCACGCCGAGACCGGCGGCGTCGTGGCGGCCGCGACCACGAGCCTCCCGGAGGACCCCGGCGGCGAACGCAACTGGGACTACCGCTTCGTGTGGCTGCGTGACGCGTCGATGGCGCTCGCGTCCCTCATCGCCCACGGGTACCGCGACGAGGCGTCGCACTGGCGGGCCTGGCTGCTCCGGGCGATCGCCGGCGACCCGGACGACGTGCAGATCATGTACGGCATCGCCGGCGAGCGGGAGTTGCCCGAACGCACGCTCGACCACCTGTCCGGGTACGCCGACTCGAAGCCCGTCCGCGTCGGCAACGGGGCGTACACGCAGTACCAGGGCGACGTCTTCGGCGAGGTCCTGGCGGCCCTGCACGACGCCCGCGAACTCGGTGTCGAGGAGAGCGGCGCCTCCTGGTCGCTGCAGCGCGCCCTCCTCAGCCACGTCGAGGCGCACTGGCAGGAGCCCGACAACGGCATCTGGGAGATGCGCGGACCGCGACGGCACTTCACCCACTCGCGCGCGATGATCTGGGCCGCCTTCGACCGCGGGGTCGCCGCGTGCGAGGTGTTCGGCCTGGAGGGGCCGGTGGAGCGTTGGCGCACCCTGCGCGACCAGGTCCGGGCCGAGATCGAGGAGCACGGCTGGAACGCCGAGCGGGGCGCGTACCGCCAGCACTACGACACCGACGAGGTCGACGCGAGCCTGCTCGTGCTCCCCCAGATCGGCTTTTGCAAGCCGGACGACCCGCGGATGCTCGGGACGGTGGCCGCCATCGAGCAGGACCTGCGGGTCGGCGACGACGGGCTGCTGCTCCGGTACCGGACGTCCTCCGGCTTCGACGGACTCAGCGGCGCGGAACACCCGTTCCTGGCCTGCTCGTTCTGGCTGGTCGAGCAGTACGCCGGCTCGGGGCGGGTCGAGGACGCGGAACGGCTCATGGACGTCCTCGTCGGGTTCGCGAACGACGTCGGGATGCTGTCCGAGGAGATCGACGTCGCGACCGGCCACCACATCGGCAACACCCCGCAGGCGCTCTCGCACCTGACGCTCGTCACCGCGGCCGACGCGATCGCACGGGCGAAGGGGGCAGCGGCCGGGCACCGGACCCGGGCGGCACAACACGGCGGCGGCACCTGGAGCGTCAGCGGTGCCGGCGAGCGGGCCGGCGGACCGGCCTGACGCCGGCGCGGTCACGCACGTGGTGCGCCACGACGGACGGGAGGCCCGGTACCAGCTGGTACCGGGCCTCCCGTCATGCGGTGGTCGCGTCGGTCAGGACGAGCTGACCCACTCGGCCGGGCCGCGCGAACCCGCGCGGTACTCCTCGAGCGGGACCGCACCGGACTTCCAGGCGTTCACGACCGGCTCGACGATCTCCCAGCAGCGCTCAGCGACGTCGCCGCGGATGGAGAGCAGCGGGTCGTCGTGGAAGATGCCGTTGAGGACCTCGCCGTAGGGGGTGAGCTCGCCGTCGTCGAACGAGGACGACAGGGTGACCTGGCCCATCTCGAACGGGTTGCCGCCGCCGTTGGCCGAGACCGACAGCTCGATCTCGTCCGGGTTGAGGACGATGCGCAGCGTGTCCGCCTTCGGCCGACCGGACAGGCCGGAGGGCAGGCGCGTCACGGGCTTGAAGGTGATGAGGACCTCCTTGCGGCTGGCGCCGAGCGCCTTGCCGGAGCGGAGGGTGAAGGGGACGCCGGCCCAACGGGCGGTGTCGACCTCGACCTCGATCTCGGCCAGGGTCTCGGTCTCGCGCGACGGGTCCACCCCGTCCTCCTGCTGGTACGACGGCAGGTCCTTGCCGTCGATCGTGCCGGCGGTGTAGACCGCGCGGCGGGAGGCGATGGTCGCGTCGTCGCCCTTGAGGCGCGTCGAGCGGAGCACGCGCGCCAGCGACGAACGGAACTCGACCGAGTCGATCGCTGCCGGGGCGTCCATCGTCACGAGCGCCAGGATCTGGAGCAGGTGCGACTGGATCATGTCGACCAGGGCGCCGGCCTCGTCGTAGTACTGCGCGCGGTTCTCGAGGCCCAGGGTCTCGTCGTAGAAGACGTCGACCTTCTCGATGTTGTCGGCGTTCCAGATCGGCTCGAACATGCGGTTCGCGAAGCGCAGACCGATGATGTTGAGGACCGTGGTGCGGCCGAGGAAGTGGTCGGTGCGGTGCACGCGCTCTTCCGGGACGAGCTCGAGGACCGTCTTGTTGAGTGCCTCGGCGCTGGCGACGTCGGTGCCGAACGGCTTCTCGAACGCCAGGGTGGTGCCCTCGGGCAGCTCGACGTGCTGGAGCGCCTCGCAGATGTCGGACGCGATCTGCGGCGGCAGCGCGAAGTAGAGGATCGGCTCGGCCTCGGCGGCGTCGAGCAGGGCCTTCAGGTGCTCGGGGTCGGTCGGGTCGCCCTGGATGAACTTCGTCGACTCGATGGTCGCGTCGACCTCCGCGCCCGCGACGTCCTGCGACGCGAACGACTTCGTGACGACGTCCTTCCACTGCTCCTCGCTGCGGGCGCTACGGCCCGTGCCGATGAGCTGGACCGGGACGGAGCGGCCGCTCTGCAGGAAGGTCCCGAGACCCGGCAGGAGGAGGCGTGAGGCGAGGTCGCCGGTCGCGCCGAAGATGATGAGCGTGCGCTTGTCAGTCACCGGAGGTGACTCCTTTCGCTTGTGGACGGTCCGCAGGACCTGCGGCCGCGGTCATGCGGTCCTCAGGAGCCAAGGTCCATCGTGCCCGGGAGATTCCCGGACCGTTCCAGATGTTGTTCGATGCACGCGTCCGGTGGCGGCGATCCGCCTGCCCCGGACGCAGTTCGGGCGGCACCGAGATGGTGCCGCCCGAAGCGTGTGTGGCGTGGGTCAGTGCCCGAAGTTGCCGCGGTAGTACTCGTAGACCCAGCCCACGAGCGTGATCGCGACGAGCACGAGGCCGATCGGCACGATCCAGAGACCAGCTGCGACCCCGAGGAACACGAGCGCGATCGCCGCGGCGAGGAACAGCGGCCACCACGACCACGGGCTGAAGTGCCCGAGCTCGGCGTCGCCGTCCTCGATGTTGGCGTCCTGACGGTCCTCGGGCAGCACCCCGCCTTGCGCCGACATGACGCGGCCCAGGTAGAAGGCGATGAAGGCGGACATGATGCCGGTCAGGCCGATCGACAGGGTGCCGACCCACTCGACGGAGCCGTAGTAGATCATCGACCAGATCGTGTACGCGGCGTCCGCGAGCACGAAGAAGACGAACAGGATCCAGAACAGATTGGTGTTGGCGCGCATGGCTGCTACTTCACCTGGCCCTTCGCGGCGTCGTAGGTCGGAGCGTCAGGTGCGTCCTTCGCCGGACCCACACCGACCGGCACGCCGGCCTCGGGGTGGTTCAGGTCGAACGCCGGGGACTCGGAACGGATCCGCGGGATCGAGGTGAAGTTGTGCCGCGGCGGCGGGCAGGAGGTCGCCCACTCGAGCGAGCGGCCGTAGCCCCACGGGTCGTTGACGGCCACCTTCGGGGCGTTCCGCGCGGTGACGTAGACGTTGAAGATGAACGGCAGGAACGAGATGCCGAGGATCATCGAGCCGATCGTCGACACCTGGTTCATCCAGGTGAAGCCGTCGTTCGGCAGGTAGGTCGCGTACCGACGGGGCATGCCCACGACGCCCAGCCAGTGCTGGATCAGGAACGTGGTGTGGAAGCCGACGAACAGCAGCCAGAAGTGGATCTTGCCGAGGCGCTCGTTGAGCATCTTGCCGGTGAACTTCGGCCACCAGAAGTAGAAGCCGGAGAACATCGCGAACACGACGGTGCCGAAGACCACGTAGTGGAAGTGCGCGACGACGAAGTACGTGTCGGACACGTGGAAGTCGAGCGGCGGCGACGCCAGGATCACGCCGGTGAGACCACCGAAGGTGAAGGTCACGAGGAACCCGATGGCCCAGAGGATCGGGGTCTCGAAGGTGACCGAACCGCGCCACATGGTGCCGACCCAGTTGAAGATCTTCACGCCGGTCGGGACCGCGATGAGCATCGTCATCAGCGAGAACCAAGGCAGCAGGACGCCACCGGTGACGTACATGTGGTGCGCCCACACCGTGACCGAGAGGGCCGCGATGGTGATGGTCGCGTAGACGAGGGTCTTGTACCCGAAGATCGGCTTGCGGCTGAACACCGGGAAGACCTCGGACACGATGCCGAAGAACGGCAGGGCGATGATGTAGACCTCGGGGTGCCCGAAGAACCAGAACAGGTGCTGCCAGAGCAGGGCACCGCCGTTGGCCGGGTTGAAGATCTGCGCGTCGAACACGCGGTCGAGACCGAGGCCGAACAGTGCGGCAGCGAGGACCGGGAAGGCCATCAGCACGAGGAGGCTCGTGACGAGCACGTTCCACGTGAAGATCGACATGCGGAACATCGTCATGCCCGGGGCACGCATCGTGATGATCGTGGTGATGAAGTTGACCGCACCGAGGATGGTCGAGAAGCCGGTCATGCCGAGCCCGAAGACCCACAACGTGCCGCCGAGCCCTGGTGTGAACGTCGTGTCGCTCAGTGGCGCGTAGGCGAACCACCCGAACGAGGCCGCACCCTGCGGGGTGAGGAAGCCACCGACGGCGATCGCGCTGCCGAAGAAGTACATCCAGAAGGCCAGGCCGTTCAGACGCGGGAAGGCCACGTCCGGTGCACCGATCTGCAGCGGCATGATCGCGTTCGCGAAGCCGGAGAACAGCGGCGTCGCGAACATCAGCAGCATGATCGTGCCGTGCATCGTGAAGAGCTGGTTGTACTGCTCCTTGGTCGCGACGACCTGCAGCCCCGGCTCGAACAGCTGCGCACGGATGACGAGCGCCATGATGCCGGCGAGCAGGAAGTAGAGGAACGAGGTGATCAGGTACATGTACCCGATCGTCTTGTGGTCGGTGGAGGTCGCCCACCGGACGATGATGTTGCCCTTGCGACCGACCCTCGATGCCTGGAAGTCCGGCGTCGAAGGCCTGGTTGTCGCCTGGCCGACGAATGACGTTGTCATTGAGACGCGCCCTTACTTCTTCTCGCTGGACGCCTCGGCAGGCGTCTCGTTGTTCGGCTGGTTCGTGTTGGTGTCGTACTCGTTGCCGAGCAGACCGACCTTGCCCTGGTCCTTGAGGGACGCGAGGTAGTCGTCGTACTTCGCCTGCGACACGACCTTCACCTGGAAGAGCATGAGGGAGTGGTACTCACCGCAGAGCTCGGCGCACTTGCCCTGGTAGGTGCCTTCCTTCTCCGGGATGAAGTACTCGTAGTTCGTCCGGCCCGGGAGCATGTCCTTCTTGTAGAGGAAGTCGATGACCCAGAAGGAGTGGTTGACGTCGCGAGAGCTGAGCTCGATCTCGACCTTCTTGCCCACCGGCAGGTACAGCGTCGGGAGGAGCGACTCGTCGATGGCGCCGCCACCGTTCTCTTCTTCCTGGGCCTGGATGCCCTGGTAGTAGACGCTTTCCTTCGGGTTGCTCTTGTCGATGTAGTTGAAGTCCCAGCCCCAGCGCTTGCCGTAGACGTGCACGGTGGCATCGGGCTGTGCGAACGGCTTCTCGATCGCTTCCTGGTCCTTCGCGGTGAAGGCGAAGAAGCCGAGGACGAGGATCAGCGGCACGATCGTGTAGAAGATCTCGAGCGGCATGTTGTACCGCATCTGCACGGGCAGGCCGGTCTGGCCCTTCCGGCGGCGGTAGACGATCGCGGCCCAGATGATCAGGCCCCAGACGATCAGACCCACGGCGAGCAGCACGATCCAGCTCGTCGTCCACAGACCGACGATGCGGCTCGTGTGGTTGGTGACGTCCTTCGTCTGCTCCGTGCCCGGGAGCCATCCGTTCATCTGCTGCTGCGTGCAGCCAGCCAGTGCGATGACCAGACCGACGGCCACCGGCACGGCCGCCCAACGTATACGGCGATTCGAACGCACTGTTACCTCTCGGAAAGACGTGGCCCGGGAACCGGTCGTCGTGCGACCGGCGCCGACGGTGACCCCGTCGACGAGCACCGAGGTCAGCCGTGGGGCTGACGCGTGGGTGACTCCCAGCTTGGTTGGAACACTCCTAGCCTACTCGCAGCCATCGACACCGAGCGCACAACCGACACGCGTTGTGGACGGAAACGGCACTGCGAGCGGCGGTTTCCCCTGGTCATCCGCTTCCTCGAGGATGTCCACGACGATCTGCGCCGGGACCGATATGCAGGAACGCGAACGGGGAGTGACCATGTCGGTCACTCCCCGTTCGCGTGTCGCCCCTCCCCCGCGTGTGCGGAGGACCGGCGAGCGGTTGGTCGGGCGCTCAGTGGAAGCTGTCGCCACACGCGCAGGAGCCCTGCGCGTTGGGGTTGTCGATGGTGAAGCCCTGCTTCTGGATCGTGTCCTCGAAGTCGATCGTGGCGCCGTCGAGGTACGGCACGCTCATCTTGTCGACGACGACCTCGACCCCGTCGAACTCGGCCGTGGCGTCACCGTCGAGCAGGCGCTCGTCGAAGTAGAGCTGGTAGATGAGGCCCGAGCACCCGCCGGGCTGGACGGCGAGGCGGAGGCGCAGGTCGTCGCGCCCTTCCTGCTTGAGCAGGCTGGCGACCTTCGCCGAGGCCGCGTCGCTCAGCAGCACACCGTGCGACTCGGCATCGGTCGCTGCTTCGGTCGTGATGGTGTCGCTCATCGACGTCTCCCTTGCTGGCGGTGTCGTTCACCGGCCGTCGCGTCGATTCTAAGCACGCGCACCGACCGACGGGGTCCGGATCCAGGACCTGTGGAGGACGGGCCCCGGAGGACGACCGTCACGCCCGGCCCTGCAGACGCGCCAGGAGGATCGCCTCCGAGACGATCGCGCGGTGCAGCACGCCCAGGTGCTGGGACTCGTTCGGGCTGTGCGCCCGCGTGTCGGGGTCCTCGACGCCGGTGACCAGGATCTGCGCCTCGGGGAACTCGGCGGCCAGGTCCGACACGAACGGGATCGAGCCGCCGATGCCCTGCTCCACGGGGTCGGCACCCCAGCCCTCGGACATCGCCGTGCGGGCCTCCTGGACGGCCCAGCCGGTGGCGTCGACCAGGAAGCCGTCGCCCGCGTCGACCTCGGTGATCTCCATGCGGGCACCGAAGGGGACGTGCTGACGCAGGTGGGCCTCCACCGCGGCGAAGGCGTCCGTCGCGGCCTGACCCGGGGCGACCCGGACCGACACCCGCGCGGCGACCGTCGGGATCAGGGTGTTCGAGGCGTTCGCGACGCTCGGGACGTCGAGGCCCGTGACCGTGATCGACGGCTGGAACCACATCCGCGACAGGACCGGACCGTTGCCGACCGGGCGGGCACCCGCGACCAGGGCCGCCTCGGTCGCGAAGTCCGCCTCGGACCGTTCGGGCACCGGGGCGTCGTGTGCCGTCAGCCCGGCCACTGCGACCGCGCCGTCGTCGTCGTGCAGCGAGGCCAGGAGGCGGACCATCGGCATCATCGCGTCCGGAGCCGCACCGCCGTACATGCCGCTGTGGCTGGCGTGCTCGAGCGTCGTCACCGTGAGCTTGAACGTGGTGTTGCCACGGAGGGAGACGGTGATCGCCGGGACCTCGGTCGACCAGTTGTCGCTGTCCGCGACGACGATGACGTCGGCGGCCAGGTGCTCCCGCTGCTCGCGCAGGAAGGTGCGGAACGAGCGGGAGCCGAACTCCTCCTCGCCCTCGATGAACAGGACGATGCCGACGCCCAGGTCGTCGCCGAACTGCGCGTGCACGGCCCGGAGCGCGGCGACGTGCGTCATCACGCCGGCCTTGTCGTCCGAGGCACCGCGCCCGTACAGGCGGTCGCCGCGGAGGGTCGGCTCGAACGGCGGCGTCTCCCACAGGGCGTCGTCGCCCTGGGGCTGCACGTCGTGGTGCGCGTAGAGCATCACGGTCGGCTTGCCGTTCCGCGCCGGACGGACCGCCAGGACGGCTGGCTGCCCGAGCTCGACGGTCTCCTCCCCCGGCGCGACCGTGTCGGCGTCGGCGGGCGTGTCGCCCTCGACCGCGGACCGCAGGATCCGGACCTCGTCGAAGACCTCGGTGGAGCGCACCAGCTCGGCCACGGCCTCCGCGTTCCGACGCACGTGCGCCGGGTCGAAGGCCGACCAGGACACCGACGGGATGCGCACGAGCGCGGAGAGGTCGGCGATCGTGGCGGGCAGCGCGCCCTGCACGTGCTCGCGCAGCGCGTCCAGCAGAGCGGGGTCGGTCGCGGGTGCCTGGGGCCCGGCTGCGGAGGCGTGCTTCTCGGTGTCGGTCATGGCCGGTAATCTAGAGGACGTCCAGCACGCAGAGCGCCGTTAGGAACGACCGTGGCGAAGGCAACCCCCAAGACCAACGTGACCGTGAACCCGGCCGACGACGAGCTCGTCGCGCACGGCAAGGGTCGCCCCACGCCGTCGCGCCGCGAACGCGAAGCCGCCAACAAGCGTCCCATCGTCGGCAACACCCCGGCGGACAAGAAGGCCGCGCGGACCCGCCTCAACAGCGACCGCGAGCGTGCCCGCGTCGGCATGGCGAACGGCGAAGAGCGCTACCTGCCGGCGAAGGACCGCGGTGAACAGCGCCGGTTCATCCGCAACACGATCGACGCCCGCTGGAACGTGGGAGAGGTCATGATGCCGGTGCTCATCCTGTTCCTGCTCGTCGGGTTCATCGCCGCACAGACCGCTGCCGCCTCGTACTCCCTGCTGTTCGTCTGGGCGTTCGTGCTGCTGTTCGTCCTCGACTGCGCGGTCCTCTGGTTCATGCTGCGTCGCAAGCTCACGGCGGCCGGACAGGACTTCCAGCGCGGCAACTTCCTCTACATCCTGACGCGGGCGTGGCAGCTGCGGTTCCTCCGCCTACCGAAGCCGCAGGTCAAGCGCGGGCAGCACCCGACCCTCTGACCTCATCAGTCACGAGCGCCGTCGACCTCCGGGTCGGCGGCGCTTCGTCGTGTGTGCGGGGTGGGCCACGTCTCGCCGCCACCTGCCGGACGGGACCGCCCACCTGCCGGACGGGAGGAACGTGTCGGCCCCGCCACGGACCTCCCGTCGGGACGCCGCCGAGTGCGCACGACGCCGCCGGATCCGGCAGCGTCTCATCCACACCACGGCGTTCCAGGGACGACGAGGCGTCTCGCCGACCGCGGGCCGGACCTCCGACGCGCCGCCGTCGGGACACTTGCCAGGCGCGGCCTCAGCGACGCCGCAGACGCTTCCGCCGCAGCCGGTTGATGCGCATCGCCCAGGTCGGTCCCTCGTAGAGGAACGCCGTGTAGCCCTGCACCAGCGTGGCCCCGGCGGCGATCCGGGCCTGGACGTCGGCCTCGGACGTGACCCCGCCGACCGCGATGACACAGAACCCCGCGGGGACGGCGGCGCGGACACGACGCAGGACCTCGAGCGACCGGGCGCCGAGCGGTGCGCCGGAGAGTCCCCCGGCACCCATCGCCTGCACCTCGGCGTCGGGCGTCGTCAGTCCGGTGCGCTCGATCGTCGTGTTCGTCGCGATGACGCCGGCGAGCCCGAGGTCGACCGCCAGTCCGGCGATGGCGTCGATCTGCTCGTCGGTCAGGTCCGGTGCGATCTTCACGAGGACGGGGGTGCGGCCCGCGGCGTCGTGCACGGCTGAGAGCAGGGGACGGAGCTGGTCGAGTTCCTGCAGGCCGCGGAGGCCCGGGGTGTTCGGCGAGCTGACGTTGACGGCCAGGTAGTCGGCGAAGGGGGCGAGCAGCCGGGTGGACTCGAGGTAGTCCTCGACCGCGTCCTCGACGGACACGACGCGGCTCTTGCCGATGTTCACGCCGATGACCGGGCGGCCCGGGTTGCGGCGGGCGCGTTCGAGGCGCCCGGCGGCCTTGACGGCGCCGTGGTTGTTGAAGCCCATCCGGTTGACGAGCGCCCGGTCGGCGATGAGCCGGAACAGCCGGGGCCGTTCGTTGCCCGGTTGCGCGCGTGCCGTGATGGTGCCGACCTCGACGTGGCCGAAGCCCAGGACCCCGAGTCCGGCGATGGCGCGGGCGTCCTTGTCGAACCCGGCAGCCAGGCCGAAGCGGGACGGGAAGTGGATCCCCATCGTGGTGATGCCGTCCTCGGCCGAGGGGCGGGCGTACCGCTCGACGACCCCGCCGAGGAAGGGAACGTGCGGCAGGAGACGGATCACGCTGAACGCCAGGTGGTGGGCGCGCTCCGGGTCCATCTTCGCGAAGACGTTCCGGAAGACGACCCCGTACCCGGCGCGGACCAGGGACTCGACGCCGCTCACGCGCCCGCGCCGTCCGCGGTCCGGTCGGCGCCGGCGACCCCGTGGTGGTCGATGCGGAGCTGGCCGATGGCGTCCTCGAAGTCCTCGAGCGAGTCGAAGGCCTGGTAGACGCTGGCGTACCGCAGGTAGGCGACCTCGTCGAGTTCGCGGAGCGGGCTGAGGATCGCCAGGCCGATGTCGTTCGCCTCGATCTGGCTCGCGCCGGAGGACCGGACGATCTCCTCGACCCGCTGCGCGAGCACCGCCAGGTCCGAGTCGGTGACGGGCCGGCCCTGGCAGGCCTTCCGCACGCCGGAGATGATCTTCTCTCGGCTGAACGGCTCGAGGACGCCGTTGCGCTTGACCACGTTCAACGACGCCGTCTCGGTCGTCGAGAACCGCCGTCCACAGTTCGGGCACTGGCGGCGTCGGCGGATGGAGGTTCCGTCGTCGCTCGTCCGGGAGTCGACGACACGGGAGTCCGGGTGGCGGCAGAAAGGGCAGAACATGGCGCCCTCAGGCTAGCGGTTCGTGCGCTCGGACACGGCGGCCCCGTGCGCCGGCAGCTGCTCTTCCGTGGAGAGCGCGACGATGTGCGGGGCGACCTCGGCCAGGGCGGCCGCGGTGTACCGGATCACCTGCTGCGGGCGGAGGAACGTCGACGCGGACAGCCCGGACCCGAACCGTGCCTGGCCGCCGGTCGGCAGGACGTGGTTCGACCCCGCGAGGTAGTCCCCCAGGCTGACCGGCGTGCTCGGACCGACGAACACCGCGCCCGCGGCGTCGATGTCGGCGAGCACCGCGTCGTCGTCGACGGTCTGGATCTCGAGGTGCTCCGGCCCGTAGGCGTTGCTGACGGTCGCGGCGTCGGTCAGCGAGTCCACCAGGACGATCGCGGACTGCGGCCCGTCCAGGGCGGTCTGGAGGCGCGCAGCCGTCCCGAGCACCGCCGTCCGTTCCGGGATCGCCGCCTCGACCGCATCGGCGAACGCCTCGGACGTGGTGACGAGGACACTGCCGGCCTGCTCGTCGTGCTCGGCCTGGCTGATGAGGTCGGCCGCGACGTTGCCGGCGTCGGCGGTGTCGTCGGCGATCACGAGGATCTCCGAGGCACCCGCTTCGGAGTCGATGCCGACGATGCCGCGCACCAGGCGCTTGGCGGCGGCGACGTAGTTGTTGCCCGGACCGGTGACCAGGTCGACGGGCTCGAGGCCGATCTCCGCCACGCCGTGGGCCAGGGCACCGACCGCGCCGGCACCGCCCATCGCGTAGACCTCCTGGACGCCGAGGAGCCCGGCCGCGGCGAGGATCGTCGGGTGCACCGCGCCGCCGTGGTCGCGCTGCGGCGGGGACACGAGGGCGATCGACCCGACGCCGGCGACCTGCGCGGGGACGACGTTCATGACGACGCTCGACGGGTAGACGGCCTTGCCGCCGGGGACGTAGAGCCCGACACGGCGCATCGGCTGCCACCGCTGGTGGACCTCGGCGCCGTCGGCGAGCGTGGTCACGGACGGCGACGGCACCTGCGCGGCGCTCGCGGCGCGGACGCGGCGGATCGCCTCGTCGAGCGCGGCGCGGAGTTCGGGGGTGAGACCGGCGACCGCGGCGTCGATCTCGGCAGCGGGCACCCGGACGTGCTCCGGCGCTCCCCCGTCGAACCGTTCGGCCTGCTCGCGGAGCGCCTCGGCCCCACGGTCGCGGACGTCGTCGACGAGTACCCGTGCGGCGTCCACCGCATGCCCGACGTCGCCCTCGGCACGCGGCATGAGTCGGAGGAGTTCGGCGCGGCCGGGGAGCCCGCCACGGAGGTCGATTCGCTGCATCATGAGGGCTCCGAGTCTAGTGATCGCGCCCGGACGGGGCCGGTCCGCCGGGTCGACCGCCCTCCCGGTAACGTGAGCATCGATGAACTTCGAGAAGGCTCGTCGGCTGGTCGCCGACCTCGTCCGTGTGAACGAGCGCTACGCCCGTGACGGCCACTACCGCAACGACGTCCGGGAGCGGCTCGGCCGGACCGCCTCCCGGGTGGACGTCGGGGTCGCGCGCCGGGAGCGCGACCGTGCGCCACGCGCGGCACGTCCGTACGAGGGCCTGGTCGAGACGAGCCTGGCCCTGGCCGGCATCCGTACCGCGGACCGGGAGCCCGAGGTCGTGCTCGTCGTCGACGAGCTGCGCGACGGTGCCGCCTTCGCGGGCGTGCAGACCGCCCTCGCCGTCGCGATCGCCCTCGGGGACCGCCTGGGACGACGGGTCCGGGTCGTCATGGTCCGCTGGACGACGCCCGGCAACAGCGCGGCCGCGGCCGAGGCCCTCGTCGCCGACCGGTTCCCCGGGACCCGGGTCGACGGTCGCCCGGGCGTGCGCGTGGTCCGCCGCGAGGACGTCCTGGACACCGTGTTCGGGACGCAGGACACCTGGCTGGCGACGCACTGGAAGACGGCGCACCCGCTCGACGTCGCCGCGACCGCCGGCGTCGTCGACCGCGAGCGCGTCGTGTACCTCGTGCAGGACTACGAACCGGGCTTCAGCGCCTGGTCGACGGACTACGCCGTGGCTGCCTCGACCTACCGCGCCGGCTTCCGGATGCTCGTGAACTCCGAACCCCTGCGTCGCTACCTGGCGGACGTCGAGGGCATCGACGTGGCCCCGACCGCCACGTTCGCCCCGCACCTGGACGTCGACCTGCTCGAGCGGGTCGCCGCCGCCCGACGCCCGGTGGCCGAGGACGGCGGGGTCGTCCGCGTCCTCTTCTACGGTCGGCCGAGCAAGCACCGCAACCTCTTCCGTCTCGGCGTCGCCGCACTGCGGATCGCCGTGCAGGAGCTCGCCGAGGACGGCCTCCGCGTCGAGTTCCACTCCGCCGGCGAGCAGCACGCGGACGTCGACCTCGACGGCGGCGTCGGTGCCGTCAAGCTCGTGTCGCACGGCACGATGCCGTGGGACGACTACTTCCGCTTCATCGCCTCCACCGGGGTGGTGCTGTCGCTGCAGCACAGTCCGCACCCGAGCCACCCGCCGTTCGACGGCGCGATCTCCGGGGCACGGGTCGTGACCAACGAGTTCCGGGGCACGCGCGCCGGGCTGCACCCGAACCTCCAGGCCGTGCCCACCGATGCCCGCTCGCTCGGGCTCGCCGTGGCCGACGCCGTCCGGCGCGCCGCCGCGGAGGGCCCCACCGGGTTCGTCCCGCTCGCCGACGGCGCCCTCGGCGGCCCGCTCGACGCCGCCGTCGACGCCCTCGGCACCGCACTGGACACAGCCGCCCCGGACACAGCAGCCCCGGGCGCCGCACCCGAGACCGAGGAACAGGACCGATGACCCACACCACCCTCGTCGTCGTCCCCGTGTACGGCGACCTCGAGTCGCTGCTGCGCTGCGTGGACGGCCTGCTCGAACACCTCGACACCACGGTGCACCGGGTGCTCCTCGTCAACGACTGCGGCCCGGACGCGGACGCCATCGAACGCGCCCTGCTGGACCGCATCGGCGAGCGCCCCGGGTTCCGGTACGAGCGCAATGATCACAACCTGGGCTTCGTCGGCACGTGCAACCGTGCGGTGACGGAGCTCGACACGGGTGGTGACGCGGTCCTGCTGCTCAACAGCGACGCGGTGCCGACCGCGGGGTTCCTCGACGCGATGCTCGCGGTCCTCGACGAGGAGCACACCGGTGTCGTCACGGCCCGGAGTGACAACGCGACGATCGCGAGCATCCCCTACCGTCTGACGAACCGTGGCGCTGCCCGCACCGAGGCCCGCACGCGCACGGTCTGGGGTGCGCTGGCCCCGCTGTTGCCGGTGTCGCAGGTGATGCCGGTCGCGATGGGGTTCTGCTTCCTGACCCGTCGCGAGCTGGTCACCGAGCACGGGCTCTTCGACGAGGCGTTCGCCCCCGGGTACGGCGAGGAGAACGACTACTGCCTGCGCCTCGCCGAGCACGGGTGGCTGGCGAAGATCGCGAACGGGGCGCTCGTCCTGCACGCGGGCGGCAAGAGCTTCTCCGGCAACCGCACCGCCCTGCGTGCCGCGCACCAGCGTGAGTTGGAACGGCGGTACCCGTTCCTGCCGGACGCGGTGGCCGCGTACCAGCGTCACGGGATGACCGCGACCGAGCGGTTCGCCGACGCACTCGTGCCGAGCGGGTCGGCCCCGCGTCTCGCGGTGGACCTCCGGCACGTCGCCGACCCGGGTGCCCTGGTCGCCGAGGTCGACGCGGCCTTCGCGGACGGCTTCGCCGTGGAGGCCCGGCTCCCCGCCGGTACGTCGGCTCCGGCCACGTGGACCGTCGCGACCGAGGAGGCCTCGCCCGACGACCTGGTGACCGTCGCCGTGCTCGTGGACCCGACGCCCGCCGAGGTCGTCGTGGCGAACCGACGCGCCCTGCACCTGGTCGTCGTGCGGTCCGCTCCCCCGGCGGTGCCCTGGTCCTCGCGGGCCCACCGGACCGGAGCCGACACCGTCGCGGCCGTCGTCGACCGCTTCGCCGAGGTCGTCGCGCCCGGCGGGCTCGCCGCGGCGCGAGCAGGTGTCGATGCCCGGGTCGCCGCACCGCTGGCGGACCGGTCGGCAGCGCTCGAGGAACGGTGGGCGACCCTGCTGCCCCTCGACGTCACCGCGGCCGACGTCGCTGCGGACCGCGCCTCCGATGAGGTCGCACGCCTGCGCCGTGAACTCGACGAGCTGCGCGGCAGCCGGTCGTTCCGCACCGGTCAGGCGATCGCCAAGGTCGCCGCGCGTCTGCCGGGTCGCCGCTGATGGCCGACCGAGGGGGCATCGGCCGGGTCGCCCGGCGGTTCGCCCGACAGCTGCGGGGGCCCGAGAAGCCGCTGACCGTCACCGACCGGCTCGACCGCTGGGCCCGACGCATCGCCGAGTTCGGTGTGCTCGACCGCGCGTACCTCGAGGCGCAGACCGGCCGGGCGTTCGCCTCCGACGACGAGGCGATCGCGTTCTACGTCCACAACGACGGGCAGCGCGGCCTGTCGCTCAGTCCGCTCGTCGAGCACGAGTGGATGCGCGAACACCAGCCCGTGCCCGCGATGTCCTGGTACGACGCCCTGCACCAGGAGGGGCCGGAGCTCTTCCAGACCGGGCCGCTCTTCGATGCCGGCGTGTACGCCGCCTCGGTGCCGGCGGCCGACCGTCCGGCCTCGACGTTGGAGGCGCTCCGCCGCTTCCTGCGGGGCGCGACCGACGAGACGGCGCTCCCCGTGCCTCCCGGCCGTCGCGGACCGGCCCCGACCTGGGGAGCCGCACGCACCGCAGCCCTGCAGGGTGCGCGGGACTTCGCGGCCGCGCAGCACCGGACCCGGCGACGCTACCGGTCGACCTGGGACGGGCCGGAGACGCTCGACCTGGCTGCCCGCTACCCGCGGGGGAACGCCCGCCGCGACGCCGAGCAGCCGCTCGTCTCGATCGTGCTGCCGGTCCACCGACGCGCCGACGTCGTCGGAGCGGCGATCGACTCCGTCCTCGCCCAGGAGCACGGCGTCTGGGAGCTCCTGGTCGTCGACGACGGCTCGGGTGACGACACCGTCGACGTCGTCCGTGCCCGTGCCGGTGGCGACGCGCGTATCAGGCTGCTGGAGCGGGAGAACGGCGGAGCCGCCGCGGCACGCAACACCGGTCTGGCCGCCGCCACGGGGGCGTTCATCGCCTTCCTGGACGCCGACAACACCTGGCGGCCGCAGCACCTCAGCGCAGCCCTCGCCGCCCTGCTCGACGGTGACGCGCCCGGCGTGCACACCGGCCTCCGGATGGTCGGGGCGAACAACGCCGACGACGCCACCGCACCGGTCGAGACGTTCCGGGGCGAGGACGGCACCGCCGAGGACCTGCTCGCCGGCAACTTCATCGACCTCAACGCGCTGGTCGTCCGTCGTGACGTCGCCGACGCCGTCGGGCCGTTCGCCGAGGACCTGCGGCGCTGGATCGACTGGGAGTGGCTGCTCCGCATCGCCGAGCACGCGGCCGTCCCCGAGTACGTCCCGGTGATCGGCGTGGACTACGACAACGTCCGTGACCCCCGCCGCCTGTCGTCGGGGCAGCCGGCCTCCTGGCAGGAGGTCGCGCTCGCCCGACACCGGATCGACTGGGACGCCCTCGCCGCCGCCGCACCCGACCGGGTCCGTGGCCGGGTGTCGATCGTGATGCCGGTGTTCCGCGACTGGACGATGACCCGCCGCGCCGTCGACACCGTGCTCGGCGCCGCGGACCACGACGGCGACGACGTCGAGGTGGTGGTCGTCGACAACGGCTCCCCCCGCTCGGTGTCCGCCGTGCTCGACGCCTGGTTCCGCGGCGACCCGCGTGTGGTGCTGCAGCGGGAGGACCGCAACCGGAACTTCGCGCTCGGCAGTGACCTCGGGCTCGCCCGCAGCACCGGCGCGACCGTCGTGATGCTCAACAACGACACCGAGGTGACGTCCGGCTGGCTCCGGCCCCTCGTCGCCGCGCTCGAGGACCCGACCGTCCTCGGCGTCCAACCGCTCCTCGTCTACCCGGACGGGGTCGTCCAGGCCGCCGGCACCGTCTCCGGTGGCGACAAGGTGCTGCCCTGGCACTTCCTGGGCGACCACCCGCGGTACGACGCCGACCGTGCGTTCCGGACCACGGCCTCCCGGCGGTTCACGGCGATCACCGCAGCCGCCGCGGCGTTCCGGGCCGAGGACCTGATCCGCTGGCACGGCTTCGACCCGGTGTACGCGAACGGGCTGGAGGACGTCGACCTGTGCCTCCGTGCCGTCGCGGCGGCGGAACCGGGTGCGGCGTTCGTCGTCGAACCGGCCTCCGTCGTCGTCCACCACGAGAGCCGGACCCCCGGCCGCGACGACGCACGGATCGAGAACCGCCGCGTGTTCGACGAGCGGTGGCGCGGGCGCTGGCCGGCGGCCGACGCGGCGGCGCGGTACGAGGACGCCGGGCTGCGGTACCTCGGCGTCGAACCGGGGCTGCCGAAGGGGCACGCCGTGATGGTGCGCTCGTCGCGGCCGGTCGTGGTCCGTGCGCCGGGTGCCACGGGCCACCGGGTCGCGGTGAAGCACGACGGGAGCCGGACCGCCGACGTGACCGCCCTCGTGGCGGCGCTCGAGGGTGCGGGGCATGCCGTGCAGGTCGACATGCCGACGTCCTGGTACCGAGGGTCGAGCGGGTTGGACGACGTGACGGTGCTGGTCAGCGGGAGCGGTGGGGCAGGTGCGACCTCGTTCGTGCCGCAGCCGGGTGCCCGGAACGTCGTGTGGCTCGCGGCGGGGCAGCGTGTGGCGGACGGGGACTTCGCGGTCGTCGTGTCGGCCTCGGAGGGAGTGGACGGGGTGCTGTCGGCGGTCTGAGTGGACCGTCCGACCGCTGTCACCTGAACGTGGGCTTGTCGGACGTTCACCACGTTCCGAGGTGAGCGATGCCTCCCGTTCACCTGCCGCGCGCATGATCAGTCCATGTCGCTCCTCTCCGATGTGATCCGGTCGCGCTCCACGACCCAGTGCGTCGTCTGCGGTGCGGTCATCAGCAAGCGCGACGCGCTCGGCCTCGACGGACTGGCGTTCTGCTCGGTCCTCCACGAAGCCGAACACATCGTCGCCACGCTCGACTGACCGTCCCCCGTAGGATCGGGCGGTGCCCGATCGCCAGCTCGCGGTGTTCCCCGCCTACCGCGACAACCCCTACCTGAACCTCATGCTGCTCGCGCCGCGCGCGCGAGGGTGGCACGTCCTCGAGAGCCTGCGGCTCGAGGTGCTCGAGCAGCACCTCGGCCGTCTCGGGACCGGCGACGTCTTCCACATGCACTGGACCGCACCGATCGTCCAGCGCACCGACGACGACCTCGACACGGCACGGACCCGCCTGGACCGATTCCGGACCGCCGTCGACGCGGCACGCGGACGTGGCGCGGCGCTGGTCTGGACCGTCCACAACATCCTGCCGCACGACGCCCGACACCTGGAGCTCGAAGTCGAGCTGAACCGGTACCTGGCCGAGGTCGCGGACGCCGTGCACGTGATGAACGCCGCGACCGTCGCTGCGGTGGCACCGCACTACGCGATCGACCCGGCCCGCGTCGTGCACATCCCGCACCCGAGCTACCAGGGCGTCTACCCGGGGTCGATGACGCGGGACGACGCGCGCGCGTCCTTCGGCCTCGGAGCCGACGACCACGCCGTCCTGGCGTTCGGGCAGATGCGGCCCTACAAGGGTCTCGACGTGCTCGTCGACGCCGTCCGACGCCTGCCCGCCGACCAGCGGCCCGTGCTGCTGCTCGCCGGCCGCACGTCGGAGGACGACCGCGCCGAGATCGACCGGCTGCTCGGCGACGACCTCCGCGCCGTCCGCGAGCACGACCACGTCGACGACGTCGACGTGCAGCGGTGGTTCCGCGCCGCCGACACCGCGGTGTTCCCCTACCGGCGCGTCCTCAACTCGGGCAGCCTGCACCTGGCCGCGTCGTTCGGTGTGCCCGCCGTGCTGCCGGACGAGGCGCACCTGCGGGCGGAGTTCGGGGACGAAGGCTGGATCCGGTGGTTCGACACCGGGGACGCGGCGGGGTCGTTGGCGGGGGTGCTCGGGGCTGTGGGTGACGGGGCTGTGGGCGACGGGGCTGTGGGCGACGGGGCTGTGGGCGACGGGGCTGTGGGCGACGGGTGGCGTGCCGGAGCGGCCAGGTCCGCGACGGAGTTCAGCCGACGGCTGGCGCCGTTCGCCCGGTCGCGGCAGTACGCGGAGCTGCTCGACGCGGTGTCGGCAGAGACGTCTGCGACCGCGTCACACCGCTGAGGGCAGCCCGCGGGTCTCCAGGATGATCCGGCGGAAGGAGTCGCCGAGTGCTGCGTACTGCTCCGGGCCGGCGGGGTGCGTCCCGTCCGTGCTGAACCCAGGGGCCCAGTCGTCGCCGTCTCGCGCGACCACCCACGGGTCCGCCCAGGACCAGCCGTGCTCGATCGTGAAGCGTCGGAGGTCGGCGTTGTAGCGGAGGGCCGCGGCGGCGTGCCAGCGGTACGGCGGGATCGACGAGATGACGACCTTCGTCGGTCGCACCGTCGCGACGATTCGCTCGTAAGCAGAAGCCTCCTGAGCCAACGAGTGACCGGTGCGGACCGCATTGGTGCCGGCGAGGACGACGAGCACGTCCACCCGCCCGACCGGACGCACGGCATCCGCCATCTCGGTCGGTGTCGCCCCGGACTTCGCCCAGCCCCCGACGAAGTCGATGCCGTCACCCTCCGCGTACCGCATCCACGACTCGTCGTCGAGGCCGTTGCCGAGGAACCGGGACCGCCCAGCACTCAGCGAATCGCCGACGATCGCGACCCGGAGCGGGGCCGCACGCTCCGGCTCGGCGGCCTGCGGCGTGGCGTCGTTGCTTCCTCGCTCCGACGGCAGGAAGCCGCTCACGACGAGCAACGTCAGGAGGACGCCGACGAGGACACCGACGGGCAGGGAACGACGCACCTGAACAGTCTGCGGCACAGCTCAGGTGTCGGTCACCATCAGCGCGTTCTGCGACGTACCCGTTCAACGAGCGCCCCGAGCCCCGTCCGACGCGGGTGCCGTCGGTCGACCAGGAAGCGCCATCCGTCGGCACGGTCCGCGAGCGGTTGGATCGGGAAGGCATCGCCGATCGGTGGCAGCGCCATCCGAGCTGACACCACCGGGAACTGCCCATCGACGTCATCAGCACCGACCGTCATCGTCCAACGACCAGCGCCCATGGAGGATCCGTCGAGGAATGCGGTCCACGATCCGGGACCCGACTCGACGCGCACGACGAGTGTCGTAGCGCCGTTCTGCAACCGGAGCGCCATCGCAGGTCGGACCGAGGAAGCGGGCAGGGCGCCGGAGATCTCGAGGCCGTCCAGCGTCGGGACAGCTGCACCGACCACGAGCGGGACGAGGTGACGGAGACCGGACACGGACATGACGGCGCGAGCATCGCCGGACCGGACCGCCCTGGCCATGGACGATGCCAGCCCTGGACTCGGGTCGCCCCCGGGCAGGTCCTGCAACGTCGGGAGCGCGGCTGCCAACCAGTCGTGTCCCACCGCATCCGCCCCGTTGACCAGCGCTGGGAAGAGTCCAGCACCGACGATGTCTCCGAGGTCGAACAGTCCGGAGCCTCCGGCTCGCAGTGCGCCGATCGCTGCGATCCAGGCATCGAGCCGCTCTCGCGCGTCCGCCGACACCGACCCGGTGACGAACGCAGAGGCGACGTCCCACGAGCCGTCGAGGACGAGTGCCCAGAGCACCCGCCGTCCGACCTCGATGCCGTGCGCCGCACCGAGCGGGACCGCATCGAGCAGACGGCCGAGTTCCGCACGCACGGCTGCCGTGTCAGCACTCGAGGGACGTGACGCGACGAAACGAGCCAGGTGCGCCCAGCCATCGGCGTCGAAGACGATCTCTGCGTGCTGCGCTCGCAGTCCCGGGCGGTCGGCCACGAGGCGCGCGCAGATGGTCTCCTGCTGGAGGTACCGCACGGTGGTTGCTGCATCCGACCGCTGAGAGATGGACGATCCGTCGTGCCGGTCGCGGTACAGGTAGACCGGGCTGGGCACGACGTCGAGGGACTCGGCGCTGACGAATGCTCGCGTCATCGGCACGATGTCGTCGACGCTCGGGATCTCGGGGAACCGGAGCCCCGCCCGGTTCCAGAACGACCGGCGGAACATCCGGTTCCAACACGCGCGGCCCGTCATGAGCGAGGGAGCATCTTCTGGGGGCACTGCCCGCAACGGCTCGTCGAACGGGCTCCAGCGCTTCGTCGGACTCCAGGTCGACGTCGGTGAGAACTTCAGGTGATCGCCGATCACCATGTCGGAGCCGCTTGCCTCGAGCGCCGCGAGCATCGCCTCGTGTGCTCCGTCCGGCACGATGTCGTCCGAGTCCGCGAAGACGAGGTACGCACCGAGCGCGGCATCGACGCCGTCGTTCCGGGCGGCAGCGGCAGAGGTCGCCTGCGATCGGATCAGTCGGACGCGAGGATCGCGAGCGGTGTGCTGCTCGACGATCTCTGCGGTGTCGTCGCACGAACCGTTGTCCACGACGATGATCTCGGAGCTCTCCACACCTTGCGCCAGCAGGCTCTCGAGCAGTTCGCCCACCCACGGGGCGCTGTTCCGCGCCGGGACGACCACCGACAGGAGCGGAGGCTGGATGCGCGTCGCTGGAGTGGTCATCGGACTCCCGACGCTAGCAGCCTCCGCGCGCCCAGCTGAGGTGAGGATCGCTGCTATTCTCCTGAGGCGTTTCAGGGTTCGCCCTGCCCACGAACCGATTCGGAGTGACACAGACGATGGCGAAGACCGATTCCGCAGGCCTGTCGGTCGTTCCTCGTCCGCGGATCGCAGCCGTCATCGCGACGTACAACGTCGCGCCCTACCTTCCCGAGTTCCTGGACTCACTTGCTGCTCAGGCCGGCGGCATCCGGAAGGTCCAACTCGTCTTCGTCAACGACGGCTCGAGCGACGACAGCGAACAGATCATCCGATCGTGGATCGACGCGAGCGGAGCCGCTGCGACCGTCGTGTCGCAGGAGAACGCCGGAGTCGCTGCGGCCCGCAATGCGGGGCTCGACGTGGTTGATGCCGACTGGGTGACGTTCTGCGACCCCGACGACGTCCTGTCACCGGACTACTTCAGCCAGGTCACCAAGTTCATCGACCTGTACCAAGACGAGTCCGTCTCGGTGGTCTGCACCCATCTGATGCCGTTCGACGAGCGGACGGGAGAGCGGACCGACACGCACCCGTTGCGCCACAAGTTCCAGAAGGGCTCGCGCGTCATCAACCTGCACGTCGAGCCCACCGTCCACGTGAGCGCGGGCAACACGTTCGTCCGGACGTCGGTGATCGAGGACCTCGGGCTCCGCTTCGATCCGCGCATCCGGCCGAACTTCGAGGACGGGCACTTCATCGCCCGGTACCTGCTCGGCTCCGGAACGCATCGACTCGGTGTCGTCGCATCGGCGAAGTACTACTACCGCATGCGCGGGAACGGCTCGTCAGCCACCCAGACCAGCTTCCTCATGCCGGAGAAGTACACGACACTGGTCCGCTACGGGTTCCTCGCGCTCCTCCGAGAAGCCAGCGAGCGAGGGACGGTCCCACGGTGGCTCGAGAACACCGTCCTCTACGACCTCTTCTGGTACTTCAAGAACGAGCTCGCGATCCGCTCGCTCACAGCGGCGGCACCGCCGGACGTGTTCGACGAGTTCCATGAACTCATGCGCGAGATCCTCGAGCTCATCGGGGACGACGCGATCCGCACGTTCGACGTGATGGGCGTCGAGTTCGCGGTCAAGGAGACGTTCCTGAAGAGCTACAAGCAGGAGCCACTCCGCCCGGACTACGTCCGACTGAACGCCGTCGACGAGTCGCGACAGGAGGTGCACCTCACCTACTGGTTCTCCGGGCCGGAACCGACGGAACACATCCTCGTGGACGACGAAGTGGTCGAGCCGCTCCACGGCACGGTGCAGGAGTACCGGTTCTACGGGCGGACCCTCCTCAAGCGTCGTCATCTCTGGATCCCTCGTGGACTGCGGTCGATCGTCCACCTCGACGGCGTCCAGGCGTCGGTCGTTCGTGCCGACCAGTGGGGCCACGCAGAGTCGCTGACCTACAAACAGCTCAACCCGACCATCATCGGTCAGCGGCGGCGACACAAGGCAGAACTGGACCCGTCCCAGACCCTCCTCCGCTACGCCCGCTCGAAGGCGGGCAAGACCCTGCTGTCCTGGCGTCGGAACCTCGACAAGAAGAAGCTCACCAGCGACATCACCGCCGTGCGCTTCCACTCCCCGTCGGTCCGTCGCCGGTTCGCAGACGCGTGGGTCTTCATGGACCGGAACACCGACGCGAACGACAACGCGGAGCACCTGTACCGCTACGCTCGCGCGAACCACCCGGAGATCAACGCCTGGTTCGTCCTCGAGCGCAAGTCCGAGGACTGGGACCGTCTGCACCAGGAGGGCTTCCGCCTCGTCGCGTACGGCACCGCCGAGTGGCGCCTCCTGATCCTGCACGCCGCGCACCTCGCGTCATCGCATGCCGATGCCTACGTGGTCGCGCCGCTCGACGGGCGGCGCTACGGTCAGCCGCGTTTCAAGTACTCGTTCCTCCAACACGGCATCACCCAGTACGACCTGTCTCGTTGGCTCAACATCAAGGCGATCGCGCTGCTCGTGACCGGGACGCGTGCGGAACAGCGGTCGATCGTTGAGTCGAGCCCCTGGGCCTTCAGCGACCGTGAAGCGGTCCTCACCGGTTTCCCGCGGCACGACGCTCTGCTCCGGAAGCGCCTGGCGACCCGTGAGGAAGACCGCGACACGATCGTCATCATGCCGACGTGGCGCCAGAACATCGTCGGGACGGCAGTGCGCGGCTCGAACGACCGCCTTCGCAACGAACGGTTCATGGAGAGCGAGTACGCGCAGACGTACCTCCGCCTCCTGCACGACGACCGTCTCGCCGCGATCGCACGCGAGAGCGGTCGCCGGATCGTGTTCATGCCGCACCCGAACATGCGCCCGTACCTGGCCGATTTCACCCTCCCACCGCACGTGGAGGTGCTCAGCTACCGTGACGCGGACGTGCAGCAGGTCCTCGCGTCCGCCAGTACCGTCCTGACCGACTACTCGTCGATCGCCTTCGAGGCCGCTGTCGTCGACGTACCGGTCGTGTACCTGCAGTTCGACGCCCACGAGTTCTTCAACGGGATGCACATCGGACGACGTGGGTACTTCGAGTACGACCGAGACGGCTTCGGTCCGGTCACCGACGACGTGGACGGAGCGGTCGACGCCATCGCGGAGATCGCGTCGAACGGCTTCACGGTCGCCCCGCAGTACGCGGAGCGCACGAGGACCGCGTTCCCCGTGCGTGACGGGAAGAACTGCGAACGCGTGATCGGTGCGATGAAGGCGCTGGACGGCGGCCCACGCGTCGTCGAGCTCGACCACGCCCTCGGCAGCAGCACGAGCGCGTGACCATCATGTTGTCTCCCCACGACGAGGTCGCTCGAATTGGTTGAAGTGACCCCGCAGGCGGTCCCCGCGTCCCACGGCAGGTTCGCGGCACTCGATGCCCTCCGGTTCCTGGCCGCGCTCGCCGTCGTCCTCTTCCACTTCGTCGCCTCCACCGACCGATGGGGATCGTCGTTCACCAACGTGTCGGCGCCGCTCTTCGGCATCACGAGGTTCGGGTACTTCGGTGTCGACCTGTTCTTCGTGATCAGCGGTTTCGTCATCCTCATGAGTGCCTGGGGGCGCCCGATGGCTGCGTTCGTCGCATCTCGTGCGGCACGCCTGTACCCGGCCTACTGGTTCGCCGTGCTCTTCACCGGCGCGCTCCTCCTCGTCATCGCACCGGACGACGTCACGATCGAACAGATCGTCGTCAACCTCACGATGGGCCAGTCGGCCTTCGGCGTCGCGCACGTCGACGGCGTCTACTGGACGCTGTGGGTCGAACTGCACTTCTACGTGATCATCGGAGGGTTCCTGCTCATCGGCATCACGCGGAACAAGATCCTCGTCTTCTGCGGGCTGTGGCCGATCGTCGCGTCCCTCGCCGAAGCAAGTGACGCGAACCTGCTCTCCACCCTGTTGCAGCCGATCTACGCCCCCCTGTTCGCCGGCGGGATGCTGATCTACCTGCTCTCCCAGGACCACCGTTCGACGATCACCTGGCTCCTCCTCGGTGCGAACGCCATCTGGGCGATCCCGACCGCGGGCACGGACGCGGCACGATCGATCGCGCGTCTGACCGGAGCCGGGATGAACGACCCGGTCATGATCGTCGTGACCATCGGTTGCTTCGTCCTCGTCGCAGCAGTCACCCTGACCCCGCTGCGCCGGGTGTCGTGGAGGTGGCTGACGCTGGCTGGCCTGCTCACATACCCGCTCTACCTCATCCACGAGGAGTTCGGTCGAGCGATCATCGGTGCCCTCGCGCCGCACCTGCCCTGGGCCGTGGTCCTCTGCATCGCCGTCGTTGCCAGCATCGCGCTCGCGGTCGCGATCCACGTCGGCATCGAGCGGACCACCGCGAAGCCGTTGCGGAAAGCCGTGCAGCGGGCCATCGAAGAGGCCTCCCGGCCGGAGCGGCGCACAACCGGACGCCGGGCGGCAGACCCGACCTAGGGTCGGTCGACGCTCCAGCGCCCCGACCACGAACGCGTCAGACCATCGGGGCCGTTGCCTCAGACGGTCTTGTTGTACGCGGCCACGACGTCTTCCGTCTTGCCGATCTTCTGGAGCTCGCCCTCGTTCAGCCAGGCGACCTCGTCGCACATGTCCTTCACGGTCGCCATCGAGTGCGAGACGAGGATGACCGTGCGGCCCTCCGCCTTCATCTCCTTGAACTTCGTCCGGCAGCGCTTCTGGAACGTCGCGTCCCCCACCGCCAGGACCTCGTCGACGACCAGGACGTCTGGCGTCACGGCGACGGCGACGGAGAACCCGAGCCGGACGTACATGCCCGACGAGTAGTTCTTCACCGGCTGGTCGATGAAGTGCCCGACGCCGGAGAAGGACACGATCTCGTCGAACTTCCGGGTCACTTCCTTCCGGCTCATCCCGAGGATCGAGCCGTTCAGGAAGACGTTCTCGCGGCCGGAGAGCTCGGGGTGGAAGCCGGAGCCGACCTCGAGCAGCGAGGCCTGCTTGCCGCGGGCGGTGATCGAGCCCTGTTCGGGCCACAGGATCTTCGCCAGGCACTTCAGCAGGGTCGACTTGCCGGACCCGTTCTTGCCGATGAGCCCGAAGGTCGTGCCCTGCGGCACCTCGAAGGAGACGTCCTTGAGCGCCCAGAAGTCCTCGTGCACGGACTTCTTGCCGCGCATGACCATGCTCTTCAGCGAGTCGTTGCGCTCGTGGTACATCCGGAAGCGCTTGGAGACGTTCTCGACGGTGACAGCAGCATCGTTCACAGGAGTTCGGCCAACTTCTTCTCGTTGCGGGAGAACACGACGTAGCCGATCGCGAGCGAGACGCACCCGGCGAGTGCGCACGCGACCAGGTCGCCCCATTCCGGCAGTCGGTTGTCGTACATCAGGTTCCGGAAGACCTCGGAGAAGCGCTCGATCGGGTTGAGCTTGTAGATCGTGATGATCCACGGGTGTCCGGCCTTGTCCGCGGCGTTCTGGACGAGCGACAGGGGGTAGATGATCGGCGACAGGTACATCCACATCTGCAGGCCGATGCCCACGAGGTGCTGCATGTCGCGGAAGTGCACGTTGACGATCGACAGCACGAGTCCGAGCCCGGCGGAGAACATCGCCAGGAAGACCATGGTCAGCGCGATCACCGGCAGGAACACGAACCACTTCGACCCGAAGACCGCGAGCGCGATGAGCAGGACGCCCATCTCGACGAGCCAGGTGAACCCGAAGGACCCGACGGCCGCGAGCGGCAGCGTCATCCGGGGGAAGTAGACCTTCTTGATGAGCGACCCGTTGGCGACGATCGAGGTCATCCCGGCGTTGATCACGTTGCGGGCGAAGATCCACGGCAGCAGTCCGCACATCAGCCAGAGCGGGTAGATCTGCAGGCCGCTCGGGTCGCCGACCTCGAGCCGGGCCCGGAAGATGAACGAGTACACGATCGTGTAGATCAGCATCGTCGCGAGCGGGTTGATCAGCGACCACAGCTGCCCGAACACGGTGCGGCGGTACTTGCCCTTGACCTCGCGTGCGGTGAGGTTGGCCAGCAGTTCGCGCGACGCCATCAGGTCGTTGAAGTACGTCATGCTGCGGTTGCTGACTCCTCCGGGGCGCAGCGGAGCGCTCCTGGTGCAGGGTTCGGGGACGAGACATTCTCGCACAGTGCTGCGCACGACCGGCTCGCGCCGGGGCCGCAAGGCCGACTGGATGGCGAGCAGGTGCATTGCTGAACAACTTTCGATGAATCAAGTAGTGTAGACAGGTGCTCGTCAGCTTCGCCAACCACTCCACCGCCCCGGCGAACCTGGGTGGCGCAGAGCGTTCCCTCCTCCGTTTCGTGGAGGACTGGGCGGCGATCGACCCGGAGTTCACCCCGCACTTCGTCACGAAGGCCCCCCGCGGCAAGTTCATCGAGGCGCTCGAGGAACGCGGCCTGCAGTACGACGCGTTCCGGTTCCGCGGCTGGGCGCTGCCGAGCCCGCAGCCGGCTCCGGCGGCGGAACGTGCCGCGTTCGGGACCGTCGACTACGCCGCGGTGAACGCGATCATCCGCCTCTACGAGCGGAAGCGACCGGACCTCGTCGTCGTCAACACCCTCGTCGCGCCGTGGGCGTCCTTCGCCGCCGCCGTCCTCGGGATCCCCCAGGCGTGGTTCGTCCGCGAGTACGGCGACCTCGACCACGGCCTGCACTTCCAGACCGGACGCGCCGCGACCCTCGGCGACATCGGCCTGCTCGCCAGCGCGGTGGTGACGAACTCCGGCGCGATGCGCGACCACCTCGCGCAGTACATGCCCGCCGACGAGATCTCGATCGCCTACCCGTCCGTCGACGTCGCCCGACTGCAGGCGACCCGCGGCGACACCCCCGCCGTCCCGCCGTTCCCCCAGGCCGACCCGGGCCTCCGGATCACCGTCGTCGGCCGGGTCGAGGCCTCGAAGGGCCAGCAGCGGGTCATCGACGCGCTCGGGCTGCTCCGCGACCGTGGCGTCACCGCGAGCGTCTGCTTCGTCGGCAGTTGGAAGCACCCCGGCGAGGACCAGCGCCTGACGGACCGTGCCCGTGCGCTCGGCGTCGCCGACCACGTCGTCTTCACCGGCGAGCAGACCACGCCCGCCCCGTACATCGACGCCGCTGACGTGTGCGTCACCGCGTCCACGATCGAGGCCTTCGGGCGCACCACCGCCGAGTACATGGCCCTCGGCAAGCCCGTCGTCGCCACGCGCGAGGGCGGCAGCGCCGAACTCGTCGAGCCCGGTGTCACGGGTCACCTCGTCGACGCCGACGACACCGCCGCTCTCGCGGACGCGCTGGCGGCCTACGCGGCCGACCCCGACACGGCCAGGAGGCACGGTGCGGCCGCCCCGGACCGGCTCGCGTCCGTCACCGGTGCCGGTCACGACAACGCCGCCGCGATCGCGCGCCTGACCGCCCTGGTGGGGACGGAGGGCTACCGGCTCCCCCAGATGGCCCGCTACTGGTTCGAACTGCCCGGTGCGTACGCGTCCCTCGGGGCGACGAGCGCCCGCGCCGCCGCCGGCCTGCTGGCCTCCCGTCTGCGGAGCCGGACCGGGGCCGTCGGACGGCTGCTGGCCCGACCGGGTGCGGCGCTCCGGAAGGTCACCGGCCGATGAACGACGCCCGCCGCCCGGTGACGATCGTCGTCCCGGTCTACGACGACCTGCCCGGCCTGGAACGCTGCATCGAGGCACTGCTCGACACGGTCGACTTCGACCGCGACCGTGTGCTGCTCGCGAACGACGTCGGCCCGAACGTCGACGCCGTCGAACGGCGCCTGCTGGAGCTCGTCGGCGACCACCCGGGGTTCGAGTACGTCCGCAACGACCGGAACCTCGGCTTCGTCGGCAACTGCAACCGCGCCGTGCTGGAGCTCGACAAGACCGGCAACGACGTCCTGCTGCTCAACAGCGACACCGTCCCGATGCCCGGGTTCCTCGACGAGATGACTGCCGTGCTCGGTTCCGACGACACGATCGGCGTCGTCTGTGCGCGGAGCGACAACGCGACCATCGCCTCCTACCCGTTCGCACGACGCAACCCCCGGTCGACGATCGCCCCGCGGCGCACCCGTGAACTCCACGGTCGGACCAAGTACCTGCTGCCCCGGTGGACCGTCGCCCCGGTCGCGATGGGGTTCTGCTTCCTCATCCGCCGCGAGATGGTCGAGCGTTTCGGGCTCTTCGACGAGGTGTTCTCCCCCGGCTACGGCGAAGAGAACGACTTCTGCCTGCGCATCAACGAGCACGGCTACACCGCCGTGCTCGCGAACCGCGCTCTCGTCCTGCACGCCGGGTCGACGAGCTTCAGCGGTGACCGCGGCCCGTCGCTCCGGCTCGAGCACGAGCGGGTCCTGCTCGAGCGGTACCCGTTCTACGCCGGCGCGCTCGCGCTGTTCCTGGCCCGCTACCGTGACGCCGTCGACGTCTTCGCCGACACCTTCCTGCCCGACGACGAGGTCGTCCGAGCCGCGTTGCACGTCCCCCTGGACCTGACGGACGAGGTGCTCGCGCGCGTCCGGGACGTCCTCGCCGCCGCCCCCGACCACGTGGTCATCACCGTCGTCGTGTCGTCCAAGCAGATCCGTCGTGCACGGCAGGAACTGCCCGGCGCGGCGATCGCGGTCGGCGGCCGCCCCCGCCAGGTCTTCGACATCGCGGTGGCGCTCGGCGCGCTGACGACGTTCGCCCAGCTCTCGGCGTTGAACGCGAACGCGCCCCGGTGGCTCCTCGTGGACCCGGTGGCGCAGGACGTCCGGTGGGCGCACGCGGTCGAGAACCACCGTGCCTCGGCCCTCGACCGGCTGCTCCGCCGGTACGAGAACCGCAGCACCACCTGGACCGGTGGGGCAGACCTGGTCCGCCTCGTCGAGGTCGTCGCCGAGACCGAGATCGACCCGTCGGCCCTCCGTGCGCGCTGGCAGGCCGTGACCGACATCGCCGAGGCCACCGGTCTGCTCGTGCACCGCTCGACGGTGTCGTTCCGTCGGCTCACCGCGCTCTCCCTCGGCGCCCGCAACCCGCGGATCGTGGCCCGGATCCGCGCGATCACGGGTCGCGGTGCGTGACACCGCCGACCGGAGGCCTCGGGTCACGCTGACCACGTCCCGACCCGTCCGCCTGGGCGCCCTGGTCGTCCTCGCCGTGTGGGCCCTCCACCAGACGTTCTGGAACCTGCTCGGCCACAACGTCCACGGCGACGAGTCGGTCTACGTCCGTGCCGGCTGGGCGTACCTCCACGGCGACTTCTCGGCCAACCGCGAGCACCCGCCGACCGCGAAGTACCTCTTCGGGGCCGCGCAGGTCCTGTTCGGCCATGGGGTGCTCGGTCCGCGCATCGTCGTCGGCGTCCTCGTCGTCACGGTCGGCGTGACGCTGTTCTGGTGGCTCCGCCGCGAGGTCGGGTTCTGGACAGGCGTGCTCGTCGCGGCGATGTGGCTCCTGACGCCCCGCGGCTTCCTGGGCACCCGGGTGGACCGGTACGCCCTGCTCGACCCGGTGATGATCGCGTTCGCGGTCCTCGCCCTCGCGGCGGCGTGGGCGTGGACCAGGACGGACCGGTCCTGGCTCGCGCCGGTGTCGGGTGCGCTCTTCGCGATGTCGGTGACCTCGAAGGTGTCCACCGTCGTGCTGCTGCCGGCGTTCCTCCTGCTGCCGCTGCTCTTCCGTCGCACACGCACGCTCCTGGTCGGCAGCGGCCTGTGGGTGTTCGCGTTCGTCCTGGTCACGGTCGCCCTGTACGCGCCGATGGGCATCCGCTCCGCGATCACGACCATGGTCACGTTCCAGGCCGGCCAGAACGAGCACGGACACCCGATCAGCATCGCGGGCCGGATCCACACCTTCGCGCCGTGGTGGGCAGACGCCTGGTTCCTCTGGTCGGGGGTCGGCGCGGTCACCACCGTCGTGCTCGTCGTCGGGCTGCTCGCAGCCCTCGTGCTCCGGCCGGGCAGGCTCGTGGCGTACCTCGGGACGGCGCTCGGCCTGCTCGTCGTCTTCTACGCGTTCGTCGCCCACATCGCACTCGCGAACTACTACGCCGCCTGGATGCCGCTCCTCATCGCACTCGCGGCGATCGGCATCACCCGCCTGGCAACCGTCCTGCCGTCGCCCGTCGGCGGCGTCGTGGCGACGGTCCTGGTGGTCGCCCTCGTGGTGCCGGCGGTCGGGGAGAGCGTCACGATCGCCCGCACGCACCCGAGCGGCATCGCACGCGTCGACCAGTGGCTCGACGACCACGGGCACGCTGGGGGCAGCGTGCTGTTCGTCGCCGCCACCCCGACGCTCACGGAACCGTACTTCGCAGGCCGCGGGTCGATGGAACCCGACGACAGCCCGTTCGCCGCCGTGGTGGTCGGTGACGATCGCCGGTTCCCGCCGAGCGCCGAGGTCCGGGCCTTCCTCCGGTCCGACACCGACCAGCTCGAGCGCACCGAGGTCGACGGGTTCACGGTGTGGATCCCCCGCACGGGCAGCGTCGTGGAGCGCGCCGGCCGGCTCACCGTCGTCCCCTGAGGCCGCCGGACCCACCACCGCTGCGGCGCAACGACCGCAACCCGGCCGCACCGGACGCGGGCCCTTGAGGACGCGGGCCAGTCAGGACGGGAGGCCCGTGGCGGACCCGTCACGGGCCTCCCGTCCGTCCTGACCGGACGCCACGACCCGGCGCCGCGGGCCCGGCCCCGGGCCCGCATCAGACCAGGCAGCGCGGCCCGAGCAGGCTCTTCAGCTCCCCGAACAGGTCCGGCGTCAGGTTCACCGGGAACGGCAGCTCGAAGGTGCGGGCGACGTCCTCCTTGAGGAGCTTCAACCGCACCTCGGTGTCCCCCTGGTGCCGACCGAGGACGGCCGCCAGCTCCGTCACCGTCTGCGTGGTCGCCTGCCGTTCGGGCAGCGACAGCGTCAGCGGGCCGGAGCCCATCGCGTCGCCGACGTTCGGCTGGAACATGCTCACCGCGTGCAGCGCCTTGCCGTCGTCGCGGACGTTGACCCGGCCGCGCAGGACGACGATCGAGTCCGGCACGAGTGACGGCCCGAACTCCTGGTACGTCTTGCCGAGGAACATCACGCCGATCTGGCCGCCGAAGTCCTCGATGTCGACGATGCCGTAGGGGTTGCCGCTCGTCTTCGCCACCCGGTGCTGCACGCTGGTCAGCAGGCCGGCGACCGTGACGGTCTCGCCCTCGATCGAGTCGTCGGCGGCGAGCAGGTCGGCGATGGTGACCGACTGGTGCTTCGCCAGTTCGATCTCGAGTCCGGCGAGCGGGTGGTCGGAGACGTAGAGCCCGAGCATGTCCCGCTCGAACGCCAGCTTGTCGCGCTTGGACCACTCCGGTCGCTCCGGCACCTGCGACACCGTCAGGGACGCGGGGTGCTCCTCGGCGACCTCGGCGAACAGCGAGTCGAAGTCGAAGCCGACGTTGCCGTGGGCCTCGTCACGCTTCACCTTCACCGCGGCCTCGACCGAGCCCTCGTGGATCTCGACGAGCGCCCGGCGGCTGTCACCGAACTCGTCGAAGGCGCCGGCCTTGATGAGCGACTCGACGGTGCGCTTGTTCGCCGACGAGATCGGGATCTTGCGGAGGAAGTCGTGGAACGACTCGAACGCGCCCTTCTCCTTGCGGGCGGCGACGATGTCGTCGACGACGTTGAAGCCGACGTTGCGGATCGCGCCCATGCCGAAGCGGATGTCGTCGCCGACGGCCGCGAAGAACCCGATCGACTCGTTGACGTCCGGCGGCATGACCTTGATGCCCATCCGGCGGCACTCGTTGAGGTACAGCGCCAGCTTGTCGCGGGCGTCGCCGACGCTGGTGAGCAGTGCGGCCATGTACTCGGCCGGGTAGTGGGCCTTCAGGTACGCGGTCCAGAACGACACCACGCCATAGGCGGCGGAGTGCGCCTTGTTGAACGCGTAGTCGGAGAACGGCAGCAGGATGTCCCACAGCGTCTTGATCGCCGCTTCGCCGTAGCCGTTGTCGATCATGCCCTGGTGGAAGCCCGCGTACTGCTTGTCCAGCTCGGACTTCTTCTTCTTGCCCATCGCACGGCGGAGGATGTCCGCCTGGCCGAGCGAGAAGCCGGCGACCTTCTGCGCGATCGCCATCACCTGCTCCTGGTAGATGATCAGGCCGTAGGTGCCGCCGAGGATCTCGGCCAGCGGCTCTTCGAGCTGCGGGTGGATCGGCGTGATCGCCTGCTCGCCGTTCTTGCGGAGCGCGTAGTTCGTGTGCGAGTTCGCGCCCATGGGCCCCGGGCGGTACAGGGCGATGAGCGCGGAGATGTCCTCGAAGTTGTCGGGCTTCATCAGGCGGAGCAGCCCGCGCATCGGCCCGCCGTCGAGCTGGAAGACACCGAGGGTGTCACCGCGCTGCAGCAGCGCGTACGCCTCGGGGTCCTCGAGCCCCATGTGCTCGAGGTCCAGGTCGATGCCGCGGTTGGTCTTGATGTTGTCGAGGGCGTCACTGATGATCGTGAGGTTGCGGAGCCCCAGGAAGTCCATCTTGATCAGGCCGAGCGACTCCGCTGCCGGGTAGTCGAACTGCGTGACGATCTGGCCGTCCTGCTCCCGCTTCATGATCGGGATGATGTCGATCAGCGGGTCGCTCGACATGATGACGCCGGCGGCGTGGACGCCCCACTGGCGCTTCAGCCCCTCGAGGCCGAGGGCAGTGTCGAACACCGTCTTCGCCTCGGGGTCGGTCTCGACGACGGTGCGGACGTCGACGGCTTCCTTGTACCGCGGGTGGTCCTTGTCGAAGATCCCGGTGAGCGGGATGTCCTTGCCCATCACGGGTGGCGGCATCGCCTTGGTGAGCTTCTCGCCCATGCCGAAGGGGAAGCCGAGGACGCGCGAGGAGTCCTTCAGCGCCTGCTTGGCCTTGATCGTGCCGTAGGTGACGATCTGGGCGACGCGTTCGGAGCCGTACTTCTCGGTGACGTACTTGATCGCCTCACCGCGGCGCCGGTCGTCGAAGTCGACGTCGAAGTCGGGCATCGAGACGCGGTCCGGGTTGAGGAAGCGCTCGAAGATCAGGCCGTGCCGGATCGGGTCGAGGTCGGTGATGCGCATCGCGTAGGCGACCATCGAACCGGCACCGGAACCACGGCCGGGTCCGACCCGGATGCCGTTGTTCTTGGACCAGTTGATGAAGTCCGCGACGACCAGGAAGTAGCCAGGGAACCCCATCTGGTTGATGATGCCGACCTCGTAGTCGGCGCGCTCCTGGACCTCCTTCGAGATGCCGTCCGGGTACCGGTAGTCCAGTCCCTTCGCCACTTCCTTCTCGAACCAGGAGTGCTCGGTCTCCCCTTCGGGCACCGGGAACTTCGGCATGTAGTTGGCGGCGGTGTCGAACTCGACGTTGCACCGCTCGGCGATGAGCAGCGTGTTGTCGCACGCGTCGAGGTTGTCGCGGAAGACGTGCCGCATCTGCGCCGGCGTCTTCAGGTAGAACTCGTCGGCGTCGAACTTGAAGCGGTTCGGGTCGTTCAGCGTCGAACCGGACTGCACGCAGAGCAGGGCCGCGTGCGAGGTGGCGTCGTGGGCGTGCGTGTAGTGCAGGTCGTTCGTGCCGACGAGCGGGATGTCGAGGTCCTTCGCGAGCCGGATCAGGTCGCTCATGATGCGCCGCTCGATCTCGAGCCCGTGGTCCATCACCTCGGCGAAGTAGTTCTCCTTGCCGAAGATGTCGCGGTAATCGGCGGCGGCCTGCACGGCTTCGTCGTACTGCCCCAGGCGCAGGCGCGTCTGGATCTCGCCCGAGGGGCAGCCCGTCGTCGCGATGATGCCCTGGTGGTACTCCTGCAGCAGTTCGATGTCCATGCGGGGCTTGAAGTAGTAGCCCTCGATCGACGCCCGCGACGACAACCGGAACAGGTTGTGCATGCCGGTCGTGTTCTCGGCGAACATCGTCATGTGCGTGTACGCGCCGGAGCCGGACACGTCGTCGCCGCCACCGTCGCCCCAGCGCACACGGGTCTTGTCGGTGCGGTGCGTGCGTGGCGTGATGTACGCCTCGGTCCCGATGATCGGCTTGACGCCGCCGGCCTTCGCGGTCTTCCAGAACTCGTAGGCGCCGAACATGTTGCCGTGGTCCGTCACCGCCACGGCCGGCATGCCCTGTGCGGCGGTCTCCGCCACGAGGTCGGAGAGCCTGGCGGCACCGTCGAGCATCGAGTACTCGCTGTGCACGTGCAGGTGGACGAAGGAGTCGGAATCCGACACGGAACCTCCGGTTCGTACGGTCTGCGGTGGGGTGTGGACAGCCTAACCGCGACCCACGACGATCCCGAGCGTGTCGCTCGGGCGCCCGGCGTGGCCGCTCGGCGCGCCGTTCGTCAGGCCGCGCGGATGCGGTCGAGCGCGAGCTGCAGGTCGTCCGGGTAGGACGCCTGGAACTCGACCCACTCCCCCGTGCGCGGGTGGGCGAACCCGAGTCGGACCGCGTCGAGCCACTGCCGGGTCAGTCCGAGTTCCTCGGCGAGCACCGGGTCCGCGCCGTACATCGTGTCGCCGACCAGCGGGTGCCGGGTCGCCGCCATGTGCACGCGGATCTGGTGGGTGCGCCCGGTCTCCAGGTGCACTTCGAGCAGCGTCGCGGACCGGAAGGCCTCGAGCGTCGCGTAGTGGGTGACGCTCGGCTTGCCGTCGGCCGTCACCGCGAACTTCCAGTCGCTCGAGGGGTGGCGACCGATCGGGGCGTCGACGGTACCGGAGGTCGGGTCGGGGTGCCCCTGCGCGAGCGCGTGGTAGACCTTCTCGACCGTGCGCTCCTTGAACGCCCGCTTGAGGTGCGTGTAGGCCAGCTCGGTCTTCGCCACGACCATCAGGCCGGAGGTCCCGACGTCCAGTCGGTGCACGATGCCGGCACGTTCGGCCGCACCGGAGGTCGCGATCGTGAAGCCGGCGGCGGCGAGGCCTCCGGGCACGGTCGGCCCGTCCCAGCCGGGCGACGGGTGTGCGGCGACCCCGACGGGCTTGTCCACGACGACGATGTCCTCGTCGTCGTGCACGACCGTCATGCCGGGGACCTCCACCGGGATGATCCGCGGGGCTTCCTTCGGGGTCCACTCGACCTCGAGCCACGCGTCGGCGTGCAGGCGGTCGGACTTCTCTGCGACGACGCCGTCGACCCGGACACCGCCGGCGGCGACCACGTCGGCCGCGAACGAGCGGCTGAACCCGAGCAGCTTGGCGATGGCGGCGTCGACACGCTCACCGGCGAGCCCGTCCGGGACGGGCAGTTGACGCTGCTCGCTCACGTCGCGTCGTGCCCGAGGGAGCCATCGGCGGCGGGCCGGGAGGCGCGCTCCGCGTCCGTCCCGTCGGCGCCGGTCCCCGACTCGGGGGCGGCCGACCCGGGGCCCGCCGCAGCGGACTTCCCGGCGTCCGTCGCGGACACATCGGCCATCGCGCGCTGCTGCTTCTCGGAGACGGCACGCGTGCCGTCGAGGTTCACCCCGAGGATCACGAGCAACACGAACACGACCATGCTGACGCAGATGAACGAGTCGGCCACGTTGTAGATCGCCGGCATCATCCACGGCGTCGAGATGAAGTCGACGACGTGTCCGCGCCCGAAGCCCGGTTCACGGAACAACCGGTCGGACAGGTTGCCGAGCGCGCCGCCCAGCAGCATGCCGAGGACGATCGCCCACCACATCGACCGGATGCGCCGCGCGTAGACGACGATCGCGACGACGACCGCGGCCGAGATGAGCGAGAAGACCCAGGTCATGTTCACCGCGAAGGAGAACGCGGCACCGGGGTTCCGGACGGACAGGAACTGCAGCGCGTTGCCGAGCACCGGGACGACGACGCCGTCGGGCAACTTCGCGACGACGAGCGCCTTCGTGACCTGGTCGAGCGTCACCACCACGACAGCGGCGAAGGCCAGTGCCGCGATAGCGCGTGCACTGACCTTCGCTCGTGGGACGGGTCGGTCCAACGTCAGTTGCCGAAGCCCTGCGCCGAGGCCGGGGCCGGCGCGAAGCCGGACTGCTCGGTGCTGGCAGACGAGTCGAGCTCGGAGAGCTGGCTCTGGATGTAGCTCTTGAGCTGCGCACGGTAGTCGCGCTCGAACGTGCGGAGCTCGTCGATCTTGCCCTCGAGCTGCGTGCGCTCCTGGTCGAGCACCGCGACGCGCTGGCGGTTCTGGTTCTCGGTGTCGGCGAGGACCTGGCGCTGCTTGGCCTCGGCCTCGGACACGAGACGGGCGGCCTGGGCCTGACCCTCGGCGATGAGTGCATCGCGCTTCTCGACGCCTTCGCGGACGTGCTCTTCGTGGAGACGACGTGCGAGCGTCAGGAGGTTCGTGGTGCCCTCGGTGTCGTCGTCCGGGTTCACCGTGGTGGCCGGAGCGGCAGCGGCGACCGGTGCGGGCTCCGGAGCGGCGGCGACCGGGGCCGGCTCGGGGGTCGGGGCCGGTGCGGGCTCGTCGGTCTTGGCGAGCGACGGCGCCGAGTCGGCCGACTCGAGGCGCTGACGGAGCTCGTCGTTCTCCTGGTTCAGGCGACGCAGCTCGGCCACGATCTCGTCGAGGAAGTCGTCGACCTCGTCCTGGTCGTAGCCCTCGCGGAACTTGGTCGGCTGGAACCGCTTGTTGACTACGTCTTCCGGCGTCAAAGCCATTGCCGTCACCTCAATAGAACTGCTGAACGTGTGGAACCGGGGGCCCTGCTGGACCGTCCGAGCTGAAGGTACCAGCCGGGGTCCCGGTGCGGATGTCCCGCCAGGGCAGGACATCGATCCCGACCACCGTACACCGAGGGCGGCTCCGAACCGTGTCGGAGGCCCGCGTGGCGCGTGTCGTGGCCGTGCCGACCGGGGTGCCCGGACGGCCGAGGGATCAGATGAAGCGGAATGCCAACGAGTTGACGACGACGCGCAGGATGATCACGACGAGCATCACGATCGTCCAGCCGAAGTCCAGGGCGACGGGTCCGAGCCGGAGCGGCGGGAGGACACGTCGCACCGCCTTGATCGGCGGGTCGGTGATCGTGTAGACGAACTCCGCCACCACGAGCAGCGCACGCTGCGGACGCCAGGAGCGGTTGAATGCCTGGACCATGTCGAGGATGAAACGCCCCCACATCACGAAGAAGTAGAGCGTGAGGAGGAAGGAGAGGATCGTGAAGATGAACACGGTTCGGCTCGCTCGTCTCATGTGACCGGGGCCGGTTGGCACCGGTCACGGGGCGGGTGGGCCTGGGTGCCGAGCGGTCGTCCGGGAGCCCGTCGGGCACCCGTACCGCGGGGGCGGCTCAGGACTGGGCGAAGAAGTTCGCCTCGATGTCGGACTCTACCTCAGCAGGCTCACCGCTCACTGCGATGTGTGCGGGCGAGAGCAGGAAGACCTTGTTCGTGACGCGCTCGATCTTGCCGTACAGGCCGAGCGACAGGCCACTGGCGAAGTCGATCATCCGGCGGGCGTCACCCTCGGTCATCTGCGAGAGGTTGATGATGACGGGGATGCCGTCACGGAAGCTCTCGGCGATGGACTGGGCGTCCTTGTACTCGCGCGGGTGGACGGTGAGGATCTCGTTCATTTCCTGGACCGGGGTCGCCTTCTGTGCGGTCGTGTGCGCGCGGCGGAGCGGGGTGACCTGCGCGCCGCGCTGGGAGGTGTGCTGGGGCTTCGCGGGCGCGGCGGCCGGAGCGGCAGCTGCGGGCGCTGCGGCGGCCGGAGCGGCAGCGGGCGCTGCGGCGGCCGGGGCCTCCTGCGGCGCTGCCGGGGCCTGCTGGCGCGCCTGCGCCGGCGCGGCCTGCTGCTCGTCCTCGTAGTCGAGTTCCTCGTCGGCGAGGCCGAGGTAGACCATCGTCTTCTTCAGCGGGTTGGCCATGGTTCCTCCGGGAGTCGTGCTCGTTGATGCCCTGCGACGAGGCTATGGGGCAGCGGGGCGATTCCCGGTGATTGCGCTCCCGATCCGCAGGTGTGTCGCGCCCTCCGCGATCGCCTCGGCGTAGTCGCCGCTCATGCCGGCGGAGATGTCGGTCGCCGCGGGCTCGAGCAGGCGCACCCGCTCGGAGACCGCACGGAGCCGGGCGAAGGCCGCGCGGGGCTCCTCGTCGAGCGGCGCGACCGCCATCACGCCCCGGAGGCGCAGGGTCCCGGTGGCCAGGACCCGCTCGGCCAGGGCGTCGACCTCGTCCGGGACGACACCGCCACGACCGGGGTCGTCCGTGAGGTTGACCTGCACGAAGCCGTCGAGCATGCGGGGCTCCGGCTCGGTCTCGGTCGGGGCGAAGGCGTCGACGACGCTCGCTCGGTCGAGGGACTGCACGACGTGCGCGTACCGGCGCGCCTGCCGGGCCTTCTTCGACTGCAGCTGCCCGACGAAGTGCCAGGTCAGGGCGAGCTCCTCGAGTTCCGCGGCCTTGGCCTGCGCCTCCTGGTGCCGGTTCTCCCCCACGTCCGTCACGCCGAGTGCGGCGAGCTGCCGGACGAGCGCGGCCGCGTGGTACTTCGTGACGACGACGAGGGTCAGCTCGTCGACGGAGCGGCCGGCGGCGCGCGCCGCGTCGGCGATGCCCTCCCGGACGGACGCGAGACGCGCCTCCAGTCCGTCGTCTGGTGACGAGGACGGGAGGCGCGTGTCGGCGACCACAGGGGTCGGTTACTTCAGGAAGTCGGGGACGTCGAGCTCGTCGTCGTCGTCGAAGGCCGGGTCGGCGGCGCGCTGCGCCGGCGGCTCGTGCTCCTGCGACGCCCACGACGGGGTCGAGTGGCCGGAGTCCTCGATGCGGTTGGACGAACCGGTGGTGACGGGCACGGTGGCGCCGGCATCCGGGTCGACGTAGCTCGAGCGACGCTCCTGGTGCTGCTGCTGCGACGGCTCGCCGCCGTCGAAGCCGGCGGCGATGACGGTGACCCGCACCTCGTCGCCGAGGGTGTCGTCGATGACCGCACCGAAGATGATGTTCGCCTCGGGGTGGACGGCCTCCTGCACCAGACGGGCCGCGTCGTTGATCTCGAAGATGCCGAGGTTCGAGCCACCCTGGATCGAGAGCAGCACGCCGTGCGCACCGTCGATCGAGGCCTCGAGCAGCGGCGACGCGACGGCGAGTTCCGCCGCCTTGATCGCACGGTCGGCGCCCCGCGAGGAGCCGATGCCCATGAGCGCCGAACCAGCGCCCTGCATGACGCTCTTCACGTCGGCGAAGTCGAGGTTGATCAGACCCGGGGTCGTGATGAGGTCCGTGATGCCCTGGACACCGGCGAGGAGCACCTGGTCGGCCGTGGCGAAGGCCTCGACCATGGAGATGCCGCGGTCGGAGATCTCGAGCAGGCGGTCGTTCGGCACGACGATGAGCGTGTCGACCTCGTCCTTGAGGCTCGCGACGCCGTTCTCGGCCTGGGACTGGCGGCGCTTGCCCTCGAAGCCGAAGGGCTTCGTGACGACACCGATGGTCAGGGCGCCGATCGACTTCGCGATGCGGGCGACGACCGGGGCGCCACCGGTTCCGGTGCCACCACCTTCACCGGCGGTGACGAAGACCATGTCGGCCCCGGCGAGGGCTTCCTCGATCTCCTCGGCGTGGTCCTCGGCGGCGCGGCGACCCACCTCGGGGTCGGCACCGGCTCCGAGGCCGCGGGTGATCTCGCGACCCACGTCGAGCTTGACGTCGGCGTCGCTGAGCAGCAGCGCCTGTGCGTCGGTGTTGATGGCGATGAACTCGACCCCGCGGAGTCCGAGCTCGATCATGCGGTTGACGGCGTTGACACCGCCGCCGCCGACACCGACCACCTTGATGACGGCGAGGTAGTTGTGGTTCGTGGTCACGTCTGTCCGGCCTCCGGTCAGAACCCTCAACCTTTGCTTGAAGTTCAGAGTTCTAGCTGCTACGAATGGTGCTGGCCCCGACGCTACGGGTGCCGTCCTGCTGCTGACGACCCGCCACGCCGCGTGTCGCCGATCGCGGCGCAGAACCCGTCCGCGACACATCCGCTCGGCGCGGTCAGCCCTGCGGTCGGATGATCCCGTTGTCCGGAGCGGACACGTCGTACTCGACCTTCGAGCCCTTGTCACGTGCCGCGTGGTCCTTGACCAGGGCCGCCAACAGCGTCGCCTTCGCCGCGGACTCGTCCGGACTCCCCCACACCACGCTCGACCCGTCGCTCATGGTCAGGGTCACGTCGTCCGAGGTCGAGGCCGCGATGCCCGACACCTGGTCGCGCACACTGGCCGGCATCGCCAGCACGACCTCGGTCATGGTCCGGAACACCGTGCTGCCGAGCTTTGCCCGACCGATGTCCGCCACCGGCATGCCGCTCGGCCGCTTCGTCATCGACTGCACGACGATGCCGGCCGGGTCGACGAGGTCGAACGACTTCCCCGACTTCACCGCGACGACCGGCGTCCGTTCGGTCACGGTGACGACCAGGGTGTGCGGCGGCTCCTCTTCCGTGACGTAGCTCTCGATCAGCGGGAAGCCGGCGATCTGCTGCTTCACCTCGCCCAGGTCGATCCGGGCCAGGGGCGTGCCGATCTGCCCCGACAGCGCCGCCCGGACCTCGGCCGCGTCGACACGGTCGGTGCCCTTCACCTCGATGGTCTGCAGCGCCATCAGCGGCGAGAACACCGCGACCAGGATCGACACCACGAGCACGACGACGACACCGCCCGCCGTGATCCACGCTGCACGACGATGCCGGGAACGTCGGGTGAACCGCCGGACCTCGGCACGCTCCAGCAGACGGCGGCGCTTGCGGGCGATGCGCGCCTCGCGAGCCGTCTCGGCCGCGCGGACGCGGGCGCCGATCGGGGTCTCGTGCGGCACGTGGGTGGACACGGCGTCGTCGGTCACGGCCGTGCGCGCGGTGCCGTCCGGACGGGAGGCCCGTCCCGGCTCCGTCACGTCGACGCGCGTCGTGACGGGCCCGGTCAACCGCCGGCCCAGTGGCACGGGAGCGGTCAGCCGTTCGTCCGGCGTCCGGTCGTCCTCCGTGAGGTCGACCTCCGGCAGTGCGGGCAGGAGCGCGTCGAGCGGGTCGACGTCCGGCTCCGGGGTGGACGCGACCACGTCGTCACGGTGCGCCGACGTGCGCGAGGCACGCCGTGCCTCCCGGGCGCCGCTCAGTGCGGAACGGAAGCCGCCGCTCCGAGCCGGCCGCCCGGAACGCGCCACGCCGTCGGGAACGTCCGTCCCGGCGGACCGCTCATCGGCACCGGCCCGGTCGTCGAACCCCTCCGGGCGCTTCACCGGCCTGCGGCTCCGGCGTCGTCCGTCTGCAGAGCCGTGAGGACCTGCGGGATGATCCGGTACACGTCGCCGCAGCTCAGGGTCATGATGATGTCGCCGTCGCGGGCGACCGCAGCCGCACGCGCCGAGGCCTCGGCCCAGTCCGGCAGGTAGTCGACCCGCTCCTGGTCGGCGAAGCGCTCCTGCACCATGGCGCCGGTGACACCGGGTTCCGGGTCCTCCCGGGCGCCGTAGACGTCGAGCACGACCGTGTGGTCCGCCAGCTCCTCGTAGACCTTCGCGAAGTCGCCCGCCATCAGCCGCGTCCGCGAGTACAGGTGCGGCTGGTGGATCGCGATGATGCGCCCCTCGCCGACGACGTCGCGGGCCGCGTGCAGCGCCGCGGCGACCTCGGTCGGGTGGTGCGCGTAGTCGTCGTACACCGAGACGCCACGCTCGACACCGTGCAGCTCGAAGCGCCGCTCGGTCCCGCCGAAGGCCTCGATGCCGCGGACCGCGTCGGCCGGCTCGACACCCAGCCCGACGAGCACCGCGAAGGCACCCACCGCGTTGACGGCGTTGTGACGGCCCGGCACGCGCAGGGCGATGTGGTGCGACGCGCCGTCCCAGCGCAGGTCGACCGTGACCCCGGCACCCTCGGTGACGCGCTCGATCCGGACGTCGGCACCCTCGGCCTCGCCGAAGGTGACGATCTCCGGCGCGTCCGGGCGGGCACGGATGCCCTCGGTGACCCGGACGGCACCGGCGTCGTCGCTCGAGACGACGATGCGCTCGCGGGCCTTCGCGGCGAACTCGACGAACGCGTCGATGAAGGCCTGCTCGCTGCCGTAGTGGTCCAGGTGGTCCGGGTCGACGTTCGTGATGAGCGCGATCGCCACGTCGTAGAGCAGGAAGGAGCCGTCGGACTCGTCCGCCTCGACGACGAACAGGTCGCTGCTGCCCGGTGCCGAACTCGTGCCCAGGGACTGGATGACGCCGCCGTTGACGAAGCTCGGGTCGAGACCCAGCTCGACCAGGGCGGTGACGATCATGCCCGTCGAGGTGGTCTTGCCGTGCGCGCCCGCGACCGCCACCAGGCGGTGCTCGGAGATCAGCGCGGCCAGGGCCTGCGACCGGTGCAGCACCGGCAGTCCGCGGCGCTGCGCCTCGAGGAGTTCGGGGTTGTCCGGCCACAGCGCGCTCGTGACGACGATCGTGTCCGCGTCGCCGACGTTGGCGGCGTCGTGCCCGATCCGGACCTCGGCGCCGAGCTCGCGCATCCGGCCGGTCGTCGCGGTCTCGCGGGAGTCGCTGCCCGTGACGCGGTGGCCAGCGGCCAGGAACATCCGCGCGATGCCGCTCATGCCGGACCCGCCGATGCCGACGAAGTGCACCGTGCCCAGGTCGTCGGGGATCGGCTGGGTGAGGTCCGGCTTGATGGTCATGGTTCCTCCGTGCTGCTGGTGGAGCGGGTGCTGCTGGTGTCGCTGCTGCTGGTGTCGCTGCTGGTGTTGCTCCGGCTGCGGCGCTTGCTCGTGCGCGCCGCGCTGAGGACGAGCTCCGTCATCCGGTCGGCGCCGTCGCGGTGTCCGACGCTGCCGGACCGGACGGCCATGTCCGCGATACCGGCACGGTCCTCCAGGATCGTCAGCAGCTGCAACGTGATCCACTCCGGCGTGAATTCCTGGTCCGCGACGAGCACCGCTCCCCCGGCGGCGACCACGTCGCGGGCGTTGTGCCGCTGCTCGCCGTTGCCGACCGGGTACGGCACCAGGACGCTCGGCAGGCCGACGGCGGTGAGCTCGCAGACCATGCCGGCCCCGGAGCGCGAGACGACGAAGTCCGCCGCCGAGTACGCCAGGTCCATCCGGTCGCAGTACGGCAGCACGTGGTAGCCGTCCAGGTCGCTCGGGCCGATGTCCGACGCGGCGCCGACGACGTGCAGGATCTGCCACCCGGCCCCGAGGATCGTCGCCGCGGCCTGGTTGACGGTGCGGTTGATGCTCCGCGCGCCCGACGAGCCGCCGGTGACGAGCAGCACCGGACGCTCCGGGTCGAGGCCGAACTCGGCGAAGCCCGCCGCGCGCTCGGCCCGACGGTCCAGCCGCTCGATCTCACGGCGCAGGGGCATCCCGACGACGCGGGAGTGCGGCAGCTTCGTGTTCGAGAACGTCACGCCGACGTGGCGGGTCAGGACGGCGGCCATCCGGTTCGCCAGGCCCGGCTTCGCGTTCTGCTCGTGCACGACGATCGGCGTGCCGGTGCGCTTCGCCGCGATGTAGGCCGGCGCGGCCGCGTAGCCGCCGACGCCCAGGACGACGGCGATCTCGCGCTCGCGGATGATCTGCTCGGTGCGTCGGACGGCCGACCAGAAGGCACCGGGGAACCGCAGGGCCGCACCGTTGACCTTGCGCGGGAACGGCAGGCGCGGGATCGTCACGAGTTCGTAGCCGCGCATCGGGACGAGCCGGGATTCCAGCCCTTCGGCCGTGCCGAGGACCAGGACCTCGTCCTCCGGCGACCGCTGGGTCAGCCGGTCGGCGACCGCGAGCAGGGGGTTCACGTGGCCGGCGGTCCCGCCGCCGGCGAAGAGGAAGCGGCTCACCGCAGGGCTCCGTTCCGTGTCCCGGGTTCCGGGACCGTGGTGGCGCGTGCCCTGCTGCCGGAGCGGCTCGGCAGGTCACGGGCGAAGGACAGCACGACGCCGATGGCGACGAGCGTCATGATGAGCGCCGATCCACCGGCCGAGATGAGTGGGAGGGGCACCCCGAGCACTGGCAGGAGCCCGAGGACGACCGCGATGTTGACGAGCGCCTGCCCGATCACCCAGGCGAGCACGCCGCCGGTGACGGTGCGGACGAAGGGGTCCGGCGAAAGACGGATGACCCGGATCATGCCGATGGCCAGGACGACGAACAGGGCGAGCACGACGACCGCGCCGATGAGCCCCAGCTCTTCGCCGACGATCGCGAAGATGTAGTCGTTGTCCGCCTCGGGCAGCCACGACCACTTCAGCTTCGAGTTGCCGAGGCCGACCCCGAACACCCCACCGGACGCCAGCGCCCACATGCCGTGGACCGGCTGCCAGCACAGGTCCTGCGCCTGGTTCGAGTCGGTGCAGCCGGAGAGCCACGCGCTGATGCGGGACTGCCGCGAGCTGGAGGCCATGGTGACGACCGGCAGCATGACGGCGATCGCCGCGACGCCGACCGCCAGGTGCCGCAGACGGACGCCGCCGACGAACAGGCTGCCGAAGACCAGGATCATCATGATCATCGCGGTTCCCTGGTCGCCACCGACCAGGACGAGCCCGATCGACACGGCGGTCGCGAGTCCGACCGGGATGAAGACCTCGCGCCAGTCGTGCAGCTTCTCGCGCTTCCGGAACAGCACTGCGCCGATGCCGAGCACGAGCGCGAGCTTGAGGATCTCGGACGGCTGCGCGGTGAACCCGCCGATGCCGATCCAGTTCCGGTTGCCCTGCACCGAGATGCCGATCGGGCTGAACACCAGCAGCTGCAGGACGAGCCCCGCGCCGAGGATCCGCATCGCCCAGCGGCGCCAGAACTCGGCGGAGAGGCGGCTGACCACGAGCATCAGCGGAACACCGATCAGCGCGTACAGGCCCTGCTTGGCGAAGGCGCCGAAGAAGCCGTGCTTGTAGCGGTACTCCTCGACGCTCGACGACGACAGGACCATCACGACACCGAAGACGACGAGGAAGAGCGTGACGCCGAGGATCGTGTAGAACGTCGTGGACTCGGCCACGAAGACGTTCTTGACGGCCACGACCGCGCCGTTCGAGCGGCGGCGGGCACTGTCGACGCCGGAGCCCACGCGGGCGCTGGCCGCGGCTCCCGCTGCGCCGGCACGTGCCCGGGCGCTACGCCCGTTCGCCGGCAGATCCGTCGGTGTCGCCATCGGCGTCGCCTCCCAGGTGCTCGTGGACCGCTGCCGCGAAACGTTCGCCCCGGTCGGCGTAGGAACCGAACTGGTCGAAGGACGCGGCGGCCGGGGCGAGGAGGACCGTGTCGCCCGGTCTCGCGACCGATGCGGCATGCCGGACCGCCTCGGGCATGACCTGCTCAGTGTCCAGCGCTTCCACCTGCAGGACCGGGACCGCGGGCGCGTGTCGTGCGAATGCCTCCAGGACGGGGGTCCGGTCGGTGCCGATCACGACGACGCCACGGACCCCGGGCCCGAAGCGCTCGACCAGGCCGTCGATGTCGACGCCCTTGAAGAGCCCGCCGACGATCCACACCACGGATTCGAAGGCGGACAGCGAGGCGGTCGCCGCGTGCGGGTTCGTCGCCTTCGAGTCGTCGACCCAGGCGATGCCGTCGGCGCTGGCGACCGCCTCGGTGCGGTGGTGGTCGGCACGGAACGCCTGCACCGCCGAGCGGATCGCGCTGGGCGGGACCGAGCCGGCGCGGGCGAGCGCCGCCGCGGCCAGCACGTTGGCGGTCATGTGCGGGCTGTCGAGCCCGGCCGTCTCGAGGTCCGCGACGGTGGCGAGCTCGAGCGCGCTGTTGCGGCGGTCCTCGGTGAAGGCGCGGTCGCAGAGCACGTCCTCGACGAGCCCGACGTCACCGGGAGCGGGCAGGCCGAGCGAGAAGCCCACCGCGCGGCAGCCCTCGACGACGTCGGCCTCCTCGACCATGCGACGCGTGGCGTCGTCGGCCGTGTTGTAGACGCAGGCCAGCACGGTGCGCTCGTAGACCTTGGCCTTCGCGGCGCGGTAGGCCTCGGCGGAACCGTGCCACTCCAGGTGGTCGTCGGCGATGTTGAGGCAGGCCGAGGCGAGGGGCACGACGGCACCCGGGCCCTCGGTCGCCATCGAGTGCAACTGGTGGCTGGAGAGCTCGACGACCAGGACGTCGAAGCCCTCCGGGTCGCGGACCACGTCGAGCACCGGCACGCCGATGTTGCCGCACGCCACGGCACGCAGCCCGGTCGCGGCGTACATCGCGGTGGTCAGCTGCGTGGTCGTGGTCTTGCCGTTCGTGCCGGTGATCGTCACCCAGGGCGCGGCGACCGGGCCCTTCACGACCTTGTCGCGGACCCGCCAGGCGAGTTCGATGTCGCCCCAGACCGCTCCGTGCTCGTGCGCCCAGACGACGGTCGCGTTGTGCGGCGGGAGGCCCGGGGACACGACGACCAGGTCGGGTGCCTGCTCGACGAGCGCGGCGGGCACCGTGTCGAGCGGCGTCTGCACGAAGCGGGCACCGATCACGTCGAGCAGTTCCACGCTGTCGGCCGGGGCGTCGGTCGAGTAGACGACGACGTCGCTGCCGAGCTCGGCGAGGGTGTCCGCCACCGAGAACCCGGTGGCGCCGAGGCCGAGTACGGCGACCCGCAGCCCCTTCCAGCCCTCGGAGTACCAGCTGTCGAGACCGTTCAGGCGTTCGCTCATTGGACTCGTGCGATCCATTCCAGGTAGAACAGCCCGACCCCGGCCGCGACGCAGAGCCCCGCGATGATCCAGAACCGGACGACGACGGTCACCTCGGCCCAGCCCTTGAGCTCGAAGTGGTGGTGCAGGGGGCTCATCCGGAAGATGCGCTTGCCGTGCGTGATCTTGAAGTACGCCCGCTGCAGGATGACCGAGCCGGTGACGATGAAGAACAGGCCACCGATCAGGACGAGCAGCAGCTCGGTGCGGCTGAGGATCGCGAGACCGGCCAGGGCACCGCCGAGCCCGAGGGACCCGGTGTCGCCGAGGAAGATCTGCGCCGGCGACGTGTTGTACCAGAGGAAGCCGATCAGCCCACCGCAGACCGCGGCAGCGACGACGGCCAGGTCGAGCGGGTCGGTGACGGTGTAGCAGGCGTGCTTCGTGGTCTCGTCGATCCGGACGCCACCGCAGATCTGGTTCGACTGCCAGAACCCGATGATGACGTAGGAGCCGATCGCCAGGATGCTCGACCCGGTGGCCAGGCCGTCGAGTCCGTCGGCGACGTTGACGCCGTTCGACGTCGACACGGTGAGCAGCACGATCCACGCCAGGAACAGGATCGTCCCGACGACGGTGCCGAGCGCCATGAAGTCGAGCCACGGGATGTCCCGGATCGCCGAGATCATCGTGGACGCCGGGGGCTTGCCACTGCCGGCGGGGACGACGAGGGCGATGGTCGCGAAGACCACGCCGACGATGACCTGCCCGAGCACCTTCGCCCAGCCGCCGAGCCCGAGGCTCCGCTGGCGTCGGACCTTGAGGAAGTCGTCGACGAACCCGACGACGCCGAGCCCGACCATGAGGAACAGGACGAGCAGCCCGGACAGCGTGAGCGGGTCACGGCCGACCAGGTGTCCCACGAAGTACCCGAGGACCGCACCGAGGATCAGGACGATGCCGCCCATGGTGGCGGTGCCACGCTTGGTGTGGTGCGACTGCGGACCGTCGTCACGGATGAACTGGCCCCACCCGAGTCGGTGGAACAGCTTGATGAACAGCGGCGTGAGCAGCAGTGTGAACACCAGCGACACAGCGCCGGCGACGAGGAGCGCGATCATTCGGGGACACCTCCGAGGCGGTCGCCGAGGAACCGCAGCCCGGCCGACTTCGAGGACTTGACCAGGACGACGTCACCCGGACGCACGAGTTCCTGGAGGGCACGGACGGCGTCGTCGACGTCCTCGATGAACACGGACTCGCCGTCCCACGATCCCTCGAGGGTGGCGGCCTGGTGGATGGGCATGGCGCCGCGGCCGACGACCACGAGCTGACCGATGTTCAGGCGGACGACGAGCCGACCGATGGTGTCGTGCTCCTCCACCGAGAACTCGCCGAGCTCGGCCATCTCGCCGAGGACGGCGACGGTGCGCTCCCCCGGGCGGACGACCTGCGCGAGCGTCCGCAGTGCGGCGGCGGTCGAGTCGGGCGAGGCGTTGTACGCGTCGTTGATGACGGTGACGCCGTCCGGGCCCTGCAGCAGCTCCATGCGCCAGCGCTCGGCGCGCGTCATCGACGCGAGCGCCTCGGCGCCGTCGGCGAGCGGCACACCCCAGAGGTGCGCCACCGTCAGGGCCGCGGCTGCGTTCATGGCATGGTGCTCGCCGAGGATGGCGAGGCGGACGTCGACGGTCTCGAGGACGTCCGACGGGCCTCCCGTTGCGTCGTCGGGGGCCGGCGCGGCGTCGCCGACGGGAGGCGCGGTGAGCGTGAAGCGGGTGCCCTCGCGGTCCGTGGTGACCCCGCTGATGCGGTAGTCCGCCCCGGCGGACGTGCCGAAGCCGACCACGCGGGCGTCGGTGCGCTCGCGCATCCGCGCGACGCGGTCGTCGTCGACGTTGAGGAGGGCGGTCGCGGTGGCCGGCAGGTCGGTGACCATCTCGGACTTCGCGCGCTCGGTGGCGTCGATCCCGCCGAACTCGCCGGCGTGGGCGAGCCCGACCTTGAGCACGACGCCGACGTCCGGCTCGGCGATGCGGACGAGCTTCGCGATGTGGCCGATGCCGCTCGCGCCCATCTCGACGACGAGGAAGCGGGTGTCGGCCGTGATCCGGAGCATCGAGACCGGGGCGCCGACGTGGTTGTTGAACGAGCCCTCGGGCGCCACGGTCTCGCCGGCGCGGGACAGGATCGTCCGGAGCATGTTCTTCGTGCTCGTCTTGCCGTTCGAGCCGGTGATGCCGACCACGCGGAGGGACCCGGCGGCACGGACGCGTGCGACGACCTCGTGCGCGAGGGCGGCCAGCGCGGCGTACCCGTCCGCGACGACGATCTGGGCGGTGGCGGAGTCCTCCGGCAGGTCGACGGCACGCTCGGTGACGACCAGGGCGGCACCGGCGGTGGCTGCGGAAGGCACGAAGCGGTGTCCGTCGGTCTCCTCGCCGAGCAGGGCGAAGAAGACGCTGCCGGGGCCGACGAGCCGCGAGTCGGTCTCCACGGGACCGTCGACGGTCGTGTCGGCGGCACCGCGGACGAGCTCGCCGTCGACCGCGGTGGCGATCTCGGCGAGGGTCAGAGCGATCATCGGGCGTCCTCCGCCGGGCCGGTGTTCGGTTCCCAGCCGGCCTCGCGGAGCGCGGCACGGGCCTCGTCACGGGCCGAGTACGGCGTCCGGACACCCTGGATGTCGCGGTAGTCCTGGTGGCCGGGGCCGGCCCAGAGGATCGAGTCCCCCTCGCCGACCAGGGCCACGGCGGCGCGGATGGCGGCCTCGGGCGGGCTCACCTCGTGGATCTCGTGTTCCGGGAACGCGGCACGGGCGGCGTCGACCAGGGTCTTCCGGATCGACGCGGCGTCCTCGAAGCGCGGGTGGTGGTCGGTGACGACCAGGATGTCGGACCCCTCGGCCGCGACCCGGGCCATGTCCGCCCGCTTCGTCGTGTCGCGGTCGCCGTCGGCGCCGAACAGCATGACGACCTTGCCGGGCGTGAACTGGCGCACCGCCGCGAGGGTGTTGAGGAAGGCGTCGGGGCTGTGGCCGAAGTCGACGTAGACGCTCGGGCCGGCGTGGCCGGAGACGCGCTCGGTGCGGCCGGGCAGGTAGCACTCGATGGCGCTGACGACGGTGCCGTCGCGCTCGTCGGCGTAGGTGCGGTGGTTCGTCTCGAGCGCGTGCGAGATCGCGCCGAGCTCGAACCCGCCCTCGACGAGCATGACGATGGCGAGGGCGGCGTTGGCGGCCATGTGCCAGCCGATCAGCGGGACGCGGGTGGTGAGCTCGCGGCCCTCCGGTCCGGTCAGGCGGAACTCGGTGTACGCGGCGTGCGCCTCGAGGATGTCGACGTGCCACTCGGCCTCGACCTCGGGGTGCACCGTGATGGTCGTCACCGGGATCCGGGAGTCCTGGACGACGCGGTGGCCCCAGTCGGTGTCGAGCGAGACGACACCGCGACGACCGTGCTCCGGCTGGAACAGCGGCAGCTTCGCCTGGAAGTACTCCTCCATGTCGGCGTAGTCGTCGAGGTGGTCGTGGCTGAGGTTCGTGAACGCGACGACGTCGAAGACGATGCCGTCGACGCGGTGCCGGCTGAGGGCCTGGGCGCTGACCTCGACGGCGACGGCGCGGACCTCGCTCTCGCGCATCCGGGCGAGGAGCGCGTGCATCTCGCTGGCCTCAGGCGTGGTGAGCCGGCTGGTGACGCTGAGCGAGCCGATGTGCCGCTCGGCGGTCGAGCTCAGGCCGGTGACCAGGCCGAGCTGCTTGAGGATGCCCTCGAGGATGTACGAGGTGCTGGTCTTGCCGTTCGTCCCGGTGACGGCGAAGAGCTGCGGCAGCTCGGCCTCGTCCGGGTTGGTGCGGTAGACCCACGCGGAGACGTCCCCGAGCGCTGCCCGCGGGCTGTCGACGACCAGGACCGGCAGGCCGGACCGCTCGGCGACGGCCACACCGTCGGCGTCGGTGAGGACGGCGACGGCACCTCGCTCGGCGGCGTCGGCGGCGAACTCGGCACCGTGACGGTTCGCGCCGTGGACGCCGACGAACAGGTCACCGGGCTGCACCTCGGCGGCGCTCAGGGTGACACCGGTCGTCTCGACGCCGTCGAGCGAGCCGACGACCCGGAGCCCGAAGGCGTTCGCGAGTTCGGCGACCGGCCGCGGGGTCGGGTGTTCGGGCCGGAGGACCGGGGGGATCCGTGCTGACAAGTGCTCCTTCTTCCTCTCCACGTGGACGGGTCGTCCTACCAGGTCGACGGGTAGGTCCGCGCCTGTGTCGTGGAGGGGGCGACTCGGTACTTCTCGAGCACCTGGGACATGAGTGTGCGGAACGCCGGAGCCGCTCCGCTCGACCACTTGGTGGTCTGCGGCTTCGTGAACGTCACCGTGACAACATACTGGGGGTCTTCGGCGGGTGCCATTCCGGCCACCGAGATGATACGGTCCGCGCCGTAGCCCTTGGCACCGTCGGCGACCTCGGCCGTTCCGGTCTTCGCGGCGATGTTGTAGCCCGAGATCGGCTTCATGCCGACCAGGGTCCCGCCGGTCACCACGCTCTGCAGCATGTCGACCGTCTGGGTGGCCGCCGCGGCCGACACGACGCGCTTGCTCTGCACGTCGGGCGCGTCGATCGTCTTGCCGTCCTCGGTCTGGCAGCCCTTCACCATGTGCAGCGGGATCCGGACGCCCTGGTTCGCGAGCGTCTGGTAGATGCTCGAGACCTGCATGGCGGTGGTCGAGATGCCCTGGCCGAACATCGAGTTGATGTCGGTCTGCTTGTCCCACTGGGGGCTCGCGCCGTAGTTCATCGTCGGCTGACCCGGGTAGTCGATCGCGGGCTCGGGCTCGAACAGGCCGAACTCGCGCATCACGTCGTACCGCTGCTGGGTCGTCAGCTTGGAACCGAGCTCGGTGATGCCGACGTTCGAGGAGTCCCGGAGGATGCCGGTGAGCGTCAGGTTCTCGGTCGGGTGCAACTCGGAGTCATGGATCGTCCCGCCCCAGGGGAAGGTGCGCGAGTACGGCACGACCGCCTGGGTCGTCGGGCTCGCCAGGCCCTTGTCGATGAGGGCGGCGGCGATCGCGGCCTTGATCGTCGAACCGGGCTCGTAGGCGGCGGTCAGGGCGCGGGAACCGTAGGCCCCGGGGTCCTTCGTCGCGTCAACGTCGTTCGGGTCCACCGTCGGGTAGTCCGCGACGGCCAGGACCTCACCGGTCTTGGCGTTCACCACGGTGGCGGTGGCGGACTCGGCCTTGAGCTGCTGGGCGGCGTCCGCGATGTCCTGCGACGCCATGTACTGCAGGTCGCTGTCGATCGTGGTGACGAGCGTCCCGCCGTCCTTCGCGCGCTTCTGCGTCACGGTGCTGCCCGGCAGCTGCACGCCGTCCTCACCGCGCTCGTACGTCTCGGAGCCGTTCGTGCCGGCGAGGCACTTCTGGTAGGCCAGCTCGAGGCCGGCCTGGGCACCGTCGGTCCCCATGAAGCCCGTCACGTTGCCGGTGGCTGCGCCGGTCGGGTACGACCGGGCCGCCTGCTGCTCCGGGTAGAGCCACGGCACCTGCAGGGCGCGGACGGCCTCGTAGTGCGCGACGTCGATGCCCTTGACCAGGTACGCGAAGTCGGACTTCGGGTCGGCCGCGATGTTCTTCTGCATGGTGGCGACGTCGCCGCCGGAGGCCTTCGCGATCGCGCTGAGGGCCTGGTCGACCGAGACGTCCTTGACGCGTGTGCCGCCGAGCTTGCCCTCGAACGACTTCACCAGGCGCGGCGAGGTCGTGATGTTGTAGCGGACCACGCTCTCGGCCAGCGCGGTGCCGTCACGGTCGACGATCGTCCCGCGCGTGCCGTAGAGCGTGACCGGGATGCTGCGCTTCGACTCGGCGGCCTGCGACAGCTCGTCGGCCTGCACGACCTGGATGTCGACCAGCCGGACCACGAACACCGCGACGAGCGCGATCACGGCGATCATCACGACGCTGTAGCGCAGTCGTCGGTTGCGGAGCGTCTTCGTCACGAGCGGCCTTCCCGGGGTGGTGCTGAGCCCTCGGTCACCGGGTCGTCGGTGCCTGGAGCTGGTTCGCGTCGGACTCTACGGAGGACTTCGCCGAAGGCTGGTCCGACGCGCTGGACGCTCCGGCCTTCTCAGTGTCGGCCGCGGCGGCCGGAGCGGCAGCGGCCGGCGAAGCAGCAGGAGCAGCATCTGCCGGAGCGGCAGCGCTGTTCTCCTTGCTCGTCGCGGTGTCGCCGGGACGAGCCGCGAGCGGGACGTCGCCGAGCAGGGAGTTCGGGACCTGGTTGGCGGTGTTGCCGGTCGCCTCTTCCGGGGTGGCCGGGGTCGGCGTGCCGTAGACGGTGCCGGTCTTCGGGTCGAGGTACACCGGGGTCGAGTTCGCGATCATGCCGAGCGCCTGGGCGTTGCGGGCCAGGTTCTGCGGCGACTCGAGCACCTTGAGGCCCTCGGACAGGGACGCCTGTGTGCGGGTGAGCCCCGTCTGCTCGGTCTTCAGCGAGCTCAGCGTGTAGGCGCCCTGGCTGAGCGCCATGCTGATGCCGAGCTGGGCCAGCAGCAGCAGGCCGAGGGCGGCGATCGCGACGATGGCGTACGCCACCCGGGGCCGCGCACGACGCTGCGCCTTGGTCGGGGTGACCTCGACGAGTTCGGGACGCTGTCGCTCGGGGCGGACGGAGTCGGGACGCGGCGCGCGCGACGGGGCGACGACAGGGTCGACGAGTGCGAGGTTCGTGCTCATGTCACTTCCGGATCCGCTCGGCCGCGCGCAGGCGCACGGGGGTAGCTCGGGGGTTGGCGGCGCGTTCGGCGTCGTCGGCCTGTTCGGCGCCCTTGACGACGAGCGCGAAGGTCGGCGCGTGTTCGGGGAGTTCCACCGGCAGGTCGGCCGGGGCGCTCGAGGTGGTCCGTTCGACCAGCGCCCGCTTGACGATGCGGTCCTCGAGGGACTGGTAGGACTCGACGACCAGCCGGCCGCCGACGCGGATGCGGTCGAGTGCGGCCGGGATCGCCCGCTCGAGGACGCTGAGTTCGGTGTTGACCTCGATGCGGAGCGCCTGGAAGACCCGCTTGGCCGGGTGCCCCTGCCGCTGGATCGCGACGGGGGTGGCGTCGTGGAGCACCTGGACCAGGTCGCCGGACATCGTGAACGGTCGCTCGGTCCGACGCTCGACGATCGCCTTCGCGTACCGGCCGGCGAGCTTCTCCTCGCCGTAGCGCTGGAAGATCCGACGGAGTTCACGCTCGTCGTAGTCGGCGAGGACCTCGGCGGCGGTGATGCCCTGCGTCCGGTCCATCCGCATGTCGAGCGGGGCGTCCTGGCTGTAGGCGAACCCGCGCTCGGCCCGGTCCAGCTGCAGCGAGGAGACACCGAGGTCGAACAGCACGCCGTCGACCGCGTCGATGCCCAGGCCGTCGAGCGCCTCGGGCAGTTCGTCGTAGACGGTGTGCACGAGGTGCACGCGGTCGCCGAAGCGGGCGAGCCGCTCCCCCGCGATGCCGAGGGCGTCGGTGTCGCGGTCGAGTCCGACGAGGGTCAGCTCCGGGAAGCGCTCGAGGAGGCCGGCGGAGTGACCGCCCATGCCGAGCGTGGCGTCGACGACGACCTTGCCCGGTCCCTCGAGCGTCGGCGTGAAGAGGTCGACGATCCGCTCGAGCATGACGGGGGTGTGCGGGAACTTCTCCGGTGCTGCCATGTGCGCCCCTGGACTCCTGGGCCGTGGGTCCGGATCCCCATCCATGCGACCTGACACCGGGGAAGGTGTGTCAGGGCGGACGGCTGGGAGTCTCGATCCACGGATCAGAAGATCCCCGGGATCACCTCCTCGTCGTTCTCGGCGAAGGCCTCTTCGGTCTCCGCGTAGTAGGTCTCCCAGGCACTGGTCGACCAGATCTCGGCGCGGTCACCGCTGCCGATGACCGTCAGGTCCCGCTCGAGCCCCGCGTACTCGCGGAGGTTCTGCGGGATGGTGACGCGGTTCTGCTTGTCGGGTTGTTCGGCGCTCGCTCCGGAGAGGAACAGGCGCATGTAGTCGCGGGTGCGCTTCGACGTCATCGGCGCCTGGCGGATCCGCTCGTGGAGTTCCTCGAAGGTCCTGGCGCTGAAGACGACCACGCACCGCTCCTGGCCGCGGGTCATGACGAGACCACCGGAGAGTTCGTCCCGGAACTTGGCGGGCAGGATCACGCGACCCTTCTCGTCGAGCTTCGGGGCATGGGTACCGAGCAGCACTCGGGGCCTCCCGTCAGCTCCACCGGTCTTCGTCTCGCCCCACGCTACTCCACTTCCCTCCACTTCGCTGCTCTGTTGCCCCACTCTCAGCCTTCGGCACCCCTTCTGGGGGCACCCACACCCCGCCGGAGGCCGCCCGATCCGCGCAACGGCGGGCCCGGCGCCCCGGTGGAGCGCAGTGGAGGGATCCGGGCGCGCGGAACACCGGTGTTTTGCCGCCCCGGGGCCGCCCCGGGGGGGCACGCCGGGGGCCGCCGGGGGCACGAAAAACGGGGCCGGCCTGGGAAGGCCGACCCCGTGGAGGGATGTGGAGGAGCTAGTCCTGCTGGTTGCGCTTGTCCCAGCGCTCGTTCATCCGGTCGATGAAGGAGCCGCCGCCGGAACCGCGAGCCGGGCGGGCACCGCCGCGGGCAGGTCGGGTGGAGGCGCCGCGTGCCGGTCGTGCGGTCGGGGTCCGACCACCGGGCCGCAGGGCGAAGAGCACCCCGGCCAGCATGACGACGAAGCCCAGCACACCGATCAGGGGCTGCTTGATGACGAGCCCGAGGACGATCACGCCGACGCCGACGAGTCCGATCAGGACACCGATCGTGATCGCGGTGTACGTCGGACGGCCCTGGCGGCGAGTGACGCGCGCCACGAAGTCGGAGTCGTTCTGGTAGAGGCTCCGCTCCATCTCTTCGAGGAGGCGCTGCTCTTGCTCCGAGAGTGGCATCTTGGTTCCCTCTTGTTCCTGGGATCGACGCGGTGGAAGGGGTGGATCGATCTTACGACCGGACCACCCACTAAGGTAAGGACCGTGGCTGAGAGTACGCGATTAGTGGACCTCGTCTCGGCGCGGATCGATCGGGCTCTCGACGAGCAGCGCGACCGCCTCGCGGCGATCAGTCCCGACCTGGTCTCCTTCGACACGTTCGCACGAGACCTGTTGTCCGGCGGGAAACGCTTCCGGGCGCTGTTCTGCTACTGGGGCTGGCAGTCGGTCGCGGGCCGTTCCGGCTCGTTCGACCCGCTGTCCGAAGGCGCCCGGCAGACCACGGCCGAGGCGATCGTCACCGCCGCCGCCGCGCTCGAGGTCTTCCACGCCGCCGCCCTGGTGCACGACGACATCATGGACCGCTCCGACACCCGTCGCGGGCGTCCGGCAGCGCACCGCCGCTTCGAGTCGCAGCACGCCGACTCGGGTTGGGTCGGCGACCGCGCCCTCTTCGGCACCAACGCCGCGCTGCTGCTCGGCGACATGCTCCTCTCGCTCAGCGACTCCCTCTTCGACGAGGCCCTGGTCCTGCTCGACCCGGTGCGCGCCCGCGTCGTCCGCCAGGAGTTCCACACCATGCGCCTCGAGGTGACCGCGGGCCAGTACCTCGACATCCACGAGGAGACCGCCTGGCCGACCGTCGACGACGCCGAACAGCTCGTCCGGGCCCAGCGCGTCATCGTCTTCAAGTCCGCCAAGTACTCGGTCGAGGCGCCGCTGCTCATCGGCGCGCTCATCGCCGGTGCCAGTGCCAGCCAGCTCGACGGCCTGCGGTCCTTCGGCCTGCCCCTCGGCGTGGCGTACCAGCTGCGCGACGACATGCTCGGCGTGTTCGGCGACCCCGAGGTGACGGGCAAGCCCGCCGGTGACGACCTCCGCGAGGGCAAGCGCACCGTCCTGGTCGCCACGGCCCGCAAGTCCCTGCCGGTCGGCGCCCGCCAGCTGCTCGACGAGCTGCTCGGTGACCCGGACCTCGACGACGACCAGGTGCAGATGCTCCGGGCGACCCTCACCGACTCCGGTGCGGTCAGCGCGGTCGAACGGTCCATCGAGCGGCACGTGCAGCGCGCGAAGGCCGCACTCGACGCGTCGCCGCTGACACCGTCGGCGCGCGAGCAGCTCGCGTCGCTCGCGGACACGGTCAGCCGCCGGTCCGCCTGACCCAGCGCACCCCCTGACGGACGGGAGGCCCGGTACCAGCTGGTACCGGGCCTCCCGTCCGTCAGGGGGGTCGCGACCGCCGCGACCGGCGTCGCTAGAGCAGCGCCTGGGCCGCGCGCCGGACCTCGGCCTTGCGGTTCGCACGGAGCGCGGCGATCGGCGTCGTCCCCATCGCCTCGTCCTCGGTGAGCATCCAGCGGACGGCCTCGTCGTCGGTGAGCCCGTTGTCGCCCAGGACGATGAGGGTGCCGCGCAGCGAGGGCAGCGGCTCGGTGTCGTCGAGGAACTCGGACGGGACGCGGAGGACACCGTCGACCCGTGCCGGCAGCAGGGTCCGTTCCTCGAACAGGCGGTGGACGCGGCCGGGGCTCACCCCCAGCAGGTCGACCAGGTCGGGCACGGTCAGCCAGCGTTCGGACAGGGCGTCGTCTCCGGGAAGGGCAGCACTCACGGGTCCCATCGTGCCAGAGCGCGACGGGCCTGCGCAGCACCTGCCATCCCGATACCCTCCGCAGACCGCGGATCCCGGACGAGCACGGCTCACTTCAGTCGCTCCAGTCACATGAGCCACAGCAGCCACGAGCACAACTTGCGGCGCTCTGGTTGACTTGGGAATCACAGCGTGTCAGCGTGTGGTCACCTGTGTGTGCCGTGTACGTGCACACACGGCCGACAGACCCACCCCGTGCCGACGACGCGCGGAGACAGGAGAACGACCGTGGACAGGGACACGACCCCCGACGAGGCAGCCCGACGCCTCCGCTCGTCGCGCTTCGCGACGATGCCGATCGTCCTCGCCGGCACGATCGCGGTGACGGCCGGCCTGACCGGACCGATCGCCCACATCGAGCAGCGTCATGACGACGACTCGAACCGTCGGCACGTCGACGAGGACCGGAACCTCGGCTCCGGCCCCGTCTTCGGCACCGCCGTCGCCCGCCAGCAGCAGCCGGTCGTCACGACGGTCGCCGCCACCCGCTCCGCGGCACCCACCACCTACACCGTCCGCCAGGGCGACACCGTCTCTGCGATCGCCAGCCGCTACGGGCTGTCCGCGCAGGAGATCCTGGTCCGCAACGGCCTCGGCTGGAACACCATCATCCACGCGGGCCAGACGCTGCGGCTCGCCTCGACCCCGGTCGGCGGTGCAGTCACGTCGAGCACCACGACCGCCAGCTACCACGTCAAGCAGGGCGACACCGTCTCCGGCATCGCGGCGAAGGTCGGCGTGTCGACCGCCGCACTGCTCACCGCCAACGAGCTCTCGCAGCGCAGCGTCATCTACCCCGGGCAGTCGCTCCGCGTGCCGGCCGGTCGGTCCAGTGCCACGAAGACGGCCACGACCGCCGGGCCCGCCGCACCGAGCGCCGCCCCCACCACGAGCGCCACCGTCCACCGTGCCGGCTCCGTGACGATCGGCAACGGCGACACGATCCTCTCCGTCGCGACGACGCACGGCGTCTCGGTCTCGTCGCTCCTCGCGGCGAACGGCCTGACCTACACGAGCACGATCTACGCCGGCAGCACCCTCGTCCTGCCCTCCAGCGGCCCGTCGCTCTCCTCCGAGCAGCGTGCCAACGCGGCGACCATCGTCCGTGTCGGCCGCTCCCTCGGCGTCTCGGACCGTGGTCTCGTCATCGCGTTGGCGACCGCGATGCAGGAGTCGAACCTCCGGAACCTCGCCCACGGCGACCGCGACTCCGTCGGCCTGTTCCAGCAGCGTCCGAGCCAGGGGTGGGGCACCCCCGGTCAGCTGCAGGACACCGTGTACGCGTCCGAGCTGTTCTTCGGCGGGTCGCGGAACCCGAACCCGGGCGTCACGGCCGGCCTGCTCGACATCCCGGGCTGGTCGTCGATGAGCGTGACCGAGGCGGCGCAGGCCGTCCAGCGCTCCGCGTACCCGAAGGCGTACGCGCAGTGGGAGCAGTCCGCCCACGCGTGGCTCCGCTCGCTCTGACGTCCGCACGGTCGGACCTCGCTTCCACCACGCCGGCCAGCACCCCTGATCGGCACCGCCGGGTCATCCCTCCGGTCGAGATCGTGTAACGACCGGTGCGCCGGTGCCGGTCCTCCCCGTCCGGATTCGTAGAATGCCGCAGATGACCACGAACGCCGCCACGGACCCGATGATCGGTCGCATGATCGATCAGCGGTACCGCGTCCGCTCCCGCATCGCGCGCGGCGGCATGGCGACCGTGTACCTGGCGACCGACGTGCGCCTGGAGCGCCGGGTCGCCGTGAAGATCATGCACGGGCACCTGGCGGACGACCAGGCGTTCCGGGAGCGCTTCATCCAGGAGGCCCGCTCGGCAGCCCGGCTGTCCCACCCCAACCTCGTCGGCGTCTACGACCAGGGCGCCGAGGACGACTGCGTCTACATCGTCATGGAGTACATCCCGGGCATCACGCTCCGCGACCTGCTCCACGAGCACCGTGCGCTGACGCCCGAGCAGGCGACCGACATCCTCCGCGCGGTCCTCGCCGGCCTGGCCTCGGCGCACCGTGCCGGCATCGTGCACCGCGACCTGAAGCCCGAGAACGTCCTGCTCGCCGACGACGGCCGCATCAAGCTCGGCGACTTCGGCCTCGCGCGGGCCACCACCGCGAACACCGCCACCGGCGCGGCCCTGCTCGGCACGATCGCGTACCTCTCCCCCGAGCTCGTCACCCGCGGCGCCGCCGACTCGCGCAGCGACATCTACGCGCTCGGCATCATGCTCTACGAGATGCTCACCGGCGAGCAGCCCTACAAGGGCGAGCAGCCGATGCAGATCGCCTACCAGCACGCGAACGACACGGTCCCCGCACCGAGCGCCGCACTGCCGGGTGTCCCCGCCGAACTCGACGACCTGGTCGCCTGGGCCACCGCTCGGGACCCACGCGACCGGCCGCTCGACGCCCGCGAGATGCTCGACCACATGGCGGGCGTGCAGCAGCGCGCGACCGGCCAGTACCGCACCGCCGTGCTGCGCCCCGAGAACGCGACCGCGATCCTCCCGTCCGGTGGCAGCGCCGGCGCCGCGGCCTTCGGGGACGACGTCGAGGACGCGAGCGAGCACGACACGACAGTCCTCGACCGACGGGGCACGCAGGAGACCCCGCCGCGTCCCCGGAACGCGCCGGGCGCCCGGAACGTACCCGGCCCCCGCCGGACCGGCGCGGTCACCGCGACCCTGTCCCCGGCCGGCCAGCGCCTGGCCGACAAGTCCGCCAAGCGACGGAAGCGCGGCTGGATCGCCCTGGTCGTCGTGCTCGTCCTGGCCCTCGTCGGAGCGGGCGTCGCCGCCTGGTACGGCCCCGGACCGGGCGGCAACGTCCGGATCCCCGCGGTCGCCGGCAAGACCGTCTCGCAGGTCCGACAGGCCCTCGCGTCCAACGGGCTGCGTGCCGCCGAGGCGACGACGAGCCGCCCCGACCTCGAGGTCGCGGCGGGCCTGGTGACCGCCACCCAGCCGCCCACCGATCGCGAAGTGCGGAAGGGCACCGCCATCCGTATCGTCGTCTCGAGCGGCCCGCGGATGATCAGTCTGCCGGCGATCGTCGGGCAGTCCGCCTCCACCGCCCGCGCGGCCCTCGACGACGACTTCGACCTGCAGGACCCGCAGTACCAGTTCTCCGCAGACGTCCCCACCGACACGGTGATCGCCGCGACCGGCCGCGCCGGCTCCGGCGCCCTCGACCTGACCACCGTCGAGCAGTACCCGGAGCGCGCCCCGGTCACGCTCACCGTCTCCCTCGGAGCCGTCCCGGACGTCACCGGCAAGTCCGTCGCCGATGCCACCAGCACGCTGCAGGGCGTCGGCCTGGTGCTCGGCAGCCAGACGCAGCAGTTCAGCGACTCGGTACCGGACGGCCAGATCATCTCCGCCGCCCCCGCCGACGACCCCGCCGTCAAGGGCACCGCGGTCGACGTCGTCGTGTCGAAGGGGCCGGTGCCGATCACGATGCCGTCGGTCAAGGGGCAGACGATCGACGAAGCCACCTCGACCTTGAAGGCACTCGGGCTCCAGGTCAGCTACCCGGACTGCACGAACATCCTCTGCGGCTTCTACGACTGGAAGAGCAAGCTGCCGGTCACCGCGACGGACCCGGCCGCCGGCGCCACCGTGCACAAGGGCGACACGATCGCCCTGGCCTACGACCAGTAGCGGCGCGACCGCCCACATGACGGGAGGCCCGACACCGGACCGGTGTCGGGCCTCCCGTCATGCAGGCGGTGCTGCCCGTCAGCCGCGGATGACCGACGGGTGCGCGCGGAGCTCCTCGGCCACCAGGAAGGCGAGCTCGAGGGACTGCATGTGGTTCAGGCGCGGGTCGCAGAGCGACTCGTACCGGGTCGCCAACGTGGCCTCGTCGATGTGCTCCGAGCCGCCGAGGCACTCGGTGACGTCGTCGCCGGTGAGCTCGACGTGCATGCCGCCCGGGTACGTGCCGACCGCACGGTGCACCTCGAAGAAGCCCAGGACCTCGTCCACGACGTCGTCGAAGCGGCGGGTCTTGTAGCCGTTCGGCGTCGTCAGCCCGTTGCCGTGCATCGGGTCGGTGACCCAGAGCGGGGTGGCGTCCATGCCCTTGACCGCCTCGAGCAGCTTGGGCAGCTCGTCACGGACCTTGCCGGCACCCATGCGGGTGATGAAGGTCAGGCGGCCCGGCTCGCGCTGGGGGTCGAGCTTCTCGATCAGCGCCTGCATGTCGGCGACCGTGGTGGTCGGGCCGAGCTTGACGCCGATCGGGTTCCGGACGCGGGACAGGAAGTCGACGTGGGCGCCGTCGAGGTCACGGGTGCGCTCCCCGATCCAGATGAAGTGCCCGGAGGTGTCGTACGCCTGGCCGGACCGGCTGTCGATCCGGGTCATCGGGCGCTCGTAGTCCATCAGCAGCCCCTCGTGCGAGGCGTAGAACTCGACGTGCTTGAGCGCTTCGAAGTCGGCACCGCACGCGGCCATGAACTGGATCGCGCGGTCGATCTCGGCGGCCAGGTTCTCGTACCGGGCGTTCGCCGGGTTGGCGGCGAAGCCCTTGTTCCACGAGTGCACCTGCCGCAGGTCCGCGAAGCCGCCCTGGGTGAAGGCCCGGACCAGGTTCAGGGTCGACGCGGCCGTGTGGTAGCCCTGCACCAGGCGACGGGGGTCGGCCTGGCGGGACTCCGGCGTGAAGTCGTAGCCGTTGACGATGTCGCCGCGGTAGGCCGGCAGGGTGACGTCGCCCCGGGTCTCCCAGTCACTCGAGCGGGGTTTGGCGAACTGGCCCGCCATCCGACCCATCTTGATGACCGGGGTCGAGGCACCGTAGGTGAGGACGACGGCCATCTGCAGGATGGTCTTCACGCGGTCGCGGATCGAGTCGGCGGTGGCACCGGCGAAGGTCTCGGCGCAGTCGCCGCCCTGCAGCAGGAACGCCCGGCCCGAGGCGGCGGCGGCCAGACGGTCGCGCAGCTGGTCGACCTCGCCTGCGAAGACGAGCGGCGGCAGCGTGGCGATCTCGGCCGAGGCGGCTTCGGCAGCGGCCAGGTCCGGCCACGTCGGCTGCTGCTTGATCGGGAGCGTGCGCCAGTGGTCGAGGCCCGCGATCAGGTCCGGATCCTGCAGGGTGAGGGAGTCGATCGACTCGGACAAGGCTGCACCTCGGTCTTGTGGTTCGCGCACGGCCGTCGACGGTGCGACGGCGTCCCGACGGATGCGGGACCGTCCGATCTTACCGTCCGGCGGCGGAGCGACGCTCGCGCATGACGCTCTCGCGGGCACTCGTGGCCCGCTCCTTGACGCTCGTCGCGTAGACGTCCTCGTACTCCTGGCGGCTCAGCCCCCGGAGCTCGTGCATGATCTCGTCCGTGACGCTCCGCAGGATGAAGCGGTCGGTCTCGAGCCCCTCGAAGCGCGAGAAGTCGAGCGGCTTGCCGAACACGACACCGACGCGCTTGAACTTCGGGAACTTCTGCCCGATCTGCTGGACCTCACGCGTGCCGACCATGGCGACCGGGACCACCACGACCCGTCCCTCGAGCACCATCCGGGCGATGCCGGTGCGGCCGCGGTAGAGCTTGCCGTCCGGGCTGCGGGTGCCCTCGGGGTAGATGCCGAGCTGCTCGCCGCGGGCCAGGACCTGCAGGCCGGTGCGGAGCGACGCCTCGGACGCCTTGCCGCCGGAGCGGTCGATCGGCAGCTGACCGATCGCGTTGAAGAACGTCTTCGTCGCCCAGCCCTTGAGGCCGCGCCCGGTGAAGTAGTCGCTCTTGGCCAGGAACGACATCCGACGGTCGAGCACCGCGGGCAGGATCACCGAGTCGATGAACGAGACGTGGTTCGACGCGAAGATGACCGGGCCGGAGGCGGGGACGTTCTCGCGTCCGACCACCCACGGCCGGAACAGGGTCAGGATGAGCGGGCCGAGCACGAAGTTCTTCAGCAGCCAGTAGAGCATCGTCGACTCCGTCGGGTGGTGGGTGTGCGGACCGTGCGGGGTACCGGCAGCCGCGGTTCAGGCGGTGCGGGCGTGGATGCGGGCGAGGTCGGCGGCACCGACGACACCGGCGTCGTTGACGAGCTCGGCGATCACGAAGTCCGGCTCCGGGTGGTAGCCCCGCGCCGGCAGGTTGTTGAGGTACGCCTGCTTGATCGGCTCGAGCAGCCGGTCGCCCGCGCTGGCGACGCCGCCGCCGAAGACGAACAGCTGCGGGTCGAGCACGGCCGACAGGGACGCGCACGCTTCGCCGAGGTGGCGACCGAGACGCCGGAGGGCCGCGAGGGCGCCCGGGTCGTCGGCGAGGATGAGCTCCCCCACGACGGCGCCGTCGAGCTGCCCGCCGTTGGCGTCACGCGCTTCGGCCAGGGCGACACCGATGCCGCCGGCGTCCGCGACGTCGTTCGCCATCCGCTGCAGGGCACGACCGGAGCCGTACTGCTCGATGCAGCCGCGAGCCCCGCAGCCACAGGGCAGGCCGTTCGGCACGATGCGCAGGTGGCCGATCTCGCCGCCGGTGCCGAAGCCGCCGCGGAACAGCCGGTCCTCGGTCACGATCGCGCCGCCGACCCCGGTGCCGATGGTGAGCATGGTCATGTCGGACACGAGCCGACCGGCACCGAAGCGGAACTCGGCCCACCCGGCGGCGTTCGCGTCGTTGTCGACGGTGATGTGCAGGTCGCCCAGACGCTCCTGGAGCTTCTGGCGCAGGGGCTCGTTCCGCCAGCGGATGTTCGGCGTGTAGTACACGATCGACTGCGAGGCGTCGATGAACCCGGGGGCGGCGACCCCCACCGCACCGACCTGGTGCTGGAGTCTGAGGCGCTCGACCATCGACACGACGTCGTCGAGCATGGCGATCGGGTCCGCAGCGTTCGTGGCGACGCGGTCCTCGGCGAGGATCTCGCCCAGCTCCGTGACGACCGCTCCCGCGATCTTGGTGCCCCCGATGTCGATTCCGATGGCATGCACGAACACGGAGCCTACCCGTTCGGGGACGACTCACCGAACGAGGCCGACTCACCGAACGCGAGGGGAGTCGTCCTATGCTGAGCGGGAGCCGACTCGAAGATGAGCGGACTCACATCGAACGGGACAACGAGGGAGTTGCCGTGACCGATCAGCGTGCTGACCGCACCACGTCCACCAGCACGGGCGGATCGCCCGTCCCGCACGAGAGCGCACCGGCCACCGCCGGACGCCACACGGCGCCCGCACCCGGTGCACTCGGGAGCGCCGCCGACAGCGGCCCCGTCGCCCCCGACCACGGCTCCGCCGCCCGCCTGCTGTCCGACCGCGCACGGCTCACCCCCGCGCGGCCGATCCTGGCCGAACGCACCGGCGACACCTGGACCGGCATCGCCGCGGCCGACGTCCTGGCCCGGGTCCGTGCGATCGCCAAGGGCTTCGTCGCCGCCGGCCTGCAGCCCGGCGCCCACGTCGCGATCCTGTCCCGCACCCGGATGGAGTGGACGCTCGTCGACTTCGCCGTGTGGACCGCGGGCCTGGTCTCCGTGCCGGTCTACGAGACCAGCTCCCCCGACCAGATCCGGCACATCCTGTCGGACTCCGAGTCGGTCGCGATCGTCGTCGAGAAAGAGGAGCACGCACGACGTGTCGCCGGCATCGCGCCCGACCTGCCGCACCTCGGCCAGCACTGGACGATCGACGGCGGCGGCCTGGACGACCTGGCGCGCCTGGGCGAGGAGATCGCCGACGACGAGCTCGACGCCCGCACGGCCGCCGTCTCCGGTCGGGACGACGCCACGATCATCTACACGTCGGGCACCACCGGACGGCCGAAGGGCTGCGTGCTGCGGCACGACAACTTCACCGCCACGGTCGAGGGCTCGACCGAAGCGATGTCGGAGATCGTCGCCGGTGACGCCTCGACGCTGCTGTTCATCCCGATGGCCCACGTCTTCGCCCGGTTCATCGCGGCGATGTCGGTCTCGGCAGGAGTCCTGGTCGGGCACGAGCCGGACACGAAGGACCTGATGCGGGCGGTGTCGACCTTCAAGCCGACCTTCCTGCTCGCGGTCCCCCGGGTGTTCGAGAAGATCTACAACTCGGCCGAGCAGAAGGCCGACCTCGGCGGCAAGGGCCGGGTCTTCCGCGCGGCCGCCGCCACCGCCGTCGCGCACTCCGAGGCCGTCGCCGCCGGACGGGTCCCGCTCGGGCTGTCCCTGCGCTTCCGCCTGTTCGACCGGCTCGTGTACCGCAAGCTGCGCGAGGCGATCGGCGGCCGCGTGCGCTACGCCATCAGCGGCTCGGCACCGCTCTCCCCGCGGCTGTCGCACTTCTTCCGCTCCATCGGCGTGCACATCCTCGAGGGCTACGGGCTCACCGAGACGACCGCACCGGCGACGGTGAACCGCGCGACCGAGCTCCGGATCGGGTCCGTCGGTCGGGCGCTGCCCGGCGTCGAGATCCGGATCGCCGACGACCAGGAGATCCTGATCCGCGGCGTCGACGTCTTCGACCGCTACTGGCAGAACCCGGAGGCCACGGCAGCCGCCTTCCGTGACGGCTGGTTCCGTACCGGCGACCTCGGTCGGCTGGACGGCGACGGGGTCCTGTCCGTCACCGGCCGCGCCAAGGAGCTCATCGTCACCGCGAGCGGCAAGAACGTGGCACCGGCCCCGCTCGAGGACGCGATCCGCGAGCACCCGCTCGTCGGACAGGTCGTCGTCGTCGGCGAGGGCAAGCCCTTCGTCGCCGCACTGGTCACGCTCGACCGCGACATGCTGCCGGGCTGGTGCGAGGCACGCGGCATCGCCCCGGCCCTCACCCCGCAGCAGGCCGCCCACGACGAGCGCGTGCAGCAGGCCGTCCAGGAGGCCGTGGACACCGCGAACGGGCGGGTCTCCCGTGCCGAGTCGGTGCGGTCCTTCTCGGTCGTCGACGCGGACCTCACCGAGGCCTCGGGGCACCTCACGCCGAAGCTCACCATCAAGCGCTCGGTCGTCCTGCGCGACTTCGCCGCGGACATCGAGTACATCTACTCGGGGTCGAAGGTCCAGACCACGGCGACGCCGGTGGTGCAGTCGCGACGGCGGCACTGACCGTCCGGCACTGACCGTCCGGCTGTTGCGGCCGGAACCGACTGGAGGCCCGTCACCCGTCCGTCGGACGGGTGACGGGCCTCCAGTGCGTGGTCTGGTGACCGGCGGCTGCGGGACCGACGTCGTGGTCGGCCAGGTCAGGCCTGCGGCGTCTCCGGAGCGTCGATCGGATCGAGGACCGCGGTCGACGCGGTGCTCGTCGAGACCTGCTCGGGCCGGCGGTTGGTGCGGGTGCGGTGCGAGCTGAGCTCGTCGTTCTGGAGTGCCATCGTGCTCGTCCTGGGTGAGGGGGGACCGTCGGCGGGTGACCGACTGCGGAACACCGTACCTCGCGATCCGGACAGAGGGACAATCCCGCGTCCGGGTGTCATGATCCGTCCCCCACGGGCGTCCCCCGGATGTCCCCGCCGGTCAGCGGACCGTCACCGAGCGACAGCCGAGCAGCGTGTTCGCGGTGCCGGTCCCGACGTTGATGCCGTAGGCACACACCTTGTGCGTGCCCTTCGCCAGCGCGACCGTCCGCGAGTACCCGGACGCCGCCGGTGCACCGGGGTGCGCGCGCACGACGTCAGGACGGGCGATCGAGGTGGACACCCGCCCGAGGCTCTTCGCCCCCGAGGTGGTGTCGTACAGGGCCACCGCGAGCGGGTCGCGGGTGTCCGGGTCGTACGCCCACCCCGACAGCGTCACGCCCGTGCTGCCGGCCGTCACGGCGTCCAGCGTGCCGCGCGGGTCGTGCGACGTGTCCGGTGCTGCCGCGGCGCCCTTCTTCATGACCACCGGGGCGCTCGCGTCCGCGGCCGCGGCGCTGCCGTCCGGGTGGTGGACGGTGACGCGGACACCGTACTTGCCGGCCGGCTTCGCGCCCAGGCTGAACGGCACCGAGTTCGTGCCCTTCACGACGGCGACCCCGGCCGCGATGCGCTGCCAGCTGCCGCTGCCGATCCGCACGGCGACGTCGGCGGTCGCTCCCGACACCCAGGCGTTGTCGTGGAACGTGACCGTGGTCGAACCGGTCGCCGTCGGGTCCGCGCGGAGGTGCACCGACTTGAGGTGCCAGACGGCCTTCCCCGGGTCCTCGTTCGGGTCGAAACGGAGGCCCGTGATCGTCTGCCCGGCCCACCCGGCCTTCGGCGCGATCGCGTCCTCGTCCAGCGGGTTCTGCGCCGTCATGTCGACGGTGGTCTCACTGGCGTTGGCGTTCGAGTAGGTCAGCAGGTCGTTCCCGATCTGCGGGGTGCCCGTCCCGGACACGTTCCAGATCGCCCGCGCCAGCTTGCCGCCGCCGGCCGACCCGGACAGGTCGAACGGCCCGTCGTACCGCAGGTCGTACTGGAGGTAGTGGTAGGTGCTGCCGGCCAGGCGCGAGACCGGCAGGTGGACCTGGGGGTCGTTCTGCAGCGGTCCGGCGTTCCGGGCCGTGATGCCGCGGCTGTCCCGGCTCAGCACCGTCGCGTTGGAGTACCGGACGCTCGAGGTCGCCGGGGCCGACGTGAAGTTCCAGGGGCGTCCGGTCGTCGCCGTCGCGTAGTCCTGCCCCTGCGACGGGTTCGGCGAGTCCACGACCACCTGCGGCCGCGGTGTCACCGTGTAGCCGCTGTAGGCGCCGGCCGGCATGCCGGCGTGCGGGTGGGTGGCGTCCGGGGCGGCGTGCAGGCGCACCCAGTCGATGCTGACCTGCTTGCCGGTGTTGCCCGTCCCCTTCGGCAGCACGACCGGGTCCAGGCGGAACACGACCTTCTTCGCCGATCGCCAGGGCACCTTCGCGAGCAGGTTCGACTTGGCGGTGAGGTCGAAGTCGTACACGTGCGGCCCCTGGACGACGGGGAACGAGAACCCGCCGCCACAGGCCGAGGTCTGCTCGCGGCAGGTGAACCAGTAGACGGCGCCGATGTGCTTGGTGAGCGGCTGGTCCATCGAGAACGTCAGCCGCGAGTACTTCGCGGGGTCGACCGGCTGCCGAGCACCGTCACGACCGGTCGCCAGGCTGCCGGAGATCGAGTGCACCAGGAACAGCTGGTTGCCGAGCGCGAGGTCCACCTTGAGCGCGCCGCCGGACACCGTCGCCCGGGTGCCCGAGAAGTCGGTGTTGAAGTCGGCGGCGTTGCTGAAGTCCCACGCGTCGCCGTAGACGTCGCTGGCGTAGTCGGCTGCCTCGGACTCCGTGGTCGCCGCGGAGGCACGGACCGGTGCGCCGACGGCGGCGCCGAGCGCGAGTCCAGCGGCGACCGCGACGGCCGTCGCGATGGCGACCGCCTGTCGCAGGCCGCGCAGGCGTCGCGTCTGGCGCGTGCGTCCCGTCTGGGGCGTGGTGGCGGTGTGGTCGTGCATGTGCTGTCCCCTGCCTGGTCGTCCGGGGCCCTGTGGTCGGGGCACGCCGGCGTCGCGGACGACCGGGCCGTTCCGACCCGGTCCGGGGTCGGCACGTCGGGAGCGCACGAGGTCGTCGAGCGGAGCCTACGACGCGGTCGGCGGCAGCGGAAGGAGGACGGTCCGCGGCGCGCGGGCCAGCTCACTGAAGGTCATCGCAGCCGCTAGTGGAACCAGTCCTGCGCGCGGATGTCCCGGAGCGCCTGCCGACGGGTCTCGGGGTCGAGGGTCATCACATAGACGGTGCCGTCCAGGTGGTCGCACTCGTGCTGCAGGGCCTCGGCCATCAGCCCGGTGCCCTCGAGCTCCACCGGTTCGCCGTCGACGTCCACGCCACGCACCTTGGCGTACGGGAAGCGCTTCGTCGGGTACGCCAGACCGGGCACCGACAGACACCCCTCGTCCATCAGCTCGGGCTCGCCGGCGGTCTCGACGACCTCGGGGTTGAGGACGTACCCGACCTCGCCGTCGACGTTGTACGAGAACGCGCGGAGGCCGACCCCGATCTGCGGCGCGGCCACGCCGGCGCGGCCGGGCTCCTTGACGGTGTCGATGAGGTCCTGCACGAGTTCGCGGACACCGTCGGAACCGATGCGGACCGGGTCGGCGGGCGAACGGAGGACGGGGTCGCCGAACAGGCGGATGGGACGGACGGTCACGTTACTGCAGCACCACCAAGAGGTCGCCGGCGTCCACCTGCTGGGTCACCGGGATCGCGAGACGGCCGACGGTCCCCGCGACGGGTGCCGTGATGGCCGCTTCCATCTTCATCGCCTCGATGCTCGCCACGGCCTGACCGGCCTCGACGACGTCACCGACGGCGACCTTGAGCGTCACGACCCCGGAGAACGGGGCGGCGACGTGCTTCGGGTCGGACCGGTCCGCCTTCTCGGCGGCCTTGGTCTCGACGACGACCGAACGGTCACGCACGGCCACCGGCCGGAGCTGTCCGTTCATGGTCGCCATCACGGTCCGGATGCCCCGGGCGTCGACCTCGCCGATCGCCTCGAGCCCGACGAGCAGGTTCACGCCCTTGCCGAGCGGCACGACGTGCTCCTCGCCGGCGCGGAGGCCGTAGAGGTAGTCGACGGTCGGCACGACGGACAGGTCGCCGTACTCGTCACGGACCTGCTGGAACTGGCGGGTCGGCTGCTCGAACAGCAGGCGGTTCAGGGCCTGCTGCCGCACGGTGCCCGGGGTGTCGAGGGCGGCGCGCTCGTGCTCCGGCACCGGGGTGACCTCGATCCGGACGTCGCGCCCGGCCAGGACCTTCGAGCGGAACGGCTCCGGCCAGCCACCCGGCAGGTCGCCGAGCTCGCCCGCCATGAAGCCGACCACCGAGTCCGGCACGTCGTACTTCTCCGGGTGCTGCTCGAAGTCCGCCGGGTCGGCGTTCACCGCCGCGAGCTGCAGGGCGAGGTCGCCGACGACCTTCGACGACGGAGTGACCTTCGGCGGGCGTCCGAGGATCCGGTTCGCCTCGGCGTACCAGTCCTCGACCTGCTCGAAACGGTCGCCGAGGCCGAGCGCGATGGCCTGCTGACGGAGGTTCGACAGCTGCCCGCCGGGGATCTCGTGCTTGTACACACGGCCGGTCGGGCCGGCGAGCCCGGACTCGAACGGCGCGTACACGCGGCGGACGGCTTCCCAGTAGGGCTCGAGGTCGCCGACGGCACCGAGGTCGATGCCGGTGTCCCGCTCGGTGTGAGCGAGGGCGGCGACCAGCGCCGACATGCTCGGCTGGCTGGTGGTGCCGGCCATCGGTGCCGCGGCCACGTCCACCGCGTCCGCACCGGCACGGGAGGCCGCCAGGAGGGTCGCGAGCTGCCCGCCCGCGGTGTCGTGCGTGTGCACGTGCACCGGCTGGTCGAACCGTTCGCGCAGCGCGGCGACGAGCTTCTCGGCCGCACCGGCGCGGAGGAGCCCGGCCATGTCCTTGATGCCGATCACGTGCGCGCCGGCGTCGACCATCTGCTCGGCGAGCCGCAGGTAGTAGTCGAGCGTGTAGAGGTCCTCGGCCGGGTCGAGGAGGTCGCCCGTGTAGCAGAGCGCTGCTTCCGCGACGGCCGTGCCGGTGGCGAGCACGGCCTCCAGGGCGGGACGCAGCTGACTGACGTCGTTCAGCGCGTCGAAGACCCGGAAGACGTCGACGCCGGTCGCGGCGGCCTCGGCGACGAACGCGTCCGTCACCTCGGTCGGATACGGCGTGTAGCCGACCGTGTTGCGGCCGCGCAGCAGCATCTGGATCGGGATGTTCGGCATCGCCTGACGCAGCGACGTCAGTCGCTCCCACGGGTCCTCGCCGAGGAACCGGAGGGCGACGTCGTAGGTGGCGCCACCCCAGGCCTCGACGCTGAGCAGCTGCGGGGTGAGCCGCGCGACGTGCGGCGCGACCGCGACGAGGTCCTTCGTGCGGACCCGCGTGGCGAGGAGCGACTGGTGTGCGTCCCGCATCGTGGTCTCGGTGACGGCCAGCGCGGTCTGTGCGCGGAGCGACCGGGCCCACTCGGCCGGGCCGACGCGGAGCAGCAGGTCACGCTGCCCTTGGGGGACCGGGGCGCCGAGGTCGACGGCCGGCAGCTTCGACGCCGGGTCGACCACGTGCGCTGCGGGCGAGCCGTTCGGCTTGTTGACCGTGACGTCGGCGAGCCAGTTGAGGACCTTCGTGCCGCGGTCCTTCGACACGTGCCCGTCGAACAGCTGCGGACGTTCGCCGATGAACGCCGTGGAGACGTCACCGCGGGCGAAGTCCGGGTCCTCGAGGACGGCCTGCAGGAACGGGATGTTCGTGCTGACGCCGCGGATCCGGAACTCGGCGAGGGCACGACGCGCGCGGGCGACGGCCGCCGGGAAGTCCCGACCGCGGCACGTCATCTTCGCGAGCATCGAGTCGAAGTGCGGGCTGATCTGCGCCCCCGTGGCGACCGTGCCGCCGTCGAGCCGCACGCCGGCGCCGCCCGGGCTGCGGTAGGTGGTGATGCGGCCGGTGTCGGGACGGAAGCCCTGGTTCGGGTCCTCGGTCGTGATGCGCGTCTGCAGCGCGGCACCGTGCACCGCGACCGAGTCCTGCGACAGCCCGAGGTCGGCGAGGGTCTCCCCCGCGGCGATCCGCATCTGCGACTGGACGAGGTCGACGTCCGTGACCTCTTCGGTCACCGTGTGCTCGACCTGGATGCGCGGGTTCATCTCGATGAAGACGTGCTGGCCGGCGCGCTCCCCCACGGTGTCGAGCAGGAACTCGACCGTGCCGGCGTTGACGTACCCGATCGACCGGGCGAAGGCCACGGCGTCGCGGTGCAGTGCTGCGGCGATCTCCGGGTCGAGGTTCGGCGCCGGGGCGATCTCGACGACCTTCTGGTTGCGGCGCTGCACCGAGCAGTCCCGCTCGAACAGGTGGATGGTGCCGGCGTCGGTGCCGGTCGCGTCGGCGAGGATCTGGACCTCGATGTGGCGCGGCCGGAGCACCGCCATCTCGAGGAACATCGTCGGGTCGCCGAACGCACTGTCGGCCTCCCGCATCGCCTCTTCCAGTGCGGGACGGAGCTCGGCCGGGGTCTCCACCCGGCGCATGCCACGACCGCCACCACCGGCGACGGCCTTCGCGAACACCGGGAAGCCGATCACTTCGGCACCGGCCACGAGTTCGTCGACGTCGCGGCTGGCCGGGGTGCTCGCGAGCACCGGGACACCCGCGGCGATCGCATGCTCCTTCGCCGTCACCTTGTTGCCGGCCATCTCGAGCACGTGCTCGCCCGGGCCGATGAAGGTGATGCCCGCAGCGGCAGCCGCGGCGGCGAGCTCCGGGTTCTCGGACAGGAAGCCGTAGCCCGGGTAGATCGCGTCCGCGCCCGACTCGCGGGCGACCCGGATGATCTCGGAGACGTCCAGGTAGGCGCGCACCGGGTGGCCGCGTTCGCCGATCAGGTAGGCCTCGTCGGCCTTCAACCGGTGCAGGGAGTTGCGGTCTTCGTACGGGTAGACCGCCACGGTCCGGGCACCGAGCTCGTACGCTGCGCGGAAGGCTCGGATGGCGATCTCGCCACGGTTCGCGACCAGGATCTTGGTGAACACGAGGTCCCTTTCAGCCCGGGTTGAGGTCTCACAACCTTACTGGCGGTAACGTTGCTCATCGTGCATGTACTCAGCGTGAGCTCCCTCAAGGGCGGTGTCGGCAAGACGACGGTGACGCTCGGCCTGACGTCGGCGGCGTTCGCCAAGGGTCTGCGCACCCTCGTGGTGGACCTCGACCCGCAGTCGGACGTCTCCACGGGCCTCGACATCAACCTGACCGGCCACCTCAACGTGGCCGACGTCCTCGAGAACCCGAAGGAGAAGATCGTCCGCCAGGCAATCGCGCCGTCCGGCTGGACGAAGGGTTCCCAGGGCAAGATCGACGTCATGGTCGGGTCGCCCTCCGCCATCAACTTCGACGGGCCGCACCCGTCGATCCGCGACATCTGGAAGCTCGAAGAGGCCCTGGCGAACGTCGAGGCCGACTACGACCTGGTGCTCATCGACTGCGCTCCGTCGCTGAACGCGCTGACCCGCACGGCGTGGGCGGCGTCCGACCGCGTGACCGTCGTCACCGAGCCCGGCCTGTTCTCCGTCGCCGCTGCCGACCGGGCCCTGCGCGCGATCGAGGAGATCCGTCGTGGTCTCTCGCCGCGCCTCCAGCCCCTCGGCATCATCGTGAACCGTGCCCGCGTGCAGTCGCTCGAGCACCAGTTCCGCATCAAGGAGCTCCGCGACATGTTCGGGCCGCTCGTGCTCTCCCCGCAGCTGCCTGAGCGCACGTCGCTGCAGCAGGCGCAGGGTGCCGCGAAGCCGCTGCACGTCTGGCCGGGCGAGTCGGCGCAGGAGATGGCGCGGAACTTCGACCAGCTGCTCGAGCGCATCATGCGCACGGGCAAGATCGGCCCGTACGCGGACGGTGCGGGCGCGATCGCCTGACGTTCGTTCGTCGCTCGGAGGGTCGCCCGCGGGCGGCCCTTCGTCGTTCCCCCGGGGCGCGTGCGGCCGAGCGGCGGGCGTACCCGGCCATCTGCGGTGCGCGGCTCGGTCTGCCGGCGCGCGCCGCGCCTCCCGAGGTCGCACAACACGCCGCAAGGCGGTCGCCGACGTCGCAGGAACTGTCGGCCCGCCGCCGCAGACACGGCAGAACGTGCGACCTCGGCGGGCCTGTCGGCGCTGACTCCCGGACCCTCTGTACGACCCGGCTCGGTCTGCCCGCGCACGCCGCGCCTCCCGAGGTCGCACAACACGCCGCAAGGCGGTCGCCGACGTCGCAAGAACTGCCGGCCCGCGACCGCACAGCCGGCAGAACGTGCGACCTCGGCGGGGGCGGCGGCGGGACGGGAGGCGCGCGGGGCGCCCGTCAGGCGGGCGTCGGAACCGGGACGGTCACGACAGCCACGACGGCCGGGACGGTCAGGACGCGCGGGTCGCCCGGCGCGCCGCGAGCTCGTCGCTGGGGTCCTCTGCCGGGGTGGCATCGAGCTCGACCAGGGAGGACTCGACCTCGCGCAGGACCTTGCCCACGGCGATGCCGAAGACGCCCTGCCCGCGGGAGACCAGGTCGATGACCTCGTCGTCGGAGGTGCACAGGTACACCGAGGCGCCGTCCGACATCAGGGTCGTCTGCGCCAGGTCGCTCACGCCGGCTTCGCGGAGCTGGTTCACGGCGGTGCGGATCTGCTGCAGCGAGATGCCGGTGTCGAGCAGGCGCTTCACGAGCTTGAGGACGAGGATGTCGCGGAAACCGTAGAGCCGCTGCGAGCCGGATCCGGCAGCGCCGCGGATCGTGGGCTGCACGAGTTCGGTGCGGGCCCAGTAGTCGAGCTGGCGGTAGCTGATGCCGGCTGCCTTCGCGGCGACGGTGCCGCGGTAGCCGTTCTGCTCGTCGTGCTCGGGCAGGCCGTCGGTGAACAGCAGCCCGAGGTCGTACCGCGTCATGTCAGACGGGGTACCGGGGACATCGTTCCCACTCATCAGCTTGCCTTCCACGACGATCGAGCTCCCACCCGAAGCTTCAACAGCGGGTTGAGAGTTGTTCCGAGGTCCACGGTAGCGAGTCGGGCGGCGTGGAGGCGGGACATCCGCACCGGCGCGTCCGGCGTGTCGAGGATATGCCCCGGCACCGACCGCCGTCGAGGGTCCGACCCGCCCGGGCCGCTCACGAGTCGAGCCGACCGATGGCCGCGCGGATGAGTGACGATCGGATGACCTCGAGGTGTCCGGCGATCTCCCGGGCGAGTTCGAGGGCCTTCGCGCGGGACGTGGCGTCCCCACGGCGGGACACCGGCATGAGAGCCGACTCGATGAGACCGACCTCGCGCTCGGCGGTGCTGCGGAAGGTCCGGAGGTGTCGGGGCTCGATGCCGGAGCGCTGCAGCTCGACCAGGGCCTTCAGCACACCGACCGAGTCCTCGCCGTAGGAGTCGGACGCCGGGATGAGCGAAGCGGACACCGCGTCACCGACGAGCATCGGCGACGCACCGGCCGCACGCTGGAGTTCGTCGCGGGAGTACCGCCGCTCGCGCCCGAGCATCGACGGACGCGGGACGTCACCACCGCCAGGCAGGGCCGGTTCGCGTCCGGCGTCGAGGTCGGCGAGGTAGTCCTTGATGACCTTGAGCGGCAGGTAGTGGTCGCGCTGCAGTCCGAGCACGATCCGCAGTCGGTCGACGTCGGCCGACGAGAACTTCCGGTAGCCGCTCTGGGTGCGGATCGGCGTGACCAGCTCACGCTCTTCGAGGAAACGCAGCTTGGAGCTCGACAGGTCGGGGAACTCCGGCTTCAGACGCGCGAGGACCTGCCCGATCGTGAGCAGGTCCGGCGCCGGGGACACCGCCCGCGCCGCAGCGGAGCGGGGTGCCACTACGCGTTCGCCAGGCGCGCCAGGTCGACCCGGGAGGCGTAGAACGTCAGCCGGAACTTGCCGACCTGCACCTCGGAACCGTCGACGAGCAGTGCTTCGTCGATGCGGACACCGTCGAAGTACGTGCCGTTCAACGAGCCGAGGTCCTTCACGCTGAACGACGTGCCCCGACGGACGAAGTCGGCGTGCTTGCGCGACACCGTGACGTCGTCGAGGAAGATGCTGGCGTCGGGGTGTCGGCCGGCCGTCGTGACGTCGGAGTCGAGGAGGAACCGTGCACCCACGTTCGGACCGCGACGGACGACGAGCAACGCCGAGCCCGACGGCAGCGCCGAGATCGCGTCGCGTTCTTCTGCGGTGACTCCGGCCTCGGGCGTGAGCGCCGCGGCGTTCTCCATGCTGAAGGTCAGCGTGGTGTCGACCAGCCGCTCTTCCGGGCGTCCCGGCTGCGGGACCACTGGATCTGGCATCGTGGACCTCCTCCTCTTGGTCGTCCAGCGTATCGGAAACGACGCACTCGGCGAGAGCCCCGTGCACAGGGGACATGCGGCGGACTCCCACGGACGGACGGGAGGCTCCCCACCAGCTGGTGGGGAGCCTCCCGTCCGTCAGGTCGCCGGGTCGTGCCGCAGGGCCTCTGCGGTCAGTGTCCGGCGGCGGACGGCGCCGACTTTCCGGACTGCACGTCGTGCAGGATCTCCTGCACCTCGGCGTCCTTCAGCCGCGTCCAGGGCGAGCCGTCGGGGTCGCTGGTGGAGGCCTCCGGGCTGTCGCCGGTGTTCCACCACTTCGCCTGGTACGGCGTGCCGTCGAACAGGACCCGGTCGCCGGTGTCGTAGCTCGTGGTGCCCGACCAGGCCGGGTAGGTGCCGGACGGCAGCTGGACGGGTGCGACCGGCTTCTCCCCCGGCAACACCGGGCCGACGAGCTGCCACGGCGTCTCGTAGGAGCTGAGCACGGCGTCGTCGGGCAGGTCGCCGGACGTCCACCACTTGGCCTCGTAGACGTTGCGGTGCCAGACGATCTTGGTGCCCTCGAGGTAGGCCGAGTCCTTGTCCCACACCGGGTAGGGGCTGGTCGACGGGTCGTCGGAGGGCTGCGTGGTCGAGGACGGCTCGGCGGTCGTCACGTCGCCGGACGCCGCGACGATGCCGCCGCTGAAGCCCTTGCCGAGCACGTCGGCGAACAGCTTGCCGTCCTGGTCGACCCCGGAGCACGAGTTCGACACGGTGGACAGGTTGACGTAGTTCGAACCGCACGTGGTGTCGCGGTTGAGGGACCACATCGACATCCGCCCGAGCCCGGTCTGGCGTGCCCATGCGTTGAGCTTCGCCGCGTCGCGCATCGAGAAGACCTCGTCCTGCACGTCGTTCTGGCCGATCATCGGGGTGGCGCCGACCTTGTGCCAGAGCGTGCCGTCGCTGAGCGGGGTGCCGGCGCGGGTGTACAGGATGCCGAGCTGGCGGTGCACCTGCTGCAGGGTCTCGACCGAGGCCGAGTACATGCTCTGGCTCGAGCCCATGCTGTCGCCGTAGTCCATCGTCATGGCGTTGACGCCGGCCAGGTCGACCCCGGCGCTGAGGAACTGCGACACGGCCTTGGTGCCGTCGGCGGTCAGTCCGCCGGGCGCGGCGGGCAGCGTGAGCCACACGGCGAGCGGGTGTCCGGCGCCGCGACGCTGCTCCTGCAGCTCCGCCACGGCCTGGGCACGGCGCTTGCCGGCGTCGGCCTTGGTCAGGTCGTCGCTCTCGATGTCGAAGTCCACCGTGGAGACGTCGTAGCGCTTCACGACGCTCTGGTACGCCGACACGAGCTTGCCCTGGTCGGTGCAGGTCGAGGCGAGCTCGTCGTTCGCCAGGCCGCCGAAGGACACCCCGACGGCGCCCTTCTGCTGCTCGAGGCGGGCGATGCGGCGGTCCAGGTCGAGCTGGTCCCCCGCTTCCTGGAGGCCGTAGGCGGCACCCCAGGTCGGCGTGCAGGCGTGATCGTGGTCGGCCACCACGAAGGACAGCATGACGTCGCGGCCCTTCGCGGACTTGACATCCTCGAACGGGAACGTCGGGGTGACGGTGACGTCGGTGTAGGCGGCGAACCAGGGCTTCACCGTCTCGGCCGCCTGGGCGCTCTGCCACCGGTCGACGCCGGCGTACCCGCCGGCGACGACCGCGAGGGCGACCACGGCGGCCAGGGTGACCCGGACCGGGGAGAGTCGTCGTGTGGTGCTCATGGTCAGGCCGCCGTCTTCTCGTCGTGCTGCACGGCCAGGCCGCGCTGGGCACCGGCGGTGCCGGCCCCGATCTGATGGGTGGTCCCGGGGTGGGTGGTCCCGGGGTGGGAGGTGCCGAGGTGGTCGGCCCCGAGGTGTTCCGGGATGGTCGTGCCGCGCTGGCCGAAGTAGAGCACCGAGCGCCAGTCCTCGGTCGCGGGGACGGCCTCCGGGACCAGTCCGCGTCGGACGGCCTTGGCGGTGGCGCGCTCGTCCTTCCGCGCTGCACGGCGTGCGGCGCGGGCGGACGGGTCGTAGAACATCCACTTCGTCGCCCAGATGAAGACGTCGACGACGGAGTTCCAGAGGCCGATGTAGGCGGTGATGGCGTACAGGGCGAGCAGGGCGTTGAAGGCGGCGAACACCGCGTTGCCCCAGTTCTGCGCGCCGAAGTCCCGCACGAAGGTGAAGACCGAGAAGGCCACCATGGCGTACGGGGCCAGGACGTAGAGCGCCGGCGAGGCCGTGCGGTCCTTGACCTTGGGCGTGCGGGCGAACGGGATCTTCTTCGCGGTGAGGGCCTGCTGCACGCTCTTCAGCACGCCGGCGACGTTCACCGGCATGAGGACCAGGTTGAAGCCGTAGATGCGCAGGATGTCGGTGCGCTTGTAGCCGCAGTACTTCAGGTCGCTCGCGAAGAGCCAGAAGTACGGCAGGGCGGCGAGCAGCACCATCGGGCTGAGCAGCCGCGAGTCGTACGGGTAGGCCAGCAGGAAGATCAGGCCGAGCGAGCCCCAGGCGATCGACGCCATGTAGTTGACGCGGAGCGCCATCTCGACGACGCTGACGCGCTCCCCGCGGGCCCGGCGCTCGCGCACCTGGCGGATGTACTTCGGCAGGATGAGCAGGCCGCCGTTCGCCCAGCGTCGCCGCTGCACGATCAGGGAGCCGAAGTCCGGCGGGGTGGCGCTGTAGGACAGGCGCTCCGGGTAGTTGACGAGGATCCAGCCGTGCATGCCGAGGTCGACGCTCGACTCGGTGTCCTCGATGACGGTGCGGTCCTGGACGTAGCGCTTCACCTCGAAGCCGCCGACGGTCTCGGTCTCCTCGATGTCGCGGAGGGCCCGGGTGCGGATGACCGCGTTCGCGCCGACCCAGAAGGTGGCGCCGTACTTCGACATGCCCTGGTGCAGGATGTGCTGGATGTCGGTGGTGGCACCGGCGAGCCGCTCGATGCGGGTCGCGGCACCGCGGAAGGACGAGTACGGCGTCTGGGTGACGGCGACGCGTTCGTTCTCGGGCTGCTCGAGGAAGTAGACCAGGCGCAGGCAGTAGTCGCGGAGCAGCACCGAGTCGGCGTCGAGCGTCAGGACGTAGTCGGAGGCGGGGACGACGAGGTCGGCGTCGGCTGGGTCGGTGACGGTGCGCAGGACGGTGCCGGACGCGGTCTCCTCGTGGCGGTAGGCGCCGCCGAGCAGGCCGATGTACGAGTTGAGGTTCATCGCCTTGTTCGCCTCGTGCGACAGGTTCGCGTAGCGCTTCCGCTCGAACGTGGTGATCTCGGCGGTGAAGGTCCACGTCAGGCGACGCTGCAGTTCGACCGCGCGGGCGGAGCTGACGTCGGTGGACTCGGCCGTGCCGGCGTCGGTGATCGCGGCGTCGAGCGCCTCGGCCGTCAGACGGAACTCGTCCGCCAGGCCGACGAGGACCTGGTCGGTGAAGAACTGGTCGACGTGGTCGGCGACGCCGTGTTCGCGGGCGTGGCGACGGAGCCAGGCGTCTGCCCAGCGGTGGTGCGCGACCAGGGTGCGCACGGCCTCCACGGAGGCCTGCGGGGCGTTCGCGGCCTCGACCTCGGCGGAGAGCAGGGCCTCCTGGAACCGGCGGGACGGCGCGGCCAGCTGCGACTGGATGGTGTCGGCGACGGCGCGGGTGCGCTCGAGCTTCGCGGCGGTCTCCGGGTCGGTCGGGAACGGCGAGTCGTCGACGAGCAGCACGATGCGGAGGTCCGGGTACTCCTGCAGGGCGGCGGACCACAGCGTGGTGGCGACGACCTCGGGCTCTTCGGCGTAGCTCGGCACGAGGACGGTCAGCGGCGACTCGTGGCCCTCGGCGAAGTGCCGGTCGAGTTCGGCGCGCGGGACGCGGACGTGGGTGGCGAAGCGCTCGAGTGCCCCCTGGCGGGCGACCAGGTGCATCAGGGCCGAGAAGGTCAGGAAGGTGACGACGACCGTGTACGAGATGGCCTCGGTGGTGAAGCGGAAGCTCTCGGTGCCGGAGTCCAGGAACTGGCGGATCACCGTGTAGACGACGTAGGCCAGCCAGAACGCGATGGTCAGGATGATGGCGACGCGTCCGGAGACGAGCTTCCGGTCGGAGGGGCGGGCGTGGATCGTGTCGAGCGGCTGGGTCCGTCGCTCGGCACCCCACTGGCGGCGGCGCGTCGGGGCACCGTCCAGGTGTTCGGGCATGCTGTCCTTCGTTCGTACCGGACCAGCAGCCGTCGGGTGTGGGCGCTGTCGGGAGTCCGGTGGTCGTCGATGACGGTACGGCGACGGGCGTCGTCGTGCGGACCCTCGGACGGGGGGTTCCGGGCACCTCCTGCGGGTTCCCGCAAGCGTGCGCGCAGACCCGCATCCGGGGGGCGGTACGGCGAGTCCGACCGCCGGCTGGACACGGCCTGGAGGCGCGGTGCACGTCCGTCGACCGGCTGCGGCCCGGTGGCAGGCGGGTCCTCAGCGCCCGCGGGCGAGCAGCCAGAGCAGGTAGGGCGCTCCGACGACTCCGGTGACCACCCCGACCGGCAGGGTGACGCCGGGCAGCGCGAACTGCGCCACGAGGTCGGAGCCGAGGGTGACGACGGCGCCGACGGCTGCGGCCGGGCCGAGGGCGATGCGTCCGCCGCCGACGAGCCGTCGGGCGATGGGTGCCGCCATCAGCGCGACGAACGCGACGGGTCCGGCGGTGGCGACGGCCCCGGCGGTGAGGAGCACCGCGGTGAGCAGGAGCAGCACCTTCGCCCGGTCGGGTCGGAGGCCGAGGGACGCCGCGACGTCGTCGCCGAGGGTCAGCACGGCGAGCCGCGGCGACTGCACGAGGGCGAGGGCCATCAGCACGAGGAAGCCGACCAGGAGCGCTCCGACGACGGTGCGGTCGACGGCGTTCAGGCTGCCGGAGAGCCAGAGCAGCGCGGTGCCCGCCTGCTGCAGGCTGCCGCTGGTGAGCAGCCACCCGGTGACGCTGAGGGCCATCGCGCCGACGCCGACGCCGACCAGGACGACCCGGTTGCCGGTGATCCCCCGCCGCCAGGCCAGGGCGGCGATGAGCACCGCGACGGCGACGGCCCCGACGAGCACCACCCCGAAGAGCAGCACTCCGGAGGCGCCGAACAGGACGATGGCGACGAGGCCCGAGGCACTGGCCCCAGCGGTGATGCCGATGACGTCCGGGCTGGCGATCGGGTTGCGGACGACGCTCTGCACGATCGCCCCGGCCGCGCCCAGGCTGGCCCCGACGAGGACGGCGGCCAGGACCCGGGGGCCACGGAGCTGTCCGAGCACGAAGTCCGAGATCGTGTCGCCGTGCCCGACGAGCGCGCCGAGCACCTGCACCGGCGAGAGCGGGATGTCTCCGACGCCCAGGCCGACCAGGACCAGGACGAGCAGCGCGACGAGGGTGCCGACGAGGACCAGTGCCTCGCGGCGCCGGGTCCCCCGGCGCCGCGGCCGAGGCTGGTCCGTCCGGGTCGTCGTCGCCGTCACAGTCCGCGCACCGCCCGGGAACGGACCAGCGCGATGAAGACCGGGGCGCCGATCAGCGCCGTGACGATGCCGACCTGCAGCTCCCCCGGGTAGGCGACGACCCGGCCGATGACGTCGGCGACGAGCAGGAGCGCGGGCGCGACCACGGCGGACAGGAGGATCGTCCAGCGGTGGTCGGGACCGGACAGTCGGCGGACGGCGTGCGGCACGGCGAGCCCGACGAAGGCGATGGGTCCGGCGGCGGCCACCGCGGAACCGGCGAGCAGCACGGTCACGACCGCGCCGACCGCCCGGACGAGCACCACGCGCTGCCCGAGCGACGCCGCCAGCTCGTCGCCGAGCGCCAGGGTGTTGAGCGAACGGCCGAGTCCGACGGCGATGACGAGCCCGACGACGATCGGGGCCACGACGACGCCGGCGGTGCGGAGGTCCTTGCCGGCGAGGGCCCCGACCTGCCAGAAGCGCAGCTGGTCGAGCAGGCTGGCGTTCGTGACGAGCACCGCGGTCGTGACGGAGGACAGTGCCGCGGCGGTGACGGCGCCGGACAGGGCGAGCCCGACCGGTGTCAGCCCGCCGCGGGCGACGGCGGCGATGCCGTACACGAGCAGTGCGGCCAGGGCGGCGCCCGCGAACGCGAACGGCAGGTAGGTGGCGGTCCCGCTGATGCCGAACACGGCGATGCCGACGACGACCGCGAGGGCAGCGCCGGCGTTCACGCCGAGGATGCTCGGGTCGGCCAGCGGGTTCCGGGTGATCCCCTGCATGACGGCGCCGGCGACACCGAGGGCCGCGCCGGCGAGCAGGCCGACGACGGTCCGGGGCACGCGGTTGCCGAGCACGATGAGCCCGATCTCGTCCGTCCGCCCCGGGTGCAGGAGCGTGTCGACGACGACGCCGAGCGGGATCGGACGTGACCCGACGGCGACGCTCAGGCCGCACGCGACGGCGAGCACGACGACCGCGAGGACGGTGGCGAGCACCAACCGGGACACGGGAGCGGGCGCCGGAGGCGCGACGGATCGGGATCGCATGGGAAGTGAGGCGAGCCTAATGGATGCTCCCGGCGCGGTTCCGAGGGGCAGTGGCGTCGCTGTCGGCAAGCGCCGAGCAGCTGCTCGGCACCACCATGGTCCGTTCATAGGGTCGTCATGGGAACGGGGCCTGTACTGACATCCATCGACGGCCGACCGGGCCGCGAGGAACGACCGGAGAGCACCGATGAACGAGACCCCGAACCCCATGCCGGACGACGAGCGTCGCGAGCCGGAGCAGGCCCAGCGGCAGGAGCAGCTGCCCTCGTGGGAGGCGCCGCACGCGGACCGGGCGTCCCTGCGTCCCGCCTACGCCTTCGACGGTTCCGGTCCGTACCTGTACGGACCCGACGGCACCGGTCCGTACGCGTACTCCCCCGACGGGCGCGGTCCGTACCTGGTCGGCAGCCCGGCACTCGGCGGGACGCAGCAGGGCGGCCCGACCGGCGCCCAGTACGGCGCGCAGTACGGCGCCGCGCAGTACGGTGCCGCGCCGCAGGGCTGGACCGGGGCGTTCGGCACCGCGCCGGGGACGAACCGACGCTCCCGCAAGCTGGCGCTGGCGATCGGGTCGGGGATCGCGGCGCTCGCGATCGTCGGTGCTGCCGGTGGCACCGCGCTCGGGCTGTCGTCGGTGCACACCACGACGACCTCCAGCCAGGGCTCGTCGCAGGGCACGACCACGACCCCGGGCACCGGCTCGGGCTCGACGGGTGACGGCAGCGGCACGAACGGCTTCACCGTCCCGGGCCAGGGCGCCGACGGCTCGGGCACCGACGGCTCGGGCACCGGCACCAACGGCACCGGTACCGGCAGCACCTCCGAGTCCGCCGCCACCCCGGCGACCGCGGCGCAGAAGAAGGGCGTCGTCACGATCGACACCGTGATCGGCTACGACCAGTCGCAGCAGGCGGCCGGCACCGGCATGGTCCTGACATCCGACGGCACGATCCTGACGAACAACCACGTCATCCAGGGCGCGACGTCGATCGAGGTCACCGACGAGACGACCGGCAAGCAGTACACCGCCGACGTCGTCGGTGCGGACGCGACGAACGACGTCGCGGTCCTCAAGCTGCGGGGCGCCTCCGGGCTGTCGACCGTCACGCTCGACGACGACGGCGGTGCGTCCACCGGTGACGCGATCACCGACGTCGGCAACGCCGAGGGCACCGGTGACCTGGTGGCGGCGACGGGCACCGTGACCGCCACCGACCAGGACATCCAGGTGCAGAGCGAGTCCGGCACCGGCACCGAGTCCCTGACCGGGCTGCTGCAGCTGGCGGCGCAGGTCGTCTCGGGCGACTCCGGCGGCCCGGTCCTCGACAGCGAGGGTGAGGTCGTCGGCATGGCCACCGCCGCGTCCTCGGGGACGGCCGACGTCACCGGGTTCGCGATCCCGATCAGCACGGCGAAGTCGATCGCGGACAAGATCCTGGCGGGCGACTCCTCGGGCACGATCACGATCGGGCTGCCGGCGTTCCTCGGGGTGCAGATCAGCAGCACCGCGACCGGCACGACCAGCGGGGTGCCGATCGCCGGCACCGTCGAGGGCTCCGGGGCTGCGAGCGCCGGACTGGCCGCGGGCGACACGATCACCAGCGTCGACGGCACCGCGGTCACGAGCTCGGACCAGCTGACGAAGACCATCAGCGGCCACGACGTCGGCGACCGGGTCTCGATCGGCTACACGACGAGCGACGGCACCGCGAAGACCGTCACCGTCACCCTGACCGCCGGCCCCGCAGCCTGACCCGACGACCTGACCCGACTCCACCGACAGCACCGGTCCGTCCACGACACGGACACCCCCGCACGACGCCCGCGCCCCACGGCGCGGGCATCGTGCTGTCCGGGGACGTCGGACCACAGGTGGTCCGGGTCGCTCAGCCGAGCAGCGCGCGGACGAGCGTCCGGTACACGTTCGCCGACGCCTCGGCCGTGAACGCCGTGGTGCCGCCCTCGGTCCGGCCGACCCGGGCGAAGCCGATCCCCTCGGCCGAGACCACGACGAGCGGCCGGGTCCGGCCGGGGCGCACGAGCGCCGACACCGTCCACGGGGCCGCCCAGAACGTGGCCAGGGTCGGGTCGTCCGCGGCCACGGCAGCGGGCAGGTCAGGCGTCGACTCGCCACCGGCCAGGCGTCGGTCGAGCAGGTCGCCGGGCAGGACCGACGTGCGGAACGGCCAGGTCCACGTCGGGCGGATGCCGAGCCTCCCGGCCAGCAGTCCGACCACGCGATCCGGCGGGACGGACGCGACCACGGACCGGCCGTCGGCACCGGTGTCGACGACGGTGCCGGACCAGGCCTGGAGGCGCGTCACCCGCCCGTCGTCGTCGTGCTGGTCGAGCGTGGTCGGCTGCACCCCCTCGGCCCAGGGGGCGAGGACGGCCGCGGTGTCCGGCGGTACCGTGCCGAAGCGGCCGACCAGGTCGGCGGCGACGAGTTCCCGACCGCCGTCGGTGCGGAGGAGCGCGGGGTTCCAGCGGCGACCGGCGAGGTTCTGCAGGGTCGAGACGGCATCGGCACCGAGCGACGGCCCGGTCAGGGTCGATCCGCTGAGCAGCACCGGCAGCGGTTCGAGGCTGCGCGACCCGCTCGCGGTGACCCGGTCGAGGACCCGGACCGAGTCGAGGACGGCGAAGACGACGTCGTCCGTGGCGGTCATCCGGGCGAGGGGCCGTTCGATCGTCAGGTCCACGCGGTGCCGGCCCGTGACGAGCAGCAGGTGCGCGCCGGCGACGTCGCCCTCCTCGTCGGGACGGACGTACTCCACCAGACGCGCGGGGGCGCCGGCCGTGGTCCAGACGTCACAGCCCACCAGGAGCAGCCCGTCGACCGAGCCCGGCAGCCGCTCGAGCAGCGAGGCGTTCTCGTCGCCGATCGCGCGGTCGCTCGGACGGGAGCGGACGGTGAGGACGACGTCGTCGCCGCGGACCCGGAGGTCGGCGCCGGCGGTCTCCTCGGTGCGCCAACCGGACGGGCGGACGAAGCGGACGCGGGCGGTGCGGTCCTCGGTCTGCCCGGCAGCGGCGGCGGGTGGGTCGGGGACGAGCATGCTGCGAGGCTACGTGCGGGCCCGCGGCCTCGGGTCAGCGGCTCGCCGGGACGGGGCGGATCACCGGGCCGGAGCGATCACCCGGCCGCAGCGATCAGCCGGCCGGAGCGATCACCCGGCTGTCCGGCGCGGTCGGGGTGACGGGGGCGGCGGGACGGGCTTCGCGGCGACCACGTCGGCGCGACGGACGGTGACGAGTCCGCGGCGGGTGGCGACGGTCACGGTCTCCGGGGTGCGGTCGGTGAGGTCGCCGAGGGCGTCCCGTGCGCCGTCGCCGTCGTGCGCCCGGACGACCAGCCGGTCACCGAGCGTCGCCGCGTCGAGCACGGCGAGGGCCTGCGCTCGGGCGATCTCGGCCTGCGACGGGGCGGCGGCGGGATCGCGGTCGGCGGCGGACATGCCTCGAGGGTACGGCGGCCGGTCGGCGGCGGGGATGCCTGCTGGCGACGGCCTGGGGTCCGTCCGACCACCGCGGCTAGGGTGGCCGGATGGACAAGGCCCGGGTGGACAGCTGGATCTGGGCGGTCCGGATCACCAAGACCCGGTCCGCCGCGACGACGGCGTGCAAGGCCGGGCACGTCAAGGTCAACGGCGAGCGGGCGAAGCCGTCGCAGCCGGTCGGCCCCGGGGACGAGGTCCGGGTGCGTCAGGCCGGGTTCGACCGGATCGTCGTCGTGAAGAGCATCATCCTCAAGCGCGTCGGTGCGACCGAGGCGGCGAAGCACCTCGAGGACAACACCCCGCCTCGGCTCCCTCCCGAGGAGGCCGGCTTCGTCCCGATCCGCGAGCGCGGCGCCGGGCGTCCGAGCAAGCGGGAGCGCCGCGACCTCGAGAAGCTCCGCGGGTACTGACCGGCGTCCCGCCGACCACCCGGGTCAGACGAAGCGGACGGTCTGCTGCAGGCGGTCGCGGATCGCGAAGACGTCGACCGAGCCCTCGGGCGACCAGTTGCCGGCGAGCACCTGCACGAGCGCACTCCGTCGGACGATCAGGGCCGTTGGCTTCCGGGGCGTGCCGATGAGTTCGACGTCCTCGTCCACCGCGGAGTCCGGCACGACGAGCAGCCGCCCGGTGAAGCGCACCCGGGTCTGCTTCTGCACGGCACGGGCGGCGCGGACGAGTTCCTTGACCGGGCGCTCCCCCGGCTCGAGCGTCTCGCCGACGACCTCGCCGTGTTCGATCAGCACCGGACCGCCCCAGTCGATGGACTCGACGGCCCAGAGCCCGGTCGGGGTGAGGACGGCGTGGTCGAGCTTGCCCTCGGCGCCGGCGTCCAGGTCGTGCCACACCGTCACGCCGATGCCCATGTCCGCGATGATCGCAGCGGTGGCCTCCTCGGCCAGTGCCTCGCCGAGCAGCCGTCGGACGGACCGCGGTGCCGAGCGGACCAGGGCGGGGTCGTAGGGGTCCTCGATCGGGTCGCCGAGTCCGACCCACTCGCGCTCGGCTGCCAGGAAGACCTCGCGCGACCGACCGCCGGGGTGGCCGTGCGACCGGGCTCGCGGGCGGGAGTCGCGACGCGCTGTGGGCGGTGCGTAGTCGTCGCGACCGGCACCGCTCCTCCAGGCCGCCGACCCGGACGGTGCGGACGACGAACCGGGACGGACCGCGCCGGTGTCGTAGGCGCGGCGGGCGGCCGGGGTGCCGATCAGCTCCCACGCGACCTGCACCCGGCGGAAGTGCTGCGCGTCGCCGCCGAGGTCGGGGTGGCTCTCGCGCGCGGCTCGACGGTAGGCGCGGCGGAGGGTCTCGTCGTCGGCGCTCGCGGGGACGCCGAGGACTTCGTACGGGGTGGCGTCGGCCGGGCTGTCGGTCATGGCCCTGGAACGCTACCCGACACGGGGTCGGTGTCCGCCGCGAGCGGGCTGGGCGGCTGCTGAGCAGAGCCGTCTGACCACGCCGTGCGGCCGGACCACTCCGGAGTGGTCAGACCAGCGCTGCCGTGATCGCGTCCGCGTGCTCCTCGAGCCAGGCGACGTCGGCGCGGTAGAGCTCCGCGTGCCCGTGGGCCAGGTCGCTGACGAACTTCGGGTTGCCCGCCGCCGCCTCGGTGTCGATCGTCGTGACGAGGGCCACCAGGCTCGACGTCATCGTCTCGACGAGCACGCTGCGGGAGCGGGCGTCCAGACCGTACGCGCGGCAGAACTCGGCGGCGCGGGTCACCCGGTCGGTGAACTCGGGCACGGGCCCGCCCTCGTCGACACTGCTGGTGAACGGGGCGAACCGGTACACGGCACTGGCGACGTCCCAGACCCGCGGGCCGGGGTGCGCCGTGTCGAAGTCGATCACGCCGACCGCCGCGATGCCGTCGTAGACGACGTTGTACGGGGCGAAGTCGCCGTGCACGATGGTCTCGACCGGCAGCCGCTCGGCCTGCGACCAGACGTCGGTCGTGTCGTCACGCGGGAACGAGGCGGCAGCGTCGTGGAACTGCCGCAGCAGGCGTGCGGTCGTGACGAGGGCGGCCTCGCTCGCGACGTCCGCGGTCCAGGGGTACTCGCCCGCCTCGCCGGGGACGAACGTCACGGTCTCGAGCTGTGCGCCGAGGGCGATCGGGGCGGGGGCCGCGACGAAACCCTGCTCGTGCAGGTGCGTCAGCAAGCGGTGCACGGTGGGGGTCCACGGCCCGGCAGGCCGGTGCACCCGGTCGTCGGCCTTGGTGATCCGTTCCATGGGGGAACCTCCTGAGCGTCGTCGTCGACGTGCTCGCCACTGTAGTGGCAGGAGCGGACGCTCGGGTCGGCCGACCGGCGACCATCCGATCGGCGCGCCGTCGGCGAGACGGAAGGCGCAGTCCGGACAGGATCAGGCCGGCTAGGGACAGCGACGGGCCGGAGTTGGACCGGTCGGAGTCAGTCCGGCAGCAGCTCCCGCAACCAACCCGGGCCGCGGACGTCGGCGCCGAGCGCCTGCACCCGGTCCCGCAGGCCACGGTCGGCGGTCACCACGACGACCGGCGCGTCCCCCGCGGCGACGGCCGCCTCGACGGCAGCGACCACCGCGTCGTCACCGGACGCCGCCGCCCGGTCGATCGTCACCGGCGGCAGACCCGGCCGCGGGGCGGACGGTGCCGGCTCCGTGGTCGCGCTGCGGGCCTCCCCCTCGAGCACGACGGTCCAGCGCGGCCACCAGGCGGTCGACGGCAGGTCGAGCGCGGTCGCGGGGACGCCGGCCGCGGCGAGCGCGCGGACCTGCTCCACGAGTCGGGTGGCGGCGCCGGCGCGGTCCTTCCACCAGCCGTCGGCGACGCTGCCGACGACGTTGGCGGCGTCGACGACGACGTGCGGGGTGCGGTCGAGGGTGGCGCGGAGGGCCGCCCAGGAGCGGCCGAAGCCGGGATGCAGGTCGAGCGCGTCGACGTCGGCGACGGGGACCCAGGCCAGGGCGAGGCTCTCGCGGTCGGCCATCACGGGTTCGAAGGGCCGGGAGGCGCGCCCCACGACGGTCGTGTACGTCCAGAACCCGAGGTCGAGGACGGCGGTGTGGCGGAGGTCGACGGCGTCGTCGGGGACGCCGGCTTCCTCGGCGGACTCGCGGAGGGCGGCGGTGACGGGGTCCTCGTGCTGGTGGCGGGCGCCGCCGGGGATGCCCCAGGTGTCGCCGTGGTGGCTCCACTCGACGCGGTGCTGCAGCAGGACGCGGCCGTGTCCGTCGTCGACGAGCAGGCCGGCGGCGCCGAAGCGGCCCCAGGCCTTTGTGCCGTCTGCGCCGTACGCCCAGGCGTCGCCCGGGTCGCGGGGGCCGGAGGGGGGTCCGGGTGGCGGTCCGGCAGGGGTCGCGGTCCGTCGTTCGTCGTCCACGTGTCCACCCTTCCACAAACGTCCGTCAGGAGCCCCTGGACGTCGGTGCCGATGCGTGTACGGTGTCGACCGAGACACGGGGTGCCGCATCCGAGCGGCTGAGATCACACCCGTCGAACCTGCTCGAGCTCGTACTCGCGAAGGGATCGTCCATGGAGAACGCTGCGCCCACGATCGACTGGGCCCACCGAACCGCCGACCTGCTGGAGGCCGTCCGCACCCGGGCGCCGCTGGTGCAGTGCATCACGAACACGGTGGTGCAGAACGTCACCGCGAACGTGCTGCTCGCGCTGGGGGCGTCGGCCGCGATGGTCGACGTGCCGACCGAGGCGGGGCCGTTCGCCGGCGTCGCGGACGGGCTGCTCGTCAACACCGGCACCCCGCACGCCGAGCCGCGCGTCGCCTCGCTGGAGGCCGCGGCCGCCGCCGTGGTCGCGGGGACGCCGTGGGTCCTCGATCCGGTGGCAGTGGGGTCGTTGCCGGTCCGGACCGCGCTGGCGCGTGACCTGCTCGCACTCCGGCCCACGGTCCTCCGGGGGAACGCGTCGGAGGTGCTCGCGGTCCTCGGCGCCTCGGCGGGCGGTCGTGGTGTCGACAGCACCGTCGGGACGGAGGACGCGCACGACGCCGCGGTCGCGGCCGTCCGGGCTGACACGGTCGGGGCCGTCGCCGTCTCGGGTCCGGTCGACCTGCTGGTGGCGCCGAGCGGGCTGGTACGGGTCGCGAACGGTACGGAGCTCCTCACCCGGATCACAGGCGGCGGGTGCGCGCTCGGCGCGGTCGTGGCGGCCTTCGCGGCGGTCTCCCCCGGCAGTCCGCTGGACGCGGCCGTCGCTGCGACGGCGGTGCACACGATCGCCGCCGAGCTGGCGGCGCGCGACGCCGGTGGCCCCGGTACCTTCCAGCCGCTGTTCCTCGACCGGCTCGCCTCGCTGAGCCCGGAGGACGTCGTCCGGGAGGCCCGGATCACCGCCGACACGTCGGCTGCGGCCGTCCTCGGCATCGCCGGCGGGGCCGCCTGATGCCCGGCACGGACGACTTCGGCGTCTACCTGGTGACCGACTCCGCGATGGCGGAACGCCACGGGCACGGGGTGCTCGGCGTGGTCCGGGCCGCGGTCGGTGCCGGGGTGCGGATCGTGCAGGTGCGTGACAAGACCGCGTCGGCTCGGGACCTGCTGGCACTCACCGCCGCCGTGGCCGATGCGGTGGGCGACCGGGCGCTGGTGGTCGTGGACGACCGGCTCGACGTCGCCCTGGCCGCTCGGCACGCGGGACACCGGGTGGCCGGTGTGCACCTCGGGCAGTCGGACGTCCCGGCGAGCGCCGCCCGTGCACTGCTCGGCCCGGACGCCCACGTCGGGCTGACGGCGAACACGACGCGGCACCTGGTGGAGGTCGCGACGATGCCCGCCGGGTCGGTCGACCTGCTCGGAGTCGGGGTGGTGCACCCGACCAGCACGAAGCCGGACCACCCGCCGGCGCTCGGCGTCGCCGGGTTCGGACGGCTCGCGGCGACGACGACCGTGCCGTGCGTCGGCATCGGTGGCGTGACCCTCGACGACGTCGGACCGCTCCGGCAGGCCGGGGCCGCAGGTGTCGCCGTCGTGTCGGGGATCTGTGCGGCGCCGGACCCGGGCGCTGCCGCTCGGGCGTTCGTGGCGGCGTGGGACGGAGCGGGACGGTGAGCGGGAGCGCAGGCGTGGGCGCAGGTGTTCCGGTTGCGCCGCTGCCGCGGGTGCTCAGCATCGCCGGCACGGACCCGACGGGTGGTGCCGGGGTGCAGGCGGACCTCAAGTCGATCGCGGCGCACGACGGGTACGGCATGGCGGTCGTCACGGCACTGGTCGCGCAGGACACCGTCGGGGTCCGGTCGGTGCACGTCCCCGACGCGGTGTTCCTCCGGCAGCAGCTCGACGCGGTGTCGGACGACGTGACGATCGACGCGGTGAAGACCGGGATGCTCGGCACGGCCGAGGTGGTGCGGGTCGTCGTCGACTGGCTCCGGGCACACCGGCCGGCGTGGGTGGTGGTCGACCCGGTGATGGTGGCGACGAGCGGCGACCGGCTGCTCGACACGGATGCCGAGTCCGCGATGACGGAGTTGTTCGCCCTCGCCGACCTGGTCACGCCGAACCGCGACGAACTCCGGGTCCTCGCCCAGCTGGCGGGCGCGGCGTCGACCGACGGCACCACGATCGACGGCATCACGACCGACGGCATCAACGCTGCTCGTGCCGTCGCCCGACGGTGGGACGTCCGGGTGCTCGCGAAGGGCGGCCACGACGACGGGCCGAGCTCGGACGACGCCCTGGTCGCCCCGGACGGCAGCGTCCGGGTGTTCACCGGCCCCCGGGTCGCGACGACGAACACGCACGGCACCGGGTGCTCCCTGTCGAGTGCGATCGCCACCCTCGTCGCCCGGCACGGCGACTGGGAGCTGGCGGTCGGGTCGGCGAAGACCTGGCTGACCGCCGCCCTCCGCGGTGCCGACGCGCTGCAGGTCGGCCGCGGTCACGGGCCGATCGACCACAACGCCCTCGTCCGGGCGGCCCTGCCGACACCACGATGGACCGACGCCTGGTGGGTCGACGCGGCCGAGGTGCTCGACGAGACGCTGGACTGCCGGTTCCTTAGGGGTCTGGCCGACGGCACGCTCGACCCCGAAGTGTTCGCGGGCTACCTGGCGCAGGACGTCCACTACCTGCGGGCGTACGAACAGCATCTCGCCACGATCGCTGCCGGGTCCACCGGGGAGGCTGCCGCGTTCTGGAGGACCGCCAGCGAGGGCTGCGCCGCTGAGGCCCGCGACCTGCACCACCGTCGGCTCGCCGGATCGCACAGTGACGACCCGGTGCACCCGGTGTGCGCCGGGTACCTGGCACACCTGGCCGACGCGGCACGGCAGGGTGCCGGCACCGGGGACGTCAGCGTGCTCGCGGCCGCGGTGCTGCCCTGCTTCCGGGTCTACGCCTGGGTCGGGGAACGGCTCGGCACGGCTCCGGTCGGGCACCCGTTCGCCGACTGGATCACGGCGTACGGGGACCCGGGGTTCGCGGCCTCGAGCGTGCGGGCCACGGAGCTCGTCGAGGAGCTCGCGCGGCGGGCCGACCCCGAGCTGCGGGGGCGGATGGCGCGCGCGTTCCGGCAGTCGGTGGCGCAGGAGCTCGCGTTCTTCCAGATGCCGGAACAGCTGGGCGAGCCGGTCTGACCGGGCGGGCCGGTCTGACGGAGGCGGGACGGGCCTCCCGGTCGAACCGTCGCGCGTCAGGACGCTTCCGGGGACGCGACCAGGCGGATGCCGTCCGCGCCGGGGGCCCGCCGGACCAGCGTGACCGACAGGTCCGACCCGTCGACCTCGCAGCGCATCCACGTGTGGTCGGGCTGTCGTCGGCGGTCCGTCGGCGAACCGGGGTTGAGCAGACGCATGCCGTTCGGTGCGGTGGAGTCCCAGGGGATGTGCGAGTGGCCGAAGACCAGGACGTCGACGTCGGGGTGGTCCGCCTCGGCCCGACGTCCGCGCCCGGTCGCCGGACCGGTCTCGTGCACGACGGCGAAGCGCAGCGACTCGATGCGGCGGGTGGCGACGAGGGGCAGGTGGTCCTCGAAGCCAAGGTCGTTGTTGCCGCGGACGGCGAGCAGGTCGCGGGACCGGGCCCGGAGCAGGTCGACCGTCGCCAGGTCCACCCAGTCACCGGCGTGCACGACCAGGTCGGCGGCGTCGATGTCGGCCCACAGCTCGGCCGGCAGGTCCTTCGCCCGCTTCGGCAGGTGCGTGTCCGACAGCAGGACGAGCGTGGTGCTCACGGTGTCGCCGTCACTCGTCGGGGTCGCGGCTCGGCATCGGCAGGTCGACCTCGTCGGCGGCGCCGAGCCGTTCGAGCATGCCGGCGAGCAGCGCCACGTCGTCGTCGGACCACTCCGCCAGACGTTCGACCAGGGCGTCCCGGTGCAGCCGCACGGACCGGGCCAGCGCCGCACGGCCGGCGTCGGTCGCCTCGAGCGGCTTCGCGTTGCCGGAACCGCCGTCGACCGTGCGGACCAGGCCCGCGACGAGCAGCCCGGACAGCTGCCGCGAGATCGTCGACCGGTTCAGCCGCAGGTAGCGGGCGATGTCGATCGCCATGCACCCGGGGTGCTGGACGACGAAGTCGACCAGCGACTGGTCCACGATGCTCAGCACGTCGTCGGTGCCGCGCGCACGGACGCTCGCTCGGCGGGTGATGCGGGAGAGCTCGGTGTACGCCCGTCCGATGTCCGCTTCGCGGATCCCGGGGCCCCTCGGGTCGGCCATGGTGTTCCAGTCTGTCGTCCGGCGTCGGCCGGAGGTCGGTCGCCCCTGGTCAGGGCATGGTGCTTGCGTGGCGGTCCCCGCATCGCTGACGCGGGCCCCTCCGCCGACGGTGTCGCCCCACGATAACGGGGCGTCCGCCGAAGAGGGGACATCGGTGGCCGACCGGGGCACCGCCGGGTGTCGGGCTCAGGCCGGGGCAGCCGCCGACCGGAGTGCGGCGATGTCGAGCTTGATCATGTCCCGCATCGCCTCGTAGACCCGGGTGGCCGCTGCGTGGTCGCCGCCGGCTGCCATCAGCTCCCCCATCATCGACGGGGTGACCTGCCACGACAGGCCCCAGCGGTCGACCAGCCAGCCGCACGCCACCGGGTGCCCGCCCTCGGCGATCAGCGCGTCCCAGATCCGGTCCAGTTCCTCCTGCGTGTCGACGTCGACCTGCAGCGAGAGCGCGTCGGTGAACGGGTGCCCGGGGCCGCCGTTCATCGCCCGGTACGGCTGGCCCATCAGGGTGAACTCGACCACGAGCACCGAGCCGTCCGGACCGCGGCCGACGCCGTCGATCCGTGAGTCGGGGAACAGCTCCGTGTAGTACTCGGTGGCGTGCTGGGCCTGGTCGTCGAACCAGAGGAAGGGGACGATGCGGGGCATGGCGGTCTCTCGGTGGGTCAGTCCGCGACGCCGCGGCTGAGGAGGTCGTTCTTCTCGGGGTGCTCGTCGAACCACTGGCTGACGAACCAGCACATCGGGACGATGCGCTTCGACGACGTCGTCTCGACGTCGGACACGGCGTGCTCCACGAGTTCACCCGCGTACCCGTGGCCGCGGTGTGCCGGCACCGTGTACGTGTGCGGGAAGGCGATCGCGTCACCGTTGACGCGGTAGTCGAGCACGCTCACGAGGGTCCCGTCGACGTACATGGCATACCGGTCTCGGTCGGCCTCGTTCCGGAACTCGTGTGTCATGCCGCCATCCTGCACCGCCGTTCAGGTTCCGGTGCCACCGCGCTCCGGGGAACGCCAGACGGAATGCCCTGGCCGCGCTCGTGTTGCACCGTGCATGACAACCATCGGAATCATCGGAGCAGGCAACATCGGATCCCAGCTCGCACGCCTCGCGGTGCAGCACGGCCACCAGGTCGTGATCGCGAACTCGCGCGGGCCGGAGACCCTCACCGACCTCGTCACCGAGCTCGGCGAGCACGCCACCGCCGGCACCCGCGAGGACGCCGCCACCCAGGGCGAGATCGTCGTCGTCACCGTGCCGCTCGGCGCCATCGACACGATCCCCGTCGAGCCGCTCGTCGGCAAGGTCGTCATCGACACGAACAACTACTACCCCCAGCGCGACGGCCAGATCGCGGCCCTCGACGAGGAGACCACCACGACGGCCGAGATGCTGCAGGACCACCTGGTCGGCGCCCACGTCGTCAAGGCCTTCAACCACATCGGCGCGGACCACCTCACCGAGCACGCCACCCCCGCCGGCACCCCGGACCGCCGCGCCCTCGTGATCGCCGGTGACGACGCCGCTGCCAAGACGACCGTCGCCGACCTGATCGACGAGTTCGGCTTCGACACCGTCGACGCCGGCGCCCTCGCCGAGGGATGGCGCATCCAGCGCGACACCCCCGGCTACGGCCCGCGTCTGACCGTCGACGAGCTCCGCGAGGCCCTCGCCGCCGCGAAGCGCTACCGCGACATGTGACGTCGACGCACCCCGCGCTCGACCCCCTCTGACTGGGGCTCTCGGCCGCTGTTCCTCCCCGGTAGAACTGACGATGGATCAATCCAGGGAGAGGAACAGCGGCCGTGGCGTCTCATCGCATGCCCGAGTCCGAGCGACCCCGCCGGGCGGTACCCGCATGGGTCACCGCTCCGCCGGAGGACGCCCGCCCCGTGGTGGCGGCACCGACTGCGGCGAGCGCCGGAGTCGCCCCCGCCGTCGGCAGCGTGGAGGTCAGCGGCCGCCCCGTCGCCCGGGCACTCCCCGCGGTCGGGGCAGTTCCCTCCGCCGGGGCGGTTCCCTCCGCCGGCGCAGTCCCCGCGATCGGCGCAGGCCCCTCGGTCGGCGCTGTCCCGGCAGTCGACGCGGCCCTCGCGGTCGACGCAGTCAGTCTGGAGGCGCTCCGCACCTCCGCCACGCCGGCCCTCGACCCGAACGCGGTCGCCCCCGACTACCCGCCGGCGCAGGAGCTGCTGCCGCCGGCTCCGACGTCCCCGAACGTCGACACGATCCCCTTCGCCCCGGTCTCCAGCCCTCCCGTCGTCAGTGCGCCCACCGTCAACGCACCCGGCAGCGGCGTGACCGTCACCACGGTCCCGGCGGGCAGCTCCGCGGTCGGCCGACACGGTGCCGGGCAGCACGGTGCCGGGCAGCATGCGCCGACCGGACGTCGTGGCGCCGGTGCAGCCGGCATGGCGATGCCCGTCGCGCCCGGGACCGGTGTGCCCGCCGCGGAAGTCCAGCACCCACCGCTCGGCCCCGTCGACGCCGCCACACCCGGTGCCCCCGCCAACTGGTACACACCGCAGTCCGGGGTTCCGGCGGCTCCGGAAGCAGCGACCCCGGCCCACCCGGAGACTCCGGTGCCGTCCGGGTCCTGGCTGCCGACCGTCGGCGCGCCCGCCCTCGGTGGGAGTGACACCGCTTGGTCAGCGTCCGGCCCCGCTCTGCCGCCCACGCCGGCCGTCCCCGTCGTACCGGCGGCCGGTCAGCCGCGGTTCTCGGTACCGGGCCTCGAGCACGTCGTCGTCGAGGGCGGTGAGCCCGAGCCGGTCGGCCCGATCGGCTACCGCACGCCCGCACGCTTCGCCCGACAGCAGGCCCGGGTCGTCCCGCCGGCCGCCACGGCCGCCACGGCCGCCACGACGTTCGACGCGATCATCGGCGCGTCGGCACCCACCGGTGTCGCGCAGTCCGCCCGCCTGGACCCGGCCGTCAGCACCCCCTCCGTCCCGCCCCTCGCTCCGGTCCTGCCGCCGGTCACCCCGGCCGTCTCCGGCAGCGCCGACACCACGGCCGTCGACCCCGCTGCGGTCGCCGGACCCACACCGGCCCGAGAGCACCGGAACGCTCGCGGACGCGGCACGACCGGCCGCCGGCTGTTCGGGTCCCGCCGCACCGTCGAGGAGCCGCCGAAGCGCCGCTCGACCGCCGTCCCGCTCCCGGCGCCAGCGGAGGTCCCGACCGTCGCGACGGCCGTGACGGAGGGTGAGGCGCGCCTCCCGGCCGATGCGCAGCCCACCGCACGCCGGACCGCACGACCCGCCCGGTCGCTCGGGCCGACGCAGGGCGCTGTCCTGGGTGCGATCGCCGGTCTCGGGACGATCGGACTGGCCGCTTGGTGGTTCACCGCTCCCGCGACCGTGCACGCGGTCGGCGTGGTCCTCGGGCTGCTCGCGGTCCTGGTGTCCGTCGTGACGATGCGGAATGCGCTGACCACGTGGCAGCGGCCCGTCGCCCTGCTCGGTGCGGTGCTCGGCACGGTCGGCACCCTCGTGCTGCTGTGGGCGGTCGCCTCGGTGCTCGGCGCACCGCTGCCGGACATCACCGGCACCGGGACCGTCCCGACGATCGCGCCCTGACCACCGAACGCCACTCGGCTGGTCAGCCCGACCGGTCCGTCGCGAACATCCGGAGCGCCGAGCGGAAGTGCTCGACGTCACTGCGCACCGGCATCGACAGCAGGAGCGTCGACGCCGAGAGCCGGACGGCCATCGTGCCCGAGGTCGGGAGGACCACCAGGGTCCGCAGCCCGACGCGCCATGCGGCGACCAGGTCATCGAGCACCCGGTCGTCGTAGGTGACCTCAGCATCGCTCGGAGCCGCAGCCTCGATCCAGGTGCCGTAGGCGTCCGCGAGGGCGTCATCGAGGACAGCGTCCCCCAGGTGCTCCGCGAGGTGCTCAGCCCACGCGCTCGCCTGCCGGAGGAACTGGAAGTCCTCTTCCCAGTCGTCCGGCCGCGTGACGAGCGCCGCGATCGACGCCGACCACGCCGCGAGCCAACTGCTCCGATCTGCTCCGGACCACCCGGCCGCACTCGCCGATGTCGACTCGAGGAAGAGCAGCATGCACAGCGAGTGCTCGCGTCGTTCCTCGGTGATGAGCATCTCCGGTGGCCAGGCGGACGTGGCGGCGTCTGCGTACATCTGGGGTCCCTCCTGCATCGTCGAGACCGACATGCTGGCATACCGGGCGTCCGACGGGGAAGGCCGACAGTCAGACGGCGCGGACGACCCCGCGCGACAGGATCGCGTTCGTCAGGGCCTCGATCGGCTCGCGCTGCACGGTCGGGTTGGCGATGAGGACGTAGTCGACCGCCGGCAGGTCCGGCAGCGACAGCCGCTGCGACACCTTCACCAGGTCCGCCGGGATCAGCGAGTGCGGGAACACCGCGACCCCGATGCCGGCCCGGACGGCCGCGAGGACGCCGTTGACGTCACGGGTGTTGCAGGTGATCCGCCAGGTGCGACCGGCGGCCTCCAGCGCGTCGATCGCCATCTGCCGGCTGATGCTCGGCGCCTGGTAGGCGATCAGCGGCACCGGGTCGTCGATCTCGAGGGCGATGCCGTCCTGCGCCATCCAGACCATCTGGTCCGAGGCGACCCGGGTCCCTTCGGCGGACTCCCCCGCGGTGCGCTTGATGAACACGAGGTCGAGCTGCCCGGCGTGCACTCGGCGGAGCAGCGGTGCGGACTGGTTCACCGTCAGCTCGAGGTCGACCTGCGGGTGCAGCTTCCGGAAGTCACGGAGGATGCGGGGCAACTGCGTGATCGCCAGGTCATCTGCGGCGCCGAACCGGAGGCGCCCTCGAGCGGCGACGCCCGAGAAGTACGCGTCGGCGGTGGCGTGGGCGGCGAGGATCGTCCGCGCGAACCCGGCCATCGCGTCGCCGTTGTCGGTCAGGCGGACCCCGCGGGTGTCGCGTGCGACGAGGGTCCGCGAGACCGTCGACTCGAGCCGGCGGACGTGCTGGGAGACCGTCGGCTGGCTGATGCCGAGCTGCACACCGGCCTGCGTGAAGCTGCCGGTCTCGGCGACGGCCAGGAAGGTCTGGAGCAGGACGGGATCGAGCACGGCGGGCCCCTCATTCGACATCGCAATGGAGTGATGCCGATCATAGGAGGATCGAATGGCCGTCGAGCGGTTAGTTTCGATCGGGTACCGTTCCCACCCTCGACAGCCGGAGTCCCCCGCACCGTGCGATCGTCACCGACGACCATCCACCCGCCCACCGAGCCGCTCCCGATCAGCACCGTCCGCCCGCCGTGGCGCCGGTCCTTCATCGCCCTGTCCGTGCCGAACTTCCGGCTGTTCACCGCCACCAACCTCGTCGCGATGACCGCCGGGTGGATGCAGCGCATCGCCCAGGACTGGCTCGTGCTGCAGCTCACCGGGTCGGTCGCACAGGTCGGCATCACGGTCGCGTGCCAGTTCGCACCGATGCTGCTGTTCGGGCTGCTCGGCGGGGTGTTCGTCGACCGCTACTCGAAGCGGGCGCTGATGATGATCACGCAGGGTGCCTTCGCGGTGCTCTCGCTGCTGCTCGCGGTGCTGACCCTGGCCGGGGTGGTGCAAGCGTGGCACATCTGGGTGATCGCGTTCCTGGTCGGCATGGTCACCGTCATCGACAACCCGGCGCGGCAGGTGTTCGTCACCGAGATCGTCGGACACCAGCACCTGCGGAACGCGATCAGCGTCAACTCGTCGGTGTTCCAGCTCGGCGGCATGATCGGCCCCGCACTGTCCGGCATCCTGCTCGTCGCCGTCGGCGCCGGGTGGTCGTTCGGCATCAACGCGATCGCCTGTGTCGCCGTGGTCGTGACGCTCGGGTTCCTCCGCGTCTCCGAACTGCACCGCACGCCGCCGGCCCCGCGGTCGAAGGGGCAGCTCATGGAGGGCCTCCGCTACGCCGCCGCGAAGCCGACGATCATCGTGCCGGTGATCCTGGTGGCGTTCTTCTCGGTGTTCGCTCTGACGATGCCGGTGCTGCTCTCCGCGTTCGCCTCGAAGGTCTACGGCGTCGGCGCAGGCGGGTACGGCCTGTTCAACTCCGCGGTCGCCGTCGGCGCACTGACCGGCGCGGTCCTCTCCACCCGGCGCGCAGTGGTGCGGCTGCGCACGATCGTCGGCGGGGTGTTCTGGACCGGGGTCCTGCTCGTGGTCGCCGGGACGACCCCGACGATCGCGCCGTTCACGGTCCTGCTGGTCGTGGTCGGGTTGTCCCAGCTGCTCTTCCAGACGGCGTCGAACTCACTGGTGCAGCTGTCCTCGAACGTCGCCATCCGCGGCCGGGTGATGTCGCTCTACGTCCTCGTGCTCCTGGGCGGACAGGCGATCGGCGGTCCGCTGATGGGCCAGGTCGTCGACCACTTCGGGGCGCACGTCGGGATGATGGTCGCCGGCGGCGTCCCGGCCGCGGCCGCGGCGGTCACCGCGCTCGTCCTGGCGCGGCGGGGTGGCCTGCACCTCGAGGTGCGCATGCGCCACCACCTGCCCCTGCCGGCCATCGTCGGCAACCGCTGACCTGACGGACGGGAGGCCCGTGACCAGCTGGTCACGGGCCTCCCGTCCGTCATGCGGTGACGCGAGCCGGTCGGGTCAGTAGGCCACGCCGAAACGCGCCTGGTGGTGCTTCGGCTGCTCGATCTCGTCGACGACGGCGATCGCGTAGTCGGCACCCGAGATGTCCGAGTTGCCCTCGGCATCGGCGAGCAGGACGTCGTCCGACGAGCGGTAGGTGCCGCGACGCTCGCCCGGGTTGTAGCCACCGAAGGCCGCGGCGGGGCTGACGTAGAACCAGTCGACCGAGGTGTCGCCGGCGCGCAGGGCCTCGAGGATCTGGCCGTGGCTCTTCGCCTCGCCCTTGAAGGCGTCCGGGAAGTCGGGGGTGTCGTACAGGGCCGGGCCGCCCTCGGCGACGAGCATCGAGCCGGCGCCACCGACGATGCCGAGACGCGCACCCGCAGCCTCGGCGGCGTCGACGAAGTGCTGGAACTTGTCCTTGAGCTCGCTGCCGTCGGACTGGACCGCGTGCAGGGACACGATGACGACGTCGGCGCCCTTGGTCACGTCGGACACGAAGCCGGCGTCGAACGCGTCGCCCTGGGCGAGCGTGAGGTGCTCGGCGGCGTCGAGCTTGGAGGTGTCGCGCGCGACGGCGACGACCTCGTGGCCGCGGGAGAGGGCTTCACGGACGATGGCGGAGCCGGCGTAGCCGGTGCCTCCGAAGACGACGATGGTGGACATGCGAGCTCCTTCGTGTGACGGTTCCGACGCGGTCACGCGCCGTGTCACTCACTGTACGGGTGTTACTCTCTTTCGGAAAGTAGGCACCTCGTGGTGCGTGCCCCGCCCGGGCGCGTCGCGGGTCGTGCCCCACGGAAGGCCACCATGACTGCGCTCGAGTACAGCCCCTACGCGGCGGACTGCCCCTCCCGGCAGCTCCTCGACCGGATCGGGGACCGCTGGAGCGTCCTGACGATCGGCGCCCTGGCGGACGGGCCCCGCCGCTACTCGGCGATCGCCACCCGGGTACAGGGCGTGTCGCAGAAGATGCTCACGCAGACCCTCCGTGCCCTGGAACGCGACGGGCTGGTCACCCGGACGGTGTTCCCCGAGATCCCTCCGCACGTGGAGTACGAACTCACCGCTACCGGACGGTCGCTCCGTACGGTCCTCGTGCCGCTCGAACAGTGGGCGATCGACCACATGGACGGCGTCGCCGAGGCCCGCTCGGGGTACGACGCGCGCGGCTGAACCCGTCCCTCCTGGAATCGCGACCGCCCGCCGGTGGTTGCGTGGAGACATGCGATCCATCGTCTACTCCCAGCCCGGAACGTCCGCCGTCCTCTCCCTCGCCGACCGTCCGGTCCCCGAGCCCGGCGACGGTGAGGTCCGCGTCCGCGTGGTCGTCTCCGGCGTGAACCCCACCGACTGGAAGGCCCGGCAGGGCGGGACCTACGGCGACGGCCTGCCGTTCCCCGAGATCACCCCGAACCAGGACGGCGCCGGCATCGTCGACGCGGTCGGCCCCGGGGTCGAGGGGCTGTCGGTCGGCGACCACGTCTGGCTGTTCATGGCCGCGGCCTCCCGCCCGACCGGCACCGCGCAGGAGTACACCGTCGTCCCCGCCACCCGCGTCGCACCGCTGCCCGAGGGCGTCTCGTTCGACGTCGGCGCCTCGCTCGGCGTCCCCGCGATGACCGCCCACCGCGCCCTGACCGTGCACGAGGACGGTCCCGCCCGTCTCTCCCCCGGCGCGCTGACCGGTCGCGTCGTCCTCGTCGCGGGAGGCGCGGGTGCCGTCGGCCACGCCGCCATCCAGTTGGCACGGTGGGCCGGCGCGACCGTCATCGCGACGATCAGCTCCGACGACAAGGCAGCCCTCGCCACCGCGGCCGGTGCCCACCACACCGTCAACTACCGGGAGGACGACGCCGCCGACCAGATCCGCGCGATCGCCCCGGACGGCGTGCACATCGTCGTCGAGGTGTCGATCCCCGCGAACGCCGACCTGGACGCGGCCGTGCTGGCGAACCACGGTGTCGTCTCGATGTACGCCGACAACGGTGGCGACGCGGCGTCGATCCCGGTCCGGCCGAACATGAGCATCAACGCCCGGTACCAGTTCCTGCTGCTCTACACGATCGGCGACGCTGCCCTGGCCGCCGCTGCCGAGGACGTCACCGCCGCACTGCGCGACGGTGTCCTGCCGGTCGGCGAGGAGGCGGGCCTGCCGCTGCTGCGCTTCCCGCTCGAGGAGACCGCGGCCGCCCACGACGCCGTGCAGGGCGACGCGGTCGGCAAGGTGCTCATCGACGTCGCGGCCGAGTAGCGGGGGGCGCGCTGGCGCGGCGCGGCGCGCGTCGGCGCAGCACAACAGGGACCGACTCGAACCGCGGGAAACCGCGGCGCGAGCCGGTCGCCGTTGTGCGTGGCCCACCGGCGGACGGGAGGCGCGGGGCGGGGGCGATCCGCGCCTCCCGTCCGGCTCCGGGCGGGGTCCGGCGCCCCGACGTAGTGCGCGGCGCGGCGCGCTTCGGCGCCGCGCAACAGCAACGGACGGGAGGCGCGGGGCAGGGGCGACCCGTGCCTCCCGACCGGCCCATGGCCGGGCCCGCCCACCCCGCGTGGCGCCTGGCGCGGCGCGCTTCGGCGCAGCACAACAGCAACCGGCCCGAACCGCGGGGAACCGCGGCGCGAGCCGGTTCCTGTTGTGCGTGGCCCACCGGCGGACGGGAGGCGCGGGGCGGGGGCGACCCGTGCCTCCCGACCGGCCCGTGGCCGGGCCCGCCCACCCCGCGTGGCGCCTGCGCGGCGCGCTTCGGCGCAGCACAACAGGAACCGGCTCGAACCACGGGAAACCGCGGCGCGAGCCGGTTGCCGTTGTGCGGGGCACACCGGCGGACGGGAGGCGCCGGACGGGCGCGACCCACGCCTCCCGACCGGCCCGTGGCCGGGTCCGCCCACCCGACGCGGCGCGCCTGCGCGGCGCGCTTCGGCGCAGCACAACAGGAACCGGCTCGAACCGCGGGAAACGGCGGCTCGAGCCGGTTCCTGTTGTGCGCGACCCAGCGGCGGACGGGAGGCGCGGGGCGGGGGGCGATCAGCGCCTCCCGGCCGGCCCGTGGCCGGGTCCGCCGGCCCGGCGTGGTGCGCGTTCATCGCCGGACTTGGTATGCAGGACACATGACCGATGTTGCAGAGCCCACGCCCACTCCCACGCCCGGAACCCGCGCGATCGTCCTCGGAGGCGGCGGGGTCGCCGGCATCGCCTGGGAGCTCGGCGTCTTGTCCGCACTCGAGGATGCCGGGGTCGACCTCGGAGCCGCTGACCTGGTGGTCGGCACGAGTGCAGGCAGCGTGGTGGGGGCGTTCCTGCGCGCCGGCGCCGTGCAGGACGCCTACGCGCAGCAGACGAGCCCCCTGCCGACGACGTACGAGGAGCCCGCCGCTGTGGACGTCTCTGAAGTCGAGCAGCGCTTCGGCGCCGCGATGCAGGGCGCAATCTCGGAGCAGGACGCCCGCGCGCGGGTCGGCGCTGCGGCGCAGGAGGTCACCGCCGGCCAGAGCGACGACGAGCGTGTCGCGACCTTCCGACAGACGCTGCCGAGCGCAGAGTGGCCGGCGAAGCCCTACGCGGTGACCACGGTCGACGCGGTCGACGGGTCCTTCCGGGTGTTCCGCGCCGAGGACAGCGTGCCGCTGGAGCGCGCTGTCGCCGCGAGCTGCTCGGTGCCGATCGTCTGGTCGCCGGTGCGCATCGACGGACACCCGTACGTCGACGGCGGGGTGCGGTCGGCGACCAACGCGGACGTCGCCGCCGGGTACGAGCGGGTCCTCGTGATCGCGTGCAGCCCGGAGGGCCCGTCGCCGCTCGGGCCGTGGCTGGACCGGTCCGTCGCCGCGCTCCGTGACGCTGGGTCGCAGGTGGAGGCCGTGGTCGCGGACGAGGCGTCGATCCGGGCCTTCGGGACGAACTCGCTGGCGCTGTCGACGCAGCGGCCCTCGGCTGAGGCCGGGCGGGCGCAGGCGGAGCAGGTCGCGGAGCGGGTCGCCGCGTTCTGGGCGTGACGGACAGTGCCTGTGGATCCTGTCGGGTTCTCCACAGAGCCGGTCTGAGCCCTGTGCCGGGGGCGGTGCCGTCGGTAGCGTGACGGCATGACGACACCGTTCTCGGACCTCGACCAGTTCCTCGCGTTGCCCCGTGTCGACGGGCTCGTGCTGAGCCCCGACGGCGAACGTGCGGCCGTGACGGTGAGCACGCTCGACGCGGACGGCACCACCTACAAGAAGTCGGTGTGGGCGGTCCCGACCTCCGGCGACGGTGTCGCGACACGGCTGACCCGCTCGGCGACGGGCGAGTCCGCGGCCGCGTTCACCCGGCACGGGGACCTGCTGTTCGTGTCTGGTCGGCCGGACGCCGAGTCGGGCAAGGACGGCGCCCCCGCGCAGCTCTGGCTCCTGCCGGCCGCCGGTGGGGACGCGCGCCCGGTCACCCGGCTGGCCGGCGGTGTCGGCAGTCTGCTCGGCGCCGCGTCGGCATCGGACGTGCTGGCGGTCACCGCACCCCTGCTGCCCGCGGCCGACGGGGACGTCGACCGCGATGCCGCCCTCCGGAAGCGGCGGGACGACCAGAAGGTCCGGGCGATCCTGCACGAGTCGTACCCGATCCGGTACTGGGACCACGACCTGGGGCCGGACGAGCCGCACGTGCTACGGCTCGACCTGGGCACGCTGCGGGAAGCGCAGGGCAGCGACGTGGACGCCGGCGACAGTGCCGCCGAACCGCAGGAGCCCCGTTACCCGGCACACCTGCCGAAGCCGACCGACGCCACGCCGCACCCAGGCCGCACGCTCGACGCCGTCGACGGCGCACTGACCGCCGACGGACGCACCCTGCTCGCCTCGGTGGGCGTGCACGAGGCGCGCGGGCACCGGTTCGTCCTCGTGACCATCGACCTCGAGACGGGGACGCGGACCGTGCTCTTCGACGACGCGGGCGTCGACCACGAGATGCCCGCGCTCAGCTCGAACGGTCGGACGATCGCCTGGATGCGCACGGTCCGCTCGACCCCGGCCGGCGCGAACCAGCAAGAGGTCTGGACGGCGAGCATCGACGGCAGCGGTGCCCGGCGGATCGCGACCGATTGGGACCGCTGGCCGAGTCAGCTGGTCTTCGAGCACGGGGACCGAGCGCTCCTGGCGACGGCCGATCAGGACGGCCGGGCGCCGGTGTTCCGCCTGCCGCTCGACGGTGCCCCCGTCGAGCAGCTGACGCAGGACGACTGGGCGTACTCGAGCCTGCACGTGGCGGCCGAGAGCGGCGTCGTGGTGGCGCTGCGGGCCTCCTGGGCGGCGCCGCTGCACCCGGTCCGGATCGACGCCGACGGGACGGTGCACGTCCTGGCGACGCCCGCTCCCCTGCCGGAGGTCCCCGGACGCCTGGAAGAGGTCGAGACCACCGCGGCCGACGGCACGCGTGTCCGCGGCTGGCTGGTCCTGCCCGACGACACCGCGGCCACGGGGCCCGCGCACCCGCTGCTGCTCTGGATCCACGGTGGACCGCTGAACTCGTTCAACCAGTGGTCGTGGCGGTGGACGCCGATGCTCGCGGCGGCGCAGGGCTACGCCGTGCTGCTGCCCGACCCGGCGCTGTCGACCGGCTACGGCCTGGACTTCGTCAACCGCGGCTGGAACGCCTGGGGCCAGGCGCCGTACACGGACCTGATGGCGATCACCGACGCTGTCGTCGCGCGGGACGACATCGACGAGACCCGAACGGCGGCGATGGGCGGCTCGTTCGGCGGCTACATGGCGAACTGGGTCGCCGGGCACACCGATCGGTTCGACGCGATCGTCAGCCATGCCAGCCTCTGGGCACTCGACCAGTTCGCCGGCACGACCGACGCTGCGCACTACTGGCAGGCGATCTTCGACGCCGACGGGCTGGCGGCGAACGACCCGCACCGCTTCGTCGGCGACATCCGGACACCGATGCTCGTCGTGCACGGGGACCACGACTACCGCGTGCCGATCGGCGAGGGACTGCGGCTGTGGTCCGAGCTCGCCGAGCACCATGCGGACGCCGACGGTCGGATGCCGCACCGGTTCCTGTACTTCCCGAACGAGAACCACTGGGTGCTGCAGCCCCAGCACGCGAAGCTCTGGTACCAGACGGTGTTCGCGTTCCTCGGGCAGCACGTGCTCGGGCAGGACTGGGAGCGGCCGGAGCTGCTCGGCTGAGGCGGGAAGCAGCCGTCGCCCGGGCTTCCGAGCGACGGCTGCCTCAGCGGGTCAAACGAACGCGCCCTGGCCCGTCACCGCGCGACCGACGATGAGCGTGTTGACCTCACGCGTCCCCTCGTACGAGTAGATGGCCTCGGCGTCGGCGAAGAACCGCGCGACACCCTTGTCGAGCACGATGCCGTTGCCGCCCTGCACCTCGCGGCACCAGCCGACGGTCTCGCGCATCTTCGTCGTGGCGAAGGCCTTGGCCATCGCCGAGTGCTCGTCGCCACCCACTCCCTGGTCCTGCAGCGCCGACGCCTGGGTGCAGAGCGCGATCGACGCGGTGATGTTCATGAGCGACTTGACGAGCAGGTCCTGGATCAGCTGGTGCGAGGCGATCGGCTTGCCGAACTGCACGCGCTCCTGCGCGTACCGGAGCGCTGCCTCGTAGGCCCCGATCGAGATCCCGACAGCCTGCCAGGCGACCTCGGTGCGGGTCAGACGGAGGACGGTCGCTGTCGAGCGGAACGAGTCGGCGTGCTGCAGCCGACGGGACTCGGGAACGCGGACGTCCTCGAGCGTGATGTCGGCGTTCTGCACCGACCGGAGGGCGATCTTGTCCTCGATCTTCGTCGCGGTGAACCCCGGGGTGTCCGACGTCACGAGGAAGCCCTTCACCTGGTTGTCCGCCTCGTCCTTCGCCCAGATGACGACGACGTCCGCGAAGGTGGCGTTACCGATCCACCGCTTCGAGCCGTTCAGCACCCAGGTGTCACCCTCGCGTCGGGCCGTGGTCCGGAGGCCGCGGGCTGAGTCGCTGCCGGACAGCGGTTCGGTCAGACCGAACGCTCCGACGATCTCGCCGGAGGCCATGCGGGGCAGCCATTCGCGCTGCTGCTCGTCGCTGCCGGCGACGGCGATGGAGTTCATGGCGAGGCCGGACTGCACGCCGATGAAGGTCGAGACCCCGGCGTCGACACGGCCGAGCTCGAGCGCCGCCCAGCCGCGGTACACGGCGGAGTTCTCGAACTGGCGGACCAGCGGGATACCCGGGCCGTACATGCCGAGTTCGGCGAGCGGTGCGATGACCTGCTTCGGGAACTCGGCGCGGGCCCAGTACTGGTCAGCGATCGGCGCGACTTCGCGCTCGAGGTACTCGCGGAGCTTCCCCAGGGAGTCGCGTTCCTGGTCGGTCAGCTGCTCCTGGAACCGGTAGAAGTCGGATTCCAGCAGGGGTGTCTGCGCGGCGGTCATTGACATGGACCCAACGATGCATCATTCTCGGAAACGTTGCAAGACCGGCACGACGACTCTGGGGGAACCGTGAGCAGGCAGGCACTCGGCGCGCTCGGCTCGGCCCTCGTCCCGAGCGCACTCGCCGCCCGCCTGGAGGCCCATCCCGACTCCCAGCGCGCCTTCCGTGCTGCGCGGCACAGCTTCATCGACGGCGCCCGCATCGACATGGGAGCGCTCGCGTCCTCGCTCGGGGTCGACCGGACCTCGCTGTTCCGCTGGGTCGGGAACCGCGACCAGCTGCTCTCCGAAATCCTCTGGTCGCTCGCAGTCCCGACGCTCGACGCCGCCGGCCGTGCAGCTGCACCCTCGGGAGCGGAGCGGATCGTCGACGTCCTCGACCGGTTCACCGCGGACCTGATCCGAGCGCCGTACTTCCGGGCCTTCCTGACCCGCGAGCCGGCCAGGGCACTGCGCCTGCTCACGACGACCGACAGTGACGTGCAGCGGCGCTTCGTGGCCGTCGTGGCGTCGCTCATCGAGACGGAGCGGGCGGCCGGCGTGTTCGACCCGGCGCCGCTCTCCCCCGAGGAACTCGGCCGACTGCTCGTGCGCGTGTCAGAGTCGTTCACGTACGCGGACCTGATCTCCGGCGAGACCCCGGACCCCGACCGGGCACGCACGACGTACGAGTACATCCTGCGGCCCGTCGGGCACGGGTCCGACGGCTGCACGCCGTCACCGACGAGGAAGGCCACCACCGCGTGACCAGGACACCCGCCGCGATCACGATCGCCGCTGCCGCCGTCGTCCTGCTCGCCGGATGCACCACCGAGCACACCACGGCCGAACCTCGCACGATGACCAGCGAGCAGGCGAAGCAGGCGGTCGTCGACATCGTCGACCGGTCGTACGCCGAGATCGACGGCGACTGGACGATCCGCAGCGGTACCGCGGTGTAGTCGTGCCCACTGCCGGGTAGCGGCACCGGCGCTGCGTACTCCTACATCGTGGACCGGAAGCCGGGCGGTACGCCGCAGTCCGACGTCGCGAAGCTCCAGGACCTCTGGAAGGCGAAGGGGATCACGACCCAGGCCTACGAGAACAGCGGCAAGGACCCAGTGCGCGGTGTTCGAGGTTCCGGCGGTCCGACCACGTCGATCGACCTCTACGCGGACCCGACGGGCTACACGATCGAGGGACTGTCGGTGTGCACGGTCGGCGACGCCGCCGAGATGCAGGGCAACGGAGAGTGAACGGATGCCCGGGCAGACGGCCTCGATCGTCCGGCCGGGCACCCGACGACTCACTTGCGTGCGGCGAACTCCAGGTTGATGTCGTCGGGGTCCTGCACCGACAGGATCGTCATGCCGGCGTCCCCGAGTTCGGTGACCTCTCCGTGCTCGATGCCCGCCGCGTCCAACCGGGCCGCAGCCTGGTGCAGTTCGTCGACCGAGCCGAGGGTGAAGCTCACGTGGTCGAGACCCACCGTGTCCGGGTCGAACCGCTGCCCGGACGGTGCGACCGGACGCAGCCCGAACACCTGGTCGCCGAGCGGGAACACGCAGCCGCCGTAGAAGCGCTCGCGGTCCTCGGTGACGCCGGGCTGGTCGACCTGGTCGCTGAAGTCGATGACCGGGTCGACGCCGAGCAGCTGCTGGTAGAACGCCTTGCTGCGGGCGATGTCGGTCACGGTCACGCGGACGTGCGCCAGGGCGGTGGGGTGGGCGATCGGGTCGGTCATGTGGTGCTCCTCGGTGTGACTCGCCACCGTCGTGGTGGCCGGTCCGAGGAAACGCCGGACACCTGACGGAGTGCCGGGGGCGTGCGGCGACCGGACAGCTGCCCAGGCGTCAGAGGAGCTCGTCGGACAGGTGGTTCGGCGTCCCGAAGCGGTGCGCCGTGATGGACACCGCCTGCTCGCGGAGGAACGGCAGCATCTCGATCCGTCCGGCTTCGGTGACCGGCTCGGCGTACACCGCGATGTCCGGGCGTCCGTTCGTCCCGACTGCCAGGGCAGCAGCGTCCCCGTCGAGGAGTCGAACCCGGGTGGAGGGCCCGGCGGCGATGCGCGCGGCGAAGGCGTCGTCGGACTCCCCCTGCCGGAGCGTGCCGACGATCGACAGGCCACGGAGGGCCGTGGAGACCGACACAGGCAGGTCACCGGCGACGGAGACGTCGACCGGGGTGCCGGCCCGCAGCGCCGCCGCGACGACCCGCACGAGACCGTCCACGCCCGACCCATCCGAAGCAGCCGCGGCCGAAGCCCCAGCCGCCGCCAGGCGCACCTGCACCCCCGGGTACGGCAGGTAGCGGAAGACGTTCCGCTCGGCGGTCAGCGCCGACACGTCCGCGGCGACCCCGAACTCCGACGTCCAGGCGAACTCGTCCGACGCGACCGCACGGCCGAGGGACTCGGAGTCGACCCCGGTCGCCCGGACGAACGCCGACACGGCCGACGACGGCGCGGACCCGGCGGTCGCAGCCGTGGATGCCCACGAGCCGAGGCCGACCAGGTAGTTCACGCCGCCGGCCTTGGTGCCCGCACCCACGGCGGACTTCTTCCACCCGCCGAACGGCTGGCGGCGGACGATCGCGCCGGTGATGCTGCGGTTGACGTAGAGGTTGCCCGCCTGGATCCGGCCGAGCCACGTGCCGATCTCGCCCGGGTCCAGGGAGTGCAGGCCCGAGGTCAGGCCGTAGTCGACGTCGTTGACGATGTCGATCGCCTCGTCGAGGGTCTCGGCGGTCATCACACCGAGGATCGGGCCGAAGTACTCGGTGCGGTGGAAGTCCGAGGCGCGGCGGACGCCCTGACGGACACCCGGGCTCCAGAGCTTCCCGGTCTCGTCGAGCTGCTTCGGCTCGACCGCCCACGACTCCCCCGCGCCGAGCGTGGTGAGGCCGTCGAGGAGCTTGCCGGCGGCCGGTTCGATGATCGGCCCCATCTGGCTGGTCGGGTCGCTCGGGTACCCGACGGTCAGCGAGGACACCGCGTCGAGCAGCTGGTTGCGGAAGCGCTTGGACTTGGCGACCGAGCCCACCATGACGACGAGCGAGGCGGCGGAGCACTTCTGCCCGGCGTGCCCGAAGGCCGAGGCGACGACGTCCTTCACCGCGAGGTCGAGGTCGGCGGACGGCGTGACGATGACGGCGTTCTTGCCCGAGGTCTCGGCGAGCAGCGGCAGGTCCTGCCGGAACGACCGGAACAGCTCGGCGGTCTCGTAGGCGCCGGTCAGGATCACCCGGTCGACGAGCGGCGACGCGATGAGCTCCTTGCCGAGCGAGGACTCTTCGACGTCGAGGAACGCCAGGACGTCGGCGGGTGCACCGTGGGCGTCGAGGGCGGTCTCGATGACCGATGCCAGGACGGCACCGCTGCGGGCGGCCGGCGGCGCGGGCTTGAGGACGACCGCGGAACCGGCAGCCAGGGCAGCGAGCGTCGACCCGGCGGGGATCGCGACGGGGAAGTTCCACGGCGGGGTCACCAGGGTCAGGGCCGCCGGGGTGAAGGCGGCGCCGTCGACGGTGTCGAGCGAGGCCGCGAGCTCGCCGTAGAAGTGCGCGAAGTCGATCGCCTCGGACACCTCCGGGTCGGCCTGGTCGATGGTCTTGCCGGTCTCCGACGCCATCACCTCGACGAGGGCTGCGCGGTTCGCCTCCAGCGCGTCACCGACGGCGTGCAGGACGGCACCGCGAGCCGCACCGGACCAGGAACCCCAGGTGGTACCGGCGGCACGGACGCGCCGCAGGGCGGACTCGAGGGTCGTGGCGGAGGTGATCCGGGCCTCCCGGACGGCGGAGACGCCGAGCGTCGACGATGCGATCCGAGCGGTGATGCCGGCACCCCACTCGCGGACCGACCCGACCGACGGGTCACTGTCGGGCGTGTTCTCGAAGTGGCCGGGTGCCGGGCGCTCGACGGCGGCGTACCGGTCGGCGACGCGGTGCGCGGCCGGGGCGTCGAGTCCACCGGGCAGTGCGAGCGGTGCCAGCGAGTCGCGGAAGCGGGCTTCTTCGCGGGCGAAGAGCGTCGGCGACGAAGCGAGCGAGAACACCGCGGACATGAAGTTGTCCTGCGACGCACCCTCTTCCAGACGGCGGATCAGGTAGGCGATCGCGACGTCGAACTCCCCCGGGTGCACGACCGGCGTGTAGAGCAGCAGCGAGCCGACGGTCTTCTTCACCGCGGCGGCCTGGCCCTGCGCCATGCCGAGCAGCATCTCGAACTCGATGCCGTCGCGGACCCCGCGTTCGCCGGCCAGCAGCCATGCGTGCGCGACGTCGAACAGGTTGTGGCCGGCGACACCGACCCGGACGTTCGCGATGCGCTCGGGCGTCAGCGCCCAGTCGAGGACGCGCTTGTAGTTCGTGTCGGAGTCCTGCTTGGTGTGCCAGGTGGCGAGCGGCCAGCCGTGCACGGACGCCTCGACCTGCTCCATCGGCAGGTTCGCGCCCTTGACGAGCCGGACCTTGATGTCCGCACCACCGCCGGCACGGCGTGCCGCCGACCACTGCTGCAGGTGCTCCATCGCGGCGAGCGCGTCGGGCAGGTAGGCCTGCAGGACGATGCCCGCTTCGAGGTCGGTGAACTGCGGCTCGTCGAGGAGCTTCGTGAAGACCGCGATGGTGAGGTCGAGGTCCTTGTACTCCTCCATGTCGAGGTTGATGAACTTCCGCGGTGACGCGGCGGCGGCGCGGGCGAACAGCGGGCGGAGCTGTTCGACGATGTCGTCGACGGCGTGGTCGAAGGCCCACGGCGAGTGCGGGTGGACGGTCGAGGACACCTTGATGGACACGTAGTCGACGTCGTCGCGGCTGAGGAGCGCGTGCGTGCCGGCGAGACGGCGGGCGGCTTCGCGTTCGCCGAGCACGGCTTCGCCGAGCAGGTTCACGTTGAGGCGGACGCCGTCCTGCTTGATCCCAGCGATCGCCGGTCCGAGCTTCGCGTCGGTCGCGTCGACGATGAGGTGGCCGACCATGTTCCGCAGCACCCGTCGGGCGATGGGCACGACGACGGTCGGGAGGCTCGGTGCCAGTCCGCCACCGAGGCGCACCAGGCCGCGGAGCGCGGCCGGCAGGAACCCGGGTGCATCCGGCGCGATGGCGCGGAGCTTGCGGGCCGCGACGCCGAGGTCCTCGGGGCGGACGACGCCGTCCACGAACCCGACAGCGAACGCGAGGCCCTTCGGGTCGGCGAGGACACCGGCGAGCTGCTTCGCGGAGCCGTCGACGGGGTACGTCTCGGCCTCGGCGAGCCACTGCCGGACGAGCGCGACGGACGCGTCGGCGAGGTCGTCGTGGACGGTCGGGGCGGCAGCGTCGGAGCGCGGCTGGACGTCGGTCATGGGGACAGTGTGCCGGGCGCTCTTTCGGTAGCGGAAGCAACCGTTCCTGATGCATTCCGTTCAGCTCAGCTACGCTTTCGGCATGCTCGACGTCCGCCGCCTGGTACTCCTCCGCGAGCTGTCGATCCGGGGCACGGTCGCCGCCGTCGCCGAGGCGATGAACTTCACCCCGTCGGCGGTGTCGCAGCAGCTCGCCGTGCTCGAGCGGGAGGCCGGCGTGCAGCTGCTCCGCCGTGCCGGACGGCGCCTGCAGCTCACCCCGCAGGCCGAGGTCCTGGTCGCGGCGGCGGGCGAGGTACTGGACACCCTGGAACGTGCGCAGGCGTCGGTGGAGTCGACGCTGACGACCGTGCAGGGGCGCATCCGGGTCGCCGTGTTCCAGTCCGCCGCACTGGCCCTGATGCCGTCCGCCCTCCGCACGATGGCGCTCGAACACCCCGACGTGCGGGTCGAGATGGTGCAGCGCGAACCGGAGACCGCGCTCAACGAGACCTGGGCGCGGGACTTCGACATGGTGATCGCGGAGCAGTACCCGGCACACGCGGCCCCGCGGTTCCCGGGCCTCGACCGCCGTGACCTGACGACCGACCCGGTGCGGTTGGCGCTGCCGCCGGTGGCCACGGCACTCTGGCCGGTGACGTCGCTCAAGGAGGCCGCGACACTGCCGTGGGTGATGGAACCGCGTGGTGCAGCCTCCCGGCACTTCGCCGAGCAGACCTGCCGTCGCGCCGGCTTCGAGCCCGACGTCCGGTACGAGACGGCGGACCTGCAGGCGCAGATCCGGCTCATCGAGTCGGGCAACGCCGTCGCGCTCATGCCGGACCTGGTCTGGGCCGGTCGGTCGACGAGCTGCCGGCTGCTCGAACTGCCGGAGCCCGGGCGTCGGACGCTGTTCACCGCGCAGCGGCTCGCGAGCGCGGAGTCGCCGGCGGTGTCGGCGTTCCGGACGGCGCTCGAGCGGGCGGCCGGCGCTCCCCGATCCTGAGCGCTCCATGTCCGGAAATCCCCGATCATGACGGGTTTCTCGGCACTTTTTCCGTGACGTGTTCGTGACCATGTCGACCGGTTCTGCGGCCTCTGATGACCCTACGATCTGGCTACGGGCACGCCATCGGGAAGCCCGGCCACACGTCATCCCAGGGGGGAACCCAATGCACAAGAACTGCCTGCCACCGATCCACCGGATCGCGGCCATCGGCTCCGCCGTCGCGATCGTCGCGGCGTCGTCGGCATTCGGCATCGGCGCCGTCAGCGCCTCCGCCGACGAGCTCGCACCGAACACCAGCGTCGCGACGTCCACCAGCGTGGACGCACCGACCGTCACGCCGGCTCCGACCGGCGCCCCCACTCCGGCGGCCGCTCCGGCAGCGCCGACGGACCCGGCTGCCGACGCCCCGGCAGCGGGGACGCCGGATGCTCCCACTGCGACCACACCCGCGGTTCCGGCCGCCGCGACGCCCGCTGCACCCGGTGCGGCGACGCCCGCGCCGACCGCTGCCGCCGCCCCGACCGCGACGCCCGCCGGCACGGTCACGATCAGTGGGACGACCCGGGCCTGGCGGACCATCTCCGCCGACACCGCCGGCTGGCCCACGGGGACGACCTTCACCTACCGGTGGGACTTCCACCACCCGGTCCTCGGCAACCGCTACCCGGGTACCGAGCGGACCTACGTCGTGGACCCTGAGCAGGCCGACGGCACCTTCACGGTGACCGTCACCGGGACGGCTCCCGGCATGACGCCGACGTCGGTCACCAGTGCGCCGAGCAGCACGGTCGTCGTGGAGGACGCCGACCGCCAGTTCATCTACGACCAGCGAGTCGTCCCGGTGACGAGCGGCGAGCCCTTCTCCGTCGACCTCGCGCCGGCCGACAACCCGGACCTGTCCTTCTTCGTGAACGGCTCCATCAGCGGCACCGCGGACCCGAGCGTGCTGCCGGCGGGCGTGACCCTCTCGGAGAACGGCGTGCTCTCCGGGACCCTCGACTCCTCGACTCCGCTCAGCGACCAGATCTGGGTCCACGTCTCGACGCCGTACCACCCGGGCGGCGGACTGTCTGAGCGGATCCTGCTGTCGGTCGCCCCGGCCGAGGACGACGGCGGGCTGTCCTTCTCCGGCGGGTCGAGCGAGGACCACGCCGTCCAACTCCGGGGGCAGGCCGGCACGGCGTTCTCGCACACCTTCCAGGCCACCGGCGGTCCCGTCGACGAACCAGTGCGCTACTCGGTCGTTCGGCCGGACGGACAGCCGTTCCCAACGTCGGACATCGGCGCCTCGTTCCCGGCGGGCATCACGCTCGACCCGACCACCGGGGTGCTCAGCGGCACGGACGACCAGGCGGCCTCGTACTCGTTCGCCGTCGTCGCGACCTCGGGTGGCCAGAGCGCCACGCAGTACGTCGACCTCCGCACGACACCCGCTCCGGCAGTCGGGGCCCTCGTGACCGTCACCCGCCCCGGCGACGTCCGGGAGCAGCGCACCTGGATCGTCAAGCCCGACGGTTCGGTCGAGACCACCTGGTTCCCGAACGGACCGCAGCACGACATCGCGCAGCAGGCAGGCGGTCGCCCCACCGCGGCACAGGGCTCGACGCTGCTGATCGCGGCAGCGCCCGTCGACGCCTTCGGCAACATCACCGTTCCCCTGGACGGCGACTGGGACGGGCGCACCCCCATCGGTGTGACGAGTGACGTCGCGTCCGACGTGGTCGAGCGGGCCGGGTGGAACGCGGAGATCACGTTCCCGCACGCGTCGACGCACACGCTGACCGTGACGACCCAGGGCGTCTCGACCACCTTCCCCGTGACGGTCGTCCCGTCCGCCGGCGCAGCAGGCAGCGGCACCACCGGCAGCCTCGCCTTCACGGGTGCCGACGAGACCGGTCCGATCGCCTGGGGCCTCGGTCTGGTGGCCTCGGGCGTGGCCCTGCTGACCCTGCGGGCACGGCGCCGCCGGGTCTGACCCACGAGACGACGAGGGGCGTGTCCGACACGGGCACGCCCCTCGTCCGTGTGCGCCGAGTCGGGTGTGCGCCGATCGTCTTGCGGGAAACCGCACAGTCCCCCCAACTCGGGTCACATTCGGGCATCGGGGACGAATCGGTCCACCCACTACCAATACGATCCGAACACGTCGGGGATTCTCGGCTGATTCATACACTCCGGCACCTGACCGGACATGGACCCTGGGGGAACCCGTGCACCGCAGCACAGCCTTCGTCCGACGCGCTTGCGCCGTCGGCACCGCGACTGCCCTGATCGGCCTGACGACCGGCTTCGGCGTCATGACCGCGACCACCGCGTACGCCGCTGACGCACCCGTCGACACCGCCGCGACCGCGCCGGCCGTCTCGGGTGGCGACACGAGCACGTCGACCGCACCGGGCCTCCCGGCCGACGTCGGAACCGGCACCGACGCCGGAACTGGCGCCGGCACCCCCACCGGCACCGCGACCAGCGCGCCGGCGGACCCGACCAGCACCGCCCCGACCAACACGGCGCCGACCAACACCACGCCTGCGGCGACGCCGGCCCCGACCACAGGTGGCACGACCACCGGCACCACGCCGACGACCGCCGCACCGACGGCTGTCGCTCCGGCTGCCTCCACCGCCACGGTGAAGCTGTCCGGCACCGCCAAGGTCGGCTCGACGCTCGTCGCCACGACCTCGGGCTTCACCAAGCCCACCTCGTTCTCCTACCTGTGGTCGGTCGGCGGTGTCGCCACCGACATCGACGACGGCAGCTACGTCATCCAGCCGGGCGACGCAGCGAAGGTCGTGACCGTCACCGTCACGAACACGCTCCGGGACGGCTCGGTCGAGACCTCCTCCGCGAAGTCGGCCGTCGTCACCGAGGACCCCGTGTTCGTCGACGCCGCCGGCAAGCCGGTCACCGCCGGTCTGGACCCGGACGGCGAGCGTCTCGCGCTCGACACCACCGCGGGCAACGCGTTCTCGTACACCTTCCGTGCCACGGGCTCGCCGGCACCGACCTTCGCGCTCGCGTACGCCTACCCGGACGACGTCTCGGACGACTCCTCGGACGACGGCGACGACGAGGGCTCGCCGGCCGACCAGCTGCCCGACGGCATCACCTTCGACGCGGCGACGGGCGTCCTGTCCGGCACGAGCGACGAGGCGACCGACACCGAGTTCGCCGTGACCGCGACCAGCGGTGGCACCACCGTCACGCAGTACGTGGAGATCACCGTGGACGCTGCGGCGGCCGCCGGCGTGCAGGTCTTCTCGACCGACCGCGACGCGTTCCTCGAGTACGTGAAGAGCGGCTCCGGCGACAGCCCCGCGGACGGCACGCTGACCAGCTGGATCATCGACACCGACGGCCACGTCATGACCGACGTCGAGACCTTCCACACCACGGACGACGGCTGGGAAGGCAGCTCGATCGTGACCGACGGCGGCCGTCCGACCGTCAAGCAGGGCGGCACCCTCCTGCTCAACGGCGACCTGGTCGACCGGTTCGGCAACTCGGTGACGGATGACGAGGGCGACTCGCCGGAACTCGCCGTCACCTCGGACATCGCCTCGGACATCGTGCGCGAGGACCCCGACCTCGGTGACTACGGCAACTTCCTCGACGTCACCTTCCCGCACGCCTCCACGCACAACCTGACGGCGAGCGCCGCCGGCTTCTCGACGAGCTTCGCCGTCGAGGTCGTCCCGACCGCCACCGCCCCGGTCGCGACTCCCCCGGTGCTCACGCCCCCGGTCGCAGCCGCGCCGATCGGCACCGTCCCGGTCCGGACCGCCGCGCACGGCCGCCTCGCCTACACCGGTACGGACGCGACCGACTCCCTGCCCTGGGCGCTCGGCATGCTCGCCGCCGGTGCGGCACTGGTCGGTCTCCGCTTCGCCCGTCGGCGCGCACAGCGCTGATCCGGACGGGAGGCTCCTCCCGCGGCCCCGTCGATCCCTCCACGGATCGACGGGGCCGTTCCGTCATCCACAGGTCGGCGACGTGCGCCGGGCCGAGCGGGAGGCGCGGCTAGCGTTGGGGCCATGCCGAGCCTGCTGCACATCGATTCCTCCGCCGACCTGTCCCACTCCCGCTCCCGCGCGCTGACCGCCGCGTTCGCGGACGCCTGGCGCGCCCGCGGTCCGGAGTACACGGTCGTCCGCCGCGACCTGCACGTGGACCCGCTGCCGCACCTCGAGACGTCGGCGCTGCACTGGGCCGCAGCAGACCGAACGGCGGACGAGTCCGTGCCCGACGCCGCCGAACAGCTGCGCCAGGCCGTCATCGACGAGCTGCTGGCCGCCGACGTCGTCGTGATCGGGTCGCCGCTGTACAACTACACGGTGCCGTCCAGCCTCAAGGCCTGGCTCGACCGCGTGCACATCCCGGGCGTCCTCGTCCCCGGACCCGACGGCACGCCGCAGCCCCTGGCCGGGCGTCCCGTCGTCACCGTCGTCAGCCGCGGCGGCACCTACGACGCGGGGACGCCGACGGAGCACTGGGACCACGCGTCGCCGGTGCTCGACATCATCCTCGGCACGGCACTGGGCATGAAGGTGCACCCGGTCGTGGTCAGTGCGACCCTCGCCGACCGGCTGCCCGGACTCGCACCGTTGGCCGACCACGCCGCCGCCGAGTTCGCCGACGCGACCGTCGTCATGGAACGCCTGGCGTCGACGCTCGGCTGACCCACGGCAGTTGCCGAGGCCGAGTCCGCCGGGGCTGTGTCCGCGGGGGCTCAGGCCCGGCGGAGTTCGTCGGCGCGGCCGAGCAGGTCGGCGTGGAACACCGTCTGGCTCAGGGCGCTGGCGAGCAGGTACCCGGACATCGACTCGATCCCACCGCTGAACGGCACGCGGGACGCCACCTCGAACACCGTCGGGTGGTCGAGTGCGTCGAGCGCGCCGGCGACGTGGCGCGTGCGTTCGTCCCGGTGGGCGGCCAGGGTCCGGGCGCGGGACACCACGTCACGGAAGCGGTACTCGTGCCCGGGGCAGACCTCGAACGCGGCGAACGGTTCGAGCGCCGCCAACGAGTCGAGCGAGTCCCGCAGCGGGTTCGAGTCAGTGCGGCCCCCGAGCCCGATGCCGGAGTTGATCCGCGGCAGGACGTGGTCGCCCGTGAACAGCAGGCCGTCGGGCTCGTCGACGAAGCAGACGTGACCACCGGTGTGCCCCGGGGTCCACAGCACGCGGAGGCCCCGCCCGGGGATCGGCAGCCGGTCACCGTCCTCGAGCTCCAGGTCGGCGAACGGCGCCTCTACGGTCCCCTGCCCGAGCTGCCGGCCTGAGCCCCAGACCGCCAGGACACCGTCGAGCCGGTCGTCGGGGACGCCCCAGGTCCGGGCGTCCCGTTCGTTCTGTTCGGCGTCGGCGCGGGCGTGCTGCAGGGCGTGCACCTCGGCCGGGTGCATCGCGATCGGCGCCCCGGAACGACGACGGAGCGCAGCGGCCGCGCCGAGGTGGTCGGCGTGCAGGTGCGTGACCGCGATGAGGGTGACGTCCTCCACCGCTCGGCCGATCTGTCGCAGGCCGGCGGTCAGGACGTCGAGTTCGCCGCCGTCGCTCCACCCGGGGTCGATGACCGCGAGCGAGCCGTCGTCCCCGGCGACGACGTAGACCAGGGTGGCGTCGGGCACGCCGCCGCGGAACGGGACTGCGAGCGTCCAGACACCCGGACGGACCTCCTCGACGGGCGGGAGCGCGCCGGCGGCGAGCGCCGCGGCCTGGACCGGGCTGACGGGCGACGGGTTCGACACGCGACCAGCGTAGTGAGCGCAGTGCGGGCGGGCCGGCACCGTGCCTCCAGGCCGTCGCCGCCGGCAGCGCGTAGACAGGCGGCATGGAGACCATCGCGCCCATGCTCGCCAAGGCCGTCGCCACCGTCCCGGACCCCGACAGCGTCACCGGAGGCCTGCGGTACGAGCCCAAGTGGGACGGCTTCCGCGGCATCGTGACGATCGACGGGGACGACGTCGAGATCGGCAGCCGCGGGTCGAAGCCGCTCACCCGCTACTTCCCCGAGCTGGTCGAGGCGTTCCGCGCACAGTTCGGCGGACGTCCCGGCCCGGTCGTGCTCGACGGCGAGGTGATCGTCCGGTCGGGCGAACCGGGACACGAGGAACTCGACTGGGAGGCGCTGTCGCAGCGCATCCACCCGGCGGCCTCACGCATCGCGAAGCTCTCGGTCGAGACGCCGGCGCAGTTCGTGGCCTTCGACCTGCTGTACCTGGACGGGGAGGACCTGACCTCCCGCCCGTTCGACGACCGGCGCGCGGCGCTCGAGACCCTCGGCACCGACCTGAGCGCGCCCCTGTTCGTGACGCGGACCACACTCGAGGTCGAGACCGCGCGGCGCTGGCTGACCACGTTCGAGGGCGCCGGCCTGGACGGCGTCGTCGCAAAGCCGCGGCAACGCCCGTACGAACCGAACAAGCGCACGATGCTCAAGATCAAGCACCACCGCGAGGCCGACGTCGTCGCGGTCGGCTACCGGGTGCACAAGAGCGGCACGGGCATCGGCTCGCTCCTGCTCGGACTGTACGACGCCGACGGCGAGCTCCGGATGGTCGGCGGCGTCTCCGCCTTCACCGACAAGCGGCGGCGCGAGCTGGTGGACGAGCTGGAGCCGCTGGTGGAGCGGGACGCAGACGGGAGGCCCGTCACCGGTGAGGGCGAACGGTCCCGGTTCTCGTCGGGTCGCGACACGTCCTTCGTCCGGCTGGCGCCGGAGCGGGTGCTCGAGGTCCGCTACGACCAGATGGAGGGTGACCGCTTCCGGCACACCGTGCAGTTCGCGCGCTGGCGTCCGGATCGCGACGCTCGCTCGTGCGGGTTCGACCAGCTCGAGGTGCCCGCGGCCTACGACCTCAGCGACGTCCTGAGCTGAGCCCCCCGGACGAGGGACGGGTTGTCCATTTGACGCTCACCCGTCATCAGTAGTTAGCCGAACTAGTGATTCTGTGGAAGCATTCGAGGCATCAGGGAAACGGTGGTTCTCCACCCCCTCGAGATCACGGATCGGAGTGGAAATGAGCAGCGACACCCTCGTTCGCCGAGCACAGCGCAACCCTCTCAGCGAGGTCCGCGAAGCACGCCACCAGCGTGCCCTGCAGACCAGCGCGATCATCAGCGGGATCGCCGGCGTGACCGTCGCAGCGCTCGCCTTCGTCACGATCGGCCTGGGCGCATGATCGTCCTCGACGGCATCACGCAGGACAACCGCCGGACCTGGTCTCGACTCACCCGCCTGCACACGGCGACGGTCGGGCTGCCGCTGCAGACCTCGCGCGTCGACGACGACGACCTGCGCCGCGAGGACACCTCCACGCTCGTCTGACCGGCAGGTCTCGCGCCCTGCTCAGGCCTTCTTCGCGCGGGACGGCTGCACGCGGGGCGGCTCCCCCGGCATCTTCGGGAAGTCCGGCGGGAACGGCAACTCGCCGAGGCCGTCCGCCAGGTCGCGTCGCCACCAATCCAGGAGCGGGTCGATGCTCCGGGGTTCGGCGGACATCGTCTCCCACGGGTCACCGGTCGTGACGAGACGCTGTGGCACGGTCAAGATCGTGAAGGCGGTCGGGTCGGCTGCGTCGAGTTCGTCCCACGCCAGCGGCGTCGACACCGCCGCGTTCGGCAGCGCACGCGGGCTGTAGGCACCGGCCATCGTGCGGTCGCGGTTCGCCTGGTTGAAGTCGACGAAGATGCGCGAGCCCCGCTCCTCCTTCCACCAGGCCGTGGTCACCTGCTCCGGCATCCGTCGTTCGAGCTCCCGGGCCGCGGCGATCACCGCGTGACGGACGTCGAGGAACTCGTACGCCGGCTCGATCGGCGCGAAGACGTGCAGGCCGCGGTTGCCGCTGGTCTTCACCCACGCCTCGAGGCCGACCTCGGCCAGGACCTTCCGCAGCTCGTGCGCGGCGGGGACGGCATCGTGGAAGTCGGTGCCCGGCTGCGGGTCCAGGTCGATGCGGAGCTGGTCCGGGTGGTCGCTGTCCTCGGCCAGGGAGGCCCAGGGGTGGAAGACGACGGTGTTCATCTGCGCTGCCCACACCGCGACGGCTGGCTCGTCGATGACGAGCTGCGGGTGGCTCCGCGCGCTCGGGTAGGTGACGGTCACCGCGCGGACGTACTCGGGGGCACCCTTCGGCGGGTTCTTCGAGAAGAACTGCTCGCCGTCGACGCCGTCCGGGAACCGCTGCAGCGAGATCGGCCGGTCGCCGTTGGCGCGGACGAAGGCGTCCCCCACGTCGACCAGGTACCGGGCCAGGTCGAGCTTGGTGATGCCGAGGTCCGGCCACAGCGCACGGGACGGACTGGAGATCCGGACCTCCCGGTCGCCGTCGGGTCCGGGCACGGTGAGCGTCGTCGCCGGTGTCGCCATGCAGCGGAACGTACTCCGACGGCCGCGGCCCGGCGCGCAGCACGACCGCAGGCCGGCGCGCAGCACGCCCGCGGCCCGGCGCGCAGCACGACCGCAGCGCGGCGCGCAGCGGGACCGGACGGGGCAGGATGGACCGGTGACCGCGTACCTCGGGGTGGACCTGGCCTGGGGCCTCGGCACCGAACGCCGCGCCCCGAACGAGACCGGCCTGGCCGCCCTCGACGACGCCGGCCGGGTGACCGACGCCGGGTGGGCCCGCGGGGTCGACGAGGTCACCGCCTGGATCGCCGAACGACTCGGCCCCCGGACCCTCATCGCGGTGGACGCGTCGCTCGTCGTCACGAACCCGACGGGCATCCGCGAGTCCGAACGCCAGGTCGGGCAGCGCTACGGCCGATGGAAGGTCGCCGCGAACCCGACGAACCTGGCCTCGGCCGCGAGCGCCGGCGCCCGGCTGCTCGACCGGCTGACCGCCCTCGGCGTGCCGTACGTCAGTGACACCCGGACGATGCGCGCCCGGAGCGGCCCGGCGGTGTTCGAGTGCTACCCGTACACGACCCTGGTCGGGGTGGCGGAGTTCGGCTACGACGTCGAGCGTCCCCGCTACAAACGGCTCGACACGTCCGTGCCCCCGGCCGTCGCCCGGCAGCGTCGCGCGGAGGCGTTCGACGAGCTCGTCCGCCGCATGCGTACGACGGCGTTCGACCCGCCCCTCGACCTCGACGCGCACCCGCTCACCCGCGACCTCCGCGACCCGTCGGTGCTGCACGGGCCGACGCACAAGCACCGCGAGGACCTGCTCGACGGCGTCCTCTGCGCGTGGACGGCGGCGTTCTGGGAGCGACACGGCGACGAACGGGTGCAGGTGCTGGGTGGTGATCCGGGCCTCCCGTCCGACCCGCTCGACGCCGCGGGCCGCCTGCCGGCCCTCGTCGCCCCCGCGCGCCGGTCGCAGCGCCCGGCTCACTAGGCTGGACCGGTGAGCACCACGACCGAACCGTTGCGCATCGGGCTGGTCTCGTTGCACACCTCCCCCGGCGACGAGCCCGGATCCGGCGAGGTCGGCGGCATGAACGTCGTCGTCCGCCACCAGGCCGAAGCGCTGGCCGACCGCGGCCACCAGGTGGACATCATCACCCGCCGCTCGGCACCGACGCAGCCGGACTCGGTCGCCCTCGTGCCGGGCGTGTGCCTGCGGTTCCTGTCCGCCGGGCCGGCCGAACCGGTGCCGAAGGGCGGGCACGACGCCTTCATCGAACCGTTCCGCCGCGGCCTGGCCGAACTCGGTCCGTTCGACGTCCTGCACTCGCACCACTGGTTCTCCGGCGCCGCGGCCCTGCCCGTCGCCCGCGACCGTGGCATCCCGCACGTCCAGTCGTTCCACTCCATCGCCGCCGACAGTGCGACGCCGCTGTCCGAGGGCGAGCGTCCCGAATCCGCCGGCCGGATGGTCGGCGAAGAACGCCTCGCGCGCGACTCCGACGCCGTCGTCGTCGTCAGCGAGTCCGAGGCACACACCGTCCGCTCCCGTCTGGGCGGCGACCCGTCGCGCGTCTGGATCGTGCCGCCGGGGGTCGACGGCTCCGTCTTCCGCCCGGCCAGCGTCGGCGCGCGTCGCGCCGCCGCGCCCTACGTCGTCGCCGCGGCCCGCGTGCAGCCGCTCAAGGGCCTGGACCTGGCCATCGAGGCGATCGCGGGCATCGACCAGGAGGCCCGCCCCACCCTCGTCATCGCCGGGGACGCCTCGAGCGAAGCGGGCGACCACGTGACCGAACTGCGTCGGCTCGCCGCGTCACGGGGCATCGCCGACCGGGTCACCTTCATCGGACCGCAGTCGCGTGCCGACCTGGCGTTCCTGTTCCGCGGCGCGGCAGCCGTGCTGGTGCCGTCGCACTCCGAGACGTACGGCCTGGTGGCGCTCGAGGGCTCCGCGTCCGGGGTGCCCGTCGTGGCCGCCGCTGCCGGGGGCCTCCGCGAAGCCGTGGTCGACGGCGAGACCGGGGTCGTCCTCGAGTCGCGCGACCCCGCGGTCTGGGCGACGGAGATCCAACGCATCCTGACCGAACCGGAGTACGCCGCCGCCCTGGCCTCCGCCGGGCGCGAGCACGCCGAACGACTCAGCTGGGAGCGGTCGGCCGCGGGTCTCGAGCAGGTCTACCTGCGGGTCCTCGGACACTGACGGGCCCGCTCGTGCCGGACTCCGTGCTGCACTCCGCGCTCGACCTCGGCGCGTTCTGGGACGCCCTCGACGCGGTCCCGGCTGCGGCCGACGCCGAGGCGCTGTTCGAACCCGGCGGTCCCGACACGGCGTCGAGGGCGGCCGGAACGCTGCGGCGGAGGAACCTCGACCGATACCTGCAGCACGCCGGGCCCGAGGCGGACACGATCCTGGTCGCCGAGGCACCGGGCTGGCGCGGCATGACGAACACCGGCATCCCGTTCACGAGCATGCGGGAGCTGCAGGACCCCGACGGGCTGTTCGCCGGCGTGTCCTTCGCGGTGCCGCCCGAGCCGACGGCAGCGTGGGAGGCGTCCTCGCGCGTCGTGCACGCGGCGCTCCGGGACTGGCACGGCCCGCTGCCGGTGCTCTGGGCGGTGTTCCCGCACCACCCCTTCGCCGCCCCGGACCGGTTGACGAACCGGACACCGCGTCCGGCCGAGGTCCGTGCCGGCGCGCCCGTCGCACTCGCGTTGGCCGAAGCGGTGGGTGCCCGGCGGTTCGTCGCCGTCGGCCGGAAGGCGCAGGGCGCGCTGGCGGCGGCCGGCATCGACGCGATCGCCGTGCGCCACCCGGCGCAGGGTGGGGCGAGGGAGTTCACGCAGCAGATCGCCGCGCTGCGCTGACGTGCGGCGGGGCGGTGGTCGGCGGGGCGCTGGTCGGCGGGGCGTCAGGCTGAGCGGACCTCGACGCCCTTCGCGGCGAGCGCGTCCGACACGTGCGCGGGCAGCGGGGCCGCCGCGTAGACGACCTTCAGCGACGGCAGGTCGACCAGGTCATCCCAGTTCTGCGGGTCGTAGCGGTCGTCGGAGCCGTCCCACCCGGGGTGCAGGTCCTGCAGGATCTCGAGGTCCGAGTCGACCGTCACCTCGGTGACCAGGTCGAGCTGCGAGGGCAGCAGGTCGAGGTCGTCGTAGTACTCACGGGCCCGGTCGTCCTGTCCGTCCACGTCCTCGTCGTCCACCACCGCGTCCTCGTCGTCCTCGGCGTCCCCGTCGTAGGGCTCGATGACGTCCAGGTCGTAGCAGAGCACGTCGAGGACGAGCAGCTTCGCGTTGAAGTCCGCGAACTCGATCGGTTCTTCGGTGGTCGTCGACGCCTCGTCCATGCAGGGCAGCGTATCGACCGCCCGCCGGGCCTGCCCGCCGCAACCGATTTTGCTGTGGGACTGGACAGGAACGGCTCAGCAGGAACAGGGTGATGCATGGCGACCACGACGAAGACCGAGCGCGACCCGGGGCAGCAGACCGAGCTCCGCCGTGTGATCGGTCCGAAACTCCTGCTGCTGTTCATCGTCGGTGACATCCTCGGCACCGGCGTCTACGCCCTCACCGGGCAGGTCGCGGCCGAGGTCGGTGGTGCCGCGTGGCTGCCGTTCCTCATCGCCTTCTCGGTGGCGCTGCTCACGGCGTTCTCGTACCTCGAGCTCGTCACGAAGTACCCGCAGACGGCGGGAGCGGCGCTGTACGTGCACAAGGCGTTCGGCGTCCACTTCGTCACGTTCATCGTGACGTTCATCGTGATGTGTTCCGGCATCACCTCGGCGTCGACGGCGTCCCGGGCGTTCGCTGCGAACCTCGGCGTCGGCTTCGGCCTGGAGCTGCCGAACACCGTGGTGATGCTCATCGCGATGGGGTTCATGCTCGCGGTGATGGCGGTGAACTTCCGCGGCGTCAGCGAGAGCGTGAAGACGAACGTGGTGCTGACCCTCGTCGAGCTCTCCGGTCTGGTGCTCGTGATCCTGGTCGGCTTCACCGCGATCGCGGGCGGCAACGCGGACTTCTCGCGCGTCGTGATGTTCGAGACGCCGGAGGACAAGAGCTTGCTGCTGAGCATCTCGACGGCGACGTCCCTGGCCTTCTTCGCGATGGTCGGCTTCGAGGACTCGGTGAACATGGCCGAGGAGACGAAGGACCCCTCGCGGATCTTCCCCCGCGTCATGCTCACGGGTCTCGGCATCACCGCCGTGATCTACGTCCTGGTGTCGATCTGCGCCGTGGCCGTCGTGCCGATCGGTGAACTCGCCGGCAACGAGACGCCGCTGGTCACCGTCGTGCAGACCGCCGCCCCGGACTTCCCGATCGGTGCCGTCCTGCCGTTCATCTCGATGTTCGCCGTCGCCAACACCGCGCTGATCAACATGATGATGGCGTCCCGACTGCTCTACGGCATGAGCAAGCAGGGCGTGCTGCCGGGCTTCCTCGGCCGGGTCTCCCCCGCCCGCCGCACCCCGTCGAACGCGATCGTCTTCACGACCCTCATCTCGCTGGCCCTGATCGGCTGGGTGTCGCTCGACCCGGAGTCGCCCATCGTGGTGATCCTGGGCGGGACGACCTCGCTGCTGCTGCTCGCGGTGTTCGCCGTCGTGAACACCTCGGTGCTGGCACTGCGACGCGACAAGGTCGACCACAAGCACTTCAAGGCCGGGGTCGTGATCCCGGTGATCGGGGTCGTCGCCTGCCTGTGGCTCGTGCTGCCGTTCTCGTCCGGCCGCGCGTGGGAGCAGTACCAGATCGCCGGCGCGCTGCTGGCTCTGGGCATCGTGCTCTGGCTCGTCACGTGGTTCACCCACGGTCGGAAGACCGCCGAGAAGGCGCCGACCGGCATGGTGACCGAACCGACCGCGGTGCAGCGGGACACCCGGGAGGACCACGACCGCTGACCTCGCGCCACCACCACGACACTGGAGGCCCGGCACCCATCGGGTGCCGGGCCTCCAGCCGTGCTGCCGCGTCCGGCCTGCCGTGCCGTCAGCTCCGCCGAGTCGTCAGTTCCGTCGCGCCGGGATCCCGAGCGGCCCCGGCGTCCGCTCGATCGCACGGACGGCGAGCGCCCGCACCCAGTCGAGTCGCTTGCCCGGCCAGCCGTGCACCAGGGTGGTCCACTGTTCCGGCAGGGCCGACGCCCCGGCGAGCGCCCCGGCCAGTCCGCCGGTGATCGCGGCCACGGTGTCGGTGTCCCCGCCGCCCCGGACGGCATGTTCGAGGGTGTCGACGACGCCGTCGCCGAGGGTGATCGCTGCGACCGCGGACTGCAGCGACGCGACGACCCACCCGTTCGCTTCGGTGTGGTCCTCCGGTGTCGAGGACTCGGCCTCGGCGATGCGGTCGAGCCACAGGGTGCGGCGCTCCCGCGGCAGCATCGGCACGCCGCGGCGGACGTCGAGCTTGCCGCGGCGGATGGCGTGCCGGATCGCCACGGTCCAGAGGACGCAGGCATCCCCGGCGTCGTCCTCGTGGTGGGTCAGGTCGCTGACCCGTCGGGCGGCGACCGCGAGGTTCTTCCGGGCGCCGTCGCCGAGGAACCCGAGCACCAGTGGCGTGGTCCGCATCAGTGACCCGTTGCCCGCCGACTGCCCGTTCTGCTCGTGCACGGCGCGGGCGGCGGCCTTCGCGGCGTCTTCGGTGTTCGCGGTCATCCGGCCCAGGACGGCTCGGGTCTGCGCGCCGACGTCTGGGGCGTCCTGCGCCCAGTCGGACCAGGCGGCGAGCAACCGGCCGTGGGTGCGGGGTTCGTTCCACCGGGCACCGTTCGCGACCGCTTCGAGCACCGGGATCGCCATGCTCGTGTCGTCGGTCCACTCCCCCGGCTCCCACCCGAACGGGCCGCCGCCGCGCATCTCGACGGGGTGCTCGCCGGCCATCGCCGGTCCGAACTCGTACGGCGCTCCCAGGGCGTCTCCGCACGCACTCGCCAGCACGGCGCCGAGCGCCCGGTCCTGCATCGCTGTGTCCATCGTTCCCTCCGCGCTCCACGCTAGTGCCGCGAACCGGGGGCATGTCGGCAGGTGTGTCGTCCAGCCGGTTCGCCTAGCCTCGAACCGAGCGGACCCCGGCCCGCTCGGTCATCGGTCCGCCGGAGCACCGGCTGACAGACCACCCCCGCCACCATCCACCCGACGAAGGACCGAACCATGCGCCGTGCCGGCATCGCACTCGCGTCGGTGTTCGGCGTCGGCGTCGTCGCTGCCGTCATCGGGGTCATCGTCCTGATCGTCGTCGCGGTGAACTCGCTGAACGGGATCGCGTCGTCCTCCGCCACCCCGCGGGCACTCACCTGCCCGGCCGCGGCGTCGCAGACCGTCGGCGGCGTCGTGGTGCCGGCCGGGCCGATCGGCGGCTTCTGCCAGGACCGTCTGGTGAACGCCGCGCAGGTCATCCGCGCCGCCCGTGAGCTCGGCATCGGGCCGCACACGCAGGCGGTCGGCGTGATGACCGCGATCGGCGAGTCCGGACTGGTGAACCTGGACCGTGGTGACGCGGTCGGCCCGGACAGCCGAGGGATCTTCCAGCAGCGCGACAACGGCGCCTGGGGCACGTACGAGCAGCGGATGGACCCGTACACGGCGGCGTCGATGTTCTACGCCAAGCTGATCAAGGTCCCCGGTTGGAAGACCATGACGCCGACGCAGATGGCGCACGCGGTGCAGGTGAACGCGGACCCCGACCACTACGCCAAGTACTGGCCGACGGCAAAGCGCGTGGTCGAGGGCTTGACCGGCGAGAGCGTCCCGGACACCGCACCCCAGGGCTGACCAACACGGCGCTGACCCCGACCGACTCACGCCGCTGCCGCAGCGACCGGTTCGTCGTCGTCGAGCTCCACCATCGAGGCGCCGTCGTCGTGCACCACGACCTGACCGCGGAGCCGCACCCCGTGTTCGTCGAGGGTGCAGGCCATCGCGTCCACCCACTCCCAGTCGACCGGGAACAGCCCGGTCGCCCCCGGTCGTTCCCACGCGATGACGACCTCGGCCGCACCGACCTGCTGGACGACGTCCTCGACCAGGGCGCCGAAGTCCTCGACCTGGTCGTCGGGTTGGTAGGGGAGGTCGGCGACCGGCAGGACGAGCTGCACGGGGATGCCGCGGTCGCTGAGGAACAGCACCCAGCACTGTCGTCGGACAGGGGTCTCGAGGAGGGCGACGACGAGGTCGACCACGTCGTCGTCGGTACGGACTGCGGTTCGCTCGAGTCGCTCGAGCACGTCGGTGTCTGGCATGTCCCCAGCGTCGCCGCCGACCCGGCTCCCCGGGGCGACGGAGTCGGCCTCTGTGGACAACGACCGAGCCGACCGCGGTTGTGCAGGACCGGTCAGATGCCGATCGAGACCGACCCACCGACCAGCAGTCGTGCCACGACGAAGACCAGCACGAGCACCCCGAGCCCGAGGAGCGCCACCGGCCAGCTCAGCCGTCGCCGCACCAGCCGGAGCACGCACACCACCAGGGTGACGAGGAACACCAGCGCGACGACCACGGGGCCGAGCGTCACGACCGTGCTGCCGAGTCCCTCGTCGCACCGGTTGCCGGGCGCGTCGCACGACCCGAACGACAGCGCCATGAACTGGATCCCGCGCCCCGCGACCACCGTCGTGACCGCGCCGAGCAGCAGCAGGACGACGGTCGCGACCACGTCGGCGACGCGACGGCCGCCGCGCAGGCCGGGACGAGCCGCCCGGCCGACCGCCGACGCGGACACGGGCGCCGATCCCGCCTCCGCCTCCGACGCCGGACGGGACGGCCCGCCGTCACCCGCGCGTGTCACGACCGCCCGCCGACCGCGGTGCCGGCCAGGACGCTGAGGATGGAACGCATGGTCACCATGGTGCCTCCTCCGGCCCGCACGCGTTCGGCGGTACGGTCGGGACATGGCCCGCGCACGCGACCACGAACCCCCAGCCGCCCCCGCCACGGCCGCGCTGCTGCTCGGCGGGTTCGCCTTCCTGCAGGGCCTGATCCTGCCGGCCGAGGCGGTCGGCCGCCACCTGGCGATCGGCTTCCTGTTCGGCGGCCTCGGCCTGCTGTCGTCGTGGCGGGCGGTCACCATCGGCCGCGGCCATCGACACCGCGCCGCCCGCCGATGGGCCTGGTTCGCCGCCGTCCTCGGCCTGCTCGGTGTCGGCATGCTCGGCTACCAGGGCCTGGTCATCCTGACCGGCGGGGCGCTGCCACCGCCGTTCTGGTGGCCGTACGCACAGCGCTGACAGTCCGGCAGGCGGCTCGGCGAGCAGACCGGGAGGCCCGCCCCACGTCCGACTCCATGCACCGGCAACGACCGGTACCGTTCCGCCGGAACGGGTGCAGGATGGCCGCATGGCAACGACGCCGAACCCCTCGACCCTGTTCCGACGGAAGCCGATCGACACGATCGACGACGACTCCGGTGGAGAGGGCGGCCTGAAGCGCCACCTCGGCCTCTGGCAGCTCACCGCGATCGGCATCGGCGGCATCATCGGCGCCGGCATCTTCACCCTCGCCGGCACGGTCGCGAACGGCGTCGCCGGGCCTGCGGTCCTCATCTCGTTCCTGGTCGCCGGCGTCGCCAGTGCAGCGGCAGCGCTGTCCTACGCGGAGTTCGCCGGGCTCATCCCGAAGGCCGGCAGCGCCTACACGTACGGCTATGCGGTGCTCGGCGAGATCGTCGGGTGGTTCATCGGCTGGGACCTGCTGCTCGAGTACACCGCGATCGTGGCGGTGGTCGCGATCGGCATCTCCGGCTACGTCGGTTTCCTGGTCGGCCAGTTCGGCATCGACCTGCCCGCCTGGATGCTCGGCGCTCCCGGCACCGGGGACGGCCACGTGGTCGACGTCTTCGCGATCGCCCTGTGCCTGCTCACCGCGTTCGTCCTGACCCGGGGCATCCGCAGTGCCGCTCGCTTCGAGTTCGTCGCCGTGGGCATCAAGGTCGCCCTCGTCGTCCTGATCGTCGTCCTCGGTGTCTTCCACATCGACAGCGCGAACTACTCGCCGTACTTCCCGTTCGGGTTCGGCGGCGTGATGACCGGGGCGGCGACCGTGTTCTTCGCCGTGTTCGGCTACGACGCGATGTCGACGGCGGCCGAGGAGTCGACCGACGCCCGGAAGCACATGCCGAAGGCGATCCTGCTGTCCCTCGGCATCTCGATGGTCCTCTACGTCCTCGCCACCCTGGTCCTCACCGGCATGCAGGACTACAAGGACATCGACCCGGCGTCCGGGTTCTCGTCGGCGTTCGCGTCGGTCGGGCTCGGCGGCGTCGCGAACGTCATCGCGATCGGCGCCATCGTCGGCATCATCACCGTCCTGGTGACGTTCATGCTCGGCGCCTCGCGCGTGTGGTTCTCGATGAGCCGCGACGGCCTGATGCCGAAGTGGTTCGCGAAGACCGACCCGAAGCGGCATGTCCCGACCCGGGTGACGTGGATCCTCGGCATCGCGTCCGCCGTCCTGGCCGGGGTGCTGCCGATCGGGGTGGTCGCCGAACTGACGAACATCGGGATCCTGCTGGCGTTCGTCGTGGTCTGCACCGCGGTGATCGTGCTCCGCTATCGCCAGCCCGACCTCGACCGCCAGTTCCGGCTCCCCTTCATGCCGATCGTTCCGGCGATCGGGGTGCTCGCGTCGCTCTGGCTCGTCTCGTTCCTGCAGTGGGAGACCTGGGTGCGGTTCGCGGTGTGGTTCGCGATCGGCCTGGGCGTGTACTTCGGCTACTCGCGGAAGCACAGCAAGCTCGCGCAGCCCAGCGAGCACTGAGCGCCGCCACAGACCACAGCGACCCGACCACCCAGGGGGCGGCCGGGTCGCTGCGTGCGCGGAGTCAGTCGCGGCGGTGCTTGCCGAGCGAAGCCGTCGGCGCCGCCATCGGGTGGTTTCGGAACCAACGCAGCAGCTCGCGTGCACGACTGGCATCGGCGCTGACGTCGCCGGCCGTCAGGAACTCGTTGAACCCCTCAGGCGTCGGAGCCTGCTCGTCGCGGTCGAACGCCATCGTCCAGTCGGGGAACCGACGGGTGTGGATCGACTCCTCCACCAGCAGCCGGACCTCGTCATGGCGCGGGTCGGCGACGATCCGGCCGTACGTCGCGATGACGGCGTCGGGCGGACCCTCGAGCAGCTGCATGAACCGACCGGACCGGTGGACGAGCATGCCGGTGAGACCGTCGGCGGTGTTCCGCTCGCGCGAGTACGCCAGGACCTCGTCGAGGTCGGCGTCGTCGAACGGCTGGGCGGCCGAGCTCATGTAGACGAGTGACTGCAGCATGATGCTGTCGATGATGTCTCATCGACGCGTGTTCCGGCCAGCCCCCGAACGGGCCTGACCCCTGCGGACGACGCCGCGGACAGGACGACGGCGACCTGCTAGCCGGCGTCGAGCGCGGTGTAGGGCACGACCTGGCCGTCCTCGGTGCACACGTGTCGCTGCACCCCGGAGTCCGTGATCGTCGTGTACGCCGGCGACCACCACGTCGCCGATCCGTCGGTCACCTTGGGGAACGTGCCGCGCACGACGTCGCCCGTCTCCTCCGGCTCGCCGTCGACCTCGACCTCGTCGGCCTCCGGGTCGTCGGTCGTGCCGTAGTTCCGCAGCACATCGCGGTCCCAGCTCATGAGCATGCCCGCGTAGGACTTCCGGTCGTCATCGTCGACCTGCACGCCGTACGTCGTCCGGTCGTCGGCGGCGTCGCGAGGAACGCCGCGGAACTCGATCGTGTACGAGTCCGCGGTCTCGGTCATCGTGACCGTCCCACCGTCGGTCCCGAGCAGTTCGCAGGTCGCCTTGCCCGGCGTCCCCGCCGCACGCGTCGGCGTCGGCATGCCCTCGGCTGCCTCGTCGTCGCCGCCACCGGCGCACCCGGTCAGTGCGACCGCGGCGAGCAGTGCCACGACGAACCCGGTCGCGCCGTGCTGGATGGTCTTGCTCGACATGTGTTCCCCCTCGTCCGCTGCGCCCCTCCGGCGCGCATCCCACCGTACCGATCCGTGCCCGGACGACGAGCGTCGGCGGGGACTGGCACGATGTCCCTGTGCCAGCAGCCCCGATGATCGACGCCGTCGACGTCATCCGCTTCGTCGGGCCGCAGACCTTCGGCCGTGCCCGGGACGTCGTGCGCGCCGGCCTGGTCGAGGAAGCCACCTGGCACGAGGACGGCACCATCACCGCGGCGGTGAGCGGCAGCGCCGCCGATCCGTACGACGTGCAGGTCGAGACGACCATCGCCCGCGGCGAGTTCGTGCGCCCGGTCCGCAGCCGCTGCACCTGCCCCCTCGGCGGCGAGTGCAAACACGTCGCGGCAGCACTCCTCACCATCAACGCGCGTGCCCTCGCCGCGCAGGCCGGCCCGCGCACGCAGGCGCCGACCCCGCCGACCCCGGACTGGAGGCGCGACCTCGCCCGCCTCGCCGGTGACGACGACGAGACCACCCGCTCCGGCGGCGCGCCTGCGATCGGTGGGATGGGCCTCCAGTTCGAACTGCGCGACGCGGTGCCGGCCCGACTCGCCGGACGCGCCCGTGCTGCGGGCCGGACGCTGCCGGTCGCCAGCCGGGCGGTGCGGCTCGGCGTGCGGCCGGTCAGCCGGAGCGCGGCCGGCAACTGGGTGCGCGGACAGCTCACCTGGGGTGCGCTCCCCTACTCGATGAACCGGCTCGGACTCGAACCGGACCAGCACGCGTGGTTCATGCAGTTCGCCGCCCTGCACCGCGCCGGCGTGCTCGCCGGGCTGCCCGGGGAGAGCGACTGGATCCACCTCGACGACTTCCGCAGTCCGCTGCTCTGGCCCCTGCTGCGACAGGCCGGGCCGCTCGGCATCGCGTTCGTCACCGGCAAGCACCAGGGCGGGGTCGACCTCGGCGTCGACGCCCGGGTCCTACTCGACGCCGCCCGCACCGCCGACGGACTGGTGATCGGTGCCAGTGCGGTGATCGACGGGCGGCCGCTCGCCGAGGGCACGGCGCGGGTAGTCGGTGACCACGGCGTGTACGCGTTCCGCGAGTCGCCCGAGTTCTACGTCACGCTCGCCCCGACGCCGACCCCGGTGCCGGAGGACCAGCGGAAGATGCTCGTCGAGGCGACGCGGATCACCGTGCCCGCGGACGAGGTCGACGAGTTCCTGGCGGACTGGTCGCCGAAGCTCCGCGGGTCGCTCGGGCTCGTCAGCTCCGACGGGTCACTCGCGCTGCCGGAACGGACTCCGCCGGAACTCGTGCTCACCGTGACGTTCGAGCCGGCCCGGGCACCGCGGACCGACGATCGCGCGCACCTGCAGTGGCGTTGGAGCGTCGACGGACGGAAGGACCCGGTGTCCCTGCACGGACCGTTGCCGGAGCTCGGCAGCGTGCTCGCCGCGGACGACGAGACGGAGGCCGCCGAGCCTCCCGGCCCGGGTGGCGGACTGGAGTGGTTCCAGGACGGGACCATCGACGGGGCCGACGTCGCCGTGCTCGCGAACGAGCTGCTGCCGGCGCTGCCCGCACTCGGTGTCCGCGTCGTCGTGCAGGGCGAACGCGTCGACTACGAGCGCCTGACCGGGCGACCACACATCCGTGTCACGACCATGCCGTCGGACAAGCACGACTGGTTCGACCTCGGCATCATCGTCAGCGTGAACGGCAAGGAGATCCCGTTCACGCCGCTGCTCCGGGCGCTCGCGAAGCGCGACCGGCGGATGAAGCTCGTCGACAACTCCTACCTGTCGCTCGCCGACCCCGCGTTCGACCGGCTGAAAGAGGTCATCGAGGAAGCCCGGGAGCTCGACGAGTGGGAACCCGACCAGCCCCTCACCGTGACGCCGTACCGGGCCGCGCTCTGGTCGGAGTTCGACCAGCTGGCCGACGAGACCGACCACGACGAGCGGTGGCAGGAGATCGCCTCCCGCCTGCTCGACGCCACCGCGCCGGCCGATGCCGTCGTGCCGGCGACCGTGCACGCCGACCTCCGGCCGTACCAGCGCGACGGGTACGCGTGGCTCACGTTCCTGGTCGAGCACGGCGTCGGCGGTGTCCTCGCCGACGACATGGGGCTCGGCAAGACCCTGCAGGCGCTCGCGATGATCGCCGACCGACGGGCCGCCGACCCGGAGGCGCCACCCTTCCTCGTCGTCGCCCCCACCTCCGTCGTCGGCAACTGGGCGGACGAAGCCGCGAAGTTCGTGCCGTCGCTGCGGGTCACCACGATCGCCGGCACCTCGCTGAAGGACCCCGCCCGGGTCGCCCGGACCGCCGCCGCGTCGGACGTCGTCGTGACCTCGTACGCCCTGCTCCGGCTCGACGCAGCGGCCTACCTCGACCTCAGCTGGTCGGCGCTGCTCCTCGACGAAGCGCAGTTCGTGAAGAACCCGCAGTCGCAGACCCACCGCGTGGCCGCCGAACTCCGTGCGCCCGTGAAGATCGCCATCACCGGGACACCGCTCGAGAACGGGCTCGCCGACCTCTGGGCGCTGTTCGCGGTCGTGGCGCCCGGGCTGCTGTCGTCGTGGACCCGGTTCGGTGACGACTACGTGAAGCCGCTGGCCTCGCCAGAGCTCCGCGGAGCCGCACGCAAGGAGCTGACCGACCGACTCCGACGACGCATCCGGCCGCTCATGCTCCGACGGACGAAGGAGAGCGTCGCCGCGGACCTGCCCGAGAAGGTCGAACAGGTCGTCCGGGTCACCCTCGACCCCGCCCACCGCGACCTCTACGAGAAGACCCTGAACCGGGAGCGACTGAAGGTCCTGGACCTCGTCGACGACCTGGACCGCAACCGGATGATCGTCTTCCGCTCGCTGACCCTGCTCCGGATGCTCGCACTCTCCCCCGCACTCGTGTCGGACGACCACGGCGACGTCCCCAGCGCCAAGCTCGACCTGCTCCTCGACGAACTCGAGACCCTGGCGGCCGAAGGGCGTCGGGCGCTGGTGTTCAGCCAGTTCACCTCGTTCCTCAAGATGGTCTCCGCCGCCCTGGACGCGCGCGGGGTCGCCTACGAGTACCTCGACGGCTCCACCCGGCGTCGCGGGGCCGTCATCGACCGCTTCCGGAACGGCAGCGCGCCGGCGTTCCTCATCTCGTTGAAGGCCGGCGGGTTCGGGCTCACCCTGACCGAGGCGGACACCGTGTTCGTCCTCGACCCGTGGTGGAACCCCGCCGCCGAGAACCAGGCCGTCGACCGGACGCACCGCATCGGGCAGACCCGGTCCGTCACCGTCGAGCGGCTCATCGCGGAGGACACCATCGAGGAGAAGGTGCTCGCGCTGGCGCAGCGGAAGGCGCAGCTGTTCGCGACGATGATCGACGACGACGCACTGTTCGCCGAGGGGTTGAGCGCGGAGGACATCCGGTCGCTGCTGGCCTGACCGGGCGGCGAGATGTGGGATGCGAAGTCCTTGGTCTGGAGGCCCGGGGTTGGCTAGCTTCCAGGGATGCTCCTCGAGACTGTCGCCGCCCACACTGCGAGTCCGTTCTCCGATGCCCCCGGCTCGTCCCACCTGAGCGTGCTGGCGACGAGGGAACCGGTGACCGGAGCGGTACGCAGGCTGGGGTCCAGCACCTCTGAGTTCGTGCTGCCCAACGGACACCGGATCAAGCTGGCAGCTGGCAACGGGGCCGGGAACTACCCCACGGGATACCTCGAGCGGCTGCGGACCACAGGCGAGTGCTGACCCTCGACGCCGTTCCCGGCAGGCGAGACGCCCACGTCAGCGCAAGACGCCGCCGAACGGCCGAGACGCCGCGGACTTCGGCGGCGTCTCGAGCGTTCGGCGGCGTCTCAGTTGCTCGGGGCACGTCAGGCCGCCAGGCCGTCGATCCGGGCGATCTCGTCGGGGCTCAGCTCAAGGGTCGCGCCGGCGGCGTTCGACCGGATGCGGTCCGGGTTCGACGACTTCGGGATCACCACGAACTGGTGCGCGACGTGCCAAGCGACGATGACCTGGGCGGCATCTGCGTCGTGGGCCTCGGCGATCTCCACGAGCGTCGGGTCCTGCAGGTTGCTCGCCTTAAAGGGGCTGTAGCCCTCGAGGACCACACCCCGGTCGCGCAGTCCGTCGGCGACGGTGCGGTCGAACTCGACCGGGCTCCAGCGGATTTGGTTGACGGCCGGGGTCGCACCCGTCGCCTGGATGAGCTCGTCGATCTGGTCGAGCGAGTAGTTGCTGACCCCGATCGCCTTCGTCAGGCCGGCCTGCTGCGCGTCGACGAGCTGCTGCCACACCTCGGGGCTGGCCCCACCGCTCGGCGGCCAGTGGATGAGCCACAGGTCGAGGTGGTCGAGGCCGAGCTGGTCGAGGCTCTCCTCGATGGTCTCACGGACGCGGTCGGCGTTGTCCGGCGGCAGCTTCGTCGTGACGAACAGGTCCTCGCGGGCCAGGCCGGAGTCGGCGATGGCCTTGCCGACCCCGCGCTGGTTGCGGTAGCCGGTGGCGGTGTCGATGTGGCGGTAGCCGGCCTCGAGGGCGGCGGCGACCGCGGCGGGAGCGTCGGACTCCTCGATCTGCCAGGTGCCGAAGCCGAGGAGCGGCATCGAGCCTCCGGTGACGGGCACGGACGGTTGTGCGTAGTCGGTCATGGCTCCTGCCTACGCGGACTGCGGCGCGTGCGTCCCAGGGTGTCGGCGGCCTCCGGCAGGATCGACGGGTCCCCCGAGCACCACCAGGAGCACCACCGAACATGACGTCCCGCCGACGCCGCACCCGCGCCACCGTCCAGTCCTCGATCGTCACGCTCGTCCTCGCGGTGGGGGTGTGGGCCTTGTTCTCGTCAGGGGTACTTTCCACCGGAGCAGGCGCGACGACGAGCGCCGCAAACACCCCGAGCGCCGCCAGCACCCCGGGCGCCGCAAACACCCCGGGCACCCCAGGCAGCGGCACCGCCGCCCGTCCCACCGTGACCACGTCGACTCCGACGCCCGCGACACCGGGGCCGAGCCGTGCCTCCAGCCAGTCCGCCGCCGCTGCCCGCGCGACGCTCGCCGGCCTGCCGGTGAAGGGGAAAGCGCCCGCGACCGGATACGACCGGGAGGCCGACTTCGGCACACCTTGGCTCGACGTCGACCACAACGGCTGCGACACCCGGAACGACGTGCTGGCCCGCGACCTGACGGACGTGGTCCGGCAGGGCCCGTGCAAGGTGGTGTCCGGCGACCTCGTCTCGCCGTACACCGGCGGCGAGATCACGTTCGTGCGGGGGAACACGACCTCGACCCTCGTGCAGATCGACCACGTCGTTGCGCTCGAGAACGCCTGGCGCACCGGGGCGCAGCAGCTGTCCCAGGCCGAGCGGCAGGCCCTGGCGAACGACCAGGAGAACCTGTTCGCGGTCGATGGACACTCGAACTCGCAGAAGCGCTCGGGCGACGCGGCCACCTGGCTCCCCGCGGCGACGGGGTTCCGGTGCGAGTACGTCGAGCATCAGGTCGAGGTGAAGGCGAAGTACCGGCTGTGGGTCGTGCCGGCCGAGCGGGATGCGATGGAGCGGGTCCTCAGCACCTGCTGAGCCGGACAGGCGGACCAGACCGGTCCGGCCGGCACACGAGACCGGTCCGGCATGCAGGCCCGCTCGGCCTCAGTGTCCGAAGGCTCCGACCGCGGTGAACGTGATGAGCACGACCAGGAACATCGCTGCGACCGTCGCCAGCACGGCGACCCACCCGAGCGGCCGCGTCCGACGCAGCCACGCCGCGAGGACCCCGCCACCGATGAGCACGAGGGCGAGCACGATGCCGTCGACCACGGCCGTCTCGACGCCGATCGACGGCCGGCACTCGCGCGTCGAACTCTCCCAGTCGCACCCGTACTGGGACACCGTCGCGACGAGCCAGCCGAGGACGACGAGCGCCCCGCCGACCATCGCCAGCAGGACGAAGCCGGTGATCGTCACGACCAGGTCGATCGTCGACGCGGTCGACCGCGACCGCGACAGCGGCGGTCTCGACTGCGGCTGCGACCCCGGCTGCGGTTCGGACGCCCCGCGCTGCTCGGTCATTTCGTCCGACATGGTCCCCCGCTTCCCCAGCCCCCTCGGCCACCGCAAGCCTAGACGGCGGCGGCTGACGAGGTCGCACTCCGCTCGCGGTCAGACAACACCTGTAGCGTAACTCTCGTCCGGCGGACGCTCGCCGGACCGGACTCGCCGCTCAGCGCCGCGCCGTGACACGCGCCGGCGTGACACGCACCGCCGTGACACGCACGCTCCCCGGACCCCGAGCCCTTCATCGTCGAAGACCGCAGGAGGCCTCCACCACATGACCGACACCACCAGCACCACCAGCACCACCACCCGCTTCACCGACCGCGTCGTCCTCATCACCGGCGGCGGCTCCGGCCTCGGCCGTGCCACCGCCGTCCGCCTGGCCACCGAGGGCGCGAAGCTCGCCCTCGTCGACGTCTCCGAGCAGGGTCTCGAAGCGACGAAGACCGCCGTCCTCCAGGCCGCTCCCGACGCCGAGGTCCTCACCACCATCGCCGACGTCTCCGACGAGGCCCAGGTCGAGGCGTACGTCGCCGCCACGGTCGAGCGCTTCGGCCGCATCGACGGCTTCTTCAACAACGCCGGCATCGAGGGCATGCAGAACCTCACCGAGTCGTTCACCGCCGCCGAGTTCGACAAGGTCGTCTCGATCAACCTCCGCGGTGTGTTCCTGGGCCTCGAGAAGGTCCTCGCCGTGATGCGCGAGCAGGGCTCCGGCATGGTCGTCAACACCGCCAGCGTCGGCGGCATCCGCGGCGTCGGCAACCAGTCCGGCTACGCGGCCGCCAAGCACGGCGTCGTCGGCCTGACCCGCAACTCGGCCGTCGAGTACGGCGAGTTCGGCATCCGCATCAACGCGATCGCACCGGGCGCCATCTGGACGCCGATGGTCGAGAACTCGATGAAGCAGATCGATGCGGAGAACCCGCGCAAGGCCGCCGAGGAGTTCATCCAGGTCAACCCCACCAAGCGCTACGGCGAGGCACCCGAGATCGCCGCGGTCGTCGCCTTCCTGCTCTCCGACGACGCGTCCTACATCAACGCCGCCGTCGTCCCGATCGACGGCGGGCAGTCCGCCAAGTACTGACCCTCACGGTCCGTGCCACCGGGGCGCGCCTTCCTGACGGGAGGCACGCCCACCCCGTTCCGCCCCGCCCACGTGACAGCATGGCCGGTGTCACGAGCGGGGGAACGCGATGCAGATGAACCGCGGAACAGGGATCGGTCAACTCACGCTGCCGGAGGCGCTGGCGCTCCTCCTCATCTCGCCCGAGGGGCGGATCACGACCACCGGCACGGTGTTCGACCTCGGCCTGGCCGGAGCCACACTCGGCGACCTGGCGCTCCGGGGCCGCGTCACCCTCGACCTCGCCGCGTCGCCGTCGCGACGGCCCCGCCGGTCGGCGAACCGACCCTCGACGGCTTCACGACGTTCCTCGCGGCGGCGCCGTCACCGCAGCTTCCCGCCACGTGGATCAGGCGGCTGTCCGACCGGGCACTCCGCGAGTCCGTGCTCGGCGGGCTCGTCGTCCGGGGCATCCTCGGTCGCGAGCCGGGCCGGGCGCTGGCGTTCTTCCCGTCCGTCCTCTGGCCCGAACGGGATCCCCGACCCGGACAGGCGCTGCGGGCCGAGGTCGACGCCGTCCTGCGCGGGCAGGCTCCGCCGTCACCGTTCATCACCGCGCTGATCGGGCTGCTGCGGTCCACGCGCACCCTCCGACGGCAGTTCGGGACGCACGACCGGACGCGGGTGCGCTCGATCACCGGTGACGACTGGGTCGCCGCGGCCGTGCGGGTCGTCGTCAAGCAGACGCAGTCCCGAGGCGACGGCTTCACCGGCGGCGGGTTCGTCGCCAGTGGCTCGGACGGCGGCGACTGGTCCTCCAGCGGCAGCCACGGCGGCGGTCACCACGGCGGGGACAGCGGCGGCGGGGACAGCGGTGGTGGCGACGGCGGAGGCGGCGGTGGGGACTGACCGCTCCGGACGGGAGGCGCGCCCCGCCCCCGCGGTCCGTCCTGCGTGGCAGCATGGCCGGTGACACGACCGTGGAGGGGAACGCGATGAGCGCCAACGGAACGACCGGGTCCGGCTTCGGCCCCGGAGCTGAGAACACCGGGCCGGACGCCGCCGGTGACCTGCGACGCCGCATGGGCGCATCCGCCGAGGGGTTCCTCGGCAGCGCGGCTTGGGTGCCGTGGAAGGCCGCCGGCACCAGCGGCGAGCCCGAGGACGGCAGCGTCGCGCACGTCGTCCTGCGCGACCGCCCGTTCGTGCCGGTCTTCACCGATCCCACCCAGCTGGCCACGAGCCTCCCGGGGTTGGAAGCGCGTGCGATGCCGATGGCCGAACTCGTCACTGCACTGCCCGAGGAGTTCGGGATCGTCGTCGACCCGACCAGCGCCGAAGCGGCGAACTTCCTGCAGGCCGACGTCGTCGCCGGACTGCGGGCCGGGATCAGCGGCGTGCCGCCCGAGGCCGACGAGGACTGACGATGTCCGCCCAGCTGACGCTGCCGCAGGCGTACGCGCTGCTGCTCCTGCGGCCGGACGGCAAGCTCGCCGTCTCGTCGCAGACCTTCGACCCCGGTGTCGCCGGTGCCGTGCTCGGTGACCTGGCGCTGCGCGGGGTGCTGCAGTTCGACGGGCGCAAGGTGATCCCGGCGAAGTCCGCTCCCGTCGGTGACCCGGTGATCGACGGCATGAAGGAACAGATCGACCTCGCGCCCGCGCCGCGACGGCCGTCGTCCTGGGTGTCCCGGAACGCGAACGGTGCATTGCGGGAGGGCGTGCTCGCCGGACTCGTCGGCCGCGGACTCGTGACGCGGCAGGAGCACCGGGTCCTCGGGATCTTCCCTTCGGCCCGCTGGCCGGAGCGGGACGCCGGCCCGGCGAAGCTCCTGCGCGGCGAGATCGGCGACGTCCTGCACCTCGGCGCCGCGCCGTCTCCGTTCCAGGTCGCGCTCATCGGGCTGCTCGAGGCGACGGGCACGCTGCGCGGGCAGTTCGGCAAGGTCGACCGACAGCACGTCAAGGCGTTGACGGACGGGGACTGGGTCGCGGGTGCGGTGAAGTCCGTGGTGCAGAGTCGGCAGACGGCGGCGACGGCCGGGGGCGGTGCGGCGGGAGGCTGAGCGGCCGTCTTGAGCTGAGGGCTCCGGCGCCCTACCGGGTCACTCCCGCGGTGCCACCAACTCGATGAACCGCGACAACAACCCCAGCCCCGCGATCGACGGCGGCAGCGCCGTGGTCAACGCAGGCGAGTGCACGAGGTACGCCGCCCACTTCGCCCGCGACAGCGCCACGTTCAGCCGGTTCGGCATGAGCAGGAAGTCGAGCCCGCGTGGGATGTCCGCCGCCGAGGACGCGGCCAGCGAGGTGATCGAGACCACCGCCTCCCGGCCCTGGAACAGGTCGACGGTCCCGACCTGCGTGCCGGTGTACCCGGCCCGGTCGAGGGCGTCGCGGATCACCGCACCCTGCGCGTTGTAGGGCGCGACGACGATGACGTCCTCGTCGGTCAGTTGGCGGGTGCCGTGGTCGTCGGTCCAGGTGCGGCCGACGACGTCGGCGACGAGAGCGACGACCCGCGCCGCTTCCTCGGGCGACGAGGTCGTGTTGCCTGCGTGCACGACCGGCACCGGGTGCACGCCGGGGTCGATCCCGTCGAGGTGCCGCCCGGACACCATCGACGCGAGCTGCCCGTCGTACGACAAACCGGAGACAGCCGCGGTCAGGGCCGGCTCCATCCGCCGGGTCCGCGCGAGGAAGTACCCGAACTCCGGCGGCAGCACGTGCTCCCCGTCCGCCAGCCAGCCGAGCGCGGACTCGTCGACCGGCTCCGGGTGCGAGCCCTGCGACACCTGCGGCAGCTGCTGCGGGTCGCCGAGCAGCAGCAGGCGGGTGGCCGCGATGGCGGAGGCGATCGTCGGCGCGAGGGAGAACTGCCCCGCCTCGTCGACGACGAGCAGGTCCAGGGAGTGCCGAGCGACGGTCGACTCGTTCGCGAACGTCCACGCCGTCCCGCCGACGACTCCCCCGGTGCCGGTGTCGGCGCAGGACTGCAGGAACGCCGCGATCGCCGCGCCGTTCTTCACGGGCGTCCACTCGGCAGCCTCGACGTCTTCGGGGTCGGCGCCGCTCTTCGGCTGCTTCACCACACGGTCGGCGGGGACCCCGGCGGCGATCACCGCGTCGAGGAAGTTCTCGCTGGTCGCGTGCGACTGTCCGACGACGCCGACCCGCCACCCGTGCTCACGCACGAGCTTCGCCACGACGTTCGACCCGACGTACGTCTTGCCCGTGCCGGGAGGCCCCTGGATCGCCAGGTACGACCGGTCCAGCCCGAGCAGGGTCGCCACCACGGCGCCCACCGTGTCGTCCCCCGCGACCGGTACGAGGGGCCCGCGAGGCGGCACCCGCCGCAGCAGGTCGAGCGCCGGGTCGGGCAGCATCTCCGGCAGCGCGTCGAGCACCTCGGCACCCCACTCGGCGATCGCCTCGGGCTGCGGCTTCGCCCGCGGGGGTGAGGACGGCGCGAGGGCGACCGGGTACCCGGCGTGCGGCTCCCCGCCGCCGACGGGCAGGCGTTCGAGCACGAGCACCTCGGTGGCATCGCCGTCGTCCCACACCTCAAGGATCGTGGCGCGGTCGGTGGCGCCCTTCGAGCCGGGGCCCGGGGCGGTGATCGACGCCGGGAGTGGGTCGTCGTACACGAGGTGGGGCGCGCCTCCCGACCGGAGTCTGGAGCCGGGCGCGAGCGTCCCCGACAACCGGATCTCCCGCGACTGTGAGCGGGCGCGCGGCAGCGTCGCCCAGTCCCGCTCGACGGAGGCGCGTTCGACGACGAGCACGTCGCGGGTGTCGGCCCACTCGTCGACGGGGTTCCGCAGCCGGTCGAAGTGGTCCTGCCAGAACGTCTTCGCCTCGCGGCGGTGGTAGTCGATGGCGGCTGCGGCGAGCGCCAACGCGGTCTGGTCGGGCGTGCGGTCGAGGGCGTCGACGTCCGCCGTCTCGGCGGCGAGCGCAACGTAGACCGGGTTCGGCTCGCGCTCGACCGGGAGGGGCGGCAGGCCCTCCAGCTCGACCGTCGTCGTGGCGTCCGGGGCGTGTTCGGCGCGGAGGCCCAGCAACCAGTCCCGCAGGCGCAGCGTCGACCGGCAGTCGTAGGCGTTGTAGTCGGCGACCTGGTCGAGCTGCCACTGCCCCACGACGGCGTCACCGGTGCGGAGTTCGGTGACGGCGTCGACGTAGGCGGTGATGCTGTCGGCCGCGTTGGTGACGTCGCTCAGCCGCAGGTCATCGCCCATGTACAGCGGCTCGAGCTTCTTGATCGAGTAGCTGCGGCTGCCGACGACCAGTGCCTTCCGCACGATCGGGTACAGGTCGACGAGGACGCCGGCGCGCAGCAGGTCGTCGACCGCGTCCTCCCCCACCCCGTGCCGGGCCGCGAGGGACAGCAGGTGCGTCCGCTCGTACGCGGCGTAGTGGTAGATGTGCATGTCCGGGTACTGCTCCCGGCGCTCGGCGATGTGCGCCAGGAAGTCCACGAGCGCCTGTCGCTCGTCGCGGATCGTGTGCGCCCAGAACGCCCGGAACTCGGCCTGGTCGTCGACGAGTCCGAACAGGTAGTCGAGGCCCCAGTGCACGCCGTCCTCGGTGTGCAGCGGGTCGCCCTCGAAGTCGAAGAAGACGTCGCCGGGGTCCGGTGCGGGGATCGCGTCGAGGGCCCGTGGGTCGAGGACCTCGAAGGCAGGTCCGGTCCGGCTTGTGTCCGCCCCGTCGCTGCGGTTCGCCGCGCGCTCCGTCTCGATCTGGAGGCTCGCCTGACGCACCAGACGATCCAGTGTCGTCTTCGACATGGTCGCCACCGGTGCGGTCCGGACCGCCAGGTCGTCGATCGACCGCACGCCCTGCCGGATCAGCTTCGTCCGCTGGTCGAGGCGCATGCCGGCGACGAGGACCAGGTCGCGGTGTCGTTGCACCTCCTGCTGGCAGGCGGCGCACCGGCCGCAGCTGGAGTACCGGGGGTCGCCCCACAGCATCGGCTCGTCCGCGGCCATCCGCTCGGCGATCACCCGGATCAGCTCGGCGCGCTGCGTGCGGTACACCGGCACGATGTCGGCCAGCTCGTGCGTGGTCGTCGTGCGGTCGCCGAGGACCAGGTGCACCTGCTGCCCGGTCGGGATGCCGTGCGCGCGCATCTGCTCGGCGTAGGCGGCGAGCTGCAGCAGGGCGCTGATCTTGGCGTGGCGGGCGAGCTTGGTGTCGTAGACCTCGTACTCGCCGCGGTCGTTGCGGATGATGAAGTCCGCGAAGCCGATGAAGCCCGTGCCGTCGGCTGACGCGGGGACGTGGAACGTCGGTTGGTACAGGACGTCTGCGCCGTCCCGCATGGCTTGCAGCGCCTTTGAAGCTTCTGATCCGTAGTCAGAAGGTCTGGGTCGGTCGAACTCCACCACGTCGTGGGACTGCTTGAGGATCTCGAGGTAGTCCAGTTCGTGCTTGTCACCCAGGCGTGCGGTGCGGTCGAGCATGTCGTCGTGCTCATCCGGCAGGGGTTTGCCGCGGCCGAGCTTGGCGTCGAGGCGGCGGAGGAACGCCCACTCGCAGGTCGCCCACGTGGTGAGGTCGCTCGGGCTGAGCAGGGCTCGGCCGTCCTCGGTGATCTGCACTGCGCTCCCTGCTGTCGTGGTCTGACCAGGGTAGGGGCGGGCACCGACGCCACTTGAGTGGACTGCTGATATCTGAGACGTTGGGTCGCAGTTGCGTCGAGGGGGGATGTCCGTGAGGATCGTCAAGGCCGCATGGCTTGCCGTCAGTTCGGTGATCGGGTCCCTGGTCGCCCTCGCGACGATCGCGATGATCGCGACCGTGGCCGCTGCCGTCGGTGGGCAGCAAGTCCAGGTGCCAGGTCTCGTCATGGCTGTGCCGGGGGCCGAAGGGGAATCCGTGAGTGCCACGATCGACCGGACCGGAGTGCCGCTGTGGCTGGTTGTCATCGCACTGTCGTTCGCGGTGGCCGAGCTCCAGCGAGCGAGCAGGAAGAAGCGACGCAGCGGGCGCGCGTCCAGCGGTGATCCTCGCTAGCAGCAGGCCCGTCCCCTACGGTTGCCGCATGGAACCCGGGGACTCCAGCACCGAACTGCTGCGCAAGAACGCCAACCTGCTCATCGACCACGGTGCGAAGGACCAGTCCGTCGCGGCTGAGCTGGGCTTGCTCGTCCCGGGATGGAAGGGCACGGAGGGCATCGGCGGCAAGCTCGTCCTCACCTCGACCGCGCTGTTCTTCGAGGGACACGCGGTGAACCGCGTCCGTCCGCAGTTCGGCTTCCCCCTGTCCGAGATCGCCTCCCTCGAGGACGTCTCACGGGGCCTGTCACGCCAGCTCCGGGTCGAACTGCGGAGCGGTGTGCACGGGCGCTTCGTGGTCTGGGGTGTCCCCGGCCTCATCGCGGCGATCGAAGACGCCCGCGCCGCGCTCTGACCCGAAGCCGCGCCCGCGCCGCCTCAGGCTTCCAGGCGCACGAACCTCGGTCCGTCGTACCCGTCACGCGACACGTGCGCGGTGAAGTCCGCGAGGCCTCGTACCCAGTGCCCGTGCTCGCCGTACAGCGCCTGGTACACGACGACCGGCTCTTCGGTCTCGACGTCCTGCGCGAGGAGCACCACCTGGTACTCCCCGCCCTTGAAGTGCCGGTACCGCCCTGGGGTCACGTCGTCGCTCATCTCCCCGATGGTACGGAGGCGGCCGCCGACCGAGCGCCGCGGTTCCCGGTACGGTTTCGGTCGAAGGGGGAACGATGAGCGACAGCATCAACCGGTGGGGCGGAAGCGCGACCAAGGCGGAGGTGGCGCCGATGATCGTCGTGCGCCGGCCGCTGTTCCCCGGGGTGATCTTCTTGGCCCTCGGGGTGTTCGGCCTGGTGATCGGGATTCCGGGGATCGTCTTCCAGCTCACGGCCGGCTCCGATGACAGTCCTGCGTTCGGGATCCTCTTCGGCCTCGGAGCCGTCTTCCTGCTGTTCGGCCTGGCCCTCGCCGCGGGCCGCATCAACGTGTACGACCGGCACTACGACGTGAAGTCGGGGTTCGGCAAGTTCCGTCGGCGCGAGGTCGACGACATCCACACCCTTCGCTTCGGCAAGCAGTCGAACGGTGGTGGGCCGACCTTCATCAGCCTCACCGCTTGGAACGAGCAGCGGAAGAAGCAGTTCATGGTCTTCACGAACTACCGCGGCTACCGTCAGTTCACCGCATGGCTCGACAAGCGGCGCCCCGAGCAGTGGGCCGAGTGCGAGCGGCTCGGCGTTTCCGACTAGTCACACCGCTCAACACCCTTGGTCCGGCGTATGGCACCCCGTAGTGTCCAGACCATGACCGTCGCCCTCTCGCTCGCGATCGTCGCCGGAGTCCTCGCCGTCGCGACGATCCTCGGCCTGCTGCTCCGCAGCCGCACCGGCCGAGCACGCGTGGTCACGTCTCAACGCAGCGATGCGACGACAGTTGCCGACCTCGCCGACCGGGAGGCGTTCGGAACCGCCGCCACGCTCCTCCAGTTCTCGACGCCCACGTGCGCACGCTGCCCCGCCACGGCGAGGCAGCTCGACGCGGTCGCCGCATCGAAGTCGACGACAACGACAACGACAACGACGCACGGTCCGGCCCGCGTCCGCCGGCTCGAGATCGACCTCGCCGAACGCCCGGAGCTCGCCCGGCGCTTCGACGTGATGCAGACCCCGACCGTGCTCCTCGTGGACGGAACCCAGAACGTCCGTGCCCGCTTCGGTGGACCGCCCCGCCAGCCCGAACTCATCGCCGCGCTCGACGCCGTCCTCACCGAGGAGCACCCATGACCACCAGCCCCGCCCCCTCCCGAGGGATCGACCCGCGTTCGCCCCGCTTCGGCGCCGCGATCACGACGGTCTTGCTCGCGCTCGACATCGTCCTCACCCTCAACGACAGCACGCGGACGGTCGGCCTCGTCCTGCTTGCCGTCATCGCCGCGCTCTTCGCCTGGGGAGGCCTGGCCGGCATCGCCCGCCACCCGTACGGCGCGGTGTTCCGCCGCCTGGTCCGCCCCCGGATCGGCCCGCCCGCCGAACTCGAGGCGCCCGAGCCCCCGACCTTCGCCCAACGTGTCGGCCTCGTCGTGACCGGTGTCGCCCTCGTCCTGGCGCTGATCGGCGTCTCCTACGCCGCACCGGTCGGCGCTGCCGTCGCCCTGGTCGCCGCGTTCCTCAACGCGGCGTTCGACGTCTGCATCGGGTGCCTGATGTACGTCTGGCTCGTGCGCGTCGGCGTCTTCCGCGGTCGCAGCAGCGTCGCATAGCACCGGCCCGGCGTCGGAAACTCCCCCCACGGCAGCTTCCGACACCGACTCCGGCGCCCGAGATCAGCGCCCGCCGACCGCCTGCTCCGACATCGCCACGAGGTCGTCCGCCCGCAGCTCCGGCCACCCGTGCAGGACGGCTCGCCACTCCTCCGGCAGCGCCGCAGCCCCGTACAGCGCACCGGCGAGGCCACCCGCGATCGCCGCGACCGTGTCCGTGTCGTTGCCCGACCTGACCGCGCGGATAAGGGCGTCCTCGAGCGAGGTCGACGACCGCACCGCCGCGTAGGCCGCCTGCAGCGCCGACACGACCCACCCGTTCGTCGCGGTGAAGGCCACCGGCTCCGCGTGTTCCGCGGCGACGAGTCGCTCCGTCCACGTCCGTCGAGCCGCCGGCGCGAGCAGGTCCAGCCCCCGCAGGACGTCGAGCTCGCCGTGTAGCACCGCGTGCCGGATCGCGACGCACCACAGCACGCACGCGTCCCCCGCGTCCGCTTCGTGGTGCGTCAGGTCACTGACGGCGCGCGCCGCCGAGGCGAGCCGCTCCTCCTCACCGTCGTCGCCGCGCAGATACGCGAGGACCAACGGCACGGTCCGCATCAGCGACCCGTTGCCGGCCGACCGGCCGGTCGACTCGTGCACCCGCCGGGCAGCGAGCCGACTGGCGGCGGCGGTCCGCGCCTCCAGGCTGGCGAAGACCTGTCGGGTCTGGATGCCGACGTCGGGTGCGTCCAGCGCCCACTTCGCCCAGGCGGCGACCAAGCCGTCGAGGGTGGCTTCCGCTGCCGGGTCATCGCCTCGGGCGACGGCCTGGAGGATCGGCACGGCCATGCTCGTGTCGTCCGTCCACTCCCCTGGTCGCCACCCGAACGAGCCGCCACCCTGCATCAGGATCGGCGTCGGTTCCGGGACGGGTGGGCCGAACTCGTAGCCGGCGCCGAGGGCGTCACCGGCGGCGGAGCCGAGGACGGCGCCGACGGCGCGGTCGAGGATCGTGGTGTGCTCGGTCATGACGAGACCTCCGGATCGGATTAGCGCAGTTCCGCGCCAATCCGATCCTGCACCCGTCTGGTGATTAGCGCAAGTGCGCGTAAACTCCCGTCCGTGGCTGACACCGAGTACCGCGACCCGAGCGGCAAGCGCCTGGCGGACTACCCGCACCCCTCCGTGGCGGTCGACACCGCGGTCATGACAGTCATCGACGGAGAGCTGTCGGTGCTGCAGGTCCGCGACGCCGTCGACGGTGACTGGCGGCTACCGGGGACGTTCGTGCACGAGGGCGAACGCCTCGCCGACTCGGTGCTGCGGTCCTTGCGCGAAAAGGCCGGCGTCGAGGGACTCGCACCGCGGCAGCTGCACGTGTTCGACGACCCGGCGCGCGACTCGCGGGGGTGGGTGCTGTCGGTGGCGCACCTCGACGTCGTGCCCGCGGCTGCACTGACGATCGACTCCGGGCGGGCGCGTCTGGTGCCCGTCGCGGCAGCGGGAGCGATGGTGCACGCGCACGACGACATCCTCGAGTACGCAGTGGTGCAGCTACGAGAGGACCACCGGGAGCGGCCGGACCCGCACGGGCTACTCGCGGAGCCGTTCACGATGACCGAACTGCGGCGGTTGCACGAAGTGGTGCTCGGGGCGGAGTTGCAGCCGGACACCTTCCGGAGGGCGATGGTGGGGCGGCTCGTGGTGGCCGAAGGGAAGCGGGCGGAGGGGCCGGGGAAGCCGGCGGGGTTGTACCGGCGTCCCCATCAACCTTGAGCGGAACCCACCCGGGCGTTGGGCAGATGCCCCGCACGGGGCCACTCGCGCCACGTGGAGGACGACAGCCGCACCTTGACTGAGTTTCGATCACATGACCGACGCACGCCCAACAGCGCCGTCGCAAAGTCGGAGCGGTAGGGCAGGATGGACCTATGACTGAGGCCCCCGCGTTTGGTGTCGATACGGCTGAGCTGCGCAAGGCCCGTGGGGCGTTTTTCACGCCACCCAAGGTGGCGAAGTTCATCGCCGACTGGGCGATTCGCACGGGTAACGAGGAAGTCTTAGAGCCCTCATGCGGTGAGGCAGCGTTTCTGCTCGCCGCAGCCGACCGCTTCAAGCGCCTCGGCACTGACGACATCCCGACCTTGCACGGCGTCGAGCTGCACGCCAAGTCCGCCCAAACCGCAAAAGCCCTGGTCGAACAGGCCGGAATGCACGCCGAGATCGTAACGAGCGATTTCTTCCTACTGGAGCCCGCACCTCGATATGACGCGGTTATCGGTAATCCTCCCTACATCCGATATCAAGACTTCGCGGGCGAATCTCGCACCAGGTCACGCGCGGCGGCGTTGCGGGGCGGAGTACACCTGACAGCACTCGCGTCAAGCTGGGCGGCTTTCGCTGTACAATCAGCCTTGTTTTTGAAGCCGGGCGGACGAATGGGCTTAGTGCTCCCTGCGGAACTACTTAGTGTGAACTACGCCGCCGAAATTCGCTCCTTCCTGATGCGCTCATTTCAGGAGGTGCAGTTGGTGATGTTCGAAGAGCGAGTTTTTCCCGGAGTCCTGGAAGAAGTGGTCTTACTACTTGCAGACGGATACCAATGGGGCTCTGCAACTCGAATGTCGATTCAACAACTCTCATCTCCCGACGACTTAACACCGGATTCAATCGCATACCCTTGGACCCCAGCCACACTTGGAGGAAAGTGGACACCCTCCCTACTCGATCGCGACGCCCTCGAGGCATATAGCGTCGCCGTGCAGTCTGAAGCCTTTACACGACTTGACGGATGGGGCGATACGACCCTCGGAATGGTTACTGGTAATAACAAGTATTTCGCTCTCTCCCCGGCACGGGTTCGCGAGCTTGGACTCGCTCAAAGTGAGCTTGTCCGCCTGTCTCCGCCCGGATCGAAACATCTACGCGGACTGGAGCTGACGCGGGATCGGCTTCGAAAGCTGGGCGAAAACGGATCGGCAACCTGGATGTTTCGCCCGCCCGGACGCCCGACGCCGGCAGCGCAGGCGTACATCGATGCGGGGCACCAGGCCGGCGTCGATACTGCATACAAGTGCCATACGCGGTCCCCTTGGTGGCGGGTCCCGCTCATCCGCCCGGCCGACCTCTTTTTAACGTACATGAACTCTGACACTCCTCGGATAACGACCAACAGGGCTAACGCACACCATCTAAACAGCATCCACGGCATCTATTTGAAGACGAAGCTGCGGACCGACGGTCGGGATCTCCTTCCAGTCGCTTCTTTGAATAGCATCACCCTGCTTGGCGCCGAGATGGTTGGGCGCGCCTATGGCGGGGGGATGCTGAAGATCGAACCCCGCGAAGCAGACGACCTCCCCGTACCGTCTCCACTGCTTATAGACACCGCCAGGGAGGAACTAACGAGAATCAAGCCGAAGGTTAGAGGTCGGCTACGTGCTGGAGACCTTCTCGGCGCAAGCGCACTGGTCGACAAAGTGATTCTCGCGAACAGCAAGAATTCCAGCCCCGAACAAATCGCGGCAATACGCAGCGCTCGCGCAGCCCTGTATGCCCGCCGTGTCGCGCGTGCTGGCGAACCCAAAGGAGCTTGATACGTTTGCCGGTTAAAACAGACTCTTTCAGCATCTTTGACAGTACGCTCGCGGCCACCTTGTTGACCGATCCGTGGCTACATTCCAACGGTGAAGAACCCAAATATGGGCCTGACTACGGTTTACTGGAACGTTTACTCACGATACCGGTCACGACGAACAAAACCTCGGCCAGCGGCTCTCTCGCAGGCGGTGTCGACTCATGGCTCGCACACGAACTCCGCCGCGCCGGTTTCAGCGAGGATGAGGTCTGGCCACGTGCGACACGGCCACGTGTTTTACCGCGAGATGTCGCGACGCTCTTGAACAAGCTTCCAAAGATTCTCGCAGATGAGATACGCGCGAGAATCGAGAACATGCCCGCTGTGGCACCTTCAGATGCACACTTCCTCGGCCGAGCATACGACAAGCAAGTAGACGTTGCAATCGCTCGATGGGATCGTGGACCAGAGCTACTTCTGAGTACGAAAACGCAGGTTTCTTCTTTCGGAAAAAACCTTTCAAATCGGTTCGAGGAAGCTTACGGCGACGCTGCAAATCTGTCGTCAAGGTACCCACTGGCCGCCGTTGGATTTTTCTTTGTCCAGCGAGACACGATTCTGCGGGACGAGCCAGATGCGTTCGAGCGCACCATTGACATGATGCGAAAGCTGCGGAACCTTGGAGGGACCAACGGATATACGGCCACCGGCCTGGCTTTAATTCACTACGACGACCCGTCCGAGAGCTCGGCCTCATCTGATGTTCGACTAATCCTTGACCGCGTACCCCAAGATGTTAGACCAGAACAATTCATGGTCGGCATGCTTCGAAAGGTTCTGGACGCGACGCCCGTTTCTCAACATGTCGCCGTCCGCGGTCGCATGGAACGCCGCGCGATCCCGATCGCTGAGGACGACCCATTTACCGCGGAGGGAACAAATGAAGATTGAAAAGTCGGACCCACAGCTGGAAACCCTCATGAGTCGGGTTCGGGCCGATGAGCTCGATCTACAGCCGGACTTTCAGCGAGGAGAAGTATGGGACTCTAAGCGCCGTCAACGTCTAGTCGATACGGTGTTGAGAGGCTGGTACGTCCCTGCGGTGCACATCGTGAGGAGCCCGGAGGGCGAAGAGGAGGTCTTAGACGGGCAACAGCGTCTGGCAGCAATCCGTGCATTCTTCGACGATAAGGTTCGCATCGATGGGACGATCGAGCCTCAAGACCCAAACATCAAACAGCTTCATGGGCTGAAATACTCACAACTTCCCGAGCAGAAGCGTCGTGCTGTAAATCGGTTTGTGCTTCAAACGATCACACTGACTGATTATTCACCCGAAGAACCGAACGAGTTATTCTTTCGACTCAATCAGGCTTACAATCTCACGCCACCTGAGAAGCGAAACGCGCTTCGCGGGGATGCACGGGACCAGGTGAAGGCTCTTGTGACTCGCCTGACGGAGAATGGACTCCTTACCCGCGATAAGATCGGCTTCAGCAACGGTCGCCTCGCTTACGACGACATTGTTGCTCGGGCCTGCGTGACGCTTGAGAACAGCACTCTCCGCACACACATCAACAATTCTGTAGTGGAGACTTTCTACAGGCAAGAAGGCGGTTTCCGCGGGACTGTTATGGAGGCGGTCGAAAACGCCTCGCGCAGATTGCTTGCACAAATCGACACTGCGAATGCATCCGGGCAAAAAATCCGCTTCAATAAGGGGACGCTACAGACGTGGATAATATTCTTTGCCTGGACGTCGTCCATTTCAGACGAGACTCCGAGTGATCTCCTCAATTGTTTCGAACAAGACAGATCGCAGGTTCGTACCGGGGAATTTGACATTTCTTCGGCGGAACTACAAGCACGGATGCAGATACTCCGCCTCTATGACGATCGGGCCTCGTATCGAGTGACGGACGTTTCTTCGGTACTGATTCGAGACCTCGCCCTGCAGCTCTACGCGCAATCAGTGTTCGGCTGGCCGGCGCTGCGGAAATCAGACGTACTGCTAGACGAAATTATCACCCACCCAGACCAGGCGCAGACTTTGGTTGCCCGTTTTCTTGACGCTGATACCGTCGGCTGGGGCAGCCTGCATTCTTCGTCCTCAGGACTATGAGATCAGCGCGTGAGGCCGATGTTTGGCCGAATCTCATCAAACGATTCAATGATCTCGTACCAGAGGAGGTAACCACACAGGGCGTTACGTTCGATCTGTCCAAGCCCTGCACGGTATTGGGTGGCAGAAACGGCGCTGGGAAATCGCGGGCCCTTCGCTCTCTCGCAAAAGAGCTCGAAACGCGAGCCGTCCATATCGATATCCCGACTCTGTGTGAGCAGGTCCTGAGTGTTGTCCGTGGTCTCTCTGATGTTGAGGATCTCAAGGAAGCAACGGGACCGATGCCGATCAGCAGCCAACGAATTGATGACCTCAAACGTGTAGTCGGCCGTGATTATGACCAGGTCGACTGGTACGGTTTCGACATCGTGCCCGGAGATGACGATATTGCGGAGGCTCTGACTTGGGGCTCCGATCAGCCGTTAACGCCCTACTTCGAGGCCCGCTATAGATCCACTAGCTACACCGGCGCCACTATGGGGTTGGGTGAATATTCCACTCATCTTTTGTTCTGGGTTCTGCAACAATATGACCACGTTGATGACCTCGTCATACTAATAGATGAGCCCGACGCGTATCTCCCGCCCGCGGCCGCGTCCGGCTTACTTGCTAGGTTATTGAATCTCTGTAAGGAGCGGCGCGACCGAGGCTGGCGAGTAGTCATATCCACGCATTCTGCTGATATAATCGCGGATGCAGTCAGCTTATCTGCCTTCATTTACCTAGATATCGACCATGAGGGTAACACCGTCTCGACACATAGCAGTGAGGATCCGACAGTTGCAGACGTCCTGCTTGCTAGACCTCCTATCAAGCAGGTGCTTTTTGTAGAAGATGAAACGGCTCACTATCTTACTCAAGCGCTGCTTGCAACTTCAGGCCACGATGTCGTCGCTACAACAAGTGTCGTGTGGGGTCGCGGGTCGGGTAATCTCAAAGCGCTCGGCGACCACCTTCCGAGAAGGGAGCAAAACTCGCTCAGGTATGCCTTTGTGTATGATGGGGATCAACGGGGGAAAACGTTTATCCCTGCCAATAGCAGTGACCGGTGGCCGGCGGTATTCTTGCCAACTTCACTTGATCCTGACACACTGATCAGCAGAATCAATGATGTGGAATCCCTGTCGCGCAGGCTCGGCCAAGCTACGGCTTCCGTGGCTCGCGTCCTCGGTGTCCTAGAGGGCAGCGACCCTCATGACCGAGTTAATGGACTAGCGGACCGTTTCGGGCGGCAACTGGTCCTTCGCGCCCTGAGTGCACTTTGGGTCGAAGAGAACAACGCCGAAGCGGAATCTTTCATCGCGGACCTACAGAACGCGTTTCTTGACAATCGCAGGAGCCAGAACGCCTGAGAGGGCAAAAACGGGCGGTTTCCCTATAAGTACCACCACGGGCGAATTGGCTACACATGATATTTTTGATCGCTGATGTAGAAGACCGGAGTGATCAGATTATTGCAGTGGGCACTGAAAGTGTACTGTCAGGGAATTGTCCCTCGGGGTCCAGCTCCATCGTTCGCCGCTTGAGTCATCGATTCAAACGCTCGTTGAGCTGGAGGGGCACCAATGGTCGACCAAGCACTCCGTGACCGCCTACAGATGCTGTCCGAGGTGGCCATCGAGGTCCGCCACCACCGCGCCTCCATCCAGGACGCCGCCGCGACGGCCAAGGACACCCTCCTCACCCGCCGCCTCACGATCACCGGCCCGGCCCTCTCCTGCTCCGTCCTGCCCCTCCACCCCACCGACACGACCCTCGCGGCAGCGCTACAGCACGCCGCCACACTCCCCCACGCCGACCGCGCCGCCGAGGACGTCCTCACCGTCCTGACGAAGGACGTCCCCGCAGCCCTCGCCGACGAGGACGCCGCCTCCGGCATCGCCGGCATCTTCGCCGGCCGAGAGCGCCGTGAGGCCGCAGCCCGCGCCGAGCAGTACCTGACTAGCACCCTCGCGTGGCTCGACAACGGCGCCCTCACCGCGCTGAAGGCGATCGACACCCGCCATCTCCCCCGCCCCGATGCCACGCTCGACGCGCTCCTCGACACCGAGGGCCCGCTCCTCACCGCGACCGCGCACCTCGGCCCGGTCGCCCTGATCGACCTCGCCCCGATGGCGCACCTCCCCACCACGATCGCGACGCTCCGGTCGGTGGTCGACACCGAACAGGAGGCCCGTACGCGCGTCCTCGACGCCGGTCACCGTGTGCGGGACGTCGCGGCCCGGCGCGAGCTGAACACGATGGACATCGACCGCCTCCGCGAGGTCACGCGCGACCAGCTCCGCCTCGGCGCGGTCCGGGACGCCGGCATCCAGACCGTGGGCGAGCTCCTGCGGGCTCCGATCGTCGCCGGTCACCTGCCCGGCATCGGCGAGACGACGGCCGCGCGCATCAACGCCGCCGCCCGGTCGATGCAGGACGCGGCTCGCGAGGACGCCGCCATCCAAATCGACGCCCGTCGCCAGGACACGGCGAGCGTGGCCCTGGTCTCAGCACTCCGGCAGTGGGAGGCCGCCAAGAACGGCGGCGGCCCCCGCGCGGCCGTCCTCGTCGACGAACTCGCCCCCCTGGCGGACGCGGTCGCGCAGCGAGCGGTCCTGGGCATCGTGCACCAGCCGGGCGCACGGGCCTCCGGGTCGTTCAACCCGGCCGAGGGTGCCGTCGAGCGGATCGAGGCGGACGTCGACGACGCCCGCCAGCGCGCGGTCCGCGCAGCGGGCGACCGCGACCGGATCGCGACGACGGACGACTGGAGCGACTTCCTCGAGCGTCCGGCCAGCTACTTCGCCCTCTTGGACGAGGTCGGGCTCACCGACTCGACGACGGCCGGTCGCGGGTCGCTGCCCGAGGGCCTGATCGAGCAGATCGAACAGTTCCACCTGGACACGTCCCTCCTGTCCGCGTCGCTCCGCGGGTACCAGCGCTTCGGTGCGGCGTTCGCGCTCGTGCAGGAGCGGGTCGTGATCGGTGACGAGATGGGCCTCGGCAAGACGGTGGAGGCACTCGCGGCGATCGCGCACGTGGCCGCCACCGCGACCGACGGCACGCCCCGCTTCGTGGTCGTGTGCCCGGCCGCGGTGGTGGCGAACTGGCTGCGCGAGACCGAGAAGCACACGTCGGTGCCGGCGTTCCGCATCCACGGCGCCGAGCGGGTGCGCGGGATCAGCGGCTGGCTGCGTGAGGGCGGGGTCGCCGTCACGACGTTCGAGACGCTCGAGTGGTTCCGCGCGCACGTGCCCGAGGAGCAGCGGTTCGCTGCGGTCATCGTCGACGAGGCGCACTACGTCAAGAACCCCGACGCCAAGCGCACGAAGCACACCCGCGCGATCCTGGAACGCTCGGACCGGGCCCTGCTCATGTCCGGCACCCCGCTCGAAAACAAGGTCGAGGAGTTCCGGGTCCTCATCGACCACATCCGCCCGGACCTGATGGTCGACCAGGACGACGACGACCCGCTGGCGTTCCGCAAGCAGATCGCGCCCGTGTACCTCCGCCGCAGCCAGGAGGACGTCCTCACCGAGCTCCCCGAACTCGTCGAGGTCGAGGAGTGGACCGACCTCACCCCCGCCGAGGCAGAGCGCTACGCCGCCGCGGTCGGCAGCGACAGCTTCCACACGATGCGGCAGCTCGCGATGCTCGACGGCGCCGCCTCGAGCAAGATCGCCGCGCTGCGCGACGTCATCGCCGAGGCGCGCTCCACCGGCCGCAAGACCATCGTCTTCTCCCACTACCGTGCCGTCCTGGAGGCGGTGCTCGCCTCCGTCGACGGCACCGTCTTCGGTCCGTTGAGCGGTTCCACGTCCCCCTCCGGGCGGCAGGACCTGATCGACGAGTTCTCCGCCGCGGCCCCGGGATCGGTGCTGGTCGCGCAGATCATCGCCGGTGGCGTCGGCCTGAACATCCAGGCCGCATCGGTCGTGGTGATCTGCGAGCCGCAGCTCAAGCCGACGACGGAGTGGCAGGCGATCGCCCGAGCCCGACGCATGGGGCAGCTCGACGTCGTGCAGGTGCACCGGCTGCTGTCCGAGGACGGCGTCGACGCAGCCCTCGTCCGGATGCTCGCGCGGAAGACCCGCACGTTCGCGGACTTCGCCGCCGTCAGCGACACGGCGAGCGCGTCGGTGCAGGCGGTCGACATCTCCGAGTCACAGCTGATCGCGCAGGTGCTCGCCGACGAGCGGGCGCGACTGGCGGCAGAGCGAGCGCAGACGGCGGACGGGCGGACCGCCGGAGCCGCGACGCCGGAACCGGCCGTCTGACGGGCTGACCCCTACCTGGCGGCGGCGAGCGCCGCCTCCAGGACGTCCTCCTCGATGATCGGGATGCCGTACTGGCGGGCCTTCCGCGCCTTGCCGGACAGGCTGTCGACGTCGGCCGCGATGAGGACGGCCGTCTTCTTCGTGACGTTCGGCGCGGACCGGATGCCGAGCCGGGCCAGGTCCGCCTCGATCTCGGTCCGGCTCCGCCGCATCTCCCCGGTCAGCGTCACGATGCTGCCCTCGCCCAGGTCGATCGCGGGCTCCTCCGCGACGGGTGCGGGCGCAGCCTGCGTCGCTGCGGAGAACGACCGCGCGCCCATCCGCGCGGGCTGGCGGCTGTGGACCGCGTGCTCGAGCTCGTCGTCCGTGACGCCGAGCAGCCGTGCGACGCGTTCGAGCTGGATGTGGTCCTGGATCGTGAGGACCCCGCCTGCCCAGACGGCTTCGACCAGGTCGGCGAAGTAGCGCCGGTGCAGGTCGGCCCGCGCCTGCTCGCGCAGTCCGAACTCGCGTCCGAACGACGCGAGCTGGTCAGCGTCGTTCGCGGTCATCAGGTCGTCCGACAGCGCGCGGTCGAGGACGGCCGCGTAGAGCGTCGCCTCGGCGCCGCCGTCGACGGCGGGCAGACGGTCCGTCGCGACGTCCACGCGGGTGCGGTCCGCGGTGCCGGCCGAGCGGCGGCGTGCAGTCCACGGGGCGGTGCCGGACGGGAGGCCCGGCCACCGCAGTTCCGTGGCTCGCGTCCCCCAGGTGGTCCAGCGGGGATCCTGCCGGGAGGACCCGATGTACGCGCCGAGCAGGCTCGCGGTGGCGCGGGCGTCGGCGAGGGCTTCGTGCGCGTCGACGAGTTCGATGTCGTAGGCGCTGCAGCAGTCGGCGAGCTTCCGACCGGAGCCGGGCAGGAACTCCTGCGCCAGCCGCATCGTGCAGAGCGCGGTGCTCGCCTGCTTGAACGGGGACCGGTGGCCCAGCCGCTCGAACTCGGCGTGCAGGAACCGTGCTTCGAACGAGGCGTTGTGGGCGACGACGACCCGGCCGCGCAGCTTGTCGATCAGGTCGCCGGCGATGTCCGCGAAGGTCGGCGCACCGGTCATGTCGGCGCCGCGCAGGCGGTGGATGTGCACGGGGCCCAGGTCGCGCTCGGGGTTGACGACGGTCTCGAAGGTCCGCTCGACGTCGCCGTCGGGCGTGACGTGGACGATGCCGATCTCGATGATCCGGTGGCCGTACGAGGGCGCCAGGCCCGTCGTCTCGAGGTCGATCACTGCGTACCCGTTGTGCATCCTCAGTCCCCTCTGCACCCCGACGGACTCTGCGTCGGCGCTCCACCATCCTCATCGTGATCGCGGCGGTCTACGAGCACCTGTTCGAGGGGTGCGTGGCCGACAGGTCGACCTCCGCCTCGCACCAGGCCAGCAGTTCCGGATCGTGCGTCGCCACGACGACCGCGCCACCGCATTGCCGGATGAGGTCCAGACCGTCCCGCACCCGGCCGGCGCTGACGTCGTCGAGCGACGCTGTCGGCTCGTCCGCCAGCACCACCCTCGGCTGTTGGACCAAGACCCGGGCGACCGCGACGCGTTGCTGCTCGCCGCCGCTGAGCAGTCCGGCGCGCGTCCGTTGCTGGCCGCCGAGCCCGATGACCTCGAGCGCAGCAGCGATCCGCAGGTCGAGTTCTCGGCGGGTGAGCCCTCGAGGGTTGACGACGCGCAGGTTCTGCTCGACCGACCATTCGGGAACCACCGCGTGGTCTTGCATGACGAAGCCGATGACGTCCCGGCGCAGACGGCGCTGTTGCGGGCTTCCGGCTGCATGGATGTCGGTCCCGAGGACGTGCACGCTCCCCCGGGTCGGCCGCTCCAGCCCGCCGAGGCACCGGAGCAGGGTCGTCTTGCCCTGCCCGGAGAGGCCGCGAACGGCGATCGCGGCCGAGGGCTCGGCAGTGATGGTGAGTTCGTTCCAGAGCGTCCGCGAGCTGATGTCGTGCCCGAGCCCGGAAGCGCGGAGTACGGCTTGTTCCTTCATCGCTGGTCCTCTCCTCGGTGTGCAGTGACGGCGTGCAACGCCGTGAGCAACGCCGCGGTGGCCAGCGCCACGGCGATCGGGATGACGGTGGCGACCGACAGCACGACTCCGGCCCTGGGGCCGAGCAGCGCCTGGGTCACCGCTGTGGCGCCACCGGCGCTGACAGCAGCGACGACGACGAACCGCCAGTGGTGCACGACCGGATGTCTTCCGGTCAGGAACCGCAGCCTGGCCGCTCGTCGAGTGCGAACACGGTGATCGGTGACGAGCGTGAGTCCCGCGAAGACGACGGCGATCCCGGTGACCATCAGTGCGGCCTCCGCCATCGCTCGCTCGCCACGCACCGCTGCGAGCTGGCCTTCCACCGTCGCTCCCACGCGTCGGTACTGCAGGACGACGTCGTCGAGGCCGGCACGGTGGACGGCACGTTCGAGCGCTGCCCGGTCGCTGAAGCGGACTTCGCCGTTCGCGACCGCTGTTCCGAGGCGGTTCGGCGCGATGTCCGTCGGATCGGGAACCACCAGCACCGGTATTTCGGGCCATGTCGGCAGGTCGGGCTCCACCGCGGACGTCCAGTCGAGGACGGAGCGGGCGATCGACGCAGTCGACGGCACCAGGACCGTGTGGATGATCGGTTCATGCGGAGGATCTGTGCCCTCCACGTCCCAGCTCTCCGCGAGGTCTGCCGCGGTTGCTGCCCGGAGCGCGTCCCGACTCGCGCTGAGCGCGCTCGGGACGAGCAGCACCGGCGCGCCGTGTCCTTCGACGATCTGGTCCCTGTACTGATCGAGCGCGGACGTCGCTTCACCGGCCACGGTGAAGTAGTCGACGAACGACACGCGCGCCATGCTCGCCGTTCCGTCCAGCAGTGGGCCGAGCGCGATGCGGCCGAACGCGACGTCCTGGTCGTACTCGGTGGGGCGGGTCCCGAGGACGAGATCGTCGCCGTGTGACGCCTCGCGGACGAGCGTTCGTTCCAGCGACTCGGACGTCGTCCGCCGTTGTGACGCCCAGCCCAGATCGACCGTGCCGATGACGACCAGGGCGATGCCGGCTGCTGCCACGACGACCATCGGCCACCGGGCGACGGCCGCGGAGCCGAGCGTCCGACACGTCAGGACCGCGAGGGTGGCGTGGACCACCACGAGCACGACGGCTGTGGGAGCCATGACGGCGATGAGCTCGATCGCCGTGAACCGCAGGAGCGGCCCGGTCGCACCGTGTCCGACGAGGACCGCACCGATGCATCCGACGACGAGGGCGGAGACCACGCCGACGAGCCCCGCGATCTCTCGGGCCTCTCGTGCTGCCACGGCTCGGCGCGACCACCCAGAAGTCATACGCAGCCGCTGCCGCGCCGCACGTCGGCGCGACTCCGCGACGAGCGCGACGAGGACCCCGAGTGCGACGGCGAGCAACGCGGCGGACCACTCCGGTTGCTCGAGCGACGCGGCGAGCACCTCGAGCGGATGGGGCGTGACGTCCTCGTACCGGTACCCGGCTCGATCGAGCCCGTCGAGGAAATCCGTGACGGCAGGCGCAGGACCGCCGACCGAGTACATCGCGATCAGACGGAGTTCGCCGCCGTCGCCGATCGGCGCTGTGGAGACACTGCCGCGGAACACCGGCGAACTCGGCGTCCCGGTGAAGGTGTAGGCGTTCCAGGTGTCAGCGCGTCCTTCACGATCAGGAACGAGCACTGCCAGCGCCGCACCGCTCTCCTGGGCCAAGTGCCGAAGGGTCGCGGTGTGCTCCGCTCCGGTCTGCGTGGCCGGCATGTCGGTGAGCTCGATGGTGGTCCCTGCGCCGAGGAGCCCGAGCGCTTCGACGTTGCCGACCACACCGACCACGAACATCCCGGCGGCGAGGACCGCGGCCGCCACCGCGAGCACGGTGGCGGCCGCGAAGCTCCTCATCCGCGGGTGGCCCAGAATGCCTGGTTCCCCGAGCCCGCCTTCTTCCGGTGCGCGTGGGCGACCTTCGTCGGCGGAACCCAGTCGGTACCGGTCGAGACGCCGTACGACAAGGACCCGATGATGTTCTTCCGCATGGTCAAGTCCCTCTCTGTCCGCGGCCGACCCCCGGCCACGAGGGAACGGTATCGACCAGAACGCAGTATCGGAAGTTCTGCATATTCCGAATCCGACAACCGCATCCTCCGATCGGAGGACCCCACCTCCACCCGCTCCCCCGATCCCCCGGCACCGCCCACCCGCCAGGCTGAACCCATGCCCGACACCCCCGCCATCGAGGTCCAGCACCTCACCAAGCGCTACGCCACCGGCCACACCGCCGTCTCCGACCTCTCCCTCACCATCGCCCGCGGCGAGACCGTCGCCCTGCTCGGCCCGAACGGCGCCGGCAAGTCGACGACGGTGGAGGTCCTCGAGGGCTTCCGCTCCCGCACCTCCGGCGACGTCCGTGTCCTCGGCACCGACCCCGCACGCGCCACCCGCGCGCACAAGGCCCGGGTCGGCATCGTCCTGCAGACCAGCGCCGAGGCGCCGAACGTCACGGTCGCAGAGCAGCTCACCCACTTCGGTACCTTCTACCCCCGCTCCCGCAGCACCGAGGAGCTCCTCGCCGCCACCGGCCTGGAGGCGCAGCGCAACACCCGGATCAGCCGCCTGTCCGGCGGGCAGCGGCGTCGCGTCGACGTGGCCCTCGGCGTGATCGGCCACCCGGAGGTGCTGTTCCTCGACGAGCCGACGACGGGCTTCGACCCGGAGGCGCGGCGCCAGTTCTGGGACCTTGTCAACGGCATCAAGCGCGAAGGCACGACCATCCTGCTGACGACGCACTACCTGGACGAGGCGGCGCACCTGGCAGACCGGGCCGCGGTGATCGCGAACGGTGAGCTCCGCGCGCTGGCCCCGATCGACGAGCTCGGCGGCCAGGAGGCACGCACGCCCCGGGTCCGGTGGCGCGACGACGACGGACTCCGACACGAGGAACGCACGACCGATCCGCAGGCCCTGGTCCGCGGCACGGTCACGCCGATGCACGACCTGGAGGTCATCCGCCCGTCCCTCGAGGACGTCTACCTCGAGATGGTGGGGGCCGACGCATGAGCACCAGCACCGCACGCACCAGCACCGCACGCACCAGCACCGCAGGCACCAGCGCTGCACGCATCGCCGCCGCTCGCATCCGGTACGAGGTCCGTTCGTACTTCCGTGCCCCCGACTCCGTCTTCTTCACGTTCCTGTTCCCCGTCGTCATGCTGGCGCTGTTCTCGGTCGCCTTCGCGAGCGCCGCCGCCATCAAGGCCGGTCCCACGAGCGTCGACTACGCCACCTACTACCTGCCCGGCCTCGTCGCGACGGGCATCCTGCTCTCCGGCGTGCAGGCGCTGGGTGTCGACATCGCCGGCGAGCGCAGCGACGGCACCTTGAAACGCCTCGGCGGCACGCCCCTCCCCGTGATGTCGTACTTCGTCGGCAAGATCGGGATGGTCCTGGTGACCACGCTGGTGCAGACGGCGATCCTGCTGGCCGTGGCGAGCCTCCTGTTCGGGGTGACACTCCCGACGGACCTGAGCCGATGGGGCACGTTCGCCGGCGTGTTCGTTCTGGGCATCGCGACGAGCAGCGTGCTCGGCATCGCGATCTCGGCCCTGCCCCGCGAGGGTCGCCGCGCCACCGCGACGATCGTCCCGATCGTGCTGGTGCTGCAGTTCGTCTCCGGCGTCTACCTGCCCTTCATGCAGCTGCCGACGTGGTTGCAGGACGTCGCGTCCGTCTTCCCCCTGCGGTGGATGGCGTCCGGTATGCGGGCCGTGTTCCTGCCCGGCACGTTCGAGGCGGGTGAGCCGGGAGGCTCGTGGCTCCTCGGTCTCGGAGCGCTCGTCCTGGCAGGGTGGCTGGTCCTCGGCCTGGTTGCTTGCCGCCTGACGTTCCGCTGGAACCGCGAGGACGGCTGACGCCGATGTCGCCTCGTGGAGCACGGCCTGTGGAGAACTCCCGGATCGACGGGAGGAGGTGGGAGGCTGTCGGTATGCCAGCAGCAGACGTCACGACCACCCCGACGTGGGTGCGCAACCGGTGGTTGCACGTGTTCTTCGCTGCCACGATGGCGCTGACGCTCGCGGTCGCCGTGCTCGGGTGGTCGCCGTGGTCCAGCCGCTGGCCGGCGTACCTGATGATCGCCGTCCTGGTCGTCGCGTACGTGGCCTACGGACGTCGTGGGTACGACGAACCGCGGGCTGCTGCCGGCTTCCTGCCGCTCGTGCTCGTCGCCGCCGTGGTCCTGCCCGCGGTCGCCCCGAGCACCGCGTTCGTGCAGTGCATCCTGTTCCCGCTGGTGTGGTGCCAGTCCGAGCGCATCCGGTCGGGGGTCCTGCTCACCGTCGCCGTCGGTGTGCTCAGCGCTGTGGGTCTGATGGTGTCGGGCGGCCCGGACGCCCTGGTGTCGACGCTCCTCATCGAGGGCATCAGCGTCATCGGGTCCTGCGCGATGGGCGGCTGGATCTCCAGCGTCGCCGCGCTGTCGGAAGAACGCCGGCAGCTCGTGGAGGACCTCCGCGCCGCGCAGCAGTCCCTCGCCGACGCCAACCGTGCCGCGGGGATCGCCAGCGAACGGGAGCGCCTGGCCCGCGAGATCCACGACACCGTGGCGCAGAACCTCGCCGGCATCGTGATGCTCACCGAGCGTGCCCGGAACGACCTGGCCGACGACCGCCCCGACGCCCTCGACGAGCGGTTGACCGTGCTCGAGGAGTCCGCTCGCGCCGCGCTCGAAGAGTCCCGCGTGCTCGTCGCCGCGGGGTCGGCCGGCACGACGCGCGACAGTCTGGCCGGGGCACTCCACCGCCTCGGCGAGCGCCACACCCGCGAGACCGGCACCCCGGTGACGGTCAGCGCGGCCGACGGCACCCTCGACCGCGACGCCCAGGTGGTCCTGCTCCGGGTCGCACAAGAGGCCCTGTCGAACGTCCGCGCCCACGCTGCCTCGGCCGGGGTGACGGTCACGCTGCTGCACGAGCCGGACCAGACGGTGCTGCGGATCGCCGACGACGGTGTCGGCTTCGACCCGGCGGTGCCGACCGGTGGGCACGGCCTGCGCGGACTCCGCGAGCGGCTCGCCCTCGCGGGTGGGACCTGCGTCATCGCCAGCACCCCCGGCAGCGGGACGACGGTGACGGCCTCGCTGCCCGCCGTCGCGCCGACGCTTGCCGGAGCCGCACCGCGCCTCCCGGCCCGACCGCACGCAGCCGCAACCGCGACAGCAACGGTGGCGTCCCGGTGATCCGCGTCGTGGTGGCCGACGACCACCCGATCGTCCGTTCCGGCATCGTCGCCCTGCTGCAGGCGGCGGACGACATCCAAGTCGTCGGGCAGGCGGCCGACGGCGCCGCGGCGGTGTCGATCGTGCTGGCAGAGCGGCCGGACGTCGTGCTGATGGACCTGCGGATGCCGGTGCTCGACGGTGACGTGGCGACGGCCGAGATCCTCGCCACCGCGCCCGAGGTCCGCGTGCTGATCCTCACGACGTACGAGTCCGACGACCAGATCCTCGCCGCCATCGAGGCGGGCGCCACCGGCTACCTGCTCAAGGCCGCCCCGGAGTCCGAGATCCTCGCCGGGGTCCGGGCGACCGCTCGGGGCGAGACGGCCCTGGCTCCCTCAGCGGCTGCGGCGCTGGTCCGACGAGCGGTGGGGACGACACCGGCCGGGCCGTCGCTGACCCCGCGCGAACTCGAGGTCCTGCGTCTCGTCGCGCAGGGCAACAGCAACCCGGGGATCGGCCGCGTCCTGTTCCTCAGCGAGACGACCGTGAAGACCCACCTCGGCCACGTGTTCGAGAAGCTCGGCGTCAACGACCGCACCCGAGCCGTGACCCGCGCGATGGAGCTGGGCCTGCTCCCCTGACTCCGCGGAGTTCAGCGGCTGGGAGCTGCACGGGCCGCGACCGGCTGTCCGCTCGTCTCGCTCACCACCCGACCGCGAGCGCCAGCCCCACGGCCATCGGCAGCGAGGCCGCGAGCACGACACCCACCACGACCGCAGCGACCTGGAGCTGGCGGATCCCCTGCTGCCCCACCCACACGAGCAGCATGATCGCCGTGAAGTACGCCGGCACGATCAGCAGCAGCGGCAGGAAGCCGAGCCCGGTCCACGGCACGAGCGCTCCGGACAACACCTCGTACACCGTGCACACGGCGGCGATCACGAGCCCGACCCGGACCCGGGCCGGGCTCCGTTCCGCAGTCGTGGGCGCTCCCGCAGCCCTGGGCGCTCCCGCAGTCGTGGGCGCTCCCTGGTCAGCCATCCCCGGGCCCTCCGGCAAGGCAGGTGGTCTCCACGGTGACCAGACTGGACCCCTCCGCCACACTGATGGTGCTCTCCGACAACCAGCCGTCACCGACCAGTCGGACGGCGGAGCCCCACAGGTCGACCTTCCGCATCCCCGCGTTGCGGAGCACGTCCTGTGCGGTAGCGGTCCGACGGTCCACCTCCGCCGTCGACAACCTGCGCGCCGGAGCATCGGCATCCGGCTGTGCCTCGTCGTCGGGCTCGGGTGCGTCGTCCCACTGCCACGTGTACGCGGTCCCCCGCTGCAGGTTCGACAGCGCGCACGCACGCGTGTACGGGTTCGCTTCGCCCTCGCTGATGTCGGCACCGAGGGCCCGGACGACTCGCCCGCCCACGGCCGACAGTTCCTGCTCCGCCTGCGCCGGCGTGCGCTTCGTCTCGAGCGCTGTGAGGGGCTGCGCACGACGGTGGACGTCGTCCACCCACTCGACAGCGAGCACCGCGGTGGCCGTTCCGACAGTTCCGACCCCGAGGATCGCGAAGACGAGGCACGCCACCGGACCGACCAGGGTGACGGAGCGGTCGCGTCTCCGGCGGAGAAGCAGCAGGACCGCTCCGGCGAGGGGCGTCCCCGCGCAGATGAACGTGATGATCGCGTCGCCGACCGTCTGCGCCGCCAGCGACGGCCGGGTCGCCTCCGACCGGAGGGCCGCGTCGAACGCGAGGAACAACCACACGATCCATCCGACGGGCAGGAGCAAGCCGCTCAGCACGATCCACCCGATGCCGTTGTCCCGCTCCGGCGGCGACCACGCGATGTCCTCGTCCATGTTTCCCCTGTCCCCGGCACCACCGTACCGATCGCCGGCCGGGAGGCACGTGACCGGTCCGCCACGCGCCTCCCGTCCGTCACGCGACCGGCAGCCGGAGAACCGCTCGGCGGAACGGGTGGTGCGCGGCGATCTGGTGCGGCCCCGCCAGTCCCGCGCTCACTCTTCTGAAGATCCCGCTCGGCGATCAGCGCGCGCCCAGCGGTCGAGGAGCGGCTCCGCGGCCTTGTAGAGCACGACGCCGATGCTCGCCGCGAGCAGCGTCGACCAGCCGCTCGCCATGATCGGCCGGAGCAGCAGCCAGAGGAAACCGAGCGACATCGCCTCGGCAGCCAGTGTGCCAGCCCTTTCGTGGCCGACGAAGGGGCGTCTGGCGAGGCGCTCCAGCGGTGTGTCGAGAACGACCGCCAACACCAGCACCACCATCACCCAGCCTGCGACCGCGAACGGCGGCACACCTGCTCGGAGCCCCCCGAGGCCAGGGACGAGGGACACCACTGCCACACCGACGACGAACGGCGAACCGGCCACGAGCAACGCTCCTGCGAGCCACGCGATGAGACACCCGATCAGCCAAGGCTCGTCGCCCATCGATCCGCCGCCTCGCTCGTCAGACATGCTCCGCACCGATCTCCAGCGTCCGGTCCGCCCACTCGACGAGACCTGGATCGTGCGTCGCGACGATGACCGCGCTCCCCGACCTGCGGAGCGCGTCGAGCCCGCGGCGGACGCGCTCCGCGCTGACGTCGTCGAGCGAGGCCGTGGGCTCGTCTGCCAGGACGACGCGGGGCTGTTGCACGAGGACCCTGGCCACGGCGACCCGCTGCTGCTCCCCGCCGCTGAGCTGTCCCGCTCGCTCTCGAGATCGGCCGCCGAGCCCCACCACGAGCAGGGCGTCCCGAGCCCGAGCATCGAGCGTGGCACGGGTGACACCAGCCGGGTGCACCACGCGGAGGTTCGCTCCGACGGTCCACTCCGGCACGATCGCGTGGTCCTGCATCACGAAGCCGAGCACATCGCGCCGGATCCGACGCCGGACCCGGGCCGGGACGTGATGGAGGTCGACGTCGCCGGCGTGCACCACGCCTCGGTGCGGGCGCTCGATCCCGCCCAGACATCGGAGCAGGGTGCTCTTCCCCGCTCCGGACGGCCCGCGGAGAGCGAGCACTTCGCGCCGAGCGACCACGAGGTCGAGACCGTTCCAGAGCGTCCTCGTCCCCAGGTCGTAGCCGAGCGCCGATGCCGACAGCAACTGGTGGTCCGTCACGACAGGGTCCTTCCCCGGGGTTCGGCGATGACGATGCAGGCCGTCAACACGAGCACGGTCAGGCCCGTGGCGACGACGGACGCGATGACGATGACCGCTCCGGCCAGGGCAGTCGTCGCCAGCGTCGCGACGACGGTCGCACCGCACACTCCTGCGGCCCCGAGGAGGAACCGTGCGTGGTGCTCGCCCGGATGCCGTCCGACGAGTGACCGCACCCGCGCGGCAGTTCGGCCACGCTCCAGGTGGTCGGCCACGAGGCTCGCGCCCGCGAAGAGCGCCGCGATCGCGGCGACGACCGTCGCGCCGACGAGCACCAGACGTTCGGTCCGCACTTCCGCCAGCTGACGATCGACCACGGCACCGACGCGGTTGACCTGGGTGACGACGTCGAATGCCCCGGACCGGTGCAGCGCTCGGAGCAGAGCGGCGCGGTCGGAGAACCGGACCTCTCCGTTGCGGGTCGCAGTGGCGATGCGGTTCGGAGCGATGTCCGCGACGTCGGCCACGACGACGGAGGTCTGGGAGCGAACCGGACCGTCCTGCGGCCCGAGATCGACCCATCGGCCCGCAGCTCGGACCGCAGCGTCGGTGCTCGCCACGAGCTCCGAGCGGATCCGCGGAGTCCGGGGCGGCTCGGAGTCGTCCACTTCCCATCCCTCGGCGATGCTCGCCCTGACCGTCGACTCGATGTCCTCGGCTCGCTCAGCCGAGGCCTGCGGGATGAGGACCGTCACTCCGTCCCGGTGCGCGACGTCCGCCGGGACGCCCGGGGTGCCGGCTCCGATGACGAGGAGGGCGTCGGGGATCGTGTTCGTCATCGCCATGCGCGCCGAACCATCGACGAGTGCTCGGCTCCCGATGTCACCGAATGACATTTCTTGCTGCTCGTCGCTGAAGCCGACGCCCAGGACGACGTCGTCACCGTGCACGGCCTCGGCTGCGAGCGACCGTGTCAAGTGCTCGGCTCTGCGGCTCTCGACGACGACGTTCGACGCGCCTCCGGCGATGACGGCCACGAGGACCGCCCCACACACCCCGGTGACCGCTGGACGCCAGCGTCCGGTGTCGACACCGTCCAACCGGTTCCCGCTCACCATCGTGAGTGTGACGTGCGTTGCGGCCACGATCGTCACGGCGATCGCGACGACCACAGCTGTCACCCCGCCCGAGAACGCCCACACGGCGTGGCTCGCGCCTCGGAGGCCGAGGAACAGCGACAGCGCCCCGAACACGCTCCCGAACACGACTGCGCTCAGCAGCAGGACGTCGCCGAGCTCGGTCATCGCGATGCGCCCGGCGGTCCGACCGGCAAGACGACGGACGCGTTGCCGCGCCGCTCGCCGATGTGACTCGGCGACGAGTGCGACCACTGCACCGATGGTCACGGCGACGCCGACCGTGACGACGCCCGGCGTGAGAGCCGCGTTCAGCAGTGACGGGACGGCCTGCGGAGTTGCGTCGGTGAAGGCGAACTCGTGCTCCTGCAGGTCGCGGAGGAACCGCGACACGTCCGTCGGCTCACCGTCGACGGCGTAGGTCCACGCGATCACGGCGTCGCCGATCGCGCTCGCGGGGCGCTCGTCGATCCCGCCCCAGAAGACCGGCTCGGGCAGCTCGCCGTGCAGCACGTACGCGTCGAATCGGTCAGGGGTCCCCGACCGTTCTGGTGTGAGCAGCGCGAGTGACACGTCGGCATCGTCCGCCATCCGCTCGAGCATCTCGACGTGTTCGTGCTTCGTCGGGCCGAGCGGCAGGTCGTACAGGTCGATGGTGGTGCGAGCAGAGACGGCGCCGAGTGCCTCCACGCTCCCGACGACGAGGACGACCAGGCTGACCGCGAACAATGCGACGGCCGCGACCGCGACGACGGTGGCGGCCGCGAAACCCCGGATCAGTAGATGTTCCAGAACGCCTGGTTGCCGCTGCGGGCAGAGGGGCGGTTCGCCACCGCGAGTCGTCCCTTCGCCACCTTGCCCGAGGACTTGGTCGCCCCCGACGACTTCACGGCGGTGCTGTGCACGAACCGGTGGTTGTCGTAGACCGACGTGACCGACCCGGCACCCACTCCGTAGGTCCACACCCCACCGCCGACGACCAGCGTTCCGCCTCTGGCCTGTCGCGGTGTGTCTGCGGATGCACGTCCACTCGTCGCCGTCGGTGCCGCGGCACCCGGCGCGGCGGACGCGGTCCCGCACGTCAACGTCGCCAACAGCACGGCTGCTCCGAGCCCGGCGATGGCCGTGGTGATCCTCTGCATCGTTCGTCCCCTCTTCGTGACGAGTCGTGTGTGACGACCAAACTAGCCCGTGGCATCTGGAACATCAACCACCACCGGAGAGATCATTCCGCCACGCCCGGCAACACCTTCCCGCCCCGACCCGCCTACGCTCGAAGAGATGCCCGCACCACGTACGACCCTCGACCCCACTGCCACGAGCGACGGGTTCATCCGCGTCCGCGGCGCCCGCGAGAACAACCTCCGCGACGTCGACGTCGACATCCCCCGCGACCGGATCGTCGCCTTCACGGGGATCTCCGGCTCGGGCAAGTCCTCGCTGGCGTTCGGCACGGTGTTCGCCGAGGCGCAGCGCCGCTTCCTCGAGTCCGTCGCGCCCTACGCCCGTCGGCTCATCGCGCAGGGGTCGACCCCGCACGTCGAGTCGATCACAGGCCTGCCGCCAGCCGTGGCCCTGCAGCAGCGCCGCGGCGCCCCGAGCTCCCGGTCGACGGTGGGGACGCTGACGACGCTGAGCAACTCGACCCGTATGCTCTTCTCCCGCGCCGGCACGTACCCGGAGGGTGCCGAGCAGCTGTACTCGGACTCGTTCTCCCCGAACACCGTCGCCGGGGCATGCCCGCGCTGCCACGGGTTGGGTGTCGCGCACGAGGTGACCGAAGCCTCCGCCGTCCACGACCCGTCGCTGAGCATCCGCGACGGCGCGATCACGGCGTGGCCGGGCGCGTGGCAGGGCAAGAACCTGCGCGACGTGACGGCGGGTCTCGGCTACGACATCGAGCGGCCCTGGCGTGAGCTGCCGCAGTCGGATCGTGACTGGCTGCTGTTCACCGAGGAGCAGCCGGTCGTCCAGGTGCAGCCGAAGCGCGACCGGGTCGCGAAGCCGTACAAGGGCAAGTTCTGGAGCGCGCGGCAGTTCGTCCTGCACACCCTCGCCGACTCGCAGAGTGAGTCGCAGCGGAAGAAGGTCCTGCAGTTCGTCGAGTCGGGTCCGTGCACGCTGTGCGGTGGCTCGGGGCTGACGCGTGCGGCGCTCGCGGTGACGTTCGGTGGGATGACGATCGCCGACCTCAACGCCCTGCCGCTGTCCGGCGTCGCCGCGGTCCTCCGCCCCACGGCCGAGCTGACCGACGCTGCTGCCGCGACCTCGCGCACCACCTCGGGTGAGCGCACCGAGGTCGCCGTCGCCATCGCCCGTGACCTGCTCGGCCGCGTCGAGGTGCTCACCGGCCTCGGCCTCGGGTACCTGAGCCTCGACCGTGCGACGCCGACGCTCTCCCCCGGCGAGATGCAGCGTCTCCGCATCGCGACCCAGCTGCGGAGCGGTCTGTTCGGGGTCGTCTACGTCCTCGACGAGCCGAGCGCGGGCCTCCACCCCGCCGACGCCGAGCCGCTGATCCAGGTCCTGGAGGACCTCCGCGCCAGCGGCAACAGCGTCTTCGTCGTCGAGCACGACATGCGCATCGTCCGCCAGGCGGACTGGATCGTCGACGTCGGCCCTGGCGCCGGCACGGCGGGTGGCACCGTCCTCTACAGCGGTCCGGTCGACGGTCTCGCTGACGTCGAGGCGTCCGTCACGCGCCGGTTCCTGCAGCCGCGGGGCACCGGCCGGGAGGCCCGCCCCACCCGCACACCGATCGGCACCTTGGCACTGCGCGACGTCACGCGCCACAACCTCCGTGGGCTCGACGTCGACCTGCCGCTCGGGGTCCTCACCGCGGTCACCGGCGTCTCCGGATCCGGCAAGTCCTCACTGGTCGGCGGAGTGCTGCCCGCCCTGGCGGTGGACCACCCGACGGTCAGCCGCGTGGTGGAGGTCGACCAGAAGCCGATCGGCCGGACGCCCCGGTCGAACCTCGCCACCTACACCGGCCTGTTCGACGCGGTACGGACGGCGTTCGCGGCGACCGAGGACGCCAAGGCCCGCGGTTGGACGGCCGGGAGGTTCTCGTTCAACGTCGCCGGCGGCCGGTGCGAGGTCTGCCAGGGCGAGGGATCCGTCTCCGTGGAACTGCTGTTCCTGCCGGGGAGCTGGGCGCCGTGCCCCGAGTGCCACGGCTCCCGGTACAACGACGAGACGCTCGAGGTCCGCTGGAACGGCGCCACCATCGCGGACGTCCTCGGCATGACCGTCGACGAGGCCGCCCCGTTCCTCGCCCCGATCCCCGCCGCCGCCCGCGCGCTCGAGGCCCTGGGCCAGGTCGGTCTCGGCTACCTGCGTCTCGGGCAGCCCGCTCCGGAGCTGTCCGGCGGCGAGGCCCAGCGCATCAAGCTCGCCACCGAACTGCAGCGCGCCCGCTCCGGCCACACGCTCTACGTCCTCGACGAGCCGACCACGGGCCTGCACCCGGCGGACGTCGAGCGTCTGACGGACCAGCTGTCGCAGCTCACCGACGCGGGCAACACGGTCGTCGTCGTGGAGCACTCGATGTCCGTCGTCGCCGCAGCCGACCACGTCATCGACATGGGCCCGTCCGGTGGCGACGCCGGCGGACAGGTCGTCGCGGAGGGCACCCCGGCCGAGGTGGCGGCCTCCCCCGACAGCCGCACAGCCCCGTACCTGCGCGCCGAACTGGGCCGCTGACCGGACCACACACCGGACGGGAGGCGCGGCGCAGTCCCGCCCCGCGCCTCCCGTCCGAGACCGTCCACAGATCCACCGACCACGCGACGAGCGCCGTCGCCCGGGCGGTACCGTCCCGGCATGCAGCACTGGGAGGCCGACGAGGCCCGCAGCCGGCACATGGCGCGGTTCGGCCGACGGGACACCGCGCCTGAGCTCGCGCTCCGACGGTCGCTCCACGCTCGTGGGCGGCGCTTCTTCGTCGACCGGCGGATCAGCGGTCGGACGAGGGCGCGTGCTGACCTGGTCTTCCCCCCGCGCACGTGTGGCCGTCTTCGTCGACGGCTGCTTCTGGCACTGGTGCGAAGAACACGCGCACCTGCCGAAGGCCAACGCCGAGCTGTGGCGGGCGAAGCTGCTGGCGAACCGGCAGCGTGACGCATCGCACGACGCCGTCCTCCGCAGCGAAGGATGGGCCGTCGTCCGGGTCTGGGAGCACGAGGACTCCACGATCGCTGCGGACCTGGTGGAGGCTGCGCTCGACCGGTGGACCCGCATCACATCATGATGCGAGCGCACTCACGCTGACGCTGCTGACGGATCGCACGGCCCCGCGGCAACCTCCGTCGGCGGCCGGCCGCTGGACTCGGAGCACGCCCATGACGGACGGGAGGCCCGGGACCAGTTGGTCCCGGGCCTCCCGTCCGTCACGTGGAGACGCGCGTCACGCGCTGACGTCCCTCAAGCGGCCGCGACCGTCACCAGGTGAGGACGAAGCGCCCGCGGGTCCCGCCCGCTTCGAGTCGCTCGTGCGCCTCGGTGGCGCGGGACGCCGGCAGCACCTCGGCCACGCGCGGAACGACCGTACCGCCCTCGACCGCGTGGCGGAGGTGCTCGAGCTTGTCGAACGACCGGTACTCGTTGAAGACGAAGACCTGGGTGAAGCGGATGCCCTCGGCCCCGTTGCCTTTCCACCCCCGGACATCGATGAACACGCCACCGTCGCGGAGGGCCGGCACGACGACGTCCCGCTGGACGGCGCAATCGGCGAGGGCGTCGACGCCGTCGGGGACGATCGCCCGGACCGCATCCGCCAACCCGTCGCCGCGGGGCACGACGTGGTCGGCACCGAGCGAGTGCACGAGTGCCTCGTCCTTCTGCGACGTGTCCGCGATGACGGTGATGCCGGCGGCCTTCGCGAGCTGGACCACGTAGTTGCCGAGCAGCCCTGCGGCGCCGGTGACGGCGAGGGTCTGCCCGCGCTCGAGCCCGGCGAGTTCGAGCATCTGGATCGCGGTGAGCCCGTTCATGGGCACAGTGGACGCTTCCTCGATCGAGGTGTCACGCGGGATGCGGGTGAACGACCCGACCGGTGCGACGAGGCGTTCGACGTAAGCACCGCCATGACCGGTCAGGGGCAGCGCAATCGCCATGACCTGGTCACCGACGGACCAGCCCTCGACGTCGGGGCCGACCTCGTCGATGACCCCGGCGGCGTCCATGCCCGGGACGTACGGCGCGCTCTGTGCGTTCGAGTCCCGCTCCCCTGCGCGGACGCCCGTGTCGGTGGGGTTCACCGCGAATGCCTGGACGGCGATGCGGACCGAACCGCTGCCGGCGTGGACGTCCTCGATCTCGTGGACGGCGAGGGCTTCGGGCCCTCCGAACTGTGTGACTCCGACGACCTTCATGGATCCGGTCTACCGGGTACGCAGTGCCCGATACTCAGGCAATGCGGAACTGTGCCGGGGAATGCAGAAAAGCCCCCGACCGGTGGAGCGTGATGCTCCGCCCGTCAGGGGCTTACTGTTCAAAAGAAGTCCGGCGGCGTCCTACTCTCCCACAAGGTCCCCCTTGCAGTACCATCGGCGCTGAGAGGCTTAGCTTCCGGGTTCGGAATGTGACCGGGCGTTTCCCTCTCGCTATGACCACCGGAACACCATCGACCATGATCTGGTCTCAGACTGCTCCGCCGTAGCGAATATTCAGTTTGATTCCCGATCGTCTGTCGGGAACCACAAAGTGGACGCGAGCCCTGACCCGTAAAGGGTCAGGAAAAAAGTGTGTGTCAAGTCTTCGGCTTATTAGTACCGGTCAGCTCCATGGGTCGTTAGTCCCCGCTTCCACATCCGGCCTATCAACCCAGTAGTCTGCTGGGAGCCTCTCACACTCAAGGTGCATGGAAATCTCATCTCGAAGACGGCTTCCCGCTTAGATGCTTTCAGCGGTTATCCGGTCCGAACGTAGCTAATCAGCGGTGCCCTTGGCAGAACAACTGACACACCAGAGGTTCGTCCATCCCGGTCCTCTCGTACTAGGGATAGATCTTCTCAAATTTCCAACGCGCGCAGCGGATAGGGACCGAACTGTCTCACGACGTTCTAAACCCAGCTCGCGTACCGCTTTAATGGGCGAACAGCCCAACCCTTGGGACCTACTCCAGCCCCAGGATGCGACGAGCCGACATCGAGGTGCCAAACCATGCCGTCGATATGGACTCTTGGGCAAGATCAGCCTGTTATCCCCGAGGTACCTTTTATCCGTTGAGCGACAGCGCTTCCACAAGCCACTGCCGGATCACTAGTCCCGACTTTCGTCCCTGCTCGACCTGTCAGTCTCACAGTCAAGCTCCCTTGTGCACTTACACTCGCCACCTGATTGCCAACCAGGTTGAGGGAACCTTTGGGCGCCTCCGTTACTCTTTGGGAGGCAACCGCCCCAGTTAAACTACCCATCAGGCACTGTCCATGAACCCGATCAGGGTCCTACGTTAGACATCCAAAGTGACCAGAGTGGTATTTCAACAATGACTCCACGAACACTAGCGTGCCCGCTTCACAGTCTCCCACCTATCCTACACAAGCCACTCCGAACACCAATACCAAACTGTAGTAAAGGTCACGGGGTCTTTCCGTCCTGCTGCGCGTAACGAGCATCTTTACTCGTAGTGCAATTTCGCCGAGTTCGCGGTTGAGACAGCTGGGAAGTCGTTACGCCATTCGTGCAGGTCGGAACTTACCCGACAAGGAATTTCGCTACCTTAGGATGGTTATAGTTACCACCGCCGTTTACTGGGGCTTAAATTCAGAGCTTCGCCGTGAGGCTGACCCTTCCTCTTAACCTTCCAGCACCGGGCAGGCGTCAGTCCGTATACATCGTCTTGCGACTTCGCACGGACCTGTGTTTTTAGTAAACAGTCGCTTCCCACTGGTCTCTGCGGCCTTCAACGCTCACGGAGTAAATCCGGTCACGTGTCCGGCCCCCCTTCTCCCGAAGTTACGGGGGCATTTTGCCGAGTTCCTTAACCACGATTATCTCGATCTCCTTGGTATTCTCTACCTGACCACCTGAGTCGGTTTCGGGTACGGGCGGCTGCAACCTCGCGTCGATGCTTTTCTCGGCAGCATAGGATCACTGAATTCCCCTCACGGGTACGCGTCGGGTCTCAGGCATACAGACGACGGATTTGCCTATCGTCAGCCCTACATCCTTACACCAGGTTCACCTTACGGATACCATCGCCTGGCTCAGCTACCTTCCTGCGTCACACCTGTTCATACGCTAACCGCACCAGCATGGGGTCGAGCGTTAGACCGGCCCGTCTCACCCCGAAGGGATCAACAAGTGCCGGGTTAGGACTCTTAGCACCACTGGATTAGCTTGGGCGGTTGTTCGCCGGTACGGGAATATCAACCCGTTGTCCATCGACTACGCCTGTCGGCCTCGCCTTAGGTCCCGACTTACCCAGGGCGGATTAACCTGGCCCTGGAACCCTTGGTCTTTCGGAGGACGGGTTTCTCACCCGTCTTTCGCTACTCATGCCTGCATTCTCACTCGTGTAGCGTCCACGGCTGGATCACTCCGCCGCTTCACTCGCCACACGACGCTCTCCTACCACTCCGCACGACTGAACCACGAAGGCTTGTCGAGTGTGCGAAATCTACAACTTCGGTGGTGTGCTTGAGCCCCGTTACATTGTCGGCGCGGAATCACTTGACCAGTGAGCTATTACGCACTCTTTCAAGGGTGGCTGCTTCTAAGCCAACCTCCTGGTTGTCTGTGCAACTCCACATCCTTTCCCACTTAGCACACGCTTAGGGACCTTAGTTGGTAGTCTGGGTTGTTTCCCTCTCGACGATGAAGCTTATCCCCCACCGTCTCACTGCTGCGCTCTCACTCACCGGCATTCGGAGTTTGGCTGACGTCAGTAACCTGTTGAGGCCCATCGGCCATCCAGTAGCTCTACCTCCGGCGAGAAACACGCAACGCTGCACCTAAATGCATTTCGGAGAGAACCAGCTATCACGAAGTTTGATTGGCCTTTCACCCCTATCCACAGCTCATCCCCTCCATTTTCAACTGAAGTGGGTTCGGTCCTCCACGACGTCTTACCGTCGCTTCAACCTGGCCATGGATAGATCACTTCGCTTCGGGTCTAGGACACATGACTGAATCGCCCTATTCAGACTCGCTTTCGCTACGGCTACCCCACACGGGTTAACCTCGCCACATATCGCTAACTCGCAGGCTCATTCTTCAAAAGGCACGCCGTCACCCCTACAAAGGAGGCTCCGACGGTTTGTAAGCAAACGGTTTCAGGTACTATTTCACTCCCCTCCCGGGGTACTTTTCACCTTTCCCTCACGGTACTTGTCCGCTATCGGTCATCTGGGAGTATTTAGGCTTATCAGGTGGTCCTGACAGATTCACACGGGATTTCTCGGGCCCCGTGCTACTTGGGATACACATCCGGCCATAACACCATTTCGTCTACGGGGCTGGCACCCACTACGGCCCGGCTTTCAAACCGGTTCGACTATGATGCGCTGTAACCGTCCCAGTCCGGCAGAACTGAGTGACGTGTCCCACAACCCCGACCATGCAACGCCCGCCGGCTATCACACATGATCGGTTTAGCCTCATCCGTTTTCGCTCGCCACTACTCACGGAATCACATGTTGTTTTCTCTTCCTGTGGGTACTGAGATGTTTCACTTCCCCACGTTCCCTCTACCCGCCCTATATATTCAGGCGGGAGTCACCAGGTCACAAAAGCGCCTGGCGGGGTTTCCCCATTCGGAAATCCTCGGCTCACAGCTCGATTATCAGCTCCCCGAGGCTTATCGCAGATTTCTACGTCCTTCTTCGGCTCCAGATGCCAAGGCATCCACCGTTTGCTCTTAGAAACTTGACCACAAAGATTAAAATTGCGATCCAACGCCACGACACACGCCGGCCCGAAAGCCGACGATCATCGATGACGCGAATCTAAAGATGCTCGCGTCCACTGTGTAGTTCTCAACATACGATCGGCACCACACTCCCCCAGAAGTAACCCTCCGGCTTCATGTGGCCCAACGAAGGACCCTCAAGGCCCAACCCCCACCACGGATGAGCTTCCATCACGGACACCACCCACAGCAGGAAGCCTGGTCCCTCAGGACCCAACAACGTGCACCAGCCAACCCGCTCACCCCCGACCCGTTCCAACCCCCCAACACCGGCACAAGACCGACGACGGGGAACGTACTGAGACCGGAAGACGCGCTCCCGACTGCACTGTCAATGTTCCACCCATGAGCTACCCGTCGGACACGTTCGGTCCGAATCGGGCGCCTGGACCAGCCACCACTCACCATGACGGTGAACAGCACTGACCAGATGCTCCTTAGAAAGGAGGTGATCCAGCCGCACCTTCCGGTACGGCTACCTTGTTACGACTTAGTCCTAATCACCGATCCCACCTTCGACGGCTCCTTCCACAAGGGTTAGGCCACCGGCTTCGGGTGTTACCGACTTTCATGACTTGACGGGCGGTGTGTACAAGGCCCGGGAACGTATTCACCGCAGCGTTGCTGATCTGCGATTACTAGCGACTCCGACTTCATGAGGTCGAGTTGCAGACCTCAATCCGAACTGAGACCGGCTTTTTGGGATTCGCTCCACCTTACGGTATCGCAGCCCTTTGTACCGGCCATTGTAGCATGCGTGAAGCCCAAGACATAAGGGGCATGATGATTTGACGTCATCCCCACCTTCCTCCGAGTTGACCCCGGCAGTCTCCTATGAGTCCCCGGCATAACCCGCTGGCAACATAGAACGAGGGTTGCGCTCGTTGCGGGACTTAACCCAACATCTCACGACACGAGCTGACGACAACCATGCACCACCTGTACACCGACCACAAGGGGGCGACCATCTCTGGCCGTTTCCGGTGTATGTCAAGCCTTGGTAAGGTTCTTCGCGTTGCATCGAATTAATCCGCATGCTCCGCCGCTTGTGCGGGCCCCCGTCAATTCCTTTGAGTTTTAGCCTTGCGGCCGTACTCCCCAGGCGGGGCGCTTAATGCGTTAGCTACGACACAGAAACCGTGGAAAGGTCCCTACATCTAGCGCCCAACGTTTACGGCATGGACTACCAGGGTATCTAATCCTGTTCGCTCCCCATGCTTTCGCTCCTCAGCGTCAGTTACGGCCCAGAGATCTGCCTTCGCCATCGGTGTTCCTCCTGATATCTGCGCATTCCACCGCTACACCAGGAATTCCAATCTCCCCTACCGCACTCTAGTCTGCCCGTACCCACTGCAAGCCCGAGGTTGAGCCTCGGGATTTCACAGCAGACGCGACAAACCGCCTACGAGCTCTTTACGCCCAATAATTCCGGACAACGCTTGCACCCTACGTATTACCGCGGCTGCTGGCACGTAGTTAGCCGGTGCTTTTTCTGCAGGTACCGTCAAGAACCGAAGCTCCCTTCTTCCCTACTAAAAGAGGTTTACAACCCGAAGGCCGTCATCCCTCACGCGGCGTTGCTGCATCAGGCTTTCGCCCATTGTGCAATATTCCCCACTGCTGCCTCCCGTAGGAGTCTGGGCCGTGTCTCAGTCCCAGTGTGGCCGGTCACCCTCTCAGGCCGGCTACCCGTCGTCGCCTTGGTGAGCCATTACCTCACCAACAAGCTGATAGGCCGCGAGTCCATCCCCAACCAAAAAATCTTTCCACCACCAGGCCATGCGACCAGTGATCATATCCAGTATTAGACGTCGTTTCCAACGCTTATCCCAGAGTCAGGGGCAGGTTACTCACGTGTTACTCACCCGTTCGCCACTAATCACAGGAGCAAGCTCCTGATCATCGTTCGACTTGCATGTGTTAAGCACGCCGCCAGCGTTCGTCCTGAGCCAGGATCAAACTCTCCGTAAAAAATTACAACCAACACTAAAAGTGTCAGCGAGTTGATCTTGACTGTTGACTGTCTACTGACAATCTTCAATCCAAAAGGAATTGCTTCATGACCCGACCAACCAGAAGGCTGACCGGGCACGAGGTCAATAAAATTGGCATTGACAATGTGCACGCTGTTGAGTTCTCAAGGACCAGACGCACTCCCCACTCGACACTGAAACGGTGTCTCGCCAGAGAGGCTGGTTCGTTGCCCGGGGAAGATCGGAGCCAGACTGCATCTCCCAGGTCAGTGACCCGGTCAGTGTCTCGGCCGTTCCGTTCTCCGCCTCAGCGGCAACGAGTGATTACTTTACGCACGGGTGAACGGCAGCGCCAAGCCAGCTCGCCGCCCGGGCGTGTCGCGGCGGTGTGCCCGGATCAGCGACTGCGCGGCCTGCCCCGGGAACGACGGGAGGCGCAGTGCTGACTCGCACTGCGCCTCCCGGCAGACCGATCGTGGACGCGACCGGCGTGGTCGAACGGACGACCGTGGACCGTCGATCAGTCGGCCGCGGCCAGCTGCCCGCAGGCACCGTCGATCTCCTTGCCGCGGGTGTCGCGGAGGGTCGTCGGGATGCCCGCAGCGTTCAGTCGGCGGACGAACTCGTCCTGCACGTGCACTTCGGACGAGGTCCACACGGAGCCGGGCGTCGGGTTCAGCGGGATGGGGTTCACGTGCACCCAGCCCTTGCCACGCTTGTTGAGCTTCTCGGCCAACAGGTCCGCGCGCCAGGCGTGGTCGTTCATGTCCTTGATGAGCGCGTACTCGATCGACACCCGCCGACCGGTCTTGACGTAGTAGTTGTGGGCGGCGTCGATCGCTTCGTCGGCCTTCCACTTCGAGTTCACCGGGATCATCTCGTCACGCAGTTCGTCGTCCGGCGCGTGCAGCGAGAGCGCGAAGGTGAGCGGGATCCCTTCGTCGGCGAGCTTGAGCATCGCGGGCACCAGGCCCACGGTCGAGACGGTGATGCCGCGGGCACTCATCCCGAGGCCGTTCGGCTGCGGAGCGACCATCAACCGCACGGCGTCCATCACGCGCTTGTAGTTCGCGAGCGGCTCCCCCATGCCCATGAACACGATGTTCGTCACCCGCTCGGCGTCCACACGGTCCTGCCCGCCCTTGCGCGGGTCACCCCCGAGCTCACCGGCAGCGATCGCGGCGTTGGCCTGCACGATCTGGTCGATGATCTCGGCCGTCGACATGTTGCGGGTCAAGCCCGCCTGCCCGGTCGCGCAGAAGGGGCAGTTCATGCCGCATCCGGCCTGCGACGAGACGCAGAGCGTGATGCGCCCCGGGTACCGCATGAGCACCGACTCGACCAGGGCGCCGTCGTGCAGCTTCCAGAGGAACTTGATCGTGTCGCCCTTGTCGGTCTCGAGACGACGGGTCTCGGTGAGCAGGGGCGGCAGCAGCCCGGCGACGAGTTCGTCACGCTGGGCCGCCGGCAGGTCGGTCATCTTGGCCGGGTCGGACGTGTAGTGCGTGAAGTAGTGGGTGGCGAGCTGCTTGGCGCGGAACCCGGGCAGACCGAGTTCCTTCACCTTGGCTTCGCGCTCGTCCACCGTCAGGTCCGCCAGGTGCACCGGCGGCTTGCCCCGCTTCGGGGACGCGAACTGCAGCAGCGGCCGACCGTCGGTCCCGGTCGCCTGCTGCCATCCTTCGGTGCGCGGGCGCACCTGCGGGCGGGCAGAGCGCTGCTCCTCGAACGGTGTGCGGGTGTCGGTGGCCATCACTCCAGCTTACGGGAGGCTCGCAACCCCTCGGGCGCACCGGTCCCGCCCGTCACGGGTCACCGGACGCCAGACGCCGGCCCCGTGCCCCGTGTCCTGCTCCCGGGCACGGGTCAGGTCGCGGTGCGGGCCGGTGGGTGCGCTGCGGTCGGGGCTCAGACGCCGGCGGGCAGGAGGCGTGCGAAGTGGTGCGCGGCCGGGTACATCGGGACGATGTCGACGACCTCGCCCGGGTGCGGTGCCTGCAGCACGAGTCCCTGGCCGAGGTACAGGCCGACGTGGTCGTCGTTGTCGTAGACGACCATGTCGCCGGGCAGCGCCTCGGACTCGGGCACGGTCGTGGCGACGGCGTCCTGCGTCGGGACGTAGTGGGCGAGCTGGATGCCGACCGCCTGGTACGCCACCATCGTCAGCCCGGAGCAGTCGATGCCCGCGTGGCTGGCACCGCCCTCGACGTACGGGTCGCCGAGGTACTGCAGCGCCGTCTGGAGCACGGTGGCGCGGTCGCCGCCGGCCGAGAGCGCAGCGGACAGCGCCGACTTCGCCTGGGTCTCGGTCACGCCGAAGCGGAGCACGAGGGTCGGGTAGGACACGATCGAGGTCGTCGTCACGCCGTCGGAGGAGACGATCGGCACCTGGACGTCGTGGGCGACCGTGTAGGTCTGCAGCGCCAGGGACGTCGTGGTGGTGGTCGTCGGAGCGGGGGCGGCCGTCGCGGCCTCGGCCGGGATCGACAGCGACAGGGTCGAGGTGATCGCGAGCGCCGGGGCGATGAGCAGCGCGGCACGCTTGGCGTTCGCGGCCCGGCGGATGTGACGCGGGTCGGCGGCACGCTCGGCCCGGATGGCGGCGTTCCGCGAGACGAACGCGCTCGTCGCCGGTCGGACCGGACGAGCCGGAGCGAGGGCGACCACGCGGGCCGGGCGCTGGTGCTCGACGAAGGTGGTGCGGGCCACGGCGGGACCGGAGGCGGAGCGGCGGCCTCGTGCGCGGGGTGCGGCAGGCGGCGGGACGGGTGCGGCTCGACGGGCTTCGTCGAGGGCGGGCAGAGCGTGGCGTCCCATGGTTCCTTCCGGGTCCGAGCCGTCCTTCTGGAGCGGCGGCTCGGGAAGATAACGTATTGGTCACGAACCTGATCCCGCCTGGAGAACCGGGCCTCGTTCCTGCAGCCCGTCACAGACTCGCCGGGTGGCGTCACATGGCGGCGGCGAGTCGGGCCTCCCGTCCGTCGGCGGCCGCGTCGAGCCGGGCGGCGAGCGCGACCACGGCGCCGTCGACCGGTGTCGCTCCGGCCGCGGCGAGCGCTCCGGGCACCGGAGCACCGGCCCGGAGTGCGACGGGCAGGACGCCGGCCCAGACGGTGCGGTCCTCGCCGTCGTCGGGTGACTCCCCCACACCGGCGGCGCGGACCTTGACGCTGGCGGCGTCGAGCGGCAGTTGCAGGACCTGGGTCTGGCGGACCTCCTTGGCGGTCGTCTCGCGCACCTCGGCCCGGCGGCCGGGCATGAGGTGGTCCGAGACCTGGCGGAGTGCGTCGGCCCGTTGCTCGGCCGGCACGACGGTCGCCCGTCCGGCGATCATCGCGCTGCGGTAGTTCGCCGAGCTGTCGAAGGTCGAGCGGGCGAAGACGATGCCGTCGAGGTGGGTGATGGTCGCCGAGACGGGGACGCCCGCCGCGCCGGCGTCGAGGAAGAGGCCGCCGCCGGTCGAGCCGTGCAGCAGCAGGACGGGGCCGGCGCCGAGGTCGCCGACGCCGTAGAGGAACGGCAGCACGATCGGGAAGCCGTCGCGGACCAGGCCGACGTGGGCGACGAAGCCCTCGGCGAGGACCTGGTGGAGGGCCTCGGGGTCGGTCTGCTGGCGGTCGCGGAGGCGTCGGACGGTCAGGGAGGGCAGGGCTGGCAGGGTCTCGTCGGTGGGCACGGTCCGACGCTAGGGTCAGCACTGGATCAGCACGTAGACCAGATTGGAGCGGTTCGAGTGGACCAGTCGAGCAAGGTGGCCGCGGTGGTCGCACGCATCCGGGGACTGGTGCACGACGGGACGCTCGGTACGGACGACCCGCTGCCGTCGACGCGTGCGCTGGCGGCCGAGCTCGGGGTGGCACGCGGGACGGTGGTGGCGGCGTACGAGCAGCTCGACGGCGAGGGCTACATCCGGACGCGGCACGGGGGTGCAGCCCGGGTGGTCGGGGGTGCGGCTGGCGGGAGGTCCGGGGACGTCGGGGGCGGCCCGGTACCGGGCGCAGGCAGGGAAGCGGGGGTGGGACGCGCCTCCAGGCCGGCACCGGCACCGGCACCGGCACCGGTGTCCGCGCACGTGCCGGTGCCGGTCCTCGACTGTCGGCCGGGGATCCCCGCCGTCACCGCGATCAGTCCTCGCGACTGGCGGGCGGCGTGGCGAGCGGCCGCCGACGCACCGCTCCGGAACGGGCTGTCGGACCCGCTGGGCCTCCCGGCGCTGCGGGAGCAGGTCGTGGTGCAGCTCGGGCTGGCGCGCGGCTTCACACCCGGGGTGTCCGACGTCGTGGTCGCCGCGGGGACCTCGGAGGCGCTGTCACTGCTCGTCGAGGCACTCCGGGCCCGGCTCGGCCGACTGCCACGCATCGCGGTCGAGGATCCCGGCTACCGCTCGGGCCACCGGGCGCTGACGAGCGCGGGCGCGGAACTGGTCGCCGTGCCGGTCGGGCCGGACGGCATCGACCTGGCGGTCCTCGCCGGGACCTCGGCCGACGCGGTCGTCGTCTCGCCGACCCACCAGTACCCGCTCGGGTCCGTGATGCCGGTCGGGCAGCGCCGGGCACTCCTGGCCCGTGCCGCGTCCGTCGGGATGGTCGTCGTCGAGGACGACTACGACTCCGAGTTCCGACACCGCGGCACACCCGTTCCCGCGCTGGCGGCGCTCGACACCGACGGGGTGGTCGTGCACCTCGGCGGGTTCTCGAAGACCCTCGACCCGCGGCTGCGCTGCGCGTACCTCGTACTGCCCCGGGCGGCTGGACCACTGCACGACGCAGTCGTCGCCGCGAGGACCGCCCGCGGGGCCGTCGTGGCGGAGCCCGTGCAGGTCGCGGTGGCGCACCTGCTCCGCACCGGAGCGTTCCGGCGGCACCTCGGCCGGGTCCGGCGGGACTACACGCACCGGCGTGAGCAGATCGCGCGCCGGCTGGCGGGCAGCGGGGTCGCCGGCCTGGAGGCTCGCGCCCTCACCGGCGGGCTGCACGCGGTCCTGACGTGGCCGGGTCCGGCGGTCGGCGCGGCCGTTCCGACCGGCGCCGAGGTGGTGGCCCGGGTGGCGGCGGCCGGGGTCCTCGTGGCGGACCTGGCGGACTACGAGGTCGAGCGGGGACGCTCCGGGCCGGGCGTGGTCCTCGGGTACGGCGCGGTGACGCTGCCGGAGCTCGACCGGGCGCTCGACGTGGTGCTCGCGGCGATCCGCGAGCCGGTGGCCGCGACGCTCGTCGATCCGAGGGCGACGATCCTGCGGGCGGCCGTCCCAGGGGCGTCCGTTCCGGGGCCGGCCGACTCGGGGCCGGTGGTTCCCTGACGGGGTGGGTGGAGCCTCCCGGCCGTCACGGATGGCGTCGCCGACGCACGCCGCCGGTCATCGTCGCCGGGTGCGCTCCGTGGCGCCGGTGCGCCAGAGGTCGTCCAGCGACGGGACGGGCATGTCCGCCGGGACCGCCCATCCGCGTCGGGCGGCCTTGCGGGCCGAGCGGTAGGTGGTGACGTGGATCGGCTCCACGTCGTGGTTCGATTCGTACGTCGTCATGGCGTGCTCCCTGTTCACGGCGCCCACCGTCGGCTGGCGATGTCCGGCTCCGGGATCACGGGGCCCGGACGACCCGCGGACTGCGGGACGCGAGACGAACTCGCTTCTTGGGCGGGACGCTACGTGACGTCGGAGGCGCACGGGTGCACTGCACCGGAAGACAGCGCCATGCGGACGAACATGTGAGAGGAGCGCGATCAGCTGTCGGGCAGGGAGTCCTTCGGCAGCTTCCGCAGCTTCGTCCGACGACGTCGGCGGTCCGGGATCATCGACCGCATCTCCTCGAGCTTGCCGAAGCAGAGCAGACGGTCGCCGGGCTCGAGCACGACCCCGCTGCGGGGGTTCGGGATGACCGACGTCCCACGGTGCAGGGTCAGCACGGTGATGTCGCGGTCCCAGAGCCCGGAGTCCTTGATCGTCTTGCCGACCAGGTCCGCGTTGGTGTGCACGAGCAGCTCCGCGACGCCGTACCCGGTCGAGACGCTGAGGCGCTGGCGGACGTCGATCTCCGGGAACGCCACCTGGTTCGCGATGAAGTCGATGATCGCGCCGGCGACGTCGAGCCCGGTCGCGCGTTCGATGCCCTCGAGGCCCGGCGAGGAGTTGACCTCCATGACGAGCGGTCCGTCGTTGCCCTCGAGCATGTCGACGCCCGCGACCCGGAGGCCCATGATCTGCGCCGAGCGGACCGCCGCCTCTTCGTACTCCGGCGTCAGCGTGACCTGTTCGACCGTGCCGCCGCGGTGCACGTTCGACCGGAACTCGTCGCCCGAGGCCGATCGTCGCATCGCCGCGACCACCCGGTCCCCCACCACCAGTGCGCGGATGTCCTTGCCGCGGCTCTCCGAGATGAAGCTCTGGATGAGCACGTTCTGTTTGGTGGAGTGCAGGGTCTCGACGATGGACTCGGCGACCTTCGCCTCCGGAGCCAGGATCACGCCGATGCCCTGTGTGCCCTCGAGCAGCTTGATGACCACGGGGGCGCCGCCGACCCGTTCGATCGCACCGCGGACGTCCGCGCGGCTGCTGACGAACGTGGTCGCTGGCATGCCGATGTCGTGTCGGGACAGGATCTGGTTGGCGCGGAGCTTGTCGCGCGAGTTCGTGATGCCGTTCGCCGTGTTCGGCGTGTAGACGTCCATCTGCTCGAACTGCCGCACCACCGCGGTGCCGTAGTAGGTGATCGAGTTGCCGATGCGCGGCAGGACGGCGTCGTAGTCGGAGAGCAGCTTGCCGCGGTACTGCAGGTCCGGCTGCTCGCCGGTGAGGTCGATCGCGAAGCGGAGGGTGTTCAGCACCTTGACGGTGTGACCGCGCTCGGCTGCAGCGGTCCGGAGACGCTGCGTCGAGTACGCGTGGGGAGCGCGCGACAGGATGGCGAGTTTCATCACTGCCAAGATAGGGGCCATGGCCGAGCCCGCGAAGCGCCCCGACAGCGGGAAGTCCGCGTCCCGTGTGCCGATCGTCGCGGGGTGGCGCGAGTGGGCGGCGCTGCCGGACATCGGCATCCCGTGGATCAAGGTCAAGCTCGACACCGGCGCCCGCAGTTCCGCCCTGCACGCCTTCGACGTCGAGGAGCTGCCCGGCGGCCGCGTGCGGTTCTCGGTGCACCCCTGGCAGGACTCCGACGTCGACCCGCAGACGGTCGAGTGCGACGTCCACGACCGCCGGGTGATCCGCAGTTCGAGCGGTCACACGCAGGAGCGGATCGTCGTGCTGATGTCGATCGAGCTCGCCGGCCGGACGGTCATGGCCGAGGTGACGCTGAGCAACCGCGACCAGATGGGCTTCCGGATGCTCGTCGGCCGCGAGGCGCTGCGGCAGGGCTTCGTCGTGGACCCGGCGCGGTCGTTCATGGCGGGGCGGGCGCCGAAGGCCGTCCGGCGACGCAACCGCGGCCGGAGCTGACGCGCGCCGGCGACGACCTACCGGACCACACGAGGACGGGCCCCGGAGCACCTGCGTGAGCAGATCCTTCAGGGCCCGTCGTCGTTCGTGCCGGGTGCGTTACTTCTTGACCGGGATCGACTGCGCCTCGAGGGCCGCGATCGTCTTGGTCTGACCGGACTTGAGTGCGTCGAGCAGGGTCCCGTTGCCGGAGGCCGCGCTGCCGAAGCCGTCCGAGACGTCCGCGTAGGTCTGCGTCATCGTCGGGCCCCAGGTGAAGGGCTGGATGTCCTTCGCTGCGTCGGCGAACTGCTCGTAGATCTTCTGGCTGCCGTAGAACTCCAGGCCCTTGGTGAGCGCGGGCAGCTCGGCACCGGTGCTCGATGCCGGGTAGAGGTTCGCGACCTCGTTGAGCTGCGAGAGCGCCTCGGTCGAAGTGTTCAGCCAGGTGAGGAACTGCGCGGCCTCGGCGGGGTGCTTGCTGCCGGAGAAGACGACGTTCGAGGAGCCACCCCAGGCAGCCGAGGCGCTGTCGCCCGACTTCCACTGCGGCATCGGGGCGACGGCCCACTTGCCGGAGGTCGAGGGTGCACCGGACGAGATGGTGTTGGCACCCCAGACCGCGGAGACCCAGGTCCAGTCCTGGCCGCTGTCGTAGGCGTTGTTCCACTGGTCGGTGAAGCTCGGCAGGGTGTTCACGAGCTTCTTGTCGATGAGGTCCTGCCAGTAGTCGGCGACCTTCTTCGAAGCGGTGTCGGTCAGGTTGACGTTCCAGTCCTGGCCGGAGTTCTTGAACCACTGGCCGCCGGCCTGCGAGACGAGCCCGGCGAACTGGTTGACGTCACCCTTGGCGAAGTTGGTGATGTTGCCGCCCATCGCCTTGATCTTGACGGCGTCCTCGGCGTACTCGGCCCAGGTCTTCGGGGCGTCGAGCCCGGCCTTCTCGAACAGGTCCTTGCGGTAGTACAGCGCCATCGGACCCGAGTCCTGCGGGATCGCGTACACCGAGTTGTCCTCGCCGAACGTGACCTGGTTCCAGAGGCCGGCGGAGAAGTCCTTCTTCACGTCGCTGACGCCCTTGCACGCGGCGATGTTCTCGAGGCCGCCCTGCACGCGGAACGCCGGCAGCGAGTCGTACTCGACCTGGCCGATGTCCGGCGCCTGCTTGGCCTTCAGCTGGTTGAAGAAGTTCTGGTAGGTACCGCTGTTGCCGTTGGCGACGATGGAGACCTTGACCTGGATGTCCGGGTGCTCCTTGTTCCAGACCGCGACGACCTTGTCCATGTTCGGGACCCAGGTGGTGAAGTCGAGCGTGACCTTGCCGCCGGACGGCTTGCAGCTCGACGCGGCGGAGTCGGAGGACCCGCCACCGGAGCTGCTGCCACCGCCGGAGCTGCAGCCGGCGAGGGCCACGGTCGCGGCGAGCGCGACGGCGGCGGCACTGAGGAACTTCGTTGTCTTCATGCTGTTTCCGTTCGGGTGGAGATGAGGTGCGGGAGGGGAAGAGAGCGGGTCACTTGAGGCCGCCGGAGCCGAGCCCCGAGCGCCAGAACCGCTGCAGGCTGAGGAACGCGACGAGCAGCGGGATGATCGACACGAACGACCCGATGAGCACCATGGTCCGGAGGTCCGGGTACTGGTTCACGCTCGAGTTCCACGTGTAGAGGCCGAGGGTGACGGGGAACAGCGACGAGTCGCGGAGCATCACGAGCGGCAGGAAGAAGTTGTTCCAGATGGCGACGAACTGGAAGAGGAAGATCGTCACGAGGGCCGGGGACATCAGGCGGACGGCGACGGTGAAGAAGGTCCGGACCTCGCCGGAGCCGTCGATGCGGGCCGCTTCGATGATCTCGTCCGGGACGCTCGACGCCGCGAACAACCGCGACAGGTAGACGCCGAACGGGCTGACGATGCTCGGCAGGAACACCGACCAGAACGTGTCGGTCAGGTCGACCTGGCTGAAGATGAGGAACAGCGGCAGGGCGAGCGCGGTCGCCGGCACGAGGACGCCGCCGAGGAACACGTTGAACAGTGCTTCACGGCCACGGAACCGGTACTTGGCGAGCGCGTAGCCGCACATCGCCGAGAGCACGGTGCCGATGAGTCCGGCGACGCCGGCGTAGGCGATGCTGTTCAGCATCCACCGCAGGTAGATGCCGTCCTGTCGGGTGAACAGCTCCCCGAGGTTGGTGATGGTGTCCTGGATCGCGGTGGCGCTGAACCAGAGCGGCGCGGTCGAGTTGAAGTTCCCGACGGTCTTCGTCGACGACACCAGCAGCCAGAAGATCGGCAGCAGGAAGTAGAGCGTGAAGACGCCCATGACGAGCATCGCGGCGCTGCGCGAGATGACGCTCTCGCGGGGACCGCGGGTGCCGTCCGGTCGTCCGCCTGCGGAACGGGAGGCCCGGCGCGCGTCCGCCGCGCTCGTTGCGTCGCGCTTGGCGTCGCGTCGGGAGGGTGCGTTGACGCTCACGAGGCGTCCTTCCGCTGGGTCAGTCGGAGGAACCCGATCGACAGGATGAAGGTGGCGACGGCGAGGACCACCGAGAACGCCGCCGCGAGGTTGAAGTTCGGCACCGACGAGGTCGAGTACACGAGCATGTTCGGCGTGAAGGTCGACGAGATCGTCGAGGTGAACTGCCGGAACACGGTCGGTTCGGTGAGCAGCTGCAGGGTGCCGATCACGGAGAACACCGCGGTGAGGATGATCGCCGGGACCACCATCGGGATCTTGATCGAGACGGCGATGCGGAACTGCGAGGCGCCGTCGAGCTTCGCGGCCTCGTAGATCTCGGTCGGGATCGCGAGCAGCGACGAGTAGATGATGAGCATGTTGTAGCCGACGTAGACCCAGGTGACGACGTTGGCGACGGCCCAGAGGACGGTGCCGCTGCCGAGCAGGTCGACCTTCGAGGTGACGGCGGAGAACGGCGACAGGTCGGGGGCGTACAGGTAGCCCCACATGATCGCGGCGATGACACCGGGGACGGCGTAGGGCGCGAAGAACGCCAGGCGGAAGAACCGCTTGCCGCGGAGCAGGGGTGAGTCGAGCAGCAGGGCGAACACGAGCGCCAGGCCGAGCATCACCGGGACCTGCACGACGCCGAACAGCAGCACACGGAGGACCGAGCCCCAGAACACGTCGTTCTGGAACACCAGGACGTACTGGGTGAGGCCGCCGAACACCTGCGTGGGGGCGCCGAACGTGCCCTGGCGTTCGATCTTCTGCAGCGACTGCCACACCGCGTAGAGGATCGGCACGAGGTAGAACGCGGTGAAGAGCACCGCGAACGGCACGACGAAGACCGCGATGGCGCGGCGGTAGCGGGAGCCGCCGCCGGCCGGACGCTTGGCCGGGTGCGGCCGGGTGGCCGTCCGGCGTCGCTGGGTGGTGGTGGTCATGAGCGCTTCCTGTCCGTGCGGATGATCTGGGTACCGCCGGGCTCGATCGCGGTGGCGCCCGCGACGGCCTGGTCGGTGACGAGCTCGTGGCCCGCCTCGTGGTGCTGCACGGTCCGGTCCGAGTGGTTGAGCAGGAAGACCCACTCGTGCTCGTCGTCGCGGCGGCGGACGACCTCGAGGCCGGGCGCGTTCGCCGAGTCGCCGTGCACGCCGGCGTCGTCGAGGACCTTCTGTACGAGGGAGCGCAGCGACGCGTCGTCGACGACGGTGGAGAGGTACCAGGCTGACCCGGCTCCGTGGTCGTTCCGGGTGACCGCGGGCCGGCCGGCGAGCGGGCCGCTGGCGTAGTGGACGACGCTCTCGGCGTCGACCAGTTCGACCGGCTCGGACCAGGTGGTCGCGGTCCCGCCGTCGGAGAGTTCGACGACGTCGCCCTCGCCGAGCGGCTGGAACTCGTCCACCCGGATGCCGAGCATCTCGCGGAAGGCGCCCGGGTAGCCGCCGGTGCGGACCCGGTCCAGCTCGTCGACGATCCCGCTGAAGAAGGTGACGAGCGCGTGCCCGCCCCGCTCGACGTGGTCGGCGATGACGGCGGCGTGCTCGTCGCGCACCAGGTACAGCTCGGGGACGATGACGACCGGGTGGCCGTCGAGCGGAGCGCCGGGCGCGACCACGTCGACCGTGACGCCGAGGTCCCACAGTGCGGTGTAGAGCGCGTGGACCTGTTCCAGGTAGCGGACCGCGGTGGTGGGATGGGCCTCCAGGTCGGCCGCCCACTGGTTCTCCCAGCTGAACACGAGCGCGACGTCGGCGGTGACCCGCGAGCCGCGGAGTTCGCCGAGGCGATCGACGAGCGCGCCGAGCGCGACCACGTCGCGCCAGCCCTGCGAGTCGGTGCCGGCGTGCGGTAGCAGGGCGGAGTGGAACTTCTCGGAGCCCTGCACGGAGGCGCGCCACTGGAAGAAGCAGACGCCGTCGGCTCCGCGGGCGATGTGTGCCGCGGTGTTGCGGAGCATCTCCCCCGGCGCCTTGGCGAGGTTGCGCGGCTGCCAGTTCACGGCGCCGGTCGAGTGCTCCATGAGCAGCCAGGGGGCGCCACCGGCCAGGCCTCGGGTGGTGTCGGCGGCGAAGGAGAGCTCGACGTTCGGCCGGGGCAGGCGGTTGTCGAGGTAGTGGTCGTTGGCGATGACGTCCATGTCGCCGGTCCAGGACCAGTAGTCCATCGCGGTGATGTGGGCGGCGACCATGAAGTTCGTCGTGACGGGCTTGGTGCTGTGCTTGCGGATGACGGCGGTCTCGGCGCGGTGGTGCTCGAGGAGCGTGTCCGAGGAGAACCGGTCGAAGTCGATCTGCTGCGCGGGGTTGCCGGTCGACAGGGTCAGGCGGGGCGGCAGGACCTCGTCGAACGAGCCGTAGCGCTGGCTCCAGAAGGCGGTGCCCCACGCGGTGTTGAGCGCCTCGATGCTGCCGTGGCGGGCACGGAGCCAGGTGCGGAACGCGTCGGCGGAGACATCACACCAGCAGCGGGCGTTGTGGCAGCCGAGCTCGTTCGAGACGTGCCACAGGCGGACGGCCGGGTGGTCGCCGTACCGGGCGGCGGTGGCCTCGACCAGGGCCAGGGCGTACCGGCGGTAGACCGGGGACGCCGGGCAGAACGCCTGGCGGCCGCCGGGGAAGCGCGTGGTGCCGTCGACCGCGACGGGCAGGACCTCGGGGTGCAGGGTGGTGAGCCAGGCGGGGGTGGAGGCGGTCCCGGTGCCCAGGTCGACCGCGATGCCCGCGCCGTGCAGCAGGTCGATGACGGTGTCGAGCGCGGTGAAGTCGTACTCCCCCGGTCGCGGTTCGACCTGCGACCAGCCGAAGACGTTGATCGCGACGATCGTGACGCCGGCTTCGCGCATCAGGCGGACGTCCTCGACCCAGGTGGCGTGGTCCCACTGCTCGGGGTTGTAGTCGCAGCCGAACGCCAGGCCGGTCGAGCCGAGACCGAGGGCGCTGTCGGCCGGGTCGACGGCGGCAGCCGGTGCGTCGCCGACCGGTGCGGGCAGGGTGGTGGTCACGGGGGTCCTCGTCGATCGGGGCCCGTCGGCGCCTCGGTCGGTTCGACCCCTTCGGCGGTGAAGGACCCAGCATGTGTGGGAGCGGTCCCAGACTGCTGCGGACGGGTTGCGCCGCGGCGTTCTGGGAGCGATCCCAGGACGGTGTCGAAATCGCTGTCGAAATCCGTTCTGGGAGCGATCCCAGATACAACACGACTCGGGCCGCCGTGTCAACACCGCGGCCCGACGCGCCACTACAGTGGCGGCATGTCCGAGGTCAGAACAGCGCGCCGACGCGCCACGATCCAGGACATCGCCGACGCGGCCGGGCTCTCCCGCGGGACGGTCTCACGGGTCCTCAACGACGAGCAGTACGTCTCCGACGCCGCTCGCGAAGCCGTGCAGGACGCCATCCGCCGCGTCGGGTACGTCCGCAGTGCCGCCGCCCGCAGCCTGGTCACCCGCCGCTCCGGCGCGATCGCGCTCATCGTGCACGAGCCGTCGGTCGTGGTCCTCGATGACCCGAACATCGGCAACATCCTCATCGGCACCAACAGCGTCCTGTCCGAGGCGGAGCAGCAGCTCGTCACGATCATGGTCGACTCGGCGCGGGACAGCCACCGCGTCGTCGAGTACCTGCGCGGCGGGTTCGTCGACGGCGCCATCGTGCTCTCCGCCCGCGACGACGACCCCATCACGAAGGCGATCGTCGAGATCGGCCTGCCCGCCTGCTTCGTCGGACACCCGCCCGACGCGGCCGCGATCTCGTGGATCGGCATCGACAACCGCGACGCCGCCGAACAGATCACACGCCGGCTCGTCGACACCGGACGGAAGCGCATCGCGATGCTCGCCTCCGGGCTCGACCGCGACTCCGGGCAGGACCGACTGGCCGGGTTCGCGTCGGCACTCGGCGACCGGTACGACCCAGACCTCGTCGCCCGGAACCCCCTGTTCAGCTACACCGCCGGCGCCGAGGGCATGCGCGAACTGCTCGACCGGGCGCCTGACATCGACGGGGTGTTCGCCGCGTCGGACGCCGTCGCCGCCGGGGCGATGGACCTGCTGCAGCGTCGGGGCAAGCGCGTGCCGGAGGACATCGGCATCGTCGGGTTCGACGACAGCGCCTGGGCCCTGCGCTGCGATCCCGAGCTCTCCACCGTCCGCCAGCCCGCACGGACACTCGGCGAGCAGGCGGCACGGCAGGTGCTCGAGCAGATCGCGGAGCCGGCGACCGAGCCGCGCGGGGTCGTCCTGCCGACCGAGGTGGTCTGGCGCGGCTCGGCCTGAGGGGCGTGTGGCTGCGGGGCGGCGGTGTCGTGCGCGAGACGGCTGTGTCAGTTCGAGACGCCTGCGTCTGTCTGAGACGCCGGCGTCTGTCCGAGACGCCGGCGTCTGTTCGAGAAGCCTCCGAACGGCCGAGACGCCCCAGAGTTCGGCGGCGTCTCAGTGCTCGCGCGGCGTCTCGGTGCGTGCGGGGCGCCTCAGCCTGACGGTGGTGTCGTGCGCGAGACGCCGGCGTCGCGTCGAGGCGCCTCCGAACGGCCGAGACGCCGCAGAGTTCGGCGGCGCCTCGGCCGGACGGGGGCGCCTCAGTGCCCGCGCGGCGTCTCGGCCGGATGGCGGCACCTCGCGGCCCGCGCGGCGTCTGGACGCGCGCGTCGCCCGGTCACTCCCCCGCGCATCGGGTACCGCGCCTCGATCGGCGCCCCGAGCGTGGCGCGCACCTGCCGGTTCACGCCGGCTGCTCGGGCTGTCCTGATCGCCAGGGCAGGATGGATGCATGTCTGATGCAGCTCCCGAGGGGATCGACGAACTGCTCGCAGCCTCGCGAGGACTCCTCGGAGTCGTCGCCCGGTCCCTGGCCCCGGCGCTCGAGGACGTCACGGTCCCGCAGTTCCGCTTGATCGTCCTCGTCACCGCCCTCGGCCCGACCCGCTCCGGCGACCTGGCCGACCGGCTCGCCGTCGGGCCCTCCACGCTGACCCGCATCGTCGACCGGCTGGTCGCGGACGGCTGGGTCGAACGACTGCCGAGCACCGAGAGCCGGCGCGAGGTCCTGGTCGGCCCGACGGACCAGGGGCGCGCGCTCGTCGCCGACGTGATGGAGCGCCGACGCACCGAGATCGTCGGACTGCTCGCGAGCCTCCCGGACGAGGACCGGGCCAGCGTCTTCGCCGGCGCCGCGGTCCTCCGGCGGGCCATGCACGAACCACTGCTCGAGGAGATCTCGGCGTTCGGCGGCTGAGGCGGGTCCGCACGGACCCGACCCTGCTCAGCTGAGTCGGGCCTTCTCCCGCGCCGCACGCGCACGCGCCGCCTGCCGGGCCGCCTTCGCCCCACGCCGCTGCAGCCTCGGGTCGTGCCGCCGACGGTGCACGACGGCCGGGATGCCGATGCCGAGGAAGACCACGCTGCCGATCGCGATCCCCACGGACAGGTGCAGCCGGCCGTCGACGTGCTCGCGCGCAGCGTCCGATGCCAGCACGACCGAGTCGCGGTCGCCCGGGTCGACGAGCACCGCGAACCGCTGCCCGCGGTGGAAGGTGTCCTCGTCCCTCGAGGAGTACCGCCCGAGCTCGGTGCTGCTGGTCTGGCCGTCGACGGTCTGCTGGGTCGTCGGGATCCACTCGTCCCAGGTGCTGTGCCGACGGTGGTGGTGTTCCTTCCGGACGCTCACCACCTCGGCGGTCGTGCGCACCCCGACGCGGTGCAGTTCCACGTTCTGGTCGTGGGCCCGGACCGCGGGGCCGAGGCCGAACAGCGTGACGAGGAGGCACGCTGCGCCGAGGTACACCGACAGGTTCGGGACGAACTGCCACACCCCGGCTCCGAAGCGACGCCAGGTGAACGGCGCCTCCGGCCGACCAGGACGACGACGACGAGCGGGCCGCCGTCCGGGCTCGCTGGGGCGTCCGAGTCGGGTCATGCCCGGGTCTCCGGCCGCGTTCCCGGTTCGGAGAGAGACCTGGCCGCCGGCTCCGCGTCGGCGAGCGCGTCAGCTGACACCGCGTGCCGCCGCAGGCCCCGCCGGCGCACGACGAGCAGCAGGACGACGACGGCCAGGAGCACCGGCAGCACCGGGATCGGCGGGAACGAGGACGAGTCCCCCGCGGCGAGTCTGGTCAGCAGGAAGAACGGCCCGGTCGACAGCACCGACGAAACGAGGGCCACCACGACCCAGCCCCACACGACCAGGCGCGTCAGCCGACGGTCGCGGGCCGCGAAGTCGTTCGAGGCGTAGTGCGGCACCGGTCGTCGGAGCGCCCGGCCCGCGAGGGTCAGCACGAAGGCCAGGACGATGCCGAACATCAGCACCGCCCCGACGAAGCCGCCGGGCCCGAAGCTCAGTCCGAGCCCGAGACTCAGGCCTGCCCCGATCGACAGCGGGATGCACACGAGGGCGACCGCGAGGTGCACGAGCCGCCGGGCCGGGCCCTGGACCAGCAGACCGAGTCCGGCGAGGACGGTCGCGACGGGGACACCGCCGAAGACCAGTGCCAGCACCGCCTGGCCGACGGGTTCCGGCAGTCGCAGGAGTTGTCCGAACGGCAGGCTCAGGAGCGCTGCATCCGCCACGACGACGGCGACCAGGACGATCGTCGCGAACACCCAGGACCCCGCACCGGGTTCGGCGGACGGGTCGGCTACCCGCGCCCCGCTGTGCTCCTCGTCCGACCACGGCGCTGTTGCACCCGTCATGTGTTCCCCCTGTCCCCTCCGGCCATCCTGCCCACCGCGGCCGGTGCTGTCCGGGAGGCCCGCCGCGGCCGGGCGCGCTCGGTCCGGACACGAACCGGTAGCGACCGTCACACCGGAACGGACGGCACCGGCCGGCGCCACCGCCGGCCTCATGGTCGCCTGCACCGGGCTGACCGGCGCGGTCGCCGCCGCACCCGCGATGGGACCGGTCGCAACGGGATCGGTCGCGACCGCAGCGGCGGACTGACCGGGCCGACCGCACGGCGGACGGGAGGCACGCACCGGTCGGGTGACGCGCCTCCCGTCCGCCGTCGCTAGGGACGGGCGACGCTCGCCGCCGTCGCGAGCGCACGGAAGGCCGCTGCGGCCGCGGTCTCGACACGGTCGAGCGTGCCGTCCGCTCGCTCCTCGAGTCGGACCAGCCCCATCCGCCGGAGGAAGGGCTCCTTCGCTCCCCCGACCTGCTGGCGGGCTGCGAGGACCTCGGGGGCGACCGCGAACTCCTCGACGTTCACGCCGCCGGAGGCGTACGACCAGTCGACGAAGTCGAAGACCGGCCACCAGGTCCAGCCGCGGACATCGACCCCGGCATCGGCGAGCGCCGTGACGGCGGCGGACGCGTCCTGCACCCAGCGGGAGCGGAGGTCGTCGTCGCCCTCGATCGACGTCTCGGTGACGAGCATCGGCAACCCGTACCGCTCGGCGAAGCCGGTCAGCGACTCGACGAGTCCGGCCGTCCACCGGTCGTGAGCGTGCTGCACGGTGCCGTCCGGGCCGGGCTCGAGGCGGCGGGGCGAGAGGTCCGGGTAGTAGTTCACGCCGAGCAGGTCGAGTGTGACGGCCCCGTCGACCAGTGCGGCGAGCCCGGCCGGGGTCGCGCCGTGCTCGAGCAGCCAGCGGTACGAGCGGTGGTCGGGGTCGACGCGGCCGAGCACCAGGTCGGTCGGGACGGTGCCGAGGTCGGCGAGGAGTGCTGCATCGGCTCCGAGGCCGGGGTCGTCGGTGCTGAACATCGACGTCGCCTCGACGTGCACGATCGTGGCGTCGGGGTTGGCGGACCGGACGGCGGCGACGCTCTGCTGCATGCCCCGGGCGATGCCGAGGACGACCGCGGTCCAGCCGTCCCACCCGGTCAGGGCCGGTGGCCACACCCCGCGGAGGCCCGCGAAGGACGCCGTGGTGATCGGCTCGTTGAGCGGTGTGACGTGGTCGACGACACCCCGGTACCGGGCGGCGAAGGCCCCGGCGAAGGAGGCGATCGCGTCGGGGTAGGCGGGGTCGGCGAACGAGTCGTCGAGCCAGGTCGGCGTGCCGTAGTGGACCAGGTCCGCGATCACGGTGAGCCCGAGCCCGGCCGCGTACGCCAGGCGTTCGTCGAGGACGGCCCAGTCGAACACCCCGGGGGCCAGGTGCACGCGCGGCCAGTCGACCCCGTACCGGAGTGCGGTCGCGCCGAGGGAGTGGACGAGGTCCAGGTCCGACCGCCAGGCGGTGTCGTGCCCGGTGAGCTCGTGCTCGTCGAGCGGTGCCATCGCGAAGCGTTCGGGTGGGTGCACGCAGGTGTCCTCGATGCCGGCGATCCAGGTGAAGCTGCCGGCGGGGAACGCTCCGCCCGCGGCCGTCACTTCAACCCCGTGGTGGCGACGCCGGCGACGAAGTACTTCTGGGCGAAGAAGAACCCGAGGGCGATGGGCACGAGCGAGATCACCGCGCCGGCGAGCAGCACGGCGTGGTCGGTCACGTGTGCTCCCCCGAACAGCGTCAGTCCGGCGGGCAGCGTCAGCATGTCGTTCGACGTGGTGACGACGAGTGGCCAGAGCAGGTCGTTCCAGAGCGCCATCCCGTTGAGGACGGCGACCGTGGCGATGGCGGGCTTCGCCAGCGGCAGAATGACCTGCCAGTAGATGCGCCAGTGTCCGGCACCGTCGATGCGGGCGGCTTCGTCGAGTTCGACGGGGATGTCGATGAAGAACTGCCGGAACAGGAAGATGCCGAACGCGCTGGTCGCCCGCGGGATGATGAGCCCCTGGTAGGTGTTCAGCCACCCCAGGTGGAACAGCTCCACGAACACCGGGATGAGCGTCACCTGGAACGGCACCATCAGGGTCGCGATGACCAGCACGAACGCCACGTTCCGGCCGACGAACCGCATCCGGGCGAGCGCGTAGGCGCACATCGAGTCGAACAGCAGCGTCAGCACCGTGGTGACGATGGTGAACAGGAACGAGTTCGCCAGCAGGCGCAGGAACGGCAGCTGCTGCCAGACCCCGACGTAGCCGTGCAGGGTGATGCTGGTCGGGAACAGGCTGGCCGGGTGGCCGAACAGGTCCGCTTCGGACCGGAACGACCCGCTGACCATCCAGATGAACGGCACGAGGGCGAACACCAGTCCGATGCCGAGGTACACCCACTTCAGGACGGACCCGGTGCGCGCGGTGCCGGTCCGGCGGCCGTGTCGCCGGTCGCGGGTGGGCTCCGGACGGGAGGCCCGTGCCGGCCCCGTCGCGGACGGTCGCCGCGTGCGCGCCTCAGTCGACATCGTCGTACCGGAACAGTCGGAGCTGCAGGAGGGAGATGAGCATGATGATCACGAAGAGGACCCAGGAGATCGCCGACGCGTAGCCGGTCTGGTAGTTGACGAACCCGTCGCGGTAGAGCAGGTTCACGAGCGTGTCGGTGTGGAAGACCGGTCCGCCGCCGGTCATCACGTAGACGAGGTCGAACACCTGGAACGACTGGATCGTCAGGATCATCGAGGTGAAGAGCATGGTCGGACGGATGCTCGGCAGGGTGATCCCCCAGATGGTCTGCCAGGTGTTCGCGCCGTCGATCCGGGCGGCCTCGTACCGTTCGGCGGGAACGCCCTTGAGCCCGGCGACGAACAGGATCATCGCGAAGCCGATGCTCTTCCACACCGAGACGAAGACGATCGTCGGCAGGGCGAGAGCGGTGGACTGCAGCCAGGCGATGCTCGGCAGTCCGAGGGCCGCGGTGATCCCGCCGACCAGGCCGATGTCGGGGTCGAGCAGGAACTTCCAGACCAGGCCGATCGTCACAAGGGACACGATCGTCGGGAAGAAGAACACCGAGCGGACGATCCGGTTCGCCAGGGTGTCCCGCTGGAGCAGCAGTGCGGCGATGAAGCCGAACACCACGAGGAGCACGACCGAGACGACGGTGAACTCGAGCGTGATCCGCAGTGCGTTCCAGAACTGTCCGTCATGGAAGAGCGTGACGTAGTTGCCGAAGCCGACGAACGGCTGGGTCGCGGCGCCCACGGTCCAGTCGAAGAACGAGTAGTACAGCGACCGCAGGATCGGGAAGACCACGAAGGCGCCCAGGATGAGCAGCGACGGGGCCATGAAGAGCCAGGCCGGCTGGAACCGGCGGGTGCGGACCCGGGTGGGGCGCGCCTCCCGTCCGTCCGGGGCGGCGGCCCCGCCACGCGGGCTGCGTGGCGGGGCCGAGCCGGTGAGCTGGTCGGTCACTTGCTGCAGCCCGTGAGGCCGTTGATCGCCTGGCCGGCGCTCTTCGTGGCGTCGGCCACGGACTTGCCGCGGGTGATCTCGCCGATGAGCGGGACGTACGCGTCGGAGTCGACCTTCGTGGCGTTCGGCACGTGCGGCAGGTACAGGCGTGCGTCCGGCACCTGGCTGGCGAAGACCGACACCGTCGGGTCGGCGGTCAGCTTCGCGTCGTCGGAGAGGTCGGTGCGGAGCGGCGGGAACCCGGTCTGCAGCGAGAACTTCTGCTGCGCGGTCTTCGACGTCCAGTAGGCCAGGAACTCCTGCGCCTGCTTCGGGTACTTCGTCTTGGCGGAGATCGACAGCGGGGCGATCGAGCCGAGCGTGCTCGACTTGCCGTCCACGCCGACGGGGACCTTCACGATGCCTAAGTCGATGCCGGCGTCCTTGTACCCGGACGCTGCCCAGGGGCCGTTGATCTCCATCGCGGCCTTGCCGGCGGAGAAGAGCGAGTCCGCCTCGGCGCCGGTGAGGCCGACGGGGCTGACCTTGTCCTTCGCGACCAGATCGGCCCAGGTCGACAGGCTCTTCTGCCCGGCGGACGTCTGGACGACACTGCAGCCCTTGCCGCTGACGATGTCGCCGCCCTCGAGCCACTGCAGGACCGGCCACATCTGGATGGTCTGGTTGTCGGCGAGCGCGATGCCGTACTTGCCGCCGGTGGTGAGCTTCTTCGCGTCCGTCGCCATCTCCTGCACCGTTTTCGGCGGGTCGGTGATGCCGGCGTCCGCGAAGAGCTTCTTGTTGTAGTACAGGCTCAGCGTCGCGAAGTTGGCGGGGACGCCGTAGAGCTTGCCGTCGTAGGTGAACTCCTCGACCGTGCCGGGCGCGAACGACCCGGTGTTGATCTTGCCGCTGCCCTCCCCCGTGTCGGTGATCGGCAGGACGGAGCGGGTCTTCACGTACTGGGCGACGGCGTTCGGGTCCGACGAGACCGCGGCGACGTCCGGACCCTGACCGGTGAGCCAGGCCGACGGCAGCTTCTGCTGGATCGTGTCCCAGGGCTGCACGGTCATCTCGACCCTGATGTCGGGGTGCGACTTCTCGAAGTCCTTGACGATGGTCGCGTAACCCGGTCGGTCACCGCCGGTGAACCCGGTCCAGACCTTGAGGGTGGCGGGGCCGTCCTGGGCGGCGCTGCCGCTGGCGGAACAACCGGTGAGGACCAGTGCCAGTGCTGCGGCACCGGAGACGACCGCGAGGGTCGTGCGTGCGTGCTTCATCGGGGAACGCTCCTTTGCGTTGCGGGTGCTGTGGGTGGTGCGGTGGTGCGGTGGTGCGGTGGTGCAGGGCCGTGCGGGTGGGTCGTGCTGCGGGTGTTCGGTGTTCGGTGTTCGGTGTTCGGTGTTCGGTGTCGTTCTGGTCAGTGGGGGTCGGTGTGGTCGGGGTCGCAGCCGCACGAGCCGCGGAGGACCACCTCGACGCCGAGCTCGGTGTGCGCGTGGCCGCCCGGGCGCCGGTCGACGAGGTCGAAGAGCCGCTCGGTGGCGATCCGCCCCATCTCCTCGGCCGGGACCCGGATCGTGGTGATGCCCGGGGTGGTGACGCGGGCGAACCCGAAGTCGTCGAACCCGACCACCGCGACCTCGCCCGGCACGTCGATGCCAGCCCGTCGGAGCACGGCGAGGCCACCGACGGCCATGTCGTCGTTGGCGAAGACGATGCCGTCGAACGGGAACCGCTCGTCGCCGGTCCGCTGCCGGAGCACCTGCTCGACGGCGGCCGCGCCGGACTGTTCGGCCAGGTCGCCCTCGATCACGGCGACGTCGGTCAGGCCGTGCTCCTCGGCGGCGCGGAGGAAGCCGTCGCGCCGGTCGATGCCGGTCTGGTGGTCGAGCGTCCCCGACACGTGCAGCAGTCGGCGCCGACCGTGCTCGGTCACGAGGTGCTCGACGAGCTGCTCGGTCGCCGAGACGTCGTCGATCCCGACGCTCACCGCGTCGGCGAGGTGCGGGTAGTTGCCGATGAGGACGACTGGCAGGCCGCTCGCCACGAGTGCCTCGACGTGGTGGTCGTCGATCGCGGCGCTGGTGACGATCGCGCCGTCGGCGGTCCGGGATCGCATGACCCGCTCGTAGGCGACGCCGCCGTTCGAGGTGTCCGCGTTGGTCGAGACGATGACCTGGGCATCGTGGGCGTTCGCGGCCGTGGACATGCCGGTCAGGACGTGCATGAAGTACAGGTGGCCGAAGACGTGCGCGGACGAGTTCGGGACGACCAGGGCGACGGCGTCGGCACGCTGGCTGCGGAGGGCTCGGCCGGCGGAGCTCGGGACGTAGCCCAGGTCCTCGGCGGCCTGCTTGACCGCGGCGCGGGTCTTCTCGCTGATCCGTTCGTGGCCGGAGAGCGCCATGCTCGCGGCGGCGGAGGTGACGCCGACCTTGGCGGCGACGTCCTTCAGGGTGACGGACTTCGGCATGGTGTCGCCTCCTCGTCGTGAGCGTGGCCGGAGCCGACGCGCTTTATCGATTAACTCTCCGGTCATCCTGCACCTGCTTAATCGATGAAGCAAGCCCTTTCACGGTTTCTGCGATGTCGGTCGCGCCGACCCGGCGGACCGGTGGGCGTGACGGACAGGAGGCTCGGTGCCGGTCCGGCACCGAGCCTCCCGTCCGCGGTCCCCCGCGACTGGTGCCGGTCAGTTCAGCCGGAACACCTGCGGAGCCGCGCCGTTGCAGTCGTAGAGCTGCAGGGCGGTGCCGTTCGCGGTGTTGCCCGACGGGACGTCGAGGCACCGGCCCGACTGCGGGTTGAGCACCGAGCCGTTCGCCTGCGGGACCCACTGCTGCCCACCGACGCCGTTGCACGTGTACAGCTCGAGGTGCGTGCCGTTCGCGGTGGCGTTGCCGTCCAGGTCCAGGCACCGACCGAGCGTGCGGATGGTTTGGTCGCCCGCGTTGTACGCCCACTGCTGGTCGGTGGTCTGCTCGTCGGTCAGCAGGGTCTGGCAGTCGAACACCTGCACCTGCTGGCCGTTCTGCTGCAGGTCGTTGCCGGCGACGTCGACACACTTGCCGCCGATGGTGCCGATCGGCACCGCCGCCACGAACTTCTGAGCCGCGTTGCCGTTGCAGTCGTAGAGCTGCAGAGCCGTCGTGTTCGCGGTGTTGCCCGACGGGACGTCCAGGCAGCGACCGGACTGCGGGTTCTTGATCGACCCGTCCGGCTGCACGATCCACTGCTGACCGCCGACCCCGTTGCAGTCGTAGAGCTCGACGTGGGTGCCGTTCGCCGTGCCGTTGCCGTTCGCGTCCAGACAGCGCCCGAGCGTGCTCAGCGTGTGCGTGCCGTAGACGCTGCCCAGCCAGTGCTGGTCCGCGGCGAGCGCCTGGCAGTCGTACAGCTGCACGACGGCTCCGTTGCCGCCGACGTCGTCGCCGGCGACGTCGACGCACTTGCCGCCGGGCGCGGTGATCGCTGCGCCCGGTCCGCCGCCGGTGGAGACACCCTGGTAGTTCTGCGCCACGATGTTCGCCTGCACGGCGGAGTCGGCCGCATCGGTCGAGTACCCGGTCGTCATGACGCCCTCGAAGAAGGACTGCGTGCCGCGGTTCGAGTTGTCACCGCCGGCGCCGAGGACGATCGAGCCCTCGAGCTTCATCGGCGTGTAGCCCTGACCGTCGCCGTCCTTGTCCGTGGGCAGGGCACCCTCGTACCACTTCGACAGGGCGCCGGACTGCGCGTTCCCGCCCTTGAGCGCGAAGGCCGCGACGCCGTCGTTCTTCAGCAGCGCGGTGACGAACTTCGAGCTGTTGCCCGTGTTCACGGTGTTGATCGCGGTCTTGCCCTCGTAGACACCGTTCTCCAGGTCCGCCTGTACCCAGGGGCCGCGGCCGGCACTGCCCTTGCCGTTGAGCATCGACAGGTTCAGGGCGTCCATGTGCCCCTTACCGGTGTCCTTCGACTGGGTCTCGACGTTGCCGAAGTCGGAGCAACAGCCGTGGTTGACGTTCGTGCCGCTCGCCACCTCGTACATCGACTCGGGACTGGCTCCGCGTGCGGTGCCCTTGGCGATCGTGCTCGGGATCCGGTAGGCGACCTGCTGTGGCATGAAGACGCCGTAGGCCTTGTGCCCGGCGACCGTGATCGGCAGCGCTGCCGCGTCGGCCGCGTGGTTGGCGGGGCCGGCGTCCCCGGCGCCGGCGACGGTGAGGTCGTTGTGGTTCGGCGACTGGTCGTAGATCTTCGGGATCGTGCAGGAGGTGCCGGAGCAGAACGTGTCCTGGGTCGCGGCGTTGGCGTACCCGCCCGCGGCGAGCAGGCCGACGTTCGTGGTGGCGCCGTCGGAGGCGCGCTGCACCTGGTAGAGCGGGCCGTTGTAGGACGCGTACAGCGCTCGTGTCGAGCTGTAGGCGGCGACACACGAGGTGCCCGCGCCGGAGTAGGTGTCGCATGGACCGTTGGTGGCGGCGGCAGCGCTGCCGGCTCCCACCGTGGCGGAGACGAGGCTCCCGGTGATGAGGGCGAGTGCCCCGAGGACGGCGGCGACCGTGCGCCGCCTCCTGGAGATGGGCCTGGTGTGCATGGTGGTGGTTCCTTCCGAGCGTCGTTGTTCGGTGGATGGCTGACCGCTGCTTAAACGATTAACCGGCACCATCGTACGCCGGAGGACGCTGGGGGTCGAGTGCGACTAGTGGCCGGGCACCGGAACACGCACCGCGCTGATGCGCCCGGCATGCGTCCGGGCGGTCGTCGCCGGGTCGTAGCTGTCCGCCGTCGCCAGGTACAGCGTCCGACCGTCCGGACCACCCAGGGCGCAGTCGATCGCACACCGACCGGGAGCGTCGATGCGGTCGGTGACCTCGCCGCCCTCGACGACACGGAGGAACTCCCCCGTGTCCACCGAGCACACCCAGATCGCCCCCTCGGCGTCGATCGTGCTGCCGTCCGGGGTGACGCCCTCGGGCAGCGCGGCCCACTCGCGGCGCCCGGCCAGGGAGCCGTCGGGCTCGATGTCGAACGCGGTCAGCTTCCCGCCCCAGGTCTCACTGACCACCAGGGTGCGGGTGCCGGGCAGGACGTTGGCGCTGTTCGGGAAGACCAGGCCCTCGGCCGCCAGGCGGAACGAGCCGTCCGGCTCGATGACGTAGAGCGGGCCGGGGCGCAGCTCCTCGCCGGCGTAGAGGTCGTAGCCGAACGCACCGATGTAGGTCCGGCCGGTCACCGGGTCGACCACCAGGTCGTTGACGAGCGACGACTCGACCGTGGACAGGTCCGCGAACACGCTCGTGGTGCCGTCGGCCTCGACGGCCACGACCGTGCGGGACTCCATCGAGCTGACGATCAGACGACCGTCGGGCAACCAGCCGAGGCCGGAGGACTGCCCGGGGACCGTGGCCTCGAGCCGCGGGACGGCGTCCGTGCCGCCGTCCGGGTCGATCGAGAACACCTGACCGGTGTGCATGTCCGAGTACCAGAGCCGGCCCTCGTGCCAGCGGTTGCCCTCGGGGAAGCGGATGCCGGTGACGACGTCGGTCGCAGAGTCCAGGGTGATGTGCACGAGGCCCAGCATGCCAGGTGAGGCGCAGCGGTTCGTCTGGAGCCCGCGGGCGCGGCTCGTGTACCTTCGGGCATCTGATCGCAGTTCACACGGGGGTGGTGTGCATGACGTCGGCATCCGACGACGGGGCGACCGACGCATCGCTCGCGGTACCGACTCGGGCACGCACTGCGCGCTGGCTGCGCGGATCCGTGGCGGTGGCTCTCGCGGCGCTGGCACTCGCGATGACCGGATGCTCGACGGCAGCAGATGCTCCGGACGCCGCGGGGATGACCCGGGAGCAGGTTGCGGAGTTGTCACTGCAGGACGAGTTCCGCCTGGCGGGCAAGCGGTACGAGCAGGGGCAGGCCCTGCTGGCGGAGGCCCAGAGGCAGATCTCCGACGGCACCTGGTTGTGGAACGGCGGGGACGTCCGCCCGCTGGCAGCCGGCGGCAACGCATTCGGAGAGGCGCCGGACGGGGCCACAACAGGGAACTCGTACTTCTTCCGCGCAGCGCGGATCATCGAGCGGGACGGAGCATCCGATGCCGCTGCCGACCTGGAGCCCATGCAGCGGTACTTCGACGACAAGGGATGGCGTTCGGGCAGCGCGAAGGTCGGTACGGATCTCGAGGTGAGAGCGGACACCGGCGACGGGTGGTGGGTGACCTGGTCGGTCCGACCGAACGGCCAGTCCTCGATCGGCGTCCACAGCGAGGCGTTCTGGACGAACGACACCAAGGCACTCGTCAGGGCGACCTCGGTGCGTGACCCGGCGACGTTCCCGGACGCATCGAAACCCGGCGTCAGCGAGCCGTTCCCCGAGTGGAGTGACCCGGTCCGGCACTGAGCGAAGGCCTGACCCCACTCTCCTGTTGACAGTTAGAACTCGAACACTTAGAGTCCTCATCATGCAGGCACCGCACTTCGACACGCCCCTCCAGCTCATGCGCTGGATCGGCTGGGCGCAGCGCAAGGCCGCCGAGGAGTGGGTGCGGGAGCGCGAGCTGTCGCACGAACAGAGCTTCGTCCTCGGCTACCTGCAGCAGAACCCCGGCGCCATCCAACGCGACATCGCCGAGGTGAGCCGGACCAGTGCGGCCAGCGTGTCGAGCCTCCTGCAGGGGCTCGAGAAACGGGGCCTCATCGAACGACGAGCGGACGCCGGCAACGCCCGGACGAAGCTCGTGTACGCCACCCCCGCCGGCATCGACCTGATCGCCGGGTTCGAGGACGCGATGCTCGCCCTCGACGACCGCCTGCTCGCCCCGCTCAGTCCGGACGAGCGCGCCACGCTCCGCGCCCTCCTGCTCAAGGTGACCGCCGAGCTGCCGGAACCCACCCGGTAACCGCACCCGCGCCTCCCGGCCGTCCGCCCGAAGCGCGAGCCTGCCGGGCGCGAGCCTGCCCACGCGACGGCACCGCCGACGCGCTCCCCGTGATGCTGTGACGGCCCTGCTGTCGCGCCGTCCACCATGCCGTGCCGGCGTCCCGTCGGCGCGCGATCCGTGCTGCCCGGAAGGGAACCACCATGACGACCACCACACCCGCCACCGCAGCGGAGAATAACCGCTGGTACCTCTCCGCCGCCCCGATCCTCCGTGCCCTCGTGCACCTGTGCGTGCCGATGGCCGCCGCGATGGTCGTCAGCGCCCTGTACAACGTCATCAACGCGGGGTTCATCGGCGCGCAGCACGACACCTCCCTGCTCGCCGCGATCACGTTCGGCACTCCGCTGCTCGGCCTGGTGATGGCCGTCGGTGGCGTGTTCGGCGTCGGGGGCAGTTCGCTGATGTCGCGGCTGCTCGGCGCCTCCGAGCACGACCCGACGAAGGCCGGCGAGATCAAGCACGTCGCCTCCTTCGCCGTGTGGGGCTCGGTCGTGACGGGCATCGTGCTCGGCGGCCTCGGACTGCTGTTCCTCGGGCCGCTCGTCGGGCTGCTCGGGGCCGACGCCGATGCGGTCCCCGCCACCAGCGCCTACGTCAGCGTGATGCTCGTCTTCGTCCCGGTGCTGGCCGTGGCGTTCTGCCTGGAGCAGATGGTCCGCGCCGAGGGAGCCGCCCGCCAGGCGATGGTCGGGTTGATCCTGTCGACCATCGGCAACCTGGTGTTCGACGTGCTGTTCATCCTGGTGCTGCACTGGGGCGTCGCCGGGGCCGCACTCGCGGTGGGACTCGCCAACCTGGTCAGCATCGTCTACTGGGTGCGCTGGCTCGGGACGCACAGCGAGAACGTCAGCCTGTCGCTGCGCTGGTTCACGCTGCGCCGCTCGGTCCTCGGGCCGGTGTTCGGCATCGGCGTCAGCGAGCTGCTGCAGGCCGGGTTCCTCATCGTCACGACCCTGGTGCTCAACAACCTGGCCGCGCAGTACGGCGACGACCCGCTGGCCGCGATGGGCGTCGCCGTCCGCATCGCCCAGGTGCCGGAGTTCCTGGTGATGGGCGTCACGATCGGTGTGCTGCCGCTGCTGGCCTACGCGTACGGCAAGGGCGACCGGGAGCGGCTGCGCTCCGCACTGCGGGCATCGGCGCTGACGGTCGGGGCGATCGTGCTGCTGTTCTCCGGCACCGTGTTCGTCTTCCGACAGCAGGTCTTCACAGTCTTCTCCTCGGACCACTCGGTGCTGGCGATCGGGCTGACGATCCTGGTCGCCCAGCTGGTCGCCACGGTGGTGAACGGGTTCACCGGGCTGTTCACCTCGCTGTTCCAAGCCGCGGGGCTGGCCACCCCGGCGATCGCGATGTCCCTGGCGCAGGGAGTGCTGTTCATCCCGATCGTCCTGCTCGGGAACCTCTGGTTCGGGCTCGCGGGCATCATCTGGGCGCTCACCGTCACCGAGGTGCTCGTGTTCGTCGCCGGGGTCGTCGTCTGGCTCGCCGCCCGCGGGCGCATCGACCGCGGGATGGACGCCGGCAGCGCGGAGCGGGCGGAGGCGGTGCTCGCCGAGGCGGGGTGAGTGTGGGTGGTCGGGTGGTCGGGTGGTCGGGTGGTCGGGTGGTCAGGTGGTCGGCTGCGGTCCGCCGCAGCCGACTGCGGTTTGCCGGGAGGCCCGTCCCGGCCGAGCCGGTCTGGTCGCGCCGCCCGGGGACTTCGTCCGCCACGCAATCGGGTCCCTGGACCGCGCATCCGTGACGGGATCGACGCGACCTTCACGCGCGATCGAGCACGCGGACGTCAGGCGGTCGTCTTCGGGCCGAGGGCCTTCTCGATCTTCATGATCGTCCGCCGCATCGCGTACTCGTCCTGGTGCGGCTGCTCGTCGGACATCCAGAGGTGCACCGTCGCCGGGCCGGCCTCCCTCGGGGTGAGGGAGACGGCGATGCCCCACCGGAAGGCGACACCTCGCGGAGTCGGTTCGTCGAACACGTCGAAGCCGGTGACCTCCTGCCGCGTGGCGATCGGGATCGCTGGCCCGCTGCCCTCGTCCGGCCAGGCCGTGATGCCGTTCCGGTCGAAGCCGAGGTCGCACGGGAAGAACACCCGGAGCGCCGGACGCCACGCGTCGAGCTCGCCGTAGGTGGTGTCCGTGGGGTGCGCGTTCACGAAGAACGTACCCGGACTGGCGACACTCTTCTGCTGCAGGCGCTCCCGTCGTCGGCGGTTCGTCACCGTGATGACGAGACCGGCCGCGAACCCGACCGTGACGAGGCCGCCGAGCCGGAGCACCTGGAACAGCACCTCCATGTCCCCGGTGCCGACGAGGAGCGCCAGGACGATCGTCGCCACGCCGAAGAGGGCGGTGAACGTGGCGAGCAGGATCGTCGACGGTCGCATCCCTCGACGATGCCAGACGACCGTCGTGTCCGCCTCGGGTCAGCGGAGGACCAGAGCCGCACAGCCACCGGCGAGACAAGCGCACACGACAGCCCCGATCAGGTCCATCTGCCACCCGCCCGCAGTCAGCAGCAGACCGCCGACCGACGCAGCGACGAACGCCAGGACCCCGACCACCATCGATGCCCGGCGCACCGGATGTGCCGCGAGGTGCAGATCGGCTCGGTTCCTGACGAGCACGCCGACACGGGCGACGATGGCTGCGACGGCGACTCCCACCGGGATCGCGAGCGCCGAGACGGTGACCAGCAGGTCCCAACTGAAGGAGCGGGACCGGAACAGGCCGAGGCTGTACATCCCGACCGCGGAGACCGCGCCACCGAGGACGACCACGGCGGAGAGCACTACTCGGTGCCGAACACCTGATCCCGCGGGCGTCTCCGATTCCGTCGCGTCCCTCGTGGCGCTGGCTCCAGCGAAGCGACTCCCGGCCTCGGGGGCTCCGTCTGATCGCCGCGGTCGAGGAGCGTCGAGAGGGTCGTTGTCGCTCGGAGACGTCACTCGTTGGCCTCGTCCACGAGTGTCGTCAGGACGCTGCGATCGACCGGACCCAGGATCCGTGCGCTGACGCGGCCCTGCTTGTCCAGCACGATCGTCGACGGCGTGGCGTTGGGCGCGTTCTCCCCCGCGAAGGCCAGCTGCACGGCGGCGTCCTCATCGATCAGCGTCGTGTAGGACACGTCGTGACTCTGGATGAACGCGCGGGCCGTCCCCGCCGAGTCACGGACGTCGACCCCGAGGAAGGTCGCGCGGGCACCCTGCTGGTGACTCACGGCTTCGAGGTCAGCAGCCTCGAGTCGGCAGGGCGCGCAGGCGGCGAACCAGAAGTTGACGACGACGGCGTGGCCTCGGTGCTCGTCGGCCCGGACGACGTGCCCGTCCAGGTCCCGCGCCGAGAAGTCGACGGCCGGCCCGCGGTCCGCTGCCCGGAACTCGGTGACTGCGCCGTTGCCGGAGATGTAGTTCTTCGTGTCGCCGTTCCGGTACTGGCCGCTGAGCCCGTCGTGCTCTCCGGTGCACCCCGCGACGCTCATCGCGATGACCACGAGCAAGGCGAGCACCGGTCCACGACGAGTCCCCATGGCAGCAACCTAGTGCGCACCGCCCGCCTGCGCTCGTGATGCCGATCACGCCCTCGCTTCGACACCGCTGTCGCCGTAGGCTGCCGCTGACCGCACGTCGGGCAACGGAGGGAGCGACCATGCCACGAGTACTCGGCGCGATCGGACACTTCGTGCTCGTGACGCTGCGGACACTCGGCGGGGTGATCGGTGCCGTCTTCTCTGGTGGAGTCGTGCCGCCGCAGCACCCGGGTCGGCCCGCGCCGAAGCGGCGCGACGAGTACCGGCCGTGACCTCGTCGGCGGACGGGGACGCCGACTGTCCGAGCGGTAGCACCTGAGGGCAGGTCTCCGCGACCGGGGTGGCCCGACAGACCCCAGCGAGGCGCTTCTGTCTCCGCCTTGCCCGTTGCCCTGGCGTCAGCGGATCAAGCCACGCCGCCGCCAGCCGCTCCCCTCGAGCACGGACCGGAGCGGTGCCTTGAGTTCCTCCTGCCGGAACCGGTGCGGCGGGGTGGCGCTGCCGGTGCGAAGTGTGCGTTCCGCCCGGCGGACCAACGCGACGATGATGGTCAGCAGGTCCATGTTGTAGTTCCGGCTGTACCCGCGGTAGGCGCGGAACGCTCCGTTGTTGTAGCCCGCGTCGCGCTCCGAGCAGCGGAACGTCCCGCGCGACGGATCGAGCGTGACGACGTACCGGAAGTTCGGTGACGCCCCTCCGTCCCCCAGCACCTCGGCGAGCGCCGGGTCGTCGAAGGCCCAGCGGCCGGTGATCGTCGTCCCGTCGATCTCGAAGACGTACGGGGCTCCCGGGGCGTTGAGCGCGGCGACTCGAGGCATCAGCTCGTGGACGGGTAGTACGGACATGGTTCCCCCTCGCGGGCCACCGATCATCGGCTGCCCGCGACAAGAGTGAGGTGGATGATGCCCGGCGCGCAACATCTGCACCAGACCGGAGCTACCCTCTGAGCCGTCACCGCAACGTTCGGAAGCAGCCATGACCCATTCCTCAACGGTCCCACTCGGTCCGGCGTCACACCACTTCGTCGAGCAGTACCCGGATCTCGTGTACGCGCAGTTCCGCGACGGGCAGCTGCTGCCCGGCGGTCAGCAGCTGCACTTCGACTTCCTGAAGCCCCGGTCGTCGACACCGACGCCCCTCGTGGTGTTCATCAAGGGCGGCGGGTTCCGCAACGTGCACCGCACTCGGTACCTCCCTGCGCTGGTCCCCCTCGCTGAACGCGGCATCGCGGTCGCCAGCGTCGAGTACCGAACCAGCAACCTCGCACGGTTCCCGGCACCGGTCGACGACGTCCGAGAAGCGCTCCGCTACCTCCGGAGCCATGCGGCCCAGTTCAACCTCGACCCGACCGCGGTCGCGCTCTGGGGCAACTCGGCCGGCGCGACCATCGCCACCATCACGGGCGCGTCCGCGCCAGACGAGGCGGAACCCGTCCGCGCAGTGGCCAGCTGGTACGGCATCCACGACCCGCTCCGGTCCCCCGAGTTCCGAGAACCCGGCTCTCCACTCCTGACGGCGCTCGGCCCCGTGGACCAGTGGTTCACCCCGTCCGATCACATCCGCTCGGACTCCCCGCCCACGTTCCTGCTCCACGGAACGGCGGACACGACCGTCCCGGTCGAGCAGAGCATCTCCCTCGCGAAGACCCTCACCGAGCAGGGTGTCCCACACGAGCTGATGCTGGTCGATGGCGGTCACCACGACTTCTCGGAGATGTGCACCCGCACGGACGCGCTCCGTCGGACGTACGACTTCCTGCAGCAACACCTCCGGTAGAACCGTCTCGAGAGTCGGTCCCTCGGCGGCTACCGTGACTGTGCCAGCAGCCGTTCCGACACCTCCCACAGCCGATCCGCCGCGGCAGGATCCAGCGCGTGCGGGAGGACCCCGTGGACGCCTCCCTGGATCGCCGCCACGACCTCCGCCGGGTGGCAGTCCTCGTAGTAACCGGGAGTCCCGACCCCGAGCTCCGCCCGTGTTGCGACGAAGACGCTGGTCGCAGCACCTTGCTCGACGGTCTTGGTGGGGTACCGCCGCCGCATCTCGGCGAGCACGGCCGGGTCCCAGTGACGTTGCAGGTTGGTCCAGATGCCGCCGGGCATGACCGCTGACCCTGCGATCCCGTCGTCCTCCCACCGACGGGTCGCCTCCAGGGCGAAGAGCACGTTGGCCGTCTTCGACTGCCCGTAGGCGAGCCCCGGGTCGTAGGGGTCGCTGTCGAAGAACAGGTCGTCGAAGCGGATCCCCGAGGATGCGTGCCCGCTCGAACTCAGCGACACGATCCTGGCGCTGCCCGCCGACCGCATCGCTGCGTGCAGACCTCGTGCGAGCGCGAAGTGGCCGAGGTGGTTGACAGCGAAATGCATCTCCCAGCCATCCGGAGTGCGTTGCTCGGGCAGGTCCATGACGCCCGCGTTGTTCACCAGCAGGTGGAGCGGCCCCGACCACGAGTCGGTGAAGGACCGGATGGATCCGACGTCTGCCAGGTCGACGAACGCCGCATGGACGGCATCGTTCCCGGTGCTCGCACGGATGTCCGCCGCGACACGGTTCCCCGTCGTGACATCGCGGACAGCGAGGGTGACCGCTGCGCCCGCGGCAGCCAAGGCACGGGCCGTTTCGACACCGATACCCGATCCCGCACCGGTGACGACCGCGGTCCTGTTGCGGAGGTCGATTCCGTCGACGACCTCGAGGGCGGTCGACTCGGCACCGAACGGTCCTCGCAGATCCGACATCAGCCGAGCCGCGTGGAGGCGATTCCACCGTCGACGTCGATGGTCGAGCCGTGGAGGAACGAGGCCTCGTCCGAGACAGCGAACCGGACGGCGTAGGCGACATCGACGGGACGTACCGGGCGACCGGCGACGGTCACCGCAGTCATCGCCGCCAGCACGTCCTCGCTCTCAGCGTTGCCTGGAGTGCTCGTGGCTCCGGGCGCCACCGTGTTCACGTGGACCCCTCGAGGCCCGTACTCGGCCGCCCAAGTGCGCGTCATCTGCTCGAGCGCCGCCTTCGACGCGGTGTACATGGCCCCGAAGGGCAGGCCGACTCGGGCCATCCACGATCCGATGTTGACGATCGATCCGCGGCCGCGCTCCGCCATGGCCGGCGCGAGGGCCGCCACGAGCACGTGCGGGGTGCGGATGTTGATGCTGAGGACCGCGTCGAGGTCGTCCTCGGTGAGATCGGCGGTCGCGGTCGCCGGGTAGATCCCGGCGTTGTTCACCAGGATGTCGATCTGGCCGCCGGCGAGGGCCGCGGCTTCGCCGGCGAACCGGCGGACGTCGGAGGCCGATGTCCCGAGATCAGCGACGAGCGGTGAGGCCTTGCCGCCCGCCCGTTCGATCGTCGCGACGACGGCCTGCGTGCGCTCGGCATCGCGACCGTTGACGATCACATGGGCACCGGACGCGGCGAGTACCCGGGCGATCGCCTCCCCGATACCGCTGCTCGAGCCGGTGACGAGGGCGGTCTGACCGGAGAGCCGGTCATCGGATCGGAGAGAGGTGAGTTCTTCTTCGTTGGACTGCATGGTCCAGTCCTACCATGGACTGGACTCCTTGGTCCAGCGAGGTACGCTGAACCCATGCACGGGGCGAACATGACGGAACGCGGTCGAGCCACTCGCCAGCGCATCATCGAGGCGACCGGTCGCGAGATCCTCGCTTCCGGCATCGGCGGCACCACTCTCGACACCGTCCGTGCGGCGACGCTCACGAGCAAGAGCCAGCTCTTCCACTACTTCCCCGGTGGCAAAGCCGAACTCGTCCGTGAAGTCGCCGTCTGGGAGGGTGGCGAACTTCTCACAGCGCAGCAGCCGCACATCGACGACCTCTCGAGCTGGGAGTCGTGGCACGCCTGGCGCGATGCCCTGGTCGACTACTACATCGGTCTCGGCCGGTGGGCCTGCCCGATCGGTTCGATGGCGACGCAGGCAGCCATGACGGATCCCGAACTGGCTCAGATCATCACGGACAGCATGACGAACTGGCGGCTGTCGCTCGCCTCGGGGGTCGCCAAGATGCAGAGCGCCGGCGAGGTCGACTCCGCTGCCGACCCGCAACGGATCGCCGTCGCCATCCTCGCCGCCCTCCAAGGGGGGCTCATCTTGAGCCAGCCGGAGAAGGCATCCTGGCCGCTCGAAGCCGCCATCGATGCCGCGCTCGACGTCCTGCACAAGGTCGCCCACACGAGCTGACCGCGCGTGCTCCGTTGGCGGGATCCGTCGCGGATCATGCTGATGGGGTGCATCGGTACGTCGCAACGCTGCGCCTGCGAGCGCCGGAGCCACCCGCCTCACCACCCGCCTCACCACCCGCCTCACCACCCTGGGATGGTGGAGCCAGGCGCAGTCGAAGACGAGCATCGAAGCATGGAAAGAACACAGATCGTCGAGATCGTCGAGATCGTCGAGATCGTCGTCGTCATCGCCCTCATGGCTTTCTCCGTCTACAAGCAGACCCAGCGGAGCGAGGTGAAGAGGGGAATGGGCGTGTTCCTGATCGCAATCGTCTACGCAGCCATCGGAGCCGTGACGGGCGGTCTTGCAGTGCCGACCGGAGCCGCCGCGTGGCTGCTCCTCGGGTCCGGAGCCGTGCTCAGCTTGATCGTGGGCCTGGCGCGTGGCTACCTCACCCGTGTCTGGATCGACGCGGACGGGCATCGGATGAGCCAGGGCACCGCATTGACCGTCGGGTTGTTCATCGCATTGGTCGCATCGAAGGTGGGCCTCACCGTCTTCGCCGGGTACCACGGCTACCAGAGCGCGTCCGGCTTCGGCCAGGTGCTCGTCGTCGTCGCTGTGATGATCGCCGTGCAGGAGTACATCGTGCGCCGGCGCGCGTTCACCCTCCAGCCAGCGTCTGTGCCTGCCACGGTCTGACCCTCCGAGAGAGCGCGACTCCACCCTTCGGAGACGTTCTCCGCGTGGATGATGCGCGCGGTCTGCGCTACCGGGCGAGCTCATCCTCCACGAGCCCCGGTCTGGCGAGGGTGATCGCCGGGACGATGGCGAGCAGGGCGATCGCGATCAGGAACAGCAGTGGCAGGGTCCACGTACCCGAGACGTCGTGGAGGAGCCCGACGAGCAGCGGGCCGAGGGCACCGAGCGCGTACGCGATGCCCTGGGCGAAGCCACTGAGTGCGACGGTGCCCGCCGCGGTGCCGGTGCGGGCGTTGATGAGGACGAGGCAGACCGGGAAGAGGATCGATCCCAGGCCGACGAGCAGGACCCAGAGCAGCGTCAGCGGTGTGGGCACGACGAGCAGGCCGAGGTAGCCGAGCACGAAGCTGACGACGCCGACCGCGATCAGCCAGCCGACGTTGCGGAACCGTGCGACGAGGAGCGGTGCGAGGAGCGCGCCGGGCACGCTGACGAGGCCGGTGACAGCGAGCAGGACCCCACCCTCGGTGGGCGTCGTGCCCGCCAGATCCCCGAGCATGTCCGGCAGCCACGCGAAGCTGGCGTAGGTCAGGATCGTGCTGGTCGAGAACGCCAACGTGATCTACAGGGCCACACGAGACCGCCACAGGCCGATGACGACCGATGGGGACGCGACGTCAACGGTGACCGGGTCCGCCGCTCGCTGGCGTCGTTCTCGCACGATGACGACGACCCACGGGACGAGCGCGCCGACCGAGGTCAGGGACCAGATGCCGAGGGAGAACCGCCAGCCGGCCTGCTCCGCCAAGGGCGCTGCGAGGGCGGCGGGTACGGCCGTGCTCACGCCGACGACGCAGGCGTACATCGCGGTCAGCAGCGCAACCCGGTCCGGGAAGTACCGACGGACGATCGAGGGCAGGAGTACGTTCCCGATCCCCGTGCCGGCGAAAGCGAGGATGCTGCCGATGATCAGGACCGCGATCCCCGGAGCGAACGCTCGAAGGAGGTGACCAGCGGTCATGAGCAGCGATGCAACGACGATGCCGCGATCGAGACCGAGTCTTCGGGCGATCCGCGGCGCGATGAACCCGGAGGCCGCGAACAGGAGGGGCGGCAGGGTCCCGAGCCAGCCGACATCGAGGTCGGAGAGCGGGATGTCCGTCCGGATGTCGCCGAGGATCGGCGACACCGCGGCGACCGCCTGACGCAGGGAGAAGGCAACGAGCACGATCCCCAGCAGCGCGGCCGTCCGTCCCGCCCACAGCGGAAGACGGCGAGGGTCGGGCATTTTGCGATTCTATGAGCGCCAGCGGCAGCGGCCGCGGACAGCCGCCCGCTCAGCGTGATGGACGGCCGAAGTCAGCCCCCCAGAGACTCTCGAACCTCACCGACTCAGTTCGCTCCGCTCCCTCTCCGATCCGTGGACGATCGCGGACGCGGCGGCGACGAGCTGCGCGTTGGACACCGCCGGTGAACCATCCTCGAGCACGAGAGTGTCCTCGAGCCCGGTCCTGATGCTGTGCCCGTTGCTGACCGCACGTCGCATGATCGTCCAGGACGCTGCTCCGACACCGTGATGCAGCTCGGGCAGGCGCACTCCTGCCGGTCGGAGGCCGGATTCCATCTCTTCTGCGAGGGCCACCGCGTCTTCCGGGACGGGTTCCAGCGGTTCGACCACCAGCCGGGCGAAGCGCGACCAGGACCCGCGGCGCACGAACGTGCGGACATCGTCGACGCTCAGGACACACGCTTCGATCCCGACGCCTCGTGCTGAGAGAAGAGCGCTCACATCGTCGATGCCCTCCTCCCCCTGATTCGCAGCGATGAGATCCGGCAGCACCGTCCATCCGTCGACGAGGCGAAGACGATGAACGGGGTCGGAGACGATCGAAGCGAAGGTCGTCACGTTGATCGGGACGCCCGGACACGCCGCGCGGACCGCCGTGAGCATACGGCCCACCGGCCCAGCTTCGAGAGTCTCCTCACCATGCTCGTCGAACGCATGCAGGTGCAGCAGAGTCGCCCCGGCCTCGACACAGGCCGCCGCGTCTGCTGCGATCTCCTCGGCGGTCTTCGGCATCGCAGGATGGTCGACATCACCGTTGACGGCTGCTTGCAGATGAGTCATGACAGTGAAGTTACGACACTCGTTCATCACCGCCGCCGGACCGGTTCGACTGCCCCGCCCGTCTCCGGTACCGGCGCACCGCGCCAGCGGGGTGACGGCCCGGCCTGGAGGGACGGTGCCAGCTGGCACCAGGCCTCCCGTCCGTCAGCGGCTGCGTTCCGAAGCCGCAGCGGACAGCGATGCCCGCAGCCTCGATGCGGGACCGCGCTTGGGCCTCCCCCGCGGTTCAAGGGTTTCGATCACAATGGCTCAGAGGTGCTGCTGGCGAGGGCGGACCGATGTCACGCGTCACAGAAGAGTTCGTCCGGAAGGAGACGGTGCAGTGCTGATCCGCAGGAAAGGCTTGACAGTTCTGACGATCGCACTGACCTCAGTACTCCTGACCGCTTGCAGTGGAGCACCGTTCGGGAGCAGCCCGACCCACCGGGCATTCGAGGAGCGACTTCCCGGGACGTGGATCAAGGAATCCGGCGCCGCAACCGCGGCTCTCGTCCTGTCCGAGAACGGGAAGTTCAAGGCGCGCAACTTCCCCGCCGCCCTCGTCTGCAACAAGTCATCTGGTGGCCCCGAGCTCGAGGCATGTCTGTCGAACCCGGGTTCCAGCTCGATCTCAGCTAGCGGCACGTGGTCGGTGCTCGACGAAGAGCAGGGAATGCTCGAGCTCGACAGCGACGGGCAACTCTTCAGCGTCGCATACCGGGACTTCGACGGCTTCTCCGCGAAGTCCTTCTCCCTCGGCTTCTACTCGGGGACTACGGACAAACCGGAACCGGACTTCGTCTTCGCGCGACGCTGACCGCGCTCGTCGCCGGGCGGCCGGGTGGCCGGGTGGCCGGGTGGCCGGGTGGCCGGGTGGCCGGGTGGCCAGGTGGCGGCACGGCATCCCGCAGTTGCGGATCGGGGCGGGGGTCGAGGGTCGGGGTCGGCGGTCGGCGGTCGGCGGTCGGCGGATCACGCCATCTCCTGTGCCAGTGAAGATCCCCCAGGGCTGCTGACGCGTCACTGAACCGACCCTCAGAGCGGGGTAGACCGAAAGGTCTTGCGTGAGGAGAGCGACCTGATTTACCGTTTCCGCATCACTCAGAGTGGAGCGAAACATGACCGTCGTCACGTACTGCGCACTCCTTCTCATCGGCGCCTACATGCTCATCAGCGGCGTCGTGAAAGTCCGCGACGGACTCAACACCACCGCAGGCACCGTCCACGCCTACCAGCTCCTCCCGACGTCGCTCGAGCGACCCGCGGCGCTCCTCCTCGCCGCCACAGAAGTCGGCGCCGGAGCTCTCCTCATCAGCGGGCAGAACCCCCGCACGGGAGCCGTCGCTGTCATCGTCCTCCTCGCCACGTACACCGCCGCGCTCGCCAGTGTCCTCCGCCGCGGCATCCACACCTCCTGCGGCTGTCACGGAACGCTCTCCGCAAGCGAAGTCCGACCCGCGCTCATCGTCCGGAACGTCACACTCATCGCCATCACCGCCGCAGCAGCCGCACTCTCACCAACCGCGACTCCGTCCAACTACTGGGCACTCGCCGCAGCAACCGTCCTGGCAGCCATCGCGGGGGTCGCGATGCGCTACCGCACGACCGCAACACCGATTGAAGGGGAATCGCATGTCCATGTCTGACGACAAGAAGAAGCAGGGGTTCGGACGTCGGCAACTGATTGGGGGTGGGCTCGCAGCAGTCGCCGTCGGAGCACTGTCAACGATGTTCCCGGAGCTCGCCAACGCCGAAACCAGGACTGCGCGGGGCCTCACCACTGTCAACGACGACGAGTGGTACCTCCAGGAAGCGCAGTCCACCACAGAACTCGACGACACGACAGCACGTCGCAGCGCCGCCGCACTCACCGCAAGCTCAGCCCTCGCACCGTTCGCCGCGAAGCACATCGACTCCGCCAAGAGCGGCACCATCGCGAAGTCCGCCATCCGTAAGTACAAGGACGGTCGGACGATCACCGTCACCGGTACCAACCTCAGCGACACCCGCGCCGTCCTCAACTGGCAAGAGCACCTAGCCGACGGATCCGTCGGACGGTCCGCCACCGCCATGTACGACATCACGAAGGACGCCGCGACCCTCGTCGGCACCGGCGGAAGCGCCTCCACGCTGAAATCAGTCACCGCTGCCGCCGGCACCGACGCAGTGATGAAGCTGAAGTGTCCCGTCGGCACCTACGCCGTCCGGCTCTGCACCAGCATTGATCTCGCCGGCTTCGGCTCCTGCTGCGGCGGCTGCGTCGTCGCGTTCTACGGCAGCCCGGTCGCAGGATTCCTCTGCGCGAGTATCGTCTGCACCTCCTGCTACGTGAAGAACTGCAAGAAGTGGACCAACACATGCGCAGCGAACCACTGAACAAGCCCCACCGCCCCTGGCATCAAGAGCGGCATCTCCGCGCCTACGTCGCCGCGGTCGTGACTGCTCTCATCGGCGTCACGTATCTCATCGGCGTGCAGGACCCAGCGTTCATCGGCTGGCTGCTGCTCATCGTCGCCGTGGTGGCCGCCATCGACGGACTCCTCGCCCAACGCCGCCAGCACAACGAGACACGAGCCGGTGTGCACCAGGGCGCGCGATCGCACCGCTGACACCGGAAGAGCCCCGAGGCTGCTGTCGCACAGTCTCGGGGTTCTTCCTCGTCGCGACGCCTCGGGAAGACCACCGCGAACATCAAGGTCATCTGACTCCACGAACTCGGCAAGGGACTCGGACTCGCTCACGTCACCGCCCGCGTCATTTACGACCCGGCGACCGCCGCACACAACGTTGGAGGGAGAAACCTCACCTCCGACGAAGGCGCCGGCATCAACAAGATGTGCTGAGGGACCAGGCCATGAACCGCACCATCACCGTCGCCGCAGCAGCAGGCGTCCTCACCCTCAGCGCCATCGCCCTCACCGGATGCTCCTCGCCGCACTCCGCTGGCTCCCGAGTCGAACTGTACGACTCCGTACCCGCCCTCGCAGCCGACAGCAGCATCGTGCTCAGCGGCATCGTCCAGGACCAGAAGACTGCCAACGACATCCCCGGCGGCAGCGAGTTCACCCTCTCCACCGTGGAAGTGAGCGCAACCGCGAAGACCGACGCCAGCCACCCCGCAGGATCAACCCTCGTCGTTCGCCAGCACGGCAGCGCCGGGAACCCCGGTCCCGGCGCGATGCTCGAGCAAGGCAAGACGTACCTGCTGTACCTGTCGCCGTCGGGGCTCGACGGCGACCTCGCCAGCCAGTTCTCCGTCACCGGCGGCACAGCAGGTGTCTACGAGACCAAGCAGAACACCGCCGCACGGAACGCTGCCGTCACCGAGAGCACCCTGTTCACCAAGGTTCCCAGCGACGAAGGCGACGATCTCCCCGCCTCCCTCACACTCGAAGACGCCCTGAAGGGCTGACTCGGCATCTGAACCCAGAAGGCCGGCGGAGAACACTTCGCCGGCCTTCTGCACGCCGACACCCCTTGCGCAATCGCAGCAGCCGGCGCCGCTTACGCGTTGATGTCGAGCGAGTTCGTGGACGCCACCCGCAGAAATGCAGGCAGGATGACGAGGTCCACCGGCAAGACATGACCAGTCGGACACGAGTACCTCCAACCACGGATGACCTCCAGGGTCAACGGCCGCCGCAAAGCCTCCCCGAGTTGCAGTTTAGCGAGGACGAGTTGCTTGCCGGCGCTACCGTTCAATGCGGAGATGGCACCTCAGGTTCGTTGCGGCGAGTCGTTCACCGACAACGCAATGCGCTCATCGGCAGGGGGCAATACGGTGGAGCATGTGACTGGGACGCGCAGCTTCGCCTTCGTGGCGGCGGCATTCGTTTCACGGTCACATGTAACCCAGGGGCACCAGCGCGTGGACGCCCGCGCAAACAGATAACGATGCCCCTACTCAGGCAAGACCTCGTCGAGTATCGCAAAGATCCATCCGGTGAGCTTCCTGACCTGCTCTTGGGCTGCACCAGAATGGAACGATTTGCTGCTGACTGTGTAGGTGTCACGACTGATACGGCCAATGGAGGCTTCGACTATTCCGTCTAGTTCCTTGACTTGTTGGGAATTGCCGCCGCGCACCTGGGCAGCATATCTGGCTCGCTCAGCCTGACTAGGATTCATTGATTTCCCGCTTGGCGCGGGAACGCCCTTGTACCACGGCTGCTTACGTATTTCCTCGTCGGGAGCCAGCTGCTGTATTGCGGCACGCATGACCTCGCGCAGCTCGCCGGCTGGACCTATATAGCTGAGCCGCGTCGGGTCATTCAAGTCCCGAAGGGACTGCTCCAGAGATTGCGCGAGCGACTCGGACAGACGCCTCAGCCTCTCCATCACCACTGCGTCGCGGCCAGAGAATGGAGCGCGCGCAGGTACAACGACAGTATTCGTTCTAGATCGTTGTCGGACCTGTATCTGAAACTCGCGTAAACGCCGCAGATAGTCTGGCGACGGCTCGCCGCTAGTCGCGCTCATCTTCCTGCTCAGTATCGGGCTTGAGCACGTACCGACGCATATTCTTGAAGATATCTTCGACGGTGGTACTCGTTGCATCTGCGGCTATGTGGATCTCAATGTTGATGTGAACTCCTGGCGACAGCGTCACTGTAGGCGAAGCGACAAGAGGAGCAACAGGGGCGCTTACTGGGGAGGGCGACTGCACGATAGGGGACACAGGCTGAGAAGTCGAGCCCTGGTGCGAATTCGATGGATCGGGCTGCTTTGAGACGGTCCCCGATAAATCTACGTAGTTCTTGCCCTTATTGTCGTGGAGGAATCCGACGGCCGCTGCACTGTCCACAATGAGAGTCAGGACGGACTCAACCTTGTCCCCAGGCACACCCATCTCAAGAAGGACATTGCGAGCGATCGCATCCGAGGGAAGAGCTGCGTTGTCGTACTGCCTGAGAAACTCACCGATAACACGTGGCTTGAGAACGGCTTCACGCTTCGCAGCGAGGTCGTCACCCTCTGACGTTGGTCGAACGATCCGCAACCCAACAGGAGTTAGACCGATCTCGGGAGCGTTCGACGCCCCCGTGGTAAGTCCGTATGCGACCGCCGCTCCTGTCATCCCCCGGAACCCACCCGACGAAGGTGTCATGTTCATCGCACTCGCAACGTGGATGGGACGCGTGGGGCTGTAGGCGTAGTTGTCTGCAATCGCCTGGACGACCCGCAGCGCCTGGTCCAACGAGTAGCTCGGAACGTCCGTCTGCGATAGACGCGTCTGCTTAGGCTTCGGCGACGACGGCATCGGCGTCGGCTCGGGCGTGGGTTCGGGCGTGGTCATCTGGTCGCTCCTCCAGGGTGGTTGCTCGGATCGTACCCAGAGAACAAGCGACACCGCTTCATCTTTTGCCGTGTGGCGGAGGGGACTTGGAGGGCATTCCATGCGACCAAGGAAGAAAGCCCCGATGGAATCTGCGTTCCACCGGGGCTTTTCGGTGGGGTGTCTTAAGAACCTCCGGATCCCTGAGACGATGCGGCCGTCGAAGGCACAAGACAAGGCTGTATCCCGCGACGGGCATCGGCCTATCCTCCGACGGGAACCGAGGCCCGGATGACGGGCCTCTGATCAGGTGTTTCTCCGGTCGCCGTTCTTGTGCGTTGACCCGATCTGCGAGTACCCCTTCGTGGGATCCGTCACGAAGACGCTTCTGACACAACGGCCTGCTGTGTGCGGAGCACGTTCACCAGATCACTCGCCGCGTCGCATTTCGCGCTGAACACCTCAACGTGGGAAGCCGACGTGATCCGGATCGTGCCTTATGACCCCTCGTGCGTGAGCGACGCCGTAGCCACCTGACGCAGGTCAGCCGTCCAGCTCCGCCGCTTCGAGGTGGAGATGACCCGCGCCGCGGTCACCGCGAGCAGTCCCCTAGTCGACGGAAGGATCGTCTTCGCCTCAGCGATCGCGCAAGACGACCTCCTCGGCGAGGAGCGCCGCGTGGAGCCGCTCACGCTCGGCGTCCCCGCAGAGCCGTTTATTGGCCACGCTCCGCTTCGCGAGCGGCCTGTGCCGGCCGCCACGCCTTCGCCTCGGCACTCATCGCCTTGCGCGCTACCCCGAGCCGCGCGAGCTTCCGAGGATTCCTGTCGATGTTGATCACCGGCGTGAAATGCTGGATGAGCTGAGTCTCGACATCGACGAGCTTCACGCTCATCTGCACCGGTGCCGCCCAGACGGCGAGCGAGAGGCGCGCGTGCATCCACGTCGTGAGCTGCGCGTCACCGTCGCCTGCCAGCGAGTACATCGAGAAGTACCCCGGGATCTCCCGGTTCCGCGGCACACCGTGCAAGTCGAGCCGGCCGCGCAGCAGCGCAGCGAACGACCTCCGCACAGTGGACCCGCCCGTGCGCGCTGTGCTGCCCGGCACCGCAGCGAAGTGGTCTTTCAAATCGCGCTCTACGAAGCTCGCCTCGGCCTTGCCAACGTAGAGCGGGAGGTCCGGCGCACTGCGGGCCCCGGCGTCCTCGAGGAGGCCCAGCTCTCGGTGCGCCCGCTCGTCGCCGAAGATCGCGTAGAGACCCGGTCTCGCTGGCACGTGAGCCGGCGCATCGGTGACCGACCAGCGGGTGTCGGTCAGAGCGGCGATCGCATCCGCAGCGAGGTCAGACAGTGTCACCAGGGTCTCCGGGGTCCGGGTCCAACTCTGTGCTTCCAGGGTCTGGATCGGGCTCGACCTCCCGAACGTCAGAAGTGCTCTCCGACGCGCTCGAGTCGAGAACAAAATCGAGCGTCGCGCTGGTGGGGTCGGTTGGAGGTGGCGGATTGCGATTGTTCGTGAGGGCGATCTCGACGTCTTCGTGATGGCCGGTTCCCTGTTCGGTGTCGATCTGCATCACCGCCTGGACACGTATCTCAGTTGACACCTCGAAGTAGTAGTCGTTGAGCTCACCCACGAGCCAAAGATCGTCCTCCTCGTCGCCGAAGTAGTCGCCCTTCGATACAACGCCATCAATCGAGAGAACGAGATCCGCACGGGCCGTGACAATGTCGCCGTTCGGCGGCTCGAACGAGATCTCTGTCTCAAGGTCAACTGCCACGATGTGACCAGTTTCAAGCGCCGAGGGGTAGTCCAAGTCCGCAAAGTCAGGGTTTTGATACTCACCTCCGTAGCTGATCTGCTCGGTGATGTCCTTCCCGACGAGCGACTCGAGTGCATCAGTGGCAACGCGCACCAAGCCGACACGGCGAGCTGCATCGGTCGCTCGACTGCGAGCACTGGCGGCCGTAAGGAGCGCCAGTTCAGTCGGCGCGGCGGAGTTCGCTGCGGTCTCGGCAGCCTCGGCCTCGGCCTCGGCAAGCGCAGCTTCAATGACCGCGACGACATTCTCCAGAGTGCCGACCAACACCACCCGGCTGCCCTCGATGCCCAGCCTGTCGAGATCTTCGAGCAGGTGCGGGTGGAGGGCCGGCTTCCCGGCAGCCTTGCCGATAAACCCTCGGTCCTTCGTGACGAAGTGAATAACGCGCTTCTCGTCGTCGGTCTGCAGGAAGACGAGGATCGTCTCCCAGATCACTGCGTCCCGGAATCCGAAGGACTTGGGCTTGTCGTCTTGTTCGGTCTCGAGAAACGGATGACGACGCGCAAGGTCACGCTTCACAAGGGCACGCACCCCGCTGTCCGGGGTCCGCGCGAGTTCGATTCCGGAACGGGCCAGCAGCGCCCCCCGCTCTCTTCCGACCTCGTCGACACGGCTATCGAACTCGTGCTCGATAGAGGCCATGTCGATGGACTTCTTGATCGAGCGCAGAGCTGCACGTGCCGACTTGCGCTCATCAAGGAAGCGATCGCTGTGCCTCCGCTCGAGTTCGTCCACGACGACCTCCGGCAAGACGACTAGGCAAGCGCCGTTGGCAGCATGTGCCGCGAGCGTGACACCTCCACCCGTCGTCATCCACCGAGTCCCGAAGAGAGCATTGGTGTCCGGAATGACGGTGATCATCGCTCAATCATGCCGGAGCATCTCCGCCACGCACGCCCGGCGCGCTCTCCCGGCGGAGCAACGTCCCTCGAGCCCAATCAACAGCGGCGCCTCACTAGCGTCGGCATGAGGTCGACGACTACCCGCAAGCGAGTACGCCGCTCGGTCACATCCGCACCCCGCTCCGCTCCGCTCACGACGCCTATCGTGCATCAGGCCGTGAGACCGCCTTCAGATTTCGCCGGCAGCCTCAGCGCATCCTCGGGGAACTGAATCTCCTCAGGCTCCACGGGCACGCCGACTCCGAACACTCGCCAGCCGACAGATCGGTCGAGCACTAGAGTCACGAATCGTACTTCTTTGACCCAGATTGGATCAGGTCCTTCGACAACGGAACCTTGAGCCTCCGGATCGCCAACCAGCTTGACGTAGGCCACATGTTCCGTGCGATAGTCCACGAAGGTGGTCGGCGCGAATGGAGGCAACTGCCGTCCGATATCCGCCCAGTCCGCCCCTTCCCAGCCTTCTGCGAAGCTCGCGACCGCACCGAAAGGATCCAAGGCTGGATCTGACGCGCGTCCCTCTGCTTCGGCGTCCGCGGCTTCCCATACGGCACTCAAGAACGCAAACACGGGCATCTTCGGGTTGGTCGGGTCCTCCTTGCCGATCTGAGCTGGGGTTGCGACAGGCATTGGCTTCCAGCTCGTGCCTTGGTTAGAGGCTTCTTCGAGATTCCCTTCGGCCGTCCGCAGCCACTTCGTATCGTTCGGCGCAGTGAAGGAAAGCTCTGCTCGTGGATCGCTCACGTCAAGTTGACCGGTGATTGCGCCTGAGATGTCGTACTCCCGAACCGACCGTGGAGGCAGCACCGCGATCGGACGCGGAGAGCTGAGGCTCCCGAGCGAGATGCGCTCCGCCCCGACGATGACATTCACGAACGCTTCGAACACCGACTCATTGCTTTCGTTGCCCACGTGAAGCGTCGTCACGCGCCGGTAGGTCCTGCGGTCGTCGTTGACTCGGAAGTCCACGGTCACCCATGCAGAGACAAGACGCGCGATGCTGCCTCGCTCTTGGCGCAGGGATCGACCGGCGAGCCACACTGCTACGACGGTTGCACCCACCGTGCCGACACCACTCAGCGCCTCCCAGATCGATCCGTCGACGCGCACGCCTCCGGATCGGGCAGACGCGAATACGAGCCAAGCCGAGACCACCACTAAGGCGGCAGACACCGCCCCAAGTAGCAGACGAAGGGCTTTCACTTTCAGCCTGCAACCTCGACGTCAATTTTCACCATGATGTTCTCGATCTCGGCGCGCGCCTCATCGGATAGCTCAGTACTCGTAAGAACCTTCTCATGATCGAAGCCCTCGAGCTCGTCGACAGCCGAGAAGGACAGTGCGTCCAAATGGTCCGTCAGCAACTCCGCTGCCACGGGCCTACCGAACCCAACCTCCTGCAATTGTACGGCGCGCGGATCGGCCGTGCCGTACTCAACGAGAGTCGCCACATTGAGCCCAGATGACGCACGACCCTGCGCTGCAACGCTCACGTCGAAGAAGTTCTGGAGGTAGCCAATGATGCGGAAACGAAGGCCACCTTCGATGTCGCGAAGCGTCCACTCGATGATGAGATTGATGTGCTTGGCGGAATTCCGGTCGAAGGGCTCGCGAACCAGGCTTTCCTCCCGCGAATAGTCCCGGTAGGTGATCCATCCGGTGCGCGAGTAGTAGGCGATGGAGCTCGAGATCACCCGGCTAATCGGATCGCCGCGTACCCAGCCCCGCATGAGCAGCGCCCAGTAGTACAAACGACGGTCCCAGCCCTCGGCGTCCGCATTCCTCGGCATGAGCGGGTCGGTACCCGACACCTCAGTGTGACGCCAGCCGTACAACCCGCTAAGGCGACGAAGGGCTTTGAGGAATGTCTGAACATCGTCGAGGTCTGCGTCATCCGCCACGAGAGGCTCAGCCGCGTCCTCGGTGAGCTCCAGCCAGACCTTGCCTTGATACTCCGACAAGATGTTCGGCGATCGTCGTAGGACATCGGCCGGCACGACCACTGATGCGGCAGCCTTCTTCAGGAGGTCACGACCGCCCTGCACCTTGTCGAGGAAGTGACTGCGCAGCGGCGTCTGCTGGTTGTCGATTTGGTGAAGCGTCAGAATCGATGCGTACTGTTCGACGCTTCGCTGCTGGTCGACAGACGGCGTTCCGGGGAGAGCTTCTCCACGAAGAATGCGCGCGATGTCGGTGTAGTCCTTCTTCCGATTGCTCGGCGGGCTCACGAGGAAGCTCTCTGCCTTCGCCGGCTCGGCGCGAGGGATGAGTGCGCGAGTCGTGTCGGCCCATCGGTTGGCCTCCTCTCGCACGCAGACCACGTTGCCGGAGAAGTCGTAGGTGAGGCGGCCGGCACGTCCGGCTAGGTTCTCGAAGTCGATCTTGGTGAACGAGCTGTTCCCGTGCTTGTCGCTCAGCACGAAGATGTTCTTCGCAGGCAGATTGACCCCCTCAAGCAGAGTCGATGTGCAGACCACAAACTGAATCGGCGACTCGGGGTCGGAGAACTCCTCTTCGACGCGCTCGCGCACCTCCTGTGGCATCTTTCCATGGTGGAACGCGACACCCCGGCTGAGGGTGCTCCCGAGGAAGTAGTCCTTGTGCACGTAGTCGCGTACGTGCTTGATCAACTCGTCCACCTTGTCGTTGGCCACGACGGGACGCTTCGCGGCGAGACGCATCGCGAACTCGGCAGATTTGAGCGATCCGTTGATGTAGATGATGGCTTTGCGGTCGCCGCTGCGCGTTAGCACCAGGTCGACCACGTTTGTCTCAGTCGGCGCTTGTTCCATCTCCTGCGATGTGGCGTCCAGACCAGAAAAGTAGTACTGCTTCTTTGCGACCAGGTCGACGAAGTAGCGCTGCTGAGCTACGGTGCGTTCGCGTACCGTGAGAGCACCGTTGGACGCCTTCCCGAACAGCTCAAGAAACAGCTCCGGGTTCTCAATGCTCGGGGATGCGAACAGCAGCTTGGTAGCGAAGCGCCGCGTTGCTTCGACGATTGCGTGGTAGTACAGCGAGCTTCGAGCATCGTTCTTCGCGATGACCTTTTGCGCTTCGTCGACCACAAGGTAGTCGATGTCTCGGACCGGGTTGGCGAGGTAGCGCAGCAGACGCTCGGGCGTGAGCACGAAGATCGTGCGCCGATACTTTTGGCGCAGTAGCTTCGGGAGCGAGGGGTAGGTCGCGACGTTGACCTCCGGCACCTCCGCAAGCAGCCGCCGAAGGTCGGCCGCCGTCTGCCCTATCAGCGCCTTGGTCGGGACGAGAACGACGACGCAGTGGTCGTTGAGTTCGTCGCGACGCACGATGTCGTAGAGCGCGTCCTTGATGATGAAGGACTTTCCAAGCGAGGTGGGGCCCGAGAAGCTGAAGTAATCCTCACCTCGCATCTTCTCCGTGATCGCGTACTGCGTGTCCGTCAGAATGGCATCACCCTTGTTAGTGCGCTGCAGGACTTCCTTTGCAATGCGCAGCGTGCCGCGCGACAGCGGCAAAGCGTATCGGCTGCCAACGCCTTTCTGGAGCGTGCTGATCCCGGGGAAGTTGCCGAGCTGTACCAGGACCGCCTCGGCGATGGCGAGAACTCGGTCGCTGAGCTCGTCCCCGAGCCCGACCGCAGCGTCGTACTCCCGAAGAAGCGCGATCGTCGTATACGCGAGCTCGCGGTGACGCGGGTCGTTGGAGTGCGACAGCACATCGGCGTACCGGAGCAGGTGCTTCGACGCAGTCACGTCGAGCGCATTGGATGCGTCGTTCGAAAGGAACGAGGTAGCGACGGATCGCTCGAGGTTGCCGAACACCGTTTGAAAGTCGGGGCGAGCGACGATCATTTCGCTGAGCACGTCAGCGGCAGTACGCCCGGTCAATTCGTCCTCTTCGCCTTCGTCTTCGTCTTCGTCCCTGTCTTCGTCTTAGGCGGACGGAGGTTCTTCCCGCTCAGCTCCGATGCCAAGTCGATACGGATATCCTCGATGCCACGCACAGTGCCGTTGACGTTTCGCTTGAGGAACGGTGCGGCGTAGATGTGGAACTGGTAGCCGCCGAGGCCGCGATTCTGGATCTCAGCCTTGATTGTGTCGACCTGATCGGTGATCGCCGAGAGGGCGATGCTCCGGAGGTGTTCCTCTATCTCGGCGGCAGTGTGGTCAGCGAACGGATACTCCGTGACGTCAAGCTCGAAGCCGATGAAGACGCCGAAGGCGTTGGACTTCGTGATCTCCGCACCACCCGAGGCAGGCGGAAGCAGAATCGTCGCAAGAAGCTCAACTTTCGCCGGGTCGAGGCTCTCCTTCAGCAGCTCGGACTCGACAAGCCACGTGTCGAAGTCAAAGTCGTCCTCTTGAACCTTACCCATAGAGGCGAAAGCGGCCTGGACGCCGCGCTTAGCGCTCGACCCGACATGACCCGTGGCATCGCCGTACATCTTCGATTCACCAAAGATCAGCTGATACTCGCCTTCGGCAATCTTGAGCAGGTGGACACCGTCAGTGCCGTGCACGTAGTGCTCCGCAGACGTCTTGAGTTCCATTTTCGAGAGGATCTTGGGCGCTCCGAGGTGCCCTTCGAGAAAGGAGTACAGGAGAAGCTCACCTCCCTCACCCGCATTCGAATCCGGGGCCTTAAACTGCAGTTGGGCCTTACGAAAAAACTCGCCCATCCGGCTCAGGTCACTGGTCATTTTTCCGAGATTCTGCCGCGACAGCACATAGCTGATGCTGTTGTTCACCAGCTCTTTGAACAGAGGCTTGATCGCGAAGTCGCCACCATCGACGCGCAGGACGTGTAGGTGAAGGACTGTCTTGGTATGGACATCGACACGCTCGGGCGGGTAAAAGAGCGCCAAGAATCGCTCTCGGTCCATTAGCGAGAGCGGAAGCACGGCGTTGCTCACAGGACCACCGCCGAACAATCCTGGGTCCAATCGCGGTAGTCGCCGGCATGCACGACAGACCACTGCGATGTGGTCGGTGTGTTGGAGAATGCCGCACCGCTGGAGCACGGTTCCACAATGTGGTCGCTGGCGTCACGGATGGCCATTCCGGCAAAGGACGCGGCCACGACCTGAGCGATGGACCCACCGCTCGCTGTGCGGCGCTCTGACATATCTCTCGGGTGAGCGGAGTGCACGGCAGTCATGTCGTCATTGTCACGGACGTGCGCCTCGGCCGGTGCGCGACAGGCGGTACACGTTCGCACAAGTTCGAAAGTTGCTCAGATCGTCTGTCGACCCGATGCGGACGCTCGAACTCACCTCTCGTAATGGTCGCAGGAGCCTGGTTCTGCTGTCAGGTGGAGGCAGCGAGGCGTGGACAGGTGGGGAGCACAACGAAGCCCTCCCGGTTCGGGAGGGCTTCGTCGTGTTCGGTCTGGATCGACTACAAGGCGCTGGTCCGGAGCCGGCACCGGGCGACCCCGTGGTCCGCGCCGAAGCTTAGGAACTTCCCGTCGCGGTACTGCTTGACCTGGTGACGGCGCGGGTTGACCTGGTCGGCCCGCATGACGTGGGTGGCGTCGAAGGCGACGGCGGGGCGGCTGGGCGTTCCAGGAGCCTAGAAGCGGCCGTGTCGCTGGAGTGCGAGCGATCGTGTTGCGGCGACGACGACCTCCAAGCGTCGCGCGGTGTGGTCGGCTCGGCACCACTCGGCAAGGGTGGTCAGGATCTTCTCGCTGATGGTCTGCGAGCGGGCCGCTGCGCCGTGGCTCTGGTTCAGCTTGCGGGACTTCGTGGTAGCGACCCCCGCCTCAGGGCTGTGCTGGGGGTCTCGGCGTTGTCGTTGTTCATGGCTGTTCCTTCGGGGTGCTCTGGTGTGGACGGTGGGTATGACTAGCGGGCGGTGCGGGCGGGCGACTCGGAGCGCTCGGACATGGCCGGGGTGCAGGGCCAGCCGATGGTGAGGACCTCGCTCTCCACGCCGGCCCTTGGAAAGCGCCGGTAGTCGGGTGCCCCGTTCCGGTTGCGCGGACGGGTGGGCTCAGGTGCGTCGGGCTCGCGGAACGTGGCGAGGTCCTCCCAAGCGGTGGTTCCCCAGCGTCGGATCGCGAGTTCCAGCGAGCCGCCGGTAAGCAGTCCCGCCCGGAGTTGAGCGAGCGTCTGGCGCTTCTCGGCCCGGGTACCAGCGTCGCTGGTGGCGTGCCAGTGCTGGTCGCGGAGGGCGCCCACTGTGATGCCGAGCTGCTGGGCAACCTCGAGTTCGTCGGCTTCCAGGGCGAAGTTCGCTGCAGCGGTGCGTGCTTCGTGGACCTTGAACAGCGGTTCGAGACGCGCCATGGTCCACCGGAATGAGGCAGCACTCGGGACCGGAAGCGGGATCGGGCGGTAGGAGCGGACAAAGGCGAAGAGGTCGCCGACTGCCGCAGTGTTCTTCGTTGCAGCGCGGTACTGCTTGCGGGCGTCGGGCTGTTCGTGGAGCTCGATGTACTTCTTGATGAGGTTCCGCGGAATCGTGTCGGCGTGTGCGTCGAGGGGGCGGAGCTCGGGGAGGGTGTGGCGGTGTGCTCGGCGGTTGGTGCAGTCGGTGATGACGGCCATGGTCTTTCTCCTTCTGGTTTGTGGCTGGTGTGTGGGGCTTGCCGTGGTGGTGGGCGAGCACGACTGGTGTCCCGTACCGGCGACCTCTCAACGTGGATCTAATGCGGTGCGTGGACGGCGCTCGTGCTCGCCCGTTCCGTTGGGCTTGGTGTCTCTATGCCGGACGTGTCCGACCGGCTGGGAGTGAAGTCGTCCTAGCTGGCGGACGAGCGCCGTCCCGCGTGCTGTCCGAGGACCGGGTTAGGGGTGTGGTCTCGTCGTGACGTGTGCTGCGGTGTGGTGCTTGCCTGCCGTGTAGCTGGCTTCGTGGTCTCTATGCCGGCTCGTCCGGGCCAGCTGGGCGTTTCGCGATCAGGCGTCTGCGGAGGGGTGTGCGCGGAAGGTGGTGAGGTCCTTCCAAGTGGTTCCCCACTGGTCCTCGGCGGCCCGGTACTGCTCGCGGGTGGCGACCCCGGCGCGCAGGAGCGAAAGCAGCCGCCGTCCCGCCTCGACGATGGTCGGGTCGTCGCCCCAGTGCTGTCGGCGGAGCTCAGCGCAGTCGTCGTCGAGGCCGGCCTGCGCGGCGGCTTCGGCTTCGTCCTGCTCGTACTGGAGGAGGAAGTGCTGCTCTGCGCAGCGCTGGAAGTCTGCGTCGGTGCGGAGCTTGCGGATGGTGGCGATCTGGAACGCGAACACGTCCGGGTCGTCCAAAAACGGTTCGACGCGGTAGAGGGCTCGGAACTGCCGCTTGCCGCCCGGCCCTGCGAGGAGGTGGTCGTAGAGCTTGTCGATGCCGCGGCCGTTGAGGTTGAGCCAGTCGAGGACGATCTGCATCTCGCGGCGGCGCTCGTTCAGGTTGCGGTTCTGGTGGGAAGCCATGGTGCGGCCCTTTCATGAGGAGGTTGCAGGCACCGGTTCGTGGTGCTCGCCCTCCTCTTTGCACGCTGCCGACCGGGAGCTGTGATCACAGATCTCGGATCCCTAATACAGCGCGCTGATCTGGGCTTCCTCGTCTTCTCCCGTCGAGCGAAAGGAATGAGCCGCAGCCGGCCCTGCGACCGCAGGCGCGGCGGACGGTCTCCCCGGCCGTCATGACCTTCGGCGGCGGCATAGACGCAACTCCCCCATCACAAGGAGTTCCTCGTGGACTACATCACTGCCACCCGGCTGGCCCGCTGCGACGCGTTCATCGCCGCCGCGGACGCTGAGCACGGCGGCCGCTACGACTACTCGCTTCTGCCCGACGAGTTCGTCAACGTCAAAACGCGAGTGCGGATCATCTGCCCGGAGCACGGCATCTTCCGAATGGCGCCGCAGGACCACAAGGCCAAGACCGTGAAGGGCAGGGTGATTCCTGGGCAGGGCTGCCACTCCTGCTCCACGCGTCGCGGACCGGCCGCGCGCCGCCTGCAGCTCTTCCTCGACCGCGCGCTCGAGGTTCACGGGTCCCGGTACGACTACCGGAACGTGAACTTCATCGACCAGAGGACCAGCATCAGCATCCGCTGCTTCGAGCACGGTCCCTTCAACGTCATGCCAAAGAACCACCTAGCCGGTGAGCAGTGTGGGAAGTGCGGAGCCAGGGCGCGAGCAGAGTCCCTCCGCCGCGTCGACAACGCCGGCCAGTTCGGTGACCCACGCCGCATCGCTCTCGACAAGAAGCACGCCGCTACCGAGCGACGGAACGAGAAGAAGCGCCTGGAGCGCGAAGCAGCAGCGTCATTTGACGCTGTCTGAGTTCTCCTGTTCCTGGTCTCGAGCAGCTCAATCCCCTGGCTCTCACGGACGCATCGTCCCTACCGTCGAAGTCGTCCACACGAACATCAACGCCGCTACTGGCGTCGAAGCGGCAGCGCCTGCTGATCGCCGAGGTGGGCGAGTGAGGAGGAGTCGCATGCCGAACGCCGAGGACGATCCGCTGCGCCGTGTGCGTCAACTCGCCGCCATCCGCGGTATGGCCCGCATCCCGTTATCGGACCTGCGCGACGAGAGTCCCCCGGACCTGGCCGCGCTCTACGCCGACGTTCAGGAGGGCCAAGCGCTCATCCCAGGCATCAAGATGGGCATCGGCGCTCTCACCGTCCAGCGGTGGAATCCGACATACGCTGCTGATGGCTGGATCCTGTACGGCGCCGACCTCACCCTCGACATGGGTCACCCGTTCGGGTCCATGTTCTACCGCAACGACGCCGACGGCCGCGTGCTCCGCATCGGTGTGAAGTGGCATCCGCCGGTCCAGCAGCTCGAGTTCCCCGCCCTGCACCCGTCGAAGCCGGAACTGACCTCCGACTGCGGTGACGAGGAGGTCGCCGCGGTCGTCCTCGATGCGCGGAGTCGGATCGGAACGCTTGTCGCGGTCAACGCGCAGATCGGGTCGTTCGTCGCCACGACGGAGTCCGAGAACGCCATCCTCGACGCGTCCGGACTCGGGCTCGAGCGGCTCTCCGAAGACGACCCGCGGCTGACCGGCCGTCAGTCGCACCGCTCGTCCAAGGCGGACGAGGGACATGACTGATGAGCGACCGGCAGTGGGTGCAGGACATCCGGGACCAGCAGACGATCCTGTCGTTGCCGTTCGGGCTCGGGTGGACGATCGACATCACGCAAACGTTGGTCACCCTCGCGGCGGCGGGCATGCCGGCGAAGGTGGAGGCGTTCGACCGGCTCCGGTTCGAGGACGGACGGTCCGGGTTCCTGTCCACCCCGAACCCGACCGCGACGATCAACGACGACGGCACCCCAGCCGAACGGACCGAGGACCTCATCGTCCTACCCGGCGGGTCGGAAGGCGGTGCGCTCTCGCTCGCTCGCCGGTACCCGGACCTGGTGGTCGTGAACGGGAAACGGCAACGCGTCTGGGCAGACGGTCGGCAAGTGCACGGTTCGTCCATGGAGCGGGACGCGACCCCAGGGTGGCGGACCGTGTTCGCCATCGCCCGCACCATCGCCCTGCACGGCGGCGGCACGCACTCCATCGCGGACCGCATCGGCATCCCAGCCGACGACGTGCGTGCCGCGATGCCTGCTCTCGGGACGCACGTCTTTCACACGCCTATCGGGTGGGAAGCAGCCGACCGGCCTGTCCTGTGTGACTGGGCGTTGGCGGCGTATCCGGGTGCCGGCGGGGTCCGCACCTGCTGGCGCCGCGACACCACCATCGACGAGCAAGCCGACCAGCTCATCAGGCTCGGCGGGGTGATGTCGGATCGGTGGGCGGCGCAGCAGTCCGGCGTCTTCGTCCCGCCGAACCGGCTGACGGCGTTCTTCGCCCAGCACCCCGACATGCACACGCTCGGCTACGAGCCCGCCACCGTGAATGACGCGACAGTGTCGGTCGTCATTCCACAGGACACCACCGTCCTCGCCAGCGCGGAGGGTTGCTGCACGGACAACTTCATCACCGCGCATGTCATCTACGCCGACAGCTACGCGGACGTGAACACGGATGCGGTCAACGCGCTCCGGCAGCTGCTGCACTCCCAGTCCGACCTCGCCCACGACCTCCGCTGGCACCCCAGCAACGGCAGCGGTGAGGGCGGGGTGGGCTGATGCTGCAGCTGCTGTCGTTGACGTTGGCCTACGACGACACCCGGTTCTTCGGCTCCGTCATGTTCACCGACCCGAACCATCCCGACGACAAGCCGGCCACGGTTCTCATCGACCACACCGGCGAACCGCCCTGGTTCCGCCTGACCAACGTCGACCCGACGGCGCAGGACCCGACGGCTCCGCCGATGGTCGAAGCGGCCCGCATCATGCGGTTCGTCCTCCGCTACACACCCGACCGCATCGGCCGCACTCCGGCCGACTTCCCGCAGCCCTAACCCCGCTCTGCTCACGCCCACCCCTTGGAGATAGTTGCCGATGATGCGTCTGGTGTCCATGCACCTGTCCAACGACCGGATCCTCTGGGGGCATGTGCTCCTCGAGGACACCGACAACCCGGACGCGCACCTGGCGCAGATCCTCGTCCGCCCCATCGACGTCGAGCCCGGGTACGAGCTCTACGACAGGCACAACACGGTCCTGTCGGACCTGTCTGTGCCGGCGGTGCGAGAGGTGAATCGCATCGTGCAGACCCTCCTCATCCCCGCCTCCGAAATCGCGAAGCGAGAGAAGGCCGTCCGGGCGGTGATCCACTCCGGCTACTTGGAAGGGTTCCCGGACGACATGCCGTGGCAGTCGCAGCTGTGGATGTACGCCCGAGGTGAAGTCACCCGCGAGCAACTGTCCGCGTACGCCGACGAAGGCCGACAGATCCCCCGCCAACCTGACCACTCCGCCGTCGGTCCGGCGGACGTTCCTGAGGACTGGTGGCGGGCCACGCAGGCCCGAATCCGCCGGAACCTGCTCAACACGACCCTCACCGAGGCGGAAGTCGCTGCGGCCCTGCAGATCAGCATCGACGAGGTTGGTGAGCTGTTTGAGTCGTGCCGGCTGACGAGCTTCGACCTCGACGGTGAAGAACGCATCCCGGACTGGCAACTCGTGAAGCCCGCCCTCCCCGAGTTCGGCGACCCGGCGTCTCTGCTGCCCGGCCTCGACGTCCTCTACGCGGCAGCCCCGCAGCCGCTCCTCGACGCGGCCGCGATGACGGAGTTCATGACCACACCCCTCGAGTTCCTCGCCGTCGAGGACCGAGTCCTGACACCGCTGGACTGGATGCGGGAAGGCCGGCCGCTGACGACGATCATCGCCCTGTTCCGCGGACGACGGTGGCGGCCATGAGCAGCCGCCCCGACCTGTTCCTCCTCAACATCGCCTACGACGCCACCGGCGTCCACGGGCACGTGTTCTTCCGCGACCCGTCCAGCACGGTGCTGCGGCAGGTCATCATCCGCGGCACCGAGACCGGCACCATCTGCGAACCAGCCCACGGCGACACCCGCACCGGATGGGAACCGTTCCTCGAAAAAACCCGCTGGCCTATCGCCATCACCCGACCCGACACCCCAGACGAGCGCAGCTGATGATGACTGGGCTCGAATGGGTCAACGCCGCCTACGCCGACCGGCCGCAAATCACGATGCCGTACGGGCTCGGCGACACCACCGACCTCACCAACACGCTCGCCGTACTCAAGCTCGCTGGGCTTCGCGCGGTCGTGGAGTCGCACGACACGATCCGCCTCGCCGACGGCCGCCGAGCACGCTTACCAACCCTCACCCAGCGACCCCGCGACGATGACCCGACTGATGCGGAACTGCTCCTGCTGGCGCCGCGGACTGTCACTACGACGCAGATCGTGCTCGCGGAACAGACCGTGACGGTGTTGTTGGTCGATGTTGACCGGCGCCGCGTCTGGATTGACGGCAGACAAGCCCTCGGCACGAAGGAACGATGGAAGGACGCCGCACCCATCTACGTCACATTTGCCGTCGCGCGCATGCTCGCCGTCAACGGCGCCAGCTTCGACAAGCTCGTGCAGTCCGGGCTGACTGCTGGGCAGGTGGACGACGGGCTCGCGCGCCTCGGGAAACGCGTGCACCGGACCGAAATTGGATGGGAGTCACAAGAGGTCGGCGGGCTGATCGACTTCGCCATCGCCTGCTACCCCGGACCTGGCGGTGTGCGGACCCGGTGGACGTCCGACCTGCCGCTCATCGAACAGGCGGAACGGCTCATCGGCGCTGGCTGCCGCATCTCCGGCCGCGCCATCTCGGACCGGCCCGGCTACCCCGCCATCAGCAAACGTGAGATGCCGTACCGACTCGTCGCATTCACGGAGCAAGAAGTCGACATGGCCGCGCTCGGCTTCGAACCCGACACCGTCGGCTTCGCCGGCACCGAACTCATCCGGCCCGCGGACCAGACGATCTTCCTCACCGCAGCAGCCGCCGGCTACACGGACCGCACCGACGACATCATCACCGCGAACACGCTCCTCCGCGCTGACTTCCGCAACGACGACGACGCGGCATCGCTGCAAGAAGTACGCGACCGGCTGCAGTTCGCCGCCGACACCGGCCACGACCTCCGACACAACCTGCCAAGCTGAGCGCTCGGCTTCCGGGCTTCGCGGCGTCCGTTTAGGGCAGCCCGGTGAGAAACAATCCGGACGGGGTATCTGCGACGCGACGGCGCGGGGCAAAGCTGACGGACCACCGCTGGCCGGTGAACGACCGGATGGCGGACGTCGATCAGCAGTGGTTGGAGGCTCTTCGTAGCGACGACCCAACAACGATCGGCCTTGCCTTGGCAGCCTGTCGGCCACTAAGAGCGGCTCCGCCACCCGCTCACAACTCCCCGGCAGCCATCATTCCTCAGCTGGCGCCAGCACTTCGCGTAATCGGCGAATCGCGAAGTCACGACGCTCGTCGACCGTGAGGTTTGGTTCGGCAAGGTCGTCATGGTCGTAATCCGGGATGTCGGGAACGGATGGAAGCAGATCGGGGACGAAGTTCTGGAGAGCGTCACCGACCGCGTAGACGAATTCGTCTCGCCTGAACGTCAACTCATAGTGGGAGCCGCTGCCGACCCAATAGCTGTAGGTCACGAATCGGCCAGTAAGAGCGAGAAGGTCGTCGATAGTCCGAACCGTTTCGCCGAGGAACCCCCGCGATTCAGCACCCAGGAGCGCCACCGCGAACGCCGTCATCGTTGGAAGCTCGTCACCGTTACTTGACGCAAAGCCACCGATGGTTCTCTGCCGTTCAACCCACTTCCTGATGGCGCGGTCATATGGGGCACGGAAGCTGGAGAAGTCGGTTCGATGGTTTCGTCGCGCCGCATAACCTGCTCGCACGAGCAGGTTATAGCCGAACTTCTCCACAATCTCGTCAGGCGTGAAAGTGTGTGAGGAGATTGCGACCTCCGCTTCGTGTACGAGCCAGCGGTCCACGGCCGCCGTCCGCCCCGCCCTGTCTTCACCGAGGTCTTCGAGTTCGTTCCGGATATCCCGAAGGAAGTCGACGAGCAGCCGGGAGGAACGCGCCGCGCCGCTCCTGGCAGCTTGCGCGAGATCCATCGCAAGAGTGCCACGTTCGCCGTCAGGCCCGAGTACGATCCCTCGGAGCTCGTCGAGCGCAGGATCGTCGGGGCGGCCTTCGATCGCTGCTTCCAGCGCTGCGTCCACGAGGCGCTCGCTGACGTCCGCCTCGGTAAGCCCAACGACAAAGTAGCGATGGAAGTAGCGTTCGTTATGGAGCCGCCATTTCCGCTGGGCGGACCGAGGCATTGTCATCCTCTCAAAGAGGAACTGCAGGATTCGACTTACGACTGGGACCTGTCCCCGCACTACCAGTTCCGGGAGGTGCTCAAGCCGCGGATCAGGCAGATCATTGGTGTCATCTTGTGTCCAATGGAGGTACCGCTCAGGTCGGGTGCGGACATCGTTCCAAACCGCGTGTTGAGAGATACGCAGCCAGGTCAACGCGATGAAATCCAGCGGGTCGATCTCAGCATTCGCTAGCAGAGGGGCGAGCCCTTGCAATTGTTCCCCTAGTCGCAGGACGGATCGTGGCGTCTCTATACCGTCAGCGAGAAGACGAACGAGGTCCTCCCTCGGCTCAAGACCGCCACTATCCAAGAGGCCGGCGGGGATGTCGCCTCCGTGCTCCTCAACAAGGGCTCTGCACCAGTTTCGTCGGGTCACCAGGGGTGCTGGTGGGACTTCAAACGGATGCTGAACGATCTTCTCCATGAACTCGGAGGTGCCGCCGTCGGCGTTGCTCGCACGGAGCTTGTGGTCGATGGTGATCTGGTCGTAAGCAAGCAGGTAGTGCACGTTCCTGAATCGGCCGAGGAGACGAACAACACGGAGCAAGGAGCGGAGTTCGTCGTGGTCCAGACGGTCGACATCATCGACGACCATGAGGACTCGACTCCCCTGCTGCGCGATCTGCTTGCTCAGGTCATCGAAGGTGACCTGCCATGGCGGCCGAGTACCGAGTTCACTGAGCGCAGCGTCTGCCAGCCCCGATACCGTTGCTCCCGCGAAGGGGATGAGCGCCAGCGCTGGCGTGCCGAAGCGCGCGTACTTCAGAATCGCCTCCCGTAACTTGCCCCCGGACTTGTCGGGGAAAGCGCTTGCAAGGGCGACAGCGAACTCGCTCGTGATCGACCCCACGTCTCCCGCTGACCACGGACTGAAGTCAACGATCTGCCAGTCCGCCGCTTGAAGGTGCGTTCGGATCTCGGACAGAAGCGTTGTCTTACCGGTTCCCCAGGCGCCAACGAGCCCGAATACGGTCGAATTGTGCTCCAGCGGAGTCTGATCGATGCGAGCCGCCAGGGCGACTGCAAACTGCTCGCGTCCCGGGATGTTCGAGGTGTGGAGAGCGTCATCACTCCAGATTGGGTCCTGGCTCATGCGGTCAGTCAACCGCACCCCGACGCCGGGAGGTGCTTCAATTCCGCCTCATCACATAACGAACATGAGACACGGCCGGTAGCTTCTCTTGCTCCTGACCCCGCGCCCAAGCTCTGTGGTCCGGATCGTTCGCAGGGGAAAGCCGTTGCCGGAAGCTGCGAACACCATCCGGTTCGACCGGGTGCGGACCGAACTCCGGAACCACTCGGTCAGCGAGACGACCGTCGCCGGGGTCGCACGCCAGTGGGGCTTCGCGCAGGCCGGGCGGTTCTCGTCCGCCTATGTGAAGCGGTTCGGCGAGCTGCCGAGCGAGACGCTGCGTCGGAGGTAGGCGAGTTGGCGCACACCCTCCTGCGCGGTCAAGGACGCCTGCTCACGCAGGATCGTGGGCTACTCGATCGGCGATCGGATGCGGTCCTCGCTTGCCGTCGCGGCTCTGCAGATGGCGGTGCATAGCCGCAACCCGGCAGGGACGGTCGCCCACTCGGACCGCGGCAGCCACTTCCGGTCGAAGAAGTTCGTCCGCGCGCTCGGCGACGCCGGGCTGCTCGGATCAATGGGCCGAGTCGGCGCCTGCGCGGACAACGCGGCCATGGAATCGGTCTTCGCCCTGCTGCAGAAGAACGTCCTCAATCGGCAACGCTGGGCGACACGCGAAGAGCTCCGACTGGCGATCATCACCTGGATCGCAGCGACCTACCACCGGAAACGACGCCAACGCGGTCTCGGGAAGTTGACCCCGATCGAGTACGAGACGATCATCAACCCACAGGTCGCACTCGCGGCCTAAACGAACGAGTCAACCGAACCTGCAGCAGTCCCGAAGATCGTCGCGTCGGCGTCGCCTAAACGGTCAGGGCGTAGCCGCGCGACGATTAGGAAGCTCAGTTGTGGTTCATCCCGTGATGACGACTCACAAGCGCTTTCTTCCAGAAGTTCTCCCGTTGCAGAATCAGTTCCGGCCGGGTCTTCGGGTCGAACACTTCCAGGATCGTGTACTGGAAGTTCGCGACGATGTAGTCGTCGCCAAGCGTCCGTCGAAGCGCTTCGAATTCCTTGTTGCCGCCGGTCAGGTTTCGGACATTCGCATAGTCGGACCATCGACCCCACAGGCCGTCGCTTTCCGCTGACGCCGAGCCGACGTAAAGCTTGCCCGTCGCGGCGTCGGTGATGACGTAGACACCCTTCACGCTCGATAGCGCCTCTCGCCAGCTCGGCTCTCCGTAGGAGATGATGCGCTGCATGCTGGCATGTGAGAGGAGCACGTGCTGGTACCCGGGGAAACCGCCGAGCTTTACTTGAGGTGAGAGCTCGAACACTTCCGGGTTCAGCGGACCGTCCTGCAGCGACTCGTAACGACGTAGATAGACGTCACGGCCGATCGGCTTCGCAAGGCGAATCACGAGCCGCTTGATGTACTCCGCGTGTTGCGGCATGGGGCGCAGCGCGTAGCCAGTCCCTTCATAGACCGTTGGCTCCAGCGCGGTCACCTCGTAGAAGCCACCGAACACGAAGTACTGCGGACCATGAGAGGGAAGCTGGGCGAAAGTGAGAACGTACTTCGCGTTGCCATAGGTGTTGCTGGGTCCCCGATCGCGGTATCGGTTGAGATCGAGCCAGCCTTCCTCGTCATCCAGCAAGAGGTCCCATGCAGCCGAACCGCCGACTCCGGCCCGCATGTTGAACTTCACCTTCGTCCGCGATGGGTCAGGTACTGGCAGGAAGTCAGTAAAGGTGATCATCTCGTCCCCCGTGTTCTCGATCGGCAACAGCGTAGCCCGAACGAGAGAGCTGCTCATGCGCTCGGCTGCGGTCGTTGCGGCTCAGTCATCCGCGATGGGCAATGTGAGGCCTGTTCATGGCAGAGTCAATTGACTCGGGCATGGGGCAGCGAATCGCCTCAACGTGACGGTGATTCGTGCTCGGCGGTGAGTGCGGGCGCACATCGCCTTTCATCGCGAAGGGCATCGATCAGGGAGACTGTCATATATCGGGTGTAGCGCTGATCCGATGCACCTTGTGCGATGGTCTTTCCAGGAAGCCGGCGGTGGTTCGCAACCGCAGCAGGCACCATCGCGGGGGCCGACCCGCAGCCAAGCCAAGTGGATGATTGCGACGACCCAGTCGTGCGGGCCCCGCAGGCGCGATCTTCGCGCGGACCGGTGGTGAAGATGCCTCCCCGGATGAACCCGACGACCGGAGCCCTGTCATGTGAGTGACATGACAGCCGTTGCCCGAGCGTTGAGCGCCTCCTCGGAGACCGCAGCTCCAGCGCCGTCGGATGCCCTGTAGTCGTAGATTGCGCCAGCAGGACTGACGTTGAACACCACGCGGCGATCGTCCGTCTGAGTTGCTTTGTCGAAGGCGACGAGCATGGACCCATCGAGGGTCGCGAATGACTGCGGTGCTTGGTAGCCCGCTGCCTGGAAGTTCTCGAACAGACCGATGACCACTCGCCGGGTCGTGTCGTTCACGCCGCGCCACATGGCTTGCATGATCTCGAGGTCCTCAAACGGCAATGCCCAGGGATCCTTGCTGATGGCGTTGGCCACGCGCTCCTCGGCCTCTTCTTCTGCGAAGATCCTGTCGAACTCGTCGAGGGTCGTCTCCGTCGCAGCGAGGTCCATCGGAGCGCCGGGCTGATTGTCGTCGATTCGCTCAGTCATCCTGGCTCAAGCGTACAGGCGCTTCTCCGGTGTCTGAAACGAGCTCGGAGGAAGGCTCGCCGTACCACCGGTTGTGAGCTCGTCAAATTCGTGGTTTCGACGGACCACATTCGTATGCAGATAGGGACAAACGCCGTGGATCGCAACCTCACTTCAGGCGCTTGACCCGGTGATGGCGTTGGGTGCTTGTAGCCGGACGGGTGGCGCTCTGCTGTCGTCGTCTCAGTTGGGGCCACTACTGGGGGTTGGCCAGCAAGCCCCCTTTCTGCCATGATCAGGGGATGGGTTGGCAAGAGTTTGCGCTAGGCATGACCGAACAAGTTCTTTCGTGGCCCGTGGTGGCGCTTGTGATCGTGCTCATCTTTTTGAAGCCTCTGCGCAAATTGGTTGATCGCATCAAAACCGCAAAGGGATTTGGAGGTGAACTCGAGTTTCAGGAGCTTTTGGAGGACACCGAAAAGTCGATTCTTGATGGCGAGCGTGCAGAAAGACGCGGCTGGGGGTGGGGTTGGGGCCGGCGCTGGCGCTGGCGCTTACGCAGGATCGGCCAAGACGCGCCTGGTGGCGGACCAGCGCCCAGCCTTGGTGCCAGCGATGGCGGTAAGACCCTCGCTGACCCTGCTACCCCTCTTGACGACAGCGTTAGTACTAGCCCTTCTCCCACGCAGAGGAACAGCGACGACCCTGCTAGCGGCACCGCGTATAGCGCCGGCACCCGCGGCGACCCCACTGACCCGGTTGACGAGCCCGGCACCGGTCTAGAAAGACCTATTGCTGAACCATATGTGCCCGATCCCAGCCGAGACCCGTCCGGAGCGATCATGATGTCGTGGACGGCGCTAACGCAGGTACTGTTTGATCTTCGGGCCGCTACGGCAGGCCCCGGCCGACCGAGCAAGAATCCGCGTGTGGTTCTAGACCAGCTTCGAAAGAACGAAGTAATCTCCAGCAAGTACTACGAGGCGGTGCACAATCTCCTCGCGCTGCGGAATCACGTAGCTCACGGTGAAGCTGTTCCGACTTCCGGGGCGGCTCGCAACTACGTGGAATTGGCGAACCAACTGCGAGACACCGCCCTATCTCTCATCGCTCGGCTGCGCGACGATCCGGGCGAGAACTTATAGGAGCCCGGAGAACGGCCATCTGGACGGCCTGATGGTCGAAGTTGACGTACCTTGAAGAATGACTCCGAAGCGCGGGCGTCGGTTCGTGTCGGCCGGGTCGTCCTCAAAATGGTGGGCAGCGGGGTAGATCGAATTGCACCGGTAGCGGCTAAGTTCGAGCTGAAGGCCCGAACCTTGATTCGACTAGACCAAGGGCAGCTCGCTCCACACCGGTACCGAGCGAGCCGTCCGCGGACGGGGCGTCCTCGATGCCGCCGCCAAAGAGGCTCACATTGACTGGGTCGGCGCAGCGCAAACGGCAACGACTCTCGCCTCTGCCTGAACGTCGAATCCCCGTCTCGATAGCCCATCCCACCACGTACGTGTTCCACCGCCAGGGAGCAAGATCTCGGTCCGGCGAGCGAAGCTCGGAACGCCCGACGTCTGAGAGCGTGTCAGTCGTGAGCTTCTTCGTTGGGCTTCCGGCCGTCTTCCTCTGAGAGCGACCGTCGCGCTATACGGGTGAGCCTCCACCGCGGGATTGCCCAGGACAAGTAGAACGCCGCAGCCGCCGTGACGCAGAGAATGGCACCGCCAGTGATGAAGCGGACAGATTGCGCCGGGTGCGCGAACAACAGTCCCGCACAGATCAGCATCATGATCCCGACGGTCAGTGGTCGGCGCGAAAAGCGGCGCATGGCCCGCACGGTAGTCCGGACACCCACGAACATTCGGGGTGCCCGGCTGGAAGCGCTGATCCTTCTGACAGGACCAGGGCGACGGGATCGAACGGTGGTGCTCCTGCTTCGTGAACGCCGTGAAGCCTTGCGAGGGGCCACCTGTCGGCAGCGGGTACAAGCGCTCACTGGCGAGGGCGAGGTGGTAGCTCCGACTGCTGCCAAAACACCAGCGACTATCTCAGTAGCCGATCCGTGACAGTACGCGGCTACGTTGTCGGCATGGTCGATCCGGAGCGCCGTCGCATCAACATGTTCTGCGACTACGAAGCCCAGTGGCCGCTCTGGGATGGCGGCATGCTCACCCCGTCATCGCTCGGGCTCTCGCCCGGGCTCACCACGAAGCTCCGTACTTGGACCGACTACTACCTCGACCATGCGCGAATGAATCAGCCGTGGCTCGTCTCAAAGGAACGCGAAGCGGAGTGGTACGCCGAGGGTCAACGCTTGAGCGAACACGTTACCAGGGAGCTCGGTGGCAAGGTCGAGATTCACTACACAGGCACTTGACTCTTGGCGTCCGTTAGCCGATGGGCTACCGGTTGAGGAATTGCCCTCGATTCTCTCCCGCTCTGCGGCTGTCCTCCGAGAAGTCACTCCAACGCTCCTCGTACTCCCGATTCTGACGTTCTCCTAGCTGCTTGAACGCGCGATCACGCGACTCGTCGTTGAGATCGGGCCGGAAGAAGATGTCCATGGTCTCCGCACCCCACCGGAACGTAGCGCTTTCGAACTCACTGACACACTTCTGTATCTGAGCATTCTTCTCGACCGTCAGGGACGGGAAGACCTCCTCGATGCGAACGCGCATACGGCGTACTTGAATGATGAATGCGGCATCGAGCACGGTCAGCTCGCGCAGTTCTTCTAAGGTCACGTTGGCACCGTATCTCCAACCACTTCACCGTCCGTTAGCCGATCGGCTACCGGGACGGACCTTCCGTTCCTCGCCCGTGCACGTGTTGCGGCCCGCGGAGCGTTCTGCGAAGTTGGTCGGCTTTGCTCATTCACTAGGGGGTTGCCGTGTCCACTCATGACCAGATCGAGACCAACCGGGCTAACTGGGACGAACGAGTTTCAGATCACCTCATCGCCTACAAGGCGGTTGAGTTCGCCGACGACCCCTCCGCCAACCGGGTCATGTTCGAAGCCAAGGTCATGCCCCCCCCCACCTCCCGGACAGGTCTCTCACCGGGCTCGACGTCGTGCACCTTCAATGCCACATCGGGGTTGACTCGATCAGTCTCGCCAGGCTCGGGGCACGAGTCGTCGGCACCGACTTATCCGGTGACGCGATCGCTACAGCCACCTCGCTTGCTGCTCGGGCCGGCGTCGATGCGTCCTTCGTCCAAACATCCAACGAAGACGCCCCCGATCAGCTCGGCCGGCAATTCGACGTTGTCTACACGACCGTCGGGGTCCTCGCGTGGCTTCCGGACCTCGCCACGTGGGCGCGCGCGGTCGAACGGCTCCTTAAACCGGGCGGGCTGTTCTTCCTCTATGAGGCACACCCCATGGTCATGACCCTCCAATACGACCGAGAAGACAACGCCCTCGTCGTCACCGAGCCATACTTTAGAGCGGGCGAAGCCCAACGATTCGACTCCGGGACCACGTACGCGAGCGACACCCTTCTCACGAACCGAACCACGTACGAGTGGCCGCACTCCCTGGACGACATCTTCACCTCCATTCTGGCTGCGGGGCTTCAAATCGAGGCCTTCCACGAATACACCGCCATGCCATGGGAGCCCATTCCCAATCTCGTCAAGACGCCAGCTGGTTACGCGCTTGCCGACGGCAACGAACGCGTACCGATGATGTTCTCCCTCGCTGCGCGAAAGCAGCACAACTCGTCTCGTTAGCCGATCGGTAGCCGGCCACACGGACGAGAGCGGAGCCGCCCTTCGGGGCAACTCCGCTCACGTTCGTCATGCAGATTGGTTGACGCCAGCTTCCGTCACCCATGGCGTGATGTCGATTGGCTGCGTTGGAGGAAGACTCAGCGCATCGGGTCTGATCGTCTCCCGCGGCGTGGTGGTCATTCGTCGCTGCCGGTGACGACCGCGACGCTCACGCCGTTCTTCTTCGCCACGGACGCACGGCAAGCGCCGATGTCATCCACAGCCTTTTGGTTCGCCTCGGTGTTGTCCGGGAACCGGATGCGGACCCAGTTCTCGCCCTCGGGAGATGAGGCCGCGACGTCGGTCCAGCCGTCGTCTGCCATGCACTCGACGAACGCGTGCTGGTACGGCACCGCGGTCTGCAGGTCGTACGGCAGCTTCGACGGGCCGAAGGTCACGTAGGCGGCTCCGGTGAGAGCACCGACGACGAGCGCTCCAGCGCCGATGCCGATCGAAACACGTCCGATCCGCCGCTTGCGCAGCGAGGAGAAGCGACCGCGCCCGGCGATCCGGTCGTCGAGCGATCGTCGGCCGCGGTCGAGGGTTGCCGCATCTGGCTCAGACATGACAGTCCCCGATCGGAGCAGTTGCAGTTCGTCCATTGGTTCGTTCCTGTTCCGGGGCTGCGCCCCTGCCTGTTGCGGTCCGAAGCTGCGTTCGCGCCCGGTTGATGCGTGATCGGACTGTGCCGACGGGGACGTGAAGCGCCGCGGCGACGTCCTCGTAGCTGAGGTCCGCGGACGTGTGCAGCAGCAACGCGTCGCGGTCTCGTGGCGACAGTCGCGCGACCGCTCGCATGACCTCGATGAGGGCGGCTGCGTGCTGGGCGACGTCATCGACGCCGACCAGTGCGAGCGCGTCTTCGTCGACGGATTCACTCAGGTGGCGGTGTTCCTGTCTGCGGTGTTGCCGGATCGCGATAGTGGCGAATCCGAGCAGCCACGGCAGCGCGGACGCGACGGTCGTGTCGAAGCGCTTGCGGCGCTCGAAGGCCGCGAGGAACGTGTTCGACAACACGTCCTCTGCACCCTCGGCTCCGACGCGGCTTGCCGCGTAGCGGTACACGGCGCGTGCGTGTCGGGCGTACAGCTCCCCGAACGCGGACGGTTGGTCCAGCGACAGCCGGATCAGCTCACTATCTGTGCTCACACCTTGTATCCGCATCGAGCGGAAGAAAAGTTCACACCGTGATCCTCTCCCGACGTACTCGGCCTCTCCACGGTTTGGTGTTGTCGCGGAGGCACCGAGCGTCCGATAGCCGATCTTGGGTTCAGCTGGTCGTTGCAACACCACCGTGATTGGGAGTGTTGCAGATGGGATCCAGGCCGGAGCAGCGTGCCCGGGAGGCGCGATTCTGGGAGCTACTCGGACAGGGCATGAGCAGCCCCGCTGCTTGCGATGCTGTCGGGGTGCATCCACGTCAGGGTTACCGATGGTTCAAAGCCGCTCGCGGGAAGAACCCGTTCGAGCGAACACCTCGATCCGGCCGGTACTTGAGCGAGGAGGAACGGCTCCGGATCGCCGACCTGCGGCTGGCTGGCGTCGGTATTCGCCGGATCGCAGCAGAACTCGGGCGGGCGCCATCAACGATCAGTCGAGAGCTCGCCCGGAACAGCTCCCGCAATGGTGATTACCGGCCATACGCGGCCGAGAAGCGGTGCCGCGTCCGAGCGAGCCGGCCCAAACCGCGGAAGCTCGACCGGGTCGAGCTCGCCCTGCAGGTCGAGCTGCGGTTGGTGCGGAACTGGTCCCCGGAGCAGATCCGTGATGACCTGGCCCGGTCCTTCCCGAACCGGCCGGAGATGCACGTGTCCTACGAGACGATCTACCAGTCCCTGTTCGTCCAGGGCCGCGGCCACCTGCGCGCTGACCTGCACACACATCTCCGCACCGGCCGTGCCATCCGCCGGCATCGTGGTGAGCCCAGGCGGGCGTCGTGGTCGAAGATCCGCGACATGATCCTGATCAGTGAACGCCCCGCCGAAGCTGATGACCGGGCCGTTCCCGGTCACTGGGAAGGAGACCAGATCGTCGGTACGAACGCGCGCAGTGCTATCGGCACTCTCGTCGAACGCACCACCCGCTACGTGATGCTGCTGCACCTACCCAACGGGCACAGCGCCGACGCCGTCCGCGACGCGCGGATCCCCACCATCCAGACCCTGCCCGTGCATCTCTGTCGGTCGTTGACGTGGGACCAGGGCACGGAGCTTGCCCGGCACAAAGACATCACCCTCGCCACCGACTTGGCGATCTACTTCTGCGACCCGCACAAGCCCTGGCAGCGCGGCTCGAACGAGAACACCAACGGCCTGCTCCGGCAGTACTTCCCGAAGTCCACCGACCTCAGCATCCACAGCCCGGAACGTCTCCTCGAAGTCGCCACGGAACTCAACGGACGACCCCGCAAGACGCTGGACTACCGGACCCCGGCAGAAGCATTCGAGCAGCTACTGTCAGAACCGAAACAACCACCCGTTGCAACGACCCCTTGAAACCGCCGATCGACAACCGGACGATCGGGGGCGCTGTGCCCCGCTTTCGTTGGCGCACGGTCGGGGGCGCTGTGCCCCACTTTCGTTGGCGCCGGTAACGGCGCCTCTCACGCCGGCCTGGGTGGCCCCTATCAGCCGAATGCGCCTTGCAGAGCAAGTTCGGTGATCGCGGACACGGCGCTGCTCGTTGCTGCCGTCAAAGCGGTACCACCAAGCTTCTCGGTCAAACTCCGGAGCTTCCCGGTGCGCCGCAAGACTTCACCCGACTCAGCTCCCTCCGTGGTCATCGCGGCCTCGAGGTCTCGCACAGCAGCTTGGACATCAGCTTGCTGTGACTGCTCCAACTGGTTTGCGGCCTTGGCTACCTCCTTGAGCAGGGCTACCGCATCCGCGATGCTCAGACCTGCGTTGGCCGACGACTCCCGCCCGATCGCCGTTGGGCCGCTTGGCTGAAGAACTGTGGTGTTGTAGACATCACCCACATGCTCTCTCACCGCGGCGTCCACACTTGCTCGCCCAGGCAACTCCGTTAAGGGAGTGCTCGCTGTGAGGTCAGCGATCATATCGACAAGATTCGTGCGCACCTGCGCCAAAATCCCACGCAAGAAAGAGCCAGGGACTACAAACGCAAGCGAAACGACACTTTGATACGGCCCGAGTTCGCTGTTCCATACAGTCTGCGCCATCGCGAGACCTGCGTGTCCAAAGTTGAGATGCTTTTGCTGCGCAAGCTGCGCCAACTCCTCAACCGGCTGCACGAACGAGATGAACTCCGGGACGTATTCTCGAGCCTTTGCCGGGACTTGAAGGCGGGCTAGATTCTGCCCTTTTGCCCAAGTGTTTCCACTCATCGAATCCATGACCATTGGCACTCCGTGGAGCTTTCGGTAAGCCGGAACGTCGTCACCCTCGGGCGGGTAGCCCTTGAGCTCAGCTCGCGCCCACGTCCTCAAAGACTCCGACCCAGTCTCGGCACCAAGCAGGAGACACTTTCGCAGCAGACCGGCCAAGGGCTCAGTCTCGTCGAGCATCACTTCGCGGAGGGCGCGAAGAAGAGGTTCGGTCATGGTCGGACGCTACCCGTGACCACGGACATCCATGGCGGCACACTGAAGCACATCCATGGGGCCACCGATGCATCGGTGATGCCTCTACCTCAGTCCTCGAGGCGGCGAGGTCACTGGCCTGCAAAGCGGATAGCGCCAGCGCCAGCGCCAGCGCCAGCGCCAGCGCCAGCGCCAGCGCCAGCGCCAGGAGCGATCCCTGCTTAGCGGGCATCCGTTAGCCGGTCGCCGACCGAACTCGGCATCGGACACTTCGTGCAGCGGGAGACGAGGTGCGAGAGTCGTATCACTTACCTAGTCCGCTGATCGTCGCGCTGACCGGGCGCTATCCGGACAGGCAGCCCAACACAGTGCGCGGTCCTTCCTGACTCACGCCGCGAAAGCATTGAGCTCGTCCGCGATTCCCTCCGGACTCGGTCTACAACACTCTGAACGATGCCGCGAGGAGGCGTGCACGGCGGTCCGCGGGGAGGGTGCCTGCTCGCTCCAATGCCCGCTGATGCGCGACCCAGCGTGCGATGCTCGCCTCTTGAGCGTCGGTCGCTCGTCGACGTGGCGGCCGCTGCTCACGATTCCAGAACGCTTGATGCTGCGCGAGCCAGGCACCCCAGCGATCATCCTGCGGCTCCCATTGGAAGCCCGGCAGCGCCTCGAGGCGTGCTCGCTGATACTCGACCAACGCCGTGTGCGTGGATGGGCGCCGCTGGTACGCGAGTTGATCGACCAGTCGCTGCTCGCGTGTTCGAGGTCGAGGGCGCGCTGCGCTAGCCAGTGGAAGTCGGCTGTGCGTACGCACGAACTGGTCGAGTTCGTGAACCATCCTGAGCCACCGTTGCACATGCGGCTCAACGCTGGTTTGGCTCTGAACATCGGCGAGATAGAACTCCACGCTGCGCCGCTCGTCTGCCGAGAGTTCGACAGCGGGGCGTGCGGCGATGGCCTCCCAGCGTGAGTGCAAGTGCTTGAGGGCGATGCTGTCTTCCGGCACGGGGTTCCTTCCCGAGGCCGGATGTCGGCCTCGGGACGCCTATGCGCGGACGGATAGCGGTTCGTGTTGCCACCCCGCCAGACGCCGATCCGAGGCCAGAAACAGGACGACTTCCGTCGTCGAGATCGCTACCGTTCCGCAGGTCGCATTACGGAAGGGCTGCACGTCGTGACTTCGGACTCCTCCTCGTCCCCGACCTACACACCGCTGCTCGCGCTGCCATGGTGGGATCGGATCGGGCCATTTCTCACCGCGCTTGTGGACGACGTCAGCGCTGAGCTCGGTGTCGAGTCTCGGTCGCTGTATCCGTTCCTCACGCCCTTCGTGCTGTGGTGTTGGCAGACAAAGGCGCTCGACCTGGACCGGCAGAAGATGTTCCGTCGCAGCCGCATCGAGAGCTTCGTCATCAATGGCATGCCAGGGATGAGCCGAGGGACGAAGAATACGGTGCGTGGCAAGCTGCTCCGCGTCAGCGAAGTCGTGGTCACCGAGATACCGACGACGCCACTACACGGCATCGGCAGGTCAACACCGACCCCTCCCTACGACGCCAAGCAGCGTGCGGAGCTGTACTCCTGGGCCAGGACCCGCGGGACCGCTACTGCTCGGCGCGATGCGAGCGTTCTGCTCGCTCTTGGACTCGGCGCGGGCCTTCCGACGCGTGAACTGCTCGCCGTGCGGCACCGAGACGTCACACTCGATGGCAGCACCGTTCGAGTGCGGGATGCCCGCCGGCGAACGGTCCCCGTGGAGGACGATTGGCAGCCGGTCCTCCGTCGAGCCATCGACACTCTCGACCACGACGACTGGCTGTTCCGCGTCGGACGGCACTCGGCGGCCTCTGGCCAAGTCGCCGAATTCGTCCGCCGGACCGCTACCGACCTCGACATCCGGCCCGCAAGGATGCGCTCCACATGGCTGTGCGAACGACTCGCCAAGAACACGCCCGTCGACACATTGCTGTTGGAATCGGGCGTTCAGACGTACGCCTCACTCGACCGCTACCGGGTGTTCCTCCCCTTGCTTTAGCGCAACAGTGCCCTTCCGAGTGGGCCCAGCTCGGGCCGCTCCGGTGGGCCGACTTCCGAAGGTCCCAGCTGGTCCGAACCGGCCCGCATAGGGCCCCTCGTGATCAAGAACACGACCGAAACCCCGACTTCGCGCTCTTCTCGACCGAAGCCGCACGCCCGCCCGATCAACTCGTCCACGGCGAAGAAGATCGACGACGCCATCGAGAACTACGTGCCCATCATCAACCGCGCCGCTTACGCAACCACGGGGCCGCTCGTCCGCGAGGTCGTCCGCGCCATGGCGCCGACCTCGTACTCGAACACACGCCGGCTGCTCTCCATGGTGGCGGGGTTGGTGTCGTGGCGTTGGATGCACACCGGCTGCGACCTCACCGCCGAGCGCGTCTTCCGCGACTCGACCATCTCGCTCTACGTCAACACTGTCCTTCAGAGCCACTCCGACGTGTACCGCTTCGACATCACTCGACACCTCGGCGCGGTTACCACCCGCCTCACCGGAGAACGCACCAGCCGCCTGGCCCCGCCCCCATCACAGCGTTTGGCGCCCTACACAAGCGCAGAGATGGCCCAGCTGCACTCGTGGCAGATCGCCCTATCCACCGCGCAGGCGCGACGCAACGGCGCGGCCCTCCTCGCGCTCGGTGCCGGGGCCGGGCTCACCCCGGCCGAGATCATCGCTGTGCGCACTAGCGACATCGTCGTCGACGGCGACCGGCGTTGGGTCACCGTGCGCGGCGCTTCTGAGCGCAGCGTCCCGGTGAGCGCGAAGTGGATCCGCACGCTCGGCCAGGCGCTCACTACTGACGAGGACCTCCTCTTCCACGGCTACGAGTTCGAGGAGTACGCACCGCGTCCGATCCAGTCGTTCATCAGCGCGCACCCGGGACCAGTTCGGCTGACCCCGACGCGTCTCCGCTCCGGATGGATCGTCAGCCTCCTGAACGCAAACGTTCCGCTCGACGTCATCGCAGAAGTCGCCGGCTTCACCGCACTCGCCTCCGTCACCGACTACTACGCTCACGCCTCCTCGACGAACATCAACGACTACCTCGACACCATCACGGGCGTCGCGGGAGCCACCCGATGAGCGGCCACGGCATCAGCAACGGCGAGGCGATGCGGTTCTTCGAGACGGACGGACGCAAGAGCGCGTCGGTGCAGGAAAGCTCGGTCTACGACATCGCGAAGGAAAAAGCGTTCTCGAAGATCCGCCTCCGCGACAACGAGATCGCAGACACCCGCTCCGGCTTCTCCGTCTTCAACCGGAAGACCGTCAAGCTCGCCAAGGCGCGCCTCAGGGCCACCGGGGTCATGGACGCCTACGCCATCTGGCGCCATGAAGAGGGCTTCCGGCAGTCGAACGGAGGCGCTCCCGCACTCATCTCCGTCGAGAACCTGCTCATCGGGTGGATGCTCGTGACCACTGCGGGTCAGCCGCAACTCATCCTCCAAATCGGGTCTGTCTTCTACGGCATGCTCACCGACGGAGCCCGCGAAGAGCTCGGCCTGCCCAAGCCGAACAGCAAGAAGTCGCTCATGAAGGTCGAGAACTGGCAGCAAAACGTCGGCAACGCCCACCGCCGCTTCATCTCAATCGTCGACCCTCACCTCGGAGAAGACCGCTACACGGCGAAGACAGTCGAGGAGAACGCCGCAACCATGGAGAACCTCGATGAGGAGCGGGAAGCCATCGGCAAGGCGCGCCTTGCCGAGTTCATGACTCGATTCCTCACCATGTCGTTCTACCTCCAGCCGCGCGCCATCCGCAACGCGCCCGAGCGCAAGGAGGTCGACGTCAGCTTCGACGGCACGCACATGAGTGCTCCCTTGACCACGGGCATGTCGCACAACAAGGACAAGATCGCCAAGCGCATCGAGAAGGACCGTGTACTGGCAGCCGCCGGTAAGCCACGCTCGGGCCCGGTGTCCCCCTTCGCGGCATGGAAGGTCACCGAGACGTCGAAGCGCATCGACGCTCCCCCGGGTCAGATGGCGCAGTACGAGACTGAGGAGGACTACCTCTGGGGGTGGAACGCCACGATCGCACGCCGCGTGTTCCTCAAGACGGACGACCGATGCAAGGCTCCACAGCTCATCCTCGGCGCTACCTTGAGCATCCCGGGCAGCGGCAACGTCGAAGCCGCCGCGTTCGTCCTCGAGCAGATCGTCCGCGCCGGACACCTGCCTGGCATCGCGGACGCCGACATGGAGTACTTCGCCAATGCAAAGCCAGAGCGGCTTTACGACCCGGTCCGGAAGCTCGGCTGGGAGGCCAGCACCGAATGGCGTGACGACCGCCTCGGTCCCCGAGGCGGGTATGCCGGAGCGATCTTCATCGAAAGCGCTGCCTACTGCCCAGCGATGCTCATGTCGCTCCAGATGGCCAGTAAGCACGTCAAGGACGGCGAGATCGATGAAGTCACCTACCGTGCGCGCGTCGACGAGCGGGAAAAGTGGGAGGTGCGACCGAAGTCACGTCCCAACGCCGACGGCAGCATCACCATGATGTGCCCCGCATCCGGCGACAGCCCTCGTATCAAGTGCCCGCTCAAGAAGACCCGAGCACGGGTATCCGAAGCAAAGCTGCTGACGATGGACGAGGTGGACCCAAGCGAACCCGGTTACCCGGTCGGCGACGACCTTCCCCTCATCTGCTGTCAGGACTCCGTCAAGTTCCCGAAGGAGCACCTGCCGCCGCTCACCCAAGCCCTGCGGTACAAGTCCCGCGAGTGGACCGACTTCCACGGCTACGCGCGCAACCTCATCGAGAACGGAAATTCGATGCTCAAGGCTCCGAAGTACGGGTCTCTGCACGACCACCTGAACAGACAGTCTCGCGGCTTCGCATCCGGCTACGTCTTCCTGACGTTCCTGCTCGTCGCGCTCAACATCAAGCAGATCTGCGACTTCCTCAAGGCAAAGGAGATCGAAGACCGCCGAGCAGCCGAGAACCGTCCCCCTCGCAAACCGCCGATCCAGCGGCGCAGAGACCGTAAGTTCTTCAACGAGTACACAGGCACTCTCCCGGGTGGAGTTCCGGACCTCGAGGTCCGCCAGGCGCGCGCCAAGGCTCGACGGGAGAAGGCGGCGAAGGTCGCCGCCGAGAGAGCAGCCGCCACGAAGACCAGTCGGTCGAAGCGAGCGAAGGCGGCAACCAGGCCCGCCTGAGCCCGGAGACCCACAACAACGAAGAGAGGCCCGCAGCCTTATGGCTGCGGGCCTCTCTTCGTTGTTGGGTTCTTAAGACGGTTCTTAAGACACCCCTTCGGTCGGGCTGACAGGATTTGAACCTGCGACCCCTTGACCCCCAGTCAAGTGCGCTACCAAGCTGCGCTACAGCCCGCGAGCCCCTGAGGACCCAGACTCCGTCTCCACGAGGGAGACCGCGAGCCCCGCCCCACACCCGACCGAGCGTGGAGCAGCCCGTCAAGCATAGCGGAAGCGCGAGCCCCACCGCGCCACGGGACCGGACTCGGGCGCGTCACCCCCGCAGGTGCATCGGCTGGACGACCCGCCGCTCCCGCGACAGCCACGGCAGCGCGAACCCGGCGAGCAGCGCCCCGAGCCCGTCCGCTGCCAGGTCCCCGATCGTGTCGTCGTACCCGACGACGATCGTGTCGTCGACGAAATTGTGCCCGAGCCACTCGCCGATCTCCCACACCGACCCGACCGCCATCCCGGCGGCGAGCGCGACGAGGGCGGAGAGCAGCACGCCGGCACGTGGGGCCGACGCGAGGACGCCGAGGTCCGAGGCGATCACGACGAGCAGCGCCGCGAGCAGTCCGACCAGGATGACGTGGACGACCTTGTCCCAGAGGAACACGGTCGTGTACCAGTCGAGCGCACTGCTCCACGCGGCGACCAGGCAGAGCAGCACGACGGCCGTGTCGAACGTCGGTCGAAGCCCGAGCATGCGCGGGACGACGGCGCCGAGCAGCGCGAGCGACATCACGGCGAACGCCACCCCGCCCCACACGGCCGTGGCGACGGGCACGCTGACGAGCGTCAGGACCCGCAGCACGTCGGCAGCCCAGACGGCACCGTGCGGCCGACGCAGGAACGTCGTCCCCAGGGTCGCGATCACGCGGTGGTCCCGAAAGACAGCACGGCGTGCACGGCGAGGTGGTCGGACGGCCACACTCCCCCGGGTCGCCGGGTGGAGACGGCGACGCGGGACACGACGGCGTCCTCGGTGGCGAGCACGCCGTCGATGCGCGGCTTGTCGGCACGCGGCTCCCGGTAGGCGGCGTACGTGCCGAGTTCCGCCGTCTCGTGCCGGGAGGCCCGCCCCCAGGTGTCGGGGACGCCCGCCTCCGCCAGTGCGCGCCAGGGCGCCGACCCGGCGGGCGCGTTCCAGTCCGCCATCACGACGGCGGGGAGGCCGGACTGGGCGATGATCCGGCCGAGCAGCTGCGCCGAGCGGAGGCGTGCCCAGGGCGATACGACGTCGAGGTGGGTGGCGAGTGCGAGGAAGCGACGACCGGTGGCGTGGTCGTCGAGGACGGCGCCGACGGCATGCCGGGGGAACGCGGTCGCCCACGAGCGGGAGCCGGGGCGGAGCGGTGTGCGGGACATCGCCCAGGACCGGCGCTCGACGACGGAGCAGCGCTCGGTGTCGACCAGGAGCCCGACGGCCTCGCCGTCGCCGTACCGATCGCGTCCGAGCAACAGGGCTTCCCAGCGCGACCCGATGCCGGTGGCGAGGTCGATCGCCTGGGGGCGGAGGGCCTCCTGGACGGCGAGGACGGTGGGCGTTTCGGAGGCGACGAGCGCGACGACGGCGTCCCGGCGGTGCTCCCACGAGTCCGGGTGCCCGGCGGGTCGGGGCACGCTCCGGCGCAGGTTGAGGGTCATGCAGTGCAGGTCGGGAGCCGCCACCGGCCCGATGAGCGGTCGGTCGTCGGCCTGTCGGTGCATGCTCCCGTTCTACGAGCCGGCACGGATGCGGTTCTCAGGGTGACGACCGCTCGGCTCCTAGGGTGGGCCGATGCGTTCTCGTCTTGCCCGTTCCCTGCTCGCACTCGCTGTGGCCGGTCTCGTGCTCGGGGTGGCCGCCTGTTCGGGTGCCACGCCGGCCCCGCGCCCGACGCTGGCCCGCGCTGCGTCGGACGCCGTGACGATGGTGGCGCAGGAGTCGGCCGCAGAGCGGTCGGTCCGGGCGAGTCGCGCCCTGTTCCGGTCCGCTCCCGGTGCCGTCGTCGCACCGGCCGGGGATGCCGACGCCGTGCGGAAGGCGGCGAGCGCCGCGGTCCGCGCGCACGTGCCGGCCTTGCTCGTCGACTCCGGCTCGACGGCGTCGACGAAGGCCGTGACCGGTGAGCTCGATCGGCTCGGCGCGTCCTGGTACCAGGCGGTCGGGAGCGTGACCCTCGACACGAAGGCGCCGGAGCGGGACGCACCGGAGGCGGGCCAGCGGGCGGAGGCGGGGCGGGCCTCCCGGCAGACCGTGCTCGTCGCGGATCGGTCGGCCGACGCTGCCGCGGTGGCGACCGCCCGGGCTGCCGGCGCTCAGCTGGTGGAGATGCCCTCGGGCGTGTCGGACCCGGCTGCATCGGGGTCGGTCGTCCGGGCGATGCACCGGGCTGCGGGCCATCCGACGCTGCTGCTCGGGGCGTCCTTCGCGGACCTCGGGGACCCGGAGTGGGTGGTGCGGGCGGCACAGACGGGGTACCGGATCGGCTCGGGTGGGCAGCGGCCGTTCGACGGACACCGGTACACGGCCCTGTACGGCGCGCCCGGGGCTCCGGTGCTCGGCGTCCTCGGCGAGCAGAACCCGGCCGCGAGTGTCGAGCGGGCCCGGAAACTCGCGGCGGAGTACCGCGGGCTGTCGGACGTGCCGGTGACGCCCGCGTTCGAGGTGATCGCGACGGTCGCGGCGGGCGAGGCCGGGGACGACGGCGACTACTCGCGCGAGCTCCCGGTTTCGACCCTCGAGCCGTACGTCGATGCCGCGCACCGGGCCGGCATGCCGACGATCATCGACCTGCAGCCCGGACGCATCGACTTCCTGTCGCAGGCGAAGCGGTACGAGTCGCTGCTGCAGCGTCCGGACGTGTGGCTGGCGCTCGACCCGGAGTGGCGACTCGGCCCGGACCAGGTTCCGCTCAAGCAGATCGGCACGGTCAGCGCCGCAGAGGTGAACGGCGTGTCGAAGTGGCTCGCCGGGCTCGTCCGACGCGAGGGGCTGCCGCCGAAGGCACTCGTCCTGCACCAGTTCCGGTCCTCGATGGTGTCCGATCGCGGTTCGCTGGCGTCCCACCCGGAGCTCGACCTGCTCGTGCACGTCGACGGGCAGGGGTCGCAGCCGGACAAGCAGGCGACGTGGAAGGCGCTGCACGCCGGCGGCCCGGACGGACTGCACTGGGGTTGGAAGAACTTCTACGACGAGGACACGCCGATGCTCACGCCGGAGCAGACCATGTCCCAGGTGCAGCCGACGCCGTCGCTGGTCACCTACCAGTGAGCGGGCGCGGGTTCTCCACAGCAGGGAGGCCCGTGGCCGGGTTCGTCGGTCGGTCCTGACAGCATGGGGCCATGAGTTCACCTGCTGCCTCCCCCGTCCCGCCGTCCGCTGCCGTCGCGGCCGAGGCGCAGGAGGCCCTGCAGGCGCTGACGGGTCGGGTCGACGCGGTCTTCCACCCCGGGCAGCTCGAAGCCATCTCCGCACTGGTCGAGCACCGGCAGCGGGCGCTCGTCGTGCAGCGCACCGGGTGGGGCAAGTCCGCCGTGTACTTCCTCGCCACCCTGCTGCTCCGTCGTCGGGGCGGTGGGCCGACCGTCCTGGTGTCGCCGCTGCTCGCCCTGATGCGCGACCAGGTCGCCGCCGCGGCCCGGGCCGGGGTCCGAGCGGTGTCGATCAACTCCGCGAACGCCCACGAGTGGACCGAGACCCAGGCGGCCCTCGCCCGTGACGAGGTCGACGTGCTGCTGGTCTCCCCCGAGCGGCTGAACAACCCGAAGTTCCGCGACGAACAGCTACCGGCGCTGATCGGACGGATGGGCATGCTCGTCGTCGACGAAGCCCACTGCATCTCCGACTGGGGCCACGACTTCCGGCCGGACTACCGACGTCTCGCCGAGCTCATCCGGTCCCTGCCGCACGGCGTGCCCGTCCTCGCGACCACGGCCACCGCGAACGAGCGCGTGGTCGAGGACGTGGCCGAACAGCTGACCGCCGGGCCCGAGGACCCGGTGTTCACCATCCGCGGCTCGCTCGCCCGCGCCTCGCTGCGGCTCGGGGTGCTGACGCTGCCCGACGCCCGCGCCCGTCTCGGCTGGCTGCTCGCCCACCTCGGCGACCTGCCCGGTAGCGGCATCATCTACACGCTCACCGTCTCGGCGGCCGAGGACATCGCCCGGCTCCTCCGCGAATCCGGGTACGCCGTCCGCGCCTACACCGGCCGGACCGACAACGACGAACGCGAGCAGCTCGAAGGGCAGCTGAAGAACAACGAGCTGAAGGCGCTCGTGGCGACCAGTGCGCTGGGCATGGGGTTCGACAAGCCCGACCTTGGCTTCGTCGTCCACATCGGCGCGCCGTCCTCCCCCGTCGCGTACTACCAGCAGATCGGTCGTGCCGGGCGTGCCACCGACAACGCCGACGTGCTGCTGCTGCCGGGGCGTGAGGACCAGGAGATCTGGCAGTACTTCGCCAGCGCGTCGATGCCGACCGAGTCCCGCGCCTCCGCCGTGCTCGGAGCGCTCTCCACCGACAGCGCCATGTCGACCGTCGCGCTCGAAGGGCTCGTCGACATCAAGCGGTCGACGTTGGAACTGCTCCTCAAGGTGCTCGACGTCGACGGCGCCGTGCGTCGGGTCGGTGGCGGCTGGGTCGCGACCGGTCGACCATGGGAGTACGACGCCGCACGCTACGAGCGGGTCGCCGCTGCCCGCGCTGCCGAGGCCGCGTCGATGCTCACCTACGAGTCGACCAGTGCGTGCCGGATGCAGTTGCTCCAGCAGGACCTCGACGACCCGACCGCCGAACCCTGCGGGCGGTGCGACAACTGCGCCGGTGCCTGGTACCCGACGGACGTCTCGGACGCCGACCGCACGGGGGCCGCGAACGCCCTCGACCAGGTCGGCGTCGAGATCGCCCCGCGTGCGCAGTGGCCCTCGGGCATGGCGTCGCTCGGCGTCGCGGTGAAGGGCAAGATCCCGGCCGGCGAACTCGTCGCCCCGGGTCGTGCCGTCGCCCGACTGACCGACCTCGGCTGGGGTGGGCCGCTCCGCGCTCTGTTCGCGAACGCCACCCCGGACGCACCGGTGTCCCGCGAACTCGTCGACGGCTGCGTCCGCGCGCTCAAGGACTGGCCGTGGGAGACCCGGCCGACCGGGGTCGTCGCGATGTCCTCGCGCTCCCGGCCGCAGCTCGTCGCGTCGCTCGCCCAGGCGCTGTCCTCGATCGGGCGGCTGCAGCACCTCGGCACCCTCGACCGCGACGGTGGGACACCGCGTGGCGACGGTGCGACGAACAGCGCCTACCGGCTGTCGGGCGTCTGGGACACCTTCGTCGTCGGACCGGAACTCGCGGCCGCACTGCAGGTGCACGAGGGGCCGGTCCTGCTCGTCGACGACCTGGTCGACAGCCGGTGGACCATGACGGTGGCGGGACGGGAACTCCGACGAGCCGGAGCCTCGGCCGTGTTGCCGTTCGCCCTAGCCACCGTCGCCTGACGGCCGGCGGCTGAGCCTCAGGCGGCCGACCCGATCGCGTCGAGTTCGGCGACGGCGTCGTCCGGCAGCGCGAACCCGGCCGACGCCACGTTGTCCCGCAGGTGGTCCACCGAGGACGTCCCCGGGATCAGCAGCATGTTCGGGGACCGCTGGAGCAGCCAGGACAGCGCCACCGTCAGGCGCGACACCTCCAGGCGCTCCGCGACCCGGTCGAGCGCCCCGGACTGGATCGGCGAGAACCCACCCAGCGGGAAGTACGGCACGTACGCGATGCCCTGCGACGCGGTGAGGTCGACGAGGGCGTCGTCCTCCCGACGGGCCACGTTGTACATGTTCTGCACGCAGACGATCGGCACGTAGCTCTGCGCCTCGTCGAGCTGCTCCGCGCTGACGGTCGACAGTCCGATGTGGCGGACGAGGCCTTCCTCCTGCAGGCGGGCGAGCGCCTCCACCTGCGGGGCGATCGAGCCGGACTGCGGGGCGTCGAACCCACCCATCCGGATGTTCACGACCTCGAGCTGCTCGAGCCCGAGGGTGCGGAGGTTCTCGTGCACCTGCGCCACCAGGTCGTCGGGCTGCCGGGTAGGCACCCAGTTGCCCTTGGCGTCCCGCACGGAGCCGACCTTCGTCACGAGGTGCACGTCGTCCCCGTAGGGCGCGAGCGCTTCGCGGATGAGTTCGTTCGTGACGTGCGGGCCGTAGAACTCGGCGGTGTCGATGTGGGTGATGCCGAGTTCGACAACGGTCCGGAGCACCCGGAGCGCCTCGTCGCGGTCGGCGGGAGGACCGAACACGTTCGGTCCGGCGAGCTGCATGGCGCCGTACCCGACGCGGGTGAGTTCGAGGTCGTCGGCGAGGCGGAACGTGCCGCCGGGGAGCGATGTCGTGGTCATGGACCCCACGATGCTCCTCGGTGCTGCATCTGCCCGGGGCCTACGGTTGCCGGCGCACCGGCTTCGGGAACGTGAGCCGCATTTGGTCGCTGGTCAGCACGTCGCCGATCCCGACCATCAGCACCGAGAACACGATCTGCTCGATGACCATCCAGAACGGGTAGAGGCCCGGGATCGCCGCGATCACCAGCGTCACGATCGGGAAGATCCGGCTGAACAGCCGCAGCCGCTGGTACGCCCAGTAGTAGCCGAGCTGCGCCCGCCACGCGAACACGTAGAGCGTCAGGGTGATGAGCAACACGACCGTCGCTCGGAACCAGACCGCCCACGGCACCGTCTCTCCGGCGCGGGTCAGCAGCACGGCGACGACGATCGCGGTCAGGCCGACGACGGTCTCGGCGACGAGGAGCCACCGGATCCACCGGAACGAGCGGACCGTGTCGGGGTGGGCGAGCATGTCCTCGCGGATGACGTAGCCGCCCTGCCGGCCGCCGGCCAGGCGGTCCAGGCGGAGCCGGTTCCACGCCCGGTCAGCGGTCGCTGCCAGGCCGGAGGGTCGCTGCGTCACCGTCCCATGGTGCCGTATCCAGCGGGGCGGCGCTGCCACGGGCCTCCCGGACGGCTGAGAGTCCCGCCGGTTCACCGGCCCGACGCCGGTCCGGCACGACACCGGTCCGGCACGACGACCGACGTCGGCCCGTCTCCCCGGCCGCCGGTCCGGTCGGCCGGGAGGCACGCCCTCCCCCGACACGCGACCCCGGTCAGAAGACGGGCAGCAGCTCGGCGCCGCCGAGCAGGTCTCCGGTGTCGGCGTCGACGAGGAGCACGGAGTGCACCACGGGCGGCAGGTCCTGTGGGTCGACGATGACGAGCACGGTGTGTTCGCCGTCCGGGGTGAAGGAGCCGAAGTCGGCGGGGACGTCGGCGCCGGTCCACTGCGCCCGTTCGGTGCCGATCACGTCACCCGAGGACAGCTCGACGCGCACCGCGCCGATGTGCGAGCGGGTCGAGGCAGCCGACCCGGTCGTGGTTGACCCGGTCTTCGTCGACCCGGTCGGATCGGGGCTCGCCGTCACCTGCACGCCGGTGAGGACGACCTGGACGACCTGCTCCCCGACGACCTCGAGCCGGACGTTCCCGCGGACCTCGCCGCGGATCGGGACGAGGTCGCCCGCGATCGGCAGGGCGCGTCGCCACCAGGGACCGACGGCCTGTGCCGCGTCGACCGGGAGCCCGGTCGCGGCGTCCACCACGCTCGTGGTGCCGGTCGCGTCCGGTGTCGGCTCGTCCGGGATGAACCCGTGGCCGATCGACATCCCAACGTCGTCCCCGATCCCCGCATCGTCCGCGTCCGAGGACGGATCAGGCGCCGAGGCCGACGGGGCGCCGTCCGGGGTGTGCCATTGCGCAACTGCACCGACGGCGACCACGACGAGCAGCACGAGCCCGGCCACGACGGGCCATCGACGTCGTGACGTCGATCGCTCCCCTCGTGGCGCGGACATGACCGATCAGCGCTTCCGGCGCTCGCGCACTCGCATGTTGACCACGATCGGCGTGCCGTCGAAGCCCCACACCTCGCGGAGACGCCGGGTGATGAACCGGCGGTACTGCGGGTCGAGGAACGCCGAGGTGAAGAGCACGAACGTCGGCGGCTGGCTCGACGCCTGCGTGGCGAACAGGATGCGGGGCTGCTTGCCGCCGCGGACCGGGTGCGGGTGCTCCTGGACCAGTTCGGCGACGAAGGCGTTGACCTTGCCGGTCGGGATGCGGGTGTCCCACGACTCGAGGGCGGTCTCGAGGGCGGGCACGAGCTTCTCGAGGTGACGGCCGGTGCGGGCGGAGATGTTCACGCGCGGGGCCCAGGCGACGTGCGCCAGGTCCTGCTCGATCTCGCGCTCGAGGTAGCGGCGGCGCTCGTCGTCCAACAGGTCCCACTTGTTGTAGGCCAGCACCAGCGCACGACCGGACTCGAGGACCAGGTCGATGATGCGGAGGTCCTGCACGGACACCGGCTCGGTGACGTCGAGGACGACGACCGCGACCTCGGCCTTCTCAAGTGCCGCGGTGGTGCGGAGCGAGGCGTAGAAGTCGGCACCCTGCTGCAGGTGCACGCGCTTCCGGATGCCGGCGGTGTCGACGAAGCGCCAGGTCTTGCCGCCGAGTTCGATCTGCTCGTCCACCGGGTCACGGGTCGTACCCGCGAGCTCGTTGACCACGACGCGCTCTTCACCGGCGGCCTTGTTGAGCAGCGAGCTCTTGCCGACGTTCGGTCGGCCGAGGATGGCGACGCGACGGGGGCCGCCGATCTCCTGCTTGGCGACCGCGGACACGTCCGGCAGCGTCGAGATGATGAGGTCGAGGAGGTCCGCGACGCCACGGCCGTGCAGGGCCGACACCGGGTGCGGCTCGCCCAGACCGAGGTTCCAGAGCGAGTACGCCTCGAGGTCGCGGCGCTCGTCGTCGGACTTGTTCGCCGCGACGATGACCGGACGGTCGGTGCCGCGGAGCATCTTGACGACGTGCTCGTCGGTGGCGGTGATGCCGACCGTGACGTCGACGACGAACAGCACCGCGTCGGCGAGGTCGATCGCGACCTCGGCCTGGGCGGCGACCGAGGCGTTGATGCCCTTGGCATCGGGCTCCCACCCACCGGTGTCGACGATGGTGAAGCGCTTGTCGTTCCACTCGGCCTTGTAGCTGACGCGGTCGCGGGTGACACCGGGGGTGTCCTGCACGACGGCTTCACGGCGGCCGAGGATGCGGTTCACGAGCTGCGACTTGCCGACGTTCGGGCGGCCGACGATCGCGAGCACCGGCAGTGCCGACAGGTACGCGACCCCGTCGACGCCGAGCTTGCCGGCTTCGAGGAGCGCGAGGTCCTCGTCGTCCAGGTCGTACTCGTCGAGACCGACGCGGAGCGCGCTTGCACGCTGGTCCGCTTCGGCGTCGTCGATGCCGGCGAGCCGCTCTCCGAGCGAGTCGTCGTACTCGGGGAAGTCGTCGTCGCTTCGGTCGTCCAGCTGCGCCATGGTGGTTTCCTTGCCGGCGGCCGGTGGGCCGCGTGTTCGTGGTTCAGGTGCGGCCGTGTGGCCGGGTTGCTGTCAGTTCGTGGCCGAGCGGGCCAGGTCGACCACCGCCTGCACGGTCTGGTCGAAGTCGAGGTCGGTGGAGTCGAGGGTGGTGACGCCGTCGGCGGCGTTCATGAAGTCGACGACCTTCGCATCGGCAGCGTCCCGACGGGCGAGGGCAGCCGAGGTCTCTTCGGCCGACTGGGTCGTGACCTCTGCCGACCGACGTGCCATCCTAACGGATTCGTCGGCCGTCAACAGGATCCGGACTTCGGCGTCAGGTGCGACCACCGTCGTGATGTCGCGCCCTTCGGTGATGATGCCCTGTCCCTCGGCCATCCGCATGACCTGGCGGAACAGCGAAACGAGCTTGGCCCGGACCTCCGGCAGCTTCGCGATGTGCGCCACCGCGGCGGTGACGTCGGGGGTGCGGATGGCGTCCGTCACGTCGACACCGCCGACCCGCACGAAGTAGTCGTCGGGGTCGGTACCGATGGCGTAGTCGAACGAGTCGAAGGCGGCGACGACCGCGGCGGGGTCGTCCAGGTCGACGTCCTGCTGCAGTGCGTGCCAGGCGAGTGCGCGGTAGGCGGCACCGGTGTCCTGGTAGCCGAAGCCGAGCGCGCGGGCGGCAGCACGGGACACGCTGGACTTGCCGCTGCCGGCGGGACCGTCGACGGCGATGACGAACTTCGCCACGAAGGCGCCGGCGGGCAGACCGGCCGGCATCGGGTCGCGCGTCGAACCGAGTTCGCCGCCGCCCTGTCCGCCCGGGCCGCCGGTGACGTCGCCGCCGCCGAGGGGTCCGGGCTGGTCGGCCGGCGTCGGCAGACCGGAGTCGGGGGCGTCCGGGCCGCCGGTGACGCCGGACTCGAGCGTGGTGTCGTTGTCGTTCAGGCCCATGCTGCTGCGATCCTCCATCCGCGACCCTCGAGTTCCTCGACGAGTCGCTGTTCGTGCTCCGGGACGACCGACACCTCGACGATGCCGATCTGCGCTCCGGGCGAGTGCTCGAGGCGCAGGTCCTCGAGGTTGATGCCGAGTTCCCCGATGGTGGTGAGGAGTTCGGCGAACTGCCCGGGTCGGTCGTCGATCAGGACGACGACCTGGGCGAAACGTGCGGTGGACCCGTGCTTGCCGGGCAGTCGCTCGACGCCGCGGTTGCCCGACGCCATCGTCTCGGCGATGGCGCGCGGGGACCCGGCCGCGGCGGGGTCGGCGAGCGCGGTGAGCACCCGGTCGAGTTCGTCACGGAGGTCGGCGAGCACCGGGCGGATGTGCTCCGCGTTGGCACCGATGATCTGCACCCACAGGCCCGGGTCGCTCGCGGCGATGCGCGTGACGTCGCGGACACCACCGCCGGCCAGGCCGAGGGCTTCGCCGGGGGCGTCGCGGAGGCGCGAGGCCATCAGCGTCGCGACCAGCTGCGGCGCGTGGGAGACGACCGCGACCGCCCGGTCGTGCGACTCCGGGTCCATCGGAACGACCGTCGCTCCGAGGTCGAGCGCCAGGTGTTCGACCACGGCGGCACGCTGGTGGCTGATGTCGTCGTGGCCGGCGATGACCCAGGGACGACCGATGAACAGGTCGGCACGGGCGGCGGTCGGACCACTGCGTTCGCGGCCGGCCATCGGGTGCGAACCGATGTACCGCGAGACGTCCGCACCGACGGCACGCAGGCGGTCGAGCGGCCCGGACTTGACGCTGGCGACGTCGGTGACGACGGCGTTCGGGTGGTTGCGGAGTTCACGCTCCACGACCGTCGCGGTGACGTCCGGCGGCACGGCGACCACGATCAGTTCAGGTTCGTCCCCCGCTGCCGGCGGTCGTCCGGCGCCGTAGTCGACGGCGAGCGCCAACGCGGCCGGGGAGACGTCGTCGAGGACGACCTCCACCCCCTTGTCACGCAGGGCCAGGCCGATCGAGGCACCGAGCAGTCCGGTCCCGACGATCCGCACCGGTCCGCGCACACGGCGGTCGATGTCGGCGCGCGACGGTTCTCCGTCGGTCGCGGTCGTGCTGGCGTCGGTCACCCGGCAAGCCTATCGAGCGCAGGTGCCGGGCAGCAGGACGGCGCCGGGCCTGTGGAGAAGTCCCCACCAGGTCCGGCGCCGTCCGTGTCGCGGTCAGACCGCGACGATCGACCCGCTCGTCAGTCCGTGCTCTCCGCGTCGTCGTCGCCGGTGCGGGTGTCCGCGGTCCGGGCGATGCCGAGCAGCTTGCCGAGCTCGACCGTGGTCAACTCGCGCACCTCGCCCGGCGCCAGGCTGCCGAGCTGCAGCGGTCCGAACGACCGGCGCACGAGCTCGAGGACCGGGTGTCCGACCGCTTCGAGCATGCGGCGCACGATCCGGTTGCGGCCGGAGTGCAGCGTGATCTCGACGAGCGACTCCCCGCGCGAGGACTCGAGCAGCCGCGCCTTGTCGGCGGCGATCTGGCCGTCCTCCAGCTCGATGCCCTCGAGCAGCATCTGCAGCGTCGAGGGGACCATGTTGCCGTCGACCTTCGCGACGTAGGTCTTCGTCACGCCGAACGACGGGTGCGCCAGGACGTGGGCGAGCCCGCCGTCGTTGGTCAGGATGAGCAGCCCGGCGGTGTCGAAGTCGAGTCGGCCGACGTTGAACAGCCGCTCCTCGAACTGCTCGACGTACTGCGACAGGTCGGGACGGTCGTGCTCGTCCTGCATGCTCGAGACCACACCGGTCGGCTTGTTGAGGACCACGTACCGCCGGGAGGTGTCGGTCTGCACCGGCACCCCGTCGACCGCGACCTCGTCGGTGTCCGGGTCGACGCGACGGCCGAGCATGTCGGCGACCTCGCCGTTCACGGTCACGCGGCCCTCGGAGATCAGGTTCTCCGCGACTCGACGGCTCGCCACACCGGCAGCGGCGATCACCTTCTGCAGGCGCTCACCGCCTTCCTGGAGGTCCGGCTCGCCCCCGGCGGTCGTCGTCCCGTCCGCCGGGTCCCAGTCGGGGATGATCGGGCGTTCGGGTGTGCCCTCGGCGGGCCGCCCGGCGTCGTCGCGCTCCCCGGCCGGGAGGGGCGTCGTCCGCTTGCGTGCGGGGTCGTTGCGCGGGCTGGTCGTGCCACCGACGTAGCGGCGGCCGTTGTGCCACACGCTGCTCGGGGCACCGTCCGGGCTGCGACGGTCCTCGCGGCGGGGGTCGGCACCGCGCTCGGCGCCACGGTCGTCCGGACGACGGGAGGCTCCGCGGTCGTCACGCCCGCGGTACCCACCGCGCTGCTCGTCACGGCCACCGCGGTCGTCGCGGCCGCCGCGGGAGTCGCGTCCCTGGTACCCACCACGCTGCTCGTCACGGCCACCGCGGGAGTCACGCCCCTGGTACCCACCACGGTCGTCGCGTCCACCGGTCCGGCTGTCACCGGTCCGGCGGTCGCCGGCGTCGTCGCGGCGCACGAAGCGTCCGCGGTCGTCGTCACGGCTCACGAAGCCGCCACGGTCGTCGCTGCGTCGGTCGGCGCCGCGCGTGTCGCGCTCGGGACGTCCGCGGTACCCACCGGCAGCGCGGTCGTCGTTGCCGCGGTACCCGCCGGAGGGACGGTCGTCCCGCCCGCGGTACCCACCGCTGCTGCGGTCGTCGCCGCCGCGGTACCCGCCGGTCGGACGGTCACCGCCGCGCTCGTCACGCCCACGGAACCCACCGGTCGGACGGTCCCCACCACGGTCGTCACGCCCACGGAACCCACCGGTCGGACGGTCCCCACCACGGTCATCGCGGCCACGGAACCCACCGGCGGAACGGTCGTCACGACCGCGGTACCCACCACTGCTGCGGTCGTCGCCGCCACGGTACCCACCGGTCGGGCGGTCTCCCCCGCGCTCGTCACGCCCGCGGTACCCACCGGTCGGACGGTCCCCACCACGGTCATCGCGGCCACGGAACCCACCCGTCGGACGGTCACCGCCACGCTCGTCACGCCCACGGAACCCACCCGTCGGACGGTCACCGCCACGGTCATCGCGCCCACGGAACCCACCCGTCGGACGGTCCCCACCACGGTCATCGCGCCCACGGAACCCACCCGTCGGACGGTCCCCACCACGGTCATCGCGGCCACGGAACCCACCAGAGGAACGGTCGTCACGACCGCGGTACCCACCACTGCTGCGGTCGTCGCCGCCACGGTACCCACCGGTCGGACGGTCACCGCCACGCTCATCACGCCCGCGGTACCCACCGGTCGGACGGTCACCACCACGCTCGTCACGCCCACGGAACCCACCCGTCGGACGGTCCCCGCCACGGTCATCGCGGCCACGGAACCCACCCGTGGGACGGTCGCCGCCACGCTCGTCACGCCCGCGGTACCCACCACGCTCGCTGCCACCGGCCCGGTCGTCGCGCCCGCGGTACCCGCCGGAGGAACGGTCGTCTCCCCCGCGGTACCCACCACGGTCGCCCCCGGCGCCACGGTCAGCACGGGCGCCACGGTCGTCGCGTCCGCGGTACCCGCCGGAGCCGGCCCCGTCGCGTCCGCGGGGTGCGTCGTCGCGGCGACCCGCGCCTCCCGGCCGGTCACCGCCCGGACGTCCGGACCCGCCGCGGCGGTCGTCGTCTCGTCGTGCACGGTCGTTCTGGTCAAACCCGGCCATCGGGGATCCTTCCGGTCTGCCCGAAACCGTCCGCGCCGTCCTCCAGGAGGGGCGAGATGAGCGGAAGCTCGTCGAGCGAGTTGATGCCGAGCTGCTGGAGCAGCAACTCGGAGGTGACGTAGTTGATCGCGCCGGTCTCGGAGTCGGTGAACGACTCCTCGATGAGGCCGCGCGCGACGAGCGTGCGGACCACGCCGTCGACGTTGACGGCCCGGATCGCGGCGATCTGGGAGCGGGTGATCGGCTGCTTGTAGGCGACCACGGCGAGGGTCTCGAGGGCCGCCTGGGACAGGCGTGCCGGACGTTCCGCCTCGACGAACTGCTCGACGACGGCGTCGAGCTCGGCACGGACGTAGAAGCGCCAACCGCCGCCGACCTCGCGGAGTTCGAAGCCGCGCCGCACGGTGCCGTCGGTGCCGTCGAAGTCGGCGACCAGGCGGTCGACGGCCTGCCGGACGTCGGGGACCGGTGCACCGACGGCGGCGGCGAGGGCCACGAGGGACTGCGGCTGGTCGGCGATCATCAGGATCGCTTCGAGCTGCCGGTCGACGGGCACGTCGGCGGCCAGGTCTGCGAGCGCGTCCGTGGCGGCTGCGGCGCCGCGCAGCTCGACCTCGAGCGCACGGGCGTCCTCGATCTCGTCCGCCCCGCCCGGCTCGGCGGATCCCCCGGCGCGCGACCGAGCGCCGTGCGCGTGCACGTCATCCGTCATAGTCGGCTCCCAGGTTCGCGAGGCTCTCGTCCGTCCAGTCGAGCGCGGTCCACCGGAGGACCAGTTCCCCGAGCGGTTCGAGTTGTTCGAACGAGATGGAGGCGTTCCGGTACAGCTCCAGGATCGCGAGGAAACGAGCCACCACGATACCCGCCTGGTCGACCCCGGCGATGAGTTCCCGGAACGTGACGTCCGGCGTGCCCTCGTCGGCGCGGGTGCGGAGGACCGACACCACGATGGCCGCCTGCTCCCGGATGCTGATCGCGGGGGCGTGCAGGTGGTCGAGTCCGACGGTCGGGATCTCTCTCGGTGCGAAGGCCAGCGCCGCCATCGCCGCGAAGTCCTGCACGGACAGCGTCCAGACGAGTTCCGGCGTCCGGGCGCGGAACCGCTCCTCGAGCCGGACGCTCCGGACGTGGCGTCGCGACTCGGCACCCCAGCGGTCGCCGAACCAGTCCGCCGCCTGCTTGAACGCCCGGTACTGCAGCAGTCGGGCGAACAGCAGGTCGCGGGCTTCGAGCAGGGCGACGTCCTCGGCGTCGACGAGTTCACCCTGCGGCAGCAGACCGACGATCTTCAGGTCGAGCAGGGTCGCGGCGACGACCAGGAACTCGCTCGCCTCGTCGAGTTCCTCACTCGACGAGGCCTGCCGCACGTACGCGATGAACTCGCCGGTGACGACGCTGAGGGCGACCTCGGTGATGTCCAGCTCGTGCTTCGCGATGAGCGACAGCAGCAGGTCGAACGGTCCGTCGAAGTTGCTGAGACGGACCCGGAACCCGGGTGCCGTCGTGGTGCCGACCGGCGCGTCGGTCGCGCTGTCGGCGTGTCCGGCCGATGCGGACGGGAGGCTCGTGGCCGGGTCCTCAGGCGACGGCGCCACGCTGGACGAGCTCTCGGGCCAGCTGCCGGTAGGCATGGGCCGCAGCGTGGTCCGGAGCGGTCTGCGTGATCGGTCGCGCCGAGACGGTCGCGTCCGGGAACTTCACGGTGCGCCCGATGACGGTGTCGAGGACCCGGTCGCCGAAGGTCTCGACGACGCGCTCCATGACCTCCCGCGAGTGCAGGGTCCGCGAGTCGTACATGGTCGGCAGGATGCCGTCGAGCAGCAGTGCCGGGTTCAGCCGGTCCCGCACCTTGTCGATCGTCTCGATGAGCAGGGCGACACCGCGCAGGGCGAAGAACTCGCACTCGAGCGGGATGAGCACGCCGTGCGCCGCGGTGAGGGCGTTCACGGTGAGCAGGCCGAGCGACGGCTGGCAGTCGATGAGGATGACGTCGTAGTCGTTCGACACCTTCCGCAGCACGCTCGCCAGGATCTGCTCGCGGGCGACCTCGTTGACCAGGTGCACCTCGGCCGCGGACAGGTCGATGTTGGCGGGGATGACGTCGAGCAGCGGCACGTTCGTCGGCTGGATGACCTGGTTCGGGTCCTTCACGGCGCCCATCAGCAGGTCGTAGACCGTGGGGATGTCGTGCGTCCGGACACCGAGACCGGCGGACAGTGCGCCCTGCGGGTCGAAGTCGACGGCCAGCACACGGCGGCCGTACTCGGCGAGCGTGGCACCGAGGTTGATGGCGGTGGTGGTCTTGCCGACCCCGCCCTTCTGGTTGCACAGGGAGATGATGCGTGCGGGACCGTGGCCGTCCAGCTCTTCCGGCACGGGGAACGCCCGCACAGGCCGACCGGTCGGACCCGTGACGATGTCGCCGGTGCCGGAGGCTGTCGTCGGGGTGCTGCTCACCGGGCCATCGTACCGGCGCGCTCGCACGGGGTCGGGCCGCACCGCCGCGTGGGGTGCGGGTCGGGGCGGACGGAGGGCGCGCCTCCCGGCCGTGTCCGACCGACGGCCGGTCTCGATGCCGGTGCCGTCGGTCAGGCGGCGCGGAGGGCGACGCGCATGCTGTCGACCCGTTCCGCGATGACCGGGTCGCTCGCCCACCGCTGCTGCAGGCGGCCGACCAGCTCGGCGATCTGCTCGCGGTCGAGGCCGGCGATGAGCCGGAGGCCGACGGTCAGCTCGGGCCCGGCGAACCGGGACAGCGGGTCCCCCGGCGACAGCTCGATCCGGACCACGGCGGGCTCGGTCTCGATCGTGCCGGCGAAGGCCCGCGCGACCTCCGGGTCCTCGGAGCACGGCGTCCACGGCAGGTCCTGGCCGAGCGCCCACACCGCGGGCCGGCGGAGGACGAACTCGGTCGCTGCCGTCGGGTCGAGCACGACGAGCTGCGTGTCCTCGCTCGCGGCGGCCATCGCGACCCGACGGGACTCGACCGGGATCGGCCGGGCGTCCGCGTCCCAGGAGCGCATCGCCTCGACCGAGGTGAAGGCGGGCATCACCGCACGACCGTCGGGACCGGCGACCGTGACGATCGAGAGCTCCTGGGTCTTGTCGACGATCCGGCCGTCCGGGGTCTCCCCCACGTCGCCGGCCTCGGCGACGAGCGGGATGAGCAGACGGGCGGTGCGGAGGGCGTCGACGACCGCGGCGTGCGGGCCTCCGGACGCGACCGCGGTGATCGCGGCGACGACGGCGGGATCGGCCAGGCCGTCGTCCTCGGTGAAGGTCGTGTCGTGCGCGTCGAACGTGCGGCCGGCCCACGGGTTGCCGGCGGAGTCGGCCGCGTGGTCGTGGGCAGGCACTGCCTGCTCGTCGGGGTCCGGGCCGGCACCCCGGCCGTTCGAGATGCCCGCCACGCGGCTACTCCGACGCGATGTCGAGTGCGGCCGGCAGCGTGAACGCCCCCGTGTACAGGGCCTTGCCGATGATCGCGCCCTCGAGCCCGTGCGGCACGAGTTCGCGGAGCGCACGGAGGTCGTCGAGCGTCGAGATGCCGCCCGAGGCCACCACCGGCTGGTCGGTGCGGTCGCAGACCTGGCGCAGCAGGTCGACGTTCGGGCCCTGCAGCGTGCCGTCCTTGGTCACGTCGGTGACCACGTACCGCGCACATCCGGCGTCCTCGAGCCGGTCGAGGACCTCCCAGAGGTCGCCGCCGTCCTCGGTCCACCCACGGGCGGCCAGGGTGGTGCCGCGGACGTCGAGGCCCACGGCGATCTGCTCGCCGTACTGCCCGATCACCCGGGCCGCCCACTCGGGGTTCTCGAGCGCAGCGGTGCCGAGGTTGACCCGGGCGGCACCGGTCGCCAGCGCGGCCTCGAGCGAGGCGTCGTCGCGGATGCCACCGGAGAGTTCGACGGAGACCCCCTCGACCTCCCGGATGGCGTGCGCGATGACGCGACGGTTGTCACCGCGACCGAAGGCGGCGTCGAGGTCGACGAGGTGGATCCACTCGGCGCCCTGGTCGCGCCAGGTGCGGGCGGCGGCGACCGGGTCGCCGTACCCCGTCTCGCTGCCGGCTTCGCCCTGGGTGAGGCGCACCGCCTGGCCGTCGACGACGTCGACCGCGGGCAGGAGGACGAGGGGCTGGGTGGTGGAGAGCTCGGTCATGGTCCCGTCGGGATCGGGGGTCACAGCGACGAGACCCAGTTGCGGAGGAGGCGGATGCCGGGCTCGCCGGACTTCTCCGGGTGGAACTGCGTCGCGCTCAGCGGGCCGTTCTCGACGGCGGCGATGAAGCGTTCCCCGTGCTCGGCCCACGTCAGCTTCGGCGCGCGGAACGGACCGTAGGCGTCGAGCGGGAAGTCGGTGACCCCGTAGGAGTGCACGAAGTAGAACCGCTCGTCGCGGAGGCCGTCGAAGAGCACCGAGTCCTGGGGGGCGTCGATCGTGTTCCACCCCATGTGCGGCAGCACGTCCGCCTTGATCGGCTCGACGACGCCCGGCCACTGCCCGAGGCCCTCGACGTCGGCGCCGCGCTCGACACCACGGGCGAAGAGGACCTGCATGCCGACGCAGATGCCGAGCACCGGGCGCCCACCGGCCAGACGGTGGTCGACGATCTCGCCGCCGCGCACCCCCTCGAGCTGGTCGACGACGGCCGCGAACGCGCCGACGCCGGGGACCAGGAGTCCGTCGGCGGCGAGGGCCGTCTGCTTGTCGTTCGAGAGCGTGACGTCGGCGCCGGCGCGTTCCAACGCCTTCGCCGCCGAGTGGACGTTGCCGGAGCCGTAGTCGAGGACGACGACGTTCGGGCGGGTGGAGCTCACAACGTGCCCTTCGTGGACGGGATGCCGTCGACGCGCGGGTCGAGTTCGACGGCATGGCGCATCGCGCGGGCGAAGGCCTTGAACTCAGCCTCCGCGATGTGGTGGGGGTCGCGTCCCTCGAGGACGCGGAGGTGGACGGTGATGCCGGCGTTCATCGTGATCGCCTCGAACACGTGACGCACCATCGAGCCGGTGAAGTGCCCACCGATCCGGTGGAACTCGAAGCCTGCGGGCTCCCCGGTGTGCACGAGGTAGGGCCGGCCGGAGACGTCGACGACCGCCTGCGCCAGTGCCTCGTCGAGCGGGACCAGGGCGTCGCCGTAGCGGCCGATGCCGGCACGGTCGCCGAGTGCCTGGCGGAGCGCCTGCCCCAGGACGATGCCGGTGTCCTCCACCGTGTGGTGCACGTCGATGTCCGTGTCGCCCGAGCTCTGCACGCGCAGGTCGATCAGCGAGTGCTTGCTGAACGCGGTCAGCATGTGGTCGAAGAACGGCACGCTGGTCGAGATCTCGGACTTCCCGGTGCCGTCGAGGTCGAGCGACAGGGAGACGGTCGACTCACTCGTCGAGCGGGTGATCTCGGCGGTGCGCGCGGTC